>NZ_JBDVOC010000014.1:0-422924 GCF_039969275.1 Eudoraea sp.
CAAACAAGGTCCGAAGTTTGTGATCGGTTTGGGGATGGATGCTTTAGGGTATATTCTAACACCGGAATTTTACGAAGAAAATCCCAAAGTGAAACATTCAGAATACTTAACAGGGATGTCGATTGATGAAAAAGCTGGGGCCATTTTAATAGATAATATAAACTCTTTGGCAAATAAAAAGTGATAATACGGAACCGCTAACAATATATGAAATTATAGCCGCCTAACGGCAGGCTACGCTTCATATACTAACCGTTGTGGGCTATTAAAATAACCAGATTATGAAAACACCATTTCTTATTCTATTTACAGGATTGTTATTGTTGTTCGGTTGTAAGAATCAGGAAAAGAATAAACCTTTAAGTTCTGAACGGCAATCCCAAAATTATACTGGTCCGATAATTGACATGCATATTCATGCCTTCGTTGAAGGGAATCCATTATTCGGCATGACCCATCCACCAACATTGCGAGGAGAAACCTATGAAGGTGTAATTTCAGACAAGGAACAAAAGGAAAAAACCCTAGAGGTACTCCAAAAGAACAACATTGTAAAAGCTATCGTGACCAGTGGTCAATTATGGTATGACGACGCTCCAGAAACCATTATAATTGGGGATTCTAACAAGAGTGTAGACGAATTGAGAAATCAACATCAGGAAGGCAATCTTCATGTGATTGCCGAAGTAGCGCCTTTTTATGGGGGAATTTTAGCCGATGACGAATCTATACTACCGTATTTTGAATTGGCTCAGGAATTGAATATTCCTCTAGGATTTCATGTTTTCCCAGGAGGCCCAAATTACGGCATTCACCTTATGCCAGATTTTCTTGGAGGCATGCGCGCATATAATGCCAACCCCCTGCAACTAGAAAATGTGTTAGTGCAATACCCTGATGTTAAGGTGTATATTATGCATGGTGCCTGGCCGTATGTGGAAGATTTAAAGGCGTTAATGTATGCACATCCCAATGTTTATATTGACGTTTCCGTGGTCAACTGGATTTTACCCCAGGAGGAGTTCAACGCTTATCTGAAATCTCTTATCTCTGCAGGATTTGGAAATCGAATTATGTTTGGAAGTGATCAAATGACATGGCCGCAGGTTATAAACGTGGGAATAGAAACAATCAACAATGCTGATTTTCTAACTCTAGAGCAAAAAGAAGATATTTTTTATGATAATGCAGCGAAATTTTTGGGATTTAGTGAAGAAGAAATCAACAAACACAAAATTCGATAATATATTGCCCATAACAACGGCCATAATTCATCCCTGCCTAGTTCACGATAGCAAAAACTTTTCTTATATTTAACTTAATAAAACTTCCTTAAAATGGATTTAGCACAAAAGGTGGCTCGCTAAATAATCGTTCTGGGCCAAGCACATCGTTCACTTGCCTTTTCTTAGGTGTCAAATCATAGCCAGGACCGCTGTATGCAATTTAAAACACAATAATATGAAGACAATACATTTTCTATTTTTTATCTCATTACTTTCATTTACTGATACAGTAGCCCAGGACAAGCCAAATGCGAAGTAAGCATTTTTGAAAAAACAGATACTTACGTAAATAAAATGATGGCCAACCTTGATATTATTGGGCTTAATTATTGTGTCCTCATAGATAGAAAAGTGATGCACAAAAAGGCAATGGGGTTTGCAAATTTAGAACGCCAAGTTCCTATGACACAGGATAAATTGTTTGCAGTAGCATCTATGTCAAAACTTTTTAGTTCAACTGCTTTGACAAGTGCTATTGTGACCCATTTCAACATAGAAACTAAATATAATACCAAACCTAACCCTTATTTAAATTCCAAGTGTTTCTGAAATTCATTTTTATGATTATATATTTAACTATGAGATATATAATTATAAAAGGTTTATTATTTTTAAGGTAGTTTAAACCAACCTATATAGCATGAAATTGCAGGTATACTTACATACTCTGATCATGAATTCTATCCTGGCCAGTGTACTGCTGATTTCAACAGGGACACTTCATGCCCAGACCAAAGGTGATTCCTTAAAAACCAAACTACATGATCATCCGGAACTTTCTTTTGATATTGGAAAGAAATTCTCCCTGATCGGTCAGGTAGGTTTTCGTCTTGAATATATCCATAATGAAAGATTTGCTGAGACTGATGAAACGGCAGATGATGACCATCGCTTTAGAGAAAGGGTACGGCTTCGCTTTGGAGGAGAATTTAAACCTTCTGAGAAATTTACGGCTGGATTCCGCTTGAGTACCGGGCAGTCTAACTATCCCGCATCGGGCTGGAGTAGTTTTAGCGACGCATTTCGCCGTGATCCCATAGCGGTCGACCGAGTTTATATTAACCTGAATCTGGATCGTTTTCGATTTCAATTTGGCTCAAATCAGAATTCAATGTACCACCCCACAGATATGATCTGGGATACAGATGTACAACCAGCTGGTCTCGCTCAGGTCTACCAGACTGACCGGCTGGAAGTAGTCCTGGGGCAATACATGATAGGAGAGATACGAAGTCTGAGTGATGACATAGTTTCTGGTAGTTTTCTTATTTCCAATGGGGTGAATTATTCCTTTTTACCAGATCACAACCTTAGGATTGGGCTCTTCCAATACTATTATAATAAACCTGATATTATTGCTTATTCTATTCAGGAAGGTGATCTGGATGGCGATTTTAAAACCAATCGTTTAGACCCTAATGATCCAAATAAGTTCTTTAGTAATTTTCACTCCCTGGGCCTCTCTGCTGACTACCATTGGAACCGATGGAGAGTGGTCGGTGAATTTGCTGCTAACTTAGGAGCAAATAAAGATGATACCCTGGGCTCCGCCTATGACAAAAAAGAAAATATTGCGGGAGGCTTTCTCATAAGGCATGGACTTTTAAAAAAACCTGGTGACTGGTCCGTAGAGGCTGGATATTTTTATATTGAATCCGATGCAGTAATAGCAGCATTTAACAGTGATGATTATCAGCAAACCAATGTACATTCTGTTCCAGTATTTCTACGGGTTCTGCTACCCAGTGATATCGTAATTGTTTGGGATACCTATTTTCAAAAACGAATTAACACAGCACATTTTTTAAGTGGAGGTGTAATGCATGATGAAAATGCCCTAAAGATACGTAGCAGGATTACCCTACAATTAGGCTTTTAAAACGGTAACAGAACTTTATACTATTTAGCCTATGAGCTGTCTGGTATCATCTAAAAGTTTCTTTGTCTTTCGCATATTAGAAAAGGGTTCGGCTACCCTGATGCACTCTTCAGACATCTTAGTTTTCCAATCTTCTTTAATCGCCCTGATAACTGCTTCGGCAACATGTTTACTAAAAACTTCGATATCGTCATTCTCAGGCACCAAATAGCCAACATCATTGGTCATAAAATCCCTTGGCCCGCCAGAATCAGCCCCTACCACTGGAACTCCGCAGGCAAGGCATTCAATTAAAACCATCCCAAAAGGTTCAGCTTTAGATGGAAATGTACAAACATTGGCAGCTGCAAATAACTTGGCTAAGTCTGGTTGCATAAGAGGGCCAACGAAGCAAGTATTTTTGTTTCCAAGTTCTTCGTTTAAGTTCTGCAATACAATGTTGTAATCTTTCTTCTGTTTCCCAACAATCAATGTGAGAAGCTCATCCCCAAATTCAGCTTCCCATAACCTGGCGGCACGTAGTACAGCATCTATTCGTTTCCAGCCTACAAATTGCCCAACAAAAACAATCATGTATTTGTAATCAGTTCTAACGTTATATGTTTTCTCTTCGGTCAACCCAAGGTGTTTAAGTCCGGCTTCTTTCAATACATCTTCCAACTTTTTATCTGGACGAGGCACAAAACAACTATTGAAGCCCGGGTTCGCCAAAATATAACGCTCCTTGTTAAACTGGGGGAACAATTCTGAGAACACCACTATATTGTCCTCAGAAATAGCATAGGCCAAATTAACATTCCCAGGTTTACTACAGTTGTCAAAAATCTTCATTTCAGACAACTTTTTATGGAATGATGAAGGCCATTTTCTATCCTGGGGCAGCAATTTTCCACTATTAATCATAGATGTTTCCCTTAATTCGTTAACCATCATTATCATGGAAGTACCATGTAAGAAGGCAACAATTGGCGGAACAGAATACCCGTTCGCAGCTCTCTTTTCCATCACCTTTTTTGCGACTATACAATTTATACAAGCGTGATGTGCAATAAAGAGCTTAATTTCCGAATCTTTTTCATAGGTATTTTCTATTTGCAGCATATAGTCATAAACCAGATCTACATGGTCTGTGATGAATTTGTCTGCGTATTCTTCACTAACTCCTGACCATCTATGGCCATGCGGGTGACTATATTCTGGCACCTCTGAATCCATCTCATATATTATAACATCATTCCTATTCAAATCTTTATTCTTCTGGCGGGCAAATCCCGAAGGAAATATGGAATAGCTGGCCACACCATCCATGGCATTAAAAACCTCGTGTTGCGCCTCATGTAAGATACCCGATCCCGAAGTGGCTTCCACAGGAGATTGCCAGGGATAGGAACCAAGTTGAAAAATCACATAATTGCCGGAATGGTTAGTTTCATTTTTATCTTGTGTTTCGTGGTTGGAAGGTCGAGTCATAAAGTTGAGTTATTTGGTATTACTAATTTCCCTATTTGAATATCTAAGGACTGTTCTAAAAAATGTGGTGCATTCTTCTAATGTCACTAATATACACCTAACTTTCAGAAAAAAAAGTACTCAGGTTACAACAAATTAAACAGCAGGTAATATTCGAACACTTTTGGTCTTCCTTAAGGATAATTTGTAACTTATAACGTGACTATCATAACCAGGCCATCGGGCTTTAATTAAAGAAGTTATGCAAACAATATTAGGTTCAGGCGGTGCTATTGGGGTTGAACTAGCTAAAGCCTTAAAAGAATATACCTCTCAAATTAGGTTGGTGAGCAGGAATCCCAAAAAAGTGAACAAGACAGATGAAATTTTTTCTGCAGATCTTCTCAATGCTTCAGAAGTAAATGAAGCTGTGAAAGGTTCAACCACAGTTTATGTAGCCGTCGGATTTCCGTATAATTTAAAAATCTGGAAAGAGAACTGGCCTCAATTTACCTCCAGTGTAATAGATGCCTGTATAATGCATAATTGCAAATTGGTTTTTTTCGATAATATTTATATGTATGATTCAAATTATTTAAACGGGATGGATGAGCAAACACCTATTAACCCTCCCAGTAAAAAGGGGAAAATTCGTGCCGAAATAGCTAATATGATCTTATCTAAAATAAAAGAGGGGAAACTTACTGCTCTTATCGCCCGATCTGCTGATTTTTATGGCCCAGGCATCAAAAATACGAGTATGTTAACAGAAACTGTTTTCAAACCTTTAAGCATTGGCAAAAAGGCCAATTGGATGGCTTCCCTAAATTACAAACACTCCTTCACCTACACTCCGGATGCAGGGAAAGCTACGGCACTGCTTGGAAATAATGAAAAAGCCTATAACCAGGTGTGGCATTTGCCAACGGCCGAAAATCCCTTCACCGGAAAGGAATGGATTAACGCTATTGCAAAAGAAATGGATGTAAAACCTAAAACCCAGACGGCTACAAAGTTCATTGTAAAGATATTAGGGCTTTTTATTCCTCTTATGAGAGAAATGCCGGAAATGATGTACCAGTACGACAGGGATTATGTGTTTAATTCGGACAAGTTTACTGATAATTTCGATTTTAAAGTCACCCCTTATTTAACGGGAATAAGGGAAATTATAGCATCAGATTATAGCAATAAAAAGGCTTCTTGAAGAATTAAAACCCATAAAAATGAACTAATTGGAGCTGGTCAATAGACCAACTTGTAATCTTTTTGTAGGATGAAAAACTTAAACTATCTTGAGACAACTATTTAACTAGTACCATCATGAGAAAACTAATTTTATTTGTATTACTCCTCGTAGCTTTTGTTTGTAAGGCTCAGAATGAGCCTGTATTGGTAAATCTCACGGGGCTGGATTGGCTTCCTGATGGCGAAGAGGTGCGGGCTGGCGCAATTTTGGTGCCGGAGAATCATGATGAGCCCAAGGGAAAACAAATACAGATTACCTATATAATACTAAAAGCTAAGGACACCATTTCTGCTGCATTTCCAATGATTTTCTTCTCTGGAGGACCCGGGGGAAATTCGCTAAGTCAGGGCATGGTTGGTTTCTTATTGGAACATCCATTGAGAAATGAACGGGATATTATTCTTTTTGACCAACGGGGTATTGGATATTCATCTGCCTTGCCCGATATGTCTTTTGATGCATTTGATATAATGTGCAAAGATGCCGATGAAGAAGAGGAATTGGTTTTGATGACAGACTTGATTTTTAAATATAAAAAGAAATGTAAGGCACAAGACATTAGCCCCGAATATTATAATTCAATTCAAAATGCGAAGGATGTAGGAATGCTTTTTAAACATTTGGGTTATAAGAAATACAATCTTTTTGGGGGTTCATATGGTACTCGTATTGCCAGGGTAGTGCAGGATATGTTCCCGGAATTTATTCATAGTTCGGTTCTGGATTCCCCTGCTCCGCTTAGCGGTGATTTTCTTCTTAATCGCTTAGACAGCTATTCGCTTGCATTGAGTAGAATTTTCGAGTATTGTGAAAATGATCCCGATTGCAAAAAAAAATACCCAATACTAAAAGAGGATTATTTTGAAGCGATTTCGATTTTGGAACAAAAGCCATTAACAGTCAACATGAATGATTCAATAAATGTAACTATTAATGCCCAGGACGGGATTTACCTATTGAGAAGGTTACTGTATCAAGGTAACTCAAGGGAAAAAGCACCCGAACTTATAAAAGCATTTAAGGAGGGCAGCGGAGAAGTGATTAATGCAGTACTACAGTTTGAATATGTGTTAACCGGAGGACTAAACCTTTCTATGTTATTATCTGTAGAAAAATATGAAAATTTTAATCCGGCCAATACGCCACAAGTCATTCAGGAACAGTACAAGGAATATCCATTGATTCCGGTTAAATTAGGCTTTTTTGATGCTTTTTATATAGCTGGGATGAATTGGCATACCAATAACTTACCCCTGGAGGAACGAAAATTTCAGGATTCTGATGTCCCAACATTGATATTCGTAAATAGATTTGACCCTGTTACTCCCCCAAAAAATGGCGTCATTTTTCAGGAAAATCTAATTAATGGAACACTTTTAATCCTTGATGAAGGTGGGCATGGCAGCGGCAATCGGGAATGCAAAAATAAAGTAATGGCTGAGTTTATGAATGACCCAAGTGGAAAACTTAACGCCTCTTGTTTGAATTTATTTAAGGAGTAAAAATTTCATAATCTTAAATAGAATAAAAAATCTTAGAGTAACGTAAGGATATTTTTGTTTTGAGACTATCTTGCAATAAAATTGTTCACACCTTGATTTCTATAGATTCCAATACCCCCCTACCCGAGCTAGAGGAATTCCTCGAATCCAAAAACTGGTTGAATCCCCATGAAAAGATAAGTGCAATTTCAAAACCGGGGGAAGGTAATATGAATGTTGTACTCCGTGTAAAAACAAATCAGCGTTCTTTTATTCTAAAACAATCGCGCCCCTATGTACAGAAATACCAGCAAATTGAAGCACCTCTCAACAGAATTGAAGTAGAATATGAATTTTATCAAGCTGTGCAGAGAGCCTCCATATCAAAACACATTCCTGCTATTTTGGCTTTTGATCAAAGGAACTTCGTGATCCAAATGGAAGATCTGGGACTGTGTGAAGACATGACTTTCTGTTACGAAGACCGAAAGGTTTCATTAGATATTCTCAAAAAACTAATAGGCATATCATATGCTATTCACAAGGTAGGTAATGTTAAAAGATTTCCTGAAAACAGGGCCCTGAGAGAATTAAATCATCAGCATATCTTTGTACTGCCATTTATGGAAGAGAATGGATTTCAGTTAAATGATATTCAGGCAGGTTTACAGGAATTATCACTTCCCTATAAAAAGGATACAGCAATAAAGGCTGTTGTGAATGAACTTGGTGATAAGTACCTTTCTAAAGGTAATGTTTTGATTCATGGCGACTATTATCCGGGTAGCTGGATGCAGCAAGAAAACAAGGTTTATATTATAGATCCCGAATTCAGTTTTATAGGTTTTAGGGAATTCGACCTGGGTGTAATGACGGCACATCTTATTATGGTCACAATGGATGTCTCCTCTTTGGCCACTGTAATGGAACTCTATGAAGGTAAAGCAAATAATATCTTAGTTTCTAAAGTGGCTGGAATAGAAATTATAAGGCGTTTAATTGGTCTGGCTCAGTTGCCATTGCAACGATCTATCGAGGAAAAAGACTATCTTTTACAACATGCCAGAAAAATGATTTTAGTATGAAAAACAATTTTTTAATTATGGCTTTTTTTGTATCCGCGCTAATCCTATCATGCAAGGATCAAAAATCGGAAATAGATATTCCTGAACCTAAGAAATCTTCTTACGCCCAGGATTCTCTTATTTTAAATAAGGATGAACTATATGACAAGGTTCTGGGTGCATTGGTTGGTTCTGCCATTGGAGATGCCATGGGCACATCTACAGAGATGTGGCACCGGTCTGACATTCAGCTTAAATATGGCTACATCACAGGGCTTACACCTGCAGAACGCATTCAATCACCAGAAGGCACCTGGGAGCATAATCTTGAGGCAGGGGCTACCACAGACGATACAAGATGGAAGTATTTTATGGTCTCTTACTTTGAGACCTATGCGCCAGAATTAAGTGCGAAGGACTTTGCGAAGTTTATTACAGATTATTACATATCTATTGCATCAAAACTAGGGGATAATGAAATCTTGTCTTCCCCTGATGCTTTAGATGCCAGATTAGAAAAGGTAGACTGGATAAAAGAATGGGCCAGGGTGGCATTGGCTTACCAGAAAAGCCCGGAAGATTATCTGGAGGCTCAAAACCGGTTTTATGGAGGAGAAATGTCCTGTGCAGGAATGTTATATACTCCCATGTTCGGCCTGTTGGAACCCAATCCAGAGATTGCGTATCTCACGGCCTACAAACATTCGCTTTTTGATCTTGGATATGCAAAGGACATTTCAGGACTGGTTGCGGCCATGACCCATATGGCTATGCGGACCACAAATATAGATTCTATACTTAATGCCGCCGTTTTTATAGATCCTATGCGCTATCAGGATAGCAGGCTTGTAGGTCGTCTTTCCTATAAGACAGCGAATACCACCAGAAAATATGTAAACCTTTCCCGGGAAATTAAAAGTTCAGATTCTATTCCATTTCAGGATACATTGCAGATAAAAATTCCTGATCATTTTAGCGGGACTAAAACGGATTGGATACAACAGGAATTTGTTTATGAATTATTGGAAGAAGACGAAAAGGCCATTGCATTTCACGCCGGTGAGATTTGGCAAATTATGATTGCCGGATTGGCCTTTGGGGACGGGGATTTTGAAAAAAGCATTCAGTTTATTGTAAATTACGGTCGAGACAATGATACTGTAGCTGCAGTGGCCGGAATGATCCTTGGGGCGAAAGACGGTTATTCTAATTTACCTATAGAATTACGCACCGAAGTACTTCGTGTAAACAAAGAACAATTGGGTATTGATCTGGAAGCACTCGCTTCCAGAATGGTTGGAACTATGTTGCCTGAATCCGTAAATACAAACTAAAATGACGGTGAATAATTTTATAAATGAAGAATTTCTATTGCAGACCCCATTTGCCAGCAGGCTTTACCACGATTATGCCGAAAACCTCCCAATCATTGATTACCACAATCATTTGTCTCCTAAAAAAATAGCGGAAGATTTCCAATTTGACAATATCTCTCAGGTATGGCTGCAGGGTGACCATTATAAATGGAGAGCTATGCGGACTCTTGGTATTGAAGAAAAATATATTACCGGAAATGCCACAGATCAGGAGAAATTTGTAAAGTGGGGAGAGACTGTTCCATATACGGTTCGAAATCCATTGTACCATTGGACACACCTCGAATTAAAGCGTTATTTTAATATAGATGTTTTCCTTGATCAAAATAATGCGCAAAATATTTATGATACTTGCACTAAACAATTACAACTTCCCTCACATAGTACTTTAGGCCTTCTGAAGCAGATGAAGGTTGAAGTAGTATGTACAACAGATGATCCACTGGATACACTTGAATACCATAAAAAAAGCATTCAGAACCCAGGCCTGAAATTATTGCCGGCATTCCGTCCTGACAAGGTCTATGCAGTTGAAAAGACTACCGCTTTCCTTGAATACTTAGGCCAATTGGAAGATGTTGCTGATATGTCTATTCATTCATATGCCGACCTTCTGTCGGCCCTGGAATCCAGGATAAATTACTTTCATGAAAATGGCTGCAGACTGGCAGATCACGGTTTGGATTATCTCCCTTTTTACAAAAATGAAAGTTTTGACATCTCCAAAATCTTTAAAAGATTAAAAAATGGGGAATCCCTAAATTCTAATGAAGTAGCTTATTTTAAATCTGAGGTATTAAAGTTTCTTGCCAAATGCTACCATAAAAATGGATGGGTACAACAGTTTCATCTCGGTGCGCTCAGAAACAATAACCAAAGAATGCTCCGGCAGCTGGGCCCGGACACAGGATTTGATTCTATTGGCGATTTTTCGCAGGCAGTATCTTTAGGTAACTTCCTGGATTACCTGGATAGTACAGACCAACTTGCGAAAACAATTATTTATAATTTAAACCCTGCTGATAACGAAGTTATGGCCGCGATGATTGGCAATTTTAACGATGGGAGTGTCAAAGGTAAAATTCAATTTGGTTCTGCCTGGTGGTTTTTAGATCAGAAAGACGGTATGGAAAAACAATTGAACTCTCTTTCCAATATTGGCCTCCTTAGTTGTTTTATTGGGATGTTAACAGATTCTCGCAGTTTTCTTTCATTTCCAAGGCATGAATATTTTAGGAGAGTACTCTGCAATCTTATTGGTAAAGATGTAACAAATGGAGAATTACCGGAAGATGAAAAATGGTTGGGCAAGATTGTATCAGATATCTGTTACCATAATGCAAAGGCTTATTTTCCATTTTAGTTTCAGCAGTACTTAAAGAATTTAACTTTCTTAAGTTATATTTGGAAAGATTAATCAGATTCCGGGAATCTTTGTTTTTCCCATAGTTAAAAGAAATATCCTTAACAGCTTATCATGTCTGAATTGTTTTCTGTAGACGACAAAATTATAGTAATTAGTGGTGCAACCGGTGTATTAGGTTCTGCAATGACAGCCTATCTGGCCGGACAAGGTGCCAAAGTAGTTGCGCTGGGCAGGAATCAAAACAAAGTAAATTCACTAATCGCGGAAATTAAAGGTACACGGCATAAGGTGTTTCCTCTGATTGCCGATGTCACCAATGAGGAAGATTTAGAGCGCGCAAAATTGGAACTTGAAAACAAGTTTGGAAAAATAGATGTCCTGGTTAATCTGGCCGGCGGGAATATGGCTGGGGCAGTGATTACCCCTGAACAGACTATTCTGGACGCCGGGATTGATGAATTAAATAAAGTTATGGAATTGAATTATATGGGTTCCTTCCTGCCAATAAAAACATTCCTGCCATTATTTCTAAAGGATTTGAGAGGAAGTATTATTAATATTTCCTCTATGGCCGCTCAAAGGCCCATAACACGTGTATTGGGCTATGGTTCGGCCAAGGCAGCTATCGACAACCTTACCAAATGGTTGGCTATTGAATTTTGTAGTAAACACAGTGCAGAATTAAGAGTTAATGCTATTGCCCCAGGATTCTTTTTAACAGAGCAAAACAGGACTTTGCTTACCAAAGAAGATGGCCAATTAACAACACGGGGGAGACAAATTATTTCAAACACTCCAATGGGCAGATTCGGTGATCCAGATGAACTTTTTGGCGTTCTTCAATGGCTAAGTAGCGATGCTTCCAAATTTGTAACCGGAACCATAATTCCGGTAGATGGTGGATTTAATGCATATTCCGGGGTATGAAGACAATGGAACAAACAATGCGTTGGTACGGGCCTACTGATCCTGTAACGCTTCTTGATATAAGGCAGGCAGGGGCAACTGGTATTGTCACGGCTTTGCACGAAATACCAAATGGGGAGGTATGGAGTACAGATGCAATAAGAAATCGTAAAAAGCTTATAGAAGATGCCGGCCTTATATGGTCTGTAGTAGAAAGTGTTCCTGTTCATGAACACATTAAAACCAGAAGTGGAAATTTTGAGGAGCTTATAGAAAACTATAGGATAACCATCCAAAACCTCGCATCAGAAAATATAAATATTATCTGCTACAATTTTATGCCCATTTTAGACTGGATACGCACAGAATTGGACCATGAGCTTCCAAATGGGGCAAGAACATTAAATTTTGAAATGAGAGCGCTGGCCGCCTTTGACTGTTTTATACTTAAGCGACAGGGTGCCAAGGAATCTTATCCTCCGGATATCATCAAAAAAGCAGAAACCTATTATCATGGTTTGGGTACTTTAGAAATTGAAAAACTCAAAAGAACCATTTTAGATAATCTGCCCGGGGCAGAGATAGGTTATACACTTGAAGAGTTTCAGGAAGCATTAGATAGTTATCAAAATATTGACACCACAACTTTGGAAAAAAACCTGCATCTTTTTCTGAATGAAGTACTTCCTGTGGCTGAAGTAAATAATGTATTTCTCGCCATCCATCCGGATGATCCCCCTTATCCTATTCTGGGTTTACCCAGAATTATGAGTTCATCTACCGATATTAAAAGAATTCTGACCGAAAACAGCAGTCCAAACAATGGGATTACATTTTGCACAGGCTCTTTAGGCGTAAGAGCAGATAATAACCTGGTACAAATTATAAGGGACTACGGAGATCACATCCACTTTGTACATCTTAGAAGTACCCGCAGAAATGAAGATGGCGATTTTTACGAAGCCTGCCACCTGGAAGGGGATGTGCCCATGTACAGTGTGGTTAAGGAACTACTTGTAATACAGGACAAAAGAAACAAGCAATTACCTATGCGTCCGGATCACGGGCAACAATTGTTAAACGACCTGGATATTAAGACTAATCCGGGCTATTCCGGCATTGGACGTCTTAAAGGCCTCGCCGAGTTGCGGGGGCTTATGTTTGGCATTTTAAATCAGTCCAACTAGGAACCTACCAAATAGATTCGGCTCTATTAACTTCCAAAGACTTAATTTTCAAGATGTTTGGCGTAGTATTCTTAAAATCAAGATTCGTGTAAGGCGCATTAGGAAATATTTGTGCGGTCATTACATATTGCCCATTATTTAAAAAGACTTCTATTGATGACCAATCTATCAAAATACGGACTTCAATTTCCCCATCAGGCATATTAGAAATTGGCATTTTTTGTACATTTTTAGCAAATTCTTCTTTAAAAGTAGTTTTGCCCGACTTAGATCGATCTAATAAAAACAATTCCTGATCCACGTCTAAGGTTAATACCAGCTCCTCCTCTAAACTATTATTAAAAGAAAATTCAAAATCTCGATTCATGGTTTTAAACCTTATTTCTGATTGATTATAGTTATCAAAAGCGATAGTTTCTGACTCACCAGTTATCAATTCGAAGTCCCTTTTAATTTCCGACTTAAAGATTGTCCCAAAATCATCCATGGGGTAATTGGCCAATTCATATGTATTTCCTGATTTAATAAGTGATAAATTTCTTGGAACGGTCATTGCACTTCGCCATTCCTTTGTTGGTGTATCTCTTGCATAGGCCCAATTACTCATCCATCCAATAAATACCCGCTGGTTATTCGGTTCATTGTTATAAGTTATGCCGGCATAGTTATCCGTTCCCCAATCTATCCATTTTTCTGCCTGTTGATCAGAGGTAAAAGTGGTCCCGTCAAATTCACCTATAAAATATTGAGTCCCGCTTCCGCCGTTAGGTGCCCCAGGATTTATGCTAATAATAAGAACCCATTTTTCCTCCCCTGAACCGGAGACTTTTAATGGGAAAAGATCCGGGCATTCCCATACCCCTCCATGAGCTCCCGCTTCCTTCCCAAATTCACTTAAGTAGGTCCAGGAAATTAAGTCGGCAGATCTATAAATTTTGGCATGGTCTCCGGCAACCAATACCAATATCCAACTCTGGGAAGGTTCATGCCAAAAGACTTTTGGATCTCTAAAATCGCGAATCCCATCATTTCCCAGAACGGGGTTATTCTGATACTTAGTCCATACTTCCCCATTATCCAGGCTATAGGCAATCCCCTGTGTCTGAAAATCACTTGAACCATCTTTCTCCTTGTTCACATTGTGATATGTAAATATGGCCACCAAGGGAGGATTTTCCGGGGTGCCAAGGCCGGAGGTATTATTTTTATCCACGACAGCACTGCCTGAAAAAATATATCCATTCTCATCCGGAAATAAAGCAATGGGCTTATGTTCCCAATACACAAGGTCCTTGCTTGTTGCATGGCCCCAATGCATGGGACCCCATACAATATCTTGGGGGTAGTACTGATAGAAAAGATGATATATCCCGTCATTATACACAAGTCCATTTGGATCATTCATCCACATCTCTGTTGGTGAGAAATGGAATTGTGGTCTGTATGGTTCTTTAAAAAAGACCGTTTCTGGAATAGAAACAATTTCCGTATTCTTTTCTTCTTCTTTGTTTTTACAGGAATAAATTGAAATAAATAGTAATCCCAGTATGGAAGAAATAATATAGGTTCTCATTACAAATAGTTGATTTTTATAAAAATACGATTTTATTTATCGTACCTGAAAACACTCGATTCATGGGATAATTTTTTACTCAAATGAGTATCTTTACCCATAGATTTATTTCATTAGGATGTGTAATTTTTTCAAATGTTTATTTTTCTTTTTTCTTCTATTCTCTGCGAACGCACAATCTTCTATAGAGAAGGCTCTTGATTGGTACAACAGCGAAAGTGTTCCTTACATTTCTGTGACGGATTTGCAAAATTTTCAAAACCAAATTATTTTAGACGCCAGAGAATGGGAAGAATATGAGGTAAGTCATTTAAAAAACGCTGTCTGGGTGGGTTATGATGATTTCGAATTGGCCGATGTGGCAGATAAATATCCTGATAAAAATTCAAATATCGTTGTCTATTGTTCCATTGGGGTCAGATCTGAGAATATTGGTGAAGAACTTTTAGAATCTGGCTATTTCAATACGAAAAATTTATATGGAGGAATTTTTGAATGGACCAACCAGGGGTATCCTGTTTATAATACTAAGGGTGAAAAAACCAAAAAAGTGCACGCCTTTGGTAAGCTATGGGGAAAATACCTGACCAAGGCAGAAAAAGTATATTAGGATTAATTCATACATGACGTTGGAAGAAAATAAAGACCGATTACTACTTATTTTTACCAGAAACCCGAAATTAGGAAAGTGTAAGACAAGACTGGCGGCTACAATTGGAGATCAGGCGGCATTGGATATTTATATGATCTTAATACGGCATACGGCCGAGATTACTAAAGACCTTAGTTGTTCAAAAGAAGTTTATTATTCAGAAGAAGTGCCCGAAAATGACTTATGGGATAAAGACAACTACGCAAAACAGTTGCAAAAAGGTAATGATTTGGGAGAACGAATGTATAATGCTTTTAAATCCGGATTTCAAAAGGGTTATAAGAAGATAATTCTAATAGGAAGTGATATTTACGATTTAAATAGTGAAACCATCGAAGAAGCTTTTGTGGAAATAGAAAACGCGGATTTTGTTATAGGTCCTGCTGCAGATGGCGGGTACTATCTAGTGGGAATGAAGACATTGAACAATGAGATATTCCAAAACAAGAACTGGGGTACAGAAACCGTCCTGGAAGATACGCTCAATAACTTAAACCATAAAAAAGTAAAACTCTTAGAAATCAAAAATGATATTGACGTCTACGAAGATTTAGAAGATATTGATGTCTTTCAATCCTTTATAAAAATTTGAGTCTATGACCAAAAAACAACTGGAAGAATCATCTCTCTACCTAAAAGATAAAGGCTTTGAAAGTCCTGAAATAGGGATTGTACTTGGCACAGGGCTTGGCAGACTGGTGGACCATATAGAATCTAGTATTGTAGCCCATTACCATAATATTCCTTTTTTCCCTTTGGCCACCGTTGAATTTCATAGTGGTAAGCTTATTTATGGAATACTCGAAAACAAAAAAGTAGTGGTCATGCAGGGTCGTTTTCATGTTTACGAGGGTTATGAGTTTGATGATGTTACCTATCCCATTCGGGTAATGAGCGAACTGGGAATAAAAAAGTTGTTTATCTCTAACGCAGCAGGGGCAATTAACCTCAACTATAAAAAGGGTGATATCATGCTTATAGAAGATCATATCAATCTGCAAGGTGGATCCCCCTTGGCATTTAAAAATGTGGCTGATTTTGGGGTTCGTTTTGTTGATATGAGCCAGCCTTATGATATAGAGATGTGTTCAAAAATTAAAGGAATTGCGGTCCGTGAAAGTATTACATTACACAGTGGTGTATATGCTTCTGTCGTTGGGCCTCAATTGGAAACAAAGGCAGAATATCGGATGTTAAAAACTATAGGGGCAGATGCCGTTGGTATGAGTACGGTACCCGAAGTAATTGTAGCCAACCATTTAAATCTCCCTGTCGTCGCCGTGTCGGTACTTACTGATGAATGCGATCCAGACAATCTGAAACCCGTCCATATTAAAGAAATAATCAGAATTGCCGGGGAAACCGAACCTAAAATGATAAAATTATTTATGGAACTGATAAGGGAATTATGAGTAATACTGGTATCACATTAAATGGCAATAGTCCAGTTACCAAAATTAAGTATGCCTCTTTTGTCAATTGGAATCGTGAATTTCAATTCATAAACTAATCAGGATAAAATGTAAGGTTTAAACTGTTAATTCAACTAAAATTCTAAAATACCTAATGCTCCAAATAAACTTGCTTCTTTTATTCGTTTTTTTACAACCCATCCCCACAGTCAAGGATGCAACAGTATTATCATCAATTTCCATGGAACAAATATGCGGGGATGTAATCCACAAAAGCTGGGATACAATGCTAAAAAATTTTGTTGACGATAAGGGAAATGTGGACTATCAAGGTTTTATGAAGGAATCAGAAACTTTAAACCTTTACTTAGAGCAATTGGGAAGTAATACGGCAAATGAAAACTGGTCCAGAGAAAAAAAACTGGCATACTATATTAATTTTTACAATGCAGCCACAGTTAAACTAATTTTGGATAATTATCCTTTGGCCAGCATAAAGGACATAAACAAACCCTGGGATAAAGCGTGGATCAGATATGGCGGTGAGTTAATTTCATTAGGAGAAATAGAGCATAAGATCCTAAGAAAAATGAATGAACCTCGAATTCATTTTGCCATTAACTGTGCTTCATATTCATGCCCGAAATTACTTAACGAAGCCTATACGGAAGGAAAGCTGGATAATCAATTGGATAAGGCTACGAAAGACTTTGTAAATGACCCCGGCCGAAATATTATATCTGAAAATAAAGTGGAGTTATCCAGAATCTTTAAATGGTATAATAAGGATTTTGAAAATAACGGTTCCCTAGTAGTTTATTTGAACCAATATTTAAAATCATCCATTAATCCTGATGTGAAAATTGAATATCTTAAATACAATTGGAGTTTAAATGAAATTAAGTAACAAACCTACTATAAGTATTATTATTCCTGTTCTGAATGAAGAGCGCTATATAGTTAAGCTTATAGACTATATTATGAAAAACGTGAGTTCTTCCAATATAAAAGAGATTCTTGTGGTAGATGGCGGAAGTACAGATGGTACCATAAAAGCTGCTATGAAATTTGATGCTGTTGTGCTACGGTCTGAAAAAGGTCGTGCAAAACAAATGAATTATGGAGCCAAACATGCCTTAGGCGAAATTCTGTACTTTCTTCACGTAGATACTTTTCCTCCAAAAAATTTTGACAAGATTATCATAAATGCTATTCAAAAAGGTGATGAAGCCGGATGTTTTAGGATGAAATTTGATAGCAATAGCCGGTTTTTGAGATTCTTTTCCTGGTTTAGCAGAATAAATCATAATATATGCAGGGGTGGAGATCAATCCCTTTTTATCACCAAAGCATTGTTCCATAATTCGGGGGGCTATGATGAAAGCTACATAATATATGAGGATAATGAATTCACAAGCCGGCTCTATGAGCTCACTAATTTTAAGATCCTGCCAGATAATGTGCAAACCTCTGCTCGTAAATATGAACAAATTGGTAAGTTAAAACTGCAATTCCACTTTGGAATAATACATCTTAAGAATTATTTCGGGGCAGATCCCGAACAGCTATACCACTATTATAAAAGAAAAATTTCTACCTAATTTATTCTGTGGATTTGTAAACAATTATTTCGTCTCGTAGTCAAGGATTACCCCTTCTGAAATCCATTTTGCCAAAGCCTGTCTATTGTCGTAATCCAATATCCGGCGTTGGTCTTTTTTATTGCGAATATTCCCAATTTCTATAAATGTCATTGCCGGCAAAGTTTTCCTGACCAGGTAGAGATTACTCCGGTCTTCAAAAGTTCCCGAATAACTACGGTTGGGTTGGTATTTCTTATATTTCTTTTTAAAAGTATTGTGAATACTTTCAGCAAGTTTTTTACCATTACTACTTTTCTCGTGGTGATAGAAAAAAACGTCAATGTTTTGTCCTTTACTACGGCTATCGACATGAGTAACCACAAGGCGTTGATGTTTACCTTTATGTTTCAGATATAATTTATTCACGGCATTGACGCGTTGATCAAGCCTGTCTTTTTGATCTAAAGGAATGGTCTGGTCAGGTAAGACTAACTCATCCTTATCCATTTCCAGAATTCGCTCATCGCGAATACCATCATCCGGATCACGTACAATAACATAAACCTGTGCCCCATGAGAAAGTAGTTCTCTTGCCAGCCTCAGGGTCACATCGTAAGCATATTCATCTTCCGAAATAGATTTCCCTGCGTATTGGGTCATAGCTCCGGGATCAGGACCACCATGTCCTGAAATCAAATAATATACCGTGCCTTTTAAACGCTCGCTTTTACTGGTAACCCCGGCATATTTCTCACCAAAAATATCATAGGTTATACCCTTTTCAGAATTTTTTATTTCAGCAACTTTAGTTTCTTCTTTAACGACTTCCAGACTATCTCCTGTTGTTTTGGGAATAACATAGACCATTCCTTCGTATAAATGCAGACTATCCCTGAGTCTTGGAAGGTTAAGAACAATAAAATCATCATAAGTGATATAAGGGTCAACTCCTTGCTTGCGAAGCAATGAGTAAATCCCATCCCCTTTTTCAGCAACAACTGTTTTCAGCGAATCCTGTGCTACCAAAGTTAATAGTGGTAACCATAGGAGTATTAAAAGTGGTTTTATAAAATTATGAGGCACAATAATCAATTTTTACAAAGATTATCAAAAATGTTGCCAAATTGCAAGTAGATCAGAATACAAAAAAATGGAACAGAAAAAAGACGATCAATTAGTTTGATAAAACAATTTAATAATCTCTTCCGCAGGTTTATTTTGAGGAGTGAATCTGTTATCCATTCCACCACCGGCTTTTTCGTGATTAAGAAACCACTTCCACACAAAACCTCCTGCAAACCATTCTTCCCGCCAAAACTCTTCAAAAATAGCTTTCTTGGCATTTACTTGAGCCTCCAGGTTAACACCTTCCTCATTTCGATCAACAAGCCATGGTTTTTTAGCGGTATAATCCATACTTCTATATCCAAATTCTGTAAAAAGTACTGGACGGGAGGTTTTTTTTGAAAGAGCAGCAATATTATCTTTCCAGGGTTTCCAACCTGCCTTTAACTGCTCTACCGATGGGGTTTTTGCATCAGATAAGGGAAAATAAGCATCTATACCAATATAGTCAAGGGATTCCCAAAAGGGCGTTCGTTTGTATTCATCCCAGTTTGAAGCATAGGTTAACTTACCTTTATAGATCTTTCGGATTTTTACAATTAGATCTTCCCAATACTTTGGCCTGTTTTTTACAAATTGCTCCAGTTCTGTGCCAATACAAAGAATTTCAGCTTTAGTATCCTGGGCTAATTTGGCATAAGTAAGCATAAATTTATCATAAGATACCTCCAGAATCTTCCAGTCTTCTTCTGTTTCCATCTTTAGGCCTCCGGTAAATTCGCCATGCCATATCCAGATTTGGGGCTTTACCATCACCTTAACTTTGTTTGCCCGCAACAGCTCAATGTACTGCTTGGCACCACCCTGGGTTTCTCCATACCATTGACGGTCTGTATCAAATATTATTTCCGGACTTGAAATATCTCTTATAAAACCAAATGGCATAACAGCTGCATGATCCGCATGAATATTCAGGAAAGCATCTACATGCTCCTGGACGGCCTTATCCCTGGAAGCAACAAAACTTATTCCATTAATCTTATTCACCGGTTGACTGGTACAAGACAATTGAAGAAAGAGCAACAGTAAAAACCCGAATCTCTTCATAATTGATTTAAAAGGATATTTACAAAAATAAGGTAATAAATCTTGATGTAAAATTGAAGTGGGCGTTAAGTAATTATCCTTATATTCGACATAATGCCTATCAACCCCTAAACCAAATGGAAAATATTGTAATTATTGGAAATGGAGTAGCTGGTGTAACAGCAGCAAGACATATCCGTAAAAACTCGAATAAGAGAATTATAATAATTTCTGCTGAAACTGATCATTTCTTTTCCAGAACAGCATTGATGTATGTTTATATGGGTCATATGAAGTTTGACCATATAAAGCCTTATGAAGACTGGTTTTGGGAGAAAAACAGGATTGAACTCCTACGAGGCTACGTCAGTAAGGTAGATCATCAGAAAAAAGAACTACAGATTGAGGACGCCCGAATATTAAAATACGATAAGTTAATTCTGGCTACCGGGTCAAAACCCAATAAATTTGGCTGGCCAGGACAGGATCTGCACGGAGTACAGGGTTTGTATTCCAAACAAGATCTCGATTTATTAGAAATCAATGCCCCCAATAGAGAAGTTTGCAAACGCGCTGTTATTGTTGGAGGTGGATTAATTGGAATTGAATTGGCTGAAATGCTTCGAAGCAGAGATATTCCGGTCACCTTTCTAGTCCGCGAAAACAGTTTTTGGGACATCGTGCTCCCTGATGGGGAATCTAAGATGCTGAATGAGCACATTCTGGAACATCATATAGACCTCCGTCTGGAGACCAATTTAACCGAAATCCTGGCTGATGAAAGTGGCAGGGTAAAGGCGGTTATCACCGATAAAGGAGAAACTATTGAATGTCAAATGGTAGGATTAACCCCCGGTGTTTCGCCTAATGTGTCATTTTTAAACGACTCGGGGATTGAGTTGGGCAGGGGAATTAAAGTAAATCGATTTCTTGAAACTAACATCAAAGATATTTATGCTATTGGAGACTGTGCAGAACAAAATGAACCCATTGGTAATCGCCGGCCTATTGAAGCTGTTTGGTATACAGGCCGTATGATGGGAGAGACAGTTGCCCAGACTATTTGTGGAAACAGAACCAAATACAAGCCGGGACACTGGTTTAATTCCGCTAAATTTCTGGACATAGAATACCAAACTTATGGGTGGGTTTTTAGTACCAATGGCAGAAAGGAATATGAGGAACATTTTCATTGGAGAAATTCCACGGAAAAAATATGTCTGACTATTGCTTTTCATAAAGAAACCAGAAAATTTCTGGGAATAAATACATTTGGAATTCGGCTGCGCCATGAGATCTTCGATAAATGGCTAAATGAAGGGCGTGATGTTATGCATGTAATTAAATATCTTAAAGATGCCAATTTTGATCCCGAATTCTATGCAGCGTACGAAAATGAAATTGCAGATAAATTTAATTTAGAATATGGTTCGGATATAAAGCCCGAAAAGAAAAACTGGAAACGAATATTTGCAATCGGATGAGTTTTTTTACTCTGGAATGTAATCTTTAAACCCTTATTAAATCTGAAATAAAGAATGAGCACTTTGGATAAAAGTATGGCACTAACAGGACAACCGCCTGCCGCTTTGAGTAGATTTCAAAAATTAGCTGTAATACTCGGATTATCAGGTCTTTTTATAGTTCTGCTTGCTGGTTTTAATGTAGACTTTCCCAATAAAGGAATTTGGTTGATCATTTCCCTGGCGGCAATTTTTATCGGAGTATTTTGGTTTACAAAAGAGGCGTATGCTCAAAAACTGAAGGGCATAAAAAATGATGGGGTTTGGTTTAAATCAATATCTTCTAAAGGACTGTGGGCCTGGATAACCGGAATAACACTTACAGGATTCTATATAGTCCTTTACTTTTTCCCGGAATACCTCGGACTGGTAAAGAATGGTTCAAATACAGGTATAATTGCATTATTTGACCCGCTAAGCAGATTATTGAGTGGCAATCCGGCCAGTCAGTGGTTTGTATACGGATCACTATATACCGTGGCTATTCTAGCTTTTGGGATTAAATTTATTTGGAAATACAGGCATAATAGATACGAAATGATTCGTACCATAAGCGTTATGTTCTTTCAAACTGCTTTTGCATTTATCATTCCCGAAATAATGGCCAGATTAAATGGCAAGCTCCCTTATTATGATCTGAAGAATGTCTGGCCCTTAAACTATTATAATTTTGAAAGATACCGGATAAATGCATTTATAGATTCGGGAGATATTGGCATGGCTATGCTCATATTCGGCATATTATCCGTTTTTGTGATCTCCCCTTTTCTGACTTATATATACGGTAAACGTTGGTACTGTTCCTGGGTTTGTGGTTGTGGAGGATTGGCCGAAACAGCAGGGGATTCATTCAGACAGCTAAGCGATAAAAGATTATCAGCCTGGAAAGTAGAGCGCTGGGTAGTTCATAGTGTTGTGGTTTTTGTTACCCTAATGACTACAGCTGTAATTTATTCCTATCTGGGTAACGATACCAGCAAGTACTGGTTGACCAAAAATACTTTTCTAATTGGTGTAGCCCTGATACTGACCTTCGTTTTCGTTCTTGTTATGGTATTCAAAAGAGAACAATTTCAGAAAGATGCCCTTTATGGTGCAATTGGTTATTTCACGATAATTATGGCCCTAGTTGGTTTTCACTATTTCAGTGGAGATGGCAATGTATTCCTGTTTAAATCTGAAACTTTAAGGAAATCCTACGGATTTCTTATTGGTAGTATTTTTTCGGGGGTTATTGGCACAGGTTTCTATCCTATTTTCGGCAACAGGGTCTGGTGTCGTTTTGGTTGCCCAATGGCCGCAATTTTAGGTTTTCAACAACGTTTGTTTTCAAGATTCAGAATAACAACTAACGGCGGCCAATGTATTTCATGTGGGAATTGTTCTACTTATTGTGAAATGGGAATTGATGTTCGTGCTTATGCTCAGAAAGGTGAAAATATAGTGCGCTCTAGCTGCGTTGGTTGTGGTATTTGTTCTGCTGTCTGTCCGAGAGGAGTTTTGAAACTTGAGAATGGTCCCTTAAAAGGACGTATTGATGGTAATGAGGTCTTATTAGGCAATGACGTAGATTTAATGACTCTGGTAAACGAAAAATAAATATTACTTGATTTCAGTTGACTTTAATACGGCTCTAAATCTCATTTTTTCCATCTTTCATATTATCTGCGCTTATGGCGTTCTCCTTAATAAAATTGATTTAAAAAGAATTATTTCAGGTATCTATGGTGCCATAAATAGTGATATTTTTGCAGCGCACTAAAAAGTGTTTGGAGGCAATTAATGAAGAATTTTATAAAAAGTCTTAAACGTGGAGATTAACGAATCATTTTGCATAATATGACAGATATCCAGGTCATAATCCCGGCCTATAATGAAGCAAATTCCATTGCAAAGGTCATTCAGGAAATCCCGGCTATAGTTTCTGAAATAATTGTTGTAAACAATAACTCAACAGATGATACTGCAATAAACGCAACGAGAGCAGGAGCTACGGTATTAAATGAAACTAGAAAAGGCTATGGATATGCCTGCCTCTGCGGAATGGATTATATAGCCAGGAAGTCCAGGAAGCCCAATATTATCGTATTTATCGATGGAGACTATTCAGATTACCCGGAAGAGTTAACTAAAATTGTAAAACCTATTCTGGAGGAAAATGTGGATTTGGTGATTGGGGCAAGAACAAAGGCGTTAAGAGAGGATGGCTCTATGACCCCGCAGCAAATTTTTGGTAATAAATTGGCCACATTTTTAATGAAGTTATTTTTTGGGTCAACATTTACAGATTTAGGACCTTTCAGAGCAATTAAATACGAAAAGCTTTTAAAGCTGCAAATGGAGGACAAAACCTATGGGTGGACCATCGAAATGCAGCTAAAAACGCTTAAAAATAAAATGTCATATGTCGAAATACCAGTGCGTTACAAGAAAAGAATTGGCATATCTAAGGTGTCCGGTACATTAAAAGGTAGTATATTTGCGGGCGTTAAAATATTGGGTTGGATTTTTAAATACAGTTTAAAATAATATGGGACTAACAATTGCTTACATTATTATTGGGATTTACAGCACAGCCCTGTTACTGATCTTTTTTTACAGTCTGGCACAATTGAACCTATTGGTTAATTATTTAGGGAATAAGAAGATAAATGAGGTTGCCCCTAAATATAATTTACTGGATGCCAAAGAGATTCCCTTTGTAACTATTCAGTTACCTATATACAATGAAGAATACGTTGTAGAACGTTTACTGGAAAACATTTCCAAAATAGAATATCCTAAAAGCAAATTGGAAATTCAGGTATTGGACGATTCCACAGATAATTCGGTTGAAGAAACTGCAGCAAGAATTAAAGTCTTACAGGATACGGGATTAGATATACAACACATTCGAAGAGAAAACAGAGAAGGTTTTAAGGCCGGAGCTTTAAAAGAAGGGTTGAAAATTGCTAAAGGTGATTTCATAGCGATATTTGATGCAGATTTCCTTCCGGATTACGATTGGTTAAAGAAAACAGTTATTTATTTTAAAGATGAAGAAATAGGTGTTGTTCAAACCCGGTGGGGACATATCAATAGGGACTATTCTACACTCACAAAAATTCAGGCTTTTGCTCTCGATGCACATTTTACTCTTGAACAGGTTGGAAGAAATGCAAAAGGACACTTTATTAATTTTAATGGCACTGCAGGTATCTGGAGAAAAGATTGTATTCTGGACGCTGGAAACTGGGAAGGGGATACTTTAACTGAAGACCTGGACCTTAGTTACAGAGCGCAGTTAAAAAACTGGAAATTCAAATACCTTGAAGATGTCGAAACCCCGGCTGAACTTCCCGTTGTTATCAGCGCTGCAAGATCGCAGCAATTCAGATGGAATAAAGGTGGGGCAGAAAACTTTAGAAAAACCGTTTGGAGTGTTGTTACCGCTAAAAATATTTCATTCAAAACCAAATTTCATGGGGTAATGCACCTGTTAAACAGTTCCATGTTCCTCTGTGTTTTTATTGTGGCCTTGTTGAGTATTCCCATGCTATATATAAAGAACATGTATGGTCATTTAGGTTGGATATTTGAAGTAACCAGTTTTTTCATATTAAGTACAGTAATATTATTCATATGTTATTGGTTCACTTATAAAAGTATACAGGGAAGTAGTTTTGATAATTTTGTGGATTATATAAAACTTTTCTTTACATTTTTCTCGGTGGCACTGGGCTTCTCCTTGCACAATACAGTTGCCGTTCTCGAAGGCCATATGGGAAAAAGAAGTGAATTTGTACGCACACCAAAATTCAATATCAACAATCTTACAGACAGTTGGAAAGGCAATAAATACCTGGCTAAAAAGATATCTCCCAATATGATTCTTGAGTTCGGCCTGATGATCTATTTCCTTTTTGGAATGTACAGCGCTATCCCACTAAATGATTTTGGTTTGTTCCCATTTCATTTCATGTTGTTCCTCGGATTCGGTTTTGTTGCCCTTAAATCGCTAACAGCTAAAGCCTAACCGCGTATTAATTTGCTTATTTCTTAGCGTGACAGGAATTTTTTTAGATTTACTTGCTGGCACATTTGCAGGACTTATAATTACTTGAAAATTATCAATTTTTGTGTACTTTGTAGAGATCAAACTATAAAGACCAATGGCTTCAAGGATTTCCTCCTATTGGAATCTTCACAAATTTTCAATTCTCATGGTATTGGCAAGTCTATTGTTCTATACCAGCTTCGCATATGATCTCGTGCGAACAGATTTCATAAAGCTTATCAGCCTTTTCTTTGCCCTCTTTTTTCTTTGTTTTAAACTGATTCAATTTGAAAAGTGGAATTTCAACTTCCTTCTGATTTCCGGTATTCTTTTTCGTTTGATTTTTCTTTTGGTCGAACCAAACTTGTCACAGGATTTCTATAGATTTATCTGGGATGGTGAATTAGTCCTCTCCGGTATAAATCCTTATTTACAGACGCCTGATGCTATTATGGAAAATGGCGAGATACTTTTGGCAAATTCTCAGGAATTATACAATGGTATGGGCTCTTTAAGCGCCAGACATTTTAGCAATTATCCACCTTTAAATCAACTACTGTTTGCTTTTTCTGCCTTTTTGGGTGGGAAGAGCATTATGGGTTCTTTAATAGTCATGAGATCTATTATTATACTTGCCGATATAGGAATCTATTATTTTGGAAAGAAATTACTACGGCACTTAAACAGATCACCTCATCTTATTTTTTGGTATTTTTTAAATCCGCTGGTAATCATAGAACTTACCGGTAATCTGCATTTTGAAGGAGTAATGCTATTTTTCTTTATTTGGGGCTTGTGTTTCCTTTCGCTAAATAAGTGGTTGTTTGCAGCCATTGCATTTGCATGTTCCATTTCGGTGAAACTCGTGCCAATAATGTTCCTCCCTTTGTTTATAACCTATTATGGATTTAAGAAAAGTATTAAATTTTACATAGTACTGGGATTAATTATTTTAATAGGTGTTTCACCATTTTACGCATCAGAATTCATTAGCAATTACACCGATACCATTGGCTTGTGGTTTTCTAATTTTGAATTCAATGCCAGCATCTACAATATAATTAAACAGATAGCTATAAAATTTGACGTCAAGCCATGGGAGTTAATTAAAACCTATGGAAAAATAGTGCCCTATTTAATGATAGGTTTTGTGTTATTACTTACTTTTTTAAGGGATAACAAAAACTTATCAGTACTGATAAGTTCTATGTTCTGGGTGCTCATACTTTATTACTTCTTGTCCCCTACAGTGCATCCGTGGTATATAATTTTCCTCGTAGGCCTGTCCGTTTTTACGGATTACCGTTTCCCTCTGGCCTGGTCATTAGTGATCATTTTAAGTTATTCTGCCTACGAGAATCCTGAATTTAAAGAGAATCTTGGATTTCTATTTATTGAATATTTCACAGTATTTGGATTTATGGTTTACGAAATAATTAAATTGAAAGGTCAAAAATTGCTAATTCGTAAAAATTAGTGTGCAAATTATGATAGTTCAATTTAATTTGTACATTTGATCTGCAATGAAAAAATGCACAAACATATCTTTACCTCTTTGGAATTCTGTTCCAGTACGCTCCTTTGTACGTCCACGCCCGTAGGGGTGTATTTCTTTCTTGGAAATAGGTGAGTCCATTTCCGCACTATCAAATCAAATAATTTTTACCATTTAAAAAAAGCTAGCAATGGAAATAGTAATTGCTAACGAATCGCACTTCAAATACGCCAAAATAATTAGCGACACTATTGCCGAATCAGCAAAGGTGAGGGGAACCGGTATTGCCCAAAGAACGCCTGAATATATAATCAAACGGCTAGAAAACGAGAATGCTGTCATTGCTTTGGACGGTGATAAATTTGCTGGGTTCTGTTATATAGAAGTGTGGGGACACCAAAAATTTGTGGCAAATTCAGGGCTTATCGTTCATCCTGACTATAGAAATCAAGGCTTGGCAAAGAAAATTAAAAAAGCAATTTTTGAACTTTCTTTGAAAAAGTTCCCGGAAGCTAAAATTTTTGGTATTACAACCGGTCTTGCAGTAATGAAAATGAATTACGAATTAGGATATAAACCCGTTACCTTTTCAGAATTAACTGATGATCCGGCCTTTTGGACAGGATGCCAAACATGCAAAAATTTTGATGTACTCACCAGAACAGATCAAAAAATGTGCCTATGTACAGGTATGCTTTATGATCCCGTACTGGCTGTGACCAAGAAAGAAAAGCTAAATGATAAGGCTTTTAAAAGGCTTAAAAGAATGAAAGAGCAACTATTTCTTAAAAGAAAGAACAAATGAAAAAATTAGTTTTGGCATATAGTGGTGGACTTGATACTTCTTACTGCGCTAAATATTTATCCAGGGAAGAAGGCTTTGAGGTACATGCGGTAAGTGTCAATACCGGTGGATTTTCTTCAGAAGAAATTGCACTTATTAAAGAAAAAGCCGTTCAGTTAGGTGCTTCCAGCTATACTTCTATTGATGCATTGGAACATTTTTATGAAAAGGTGGTAAAGTATCTTATCTACGGTAATGTGTTAAGAAATAATACCTATCCATTATCTGTAAGTGCCGAAAGAATAGTTCAGGCTATAGAAATTGTGAACCATGCTAAAAACATAGGTGCTGAGTATATTGCTCATGGAAGTACCGGCGCTGGTAATGATCAGGTGAGGTTTGATATGATTTTCCAGATTCTCGCACCAAAAATCAAAATAATTACCCCAATAAGAGATAAAAGTTTGTCCAGAGAAGCCGAGATTGAATACCTGCAGAAAAATGGTATTGACTATTCCTGGGAGAAAGCTAAATATTCGATAAACAAAGGCTTATGGGGCACTTCTGTAGGTGGCGATGAAACGCTTACCTCTAATTTGTCCTTGCCGGAGTCTGCATACCCCTCACAATTAATTACAACGGAACCAAAAGACATTAAACTGAGCTTTTTTAAGGGCGAATTGGTTTCCATTAATGGTCAAAAGGGTACCCCCGTTCAAAATATAATTGCCCTGAACGGTATGGCCTCGGAATATGCTATAGGAAGAGATATTCATGTAGGTGATACCATCATCGGTATCAAAGGAAGAGTAGGATTTGAAGCTGCAGCATCACTTATCATTATTAAGGCCCATCATTTATTGGAAAAACACACTCTTAGTAAGTGGCAGCAATTTCAAAAAGAGCAGCTGGGGAATTTTTACGGAATGCTCTTACATGAAGGTAATTATCTGGATGAAGTAATGAGGAACATAGAAGCATTTTTGAGCGATACACAAAGCAATGTATCAGGAGAGGTTTCAGTAAGCTTACACCCCTATCGATTTGAATTGAACGGCATTAGTTCAGAGAATGATTTAATGAATGCATCTTTTGGTAATTACGGTGAAACAAATAAAGCCTGGACAGCAGATGATGCAAAGGGTTTTATTAAAATTCTATCCAATCCGGGAAAAATAGCGAATCATATAATTCAGAATCATGATTAGAGCAGGTATTATTGGAGGGTCCGGTTATACCGGTGGAGAGCTAATCAGGCTTTTGCAAAATCATCCTAAGGTCACCATAGATTTCGTATACAGTACAACAAAAGCGGGTAAAAAAATTAGTGGGACCCACACAGATTTATTAGGCATTTTGGATTTGACTTTTACAGATTCGGTAAATTCCGAAGTCGACATCCTTTTCCTATGCCTGGGCCATGGAAATTCCAAAAAATTTTTAAACAACTATTCTTTTTCGCCCAAAACAAGGATTATTGATTTAAGCAACGATTTCAGATTAAAGCAAGATGCATCTTTCGGCGGAAAAGAATTTTTGTATGGCCTTCCCGAAATAAACAGCTCCGCAATAAGTAGTGCCAGATATATTGCCAATCCGGGTTGTTTTGCTACCTGTATTCAATTAGCTTTACTCCCACTGGCCAATGCACAACTATTGAATTCTGATGTACATGTGAATGCGGTAACAGGAAGCACGGGTGCAGGAGTAATGCCATCGGCGACCACACATTTTAGCTGGAGAAATAGCAATGCATCCTGGTATAAAGCCTTTACACACCAACATCTTGGTGAAATAAATGAAAGTCTCGAATCTCTGCAAGAAGCTGTTGGTGAACTCTATTTTATTCCTAACAGGGGGAACTTTTCCCGAGGTATTCTCAGCACGGCTTACACAAAGTTTAAAGGAAATGAGACGGAAGCTTATGATTTATATCATGAGTTCTATAAAAATGCCGTATTTACTATGATTTCAGAAGAGCCGGTTCACATAAAACAAGTGGTGAATACGAATAATTGTCATATTCACCTGCACAAGTACAAGGATGTTCTATTAATAACATCTGTAATTGACAATCTGCTTAAAGGGGCCTCCGGACAGGCCATTCAGAACATGAATTTAATGTTTGGTTTTGATGAAAGTGAGGGATTAAATTTAAAAGCAGCGGTTTATTAAAAGGAGTGAGAATTATAAAAATAACTAGATCACAAAAAAGTAATTATGAAAATAGCGATTATAGGAGCAGGGAATTTAGGATTATCTATTGCTAAAGGCGTATTACATAGCAACGGGGCTACTACAATGTATCTGACCAAAAGACACGTCGATAGTATAAAGGACTATGAAAAATATGGAAATGTAACCGTTGGCTCGGACAACCGGGAAGCGGTTAAAAAATCTGATATTTTAATATTTGCAGTTCAACCTGGCCATTTTGCAATGATCCTAGAAGAAGTTAAAGATATTCTTACGGATAAGCATGTAATAATCTCTACAATTACTGGTTTTAGCATTGAAAAAATGGAAGCTATTCTCGGAAAGGATAAATATATTATACGAAGTATGCCAAATACGGCTATTTCCGTAGGGAAATCTATGACCTGTATCTGTTCCAATACAGCCGGTCAAAAGCGTATAGAACTTGCAAAAGCTATTTTTAACAGAATGGGCTATTCCCTGGAAATACCTGAAAATCAAATGCAGGCAGCAACCGTAATATGTGCAAGTGGTATAGCCTTTTGGATGCGACTTATAAGAGCAACAACACAGGGTGCTATTCAGTTAGGTTTCGATGCCAAAGAAGCACAGGAGCTGGCAATGTACACTTGTAATGGGGCAGCAGGCTTGCTTATAGAATCGGGGAATCATCCTGAAGAAGAAATAGATAAGGTGACTACTCCTATGGGTTGTACTATTCAAGGACTAAACGAAATGGAGCATCAGGGATTAAGTTCTTCGCTTATCAGGGGAATAGTAGCTTCCTTTGAGAAAATAAATGAATTCAAAACTAAGAACTAGGCACTGAGATATATTACTGATCTGCCTTTACTAAAAAGCAACTAATGGAACTATTTGATGTCTACCCACTATATGATGTAACCCCGGTTACCGCTAAGGGTATTGTTATTACTGATAATAAGGGAGATAAATATCTCGATTTCTACGGTGGCCATGCAGTTATCTCCATCGGGCATTCACACCCATATTACATAGAACGCATAAAGAAGCAATTAGATCAAATAGGATTTTACAGTAACTCCGTTAAAAATCCGTTACAAGAACAATTGGCTACCAAGCTGGGTCAACTATCCAATTGCAAAGATTATAACTTATTTTTGTGTAATTCCGGGGCAGAGGCTAATGAAAACGCCTTAAAATTAGCATCTTTCCATACAAATAAATCCCGGGTAATTGCATTTACGAATAGTTTTCACGGTAGAACATCTGCTGCCGTTGCTGCAACGGATAATGAGAAGATAAATGCCCCTATAAACAAACAGCAAAAAGTTACTTTTTTATCATTTGAAGATATTAAAACCTTTGAAACTGAAATCAAAAAGAATGATGTTTGTGCTGTTATTCTGGAAGCCATACAAGGGGTTGGTGGTCTGGACGAACCATCTGGCATATTCTATCGGGAAATTGCAGCACTTTGTAAAAAATATGGAGTAGTGCTAATAGCTGATGAGGTTCAGTCTGGTTTTGGCCGAACTGGCTCTTTTTTTGCCTTTCAGCACCATGAAATTAAGCCCGATATTATAACTATAGCCAAAGGCATGGGAAACGGATTTCCTGTTGGAGGTGTCTTAATTCATAAAAACATTCAGGCATCCCATGGCCTGCTGGGGACCACTTTTGGTGGAAACCATCTTGCCTGCACGGCTGTTTTGGCCGTTTTAGAGGTTCTGGAAAAAGAACGACTAGTTGAAAATGCCGAAAGACTGGGTAAATATTTCAAACAAAGAGCCTCAGAAATACCGCAGGTTAGGGAAATAAAAGGCAGGGGGCTTATGTTGGGATTAAAGTTTGATTTTGAGGTTGGCGATTTGCGAAAACGACTAATTTATAACCAACATCTTTTTACCGGCGGGGCAAAAGACAAATACGTCCTTAGGGTTCTTCCGGCTTTGACAATTAAAGAAAAGGATCTGGATCAATTTTTTGAGGCCTTAAAAAAAGAATTGCAATGAAACATTATCTTTCAATAAACGATATTGATTCGGTTAGTGAATGGGTTGAGGATGCCTTAATTCTTAAGAAAAAACCATTAGCATTTAAGAAGCTCGGAAAGCAAAAGACCATTGGGTTGTTATTCTTTAATAATAGCTTAAGAACCCGCCTTAGTACGCAAAAGGCCGCTATGAATTTAGGGATGAAAGTAATGGTAATGAATTTTGGTAAAGACGGATGGGCACTTGAATTTGAAGATGGAACCATTATGGATAAAGGAAATGCCGAACATATAAAGGAAGCTGCTCAGGTAGTCTCACAATATTGTGATATCCTTGGAATTCGTGCTTTTCCATCTTTGAAAAACAAGGAGGAAGATGAAGCCGAAATGGTAATTAATTCATTTAAAAAATATGCAAGTATCCCGGTTCTGAATATGGAGAGTTCCCTGAGCCATCCTCTTCAGGCTCTTACAGACGCAATAACCATTGATGAATATAAAAAGAGTATTCATCCCAAAATTGTATTATCCTGGGCTCCACACCCCAAAGCACTGCCTCAAGCTGTTGCAAATTCCTTTATTGAAATTATGCAATTACAAAATTCAAATTTTACAATCACTCATCCCAAGGGATATGAACTGGATCCAAGGGTAACCAAAAACAGCAGAATTGAATATGATCAGGAAAAAGCGCTAAAAGATGCCGATTTTGTTTATGTTAAAAATTGGAGCAATTACAAAAACTATGGTAAAGTCATTAACCAGGATAAAAATTGGATGATAACCGAAAAAAAACTGGGGAATGCTAAATTTATGCATTGTCTGCCTGTTCGGCGTAATGTAGTCGTAGAAGATTCGGTATTGGACGGGAACCAATCTCTGGTCATAGAACAAGCAAATAACAGAACTTTTGCCGCTCAAATCGTATTAAAAAAGATGTTAGAAACATTAAAATAATTACATTTTAGCCACAAATTCGGCACCATTTAACAGATATGAAACCAAAACTTTCCATAATAAAAATTGGAGGAAATATAATTGAAGAGCAGGAATCCTTATCTCAATTCCTGAGACTTTTTGCGCAATTGGGAGGAAACAAAGTTTTGGTTCATGGCGGTGGTAAACGAGCTACGGAAATTGGTAAAAGAATTGGCATAGAATCTAAAATGGTCGACGGCAGAAGAATTACAGATGCGAAAAGCCTTGAGGTTGCAGTAATGGTCTATGCAGGGCTCGTTAACAAAAATATTGTAGCTCAGCTACAAGGAAATAATTGCAATTCGATTGGACTAAGCGGGGCAGATGCAAATGCAATAATTGCAGTAAAGCGTCCGGTAAGCACTATAGATTTTGGTTTTGTTGGAGACGTTAGGGTTGTTAATGCAGAATCGATATCCAAACTATTAAACGCTGAATTTGTACCAGTTTTTTGTGCGTTGACTCATGACGGCCATGGGCAGTTACTAAATACAAATGCAGATACAATTGCCTCAGAAGTAGCTATAGCTCTTAGCCAAACTTATGACACAACATTATATTATTGCTTCGAGAAAAAAGGTGTTCTTCGGACCATAGCGGAACCGGATTCTGTAATAAAACGAATTAATATGGAAAGTTATCAGAAACTGAAACAACAAAAAATCATTGCGGACGGTATGCTTCCAAAATTGGAAAATTGTTTTCATGCACTTAATAAACATGTTCAGCGAGTCTGTATTGGAGATCTCTCAATGCTTGAGCCTAAAGCCCAATTATTTACTACTATCACCTTATGATAACAGAGCAAAATTTACTAATTAAAAAGGCAATTGAACTGTTACAAAAGTTAATTGCCACCCCATCTTTTTCTTCAGAAGAAGATATGACAGCGCAACTTCTTGAAAATTGGTTTCACGAATTTGATATTCCTTATAAAAGAGTTAATAACAACGTCTATGCCTTCAACAAATGCTTTGACGAAGATAAACCTACCTTACTGCTAAATTCACATCACGATACTGTAAAACCTAACGAAGCATACACAAAGGACCCGTTCGACCCTCACGTTGAAGATGGTAAATTGTTTGGTCTTGGAAGCAACGATGCCGGGGGGTGCCTGGTTTCACTAATTGCAACTTTTACCTATTTCTACGAATACAGGAATTTAAATCACAATATAATAATCGCGGCTACAGCTGAGGAAGAAAGTTCGGGGGGCAAAGGTTTAAACAGCCTTTTAACCATACTTCCAGAAATTGATGTTGCAATCGTAGGGGAACCAACGCTGATGAACCTGGCCATTGCAGAAAAAGGACTTGTAATTTTTGACGCCATAGTCAAGGGCACCCCTTCTCATGCCGCACATCCAAATAACAACAATGCCATTTATAATTCTATTGAAGTGTTGGAGTGGTTTAAGAACTATACATTTCCAAAAACATCGGAAGTTTTGGGTGAAGTTAAATTAACAGTTACACAAATTAGTGCTGGCAGGCAGCATAATGTAGTGCCCGCTAAGGTTAATCTTGTAATTGATGTACGTGTTAATGATAAATACAACAATAAAGAAATAGCTGAAATGTTATCTAGGGAAGCTCCTTGTGAGCTAAAGCCCAGATCATTAAGATTGAACTCATCTTCCATAAACAAGAATCATCCTTTAGTAGGTTCTGGGGCTGCATTAGGAAGAAGCACTTATGGCTCTCCTACCCTTTCAGACCAGGCTGCGCTGAGCTGCCCGTCATTAAAATTGGGGCCCGGGGATAGTGTACGTTCACATTCTGCAGATGAGTTTATTTATCTTGCGGAAATTGAAGAAGGGATTAATCTATATATTAAAATTCTCGATGGGTTTTTAATAAACTAATTAACTTTAAAAAGCCTTACTCAGGAGAAACCACTAAAAATAATAGCAATGAAACTTTGGGACAAAGGATACAGTACAGATAAAAAAATTGATCATTTTACAGTGGGTAATGATAGAGAATTAGATTTGGTACTGGCTAAGTATGATATAATAGCATCCATGGCCCATGCTCAAATGTTGGGGAAAATTGGGTTATTGACAAGTGAGGAAACACTTGCACTGGTACGGGAACTGGAAAATATAGCCCAGAGCATTGAAGAAGGAAAGTTTATCATTGAAGATACTTTTGAGGATGTTCATTCTAAAATAGAATTTATACTAACCGAAAAACTTGGCGATACAGGAAAAAAAATTCATACGGCCCGTTCCAGAAATGATCAGGTTTTGGTAGCCATGCAATTATATCTAAAGGAAGAATTATCTGAAATAAAACACCAGACTCAAGAACTATTTCAATTGCTAATTGAACTGGCTGAAAAATATAAAGAAATATTATTGCCCGGATATACTCATTTCCAAATTGCTATGCCTTCTTCATTTGGATTGTGGTTTTCAGCCTATGCCGAAAGTCTTATTGATGATCTTTACTTTATAGATTCAGCTTTCAAAATTGCCGATCAAAACCCACTTGGAAGCGCGGCAGGTTACGGAAGTTCATTTCCCATTGATCGATCTTATACAACTACGAAAATGGGGTTTGCCGATTTAAAATACAACGTCGTGGCTGCCCAAATGGGACGAGGGAAAGTGGAGAAAGCCACAGCATTTGGCATTTCAGGAATTGCCGGCACTCTGTCTAAACTGGCAATGGATATTTGTCTCTATATGAGTCAGAATTTCAACTTTATATCGTTTCCGGATGCGCTAACAACAGGCAGCAGTATTATGCCTCATAAAAAAAATCCGGATGTTTTTGAGCTTATCAGGGCAAAATGCAACAGCCTGCAAGCCATCCCTAACCAGATTACACTTATCACAACTAATTTACCCAGTGGCTATCACAGGGACCTGCAAATGGTAAAGGCACTAATAATCCCGGCGATTCAGGAAATAAAATCCTGTTTAGAAATGATGACTTTCAGTTTAAAAGATGTTAGGGTAAATTCCAATATTCTGGATGATCCTAAGTACGACTATCTTTTTAGTGTAGACACATTAAATCAACTCGTTCTTAGTGGAATGCCTTTCCGTGATGCCTACAAACAAATAGGTGCTGAAATTGAAGCAGGGTCTTTTAAACCTAAAAAGCAAATAAAACATACTCACGAAGGGAGTTTGGGTAATTTGTGCCTGGATAAGATAAAGGACAAAATGAACACATAAATTTGATGCTTCTTATTAAATTAATTTATTTCTGAATATACTTAAACCATAAATATTTTATCTTTAAGGCAGAAGCTTTTGCAGATATCCTATTTATTATGTTTTGTCTCGTTTATAGATCCATTGCCATACCAACTTTTAAGCAAATTGATGTAATAGAGTTACTTGATAAGGCAAGAGATAATAATTCACGTGATAATATAACGGGGTGTTTATTGTATTATGAAGGAGAGTTTGTTCAGTATCTTGAAGGTAATCAAGTAAAGGTTCTCAACCTTTTTGATAAGATCAAAGTAGACAAGCGCCATGAAGATGTTACTATATTAGCTTATGGAGTTACAGATTCAAGGGAATTTAAGGATTGGGAAATGGCCTATGCTGATTTTTTTGGTGATAATGACCAAATCAACTATTTCAAGCTATTGCTAGATTCTTATAAAGAAAATGCGGCTTCATCTACTCACCCAAACCCCTCTTTTAACGCTTTCTGGATTGCGGTCCGGGAAAATCTAGGAAAAACATTGGAGTCGCAAACTTAATTTATTGGTTCATCCCTAAATTTATTATTTCTTGCTTGGTTAAATGCCTCCAATGTCCCCGGGGAAGGTCCTTTTTAGTTAGTCCGGCAAAAATCACACGGTCAAGTTTCTTTACGTCATATCCAAGATGTTCAAAAATACGCCGTACTATCCTGTTTCTACCACTGTGTATTTCTATGCCTACTTCTCGTTTGGGGGAATTATTAATATAGCTTACTTCATCAACTTTGATCGGACCGTCATCTAAAGTAATTCCTTCCTGTATTTTTTTTAAATCTTCCGCAGTAAGATTTTTGTTCAATTCAACATGATAAATCTTGCGGATACCATGTCTGGGATGTGTAAGTTTTTTTGCCAGATCCCCATCATTGGTAAAAAGCAAAAGGCCTGTGGTATTCCTGTCCAACCTTCCAACTGGCACTAATCTCGATTTTGATGCCTTGGAAATTAATTCCATTACTGTTCTTCTCCCCCTCTCATCACTTGTAGTGGTGATAAAATTCTTGGGTTTATTTAAAAGTACATATTCCTTTTTTTGTGGGTTGAGTAACCGCCCGTCAAACTTAACAATATCAGTAAGTTTAACTTTGTGTCCCATTTCAGTAATAGTCTTTCCGTTAACTGTTACATTTCCTGCCTCTATATATGTATCGGCTTCTCGCCTGGAGCATACTCCTGCATTGGCAACATAGCGATTAAGTCTTATTAAATCAGGGTCTGAAGCAACAGGCCTGGTCTTTTTGGCACCTGATGGAGCACGTCCTTTGGAAAATGTTTTTTTTGTATTCTTTCTACTTTTTCCCGGAGTATTGCTTTTATCCTTATTTGATTGCGGTCTGCGCATTGTCTAAATTTTGAGCAAAGGTAGTAAAGGGATTTGGATGTAGCTTAGGGTAAAAGTCAATATCACCCGAAGTTAATCTTCAATGTCAATTGTAGACTGCCTTTGCCTGTTTACAACCAATTTGGTAACATCCGGTCTGGAATAGTGACCAGCGGGATCAAAATTTTGTCGTTCTTCATAGACTCTGTTGAAATCCAAAGTTTGAAAAATAATTCCTTCCTTCCCCACAACAGGTTCAAGAATCCATTCTCCATCAGGACCAGCTATACAGGATCCGCCGTTGGCTAAGATTTTAGGTGTCTTTTTTAATAATACAGCTACATGTGGTAAATTATTTGGCAAATCCTTTTTATTCAGCAAGGACGAAACAGAGACCACAAAACTTCTGGATTCCCTTGCTATAAATCGTGTAATATCTCTTGTATTGGTCTCACTCCCAGGCCAAACGGCAATATGCAAATTTTCTCCCAAACCATACATCGTTGCCCTTACCAAAGGCATCCAGTTTTCCCAGCAATTTAGACCCCCTACAGTAAACTGTTTTAATTTGTGGGTCTTTAGGCCATGACCGTCTCCAGGGGCCCATGTAAGTCGCTCATCATATGTAGGTTGAAGCTTTCGATGAACAGATTTTATATCTCCTTTACTATCAATAAATACCAAAGAGCAATACAAACTATGTCCACCCCTGTCCTGGGCTCGTTCAATAATACCCAAATAAATTGCGAGTTCGTGTTCACGGGCTAAATCGCAAATACCATCAAGATCTCCTTTTTCTACCTGAATAGCATTATGCATATAGTGTGCATGTATTTCCTTATTTATTTTTAGATTCCAGGAGGCTCCATCGGTATAAGCCAGCCAAAAAGGATAGCCCGGAAGAAATCCTTCTCCGAAAATTAAAAGTTCCGAATTCTCCTTAGCTGCTATTTGGATGGTATCTTTTATTTTAGCAATGGTACCCCTTTTGTCTAACCATACGGGGGAAATTTGTGCCAGAGCTAATCTTAATTGATTTTGCATTAAAATATTCGGTTTAGTACGAGATCTACATCAATTAGTAATATACTAAAAACCCCACCAACAATTATAAACTTAAGAATATTGTGGAGCCAAATGTAATCTTTCTTGGTCTTGGACTTCCAAAGCAAAATCAGGAATATTACTAAAAAAAGAATACAGGCAATAAAGTAAATATACATGTATCCCACATTAAATTTATTGATTAATAAAGAAGCAGGTATCAAGGTGAGTAGTATTAAAAAACTAATACCAAACTTAGAATATATTGGGCCATACAGAACTGGAATAGTCTTATAATTTTGAGCCAGGTCGCCCGTAATATTTTCCATATCCTTAATCATTTCACGGGCCAAAATCAGTAGAAATAAGAAAATAGCGTGGACAAAAATAACCGTATCAAAATTTCTATAATAAACGAAAATTGCAAAGAAAGGTGCAATTATTAATGTGGCTGAGACCATGTTTCCCACAAAAGGCAATTTTTTTAATTTATGTGAATAAAACCAAATTCCAAATATATAGGCAGTAAAGAATAGTACTGCCCGGAAGGATACGTAACTAGCTAATAAAACGGCAAGGAAGTTAAAAACAAAATAGGCGCTTAGTTTCGTACGTTGATTTACTAATCGGTCCAGCATACTTTTTCGAGGTCTATTGATAAGGTCCTTCTCCGAGTCATAAAAACTATTAATGATATAGCCCCCGGATATTACCAGAGCTGATGCTAATACCAGCACAAATAAATTTGGGTCAAATACCACTGCGCGTAAAGGAAGGTCCGGAGCCAGTATATAAATGGAAGCCAGATACTGGGCAAGGGTTATCATAAGGACATTATACCCTCGTATGATAGAAAAAAGACTCAGGCCTTTTAATAGCAGGAGTTTGTTTTTTCTACTAAGCATTCTTAGGGACTTAGAAGTTGTATACTACTTCTAAATGATGGTCTTTTAAGGCAGTTCTTGCTTTTTCCAGATCCTGAGTGAATCCTAAAATATAACCACCCCCTCCGGATCCGCATAATTTCAAGTAGTAATCATTAGTTTCGATACCGTGCTTCCAAAGCTTATGAAATTCTTTGGGGATCATAGGTTTAAAATGATCCAAAACCACATGAGAAAGTTGCTTCAGGTTTCCAAAAAGCGACTTCACATTGCCACTTACAAAATCCTCTACACAGGCATCAGTATGTTTAATAAACTGATCTTTTAAAACCTTACGGAAGCCCTCTTGTTTCATCTTATTCATGAATATTTGTACCATCGGTGCCGTTTCTCCGGTGATTCCACTATCCAATAAAAAGACCGCACCTTTCCCATTCAAGTTTTGGGATGGTATACTGGTAGATTCTATATTCTCTTGTGAATTAATTAAAATAGGTAAGCTGAGATAACTATTTAAAGGATCCAGACCAGAAGATTTACCATGGAAAAATGATTCCATTTTACCGAAAATCATTTTGAGTTTTAGTAATTTTTCCCGGGTAAGATTTTCTAGTACAGTGATTTTTACAATAGAATACTTGTCATAAATTGCGGCCACCAAAGCTCCACTGCTTCCAATACCATAACCTTGCGGAATAGAGCTGTCAAAATACATTCCAGCATCTACATCAGCCTTTAGGGCTTCCAAATCAAAAGATATTAATCCGGGTTCCTGACCTTGTAAATCACTTAAATATTGGAAATATTTTTTCAGGCTTTCATTAGAATTCTTAGCCGTTTCAGACAGATTCTCGTCTTTCTTAAGGGCACCCTTAAAGAAATTGTAAGGAATAGAGAGTCCTTTGGAATCCTTAATGATTCCGTATTCACCAAAAAGTAAAATTTTTGAATAAAAAAGAGGTCCTTTCATCTAAATTCAATTAAGTATCGTTTTGTAAGATAAGGTGTATTAATATTAATAAGGCCTTAAATTACATTTTTTTGGCTCCAAATCCAATTCGGTCGCAAATATACTGCCCATTTTCACAATACGCAATTAGCTCCTCCTTAATAAATTTATTGACCTCATTTTTTTGTTTATTAGGGTAAAGTAGATGCACATTGGCCCCGGCATCTAAGGTAAAACATAGATGATTTTTTTTAGCCCTCCGAAATTCCCAAATTTTCTCAATAATTTTCAGCGTATTAGGTTTCATCAAGATAAAATACGGAACACTGGTCATCATCATGGCATGTAAAGTAAGTGCCTCACTCTCAACTACTTCTATAAAATCATCCAGATTGCCTTCGGCGAATATTGAACGTAAGCGTATTAGATTGTCATGGGCCTGTGCAAATCGATTTTGAGCGAATGGATGGTTATGCATAAGGTCATGGCCAACTGTACTACTAACACTTTTCTGTCCCTTATGTACCAGCAGAATAGTATCCTGATAACTTTTAAACACCTCATCTACGGGATAAGGATAGGGTATTCCATATAGATTTGTGCTCCCAATTATTTTGTTGTGATCCCCCCATTGAACAAGATTACCCTTAATACTTCTACAAGCACTACCTGATCCCAATCGTGCTAAAAAAGATGCTTTTTTATAGAAAAACCCTGGATCCATCTCGGGAACCATTTGCTTTTCTATATCCATCAGACATAAAGCCAAAGCGGCCATACCACTAGCGGAAGAGGCAATTCCACTGCTATGTGGAAAAGTGTTGGAAGTGTTAATGGAGAAATGATAATTTCTAAGAAAAGGAATATACTTTTCAATCCGTTCAAAAAATGTTACAATCTTGGGTTTAAAATCCTCCCTGGATCTTCCTTCAAATAGTAAATCAAATGAAAATTCTTTATTTGTTTTATCAATCTTGGTAAAGGCAACAGACGTTATAGTTCTGCACTCATCCAGCGTAAAACTTACTGAGGCATTGGCCGGTATTTGATTTTGCTTTTTACCCCAGTACTTAACTAATGCAATATTACTTGGGGCTTTCCACTGTACCCTACCTTGTTCCTTTTCATACTTGTAGGATGAAGGAATAAAGTCATTTTCGATCATGCACATAACAATTTATGCAAAGATAGTTTTTAAGCGCCTTTGCAATGGCTTCTATTAAAATAAATTACTATTTTAGATAACTTAGATCAACTAATTTTGAAAAAGAAACTAACCTATATTGCCATTTCAGTAACCATATGTCTCGTTATAGGTTTTTTATCTGGGTTTGCAACTCAGTCTTCAGTAAATGATTGGTACCTATCACTGAATAAACCCAGTTTTAATCCTCCAAATTGGATTTTTGGCCCGGTGTGGGTGCTGCTATATATTCTAATGGGCATAGCTGCCGGTATTGTATGGGCAAAAGGATTTTATCATATTTGGGTGAAAACAGCATTGTATAATTTTGGATTTCAGTTATTATTTAATGCTCTCTGGAGTGTCGTTTTTTTCGGATTTAAAAATCCCTTTTGGGCGCTATTAGTAATTCTGGTTCTTCTGGCATTGATTTTACAAACCATCAAATGGTTCAACGTGGTGAGCAGAACGGCAGCATATCTCCTCATTCCTTATTTTCTCTGGGTTTGCTTTGCCACGATCTTAAATTATAAGATTTGGGAAATGAATTAGTTTTTGCATAATGACAGTAGTTTTAATACTGTTTTGTGATTCTTGAATTAGCCTTTTCTGAAGGTTGCCAATTATGAAGTAATAAATAAATCAATTACATTTATTACCTTTCATTTTTAATTCTATAAAATCCACACTTCTAATAGTATGCAAACCTATATCCTTGCTTTTGATCAAGGCACTACAAGCTGTAGGGCAGTAATTTTTGATAAAAAAGGAAGTATTATTTCCACTTCGCAGAGAGAATTTACACAATATTTTCCCAAACCGGGTTGGGTGGAGCATGATGCAATGGAAATTTGGTCTACACAGGTGGCCATCGCTGCTGAATCTGTTACTAAAAAAGGATTAGAAGTAAAGAATATAGCCGCTATAGGGATTACAAATCAACGAGAAACCGTTGTTGTTTGGGATAAAAAAACAGGAAAACCCGTTTATAATGCCATTGTCTGGCAAGACAAAAGAACAGCCGGATATTGCGATCTTTTAAAAAGTGAAGGGAAATCTCAATGGATACGCGAAAAAACGGGGCTTGTAATTGATGCTTATTTCTCTGGCACCAAAGTCAAATGGATATTAGATAATGTTGAAGGAGTAAGGGAAAGAGCGGAGGCTGGCGATTTAATCATGGGAACAATAGATACCTGGCTCATTTGGAACATGACTAAAGGGGAATTACATGTGACTGATGTAACCAATGCCTGCAGAACACTTTTTTTTAATATCAACACTCTGGAATGGGACGATGAGCTTTTAGAATTACTTACTATTCCCAGAAGCATGTTGCCCAAAGTAAAACAGTCCAGTGAGGTTTACGGACATACTGCTCCGGGATTGTTTGCAACCAGAATTCCAATTTCCGGAATAGCCGGGGATCAACAGGCTGCCTTATTTGGGCAGATGTGCACAAAACAGGGAATGGTAAAAAATACTTATGGTACCGGATGTTTTATGTTAATGAATATTGGTGATAAACCAATAGTATCTAAAAACAATCTCCTTACTTCGGTAGCCTGGCAAATAAATGGAAAAGCTGAGTACGTCTTTGAAGGAAGTATATTTATTGCCGGGGCTGTAGTGCAGTGGCTTAGGGATAGTCTTAAAATCATTAAAACATCTAAAGAAGTGGAACAGCTGGCGGGCTCAGTCACGGATTCCGGTGGGGTATATTTTGTCCCTGCTTTTGCAGGTTTGGGAGCTCCACACTGGAATCAACATGCACAGGGCACCATATTTGGTCTGACTCGCGGAAGTACAGATGCGCATATTGCCAGAGCCGCCTTAGAATCTATTGCCTTCCAGACCATGGATATTTTAAAGGCTATGGAAGCAGATTCCGGGATATCAATTCAGGAATTGCGCGTAGATGGGGGTGCGACAGTCAACAATTTACTTATGCAATTTCAGGCAGATGTATTAAATACAGTAACTGTAAGGCCTAAAATAGTAGAAACTACGGTGATGGGAGCCGCATTCCTCGCTGGACTGGCAGTGGGTTACTGGGATAATCTGGAGCAAATTCAGGAGATTTGGCAAACCGATGTACATTTTAACCCAACAACAGACAGAGATTCAATAAATAAACAGATTGATGGATGGTATAAGGCCATTGAAGCTTTAGAATTCTGGACAAAATAAGTAAAAACTAAAATTGCATATGACACCATTTATCGCTGAAATAATAGGCACATTTCTGTTAATCCTCCTTGGGTGCGGAGTCACCGCCAATGTAGTGCTAAAAGATACTAAAGGACATAATAGTGGATGGATTGTAATCACAACCGGTTGGGCCTTAGCGGTTTATATAGGTGTAGTTGTTGCTGCTCCGCATAGCGGAGCGCATATAAACCCGGCTGTTAGCATAGGTTTGGCAGCTGCCGGAGAGTTTCCCTGGGAACTGGTCCCCTCCTACTTATTGGCTCAATTTCTGGGAGCTATGCTGGGTGCTTTACTAGTATGGCTGATTTACATAGACCATTTTAACCAAACTGAGGAACAAGGTTTAAAACTTGTAGTGTTTAGTACCAGTCCGGCTATCAAAAATACTTTTGCAAACCTACTGGTGGAAATTTCGGGAACATTTGTTCTGGTCTTTGCAGTACTCTTTTTTACAGACGCCACTATTTTGGAGTCAGACACTGTAATTGGTTTGGGTTCTCTGGGGGCTATTCCCGTTGCCTTTGTCGTTTGGGGAATTGGACTATCTCTGGGTGGCACCACGGGTTATGCAATTAACCCGGCAAGGGATCTGGGGCCAAGAATTATGCACGCCCTCTTACCCATAAAAAGTAAAGGTACAAACGACTGGTCCTATTCATGGATTCCGGTGATTGGACCTGTAATCGGTGGAGTTCTTGCGGCTTTTCTTTACCTGGCATTACCGATAGTTTGATTCATGTCTATTCTAAAGACTTCGCAATCGCCTGAGCAGCGATATAAGCCCCGGTCCACGCATTTTGAAAATTAAAGCCTCCTGTAACCGCATCTATATTTAATACTTCACCTGCAAAATACAAGCCAGGGAGTATTTTACTCTCAAAAGTCTTAAAATTTACCTCTTTCAGATTCACACCACCGGCAGTTACAAATTCTTCCTTAAAGGTACTCTTACCTTCCACATTGAATTCTGAAGCAGTTATAAATTGCCCGAGTCTGTCAAGCTGCTTCCTGGAGACATCAGCCCATTTTAAATCCTTGGCTATATCGGACGCAATTACCAATTTGCCCCATAATCTTGCCGGGATATCAATAGCCTTCGTTTTGTAAATTGTCTTCTTAGGATCGATCTGTTTTATTTCATTAAAAAGAGATAAAAGCCCCTGTTTATGATAATCGGGCATCCAATTTATCCTCACTCTAAACCTGTAATCATATTCATTTAATAATCTTGCAGCCAACGCTGAGAGTTTTAAGACAACCGGGCCACTCAAACCCCAATGGGTAATAAGAACAGGGCCTTCTGAAATCAAATTTAAAACACCACTTTTTCTGTTTTTAAATTTGGTATTAATCTCTCTCCCCATCATCTGTCTGGGTAAAATTTCAATCCTGGCATGTGTACTCAGCCCTGGTATTCCCGAAATTCTGCTATCATTAATATTAAATGTAAACAAAGAAGGTACAGGTGTCACAATGTTATGTCCTAGTTGTTCTAATAAATTCCATATTTTAGTACTGCTCCCGGTTGCAAGCACAATTCTTTTTGCCTGATAAACCTTTTTAACTGATTGTACTTGCCATATGGATTCTTTACCTAATTTTATATCTTTTTGTGACAGTATATTTATAACTGAGCTACTCTTGAGGAGCGTGATGCCATATTTCTGAATTTCACCAAGAAAACAATCAATAATGGTCTGGGAGGAGTTACTTGCCGGGAACATTCTCCCATCCGATTCTGTTTTTATGTGTATTCCTCGTTTCTCAAAAAACTGTATGGTATCGGCTGTAGAATAAATGTGAAACGGACCAAGAAGTTCTTTTTCGCCCCTGGGGTAGTTTTTCACCAATAAAGAAGGTTCAAATTCCGCATGGGTAACATTACATCGGCCGCCACCTGATACCTTAACTTTGGACAGTACTTCTTTTCCACGCTCAAGAATTGCTATTTTTAATTTAGGATTTGCTTCTGCAATATGAATAGCGCAATAAAATCCTGCAGCACCTCCCCCTATTACAATAACATCAAACATTAGTTGACCCGCTCTGGATAATTAGTAAAAATACCATCAACACCCAATTTTCTCATATTTGAAATTTGCTCCGTGTCATTTACTGTCCATGTAAAAATTTTAAAACCCCGACTCTTAATTTCCGAAACATTTTTCTTGGTTAAACTGAGATAATTGGGGTTTATAGCTACCGCATTTAGATCATTGGCAATGCTTATGGCATCCAAGGGGTTGTCCTCTGTTAGTACGGCAATTTCTATATCCTTGTTAATACGGCGCATGTGTTCTAGCTCCTCCCAATTAAAACTGGAGATTAGAAAATCATCCAATGCCCAGCCCTCGTTCTCCATATAAGTATTAATAATGTGAATTACCCCTTCAGATGTGCCGGGTCCTTTTAGTTCAATATTCAAGGGCACTTTATGATTTATTACATCTAAGACTTCGCTTAATAGAGGGATTTTATGATTCCCCACAACGGTCAAATTTTTAAGTGCTTCTAAATCCAAACTTTCAATTTCACCGCTGCCATTTGTTAATCGGTCAATTTTCTCATCATGAAACACAACTATTTCACCGCTTGTTATTCTAAAAACATCTATTTCTATCATATCCACATTCAGGTCAAGTGCTTTCTCAATGGAGGCTATGGTATTTTCTGTTTCGTGTCCCATTGCCCCCCTATGGCCTATAGTTAATATAGTATTACTTTTCTCTCCACAATTCATAAAAAAAAGTATAAGTATAACTGATATAAATCTTCTCATCAAATTGAGCATTTAGTTGCTCAAAAGTACAACATGATTTTCAGATAAATCAATATAGAACCGACTATTAAATATAGAATGAATTTGTTATATAAATATGTATTCAATATTTTTTATATTAAATTTTTACGTTATTCATATTTTTTATTTAATATTTTTGCATTATCAATAACCTAAAAAAATTAGAAACTATGTTTACAAAACAAAATTTATTGGCAACTTTGGCCGGCTTTGTGGTCATGTTCGTACTTGGTTATGCGATCTGGGGATTTGCAGCAGCGGATTTTTTTGAACCTCATACCTTAAATGACATCATGAAAGACCCACCTGAAATGCTTCTTCTTGCTATTAGTAATGTTATTGCCGTATTTGCCCTTAGCTCAATATATGGTAAATGGGCGAGAGGGATACATAGTACAGGTCAAGGATTTAAATTTGGAATCTGGATTGGAATTTTTACCGGTCTCGGATTAGGCCTTCTTAACCAATCTACAACCGAACTTATGGACATGACCGGACGTATAGTAGAGGCTATTTTAGAAATTGTTTTTTATGGGATTATCGGGGCTGTAATTGCCTTGGTATATAAAGCGACTGCCCAAAAAACAGCAGCAGCTTAAAATGCAGTAAAGGTGAATCCGCAAGGAATAACTTCCTGATGGGCGGATTCATCTTTATTCTTATTTTTTAATCAGTGATTTTAAAAATAAAAGATTCTAACGGATCAATCTCCACAATTAAGCTACCTATTCCATCACCAACTTTTAGTTCTTTTTTTGTTTTACCATAAAGGACGTCAGACATATTAAATGACCCCTCCTTTAACTCCCACTCACTTATTATTTCTGCAGGAATTTTTAATTCAAATGAATAAGACTCTTCTGCATCAAAATTAGCAATGACAACAAGCTTCTCATTTTGGGACCATCGCACATATGAAAGCACTTTGTAGTTGTAATTTTCGGTATGATCTCTATTGTAATAGTGTATATCGGCATACTTACCCATTAATGCCTCACTGCCAATTGTAAAATTGAGTAACCTTTTGTAAAAGTCCCGTAGTTCCTTTTCTTCAGGCAGTAATTGTCCTCCATCAAACTTTCTATTGTTTACCCACCTCTGATGATGAGGAACACCAATATAATCGAATATGGATGTTCGGGTGGGACTGCCAAAACCCGCTTGCTCACTTCCTGGTTCCCCAACTTCCTGACCAAAATAGACCATAGTTGGTGAAGTGCTTATAGTGGCTGATACTACCATAGCTGGTTTACCCTTTTCCGCACTACCTGCAAAATCCGGACTTGCAATTCGTTGTTCATCGTGATTTTCAAGAAAATGCAACATCTGATGTTCAATATCCTGCATTCCTTTTTGTACTACTGGTATATGGTCTGTCCATCCATGACCCTGCATGATGTGCTTAAGGCTATCGTAGAATTCGACTTTGTCATATAAGTAATCCATTTTGCCTTTATGAATATAAGTACGGTATAAATCTGGATTATAAACTTCAGCCAAAAGAAAAGCATTCGGATTTTTCATTTTAATATTGGAGTTCATATAGCTCCAGAATTCAACTGGTACCATTTCAGCCATATCAAAACGGAATCCATCCACCCCCATATCCAACCAATACAAAGCAATATCTTTAAATTTTATCCATGAATCCGGGATGTCTTTATCAGACCAATAAGCATGGTGATCTTTATAATCCTTTTGAGTAAATTCATCAGGTAAGGTTTCAAAATCATACGATCCATCCGGCCGAACCCCATAATTAATTTTCACAGTTTCATACCAATCGTTAATGTCCGGTTGAGCAAGTCGTGAACCATTCCCCGTCCATTTTGCCGGATTTTCATCAAATTTACCATCCGCCAAAGGGTGTTTTTCGCCTCCCAGAGGTAAGTAACCATTTTGCCATGCCGGTACTTTAAAGGATTCTTCCGTTATATAATAATAATTATTATCCTTTAGGTATTCCGTTGTAGTATCGTCCTTTGCCCCAAATGGTTCTTTCCCTTTCGGTGTTGACCCGCCTTCATATTTTCGCGCAACATGATTTGGAACTATGTCTATTATTAGTTTTAATCCGGCTTTGTGTGTTCGATCTATCAAAGATTTAAACTCCTCCAATCTATTAACGGGGTCATCTGCCAGGTCAGGATTAACGTTGTAATAATCCTTAACTGCATAGGGAGATCCCGCTCTTCCTTTCACAACATCCGGGTCATCATTAGAAATATTGTATGCTGTATAATCTGTCACCACCGCATGATGGGGCACCCCTGTATACCATATATGGGTAATACCAAGATCTTTGATCTCCATTAAAGCCTTATCTGTAAAATCAGAAAATTTACCAACCCCATTTTCCTGGATAGTTCCCCAGGGCTTATTTGTGGTGTTAATATTTCCAAATAACCGTGGAAATACCTGATAAACTACTTTTTTATTTGATTGATTTAAGCTCTTCATTTTTTTAATATTTGTCTGTTCTTTCTCCTCAGCACACCCTAATATGATCACAAAGAAACTTAGTATAATTAGTACGATCCTTTGCATGCTAATTAGATTTTTTGCTCAATATTAGCACTCCTTTATCTTTTAATTGCAAATCGTTTTTCAAAATAATTTCTTCTGAGGTAAGTATATCTTTAAATTTATTACCAATAAGATTCATTTCATTAAAACGCTCCAGGTTTAACGTATATGGTTTCTCATTTTTATTTAGTATCAGCAATACTTTTTCATGCTTATTCTGCCTAAAAATGACATAAACCCCGTCCTTTGGAGCAAAATGAGTGGTTTTGCCTGTATGAATTGCTGTACTTCCTTTTCGATAGTTCAGTATTTTTCTGGTAAACTCCTGCATCTTTTTCTGCTCCCTTTTAAGGCCCGCACCCGTAAAAGCATTAACACTGTCGTTTTCCCATCCCCCCGGAAAGTCAGACCGGATAAGACCATGGTCTCCGGGATTATCACTATTATTTAATAAAACTTCAGTGCCATAGTATATTTGAGGTATGCGGGGAGCGAAGATTATAAATGCCAGTGCCATTTTGGTGTTAACAAAATCTTCATTCAACTGTGTAAAAAGACGATCCATATCATGATTATCTCCAAAAAACAAAATAGAAAAAGGATTGTGATATGCAAAATCATTGGCAAGTCCTTCATACAATTTTATCAATCCGGAATCCCAATGCTCTTCTTCATTAAGTGCTTCAATTAACGTACGCTGCAATGGAAAATCCATTGTAGTTTTTAGGTTAGATTCATAACCATCTGTATTGGTTACCCCCTGTTGCCAATAGCGAACCAAAAGTGGGTTATAAGTCCATTCCTCTCCGACAATATTAAATTTTGGATATTCATGCATAATACTACCAGCCCATTTGGACATAAAATCCTTATCGGGATAAGGATAGGTATCTTGCCTGATCCCTCCAAGTTTCAAAGTCTCTATCCACCAAATACTATTCTGAATAATATAATTGGCCATAAAAGGATTATTTTGATTTAAATCAGGCATTGAGGGTACAAACCATCCATTATCCATTAGATCTTTATCTGCTTTTGAAGCGTAAAGATCCTGATTTACTGTGCGTCGGTGGTTAGTAACCTTCGGTTCTGCTCCTTCCTCGTGTTCCGATTGAAAGTTAATCCAATTGCGAAATGGTAAATCTGACATCCACCAATGATTAGCTCCGCAATGATTAGCAACCTGGTCCATGATTAATTTTATTCCATTTTCCGCTGCTTTCTTTGAGAGCATAATATAGTCCGCCAGATTTCCAAAACGCGGATCCACTTGGTAAAAATCAGTCATTGCATAGCCATGGTAAGAAGACTGGGGCATATCGTTAATCAATAAAGGGGTGGGCCATATGGCAGTAAACCCCATGGAAGCTATGTAGTCTAAATGATTAATAATTCCTTGAATATCCCCTCCATGACGAGCATAGTCATCTTTCCTGTTGATCTTTTTTTCAAGAAGTCCCGGTACAATATTTATTTCAGGATCGCCATTGGCAAAACGATCGGGAGTAATTAAATAGATTACATCTGAAGAATCAAAACCCAAAAATTCATCAGATAGTCTTTCCCTTTTATTCAAAGGATATGAATAGTAGATTTCATTTCCACCTTCAGTAGTGAGCAAAATTTGCATTAGACCGGGCGAAGTATCTGCAGCAATCGTAATATCGAGGAATAAATAATTGGGGCTTTCAGCCCTATGGAAGGCTTCCAGACTAACTCCATTGTATAGAATTGACGGGGTAGCTGCTCCAATTCCCTTACCTTTTAACATTAGCTGTAATCTGGTATTCTTGAACCCCAGCCACCAATTAGGAGGCTCAACCCTATCTATCTGAGCAGATGAAAAAGATACCATCAAAAAGAGCATACCAGTTAAAACAATTGATTTTACTAACCATCCAATTTTCATCATGGGTTAATTTCTTGTCATATACAATCTGAGTAAAATGATTCAATAAGGTAAAAAAGATCAAACCGGATCTTTTAGGTATTGAGTTCAATAGTTTCCTGAGATGGTTTTAACAGAACCCTTTTGTCATTTACCCGTATAGTCATCTCAGCCGTCCCGTCGTATTCAAAACTTGTCTGATGTTCTGTGACATTAACCTTAATGATGCGGTTTCTGAAATTTACTTTAAATGAATACGAATTCCATTGTTTTGGAATTTTAGGTGCAAAAGAAAGTTTATCATCTTTCATTCGCATACCTCCAAATCCCTCTACGATACTCATCCAAGTTCCTGCCATCGAAGTGATATGTAAACCTTCTTCAACCTCTTTGTTATAATCATCCAGATCCAGTCTTGAAGTACGTAAATAAAACTTATATGCCTGCTCCATCCTGCCTAATTTGGCAGCCTGAATGCTATGTACGCAAGGCGATAAGGACGATTCATGGACAGTAAATGGTTCATAAAAATCGAAATGCCTTTCAAGTTCTTCCATGCTGAAATTGTCTTCAAACAAATAAAATCCCTGTAAGGTATCTGCTTGTTTTATGTAGGGTGAACGCAAAATCCTGTCCCAACTCCATTTTTGATTAATTGGTCTGTGGGAAACATCCAGATCTTCGACTGTGATAAGTTCTTTGTCCAGAAATCCATCTTGCTGCAGGTAAATTTGTAAATCCTCTGAATAAGGGAAGTATAAATTTTTTGAAATTTCTTCCCACTTATCAGTCTCGGCCTCAGATAGTGAAGTACGTCCAATGATCCTGGTGTAGTCTTCTTTATACCCTTCTTTTACCTTTTGCAACTGTTCCAGCGTATATTCCATACACCATTTTGCAAGGTAATTCGTGTACCAATTATTATTTACGTTGTTTTCGTATTCGTTGGGCCCGGTCACCCCAAGTATCACAAAATTGTTTTTGTCATTGGAAAATGTAGCCCTTTGACCCCAGAAACGAGAAATACCTATTAGTACTTCGAGACCCATTTCAGGAATATATGAATAGTCTCCTGTAAATCGGTTATAGTTGTATATGGCAAATGCAATGGCTCCATTACGGTGTATCTCTTCAAAAGTAATCTCCCATTCATTATGGCATTCTTCCCCGTTCATTGTTACCATAGGGTATAAGGCTGCTCCGTTAACAAAACCTAATTTCTGGGCATTCTCAATGGCCTTTTCCAGGTGATTATATCTATACTGTAGCAGATTCCTGGCAACGAGGTGATCTTTGGTCGCCATATAAAAAGGAATACAATAGGCCTCAGTATCCCAATAGGTACTGCCTCCATACTTCTCTCCGGTAAATCCTTTTGGGCCAATATTTAGTCTGGAATCCGTGCCCAAATAAGTTTGATTTAAGTGAAATATATTAAATCTAATGCCCTGCTGAGCTTTTACATCACCCTGAATACTTATGTCGCTCATCTCCCAAATTTTAGCCCAGGTGGCTATTTGTTTTTCCAATAATTTATCGAAACCAATGGAAGTAGCAGATTTAAGAGTCTTTTTTGCAGCATTCACCAATTCATCTGGCTCGTGATCTCTGGAAACGGTATAACCTCCATATTTATAAAAAGAGATTTCTTCACCTTGTTTTGCCGAAAGAATATATTCATGTCCAACCCATAATTCTTTGATTTCTTCGGAAACATCAACAGGTACTTCAGAGCCATTAGCAGTTAACTGGCATTCCATAAAAGTACAAATCTCAAAATGAGTTTTCATGGTATGCGCTTCAATAAAGGCCTGTTTCCCTTCTGAATTCACTTTAGTGACGTTCCAGAATTTGTCGTCCCAATTGCTGTCTTCATTGGTAATACCATTATCTAAATATGGAACAAAGCGAATAGACGCATTTCTATTTACTGGTATAATTTTATACTTTATGGCCCCTACTTCATCAAACTCCAGGCTCAAAAACCGAACTACTTCAACATCTATCTCAATAGCATTGGGTAAAGTAGCAGTGAAGTTTCTTTTATACCAACCCTCCTTCATATTGAGTTCTCGCCTGAAACCGCTAACATTAGTGCAAGTATTAAGATCTAAAGGTTCATTATCAACAAACACGTTGATCCCAATCCAGTTAGGCGCATTTAAGACTTTGGCAAAATATTCCGGGTAACCATTCTTCCACCAACCTACCCTTGTTTTATCCGGGTAGTACACTCCGGCAATATAGCTCCCCTGGAAAGTGGGGCCTGAGTATTGTTCCTCAAAATTTGCTCGCTGTCCCATGGCACCATTTCCTATGCTAAAGAGGCTCTCAGAAGATTTTACGTTCTCCTTATTAAATCCTTCTTCAATTACAGACCATTCATCTGCCGTAATATATTCTTTATTCATATTGTATTGCGTTAAAATCGTTTTCTAAGAATTGATTAAAATAGGCAAATAAGTATAATTTGCAGGGTAAATACCTTAATTTTTACTCTTTAGTAATAAAATTAGGTCATTTAAAAACCCAAGATCTATTTCAGTGAAGTTATTAAAACCGTGGTCGGCATCAGACAAAATTTTCACATCTCCAATTCCTATGCTCTCCATGCCGGCTGTATTGGCAGCCTCTATTCCGGCTAGTGCATCCTCAAAAACCACGCAGTTTACTGGTTCTACACCTAATTTTTTTGCGGCTATCAAAAAAACCTCCGGATCGGGTTTAGCTTTGTTTACCTGAGTACCATCTACAATAGCATCAAAATAGGGCATCAACTCAACCTTTTTCAAAATTGAAACAGCATTTTTACTTGCAGAACCAAGCGCCATTGGAATTCCTTTATCTTTAAGGTATCCCAAGACTTTAGTCACATCGGGAAGTATTTCACTTTCATCCATATTGGAAATATATTTCAGATAGTCCTCATTTTTATCTTCCAACCATGCATCAAACTGTTCTTTGGAAACAGAAATATTCCCCATTTCCAATAAAAGTTCCAGACATCTTTTACGGCTAACTCCTTTGAATTTCTCATTGTCATCTTCAGTAAAATCAATCCCCAGTTCATCGGCCAGATTTTTCCAGGCCAGATAATGGTATTTCGCAGTATCAACAATTACTCCGTCTAAATCGAATATAAATCCGGTTTTCTTCATTTTATTGCATGTGTAATTAATTAATTGTTGATTCTCTTTCAATCAGCGTAGCTTCTATAACTTCAGTTCTAAAAGTTTCTTCTTCTAAATCCTTATCATCATCTCTTTCTATCTTCTCAATAAGCATTCTGGCAGCAATTTCACCCATTCTTTCTCCATGTTGGGCAACCGATGTAAGTGCAGGCGTAGCCAGTTTAGACAGAATACCATCGGTAAAACCAATAAAGGCTACATCCCCAGGGATTCTTATTCCATTTTTCTGCGCGATTCTCATAGATCTAACCGCAAAAATTTCATTAACACATAAGACTGCATCCATCTTATTCTTATTTGCTGCAAAGAAGGCTTCGCTCTTTGTTTCATCCTCGAATTGATATGGCAAACGCAAAATTAAACTTTCATCCAGCTCCAGCTTGTTGTCTTTTAGAGCCTTGTAATAACCCTGAGCTCTTTTTTCGCTTACATTCAAATAACTTTCGGTTGTAACTAATGCTATACGTTTTCTGCCATTATCTATAAGTTTTTTTACCGCCATATAAGAAGCTTCAAAGTCGTTAATAACTACCTTGTCACAAATCACCTCATCTGTAACCCTGTCAAAAAGGACCAGGGGCATACCCTGTTCAATTATTTCCTTCAAATGATTGAAATCATTTTGTTGCTGTGTTTCTGCAGATAAGGCCATAATGAAACCGTCAATACTACCATTTGCCAATAACTCCATATTTATAACTTCCTTCTCGAATGATTCATCCGATACACATGCAATAACATTATATCCTCTGGTATCCGCAAATTTTTCTATTCCTCTAAAAACTGTGGTAAAAAAATGATGAACTATATCGGGTATGATTACCCCGATATTTTTGGTGCGCCTATTTTTAAGGCTAATGGCAATATTGTTAGGCTTGTAGTGGTAAAGTTTAGCAAAGGCCTGAATCTTTTCCGTTGTGTCTTTGCTTATTTCTCGATTGTTTTTTAGTGCCTTTGATACTGTTGAAATGGACACTTCCAATTCTCTTGCAATTTGTTTAAGGGTAATCTTTTTTTTCAAATCTTAAAGATTAAAATGTCCAAATGTTAAAGTACTTAAAATTAACCATCCTAAAAATATATTCTATTTTTTAACACATAAAAATATCCTTAACCACATAAACTAGTATCTTTATGGGCAAGTAAAATAAAAAAAATATTATATTTGTCTCGTTTTTAACAAAGATCGAACCAAAAAAATAGGAATAAAATAATTTTGCCAACTCTATTTTATCGGACTCACAGATAACAAAAGTTATTAACACGAAACCGTTTTCGTTGTTAATAAGTGTTGCTGAGAGAAAGATATTTACATATTTTTTACATAGGTTTAACCTTTGGTACAAATAATTAACTAAACTCAAAATTAACTTTTTATGAAGATTACGCTACTAAAGAGCTTTTTATTGGTTGGAGCTATTTTAAGCTTCGGACTTGCAAAAGCGCAAGAAGTATCAGGTACAGTTACCGATGCAAATGGTCCTTTACCAGGGGCCAGTGTTGTTGTAAAAGGAACTACCAACGGTACGCAGACAGACTTTGATGGTAATTATACAATAAACAATGTGGAAAGCGATGCCACACTGGTTGTTAGTTATATTGGTTACAGTACTCAAGAAGTCGCATTAAATGGAAGAACTACTGTTAATGTAGTTTTGGAAGAAGATGCACAGGCATTAGATGAAGTAGTAATTATCGGTTATGGTACTACTACAGTGAAAGATGCAACAGGTGCTGTCTCAGCAATTAATTCTGAAGACTTTAATTCGGGTATTATTGCTTCTCCTGAGCAATTGATCCAGGGTAAGACTGCCGGGGTTCAGATCACTCAGTCCAGTGGTGAACCAGGTGCTGGAGTAAATATTAGGATCAGGGGTGCTAATTCTATCCGTTCCAACAATAGTCCGCTTTTCGTTGTGGATGGTGTTCCGTTATCATCAGAATCTACTACTCCTGGTGGTGGAGATATTACCGGTGGTGAGAATGCTTCCAGAAACCCATTAAACTTTATAAACCCTCAAGATATTGAAAGTATCTCTATCTTAAAAGATGCCTCTGCAACAGCCATTTATGGATCAAGGGGAGCAAACGGGGTTGTAATTGTAACCACAAAAAGTGGTAAAACTGCTACAGGTGGTGTCTGGGAAATAAATCAAACCGTGAGTATTTCAACACCCAGAGAGAATTTTGACCTTTATGATGCACCCACTTTTCTTGCACAAACCGCCGCAGAACGCGGTCAAACAATTGCGGATGATATAGATGAAGGATATAATACAGACTGGCAGAAGGTAGTTTTAAGAACTGTGGCTTCTCCTGTTACCAATTTATCCTATTCCAATAATTACGGTAGTGGTAATGTAAGAGGTACTTTTTCTTATGGAAAACAGTTTGGAGTTATCCAAGGTTCTTCTCAAGAAAGAATAACAGGTAGAGTTAATGTCAATCAACGCTTTTTGGATGACAGACTAAAATTTGATTTACAAGCCTCCATTGCCCGTGTCAATGATTTGGCTCCGCAAATTAGTGGTGGATCAGGTGCCAGTGGTAACCTAATTGGAGCAACATATTCTGCAAACCCAACATGGCCCAACGATCCATCGTTTGTTATTCCGGGTAACCTCTTAAACCCCGCTAACCTTTTGAAATATTACCAACAAAAAACCAATACAGACAGGTTTTTGGTCAACTTTGCTACTTCTTATGACATTATTGATGATGATGATAATGAATTGAGAGCAAAGATAGCTTTGGGTTATGATGACTCTGATGCTACAGCAAGCGCAACTATTTCACCTTTAGTTACAAATCAGAACAGGGTGAGTGGTCAGGGACAGGCCTCGTTCAATGAATTGCGAGCGACAAGTAAATTACTTGAAGCAACCCTTAATTGGCAAAGAGATTGGTCCAACGTTTCTTTAGATGCGATTATAGGTTTTACCTATCAGGATTTTCAAAGACAAGGATTCAATTCTCAGGGATGGGGTACACCCGAAACTGGTCTGGACCAAATGGGTAAGAACTTAAGACAAGACATAAACAATGCAGCTAGCACCATTGCAGGCCCATACCAACAATTTGGTTTTGATGTTAACAATAATACTTTTGTAAACACTCTTAACCCATTCAATGATACCGGAGTGCTTAACAATGTTCAGGGCAGACAATTTACCTCTGTCTGGGTAAACAACTTCAACAATACTGATGAATTACAATCATACTTTGCAAGGGCAAATGTAAACCTGCATAACAAATACTTATTTACTGCAACCTTTAGAGCGGATGGTTCATCTAAATTTGCGCCGGACAACCAATATGGTTATTTCCCGTCTGGTGCTTTTGCGTGGAAAGTTAATGAAGAAGAGTTCATTGGTCCTGCTTTTTCTACTTTAAAACTAAGATTAAGTGCAGGTATCACGGGTAACCAGGATGGTTTAACATATGGTCAGTTTGTCAAAAGACAGCGTTTTGCTGACCCAACCATTGCAGACGATGGCACTGTAAACAGACCGGGGCTTGAAACTGTTGCTGTTCAAAATCCTGATTTAAAGTGGGAAGAGACAACTGATTTTAATGTTGGAGTTGATTTTGGTTTCGGCCTTGATCGCTTTACCGGCTCACTCGACTTCTATAAAAAGAGTACTAAAGATCTCTTGTTCAGACAAGCAGCAGCTGCACCGGCTTTTGATCCTTTTGTCTTTAAGAACCTTGCAAATGGTAAGCTAGTTAACCAGGGGGTTGAATTGGCCGTTGCCTATGATTTTATCCAAAATGATAAAATGACTTTTTCAGGAGCATTTAATATCTCCTATAACGACAATAAGGTTAATGGTTTAGAAGGTACAACGGCAGATTTCGGAGAAATTAATGGTCCGGGACTTACGGGAGCTTTTGCTCAGCGCCTGGGAGAAGGAATGTCGATTTTCTCTTACTATATGGCAACATATTCTGAGGATGCCAGTGGAAATCCTAACTTTAGTGCAGACGAAAAAAGTTTTGTCGGTGAGGATGCTGTTCCTGATGTTCTTTCGGGACTTACCCTTAATTTAAACGCAGGCAATTGGGACGCCAATATCTTCTTTGCCGGTCAATTTGGATTCTCGGTTTATAACAACACAAGAAATGCCTTCTTAAACAGGCCTACCTTTTTAACTTCCAGAAACACAGATCCTGATGGTTTTAACCTGGTTTCTCAGGAAGTGTCTACCCTATATTTAGAAAAAGGAGATTTTGTACGTTTACAAAACGCAACGGTTGGCTATAATGTGCCTCTTAAGGATGGAACGTTTAAGAATTTAAGGTTCTCATTAACAGGACAGAATTTGTTACTGTTTACTGGCTATAGTGGTCTGGATCCAGAAGTTACGGCCAATACAGGCGATGGTTTTGGAAGTGGTATTCCAAGTCAGGGAATAGATTATACCGCATTCCCAAGACCACTGACAGTGACTTTAGGAATAAACGCTAAATTTTAATTTTAAAAAAAACTGCAATGATTAATTATTTAAAAACACGATCAAAAATTTTGATGTTTTCGTTACCAGCATTGGCCTTGTTCTTCTCATGTACCGATCTGGAAATCGAAGCGACAGATTCTTTGCTTGCCCCTAATTTTGAGGGTATTGCAACTGCCGAAGAAGCAGCAAGTCAGGTTTCTGCAATGTATAATTCCATAAACGGATACATTGGTGACCAGGCTAACCTTTATGCACTTAGTGAAGTTACAACAGATGAAATGTTAGTTCCAACAAGAGGATCTGACTGGGGTGATAATGGAATATGGAGACAATTACATCAGCATTCGTGGACTCCTGATCATTCGTATATTACAAATGTTTGGAATCAATGGAATGAGCTTCAACTGGTAGCCAGTGAAGTATTAGACAGCAGGTCTGCATCTTCGCCAGATTCAAGAGCGGCTGCATCTTTCTTTAGGGCTTTAGCGGTATATGTCATCTTAGACAATTTTGGCCAGGTGCCTATCAGGGATACTGAGGCTCCACCATTAGATGATCCTGCGGTTTTAACTGGTGAAGAAGCTATATCTCTTATAGTCTCCGATTTGGAAGCCGCTATTTCAGGACTTCCCGCTACAGGACCTTCAGGCGCAGAAAACGTAAATGTTTCTAAGGCCGCAGCCAGATATCTATTGGCTAAGGTTCATTTGAACAGACATATTTTCAACGGATCTGGAAGCGCAGATGCTTCTGATATGGCCAGAGTGATTACCTTGGTGGATCTAATTGCTGCCGATGGTTACGCACTGCAATCCGGTTATTTTGATATATTTAGAGAAACAGCAGATAATGAAACCATATGGTGGATAAATACCGGTGTTGGTAACAGGATCTGGAATGGCTTGCACTATAACCTTGTTACACCAGAACAATCGGGTGGATGGAATGGTTTTTCAACCCTTTCAGAATTCTATGATCTATTTGAAGGTCCTGAAAGTAATGTTGTAGGAGGAGGCCAGGAAGAAAGAAGAGGTGGTGTTCCACTTCAAGGAGCACCGGCTGGCGAAGATGGAACGACTGATTCGGATAGTGACGGAATCTCAGATGGTACGCATATTGGTTTTGGTTTCCTTAAAGGACAACAATATGGCCCAACTGGTTCTGCTCTAACAGAGAGAGGTGGCGCACCTTTGAACTTTTCAAGAGAATTTATTAGTGCAGTTGACGGCCAACCGAACCTTCTTGATAATGATGAAGTAACAGGGATAAGAGTACTTAAGTACAACCCTAGATATGGCGGTTTCACATCACATGAAATCTTCTTCAGATATTCAGATGCACATTTAATGAAAGCAGAGGCCATGCTTAGAAGCGGAGGCGATCCAACTGCAATGGTTAACGTACTACGTGTTTTACGTGGTGCCACGCCATTAGGAAGTGTATCAGAGCAAAATTTGATAGATGAAAGAGGTAGAGAACTTTATATAGAGTTTTGGAGACGTAATGATTTAATCAGATTTGGTCAATATACCCGTGACTGGGAATTTAAAGACCCAGCCGCTATTGGTAATGCAGATCGTGAATTATTTCCTATTCCTGCAACTCAGATTATTCTTAACCCTAATCTGGTTCAGAATCCAGGATATTAAGAAGTTTATTTAAATTTATTTAAATAAAAAACCCTGATCTATTTGATCAGGGTTTTTTATTTTTAATGCCTTGTCATATAGCCATAAAAACAATATCTTACCTATTCAAAAACCAATTACAAAGCATGTACACTATAGGCTATGACCTTGGAAGTTCTTCAATAAAAGCAGCCTTGGTAGAAATGTCTACAGGTAAAAGCCTGGCCCTAATAAGTGAACCTAAAAAGGAAATGAGTATGCACTCTCCCAACATAGGTTGGGCAGAACAGGATCCTGATGATTGGTGGACACATGTATGCAAGGCTACAAAACAACTACTTAAAGAAACTAAAGTTCAGCCTAATGAAATAACAGGTGTCGGCATTTCTTATCAAATGCACGGACTTGTTATTGTTGATGAACACGGTGCTCCTCTTAGAAATTCCATTATCTGGTGTGATGGCAGGGCGGTTGACATAGGCAATAACGCATTTGATGACCTTGGCCACGACCGATGTGCCGCTAAATTATTGAATTCACCGGCTAACTTTACGGCATCCAAATTAAAGTGGGTAAAAGAAAACGAACCGGATCTTTATAGTAAAACCCATAAAGCCATGCTTCCCGGTGACTATATTGCCTACAAATTAAGCGGTAAAATTAATACTACTATTTCGGGACTTTCAGAAGGTATATTCTGGGATTTTGAGGAAGAGAAAATTGCGAATTGGCTTATAGATTACTATGGAATAGACATAGAGCTAATCCCTGAAATTATAGCTACATTTTCAGACCAGGGTCATATCACGTCTAAAGGAGCTAAGGAAACTGGCCTCGCAGAAGGCACTCCTATTCTTTACCGCGCCGGAGATCAACCTAATAATGCCCTCTCGCTAAACGTATTTAATCCGGGTGAAGTTGCAGCCACAGGCGGTACATCAGGCGTTGTTTATGCTATCACTGATAACCTGTCTGTGAAAGAAAGTTCGCGTGTTAATAATTTTGCCCATGTTAACTATTCGTCTAAGAGCAGGCGTATAGGAAAATTATTATGTATCAATGGCGCCGGAATAATGTACAGATGGTTATTAAATAACTTAAAGGTTTCATCCTATCAGGAAATGAATGAGCTGGCAGCTCAGGTATCCATTGGTGCGCAAGGAGTTATTATTTTACCTTTCGGCAATGGCCCAGAGCGAATGTTAGAGAACAAAAATTTAGGAGCTCAAATAAAGAATGTAAACTTAAATATTCATACGAAGGCTCATCTTTGCAGAGCTGCTCTTGAAGGGATTGCTTTTTCTTTTGTTTATGGAATGGAAATACTTAAAACAGATGGTATAAAGGCAAAGGTAATAAGGGCTGGTAATGATAATTTATTCAGGTCGCCCATTTTTTCCAATACCATAGCCACCTTAATCGAACAGGATATTGAAATATATAATACTACCGGTGCTATAGGTGCCGCCAGAGCCTGTCAGCTAAATGATGGAAATTATGCAGCATTCGGAAAACAAATTATGGATAATGATTATATTATGAGTTATTCACCCACTTCTGATAAAAAGGAATATAAAATGGCCTACGAGCTTTGGAAAAACGAACTGGAAATAACATTAAAAAACAATTAATATGGCACTCATTGGAAACAAGGAATACTATAAAGGAATTGGCGACATACTCTTTGAAGGCAGAGAATCTGATAACCCGCTGGCATTTAAATTCTATAATCCGGAACAACTTGTAGCGGGTAAAACCATGCGAGACCATCTACGATTTGCAGTGGCCTACTGGCATACCTTTTGTGGCACAGGGGCCGATCCCTTTGGACCAGGTACACAAAATTTTCCCTGGGATAATTTTAGCGATCCTATAGATGCAGCAAAAGCTAAGGCCGATGCAGCCTTTGAGTTTATTACAAAAATGGGATTTGACTATTTCTGCTTCCATGATTTTGATCTGGTAAGAGAAGGTGACTCATTTTCAGAATCTGAAAAGAGACTTTCAGTCATTGTCGACTATATTAAAGAGAAAAAAGCAGCTTCGGGAGTAAAACTTTTATGGGGTACGGCCAATTGTTTTTCTAACCCGAGATATATGAATGGCGCCTCTACTAATCCGGATTTTAACGTATTAGCAAGGGCCGGAGGCCAGATAAAATTAGCTCTGGATGCCACCATGGCACTCGATGGCGAAAATTATGTCTTTTGGGGAGGTCGTGAAGGTTACATGTCTTTATTAAATACAGACATGAAACGAGAATTGGACCATATGGGTCGATTTTTAGCAACAGCAAGAGATTATGCCAGACAACAGGGTTTCAAGGGAACCTTCTTTATAGAACCAAAGCCCATGGAACCTATGAAGCATCAATATGACTTTGATGCCGCGACAGTTGTTGGATTTCTACATCAGTACGGATTACAAGACGATTTTAAACTGAATCTTGAAGTCAATCATGCCACCCTGGCAAGTCACACTATGCAACACGAAATGGAAGTTGCCGTCGCTCATGGTATGCTGGGAAGTATTGATGCAAATCGTGGTGATTATCAGAACGGCTGGGACACAGATCAATTTCCTAATAATATTACTGAAGTAACTGAAGCCATGCTCACATTCTTGAAAGCAGGAGGTTTGCAGGGTGGTGGAATAAATTTTGACGCCAAAATAAGACGAAATTCTACCGATCTGGATGATGTATTCCATGCTCATATTGGTGGTGCAGACACTTTTGCCAGGGCATTGCTTATTGCCGATAAGATTATGACTTCTTCGCCTTATAATGACCTGAGAAAAAAGCGTTACCAATCTTATGATTCAGGCAAAGGGAAGGATTATGAACTCGGGAAATTAGATCTGAAAGATCTTTATGACATTGCAAAATCAAATGGAGAATTGGAATTACAGAGTGGTAAACAGGAATTGTTTGAAAATATAGTCAATCAATACCTCTAGACATAAAGTTAAAAGCCAATAATATTCATGTCAATTTTTTAATTACAGGAGAATTTTATCCAAATTGAGCAACTAGCATTTATTAAACAACCAACCAAACTAATTATGGCATCATCTTTCGGGTTTTGGGATTATTTTATTTTTGTCGCATATGCCTTCTTAATTTTAGGAGTAGGCTTGTGGGTGTCCAGAGATAAAAAAGGGCATCAAAAAAATGCCGAAGATTATTTCCTTGCTAGTAAATCATTACCCTGGTGGGCCATTGGAGCCTCCCTGATCGCAGCCAATATTTCAGCCGAGCAATTTATCGGGATGTCCGGTTCAGGATTTGCAGTAGGATTAGCCATAGCATCTTATGAATGGATGGCTGCAATCACTTTACTTATCGTAGGTAAATTTTTCCTGCCAATTTTTATTGAAAAAGGTCTTTATACGATCCCTGAGTTTGTAGAGCAACGCTATTCCACTACTCTAAAAACTATTTTAGCTGTATTTTGGATTGCACTTTACGTTTTTGTAAACCTGGCTTCTGTTTTGTACTTAGGTTCACTTGCATTGGAAACAATAATGGGGATTCCTATGGTTTATGGTGTAATTGGGCTGTCATTATTCGCTTCAGCATATTCCCTTTACGGAGGGCTTTCTGCCGTTGCCTGGACAGATGTGATTCAGGTTATTTTTCTGGTCTTTGGAGGTTTGGTAACGTCGTATTTAGCATTAAATACAGTCTCCGACGGGCAAGGAGTTTTAGAAGGTCTCAAAATAGTTTACGAAACTGTCCCTGAAAAATTTGTCATGATACTGGATAAGTCAAATCCGGAATATGCCAATCTGCCGGGATTAGGAGTATTGGTAGGTGGTTTGTGGGTGGCTAACTTATATTATTGGGGTTTTAACCAATATATTATTCAGAGAACATTGGCCGCTAAGTCTTTAAGAGAAGCACAAAAGGGAATAATTCTGGCTGCCTTTTTAAAAATAGTTATTCCGGTTATTGTGGTTGTACCAGGCATTGCAGCATTTGTAATGATCCATGATGCCGAGATTTTAAATCGCCTTGGAGAAGTCGGACAGCAAAATCTCCCTTCCCTTGAACAAGCAGATAAAGCGTATCCATGGCTATTACAATTTTTACCAACCGGACTCAAAGGAGTTGCTTTTGCGGCTTTGGCAGCTGCCATCGTATCTTCCCTGGCATCTATGCTAAATTCTACATCCACCATTTTTACCATGGATATTTATAAGCAATATATTGATACAAATGCCTCTGACAAGAAAACAGTGAATGTGGGTCGTCTTTCAGCTGCCGTTGCACTTGTTATTGCCTGTATAATGGCCCCATTATTGGGAGGAATAGATCAGGCATTCCAGTTTATACAGGAATGGACAGGATTGGTAAGTCCGGGCATTTTGGCCGTATTTATGTTGGGATTATTTTGGAAAAAAACAACCAATAGGGCCGCTATAGTGGGCGCATTGGTATCTATCCCTATAGCTTTTTATTTCAAAGTAGCCCCTAGCGGTTGGTCTGATAGTCCTATTTTTGTGGACGTGCCTTTCTTGGACCAGATGGGATACACAACGCTACTTACCATGTTGGTTATAGTTTTAGTTAGTCTTAATCAAAACAAGGGCAAAGATGATCCAAAAGGTATTCCAATTACAAAAGGTCTGTTCAATACCAGTGCTAAATTCAATATTGGTGCCTTTGCGACAATGATTATTATCGCTACTATTTATGCCTTATTTTGGAACTGATTTAAACTTTAAAATATAATATAAAGAGTCGAACTTATTAGACTCTTTGTTTTTAACTCTTAGTACACTTTTAACTCCCGAAGACGTATTATTTCACTCTGTTAATAGGGTAAACATTAACTAGTATTACATACCTATTTCTGCCAGTTTCATTATCTTGCTGTCCAATTTATGGAGCATAAATGAAAAGGATTTTAGGACTTTCTTTAAGCGTGTTTTTAGTAATAAGTGCCTGCACTGAAAAGAAGGAGAAACTGTTTAACAAAGTTGACTCCGCCCATTCTGGAATTTATTTTAAGAACCAGCTAACAGATACCCCTGAACTTAATATACTAAACTATCTGTATTACTACAATGGAGCGGGTGTGGTTTCAGCCGATTTCAATAATGATGGGTTAATAGATCTTTATTTTACATCCAATCAGGGTGAAGATAAACTGTACATTAATAAAGGAGGATTAATATTTGAAGATGTCACCAAGGTGGCCAATATTAATAATCCGGAAAACTGGACCACCGGGGCTACGCATGTTGATATTAACCACGATGGTTTACTTGACATTTATGTTTGCAAAGTCAGCAATTACCAAGGCATGAAGGGCAGAAACCTGCTCTTTATCAACAAGGGTGTGAATGAAAAAGGCATTCCAAAATTTAATGAAGAAGCATCTTCCTATGGTCTTGATTTTAGTGGCCTCTCAACACAGGCAGCATTTCTTGATTATGATCTGGATGGAGATCTGGATATGTATCTCTTAAACCATTCCGTACATCCCAACAGAACCTATGGAAAAGGCTCTCAACGTTCAGAAATAGACTCCCTTTCCGGTGATCGTCTCTATAGGAATGATGATGGAATGTTTAAAGATGTTTCAAGAGATGCCGGCATTTTCCAGGGTAAAATTGGATATGGTTTGGGACTTGGAGTTAGCGACATAAATAATGATGGATATCCTGATATTTATGTAGGCAATGACTTTTTTGAAAATGATTATTTGTATATAAACCAAGGCGATGGAACCTTTAAAGAACTTATTTCCTCAGATAATAGGCGCTTGGGGCATACTACGCATTACTCAATGGGTAACGATCTTGCAGATTTAAACAACGACGGACTAACCGATATCCTTTCTTTGGATATGCTTCCGGAAGATTTGGAAACTTATAAAACATCTGGATTAGAGTATTCATATCCAACCTACCAATACTATTTAAATAATGGATATGCTCCGCAGTATATGCAAAATACCCTGCACCTGAACCTCGGCGCTGAAAATTTTAGTGAAATAGCAAACTTATCCGGAATTTCTGCCACAGAATGGTCCTGGGGTGTCCTTGCCGCAGATTATGATAACGATGGTTTTAAAGATTTGTTCATATCCAATGGCATTAAAGGCGCAACCAATGATATGGATTTTATTAGCTTCATAGCCAATGAGAATATTCAAAAAAGGATAAGTGAAGGGATGACAGAAACGGATATGGCTTTTATAAAGGAATTACCTGAAAAAAAAGTCGCCAACTATCTGTTTAAGAATGGTAAAAATCTTTCTTTTAAAAATGTTACTAAAGAATGGTACCATGAAGAAGCTTCATTCAGTAATGGCTGCATTTATGCCGATTTGGACAATGATGGGGATCTGGACCTTGTTGTGAACAACCTTAATGAAGAAGCCTATCTTCTTGAAAATAACTCAGATAAATATACTGACAATAATTTCATTGAGATCTCTTTAAATGAGGATAAAAAAAATAGGTTTGGTATTGGCGCTAAAGTGCTGGCTTATACTTCCAATGGAATTTTGAAACAGGAAAATTTTGCAACCAAAGGATATTTATCAGCTGTTTCAAATAAAATCCATCTTGGCGTTGGCCAGGATACGTTAATAGATTCCATAAAGGTAATATGGCCTAACGGGAAGTTCCAAACAATAAGATCTGTTAAACCTAATCAGAACCTGTTAATCGATGAACAATTCTCCCGTGGTAATATTTATGCGAAACCCCAAGTAAAAATAAAAAGTTTTCTTGTTAACACTTCTGATACCTTCAATTTTAAGCACCAGGACCCAACAACTCTTGAATTCAATCGTGATCCACTGGTACCATTTGCAAATACAAATGAAGGCCCTTCCATTTCTGTAAGTGATGTTAATAAGGATTCTAGAGATGACCTCTTTATTGGTGGTGCTAAGAGGCAAGCTTCCACACTCTTTTTACAGGATAGTTTAGGTGAATTTATTAGAACCCAGGACGCTGTTTTTCTTCCGGATGCATTAAGCGAAGATGTGTCACATGTCTTTTTTGATGCTAACGGAGATCATTATGATGATCTATTGGTAGTGAGCGGGGGAAACGAATTTAAAAAAGGAAAACCCCTTCAACCCCGACTTTACTTAAATACTAAGGGAACTTTTAAAAAAGATACTTTGGCATTTCTAAATATCGAAATTAATGCTTCAGTTGTCACTGCTTCAGATTTTGATAACGACGGGGATTTGGATATTACAATAGCTTCAGATCAGCTTCCTCTGGCATTTGGTGGCATCCCAAAACAATATTTGTTTAAAAATGACGGCAAAGGTGCTTTTGTGGAAGTAACTGCAGAAATAGCTGCGGAATTTCAAAATATTGGGCTTGTTAAGGACCTGATTTGGGTAGATATCGACGGTAATGGATATAAAGACATTATAACCGTTGGTTATTGGATGCCTGTAACTGTTTTTATGAACAATGAGGGGAAATTTGAATTACGAAAAAACAATGGCCTGGAATATAGCCATGGATGGTGGAACACAATCGTTGCCGAAGATTTTGATAATGACGGAGACACCGATCTGGTCTGTGGTAACTGGGGTTTGAATAGTAAGTTAAAGGCCTCTAAACAAAACCCTGTTTCACTCTACAACTATGATTTTGATGATAACGGCACTGTAGATCCTATCGTTACCTACTTTCATAAAGATAAAGAGACCCCGTTTGCATCCAAGGATGAGTTGGTAAAGCAGATGCCCTTTTTAAACAAAGAATTTCTCTCTTATAAGAATTTTGCAAAAGCCAGCATGAAAGATCTTTTTTCTGCCAGCAAGTTAAGTAAGGCCGGCAAAATGATGGCTTATGAATTGGCTAGCTGCTATTTTGAAAACAATGGTAATGGTACATTTAAAAAGAAACCATTACCTCTTATTGCGCAGTCCTCATCTATAAAGGCAATAGCAGTAGATGATTTCAACAAAGATGGGTTTCAGGATATGTTAATTGTAGGTAATAATCATGAAATTAGCACTCAATTAGGTAGGATGGATGCCTTACATGGCGTAATTTTGCAAAATGATAAAAAAGGTGGGTTTATAAAGGCTAACGAACAGAATTTTAATGTTCCCGGGGCGGCAAGAGATCTTAAAAATATAACTATAGCAGGAAGAGACTACTACATTGTGACCATTAATAATGATACTCCCATTATTTTGGCTAAAAATAACGAATAAACTATATGATGATATCGGGCTTAAAAAAAATAGCAGGTCTTATACTTTTACTTGCAATAACCATATCGTGTAATTCAGAAAAGGAAAGTTCTAAGGACGATGCTAATATCCAACAAACACTCTTTACCCTTTTGCCTTCTGAACGTACGGGAATAAACTTTCTAAACAAAGTTGAAAACCAAAAAAACTTCAACATCTTTAAGTATAGAAATTTCTATAATGGTGGCGGAGTAGCTATTGGTGATATAAATAATGATGGATTGGCCGATATTTATATGACTGGCAATATGGTTTCTAACGGCCTGTTCCTCAACAAAGGGGATTTAAAGTTTGAAGATATCTCCGAAAAAGCCGGGGTTAAAGGATCAAAGCCATGGTCTACAGGAGTTGTTATGGTTGATATAAACCAGGATGGATTGCTTGATATCTATGTGAGCAATGCCGGCAATATGAAGGCAAATAATCATGATAATGACCTCTATATAAACAACGGCGACCTCACTTTTACAGAAATGGCCTCAGAGTATAATTTGGCTAAAACGGGTTTTTCTACGCATGCCTCGTTCTTCGATTATGATAAAGACGGGGATCTGGATGCATATATCCTTAATAATAGCAACATTCCGGTAAGTAGTTTGGGATATGCAGAACAAAGAAATACCAGAGCTCAGGACTGGGAAGGAGTCCCCGATATTTTTAAGGGTGTTGGGGATATGCTTTTGAGGAATGATAATGGAAAATTTGTTGATGTAAGTGAAGAAGCAGGCATCTATGGAAGTCTGATTGGGTTTGGCCTCGGGGTAATGGTTACAGACATCAATAAAGACCTGTATCCGGATATCTACATATCTAACGATTTTTATGAACGGGACTATCTATACATCAACAATCAGGATGGAACTTTTAATGAGGAGATCAAGGATTGGACTTCTCATCTTTCTTTATCGGCAATGGGTATTGACATATCGGATATTAATAACGATGGGAATGCAGATATTTTTATAACAGATATGCTTCCGGAACCGGATCATAGGGTAAAATCGGTCATGGAATTTGAGGGTTACAATATTTATAAATTAAAACAAAGCAAGGACTTTTACCAGCAATACATTCAAAACACCTTACAGCTAAACAATGGAAATGGATCCTTTTCTGAAATAGCCTATTTCAGTGGAGTAGATGCCACAGATTGGAGTTGGGCCGGACTTCTTTTTGATATGGACAATGACGGGTTAAGAGATATATACATTACAAACGGCATGAACCACGATCTTACGGATCTGGACTTTAACGATTTTTTTGCCAATGAAATAATTCAGAAAATGGTACTCACGGGCAAGAAAGAGTCCATTGATTCCATTATCAATAAAATGCCTATTAGACCACAACCCAATTATGCCTATAAAAATAATGGAGATCTTACATTTTCGAATGCCAATAAAGACTGGGGGTTAGATATTCCCAGCTTATCCAATGGTGCTGCCTATGGAGATCTCGATAATGACGGGGATCTGGATATCGTTGTCAATAACGTGAATATGGAATCGTTTGTTTATGAAAACAATGCTACTTCACTCACCGAAAATAATTATATAAAGCTTCAGTTTGAGGGTCAAAAAGAAAATAAATTCGCCGTAGGAACAACGGTAATGCTTTACTGTGATGAAAATGTAATTCTACAAGAATTAGTGCCTTCACGGGGATTTCAATCTTCTATGGATCATGTAATGACTATAGGCTTAGGAACATCTGAAACCATTGATTCTTTGAGAGTTATCTGGCCTGATGATAAAACCGAAAAGTTAGTAGATATTTCCGCTAATCAATTCCTTACATTCAAGCATTCTGATGCTAAGGAGGTATTCACTCCTGTTGTTAAAGAGAAAAAACCTTCTTTACTGAAGGAAATCCAAAATGATCAACTCATCACTCATAAAGAGAACATGTATAATGATTTTGATTATGAAGGTCTAATATACAAGCAACTTTCACAGGAAGGACCGGCCCTTGCAGTTGGTGATATCGATGGTGATGGAAACGAAGATATTTTTATAGGCGGGGCTAAAAGTCAGGCTGGAATAATCTACAAGCACAATGGAAATGGGGTGCTACGTATTACAAATCAAAATTCCCTGGCAAAAGATGCGGAATATGAAGATACGGCAGCGGCCTTTTTTGATGCGGATGGGGATTTAGATTTAGATCTTGTTGTAGGTTCAGGTGGGAATCAGGTTGGAGAAGAAAGAAGTTACAGAGCGCGTATTTATCTAAACAACGGACGAGGTAATTTTGTAAAATCCGATGCAAAACTACCTTCTACTTACTCAAACATATCAACTATTGCGCCCAATGACTTTGACAATGATGGCGATGAAGATCTATTTATAGGTTCAAGAAGTGTTGTGGGTACCTATGGCATAAATCCAAGTCATTTATTTTTAGAAAACAATGGTGACGGGACTTTTGAAGATGCGACAGAAAGATTTGCTTATGACCTAAAAGATACTGGGATGGTCACTAACTCTATTTGGGTAGATATGGATGGAGATTCTAAAAAGGACCTCATTACAGTTGAAGACTGGGGGACTCCAAAAATCTTTAAAAATTCTGGCCGCCGATTAAGCCTGCGCTCTTCTGCGCTTGATAGCCTTCACGGATGGTGGAATGTTGTGGAAGCGGTGGATATAGATAAAGACGGAGATAATGATCTGATTCTGGGCAATCAGGGAAGAAATCTGCACTATAAACCTAAGGAGAACAGGCCAATGAAAATGTGGATTAATGATTTTGATGATAATGGTACAATTGAACAAATAGTAACACAAAATATTGATGGTAAGGATTATCCTATCCACCAGAAAAAGGATTTAACCGCACAAATGGTTGCATTAAAAAAGCAAAACCTTAAGGCCTCTGAATATTCAACAAAGACCATATCTGAATTGTTCCCAAAAGAAGTTTTTGAGAACTCAATTATGAAAAAATCGATCATTTCTGAATCTGTAATAGCTGTTAATGAAGGTGACGGGAACTTTAGAGTTATTAAACTTCCTTCGAGGAGTCAATTATCCTGTATATGTGGCATTACCTGTACCGATGTGAATAATGATGGGAATATAGACCTCATTGTGGGAGGAAATAATTTTGAATTTAGACCCCAGTATTCACGATTAGATGCGAATTACGGTAATGTTCTGCTGGGTGACGGATCTTTGGGCTTTGAATGGCAGGACTATGATACAAGTGGGTTCTTTATACGAGACGAGATAAAGCATTTGAAGCAGTTTAAGGATAAAACAGGAAAGACCTTCATTATAGTTGCTATCAATGAGAATAAACCAAAGATATTTGAACTCAATGAATAAATCTCTAATAGGTATTCTTGTAATTTTAATAGTGACAGGCTGTGGTTCCAAGGAAGGTGAGTTATTTTATAATCCAACTCCCAAAGAAACGGGATTGTCGTTTGAAAATACACTTACAGAAACTGACGATCTCAACATATTGGATTACCTATATTTCTATAATGGTGGAGGTGTTGCCACAGGTGACATAAATAATGACGGCCTTACAGATATCTTCTTCTCCGGAAACATGGTTAAGAATAAACTATATCTCAACAAGGGCGGTCTCAAATTCCAGGATATAACAGAACAGGCAGGTGTGGCTGGTAATAGCAGTTGGAATACCGGATCTATAATGGGTGATGTGAATGGTGACGGTCTATTGGATATCTATGTATGTGCTGTGGTTGGGATTAACGGTTTTGATGGTTACAATGAACTTTTTATCAATCAGGGTGATTCTACTTTCGTAGAGAGTGCTTCTGAATATGGTCTTGATTTTGATTCTTATAGTTCTTCAGCTACATTTTTAGACTATGACCTGGATGGTGATTTGGATCTCTACCTTCTAAATCATGCCGTACACACTCAGGAATCTTTTGGTAAGGCAGATCTTCGATTAAAAAGAAGTTACCAGACCGGAGACAAATTACTTCGTAACGAGAATGGAAAATTCCTCGATGTAAGTGAAGAGGCCGGAATCTATGGAGGTGTCAACGGATATGGTCTGAGTGTTGCTGTTTCAGATTTTAATCAGGATGGATACCCAGATATTTATGTGGGCAATGATTTTCATGAAGATGATTACTATTACTTAAACAATGGAGACGGAACGTTCACCGAAGGCATAAAGAAGTATTTTGGGCATACAACCAGATTCTCTATGGGCACAGATGTTGTAGATATTAATCATGACGGATGGCCGGATATTCTGTCTTTAGATATGCTACCCGAAGATGAAACCGTTCTTAAATCCTCAGAAGGAGATGACAATATTCAAACGCAGAAATTGAGAATTGAGAAGTTTGGCTACCACTACCAGTTTACAAGAAATATGCTGCATTTAAACCAACCGGGTAATAGCTTCGCAGAAATAGCATTATACAGTGGTATTGCTGCCACAGACTGGAGTTGGAGTGGTCTTTTTGGAGATTATGACCAGGACGGGGAACAGGACTTATTTATTTCCAACGGTATCCCAAAACGTCCCAACGATCTCGATTTTATCAATTTTGCCTCCAATGACCAGATTAAGAAAAAGATTAATAACACGAAACTTGTAGACCAACGGGCTCTTAATATGATGCCTTCAGCTAAAGTGCATAACTACTTGTTTAAAGGAACATCCCATCTTTTATTCGAGGACAAATCAAAATCATGGATTGTTAATGATACGCTTATTTCAGGGGCTACCGCGGTAGCGGATTTTGATAATGACGGAGACCTGGATCTTGTTACCAATAATATAAATAGCCCTGCCAGTTTATATATCAATAAAACCGATGGGGATAATAACTACTTAAAAATTAAGTTAAAATATTCTCCCCTCAATTCATTTGGAATTGGAACTAAAGTGTTCTCATATCACAATGGTATTTTACAGTATAAGGAATTATATCCCATCCGTGGATTTCAATCATCTTCTGAACCCATAATTCATTTTGGTTACGGTAAAACCGCAAAGGTAGATTCTCTAAAAATAGTCTGGCCTGATGGGCAATTTCAAAATATTAAAAACGTAAATACAAATCAAACCTTAAGTATTTCACCTGAAAATACGATGCCATTTAATTATCGATTGCTTCAACCTTCTAAGCTCAGAATCTTCAGGGAGGTAGAAGATAATCTCGGAATCAACTTTACTCATAAGGAAGATAATTATGTGGATTTCAACAGGCAAAAACTTATCCCCTATCAGATATCCGATAGAGGACCGGCAACTGCCATTGGGGATATTAATAATGATGGTAAAGCCGATATTTTCTTCGGAGGTTCCAAATTTTTTCCTTCCAGAATCTTTCTTCAAAAAGACTCTATATATGTAGAAGAAAAAATCCTTGAAATTTACAAGGATAGCATTAAAGAAGATGTAGCAGCCGTTATTGCCGATTTTACTTCCAATGGGAAATCTGATATAATTCTGGGTTCTGGTGGTGCTGATTTTTACAATAAAATGTCTCCTTTGTTAGATACATACTATGTTCAGAATGATTCCATTTTTGAAACTGCCCCCCTACCTGAATATTTCGAGAATGCGTCCGTAATTGAAGTTAATGACTTTGATAACGATGGGGACCTTGACCTTTTTGTAGGTAACCAGGCCGTATCTAATGATTTTGGTAAAATCCCGGAATCCTATTTGTTGAAAAATGATAATGGCCAGTTCAGTATTGAAAATAATGAGGAACTACAAAATACCGGGATGGTTACCGATGCCATATGGGAAGATTTTAATGGAGACGGCCTTAAGGATCTGATAGTAGTAGGAGAATGGATGTCTCCCAAATTTTTTGCCAATATCAATGGTGCTCTTGTTGAAAAGAAAAGTTTAGACAAGGAAATAAATGGTCTTTGGCAAAGTGTAATTGCTTTTGATATTGATAAGGATGGGGATAAGGATTATTTATTGGGTAATTGGGGAGTAAATAATAAATTCAAGGCAAGTGAAGACTACCCTTTAAAGATGTTCTATTCAGATTTTGATGGAAATGGAAGTACGGAAACTATTGTTGCTATTCCCAAAAACGGGAAATACTTTCCACTTGAAGGATTAGATGGGATTGCCGGACAAATAGTTGAGTTACGCAAAAAATTTACTAATTATCGCGATTTTGCGGGCAAAACCATTGAGCAAATATTTGATAAAAAAACATTGGACAACTCAATTGTTTTAAACGCATCTGAATTGAGATCGGGATATCTGGAGAATAATAATGGTAGATTTACCTTTGTGCCTTTTGAATCTAAATTGCAATGGGCTCCTATAATGGATTTTCTTGTCTATGATTTTGACCAGGATGGTGCTGATGAAGTTTTAGCTGCAGGGAATTTTTTTGGGGTTAAGCCCTATCACGGCCGTTTTGGTTCATTCCCGGGGGCTATGATAAGAGACAAAAATGACGTAATTTTGGGGCACAAAATGGGGTTGGATCTTTCTCAAAGATCGACGAGACATCTTGATATAGTTACCTTAAACAACCAACCTTATTTACTGGTGACCTTCAATAACGAGAAGGCGCGCGTTTATGAATTAATAAAACATAACTGAAAATGAAGAAGACATTAGGAGTATTGCTGGCACTAGGAACTCTTATGGCCTGCAATAAGAACGAAGAACCCATTATAGTCACAACAAATGAGTTGCATATGGCTATTGACAAGGTTACAGAGATAATGATACATGATATTTTTTCTCCCCCTGTCGCCAGCCGAATCTATGCCTATCCAAATATTGCTGCATATGAAATAATAGCCTTGCACGATGAAAACTACCTTTCTTTAGAAGGCCAGGCGCATGAATTAACTGCTATCCCAAAACCAGACACATCCAAACCGGTAAATTATTCATTATCGGCTTTAATAGCCCATATGGATGTAAGCAGCAGAGTAATATTTTCTGAGGATAAATTAGCCACTTTCAGAGATAGCCTCTATACCATTTGGGAATCACGGAACGCAAGAGAATTTAATGCCTCTAAAGAGTATGGGCTGGAGGTTGCCGAGCATATTGCAAAATGGATGAATGCCGACAATTACAATCAAACGCGAACAATGCCTAAGTTTACGGTTGATACAGATGACCCTTCAAGATGGCAACCCACCCCTCCCGCATATATGGATGGGATAGAGCCGCATTGGAATAAAATACGCCCTTTTGTGATAGATTCATCAAACCAGTTTATCCCCTCTCCTCCCCCACCATTTTCTATGGAAGAAGATTCAGAGTTTTATAAAGAAGTTAAAGAAGTATACGACATTAGTATGGAGATTACGGAGAAGGGTGATGCTTCTGAAGAAATTGCCATTGCACAATTCTGGGATTGTAATCCTTATGTTTCCGTTACTCGAGGTCATTTAATGTTTGCCACCAAGAAAATATCCCCCGGAGCACATTGGATTGGTATCGCTAAAATTGCTTCTAACAAAACGAATAGTGATTTCAACAAAACTGTTTATGCCTATACTAAAACATCCATGGCAATAGCAGATGCCTTTATTAGTTGTTGGGATGAAAAGTACAGAAGTAACCTCATCCGTCCTGAAACCCTGATCAACGAACATATTGACGAAAACTGGAAGCCGGTCCTGCAAACTCCTCCATTTCCTGAGTATACTAGTGGGCATAGCGTAGTTTCCGGAGCAGCTGCCACCGCACTTACCGATATTTTTGGTGACAATTTTGCCTTTGATGATGATACCGAATTACTCTATGGATTGCCAATCAGAAGTTTTAACTCATTTAATGAAGCAGCAGACGAAGCAGCGATCAGTAGAATGTACGGAGGAATACATTACAGAAAAGCCGTTGCTGTTGGTGTAAAACAAGGAAGGGATTTAGGAAAGTTCGTTTTAGATAACCTTACAATGACCAATTAGGTATATGAAAAAAGTCATTTTAGTTTTACTGCCACTCTTAGTTGCAGGCCTTTTATGGTATTTGTTTATAAAACCCTATGATTACCTCGTAACTTTTAAAGCCCGGACGTTTCCCGGAACCATTAATCAATCTATAAAAACTTGGAATTCTACTCTGAAAGATGCCCAATTAGTGCATCAGGAAGGTCTAACTCACCTGGAACAAAATATTAAGTTCAGCGATTCTACTTATTTATATCAATGGGATATTATTCCACTAACGGACTCCACTTCAAAGGTAAAGGTTTATGTAAAGGATCTTGATCATAGTCTTCAAAACAAAATTGCAATCCCATTTTTTAATACCGATTTTGAAAAACGAACCATAAGTACCGTTAAAGATTTTAGTGAAAAACTTAATGAACACATAGATAATTTTAGGGTTAAAGTAACCGGTAAGAAGGAGTTACCTGCTACATATTGTGCATATGTTTCTGTGAAGGCCAATCAATTTGGTAAAGCAAAGGGTATGATGTACAATTATCCTTTACTAAATACAATTCTTGCTAATAACGGAATTGAGTTAAATGGAAGGCCATTTATAGAAATTACCGAATGGGACAAGGAAACAGACAGTATACACTATGATTTCTGCTACCCGATTATCAAATCTGATTCATTGCCAGAGCATCCGGACCTGGAGTATAAGCAATTCAATTCAAGAAATGCGCTAATGGCAGTTTACAATGGAAATTACATAACTTCCGACAGAGCCTGGTATGCGCTTTTGGATTATGCCCGGGAAAATGATATAGAAGTTACAGGCCTGCCCGTAGAACTTTTTTATAATAACCCCAATATGGGTGGTGATGCACTAACCTGGAAAGCTGAGGTTTATTTACCTATAAAAAATGTGGATGACTAGATATATAGCCATCTTATTATTTAGCTTTTTAATAAGCTGTTCCAACTATGGGCAACTCACCTATATAACAAAACTTCCTAAAAAGCTTAAAGAGAATTCGGGAATGGCAATCGGAAAAAATTCAACCGTATGGTTTGTCAATGACGGGGGTAACGAAGACAAAATATATCAGATAAATAATAAGGGTAAGATACTAAAGGAACTTGAAGTAAAAAATGCCAAGAACAAGGATTGGGAAGATATGGCCCAGGATAAAGACGGTAATGTTTATATAGCTGATACTGGAAATAACGCTAATAAAAGAAAAGACCTCGTTATTTATAAGATTCCAGATCCCGATAAAGAGAAAGGCGATAAAATAAAAGCAGAACAAATAGAATTCTCCTTTCCGGAACAAAGAAAATTTCCTCCTAAACAGAAAAACCTGCTTTATGATACAGAGGCCATTTTTTACGCAAAAGACAGCCTATATCTTATCACAAAAAACAGATCCCATCCATTTAATGGAAATGCCTTAATATATAGAATACCAGCGAAAAAAGGGAACTATAAGGCTACTTATCTCGGAGAATTTATTGCCTGTACAGATTTTTCTACCTGTAAAATAACAGCGGCAGATATTTCCCCAGACGGCAAAACCATTGCCCTTTTGGGTTACGGTAAATTATGGCTTTTTACTAATTTTAATCTTTCAAATTTCTTTGAAGGGGAGCTAAATACAATTGATCTGGGTGTTAGAACACAACTGGAATCTATTTCTTTCCTAAATAATAAAACCCTGTTACTTTCCGATGAGCAACTGCATAAATCTGGGAGAAATCTTTACTCCTTTAGCTTTTAAGTGTCATTGCTTTTTATAATAAGTAGATTATTATGATATTTTCTTTTTTATTACTACCTTGAAGTACTATAAACACTATAAAAATAGATTTTCGATGAAAACCTCACACACACTTAAAATTTCAATTTTTACCTTTTTTCTATCCCTGATTATTTCTTCAACAACATATGCTCAAGTTGGTTGGAATCCTGAATTAGAGAAAGAATGTAAAGAAGCAATTTCTGAAATGAAAAAGGATGCACCTAAACTTGAAACTTATTTTTCAAAGGCTTATGGCTATGCAATATTTCCAAAAATAACCAAAGCAGGCCTTGCAATAGGCGGTGCCGGGGGCAAGGGATTAGTTTACCAGGGAAATACTGCAACTGGCGAGTCTAAATTAGGGCAAGCCTCTTTCGGACTACAGGCAGGGGGTCAGCAATTTAGCGAATTGATTTTCTTTGAAGATAAAGCTGCCTATGACCGTTTTACAGGTGGTAAATTTAAATTTGGCGCACAGGCTTCAGCTGTGGCCATTACAGAAGGTGGAGCGGCCGTTGCCCCATACCAGGACGGAGTAGCGATTTTTACTAGGGTTAAAGGTGGGCTAATGTATGAGGCATCTGTTGGAGGTCAGAAATTTAGTTTTGAACCCCACTAGTATACCTCTAGTGTTAGTCTAAACGCATTAAACTAATTATTCAATTAAGAATTCTTTTACATCTTTAATAAAGTTTTGTAAAAGAATTTTTAATTAATGTAGATATGAAAAGAATATTTTTTCTTTTAATACTGGTCTTTAGTGTTTACATCGGCTATTCCCAAGTTCTTATTGCTGCAGTTTTTGGTGATAAACTCAATTCCGTTGTTGTGGAGTTTGGTATAGAGAAAGGCTATAACTGGTCGGATATCTCCGAGTTAGACAATAGTAAAATCTTTACTTCTTTCAGGAAACTGGAGATTTTTACTTTGAGAAATAAAACAAGATCAGCTACTATGCGTTATATATTTTAGTTTAAAATATAATATCTATTATTCAATTCTTTTATATGTTTATTTTTGTAATCGGCAAGTCTAAATTAATCCCCATAAATACGGCCAACAAGAATTATACGAGCATCTAACAAATTTTATACTGATCATTATACCCCTAATCTAAAATCATCAAAAACCCATTCTCTATGACTCGAATTAAAATAGTTTTATGTATTACTGGTCTTCTTATCTTCTCGAATATAAAGGCACAGGAACTCAGCAAAGAAGAAAGAAAAGTTGAAATTTTTTCCTCGGAGGAAAAGGATAATCTTCAGCTCTGGTTCAACGATGAAGTTAAAAGAATGGACCTCAATGAGGAGGAAATGAGCCAATACAGCAGCATTATTGTTTATTATGTAGCCAAAATTGCACGCTTAGATGATAAAGATAAAGGCTATTCAGAGGAGCGGTTTAAAAAGGAATTAAACAGCTTATTAACTAAACAAGATGCCGAATTAAAAGAATTGCTCACCCCGGAACAATTTGAAATTCATAAAGAAATTTATGGAGAATTTCTAAGGTCTGCTTATAAAAGATGGGGTATTTCTGATTCCTAAACACTAGATTAATTTGATAAAAAGTATTGTATTAAGTTTGTTCTTTGCCATTCCTTTTTTAGGAATGTCTCAACTGCTTGTTTCCTATAACAAAGCTTCCGAAGTAGACTTTAAAAAATACAAAACCTTTCAGGTATATGGTCTAAATGTTACTACTATCCCGGAATTTGAACCCAGAAAAGAGGGCTTAAATTTTTTAATTACCGAGATTAACGGCCAAATGGTTGCCAGAGGTTATACAAAAGTCAATGCAAATCCCGATTTAATCCTTAATATCGGGGTTGTCGTTTCTGCAGAACAAAAGACAAGGCAAACCGATATTAGAGATGCTCCAAGATATATGGGAGAGCGAAATTACCATTGGGAATCTGAAGAAATTGTAGTTCAAAACTACAATGAAGGAACCGTGATCCTGGATGTTGTGGAAAGTGAAAATAATAAATTGATCTGGCAGGCGGTATCCAAAGGAATGATTTCTCCCTCAATTGATAAGAATAATATTAGAATCACAAAAGCGGTAAAAAAAATGTTCAACAAGTACCCAATTAAAAAAAAGAAGAAATAAACTATTTTAGCCAACCCTATGCGATGTTGTATTCAAAGATCATTAGTTCCTAAAAGTATTCTGATTTGCTTCGCGATATTTTATCTGCATCAAGGTTATGGACAAGATATTGAACCGCGCCGGTGGTCTTCCATGCCCTTGGGTGTTAATGTTATAGCCGCTGGATATGCCAATACTTGGGGTGATGTCTTTTTTGATCCCGTCTTAGGAGCCGAAGATGTGAATTATAGTGGTAACGGCTTGGTTGCCTCTTATGTACGTCCCTTTAGATTAGGAAATAAATTGGCACGGGTAGACGTATTACTGCCTTTTGCTTTTTCACGTTGGGAAGGTCTTTTAAATGGTGTCGCCACGAGTGTTAACAGAACTGGTTTCGCGGATCCAAGAGTAAGATTATCCTTAAATTTAACGGGACCCCCGCCCTCAGGACCCAAAGAATTACAAGAATACAGAGCTGCCAACCCAGTTTTTACAACCTTTGGTGTTTCTTTAGCCATAACCTTGCCTTTAGGGCAATACTCCAATGCTAATTTAATAAATCTGGGCGGTAACCGTTTCGTTATAAGACCGCAGGCGGGAATGCTGCATTATTGGGGTCCCTGGTCATATGAACTTACGGCTTCCATATTATTCTTTTCCAGGAATAGTGATTTTTTTAATGATGGTGAATTAAAACAAAGGCCTCTTTTTGCCTTACAAACGCATCTTATAAGACAATTTAAGAAGCGTTATTGGGGCTCTTTAAGTGCCGGATATAATCAAGGAGCAGCATCCATTGCTAATCAACAATTCAATGATGACCAAAGATCAAACTTTGTTGGTGCGGCTTCCATAGGAGCTACTTTTGCAGGCACTCAGGGCCTAAAATTAGCATATGTCTATTCCAAAACACTGAAGGATGTTGGTGCTACTACTAATACCGTGCTTTTAGCATGGTCTATAGTTTTCAAATAACGCAATGGTTGGTTAATCTATAGTAAATACAAGACCTCCCGAAAATGCTCCCATCACTGTTGTACCAGAAGTATACACTGTTGTGCCAAATCCGTTTACATATACGCCTCCCCAGGAAACAGGAAACATAAGATCTGCTTGTATTTTTATGCCAACTACATCACTTAAGTTAAAAATAACACCTCCTTTTAGGGCGAAAGAAAATTCTGTTGTAGAGGGCAAATCTCTATTGGTAATTGCAGTATTCTCATTCTTTGGTGTAAAAATTGTTACTCCCGCACTTAGTCCAAAAAAAGGCGTGAAATCACTGGACACATCAAAATACCTGGTACTTCCAAGGTGAATCCAATCCATTGACAGATCAGACAAACGATCTTCAGTTGGACTAATTAGTACATCCCTTATTAATAATTCCGTATTCATCTTCATATAAGTAAGTTCCAACATGGTGCCACTTCCCATTTCGAAACCAGCAATACCCCTAAAAAACCCGCCATCGGTAGCTTTAAGATAATTGGACCCGTAGTTTAATTTAGTACCTAATTGATACCCATAATCCACTGACAGATCTATGCGTTGCGCTTGTGCCTGAAATAAAAAAGCAGATATGGTAAGAAATATAACTAATGGAATTATTTTTAATTGCCTCATAATGGTTTGTGTTAATTGAACTTTCTTCTTTTTATAGTTTTTGAGTTAAATATTGCGGGCAAATATATGGTAATTAATAATGTTTACATTGCTAAAATAAATTCTAGAATCTATAAGTAGGTTTAGACCTATTTTGAGTAAATTTAACTATTAGTTTAAACCAAGGAATAATTAGAAGCAATGCAGAAATTCATCGTATTTACCAAACTATTTGTGTTGCTATTCGTGGCTTTTAATGCTACCCTGGTTTATTCTCAAAATACAGTTCCCTCAGACCCAGTAGACTCCACTTTAACACCCTTTCGCAAAGGACGCTGGTTAACTTCATTGGCGGGAAGCATAAGCAGTACTAGTACGGAATTGAAATCAACTCAAATTAAGACAATATCCAATGAATTTGGAATAAACCTGTCAACCGGGAAATTCTTTAAAGAAAGATGGCTGTTTGGAGTTGTTTTTCAGGCGGTTAGGACGCAATCAAATGGAGATATAAATGTTGTTGGAGAATCTTTATTTATAGGTCCCCAAATTGCTCGCTATTTTTCTAAAACCAAAGATGGGTCGTTATATTTGAATATTTCCCCAAGCTTTGTTCTCTTTCGGAGTCTTGCCACCCTAAATGGAGTTCCTGATTTTAGGGAAGAGGCTGATGGAAATGGGTTTGGCACCTTTGTTAGTTTGGGATATTCCTATGTTATCCGAGATTTAATATTTCTTAATATAGGGTTTAATGTTCAATATGCCTGGGTTGGTGTGGATAGGTCGGATATAAATGGTTTCAAAGGTTCAGATAATATTACACTTAGTAACATGTCATTTACTTTCGGATTTGGTGTTATTCTTGACGATTTCTTCTTTTAATGAAAAAATATATTTTACATATAATAGTAATAGGATTTACTTTCTTCATGTCTTCCGCAGTATTTGCTCAGGATAAAAATAAAACTGGCTTTATACAGTCAGATACTATGAGACAAGGGAAAAGTATACAGTTTGTAGCATTACCCATTGTTTTTTATACTCCGGAAACCAAATTTGGATTTGGCGGGGGGGGTCAACTTTTTTTTCTTAAGCAAACCAACCAATACAATCAACGGTTATCCAATATTTTTTTTAGCGCGATCTACACTTCCCAGGGTCAGTTTATTTTCGAAACTACACCTCAAATCTATCTGGGGCGAGGAAATTATTTTATTGATATGTTTTATACCTTTCGGATTTTCCCAAATTCGTTTTGGGGAATTGGACCTACAACCCCTGAGAGTAATAAGGAATCCTATAACCAAACCACTAATAAATTTGATATATCACTTTTAAAAAGATTACCTCCAAATCTCAATTTTGGACTGTCCATAAATTATGCTAATTATAAGATTACCGAGGTTCTGGAGGGGGGTATTTTAGATTCCGGAACTATTCCCGGTAGTGATGGAGCAACAATAAGTGGTTTGGGTGCAATATTTAATTTAGACTCCAGAGATGATATTGGCGCACCACAGTCTGGTAATTATCTTAGTTTAACAGCACGATTTTCTAGTGAGCTATTTGGTGCTACTCATTCGTTTAATAAATTTATTTTTGATCTTAGGACGTACCAGAGACTATCCAAAAAAAGTATTATAGCATTTCGTTTATATAATGAAAACAACTTTGGGGATGTTCCTTTTCAAGGTATGGCCAGCTATGGCGGCGGTAAAAATGCCAGGGGGTACTTTAATGGCAGGTTTATAGACAAGCATATGTATATTATACAGGCAGAATACAGATGGCGCTTTAAGGAACGCTGGACTTTAGCAGGTTTTGGTTTGGTTGGTAGCGTGAATGACCTGGCGGGTGACTTATTCAGTTTTAATAATTTAAAACCCAGCTTTGGAGGTGGTATTCGCTTCAAATTACTTAAAGATCAAAGTACATGGCTCAGACTCGACTATGGAAAAGGTATAGATGGCCAAAATGGGATTTACTTTGGTGTTAATGAAGCATTTTAAATTGATCTGAAAGTTACAAGTTCTCCCGCTATTCATTCCGTCTTGCCACTGTGCCTGATGTATTTTTCTATAACCACAGCAGTAACAATCACTAAATAAAACTGCCCCAGGAGTCCTATCAAAACCGAAGCGTTTCTGGCCAAATCAGAGACGGGATTTATGTCTCCGTAACCAATGGTTAAGAGAGTGATAAAACTGTAATATATTAAGCCATCTCTATTTGATTCCGGATTTAAGTCAATCGCAGGCAGGCCGGAAAAAGAACCAGGCTCTAATAATTCAACAGCCATACAAATAAAAAATCCAACCAGGCCAATACAAATATACCCACACATTAGCCCAAGGATCACCCCTCTGTTTACTTTAGTACTTTGCCATACTTGTGCAATAATCTCAAAAGTTACAAAACAATAAAAAGAAAACAATATCGCAAATTCAATGTAGCGATATACTTTTTCTTCTGTAACTACATAAGAAGAAAACAATACAACTACAATGATTATAACAAATAAGGCAATAAAAAATCCATGCAATTTCTTTTTTTTTGAAATTAACAATGTTCCGGCCAGGATATTGACTACAAAAAATATAGGCGTTACATAGGTATTAAACAAATCAAAGGGAACTAAAAGTGTTCCAAATAGCACAAAAAGAAGACTAATAAGAAATATAGTAAATCTGTGCGGATATAAATCAAATAAGCGTTTCATTTCTCTGCTAATTCCTCACTAAAGTAGGAATCTTTTAATTAAACCTTTATGAAATATTCCATAAGATTTGGAAAGATATTCAGTTCTGTAAATATACTTTTTTTATTTAAGTCACAAGGGTTAACGAAAAAAGAGACGGCTTTAGAGAACGTTATATTTAATACATGCATAAAGCTCAACTTAAAAAAAATAAATGGTGTCTCGCATACTATTCAGCTGATAAATAAGACCATGTTTTTTAACCCAAACCTATTGATAAGTATTGTAATTTTGTTTAGTAACCAATTAAGTGCTTATGAACAACAAATGGACTAAGAACATATCGGCTTTTATCATTGGCTGGATTATTGGTCTCTTTATTTGGCGGCTCATCAGAGGTTTTGACTTCACTACTGATCAAGAACTCTTGAACATAACTGTTTCCCCGTTCATTTTTATTTTAATACAATTTGGTGTTGCCATATTAGCAGGCTTCACTTTTGGTACTGTTCAATACATATATGAAAAACTCTCTTTAACTAGTAAATCATTTCGGGCTTTTATGATTCAATCCTTGTTGATTCATTTGTGTCTTATGATTTGTATTTATTTTCTAATCTTTTCAATTTTATCTTTTACAGGATCCATACAAACAAATTTCATTGAATTCATAACCACCAAGCTAGTTCTTGCCAACCTGGTCTATTCTTTTGTGATAAACAGTGTCATCATCATTCTTATCCAGATTAACCGTTTACTGGGGAAGGGTAATTTGAAGAAATTGATCACGGGTAAATTTCACACCCCCAAAGAAGAGGCACGTGCCTTTATGTTTCTTGATTTAAAAGGATCGACAACAATTGCGGAGCAATTAGGGCATTTAAAGTACAGCAGTTTTATTCAGGATTGTTTTCATTTTTTATCTGTTGTGGATTCTTATAATGTCAGTATTTACCAATATGTTGGAGATGAAGTGGTCCTAACGTGGAATCTAGATAAAGATGACCATCTGGAAGGTTTTATAAAAGCATTTTATGCTTATGAAGATGTTTTAAAAGATAAAAAAACGTATTTCGAAACTAAATACGGTATACAGCCCATATTTAAAGCGGGTTTACATATTGGTCCCGTAACGGTGGTAGAAGTAGGTAATACAAAGCGTGAAATAGCTTATCACGGAGATACCATTAATGTTGCATCCAGAATTCAGGAGCAATGTAAAAATTTCGACAGCTTATTACTTATATCCGAAAAGGCATATGAAAGAGTCAAACATATAAAGGGTTACACTTTTAAAAACGTAGGGGAATTTGTATTGCGAGGCAGAAAGAATTCCACACAACTTTATGATGTAATGGTTCAGGAAGCATAAGTGTTAAGTAAATTGGGATAGAATATAAACTAACACCTTGATAAAGTTTGTGATTAAGCTTAATTTTCAAATTCTTATTAAAAAAATTCCGGTATTCATGGTTAAGCACCTAATCATATTTTCGTTTTTCGCTATACTACTTGCAGAATGTGGTAATTCCTATCTACGAGAATCTACAAACGTAAGCAATATCAAAAAATCCTATGATAAAATATTAGTAGTAGCACGTACCAAAGATAAAATTGCCCGTATTAGGGCCGAAGGATATGTCGTTAATGAACTAAGCAGCCATGGCGTAAAAGCTGAATCCTCGGTGGATGCCATTAGCATGGAAAGTTTTAACAAAGAAATGTCTGACGAAGAGGTTGAAAATTTGGTCTCGAAATTACTGGATGCAGGCTTCACAGGTGTAATTGTTACCAATGTAATTAACAGAGAACAATATTCAGAGGTTATCCCAGGAGGCAGTAATGTAGGCTATTACCCTCCAAGATATGGTAGATTTGGGCAATATTACAGTTATTATCCGGCTACATCCTGGGAACCGGACCGTATTGATACAGGTGTGGAATATACCATCGAAAGTTGTTTGTATGATATAACGGTCACAGAGGGAGAAAATTTGCAATGGATGGGAAGATTTAAACTAAAAAATTCATCAGACATTGTCGAAGCTATTCATGGGTATTCCAAAGAACTTTCGACTGCATTGCTGGAACAAAGTATTAACCCTTAGATGAAGTGCTAATTGCGAAGGAAATTATATTTTTGTAAACTATCTTAAAAAGAGTTCGTGATTAGTAGACTCTTAAATTTGTTAAAACCACTATCCAAATATTAGATCTTCAAAAAAGTTTAAATGAAAAAAATAGTCTTAGTACTTATATTTCTTGTTTCCCTAACAACAAATTCACAAAAACTAGCGGAGTTATATAAGGAAATTAATTCCTCGGTAGTAGTAATAAATATCATTAACGTTTCCAGAGAAAGTGACGGGGAATATATTCAGGTAGTCACAGAGGAATCTCAGGGTTCCGGAGTATTGATTTCTGAAGAAGGCCTTATCTGGACTGCGGCTCATGTGGTACAAACTGCAGAAGAAGTTCAAATTGAATTTCTTGATGGTGACATTTATGAGGGAACAGTACTAAGTTCTGTAGCCCAAGCTGATGTTGCCCTGGTAAAAATAAAAGGAGATTTCCGGCTGAAGGACAAAAAAGTTGCCCGCATTGGAGATTCTGATGAAGTTAATGTTGGCGAAGATGTCTTTGTTCTTGGCGCTCCTCACGGTTTTAAACAATCTCTTTCTCGTGGAATTCTTAGTGGCAGGTTTGTTCCTGCGCATTTAAGCAATGATTTTGTTAAAATCGAATTTCTACAAACCGATGCTTCAATAAATCCAGGTAATTCAGGAGGTCCAATGTTTAACATGAAGGGCGAAGTAATAGGGATTGCAAGCAGAATATACAGTAACTCCGGTGGTTTTGAGGGAATTGGTTTTGCGATGTCTTCCAATGTGGCAAATAAATTACTGCTGCAGGAGCCAGGTATCTGGGGGGGTATGGAATCAATATTACTCGACGGAGACCTTGCAAAAGCCCTTAATGTACCACAGGAAGCAGGTTTGTTGATTACAAGTTTATCATCTAAAGGGTCGGTTAGTGCATTGGGCCTTAAGGGTGGTACTATTTCAGCCAAAATTGAAGAAACAGAACTCAAAGTTGGCGGAGATATTATTCTGGAATTGGCAGGCATAACCATAAAAGATATCAACTCTATTTTCCAAATCAGAAAGCTAATTTCGGAATCTCAAAAAGGAGACATCATTACAATGACTATTCTTAGAAACGGGAAAATTGGCACAGCCCAATTCGTTAAGTAAGATTGATTCCAAAAATTATCTATAAATTAGCCGTTAAAATAAAAAACATGAAAAAGACATTACCTCTAATTTTGGTCCTTACTACACTACTTTTGACTAGTTGTTCAAGTTTTAAAATCATTAAATCCTATAAATCTGAAACAGCAGCTAGTATGCAGAACAAAAAAATTCTGGTTATTGGCAGGTCGGCAAAGAAGGATGTAAGAGTGGCGTATGAAAACGCAATTACCAAAAAATTTGTAGCGGCAGGGTATAATGCTGTATCCAGCTATAGTCAGTTTCCTGATTTTAATCCTGTAGCCAAAATTACAGAAGAGCAGAAACAACAAATCCAATCCATTTTAGAAAAAAATGGATATAATGGTGTAGTGGTTACTTCATTAAAGGATTATCAGGAACAGAGCCGCGAAGTGGGTGCGGAAAAATATGAGACTACAGTATTTTACGGTGGAATGACTTATCCAACGGCATATGGTGGCTTTTATAATTATTTTTATATCCCGGGATCATATTCGGCAGATCAGGTTTCGCGTGATACATCTGGGTCAACAATAACCTCCAAACTTTATATTCTTGAAACAGTGGTCTATGACCTGGAGTTGGAAGAAGGGAAACAGCTTGTGGCATGGGTAACTGCGTCAATTGAGAATCCTGATGATTCACCAAGTGTAGCAACTGCTTATGCAAATTCTGTCGCAAAGGGTTTTAAAAGTAAGTAGAATATGAATCATTTCTTCTGCAATTTATCTATAAGGAAAATTTTGGCATACTAATTGATTTGAATAACCTGAATTAGTTCAATAAATTTAGGATACTTTCCCATGTTTTTTGTACCTTTTTCAGCCTTTTAATTGCACCCAACTAATTACGTTATATGTTTGACCATTAATAATACTAAAACACTGTATATCAGAAAGTTTGCATAAATAATTTAATAACTAAATAAAATTAAAATGAACACTATCCATCTTAAAAAAACGCATTTTTTATTGCTCTTTGTATGTTTTGCTTTTTCCCTTTCTTCTTATGCCCAAATAGCCGGTTGGAAACCAGAATTGGAAAAAGATTCCAAAGAGGCTTTAAGCCAAATCATCAAGGACGCACCCAAATTGCAAACCTTTAAAGACCAGGCTTATGGTTATGCAGTTTATCCTAAAATTACCAAAGCAGGATTAGTCATTGGCGGTGCCGGTGGTGAAGGGATTGTTTACAAAAATCATGTTATAACAGGTTCTTCAAAAATGGGCCAGGGCTCATTTGGGCTTCAGGCTGGGGGACAACAGTATAGTGAAGTAATATTCTTTGAAAATAAGGACGCGTATGACAGGTTTACCGGTGGTAAATTTAAATTTAGTGGTCAGGCCTCGGCTACTGCTATTACTGCGGGTGCCTCGGTTGACGTGGCTTACCAAGGCGGAGTTGCGGTCTTTACCAGGGTAAAAGGAGGACTAATGCTGGAAGCATCTATAGGCGGCCAAAAGTTTTCATTTACTCCTGTAGAATAAATTATCCTAATACCTCGATAATATAAAGGCCCGGTTATCCGGGCCTTTTCTTATTAAATTAATTTGTCTATTAGTTGAACTACATGGCATCTTTTACACATCTGAAACCTACATGGTTTAAAAAGGAAATAAGTTCCTCTACATCAAGGGACTGCTTAATCTTGCCAATTTTTCCTTTACCCGATCTATGTTAGGTCTGGTTGCGTGTTCCTCCAGGGTTAGTGGTTTACTGTTATTTTGAAATAACGAAAATTGTTTTTTCATAGTCATGGTTACATCCTTATCATATATCAGGGCGTTCACTTCAAAATTTTGCTCAAAACTCCGAATATCCAAATTTGCAGTTCCAATAGAACAAACGGAATCGTCTGAAATTATAACCTTTGAATGAATAAACCCTTCCTGAAATAAATAGATCTTTACGCCTGCATTGAGGAACCTGCTAAAAAAAGACTGTACGGTCCAATGAATCATAGACGACTCAGAATTCCTTGGAACTATTATCCGTACATCTATCCCGCTTAGAGCAACCGTTTTAATGGCCATTGAAAGCCTGGAATCAGGGATCAAATAAGGATTCGCGATATAGACATATTCCTTTGCCTGATATAAAATATAGAGGTATTGCTGCAAGATATTTGGGTAATCTGCATCCGGACCACTAGATACTATTTGAACAGGAGTTTCACCAATTGGATCCATCATATTAAACATTTCAGGTTTAATCAGATTTTCCCTGGTGACAAAAAGCCAATCTGAAAGAAACACAAAATGCAGGAAATTCACGCTCATTCCATGAATCATTAAATGAGTGTCCGTCCAGTGACCCATAACCTCATCACCCCTTATATATTTGTCATCCACATTAATGCCACCTGTAAAACCAATAATCCCATCTACAATTAAAATCTTCCTGTGATTTCGATAGTTTAAACGGGCCAGCCTTCCAAATCGGACGGGCATAAAAGGAAATAATTTTACCCCTATTTCGCGAAATCTACTGATCATCTTGTTCGACAAATCCCAGCTGCCCAGGGCGTCATAAATTAACCTGACCTCAACGCCCTGCTTTATTTTATTTGCAAAAAGTGTGGCAAATCGATCTGCCAATTCCCCGTCAATAAAAATATAATACTGAAGGTGAATATACTTTTCTGCCTTTTCACAAGCAGCAAAAATTGATTCGAAAGTTTCCGGTCCGTCATTGAGTATCTTAACCTTGTTATTAAACGTGAGTAAAGAACTATTAACTCTTGTAAGCAATCTGATGAGATGTAAATAACGGGTTGTAACATCATCCCGCATTAAAATTTTTTGTTCTGCTTCCTCAGAATACCGATCTATAAATTTTTCAAACTGATCATAGTCTATTTCCTTTTTCAGATCGAACATTTTTTGCTTCCTAAGGTTCATCCCAAAAAAAACATATAGCACTACTCCCAAAATTGGGAAGACCAAAATTATAAGTATCCATGTCCAGATACGAACCGGGGATTGTCCGTCTTTAATTAAAATATAAATCGCAATTATCTCCAGGATAATTTGTAAACAAATGGCTATTTGTAACCACATAAGAAAATAATGCTGGTTTAATATTTAAAACTATCAAAACAATTTGGAAACTCCTATTCCAATAATGGAATGCTGAAATCTACGAATTAAGATATTAAATCTCAATCTTTTTCATTTAGCAAATTTTCCAGCGCCTGTTCTAATTTTATTTTACGCTCCGGGGTAGTTTTCGGATACTCCATATCCAAAGAATTAATGGTATCCGTGATTATTTGTGAAATAATAGAGCGCATTCTCCATTTGTTATCCGCAGGTATTACATACCAGGGAGCATTCTCCGTAGAGGTAGCGTTTATAGCAGCTTCAAAAGCGTCCATATAATCATCCCATCTTCCACGCTCTGAAAGATCTGATTCTGAAAATTTCCAATTTTTATCGCTGTTTTCCAATCTCTCTATAAAGCGACGCTTCTGTTCCTTTTTAGATACATTCAGGAAAAATTTTAAAATGATGGTATTACTATTAACAAGATGTTTTTCGAGGTTATTGATATCGTCATAACGAGCCTCCCATAGCGAATCCGCTGTTTGTCCGTCCGACTGAACTCCATTTTGAAGGAGTTCCGGATGTACCTTTAAAACCAAAACTTCCTCATAATATGACCTGTTAAAGATGCCTATCATCCCTTTTGCAGGCATTGCTTTGGTATACCGCCAAAGCCAGTTATGGGCGAGTTCATTGGAAGATGGTTTCTTAAAACTGTCAACCCGACATCCCTGAGGGTTAATTCCAGACACGACATGCTTGATGGTTCCGTCTTTCCCGGCTGCATCCATGGCCTGAAAAACCAGCAATAGTGAATATTTACTGCTGGCATAAAACAAATCCTGTGCTTCAGTCATGGCTGAAATATTCTTCTCCAACAGTATTTTAGCCGACTTTTTAACGGTGCGATCATCTTGCCCAAATTCTTGCTCAAATTCCTCCCAGTATGTTTTATGGTCAGACAATTTGAACTCCTCTTTAGGATCTACCCTGCATTGATCAATGATTTTATTAGCTATTTGCTTTTTCTCCTTCTTGGTAAATGTTTTTTTTGTCATAGATTTTTTGTATTAAACGTTGCCTATACTTATATGTTTATTATACCTGGGGTTCACTATAATAACCAGGCTCGCTAATTTCCTGAATGATGCGGAGAGATTCAAGATAATCAAATTAGGCCTTAAAGAAGAATAATCAAGCCCCTGAAAGAAATTGGAGTCATTTAAAAATGACCGCTAGTGCAAGTGTGTGGTATCTAAATTATTTTTATCTCTATAGTTAAGTTAAAGGTTATATCTTATTATGTAAAGGGTAAATGTGTTTATTGGTTATTGTAAATCAAAAGGGTAAATAACCTTCCAGTCATTTTTCATGTCGATTACCGTCCAGCCTTTTTCTGCTGCTTCATCCAGGCCTTTATCCAATTTTCCTACATGAGAATCGCGGTCGTAGGCCCATTCCCTGTCACTATCTGTGTGATGTAAATAGAGCATAAAGCTTGGATATTCATTGGAGTCGGCATACTGCATCATTTGGAGATCCCCATCCGAATTCCCGGAAGCGAAAATGGGTTTTTTTCCAATATGCTTGTGGATGCCAACAGGTTTCCCCACGTTATCATCCACAAAATCAATTTCGGGTAACCGCCTGATCACTGCTTTTCCGTCATTGTACTCAAATTTTGTTTTTATACTACTTCCCACGATCTGATTGGAAGGAATCTTATAAGCATCCGGGGCCCATGTCCGCATAAACTCTATCCCGCCTCCAGAAACAATAAATGTCTGAAAGTCGTTAGCCCTTAGATAGTCCAAAAGTTCCAACATAGGCTGATAGATCAATTTATTATAGGGTAGATTAAACCTGGGATGTTTGGCAGTTGACAGCCATTCGTTTACGATAGCGTCAAATTCTTCTGCTGTCATTCCTGAATGACTGGCCATGAGCAACTCCATTAACCCATGCATCCCCGTTTTAAGAACTTCATCCATATCATCTTCCAATACCCCTTTAAACGGTTGTTTTGAGCTCCACTCCGGATGTTGATCTGCTGTTGCCTTCACTCGATCGAAAGCAAAGATTAATTGAAAATAGATAGGTTGTTCAGACCATAGGTTCCCGTCATTGTCAAAAGTGGCGATACGGTCTTCGATCTCTACAAAATCTGCACTGGAGGGATCTGTTACCTTTTTTACAAATGCCATGATCGCATTTTTCGTGGCTCCCTCATTCCATGAGGGCAAAGGGTCTTCTTTTACCTCAGTTTCAGCGGTCGCTTCTGATGGCGCAGCCTGCTTGCAGTTTATAAAAAACCCTGAGATCAGCATAAGGATAACAAAAGTCCGAAGTGTTTTCATAATAATTTGATTTTTATATATAATAACCTATCACACATATGATTTTGTAATAATCTAAGAATTAAAAACCCTGTACTCAAGTAAGACTCAATATACAGGGTTTTAAATTTAAGTTGTCCACTCCGAGTATTCTATGATTAAACACCGGCAATAAACATGTTTTTCAGGCTCTCTAATTAGCCTTAATTCTGAGGCTTGCTTTGTAAACTTTGCAACACTTTATCAATTCCTAATGAACCACCTCTTACCGGAGGAAATTCTTTGAATGATCCCAGGAAATCGCCTACATAAGACTGTGCAGGCACAAAGAGCCACATATTGTCGGCATACCATTTTAAATAACTTGCCGATTTATATGAAACTTCAAAAGGATCGGCTCTCAAGTTAATAACAATAGGCCATGACGGTGTCTTACGGTAAGCTTCGTTTATAGCACCTTCCATAATTGTAAAGTGAATTTTCCAATTATTATAACGAAGAGCATTTAGATTACCCCCTGCATCAAAATAGAATATTTCCTTTCTTGGATTTTCCTTGACATCGCCTTTCCAGAAGGGCATCAGATTATATCCGTCCAGGTGAACCTTAAAGGTTTTTCCAGCTGCGGAATGCCCTTTAAGTAATTTCTCTTTTATATCAGGAACACCTGCTGCAGCCAATATGGTGGGCATCATGTCTTCATGAGAATGGATGTCATTGGAAATTGTCCCTGGTTTAATAACCCCTGGCCAGCGAATAACGGCAGGAACTCTAAAACCACCTTCCCAGGTAGTCCCTTTTTCACCGGCAAATGGAGTAGTACCTCCATCAGGCCAGGTGAACTTTTCCGCACCATTATCGGTAGAGTACATGATAACTGTATTGTCGATTATTTTTAATTCTTCAAGCTTAGCCAAAACACGACCAACGGCTTTATCATGCTCCACCATCCCATCAGGATACAGACCAATGCGGGTAACTCCAACACTCTCTTCTTTGAGGTGTGTCCATACGTGCATTCGGGTAGCACTCAGCCAAACAAAGAACGGTTTTCCCGCCTTGTGCGCTTTTTCTATAAAGGATATGGCGGCATCTGTGAATTCCTCATCGGCAGTTTCCATTCTTTTTCGGGTCATTGGGCCCGTATCTTCAATCTTTCCATCGGCATAAGAGTGCAATACTCCTCGCGGTCCAAATTCCTTATGAAAGGCAGGATCTTCCGGATAGTAATAGGTTTCAGGCTCTTCCTCGGCATTCAAGTGATACAAATTCCCGTAGAACTCATCGAAACCGTGGTTGGTAGGTAACATTTCATCCCGGTCTCCCAAATGGTTTTTTCCAAACTGACCCGAAGTATATCCTAGTGGTTTTAACAATTCAGCAATGGTTGGCTGATTGTCTTTAATACCTTGCTCTCCGCCTGGCATACCAATAGTTAACAAACCAGTCCTAAAAGGATGCTGCCCTAAAATAAAAGCCGCCCTTCCGGCCGTACAGGATTGCTGTGCATACCAATCTGTAAAAACAGCCCCTTCCTTGCCAATACGATCAATATTGGGGGTTTTATAGCCCATCATTCCCTGGCTGTTGATGCTAATATTGGAATATCCAATATCATCTCCCCAAATTACCAGAATATTTGGTTTTTTCTGTGCAAAACTAATAGCAGTAAACGCCATAAAAAGCAACAAATACACTTGTTTTTTCATAAGAGTTAATTTTTTAGTTTACTTTATTATTGTGGGGGATATTTAAGCTTATAAAGGTACGGGAAAGTGTGCTAATTAGATAATAAAACAGGTCGATTTTTGGGGCATTTAATACATTTTTAATGGTATCCCAAACATGTTGAATACACAGAAAGTCCTGCTTCTAAGTAAGGTAAAATATTTGATGTACAATGGATACTGCTTCGACCAGCCTACAAATTTTTTACTAAACTCTTCTTACCACAAAAATAGGAGTTTAAGAAAATAGCTGACTAGTGTTAATCCTCGAAGGCTTTCACCATAGTTTCCACATATTTTTGGGCCGTTTTATATGCTTCCTTGGGATCATCTAATTCAGATGTTACTACGGCCACTAATTGGCTTTCCTCTGGCTCATCAAGATTATAAAATACCGTCTCTAAAATATAGGTTGTTGAAGTACTGGTAGATGTAGAAGTGGGAATATAACCTCCAAACGAATTATAGTAAGGACCATAAGCATATGGGGTTCTGTAGTAATTATAAAAACCCCCGTAATAACCGGGATATCCGTAACCCCCTGATACACCCATATAAACTCCGCTACTTGAAGTTGTAGTAGTACTCTCCTGATCCTTTACGGCTACAATAACTATTCCATTGTACCCCTCACTATCCAGAATACTTTGCATAAAAGCTATTCTTTCTTCCGTAATTTCTTTGTTAGTGTAAATTTTCGGAAATTTTTTGAAGCTCTCCGTAGCCTTGAAGTCATTTGCCCTCAATTCATTTGCCAAGGCTTCTTCAAAAGCTATTCTGGCTGTGTTGTCTGCCGTTCTTGCTAATACCAGAATATTCTTTTCCTTGAATTTAGCAACAGTCTCCTCTTCCCCCGTCCAGGAGTCCCGAACTTTTACGCTGCCGCAGTTTTGAAACACAAAGGAGAAAGCAAGCAATACTAGTATAGTAAGATTTTTTTTCATAATAATTGGAGTAATTTATTCATTGATTATTTAAGAGGTCCAAGCTACTAAAAATATACCACCTAATTGCAAGGAGCAACTAATATATTCAACCCAGAATAGAACTATAATCCCAAAACAAATCCAAAATAAAATCGCATGCCATCGTCTGAACCAAATAGGCCTATGTTAGCAGTGATTAAATCTGTTCCATTAACAAAAAACCCACCTCCATAAGAGGTGTTCCAGATATTTCTATTAAATGCAGGATCCACCACCAGACTGTCATCTACCCAAATTCTGCCTACATCAAAACCACCAAATATGCCTACTTCAACCGGTATTAGCCCCGTTTTGTATCTTTTAAAATTAAAGCGTAGATCCGAAGTCTGATAAAAGGATGATTTTCCAGTAAAACGCTGGTTTCTGTAGCCACGCAATCCATCGTTACCACCTATGCTCGCCGCCTGGTAAAACTCAAAATCATCACCAAAAATTATATGAGCCTTAGACTTAGTAGCAAAAACCAATTGCCCATTTGGTGAAATTTTATAGGCAAAACCCAGCGTAGGAATAACATACCCAAATGTATCTGAATTGTCAAGATTGGAGGTAATTCCGGTTTTTAATTCTACATCCATCCCCAAGGTTGGAAATGCAGGGTTATCACTATTAGTATAACTGTAAACAGCTTCGGCACCCAAAAAATTATTTTTTTCTTCCTGAGGTATAAAATCGGAAAATAAATTTATATATCTCCCCTGGGTCTCTTCCAACTCATAAGATTTATAATTCACCCCGATACTAAAATTACCATTATTCTCACCATGCCATACTAATCCGGCAAAACCGCCTAATGCACCTATTTTGACCCGATTGTAATTTAAATTAAAATTATCTTCGTCTTCAGCGTTTGGATTCGGTGTAGAATTTCCAAATCCAAAAAAGTTTATGCTATAGTTCGGGCTGGTTAAGATACCGTTAATTGCCAGATTCCATTTGCCTACGACATGAGCGAATTCTCCATGATATTGTATATCAAATCCACCCGTAGATGTATATAGGGCAGCTGCTATCCTGTTGGTGGAGGTAAACGGGTTTCGCTCAAAGCCATAGCTAGTATGCCCTGCAATTACCCCTATCTTTAAACCATCGTCCGGGTTAACTCCTATTATTGGGAGCACTGCGTTAACGTTATATTTCGGTTTCCTATAGTCATAATTATTATTCTCATAATCATCTCTGATATGCTGTTTCCCCTTTTTGGTTATCAGCGTATTGGGTTTACTTTTAAAATCATAGATATGGGTCTTTTTTCCATTTAAAACCTCATAACTATCATTATTAGAACCGCCTATCATACGGACTTTTATGGGATGATCTCCCTCACCGACAACCTGAAAATAATCATCATCGTCCAAACCATATACCCAAATTTCCCTGGTGCTTCCCGCTTCATATATTTTTTCATGAAACACCGGGCCTTTTTCACCGCTCTTTATCCTATAGCCGGTAACTTTGGTTTGGCCCCCGGGCATTCTTTCAATCTCAAACCAATCATCCTTATCCGTGCCTCGTACCACGGCATGTTTATTTACAACTTTAAAATACGCATCGGAAATCCTGCCCAAATTAGTTCGCCTTCCTTTTAACTTGCGCTTTATATCCTCCATATTCTCATCCTTCACTTCTTCAGGCAACTTTTCAAATGCTGCGTCTATGACCTCATCAGTAATATGTGAAGCTACATAAGTCGCCTGTTCATCCCAAACTGCTTTGTCTGATTCCTGTATCACGGCAACATCCAGGACAAATGGATTTAAATTGCTCCAACGTACATCTTTGATATCTTCTTCGTATGAATTTAAGACTCGCGCAGGAGCTGCCAGCTTAGTAGCCAGTCCCAGCAAAAAACCATCATTCATAATTGAAAATGCCTGATCCCTGTCTCTTGGAACGGGTTTATAAGTAGTCACTCCATCTTCTTTAAAAATTGCCCAGCGCCATTGATCCTGATGACGATCCCAATCTCCTATTAACATATCAAATAGTCGTGCACGGACATAAGTGGTTTCATCTATTTTGTGATCTTCATTCTTTTTCAACTTTTCCAGCATATCAAGAGTACTAATCATCTCATTGGCATAGCCAAAACTGGCTTTATCTCCATGCCCATCTGCCGTTCGTTCCTCAATTGCATACAGCGCATCCCCAAAATCATCGTTAAAGCGACCTATAGCATTCTGTTTTGGAACATAATATAATTTAGGATTGGTATGGAATATCCCAACGGCATCGGCTAAATCTCCAATAATAAACTGCGTATAAGGATGATCCCCTGTAAATACGTCCAATACAAGTTCTTCCGTTTTTGTGTCCTCAAACTCACTCTTAACATATTGGTCCTTAAAACCAACAGCTTGTATATAGAGCAAGGCATCTTTCTTCATCGCACGCATAATATACTCCTGCCCTTCCTTGTTTGTGAAACGTAAAGAACTGGACTGGTGCCCTCCTCCTTTTCTCACCGGACTCAAGCCTCCAAACAGGGTATCCAGATTTACCACAGGCACAGTAAGTTCTGTACTATATAATTTACGATAACGTTCTCCCCATAGCCATTTAAAAGTTTTGCCCTTATCGGTTTCTTCCTTGGTATAAATTGATGCCGTTTTTTCACTTGGAAAGTTATCCTGATAATTGGGTGTGATTGGAAGATCCTCTGGTAGTACCTCTGTTTCAAATACTATTTTATCATCTTTTGTTGAGAAGAAGCTCACATGGGAAGAACCATCCTTAAAAACATCCAATCTGGTATAACCCGGCGATCCGTACGAAAATTGGCCACTGCCTACATTCCTGGTAGGGGTTGTTTTTGAGCCTGCCCCGCTAATTATTTGCGGTAAATTGGATTCAACCAGATATTGCAGGCTGTGTTCGTGTCCTGATACAAAAATTATTTTATCATTATCCTGGGATAATGTAATTATACGATCCCTAAATTCATCATATCTATTGTACTGTATATCTGCTGGAGAGACACCTCCGGCACGTCGGAGGACATTTTTTAAAGTCCCCAAAATTGGAATTGGGGTCATATGCTGCCCTACTGAAAACTGTCCGCCATGAGGGCCATTAGAAAACAATGGGTGATGTAAGGCAACAACAGTGGTCTTTCCTCTGGCTTTTTTGATCAGACTTTCATATTCAAGAAAAAAACGATTGCGGGTTCTAATTTCACAATTATCATTTAAGGTTGGGAATTTATCCCATTTGGTGAGGTACCATTCTGTATCCACGATAATTAACTCTACCTCATCATTAATTTCTACTTTTCTAATGGGACAACCATCCTCCGGTAGGAAGGTGTTTTTCCCAAGCTTGTCCTCAATATATTCCTCCTGCCTTTCAAGACCCTTGGGACCCTCATTATACCAATCGTGGTTTCCCGGAATAAAAATTGTCCTCCCGGCAAAGTCTTTCACAACATCTGTTTGTACGTTTAGCTGATGTTCCGCAAATTCCCTGCCTTCTGTACCTTTTTTGGGCAGTCCTTTGGGATAGATATTATCACCTAAAAACAAGGCTGTGCTGTTCTCAGAGGCACCCTTCAATACTTTTTCGAAATCCTGTAGTGCCTCAGATTTTGATCCTAATGGTGAATTCCCTGCATCTCCTATTAAATAGAAAGAGTGTTGCACTTCACTTTCAGATAGTTGCGGTACTATAGCCTCTTCATCGTACTGTAACTTATGGGTTGCACAGGAATGCAAAACCAAAAAGCCAGCTACTAAAGTCAATGACTTATATATTCGATTCATATCTATTGTAAGATATTTAAATTTGGATGAATTATTAAACACAAAATATTAGCCAAAATACAAAGTAAAAACTCAACTATTCTGTACTTTTTGAATTTAAAAAATTCACTATATAAAAGACAGCAACTTTAAAGATAAGAAATCTAATAAAATTGCAAACAATTATTCAAAAAGTGGTTCACTAGGCTAAGATTAAGTGAATTGGCTTAGAAATACTAGCCTAATTGATTTTCACACAAATTGAAATAAACCTGGTTGCAGTTATATAACTTTAGAGGAAACCGTATAGTTTGTGATTTTTGTTTTATAAATTTGATACATGTCTGAAATTCTTGTAAAAACTGAAGCTTTTGCTGTTGATTTATTATCAACAGAATTAGATCCAAAATATCTTTACCATAATCTGAAACATACCCAAAGGGTAGTGAAAAGCACTAAGGAGTTAATAGAAGCCAATTCGCTGGACGCTAAGGAAAAGGAAGTTCTATTATTAACAGCCTGGTTACATGATACCGGATATACTGTGGGTCATGAGCTTCATGAGCGCAGTAGTTGTAAAATAGCTAAGGAATTTCTTGAGAAACAAGGTTACGATGCGGAGGGAATAAAACAGGTTCAGGCGTGCATTATGGCTACCCAAATGATCTATGAACCCAAGAACTTGAGCGAACAAATAATCCGTGATGCTGATGCCTCTCATTTTGCTCAAAAAAGCTATTTGGAAACTTGTGAACTGCTCCGGGAAGAACTTTCCTTGTTGGGCATTGCTAATTATTCTGTCAAAGAGTGGATGGAACAGAACATTAAAATGTTCAGAACAAACCATCAATATTATACCGATTACGCAAAAGCAAATTGGCAGGATAAAAAAGATAAGAATCTTACAACTCTTGTAAAGGAGTTAAAAAAAGAAAAACAAATTGTTAAAAAAGAACAATTAAAGGCAAAGTATAAGAGTGAAAGCCCGGATAGAGGCATACAAACTTTATTCAGGGTAACCTTAAAAAACCACCTGACTTTAAGTGACATTGCCGATACCAAATCGAATATTTTGCTATCTGTTAACGCAATTATCCTTTCTGTGGTATTATCTAACCTAATACCTAAATTAGATAATCCGTCTAATGCCTACCTAATATACCCGACAATAATTTTTGTGATTTTCACAGTTACCTCAATGGTGATGGCCGTTATAGCGACGCGTCCAAATGTAGGCAGCGGTAAATTTAGTGAGGCTGACGTAGCCAATAAAAAGGTAAATCTTCTATTCTTTGGAAATTTTCACAAAATGAAATTGGAAGAATACGAGCTGGCCCTAAAAGAATTGGTAAAGGACAAAGATTATATTTATTCGTCATTAACTAAAGATCTCTATTTTCTTGGATTAGTATTAAACAGAAAATATTTGATCTTGCGCTGGACATATACCGTTTTTATGATTGGCATAATAGTTTCAGTGGTCGCTTTTGCTCTTGCCTTCTTTTATTATGGAAATATTTCACGGCCTGATACGGTAGCCTTGTTAGGCTTTTAATTCCTCCATCAAATCCTCATAGGTAAAGGTTTTTCCATCTTTTGTATTTTTCCTATAAAGAATCTCAGCTCTTATTGCCTTGAGTCCTGATACACCCTGAAGACCTTCCAGTTCTACTATTTCAATATTATTAGTAAAATATCCTTTAGATTTCAGGAAAGAGATATACCTAAGGTATTCCATTTCATCTTTTTTCTGAGAGTAAACTATAGATAGCTTCCCTTTTTGGGTTAGCCTTTCATTGGTGCCTTTGATAAAGGATTTATCGATACGCTTTTTTATTATTTCGTAACGTGCGTTATAGGTGCCATCAACATCAAATCGTTTTTCATCCATTCTAAAACGAATAGATAAGGAGGTACTATAAACAAGAATAAGAGAAGCAACATCGAGTTGTACGTCCAATTCCGGTTTAAGGTTGTAATACTTGTTTTCCATCTCACACATCACCTGCAACTGCCATAATCGAAGATTTTTTAGATACAAAGGATCAAACTCCTTGTTCTCAGCTATAGTACCCCCTATATACATATTGTGTTCTATGCCATCAGTCTTATAGCGCTCGTAATAGTGGGGAAACATCTCCTGTGCGGCCTCCTGATGCCTGTCAATTACAGATGCCAGTTTTTTGTTAATCCGCATGACACTATCATCATATTGTTTTCTATGGTCGTAGTATGAATGTGTTTCTGCATTAATGGTCTTTTCATATTCTTCAACCATTTTAGCCAATTCTTTGTTTTGTTTTTTAAGATGCCTGAAGATTGGCAGTACATCTGCATAGACAAAATCAAAAATTGTCTGTTCACTATTCGAAAATAAGGTCTCTTTTATATCTTCTACAAAATTGTTTATTCTGTATATAAGCTCCTCATAAACCGGCAATTTTTCAATTTTTAATGCAGCATTCAATACTTCTTTGATATTCGATAATTGAATCATCAGATCTCGCTGAATAGCTATATTCCTGGCCTGTGAAGAGGCTTTAATATCTATTTGACCGTATAAAGGGTATACATCCTTAAAAACAATTTCTTTAAAAGAAGGCTGCCGCCCATCCAGTCCGTCAATAATAAATTGTTTGGCTTCCTCTTCAAATCGCCAGTGAACAGATTTATGCACCGAAGTACATTCATTTTGAATAATGGCATCTATTAAATTTTCTTCTTCAATTTTAGAACGAACAACAGCAGCAACGATATAGGGCATTACATCATCCAGCTTGGTTGCGTTAACCCCATTTAACTGATTTTTTTTAGTGGATACGAGCTCCAGTACTCCCAAAAGCTCTCCTTCATTCACGATTGGAGCAAAAATGGCGCTTTTTATTCCTTGTTCATGCAAGGCTTTGTAAGGCTCAACTCCTTCCGATAAGTTATAATACTTTTCAACGTCCGAGACAGCAAAATATCCCTTCTCATTCACTATTTTGTCATAGGATCCTATACACAGGGCATTATTACAAAGCTCATTATCTTTCTCCTTAAGAAGAAAACTTTCTATCCCATTACCATACACCCGTTCTAACTGATCATCCTTTGAGTTATAAGTGACAAAACCTAACTTTAATTCTTTAACCCTGAAGAAGGATCTGAAGGTCTCCTCAAGATCCGAAATAAAACTTTCACTACCTCTTTTATCACTTGAGATAAGATTTGTTTTAATTTCAGATATGGTATGCTCTGCAGTAACATCAAACATATTAGATATTACAAAGCCTTTTGAAATAAAACTATTTGGAGGAATCAATTCCTTCCATAGTTTAAGGTCTTCCGGATTTTCTAAAAGCTTATCAACATCTGCCTGGGTTAAATCTTTAGCCAAATCTGTCGGAAATAGATCGATAAAATCCGCATTGTACAAAATTCGATAATGATGCATTATTCCATGTGCATCAGGTATATCATAGAAGTAGGGTCTGCTAAAATCAAGGTTGAAGCCATAATGGAATTTAAGGATCACCGTACTGGCCATAATATAGTCTATTCCTTCATCCTGATTGCGTATAAAAGGTTTGAAATCCTTACCGGCATTCTCCAAAATCTTTTGAAATCTTTTGGACTTATTAAATACAATATCAAAATAAGGCAGAGAAGCAGCCTTAATTTCATTCTCGCTCAATACCTCGGCAAATGAATCCTGCAGAATAATACGAATAACATCTTTGTGTTTTTCAAGAAGTTTAATATCCGAAAAACCATCCCTTAATTCGGGAAATGGTGCCTGAGCTTCCAATACATACTTAGCCCGGGATGATAAAAACGCATCATCACTTTTGGCCATATTATCATACTGCTGTAATAGCTTTTCAAAGCTAATTAACATTTGCAGTGGCATATCTTTATTTATAGATCCCATAATAATATATGTCTACAGATTGACCGTAAAATTACAAAACTATTCGATTTCTTTTTGTTAAAGGAATTTATACGGTGTTTGGTGCATTTTTTGGATATTTATACAAATTTCATTCATGTCGTCAGATAACAGACTTAATAACGCTTATAAAAAGGCCAAAATCATAGCTTTTGATGACTCTTCAAAGTTTATTCTTTTTAGTGATTGTCATAGGGGTGACAATAGTTTTGCAGATGAGTTTGCCAATAACAGGAATATCTATTATCATGCTTTAAGACATTATTTTAATAACGGATTCCAATATTGTGAGTTGGGTGACGGGGATGAACTCTGGGAGAATCTGACTTTTGAACCCATCTTTGAAGCCCATAAGAATATTTATTTGTTAATGAAACGTTTTCACGAGGAAAACAGGTTGCATATGATATACGGAAATCACGATATGGTTTATCGAAAGCCGGAATATGTAAAAAAAAATCTTTATACCTACTTTGAGCCTAAAGATGAAAAGCAAGCTGCTTTATTAGATAAATTGCAGTTTCATGAGGCAATAGTTTTAAAACACACTAAGAACGGTCAGGAATTGTTTTTAACTCATGGCCACCAGGCAGATTTTATGAATTATCACGGTTGGCGGTTCAATCGCTTTTTGGTACGCATCCTTTGGAAGCCTCTGCAGGTTTGGGGAATAGCTGATCCTACAAGTCCGGCCAGGAACAACCGTGAATTAATAAAGGTGGAGAAAAGAATCAAGAAATGGATTTTGCGAAACAAATTAAAAATAACCGTAATGGGTCATACCCACAGGCCCAGATTCCCTGAGCCCGGTGATATCCCTTTATTTAATGATGGAAGCTGTGTGCACCCCAGAAGTATTACCGGGATTGAAATAGAAAGCGGATTAATTTCACTTATAAAGTGGCAGATAGCTACAAAGGAAGATGGTACGCTTCAAATTGTTCGGGTATTACTCGAAGGACCGCAGAAGTTAGTGGACTATAAACAAAATGAGGATTGATCCTTTCCAATACCTGGGTATTAGTTGAATCAATCCTCGGGAAATAGTCATGTGCTCTATTTCTATTGAATCATAAAGTTAATTGGTATACTATAAGGAACTTTAACAGATTTACCGCGTTGCATTCCCGGGGTCATATCAGGGAGTGCAGCAATAATACGGTGTGCTTCTTTCTCTAATAGTTTGTCTGGCCCCCTGGTCCTTATTGACTCTACTTTTCCTTTAGAATTAATCATGAACTGAACAAATACTTTTCCTTTTATTCCAAGTTCCAGTGCACTTTCAGGATAGGTAAATTCCTTAACGATATGAGCTTGTATCATTTTTTGAAAACAGGCTTTTCGTTCATCATTACCATTCGCATTTTCACAACCGGGATAAATGGGAACATTTTCTATGACCGCAAAGGGGACTATGATATCTTCTTCTTCTTCTCCAACTTCCACATCGTCAACGTCCATTACCTCATCAATCACTGATTCCTGACTGGTTTCTGTACTCTCAATAATAGTTTCTTCTATTTCCTCTGTGTCTTCTACTACTTCAATTACTTCAGGAGCTGCAGGTGGTGGTGGCGGAGGTGTTGTTTTTATTATCTCTGTTACCGGCACATCTTCTTTAAGGTCATCTACGGCCTGAGCGATGTCCATAGTTGTGGTGTCTGAAGGATACGATTTGTATTCTAAAGCACGCCAGGTCAAAAATAGAACGACTGCAAGTCCTATTACAAAATACAGCCCACTATTTCTATTTAAATCTACTTTTGGGTTTTTTTTGATTTGCATGACTATTTGAATTATGATATACTCAAAATTACGTCATGTAAAACGCAGATAATATGATATTTATCAGGTTTAACTGGTGTAATTATCTAGTTCTGATATTTAAAAAATGGGCAATAAAAAAGTAATCAGGACTAAAATCAGTCCTGATTACTTGCACTAGCTCTACCTGGATATAAATTTTATGCTGTTGCCTTTGGCTATTACATTCCAGATAATAACACCTCGTCGAAATCGATCCCTTCAATGGTCACAATCCGTTGGGCGTCAGCGTCCCATTCGATGCGTCTTCCAAGCTTAACTGAAAGTCCGGCCATATGAGCTGATATTGCCTCATCAAATCCTTCGTTTATTCCACAGCTCACTTCACCTCCGTTACGGGCACTGCTGAGCCATTCCCTCAGATGAAGAAATGTTGAATCAACTCTTGCTCCGTTAATGTACGTCCACATAAGACCTTTATCCGCAAAATATTGCGACGTTGCTGAAGAAACTGCGTCTGGTACACTGGCCCCGGGATTGTAGCTGTAAACCGGAACTGATGGTTTCATTTTCTCAGATTCAATCTGATCTGCATACTTTGTAGACCTGCTATCGGGCCATATCGTGAGTCGATTACCCAATTCCATAGTACCGTCATGTCCCATAAGAATAGTTGGCCTGCTAAAGCCATTACCAAGAGTTGCACTGTAGACAAATGTCATCCCCTTTTCCTTACCCTTTTTCTGACTACTCCCTGTGCTAAAATCTGGAAACTCCATATTTACCTGTAGTACGTCAGGCACGTTACGTCCATCATTATGAGTGTAAATTCCTCCGGAAGCCATTACGGATGAAGGGATACCCATTTGGAGTACGCAATTTAGACGATCATAATCGTGGGTCAACAAATCTCCGGATAGACCGGATCCATATGCCCACCATTTTCTCCACCTGAAAAAGTGATTCTTGTTAAAGGGTATTTTAGGAGCTGAGCCCAAAAAGAGATCCCAATCTATTGTTTGAGGAGTTGCCTCGTCCTCTATGTGATAATTCCAGGCGCCGTTATCATCGTTCCTGTTGGTATTCGTCTGAACAAGAGAAACATGACCAAGCACTCCTTTGGATACTATATCCTGAGCCGTTTGAAAACTTAAAGTTTGTCTGTGTTGGTGACCAACCATTAGCACGGCCTTAGACTTTTCAGCGGCTTCCTTTAGCCTGTAAGTCTCTTCTACGGTATGTGTCATTGGTTTTTCCACATAAGCATGTATCCCATTTTCAAGAGCGTCTATGGCCATAGGGGCATGCCAGTGGTCTGGGGTGGCTATAATTACCGCATCTACTTTACCGCTACGGATCATTTCCTGATGGGTTTTAAATCTGATCACCTTGGTATCCTCAGTGGAAAAAGAATTAATTACCCGGTCCGCTCTAACATCGTATACATCGCAAACTGAAGTGAGCTTTACATTCAGTTTATCCTGATTCATAAAATCTTTTAATCGTGAGTGATTCGGATCTTCCTCTGCTGCTAATCTCATCTCTTCGAGCCATTCTTCAGTTGCAAATCCCAGTGCTCTGATTAATTGCTCACCCCGAATACCAAAACCAATAATTCCCACTCTAACGGGGTCACCACTAATTGTTTTTACTGCAGAAGGTAACGAAGGCTGTATATTTAATTGTTCGAGTATGGCCGAGCGTTCCCTGTTTTTGGAAACCGTATTTGAGGCACCAGCCCACCATACAGCACCTAGTATTGGGATTCCGCCTAAGCCCTTAATTACATCTCTTCTGGTCCATTTCATAAGGTTTCGGTTTTAGTTTGTTCTTTGTTTTTATTAAATAAGTATTTTATACCAAAGTATTGTCCGGTTGGAAATTGATAAATAACCATGCAGGCTGCAAGTTCTATTAAATTTTTATTGACAAACCAATAACTTCCCTCAACGTTTACTTGCATCAGCCAGGGGAAAGGAGGATGTGCCCAATAATACATAGCGAGCAGTATTATACCCACTAAAGCGCCTTTTTTCTCAAATATCCCTAACAAAAGAGTTATCCCCACAAACATAAGTGCCATCCAATTAAGGGTATCTGCCCAACCAATTAGTGGTTCCTTTGCAATTGCCAAAAATATGGGTTTCAGAGGACCTTGTGCTGTGGCCAGATAACCAAAGGAAGTCCAATCAGGATTGTAAAGCTTAACAACACCCTCATACAAAAAGTGCCAGCCAATAAGTATACGCAATAACACAATACTGTGTTTTAATTGCCATTTTCCTTTAGTTTCAGTCATATTGTTTAGTTAAAGTTGTTAATCCGTAGTTCTTATAGAAGAATTTTCAAAGCAATTTTTAGATTATAATGTCTTGTTAGATAAAGTAATAATATTCAGGCTTAATCATTTATTTCAAGTACAGAGTATTCGTAAAAATTATCGTATTCAATAATAACAATATCTTATGAATAGTAAGATAAACTAGTGCTTAATAAATAGGATGAAACTGGTCAAAACTAGATTCATGGCCTCTTATTTCCTATGACTTTTAACAGGTTTCTCTATTGGTGCAGCCATCTAAAATAAATGGTCCGTATAGTTGTTAAAAAACCTCATGCTCTTGAAGCCAATGTATTCATAGCTTCTACAAAAGTATCCAGTTCTTTTGTAGTTGTGAATACATTAGGAGTAATTCTACATCCATGAACGTTTACATAATCTATAGCTACCGTAAATATATAAAATTCATTAAAAAGAATATTAGCCAACTCTGAAGGAGCTATTTTTTCAATTCCCACATTGGCAATCCCACAACTTCGATAACCTTCATTCGGTGTATTTACATTAATATTTTTTACATTCCTTAATCTTTCACTCCAATACCTCTGTAAGAACCTTAATCTTTTCTCTTTTCTTTCCAGGCCAATCATTTCCAGATAATCTATTGCGTCATCAATAGCAAGGTCGGTATGAACCGGGTGGGTGCCAGTATGATTCAACCTTGTAATGTCATTTGGATCCCGGTCATGTTCTGCTAAAAGTGGCCAAATTTTGGATATCTTATCCCTGGCAACATATAATAATCCAACACCTAAAGGGGCGCTTAACCATTTATGAAGACTGGAAGCGTAATAATCGCAATTCAGATCATCTATTTTCACCTGAATATGGCCTATGCAATGTGCTCCGTCAACCATGACCTCAACACCATATTTATGTGCCATATCACAAATCTTTCGGACAGGTAATATTTGCCCTGTAATGTTGATCATATGGCACAGCATAATTAATTTGGTGTTAGGCGTAATTTGCTCCTCGTACAGTGAAACTAATTCATCATCTGAAACCGGATGATTAGGTACGGAAACTACCTTATTAATAACGCCGTAGCGCTTTGCGATCAAAGCAAAATGATCCTGCATGGAGCCGTAATCCTGTTCTGCAAAAATTGCCTCATCGTTCTCATTCCATGGATAACCCCCAATTATCATGTCTAAAGATTCCGTAGTGTTACGAGTGATGATCAATTGATCAGATGAGCAGCCAACCAAGGCCGCCAAACGTGAGGTGACCCTTTTTTTATTTTCCCACTGAACTGTCCTCATATAGTAGGAGCCTTCATAGTTAATGTTTTTAACATGCTCCAGAAACCTGCTCATGACTGGCTGAGGGGTTATATTGTAATATCCGTTTTCCAGATTTATATACTCAGGTTTTAACAGATAATCTTTTCTGATACTCTTCCAGAATTCTTCATCGCTATTTCCATAATCCCGCTGAAGTTCAAATTCACCTGCATTCAGATTATAGGGTAGAAAAGGCGTAATTGCCGCCATCTTCCCCATACTTTTTAAAAAGGCCCTTTTATCCATCTCTGCTTTATTTCATACAAGATAATAAAAGCAATTCAATATTTATTAATTGAAATTTTCTGGTAATTAGTATCATTTTCTAATCAGGTGTTTAATTTCAATCTTTGCTAAAAATGTTTATCTTGAAAGCAATTATTAATTAACCAACAAAAAAATGAAAAAACTATTAGCAGAATTTATCGGCACCCTTTGGCTGGTGCTGGGAGGTTGTGGAAGCGCTGTACTTGCAGCCGGGTATCCGGAACTTGGAATTGGCTTCTTAGGGGTTTCCCTGGCCTTTGGATTAACAGTATTAACTATGGTATATGCCATTGGTCACATTTCGGGCTGTCATTTGAATCCGGCAGTTTCTATTGGACTTTGGATTGGAGGGCGATTTGAAAGCAAAGAATTGGTTCCATATATTATTGCCCAGGTTCTGGGAGGTATTGCCGGAGCAGGGATATTATACCTAATTGCCACGGGAAAACCGGGATTCGAAGTTGGTGGCTTTGCCAGCAATGGTTACGGAGAACATTCCCCGGGTGGTTATAGCATGCTAGCCGCCCTTATTACAGAGGTAGTAATGACTTTTATGTTCCTGATTATTATTCTTGGAGCTACACATTCCAAAGCTCCAAAAGGAATGGCAGGTATAGCCATAGGTCTTGGACTTACTCTAATTCACCTTATAAGTATCCCGGTTACAAATACCTCGGTAAATCCTGCCAGAAGTACAAGTCAGGCTTTATTTGCAGGCGACTGGGCAATTGGCCAGTTATGGCTTTTCTGGGTGGCGCCTATAGTAGGTGCCTTATTAGCAGGCCTTGTTTATAAATATATTTCTCCGGAAAGTAAAAGTTAAAATAAATTAGGGGCCAAATTGGCCCTTTATTTTTGTTATCACCAAACTCTGTTATTTCCTTTTTGAAATAGTATATTTAGTACTTCAAAGATCATAACTAACAACCCATATGCCGCTTCTTATAGTAATTATAGGGATAGTACTTCTCTTTATCCTGATTGCAAAATTTAAACTCAATGCATTTATAACTTTTATCCTTGTTTCACTATTTGTTGGTATTGCAGAGGGAATGCAGCTTGAAGATGTGGTACAATCTATCCAGAATGGAATAGGGAATACTTTGGGATTTTTAGTAATGATTTTAGGCTTTGGTGCCATGTTGGGCAAATTGGTTGCCGATAGCGGAGCAGCACAACGCATAACTTCAAAACTGGTAAGTAAATTTGGTATAAAAAATATACAATGGGCCCTTGTACTTACCGGATTCATTGTGGGTATCCCCATGTTCTATTCTGTAGGCTTTGTTATTTTAATACCCCTGGTATTTACAGTGGCGGCCTCAACCGGGCTTCCACTTTTATATGTAGGCTTACCTATGCTGGCTTCACTATCTGTTACACATGGATATCTTCCTCCCCATCCTGCTCCGACAGCCATAGCTGTGATGTTTGATGCCGATCTGGGTAAAACCTTGTTATATGGGATCATAGTGGCAATCCCGGCAATAATTGTAGCCGGCCCCTTGTTTTCCAGGACCATAAAAAATATAAAAGCAACCCCTCTCAAGGAATTTGTAAATCCCCGAATACTGGAAGATCATGAAATGCCGGGAATGAGAATAAGCATTTTTACCGCTTTATTACCCATCCTGCTTATTGGAATTGCCACTTTGGCTGATCTGTTTCTTCCCGAGGATTTCATTCTTAAACCCATTATAGATTTTCTTGGTAATCCTGTAATAGCCATGCTTATAGCTGTACTGGTTGCCATTTACACCCTGGGATTAGCACGTGGTAAAAAAATGCCTGAAATCATGGGGTCTGTAAGTAGTTCCATTTCCGGAATTACAATGGTACTTTTGATTATAGCAGGGGCCGGTGCTTTAAAACAGGTCCTGGTAGATAGCGGCGTAAGTGATTACATAGCCAATATGCTAAGCGGATCTACTATTTCTCCGCTACTATTGGCCTGGTTCATAGCAACGGTGATCAGGGTCTGTGTAGGATCTGCTACGGTGGCAGGATTAACTGCTGCGGGAATAATATTACCGCTGGTATCCAAAACAGGTGTTAGTGCAGAATTAATGGTACTGGCCATTGGATCGGGAAGTTTAATGTTATCACACGTCAACGATGGGGGTTTCTGGTTGTTTAAAGAGTATTTTAACCTGTCCGTCAGAGATACCCTTAAAACATGGACGGTTATGGAAACTACTGTTGGAGTGATGGGACTTATTGGAGTATTGATCTTAAACACATTCATTTAAAACAAGCATATGAACAAATTACCTTCACAACGAATAGCAACTTTAGGGTTAAAATTACCTCCTGCTCCCCCTCCTGCAGGTCTGTATAAACCTATCCTGGTAGTTGACAATTTTCTTTATGTATCCGGACAGGGCCCGATGCAATCAGATGGAACATTAATGACTGGCAGGGTTGGTGAAGATCTTAACCTGGGGCAGGCCAAACTTGCCGCCGAACAGGTTGGTTTAACGATGCTGTCTACGATAAAAACACATTTTGGAGATTTGGACCGGATTAAAAGGGTCGTAAAAGTATTAGGGATGGTGAATTCTACCCCTGATTTTGGACAACACCCTTTAGTTATCAATGGTTTTAGCGAGTTAATGGCTGATGTTTTTGGCACCGATAATGGTGTTGGTGTTCGGAGTGCCGTAGGTATGATGTTGCCGGGTAATATCCCGGTTGAAATTGAGGCTATGTTTCAACTGCATTAAACAGATTCAAAAATGGCAGATAAAAATTGGTACGAACTTGATAATCCCGAGGAAATTGTTTCTCCATCTTTGTTGGTCTACCCGGATAGAATTGAAAAAAACATTGCATTGATGATTTCAATTATTGGAGATGTAACCAGACTACGTCCTCATATAAAAACCCATAAGACGGCCGAGATTATAGAGATGCAAATGCAACATGGTATACAAAAATTTAAATGTGCCACCATTGCAGAAGCGGAGCTTTTAGCACAATGCGGTGCCAAGGACATTCTATTGGCCATGCAAGCTGTCGGGGCCAATTTAAACAGGTTTTTTAAACTGATTGCCACATATCCCAATTCAGTATTTTCTACTATTGTGGATAATGAAATTACCATTGGTCTTATTTCAGAAATGGCGGCATCCAAAGAGATAAGCGTTCCTTTATTCTTGGACCTCAACACGGGCATGAACAGAACTGGTATAGAACCAAATGATTGTGCCGTTGATTTGTTTAAGCAAATTGCGGATGACCCAAACTTAGATGCCCGTGGGCTTCATGCGTATGATGGACATATCAGGGATCCTGATATAAAACTTCGAAAACAGGTTTGTGATGCTGCTTTTAATTTGGTCATAAATCTTAAAAACAAAATTGAAGCTTTGGGCTTGGAAGTAAAAACCTTAGTCATGGGAGGTTCCCCTTCTTTCCCAATTCATGCGGCAAGAAATGATGTGGAAACCAGTCCCGGTACTACTTTACTTTGGGATGAGCGATATGGATCTTCTTTTAAGGATATGCCATTTTTGCCGGCAGCCGTGTTACTTACCAGAATTATCAGCAAACCGAAAGAAGGGGTCATCTGTTTAGATCTGGGGCATAAAGCCATAGCCCCTGAGATGGATTTTCCAAGGGTAAAAATCTTTGGACTGGAAGATGCAGAACAAACCGGGCAAAGCGAAGAGCATTTAGTGCTGCATTATCCAAAAAGTGAAACCTTGAAAATTGGCGATATTTTTTATGCCATTCCTATGCATATTTGCCCCACTGTGGCTAAATATTCCAAAGTTCTGACTGTTGATGATGGTCAAATCACAGGGGCGTGGAAAATTGCCGCAAGAGATCATCAAATGCAAATTTAAAAAGCACCTATGTTTATTTTTGACGCACATCTTGATTTAGCAATGAACGCAATGGAATGGAACCGTGACCTTAGCTGGGCCGTTAAAGACATCCGGGCGAAGGAGGAAGGGATGACAGACAAACCGGATAGGGGTAAAAATACGGTTTCTTTTGACGAAATGAGAAAGGGCAATATAGGCATTTGTATGGCCACTCAGATTGCACGTTTTGTAAAAAGAGATAGTCAACTTCCCGGATGGAATTCCCCTCACCAGGCCTGGGCACAAACTCAGGGTCAACTTGCCTGGTACAGAGCTATGGAGGCAATTGGAGAAATGACCCAGATCACGAACAAAGAGGAATTGAACAGGCATCTGGATTTCTGGAATTCTTCGACTAAAAACAAAAAACCTATCGGATATATTTTAAGTCTGGAAGGAGCAGACTCCATAGTCACTATTGATCAGCTCGAAAAAAGTCATGACCAGGGCCTTCGAGCTATTGGTCCTGCACATTATGGGCCCGGAACCTATGCTCATGGCACAAATTCCATTGGAGGAATCGGTTATAAAGGAAAAGAACTTTTAAAAGAGATAGCGCGATTAAATATTATTTTGGACACCACGCATTTATGCGATGAAAGTTTTTGGGAAACCATGAAGGCCTACCAGGGGCCACTTTGGGCAAGCCATAACAACTGCAGGGCCCTGGTAAACCATAACAGGCAATTTTCAGACGAACAAATCATCGAACTTATAAAAAGGGATGCAGTTATTGGTATTGCCCTGGATGCCTGGATGATGGTTCCAAACTGGGTACGTGGTAAATCGACCCCTGAAGCCATGGGGGTAACCTTAGAAATAATGGTTGATCATATAGACCATATTTGTCAACTTGCAGGGAACACTTTACATGTTGGAATAGGAACCGATCTCGATGGCGGATTTGGCAAAGAGCAAAGTCCGGCTGATATAGATACTATTGCCGATTTACAAAAACTTCCGGATTTGCTTCATAAAAGAGGTTATAACAATGAAGATATTGAAAATATTATGCATGCAAATTTCATTCGCTTTCTGAGAAATACCTGGAGCTAGTTACAAAAAAATCCTCCCGGGAATTTGGGAGGATTTAATTCAAATAATAATTAAGCTAACCTAAAAATTCAACGAACTTTTCTAACTAAAGTAGCCATCGCCACGGACTTAAGGTCTCGTAGTGCATTCATTTCCTGATATGCTTTTTGTTGTGCTTCGGTTGCAGGTCCATTGTTACCTCCATTAAAAAATTGATCATAACCCGTAAACATATCTACCGTAATATGGCTTGCATAAGCCTCTGTTGCATAACCCAGCATATTCCGCAATAATCCCCAACTTGCACGGCCACCAGAATCTACATCACTTTGATGATATGGTTTAAAAACTTCAGATTCCATATTTTCATAGGCTCCAGACTGCCCGGGTTTTGCTTTCATAAAGTTGATTATTGCCAAAGTACCTATGGGCATATCAAAATTATCTTTCGTTAAATCTATTTGTTGGAGGAATACCCTATGTGTAAGATCCCGGCTTTTAGCTGTCATTTCCATCATTTTGTTACTTAATGCATCTGATAAATTGGGATAAGCACCGGTCCAGGCCTTATTAAAATCTCCCCCGGCCATCATTTTAACCGGGTCATTGTACAAGCTTACAGTCATAAACTGAGCCCCCTGTTTTTGTCCGCTTGGCTCCAGACGCCAAAGATCCCAACCTATGCAGTCCCCATTCTTTACCCTTTGCTCATGAACTTTTTCCCAAAATTTCTCTGTTTCCGCATATGCGGCACCCTGGCCTTCGTCTACATGCATAAACTCGAATAGCAGATAAAGTGGTTCTGAATCCTGTGCTATAGCCATTGTGCTGAACAAGGCTATTACTATAATCATAAATAATTTTTTCATCTTCTTGAATATTAATGGTTTAATACAAGTAATGAAAAGATTATAACAATACGAAGTATTCTAGGACGAATGCAACATATAATTGTCCGAAGTACAGGTTCTTTTTACCCAAAGAAAATACAATAGTGCTCAACTAATGATTTTTTCCTCTCTAAGAAATGTATCCAGGCTATCTGCAATGTCATAACATCTACTAACATTAGTCACGCCATTGCAGAATCTGGAATCTAAATGATGAGCCTCACAATCAAAACCGGATAAATTTACTTTTTCAAAATTCCTGTTCACAGCTTTACATTGTTCATATAACTTATCAACTGATGCGCCTGTGTCCGGCTCTATATCATTTTCTATTAAAAACCCCTTTAGGTAATTATCGATGGCAATATGAGAATTCTGGCATACCATAAAAGAAACAACGTCTTCCGCAGGCCTGCATAATTCATCATTGGCTTCTTTCAGTTTCTGAATGGCAGTTTCATAAAGTCTTTTTGCTTTGTCTTCCATAAACTGTGTTAATTTATAATTGACTTTAAATACTACATCATTATTTAGCTCTGGTTCTGAATGACAGAATTACATATCTCTAAAAAGTTCCAGGCGTTCCCATTTGGTTTCCACCTCTTCCTGAGCCTGCTTCAAGAGTTCTGCACCTAATTCTGCATTTTCTTTTACTACCCTTGTAAAACGGGTTTCATTATACATAAAATCACTTATCGGAGCCGTGGGTGCCTTAGAATCTAATCTGAACTTTTTCCCTTTAGGTTTAGAAGGATCAAACCTGAATAATGGCCAATATCCGGTCTCAACCGCTTTTTGCTGCTGCGATGCCCCATCTTTTAGATCATATCCGTGTTCACCACAGTGCGAATAAGCTACAATCAGCGATGGCCCTGGATACGCTGCAGCCTCTTCAATGGCTTTGAGCGTATGAAGATCCTTTGCGCCCATTGCTACCTGAGCCACATATACATTCCCATAAGAAACGGCCTGAAGTGCCAGACTTTTTTTACCTGTTCGTTTTCCGGATACCGAAAACTTAGCACTTGCCCCTAAAGGAGTAGCTTTAGATGTCTGACCTCCAGTATTGGAATATACCTCAGTATCAAGAACCATGATATTCACATCTTCACCAGAAGCTAAAACATGATCAACACCTCCAAATCCTATATCATAAGCCCAACCATCGCCACCAAGTATCCAGACTCCTTTTTTACGGAGATATTCTGTAAGTTGACTTAGTTTTACAGCATCCGGATTATCTTTTTTCTTTGTTAATACTTCTTTAAGTCTATCAATATCAGCAAATTTCTGGCTGCGTTCCGCTTCAGTTTCTTCCGGATTGGTTAGAATCGATTCTGTCAACTCAGCGCCAACCACATTTTTAAGATGTTTTAATAGATTAACTGCAATTTCCTGTTTCTTTGTTAGAGCCAGTTTCATTCCAAAACCAAACTCGGCATTGTCTTCAAATAAGGAATTTGCCCAGGCAGGACCTCTTCCGTCCTTGTTGGTTTTGTAAGGAGTTGTTGGAAGATTTCCTCCATATATTGAGGAACAACCTGTTGCATTGGCAATGAGAATACTATCGCCATATAATTGGGTTAGCATCTTAATATAAGGAGTCTCACCACATCCAGAGCAAGCCCCTGAAAATTCAAATAGAGGTTCTAAAAATTGAGACCCTTTAACATTAGTTATTTGCAGGGCAGCTCTATCGTAATCTGGCAAATTGATAAAATAATCCCAGTTTACATTTTCCACCTCATCAAAATCGAGTTTCTTCCTCATATTGATGGCTTTAAAATCCTCAATTTCCTTGCTTTCAGCAGGACAAACGGCGACACAAAGGTCACATCCTGTACAATCCTCAGGGGAAACCTGTAATACATAAGATTCTGTTTCTGCGGTAAATGGCCTTCCCTTGGCAGGAACTGATTTCAAACTACCCGGAGCATTTGCCATTTCCTCATTAGGGACAACTTTGGCTCTAATTGCAGCATGCGGACATATGGCCACACACTTATTACATTGTGTACAAAGTACTTCATCGTCCCAAATAGGAATAAAATTGGCTATTCCACTCTTCTCATATTGGGTAGTGCCGGTTGGGAAGGTTCCATCTACCGGAAAAGCACTGACTGGCAATTCGTCTCCATGCCCTCCTAATATTTTTTCAAGTACATTTTTGACAAAACCATCCGGAGCATTGGTCATTGCTGAAAGTAATCCTTTCTCACTACTCACTTCTTTTGGGTAGTCTACCTGAAATAAATTCTCTAGTGATTTATCTACGGCATTAAAATTCATCTGAACTACCGCATCACCTTTATGAGTATATGATTTAACAATGGCATCCTTTATTTTTTGAATAGCTTCATCTTTCGGCAGGATACCAGATATTGCAAAGAAACAAGTTTGTAATACCGTATTTGTCCTTTTCCCAAGATCGGCTTCATGGGCCACTTTTGTAGCATCTACTACATAAAATTTTGCCTCTTTTTCAATGATTCCCTCTTGCATTTTTTTGGGAAGTTTGTCCCAAATATCTTCTTTCGAAAACGGAGAATTTAACAGGAAGGTACCTCCGGGTTTTAAATCGGCAAGCATATCATATCTTTCAATAAAATTAAATTGATGACTTGCTATAAAATCGGCTTTGTCAATTAGATACGAAGAGTAAATTGGTTCCGGTCCAAAGCGTAAATGGGAAATAGTTTGTGCTCCTGCTTTTTTGGAATCATATACAAAATATCCCTGAACATAATTCTCGGTAGTATCACCTATTATTTTAATGGAGTTTTTGTTCGCTCCAACAGTACCATCAGATCCAAGTCCATAGAACATGCAATTGATAGTTGTACTTCTCACCTTAAAATTATCATCAGATTCCAGACTGGTATGAGATATATCGTCATTTATACCAACTGTAAAATGATTTTTGGGTTTATCCTTTGTTAGCTCATCAAATACACCTTTTACCATTTGTGGTGTAAACTCTTTAGAAGACAAACCGTATCGGCCTCCAACAACCGATATATTTCTGTCGCTCTCTACCAGGGCAGTAATTACATCCTGATACAATGGTTCGCCGGTGCTTCCCGGTTCTTTAGTTCTGTCCAGAACTGCAATTTTCTTTACAGAAAAGGGTAGGCTTTCTATAAAATGAGATACAGAAAATGGTCTGTATAAACGAACAAACACTACACCAACCTTCTCATCCTTATTTGCCATTGCCTCAACAGCTTCTCTTACAGCCCCCTGGCCAGATCCCATAATTACAACAACGCGCTCGGCCTCAGGATGTCCCAAATAATAAAATATGCTGTATCTTCTTCCGGTATGCTGGTAAAATTCATCCATAACTTCCTGAACAACTCCCGGAACTTTTTCATAAAATGGATTTGATGCTTCTCTTGCCTGAAAGAAAACATCAGGGTTTTGAGATGTTCCCCTTATAACAGGATGATCCGGATCCAGTGATCTTTTTTTATGCTCCATGATCTTATCCTCAGGCATCATTGCTTCAATTATATCATCGGGAATTGCATCAATCTTGGAGATTTCATGTGAGGTCCTGAAACCATCAAATATGTTTAAAAAAGGAACTCTTGTACGTAAAGCAGCCACCTGAGAAATTAATGCAAAGTCCATTGCTTCCTGCACAGACCCACCAAACAGCATAGAAAAACCGGTTTGTCTTGTTGCCATAACATCTGAGTGATCCCCAAAAATAGACAGGGCATGAGTTGCCACTGTTCTTGCTGCCACATGTATCACAGAAGGCAATAATTCTCCGGCAATTTTATACATATTAGGTATCATTAAAAGCAAACCTTGTGAGGCCGTAAATGTAGTAGTTAACGCCCCGGCCTGTAAAGAACCATGTACTGCACCGGCAGCGCCACCTTCGCTTTGCATTTCAACAATGCGCGGTATATTTCCCCAAATATTTTTTTGCCCTTTAGAACTATACACATCTACATGTTCTCCCATGGGTGAGGCAGGGGTTATGGGATAGATTGCACATACTTCATTTGTTTTGTGAGCAACTCGCGCTACAGCCTCGTTAGCATCGCAAATTAATTTTGGAAATTTTTTCTTCATGGTGACTTAATTATTTCAGAAACAAGCAGTTTAGAAAAAATAAGTGTCATTGTAAAATGTTCTTATTACAAAAACTGCTGGTGATACAAGTTTTAAATTTCCGATAAAATTAAGGCCAAAACCAAAGGCATTCTATGACAAATGTCAGGTAATTAGATGCGATAAAAAGTAGATAACATGGCTTAGATTCCGAAAAGAAAAGGACCGGAGCTATCTCAGAAGATTCATTAAATTCCTTAAATAACAACACCCGATTGAAATTCAATCGGGCGCCAATTTGTATAAATGTCTGAAACTAAAAGCTACTCGCCGTGCATCCAGACTTTTTTTGCTAATAATTCTTCTTCAGTTTCAACATGGTCTTCATCTGGTACGCAACAATCTACCGGGCAGACAGAAGCGCATTGCGGTTCATCATGAAAACCTTTACACTCTGTACATTTGTCGGTGACAATAAAATAGAACTCGTCTGAAACAGGTTCATTTTCTTCATCAGCGTCAACTTCATTTCCTCCTGGAGTTGTTACTACACCGCTTAAAGAAGTTTCGTCTGAATACGACCACTCCTGATCCGGTTCATAAATAGCATTATTCGGGCATTCTGAAACGCAAGCATCACAGTTAATACATTCATCTGTTATGATAATAGCCATAATTATATGTTTTTGAAATAATTGTCCGTAAATTTAAGGTACCACAAATATCCATCTAATGATAAAAGTCATATTTCTTTATAAACGTCCATTTTATATTTGGCACCAATATTTTTGATTAGATGGCATTTAAGATAAAAATAAGCAAAAAATAAATATGTATAGATGATTGCTACAAAAACAAAACAACCAAAAGAGACACTGGAAGCCGTAGTCGTAAGATTTGTAGGCGATTCCGGCGATGGTATGCAATTAACCGGCACGCAGTTTTCCGATACTTCTGCGATGTTTGGTAATGATATTGCCACATTTCCAAATTACCCGGCAGAAATTAGGGCCCCTCAGGGAAGCCTCTATGGAGTTTCGGGTTTTCAGGTCCATATTGGCAGTGTTGAAATAAGTGCTCCGGGCGAAAATGTGGACCTTTTGGTTGCCATGAATCCTGCAGGGCTCAAAACTAACTTACACGCCGTAAACCCCGGCCATTCCGTAATTGTGGATTCAGATGCCTTTTCTAAAAAGAATTTAGAAAAAGCGCAGTATGAATCCAATCCACTCGAAGACGGTAGTTTGGAAAATTATCATGTGATTGAAGTTGCAATGACTTCGCTTACAAAAGAAGCACTAAAAGAGGTTGAGGGACTAGACAATAAAAGTATCACCAGAAGTAAAAATATGTTTGCCCTGGGAATGGTTTATTGGATGTACAACAGGTCTACGGAGCATACCATAGGATTTTTCAATAAAAAATTTAAAAACAAACCAGAATTAATAGAAGCCAATACAAAGGTGTTAAATGCAGGTTTCTATTTTGCAGAAACCCTGGAATTAATTCCCAATTCGTACACTGTTGCTCCCGCTAAAATGGCTGCAGGCACGTACAGAATAGTTATGGGAAATACTGCTACTGCATGGGGCTTTTTAGCAGCAGCAGAAAAATCGGGTCTGGAATTATTTTTGGGTTCTTACCCTATTACTCCTGCCTCTGATATTCTTCACGAACTGGTAAAGCATAAACACTTTGGCGTTAAAGCCTTACAAGCGGAAGATGAAATTGCAGGGATCACATCTGCTATAGGTGCGGCTTTTGCAGGCGATTTAGCAATAACTACCACTTCAGGTCCGGGATTGGCATTAAAAGGCGAAGCACTTGGTCTAGCGATGATACTAGAATTGCCATTAGTTGTTGTTGATGTTCAAAGAGGAGGCCCATCTACAGGCTTGCCTACTAAAACTGAACAGTCAGATTTACTCCAGGCATTGTATGGTAGAAATGGTGAGAGTCCGGTTATTATTATAGCAGCCAGTACTCCTTCTAATTGTTTTAATTATGCTTATGAAGCAGCAAAACTGGCTATTGAACATATGACTCCTGTAATCCTATTGACCGACGGTTATATTGCCAATGGTTCTGCACCCTGGAAAATACAATCTGTATCTGAAATGCCCGAGATAAAAACCAAGCTGATAAAAGAAGCAAAAGAAACATGGAATCCTTATGACAGAGATGAAGAAACTTTAGCGCGCGACTGGGCAATTCCAGGAACATTTGGTTTGGAACACAGAGTTGGTGGGTTGGAAAAAAATAAAGTGACTGGTCAGGTATCTTATAACCCCGAGAATCATGAACACATGACCAGTGTCAGAGCTGAAAAGGTAAAGAGGGTTGAAAATTATATCCCAAAACTTAAAACAGAATTTGCTGATGAAGGCGATTTACTGGTAATTGGATGGGGTGGCACTTATGGCACCTTATATTCTTCGGTAAAAGAGTTAGGGCAGGAAGGCTATTCTTCTGTTGGGCTTGCACATTTTAACTATATAAATCCCTTACCTAAAAATACGGAGGAGGTCTTAAAAAGATTTAAACGAATAATCGTATGCGAATTAAATACAGGCCAGTTTGCTTCAGTTTTAAGAATGAATTTTCATGGCATTGAGTTTTTACAATATAATAAGGTTCAAGGATTACCTTTTGGCAACAGTGAACTTATAGAGGAATTTAAAAAAATAATATCTAAATAATGGAGACAACAGCAACGCCAGAATATACGTTTAAAGATTTTGCCAGTGATCAGGAAGTAAGGTGGTGTCCTGGTTGTGACGACTATGTCATCCTCCGCTCCATGCAAAAGGCACTTCCCGAAATGGGCCTTAAAAAAGAAGATGTGGTATTCATTTCTGGAATAGGGTGTTCTTCCCGTTTTCCTTATTACATGAACACCTATGGTATGCATAGTATTCATGGAAGGGCCCCGGCAATAGCATCGGGAGTAAAGCTTGCCAATCCTGACCTCAGTGTTTGGATAATAACCGGGGATGGAGATTCAATGGCTATAGGTGGTAACCATTTTATTCACGTGTTAAGAAGAAACCTGGATTTGAATATTGTATTGTTCAATAATGAAATTTACGGTTTAACCAAGGGGCAATTCTCCCCAACTTCACTGGTTGGGCAAAAGACAAAATCATCTCCTTATGGTAATACTCAACCACCATTTTTACCAGGGGAGTTGGCTATTGGTGCACAAGCTCGATTTTTTGCCAGAATTGGGGGAAATACTCCAAAAGAAATGACAGACATGTTCATTAAATCCGAAAAATTTAAAGGCACTTCTTTAATCGAGGTCCTTCAAAATTGTCCGATTTTCAATGATGGTTGTTTTTCAAAATATACAGATAAGGCGGTAAGAGAAGACAAACAATTATTTGTTGAACATGGAAAACCGATGATATTTGGCAAAGAACGAAACAAAGGTCTGGTCTTAAACGGTTTAAAATTGGAAGTGGTGACCCTGGGAGAAAATGGAATTACTGAAGCCGATCTGCTTGTTCATGATGCTGAAGCCCAAGATCCAACCTTACATCAAATGTTGGTAAGATCTGAATACCCATTAGTTACCGGTATCATTAGAAGTTTTCCAGACGTTACTTTCGAAGAACGGGTTACTGAATTAACGGCCGCAGTAAAAGCTGGTTCAAGCTTTGCAAAGACAGATGATTTATTCTTCTCAGGAGAAACTTATGAAGTTAAATAACATAAATTAGCTTATGGGTTCAGAAGCCATTATTGTATTTTTTCTTGCTGGAATTGTCCTGGTTGCGGGAGCGAATTTTTTATCAAATTTAATTTCACATAAGTCAGATAACCCTCAGAAAAGGGAACCTTACGAGAGTGGTATGACCACTATCGGCCCAACATGGGTTCAGTTTAAGGTGGGTTATTATTTGTTTGCTATACTATTTTTGATTTTTGATGTAGAGGTGGCCTTTTTGGTTCCTTGGGCTGTGGTGTTTAAAGATATTGGAGCAATTGCATTTCTTGAAATATTAATCTTCCTTGTCATTTTAGGGTTAGGCTTATTATATGCATGGAAAAAAGGAGCATTAAGATGGGAATAGATAAGACAAATGACCCCATGAGTCAGCCGGGTAAAGTTCCCGAAGATTTTCCGGGAAAAGTGATCCCGGCGGGCAACGGCGCCAACGTTATTGTGACCTCATTAGATAAAATAATTAACTGGGGCAGATCCAATTCTTTATGGTCTTTATACTTTGGAACTAGTTGTTGTGCTATTGAAATGATGCAGACCGGTGCATCGCGCCATGATTACTCCAGGTTTGGATTTGAAGTTGCCAGACCTTCCCCCAGACAAGCCGATTTGATAATAATAGCAGGGACAATAGTGAACAAAATGGCCCCTGTACTCAGACGCTTATACGATCAGATGGCTGAACCAAGATATGTTATTGCCATGGGAGCCTGTGCCATTTCGGGAGGTCCCTTTTTCTACAACACTTATTCGGTGGTAAAAGGTGCAGATCATGTTATCCCCGTTGATGTATATGTGCCTGGTTGCCCTCCCAGACCTGAAGCATTGCTAGAAGGCATGCTAATGCTGCAGGATAAAATAAGGACAGAAAATATGAAACATAAAATAAATCCAATTGACGGGTTTGATGAAGGCTTATAAAAAATAGATGAAGAACGAAGAATTACAGGAATTAATAGACAGTTGGAGTCCCAATTTGGAATTTACTGAAGAAGGGTCCCAATACCTCAATGTAACGGTTCCAATAGAAGAATTGCATGCCATCATGTTCAAACTAAAACATAATGATCAAACAAGTCTTGATTATCTATTTTGCTTAAGTGGCATTGATTGGGGAGAAGAACTCGGCGTGGTTTACCATTTGGAATCTACAAACTTCAGGCACAGCCTTGTAGTAAAAACGCAAACGGCAGAAAGAGAAAATCCTGTTATAGATTCAGTCTATGATATTTGGGCAACAGCTGAGTTTCATGAACGTGAAGTATTCGATTTTTTTGGAATAAAATTTACCAATCATCCTAACTTAAAACGCCTTTTCTTAACAGATGACTGGGATGGTTTTCCATTGCGAAAGGATTATGAAGACAACATTAATATGATTATCAAATAATCAGTTATGGAGACAGTCACTGCTAACAGCAACTTTAAATCTGAAGAATATTTCATAAATATGGGGCCACAACACCCTGCAACACATGGTGTTCTCAGACTTTTGCTAACAATAGATGGCGAGATTATAAAAAAAGTTGAACCAGACCTGGGTTATATTCATCGTTCCATTGAAAAAATGTGTGAACGCGATAGCTATCAGCAAATAGTTCACTTAACGGATAGAATGGATTACTTGTCCGCCAACATTAATAATGAAGCTGTTTGTCTCACCGTTGAAAATGCCCTGCAACTTGAAATTCCGGATCGGGTAAAAGTAATTAGAACAATAATTGGTGAACTTACAAGAATATCCTCGCACTGTTTATGGTGGGGAGTTATGGGTATGGATGTTGGTGCCTTAACCACCTATTTTTACGGCTTTAGGGACCGGGAACTCCTTAATGATATATTTGAAGAAACCTGTGGTGCTCGCCTAACCATGAATTATAACGTCCCTGGTGGACTAATGTTCGATATTCATCCAAATTTTGTAAAAAGGGTTAAAGAATTTATCACCCATTTCAGGACCAAACTTCCGGAATACGACCGTCTACTAACAAATAATATCATTTTTCAAAAAAGAGCTAAAGGTGTAGGTGTCCTAAGTAGGGAAGACGCTATATCTTATGGGGCCTCCGGGCCTGTAGGCAGAGCTTCCGGGTATTCCTGTGATGTAAGAAAACACCATCCCTACAGCGCTTTGGATAAAGTAACATTTAATGAAGCACTAAGAACAGAGGGCGATACATATGCCCGCTATCTGGTAAGGATTCAGGAAATGTGGGAATCTATGTCAATTGTGGAGCAATTAATAGACAACATCCCGGAAGGAGAGCACAGAGTAGCAACAAATGCGGTAATAAAATTGCCAAAGGGAGAATATTACCAAAAAGTGGAAACAGCAAGAGGCGAATTAGGTGTTTATATAATAAGTACGGGAACTAAAAGTCCGTATCGCTTAAAATTCAGGTCTCCTGGATTTTCAAATCTTTCGTTACTCAACCATATTGCGGTAGGTGGTAAAATAGGCGATTTGGTAGCTACTATGGCTACGCTTGATCTTGTTATACCAGATATAGATAGATAAAAGAATAATATGAATAGTGCTTTAAGTATAACAAAAAATATTCACGATTGGCTCTTTAGCATTATGCCCGAAGCGGCAGCCAATATTGCTGAGATGGTATTGATAGCGCTTGTTTATTTGGGAATTTTTGCAATTGCCGGTTTATTCCTAGTATTACTGGAAAGAAGGGTTGCTGCCTGGTTTCAATTAAGAATAGGACCTAATAGAGTGGGGTTTCAGGGTTTGTTACAAACAATGGCCGATGCCATAAAGCTTCTGTCCAAGGAGTTAACCGGTACTACCAAGGCAGATAAATTTCTCTATAATTTAGCGCCGTATTTTGTAATAATTACTTCGTTAATGGCGTTGAGTGTCTTTCCTTTTACCAAGGAATTTCAGGCATTCGACATTAATATTGGACTCTTTTTTTTAATTGCTGTTTCATCCATAGGAGTTATTGGTATTTTATTAGGTGGATGGAGTTCCAACAACAAATTTGCTATGATCGGTGCAATGCGAAGTGGAGTACAAACTATTAGCTATGAACTCTCTATTGGGCTGTCACTCCTAACCATGGTTTTAATAACAGGAAGCCTTCAGCTTTCAGAGATTGTAGAAGTTCAAAAGTCGGGTTGGTTAATTGTCCAGGGGCATATCCCTGCAATTATAGCCTTTATGATATATATGATTGCCGGTACTGCTGAAACCAACAGAGCACCTTTTGATATGGTTGAAGCCGAATCAGAATTGGGGGCCGGATTTCATACAGAATACTCAGGAATGAAGTTTGCCTATTTCTTTTTAGCCGAATTTATAAATATGTTTATTATTGCTGCCATTGCTACCACTGTGTTTTTTGGTGCCTGGTTGTCTCCTTTTGGAATAACAGAATCTATTCCTTTGTTGGGAGTATTTTGGTTTTTACTTAAGGCGCTTATCCTGGTTTTTTTAATGATGTGGTTTCGGTGGACGTTCCCCCGGTTGAGAATAGATCAACTTCTTACATTGGAATGGAAGTATCTATTGCCCTTAAACCTGGCAAATATTGTGATAATGGCCTTATTGGTATGGCTCAATTTAACTATAAGTTTTTAAGATTATGAGTTACTTTTCAGATATCTATAGAGGCATAAAAACCTTGCTCACCGGCATGAGTGTTACCGGGAAGTATTTTGTGACCTCCAGGAAGGGTGCTATCACGCAACAATATCCGGATAATAGAGAAACTCTTAAGATGTTTGATCGTTTTCGCGGTGAAGTCATTATGCCACATAATGAAAATAACGAGCATCGATGTACGGGCTGTCAAAAATGTGAAATAGCCTGCCCTAATGGAACGATTGAAATCATATGGGACAGGGGTATTGACGAAAATACGGGTAAAAAGAAGAAAAAAATAGATCAGTTTGTGTATCATTTAAGTATGTGTACCATGTGCGGACTCTGCATAGATGTCTGCCCTACAGATGCAATTAAATGGGGTCAAAATTTTGAGAATTCTGTATATGACCGAACTGCACTTACAAGAGTATTAAACGAACCGGATTCCAAGTTACAAGCCGGTGTAGAAGATTAAGTATGGAGAGAATTATTTTTTATTGCCTGGCCGCAGTAATTATTGCATTTGGCATAGCTTCAGTAACGAGTAGAAAAATGCTTCGTTCTGTGATTTACCTTTCTTTTGTTCTAGTAAGTATCGCGGGGATTTTCTTTTTGATAGATTATAATTTTCTTGCTGCAATTCAATTAACGGTCTACGCAGGTGGAATTGTTGTGCTAATCATATTTTCAGTATTGCTGGTGCACCATATTGAAATGGAATTGGAAATGGCCAAAGCATCGAAAAAAATAGTGACAGCTATTGCGTGTATAATAGGGTTGGGCGTTTTTTTAACGGCCATTTACTCCTATGATTTTAATGTTATCACTAACTCTTTAACCACCACCACGGCCGATATTGGTGCCGGACTACTAAGCTATGAGGCCGGTGGATTTATATTGCCATTTGAGGTGATTAGTGTACTCTTATTGGCAGCAATGATAGGAGCCATAGTAATTGCCAAAGGGAAAAAATTAACCGAGAAAAATAATCAACCACAATGATACCTGGAATAAGCATATATGAAATTCTTACGGTAACTTCAATCCTTTTTTTTATAGGGGTATATGGCTTTATCACAAGAACCAATCTGATCTCCATTTTAATTTCCGTTGAGTTAATGCTAAATGCCTCAGTAGTAAACTTTGTGATCATTAATAAATATTTGTTTCCTGAAGTCCTGCAGGGCGTTTATTTTTCAATTTTTATAATAGCCGTCGCAGCTGCAGAAACAGCTCTTGCTGTCTCTATTATTATTAATCTGTACAGGCAAATTAGCTCAGTGGAAGTCAAGGACATTGAAACTATGAAATACTAAATAACCGAGCATGAATCTGAATCACATCATCTTAATTCCACTTATACCTCTGGCGGTATTTTTGATCCTCGGGCTTTTTTATAACAAAATTAAACCAGCGGTTTCCGGTTATGTAGGAGTTTTAGGTTTACTTATCTCCACCTCCCTGGCATTTTATTCAGCCTATAATTACTTTTTTATAATCGGAAAAACAGAAGGGGTTTATCAAACTATTGTAGAAAAAACAGTTTGGATGAACTTTACAGATAGCCTTCATATTGATATGGGAATTCTGGTTGATCCTATTTCAGTTATGATGTTAATTGTAGTTTCTGTAATATCCTTAATGGTTCATATTTATAGCAGAGGATATATGAAGGGTGACCCGGGTTACACCAAATACTTCGCCTTTCTATCCTTGTTCACATTTTCCATGTATGGCTTGGTTTTGGCAACCAATCTATTCCAAATCTACATTTTCTGGGAATTAGTTGGTGTATCCTCCTATTTATTAATAGGATACTATTATACCAAAGAATCTGCCGTTGCTGCTGCTAAAAAGGCCTTTGTTGTTACTCGTTTTGCAGATCTGGGCTTTCTAATAGGAATCTTGATTATTGGTTACTATACAGGGACATTTGATTTTGAAACTTTGAACAATCCTGAAGGAACCAGTATTTTAAACTGGGCATCCACTTCGTTCATGGGACTATCTGCTCTTACCTGGGCGCTGGTTTTGATTTTTATTGGAGGGGCAGGAAAATCGGCCATGTTTCCCTTGCATATCTGGTTACCGGATGCAATGGAAGGACCAACCCCGGTGTCAGCATTAATCCATGCAGCTACAATGGTTGTTGCAGGTGTTTACCTGGTAGCTCGTTTATTCCCTATGTACTATTTTATTGAAGATGGCTTTGCATTAAATATTGTGGCCTTTGTAGGAGCTTTTACCGCTCTTTTTGCCGCTGTAATTGCAATCACGCAAACAGATATCAAACGGGTCCTGGCATTTTCAACCATGTCACAATTGGGATATATGATGCTGGCTCTGGGAGTTTCAGGATACGAAGGACATGAAGGTTTGGGCTATATGGCATCCATGTTCCACTTGTTTACCCATGCCATGTTCAAAGCATTGCTGTTTTTATGCGCTGGTTCTGTGATTCATGCTATCCATAGTAATTACCTTAAAGACATGGGTGGATTGCGAAAATACATGCCAATTACAAATATTACATTTTTAATAGCGGCTCTGGCCATTGCAGGGGTACCCCCTTTAGCTGGCTTTTGGAGTAAAGATGAAATTCTTGTGGCTGCGTTTGAACACAATAAGTTCTTATACATAATTGGATTATTCGTAGCCGGTCTTACCGCATTTTACATATTTAGAATCTATTTTGGAATATTTTGGGGAAAAGAAGGTGCTTACAAAAATAAACCACACGAATCTCCATGGTCTATGACTACTCCTCTTTTAATATTAGCATTTTTAAGTATAGTTGGTGGGTTTATTCCATTTAGTGAATTTATTAGTGCAGATCAAGCTGGGTTTGAAACTCACATGAATTATCCATTAGCCGCCATTGCAGTTTTTGCCGGACTAATTGGAATTGGTCTTTCGTGGCTATTTTATAAAAAAGAAAATGAACTTGCAGATAAATTTGCAAATCGTTTAGGAGTACTCTTTACATCGGCTTTTCATAAGTTCTATTTTGATGAACTCTATCTGTTTGTCACCAAAAAAATACTGTTCAATATTATTGCAAGGTCCGCGGCAAGATTTGATAAAAAATATGTGGACGGGACAATGGTTGGAATTGGAAATCAAACTGTTAATACATCTGAGAAAATTAAAGGTTTGCAGTCTGGTAAGGTCCAGGATTATGCTTTTGCATTTATCGCAGGAGCTGTAGTAATTGCTATTATATTCATCTATATATGGACAAATTAAATTAATAATATGGATATTTTATCCCTTTTTATTGTAGTGCCTGCATTAACTGTTTTGGTTTTAATTTTTACAAAAAATCTAAAACAGGCCAGAATGGTTGCTTTGGCAGGAAGTCTTGTTCAGCTGGGAATGGCAATTAACCTTTTGTTTTCTTATATCAAAGAGAGGGAGATTAATGAAGCTATTATGGTTTTTACAAAAGACGTGGTTTGGTTCAAAAACTTCAATATTCATTATAATATTGGAGTTGATGGTATCTCCGTAGCGCTGTTGTTATTGACAGCGATTGTAGTACTGGCCGGAGTCTTTATTTCCTGGAAAATGGAAGACTTGCCTAAGGAGTTTTTCATATCTCTAATTGTACTTTCTATTGGTGTTTATGGCTTCTTTATTTCCATTGACCTCTTTACAATGTTTGTATTCTTTGAGATTGCCGTAATACCAATGTATTTATTAATAGGCATATGGGGTACCGGCCCAAGGGAATTTTCTGCAATGAAACTAACACTCATGCTTATGGGTGCATCTGCTGTACTTCTGGTTGGGATATTGGGCATTTACTTTAACTCAAATGCAGACGGAGGTGCATTAACCTTTAATATCCTGGAAATAGCTAAAGTGAACATTCCTGTAGAAGCACAAAGATTATTCTTCCCGATTACTTTTATTGGATTTGCTGTAATTGGAGCCTTATTCCCATTCCATACCTGGTCTCCTGACGGTCATGCATCGGCGCCTACTGCAGTTTCTATGTTACATGCGGGGGTCCTTATGAAACTGGGTGGGTATGGTGTATTTAGAGTAGCTATCTTTTTGTTGCCAGAGGGAGCATTGCACTGGTCATGGTTCTTTATTATTTTGTCTGCCTTTGGTGTCATTTATGGGGCATTTGCTGCTATTAAACAAACAGATTTAAAGTACATTAATGCGTATTCCTCCGTGAGCCATTTAGGACTGGTACTTTTTGCATTACTTATGTTGAATAAAACGGCCTGGAATGGTGCCATTCTGCAATCACTCTCACATGGTTTTATGACAGCACTTTTCTTTGCTTTAATAGGGATGATTTATGGAAGAACGCATACTCGTGATGTTACCAAATTAGGAGGACTATTAAAGGTAATTCCTTTTATTTCGGCGGTCTATGTTATTGCCGGTTTAGCCTCATTGGGATTGCCTGGCTTTAGTGGTTTTGTCGCTGAAATGAACATCTTCGTAGGTGCCTTTGAAAAGGACGATATCTTTTATAGAATTGCTACTGTGATAGCGGTCTCTGCAATAGTTGTAACGGCGGTATATATATTGCGTGTGGTTGGCATCATGTTAATGGGCCCTGTAAAAAATGAAGCCTACTTAAATATTGAAAGAGTACGATGGTATGAAAAACTAGGTATTTTATTACTCCTTTTACCAATAATTGCTATTGGCGTTGCGCCACTGTGGTTAAGTGAAATGATCCTGAAAAGTCTCGATCCGTTTTTAAAAGGAGTTTTATAACCTGAAAATTAAATAACCAAAAATGAATTTTAGCAGCTTTTTATTAATGAGACAAGAAATTGCTTTACTGGCAATTATCCTGCTTCTGGTTATAGCCGAGATTTTTATCCCAAAACACAAAAAAGTAAGCATAATACACCTTGTCATCTTTTTGTTTGGTATACACACCATTGTCGGGTTTTTTGAGATTGATGAAAGTAATTTATTTGGAGGAATGTTTCGCACCAACCACCTGATTCATTTTTTCAAAAACGTATTGAACATCGGAGTCCTTATCCTGTTGTTGCAGTCTGCAGACTGGATAAAGGAAAAAATAGTGAATCAAAATAAGGGTTCCGAATTCTTTATCTTATTGTTCTCCTCGTTGCTTGGAATATATTTTATGATTTCAGCAGGTGATTTTTTAATGTTCTATCTTGGGCTTGAGTTATCCACACTTCCGGTAGCTGCGCTTGCTGCTTATGAAACAATGAAAAGAATTTCAAGTGAATCAGGGATTAAACTAATACTTTCGTCCGCTTTTGCTTCGGGAATTACATTGTTCGGTATTTCAATACTCTACGCCACCACAGGCTCTATTTATTTTAGTGAAATTGCCCATATGCTCACTTCAGCAAACTTAACCCTTCTGGGTGTTGTATTATTATTTGCTGGAATTAGCTTTAAGATTTCTCTCGTGCCATTTCATTTTTGGACGGCCGATGTTTATGAAGGAGCCCCTATTAGTATTGCCTCCTATTTATCTGTCATATCAAAAGGTGCGGCCGTTTTCATTTTAATGATATTACTATTTACAGTTTTACAGTCGTTGGCTCATTTTTGGGAGAACATAATTTATGTAATTGCCATCGCCACAATGTTCATTGGAAATTTATTCGCTTTAAGGCAACAGAATATGAAGCGCTTTTTGGCATTTTCATCTATAGCTCAGGCCGGGTTTATTTTATTAGGCTTAATTGGCGGTTCTCAATTAGGCACAGCCACGGTGGTTTACTTTGTGCTTATTTATATTTTCTCAAATTTAGCAGCATTTGGCGTTGTGCAGGCAATTTCTTTGCAAACGGGTAAAGAAAACATAAAAGATTACGAAGGTTTATACAGAACTAACCCCAAACTGAGTTTGGTACTTATGCTGGCCCTTTTCTCATTGGCGGGTATCCCTCCGGTAGCAGGATTTTTTGGGAAGTTTTTTCTTTTTACAGCTGCAGCCAGTAAAGGGTTCTACTTTCTTGTCTTTTTAGCGGTAGTGAATGTAACTATTTCTTTGTATTACTATTTGTTAGTGGTAAGGGCAATGTTTTTGCGTAAAGGTGATAATCCAATTCCTTTTTTCAGAAATAAAATTTATATGAGAATTGGGCTGGTAATTACAGTCCTTGGTATTTTGTTACTTGGTATATACAGTCCCTTATACGATTATATTTATGAATTAAGTAGTGCTTTTAATTAGTGGTTATGAGTTTAGGAGGTAAACATTTATTCGGTAGTATTAACGAAACTAGGGTAACTTTTGTTGAAAAGAAAGTAACTGCAGAACGAGTAGAATTTTTAAAAAAACTTTTGGAACATAACGGGTTTGAAGTCCTTATTCAGGAAGAAAAACGCATTTCGGAAGAAGTACCGCAATTGTATACAATAGGAGTCACCGATATGGTATTCAATCCTACTATTTGGGTATATCAACGTAAGCTCATGACATTTGACGGGCACAAAGTTTCACCCGATTTTTGGAATCAACGCTCAGAAATTACTCCGCCACAATATTGGAAAACCCCGAAAGATAGTTAGCTTATCTAGTAAAATAGTTGGTGATTTTCCTCATGCCAAAATCTTAATTTCATCGATTTTAACAGCAAATTAAGCCCCTATGGCAAGGTATTTGCTAACTTTACCCCGTAGAATTAGGGTTATGAAACACCAATATTTACAAACATTATTTTTTTTATCAGTTTTTTGCGTGAACGCTCAAACTGATTTTCCAAAAACCCAGCCTTTAAAAATAGAGGCTGATAAAGATTTGGATTTAAAGAGTAATCCCAATAGTGGAACGGCCTTGAAAATGCCCTCTATACTAGATTATAATCCCAATGCAAGTATTAAAGAAACCAAAAATTCAAGGAATGTAAAAATGCTTCCTGAAAAGGAGTTGAAGCAAGCAGGTTTTGATTTAAAATTGGATACTAAAGTGGGTGAACGCCAAAATAATAATTCCAAAAAGCACTTTGGAAATATGTATTTGGGTGATGTTAAAACTGGTGGTAATTTCGTGGGAATAGTTTGTCGGGATCATGAATATGTTGATGGTGATCGTGTAAGAGTCTACGTAAATGGTGAAGTGGTTGAGTACAATATCCTTCTTACCGGAGGTTTTAAAGGGATAAATATAGACCTGGAAAAAGGCTTTAATCGATTAGATTTCGAAGCTTTAAACCAGGGCTCTTCCGGGCCAAATACAGCTCAGGTAAATGTTTATGATGATAAAGGGGCATTGATTCATTCTAATCAATGGTTACTTTCAACGGGCTCTAAAGCGTCTTTAATTGTTGTCAAGCAATAAAATTCTACTCCCTATTTCATCCCCGGCTTATATGAATTCCTAGCTCTTTTAAGTACATCTTCTTTGTAATATGCCGCTTCTTTAAACTTTACCCTGGCGTAAGGCATTGTCTGATCATCAAAATGAGGTGATTTTGGATTACCGCTTTGTCCCCCGGCCAAAATTGTTTTAGCGCTAACTTTTGGACCAAATTCTACTACTGCTACAAAACTATTCCCCCTGGTACCATATATCTTCATTGTGTTGTTGTTATATCTAGCCCCATAGGCAGCTAGAGCACCCCAGCGACCAGATGAGAAACCAATTGGAATACTGGGTTTATTATCATCAAATGCCTGCCTGATATCACCATTTAAACGCTGATACCTGTTAACCTCACCCCAGGGAATACTCCAATTCCCGAAATCGCTTTCTAATTGTGCAACTACCTCTTTAAAAATGTACAAACGCTCTTCTGCTGGAGAATATGACCCAAAATATGACATTAATTCCATATCGCTCATTGGGGCTGGTCGCTTCCCTTTTCTGCCATACGAAGTACCGTAGAAATGTGCCAGGGTCATGGCTACGGATTCTTCAGAAGTTTTGTAATCCCAGTTGCGCAATATGTCAATTGCCCCTGCCAGTTCAGGAAGTCTGGTCTCAGATTCGTCATAGGCAGATACCAACCCGGGAATTAATGCTGCAAACGCAGGCAGGTATGAATCATAGGCCAGAGAAATAAGGCTATCTATAGTGTACCCACTTCTATCCTTTAGCAATTCAATGGCATGGATCCCGCGAAAATTTTCCCGGTCTATTGACATGTACTTCGGGTAATTCTCCCGTTTTGGACTATTTTCCAAGGCAGCCGTAAAAGGAGTAGAATTACAATTTTGAATCCATCCATTTTTAGGATTTAAAACAAGGATATTTTCATTAACAGCATGCAATCCTTTCCAGTCAGTTTTTGGATTACTTCCATCAACAGGTCGGCTAAAATCAAAAATGGTATCTCGAACCGGCACAAAATTTCCATGAAAATATGCAATATTGCCATCGGCATCGGCATATACAGTATTATTAGAGGAATTGGTGCGGATATCCATCATCTTAAGAAAACCCTTATAATCCTTTTGCTTTGTTCTGGTATAGGATTGTTCCAATGCTTTTATCGGTTCCCACATCATTGCCGAAGCCACAGGCGACTCATTTTCTTTATGGGTAATAGGTCCATGGTGCGTACGGTAGACAGGGAACATTTTTTCTTTCGATCCGTCTCCATTCTTATATTTTAAAACGATCTCGGTTTGAATCACGGGGCGCAATTCATCTCCATATGCATAAAAAAGTTTCTTATCTTTTTCTTCAATTACCTCAACATACTCGTCCATTACATCTGTATAGGTTGATGTATGCATCCATCCGGTTTTCTCATTGAATCCCTGATAGACAAAAAACTGTCCCCAGGTCACAGCTCCATAAGCATTAAGGCCTTCTTCACTTACGACATGTACTTCTCCCCTGAAATAAAAAGAAGTATGTGGATTTATTAGTAGCATGGCGTTACCACTTTGTGTTAATGTTCCGGAGATAGCAATACCATTAGATCCCTGAGGCTCTAGCTCTTCTTTGCGTTTTTTAATTTTCGCTTCCTCTGTTTTACTAAATGTCATTCCATCTTCGTAAAAAGCGCGTATTTTATCTGTACTTATCCCTTCAATATCTCCCCCAATTGAGCCTTCACTAAAATACATAGGCATCCAGGGTTCAAACCTGGTCAATAACCTGGGTTTCACCTCGGGATGGGTATGCAAATAGTAATTTATCCCATCCGCAAATGCATCACAGAGCTTTTTTAACCAATCAGGGCTACTGTCATAATTTGCTATTGCTTCTTCTTTGCTCATGAACATATTTGCCCGGAGGTCACTGTATAATGCCCCTTTTCCTTCAACCTCCGCCAATCTGCCAATTGCCCTTATATAATTTTGTTCTACCCTGTTAAAATCGTCCTCACATTGAGCATAAAGCAAGCCAAATACAGCATCTGCATCAGTTTTGCCGTAAATATGGGGGATACCAAAATCATCTCTTATAATTGTGATGTTCTCGGCCTGTTCCTTCCATAGATCTGTTTCGGATTGGCCTTGTGAAGTATTACAGCATACAAAAAGCCAAAGTAATCCGGAAAGGGATAGAAATTTGATATACTTAATTAGAGGATATTTCATAGGTGCTTCTATCTTTTTTAATAAGAAAATAATATTTCTTTTAGGCTTTTTTCAAAAACTGGGTTTTGAGCACAATCTGACTTTTACCTATTCTACATTCCACTTCCTGTGGATTGTTCGTTAGCCTTATATTCTTTATGATATTACCTCGTTTTAGGGTTTTAGACATCCCCTTAATCTTCAAATCCTTGATTACATGTACATTATCTCCATCTCCAAGAATATTTCCATTGCTGTCTTTTGATTCCATAATTTAATTTAAGTATTTGTGAAATTAAAAGTATTAAAACATATATGCTAATTCTTCCTTAAAATATGACCATGGATTATCGATTTGGCCAATGGATGGCAATTTTACTGTAAATTGTACCCTTTCATAATAAAATATAGCTAAATCTCCAATGTCTGATAAAAGAGTAAGTATCCTAAAAGCATTTAAGACCATCATTTGGCCCAGAAGGAATTTGGTTTTTATAGGTTTAGCATTGATAATAGTGAGCAAGGCTGCCAGTTTTGTTGCACCATTGTCCCTTAAATATTTAATGGATGACATTATTCCGAATAAAGACATGGAATTCCTTAAAATTCTATTAGGGGTGGTCATATTTGCTATTTTAGTACAGGCCGTAACTTCCTTTCTGTTAACGAAAATACTTAGTGTTCAGGCCCAATATATGATCTCTGAATTACGGGCTCAGGTACAAAAGAAAATTTTGTCTTTACCAATTCGGTTTTTTGATAATACAAAATCAGGTGAACTAGTTTCCAGAATAATGACTGATGTGGAAGGCGTACGAAATCTAATTGGGACAGGCTTGGTGCAGTTGGTAGGAGGAACGATTACTGCAGTGGTTTCATTGATTCTTCTTCTGAATATAAGCCCCAGTATGACCTTGTTCGCATTAGTCCCCCTGGCTATTTTCGCCGTAATTGCACTAAAGGCCTTTAAAATAATTCGACCAATATTCCGCAATCGGGGGAAAATTAATGCAGAAGTTACAGGCAGGCTTACGGAAACACTAGGAGGAATTAGGGTTATCAAGGGCTTCAACGCCGAAGCTCAGGAACATGGCGTTTTTGAAGAAGGTGTACTCCGGTTGTTTGAAAATGTAAAAAGAAGTCTTACCGCAACCGCCTTTATGACAAGTTCTTCTACTTTTCTCCTGGGACTGGCTACCACAGGCATAATGGGTATGGGAGGATATAAAATTATGATTGATGAACTCACGGTGGGTGAATTTTTAACGTTTACCTTCCTGTTGGGATTGATGATTGCCCCAATAGTGCAAATGAGTAATATTGGTAGTCAGCTTACTGAAGCACTGGCCGGGCTTGACAGAACAGAGGAATTAATGAATATGCAACCTGAATCTAACGAAGAGGTACGCACTTTGGCATTGAAAGAGATTAAAGGAGATATGATATTTGACTCGGTTTCATTCGCATATGAAGAAGAAAAAGAAGTGCTACATGACATTAATTTTTCAGTAAACGCAGGTACCGTTGTAGCACTTGTAGGAAGTTCAGGGTCTGGTAAGAGTACCATTGCCGGGCTTGCTGCAAGTTTTTTAACCCAGCAGAGTGGTACAATAACAGTAGATGGTAAGGATCTGTCAAAAGTAGACCTTAACAGTTTTCGTAAACATCTTGGCGTGGTACTGCAGGACGATTTTTTGTTCGAAGGAACCATACGGGAGAATATTTTGTTTCCAAGACCCAACGCTTCCGAAGAACAACTACAGGAGGCTGTTAAAGCGGCTTATGTTGACGAATTTACGGATCGTTTTGAAGATGGTTTGGACACACTAATTGGTGAGCGAGGCATAAAACTTTCAGGGGGTCAAAGACAGCGAATAGCCATTGCCAGAGCGGTTTTAGCGGATCCCCGTATACTGATTTTAGACGAAGCTACATCAAATTTAGACACAGAAAGCGAAGCTTTAATTCAGAAAAGTTTATCGCATCTTACAGAAGGAAGAACGACTTTTGTAATTGCCCATCGATTGAGTACCATTAGAAAAGCTGATCAGATTTTAGTAATTGAGAACGGTAGAATTGTTGAACAAGGTACACATGAATCACTTATTGCGAAAGAAGGGAGATATTATAATTTATTTACTTACCAGGCAAGAATTTAGTTATGCAGAATGATCTGTATTTAACTATAATGTCAGTATCATGCTAAGAAGGGCGTCTTCTAATCAATATTGATCACCTTTTCTATCTGCGGAGCATGCTTTTTAATTGTCATTTCCACCCCACTCTTCAGCGTCATTTGGTTAACGCTGCACCCTACGCAATTTCCTTCCAGCTTTACTGTTACCAATTTATCGTTATCAATAGATATTAATGAAATATCTCCCCCATCACTTTGTAAAAATGGGCGAATTTCATCCAACGCTTTTTCAACAGTACTTTTGAGTTCCTCAGATGTCATGATCAGTTCTTTTTAGCAGCAGCACAACCGGCCATTGTTGTTATCTTAATTGCTTCAGTAGGTGGTAAACTTTTATTTCGTGAAACAACTTCCTGAACTACATTCTTGGTAAGTTCCTCAAAGGCTTTTTCGACCGGAGTGGCTTTTTGAAGAGCAGCAGGTCTTCCAATATCTCCAGCCTCACGAATACTTTGAACTAAAGGTATTTCTCCCAAAAATGGAACATTCAGATCAGTAGCCAGATTTCTTGCCCCGGTTTTTCCAAAGATATAATATTTGTTATCTGGAAGCTCCTCCGGAGTAAAGTAAGCCATATTCTCAACAATTCCTAAAACAGGTACATTGATGGCCTCCTGTTGAAACATTGCTACGCCTTTACGTGCATCTGCAAGAGCTACCTCCTGAGGTGTGCTTACAACTACAGCACCAGTAATCGGCATAGATTGCATAATACTTAAATGTATATCACCTGTACCCGGTGGTAAATCGACCAACATAAAATCTAATTCTTCCCAATGCGCGTCAAAGATCATTTGATTTAAAGCTTTTGACGCCATAGGCCCTCTCCAGATTACTGCCTGATTAGGTTGAGTGAAAAAACCAATAGATAAAAGCTTTACCCCATAGTTTTCTATAGGTAACATTTTTGAATTTCCATTTATATTCGTTGCTAAGGGCTTTTCACCTGCAACATCAAACATAATGGGCATTGAAGGACCATAGATATCTGCATCCAGCAAACCAACTTTAAATCCCATCTTTGCCAGCGTTACGGCCAAATTGGCTGTCACTGTAGATTTCCCAACACCACCTTTTCCGGAAGCGACAGCAATTATATTTTGTATTCCGGGTATTGGTTTTCCTTTAATTTCATTCACCTCTGGCTTAACCGGAGCATCAACCTTAATATTTACAGTGATTTTTGCCTTTTCATAAACCTCCCTGTGAATGGCCTTCAAAATTTCGACTTCTGTTTTCTTCCTTGCCTGAAGGCTTGGATTATTTATGGCAATATCTACTACCACCTCATCTCCAAACACCTGAATATTATTTACAGCCCCACTTTCGACCATATTCATCCCCTCACCTGGCACTGTAATAGTTTCTAAAGCTTTTAGTATTTCTTTCTTATCCAACTTCATGAGCTGTGGTATTTATGTCTTTATGTAAAATGATTCTAAACAACAAAGATAAGTTATAGGTGCGAAACTATAAAGTTGTGGTATTGAAAAGGACAATATCAATATAGATTTGCCATATATAGTGTAGGAAGTATTCTAAATTTTAGTAGAAACAAAACTAATAGATCTCTGAAGGCAATTCTTTGGCGGGATCCCAGAAGTATTTTTCAAAATTTACTATTTGATTATCTTTTACTTTGAGGCCTTCATTTTCTAACAATTGTTGCATTAAGCTGGTGCCGTCAAAGTGATGTTTTCCGGTTAATAAACCCTTTCTATTTACAACTCTATGTGCGGGAACACCTTCAATTGTCCCTGCTCCATTCATAGCCCATCCCACCATCCTTGCGCTCCTGGCCGCTCCCAAATACTTTGCTATAGCGCCATAAGAAGTAACTCTCCCATAGGGAATCTGCCTGGATATTTCGTAAACTTTCTGAAAGAAGTTTTTATTTTCCGGATTCATATTATTAATAAAATATTCTAAAAATCGTAATTACCAGTAAGACCATCATTAAAGCGCTAAGAATGTAATTCGAATTTTTAGAAAAGCGGTCTGTTTTGGCTTCTAATTTATAAAAATATACGGTGTACAAATAAAGCACTGTAAAAGTTCCACTACCGGCTGCTATAATAAACGTTAGAATATCCCAAATTTCAAATTTAATCCAGCCAGATGCATTCCACATAGCATTAAGCCCGCTATAGTAAGGAATGGTAAGTAAATTAAGAGCAGCGAGGAGCATTCCTTTAAAATAACTATTCCTTTTACTAACATTTACAATTTTTATTTTTTTTGTTTTTTCCCGTTTTGCTGAAATAAAAAAATAAAGTGCAAAAAAAGTAAAAACACCTAATGCGATCTTAAGTAGTAAATCTATGACTTCAGGATGTCTGAATAGAAATTTTGAAATCATTACTGCAATGTACGCCTGCATCATGATCATGGTAGCGACCCCTAGACTAAACATAATTCCGTTTAGTTTCCCTTTTTTAACACTTGTTTGGGCAGCATTCATATTTAGCAATCCCGGAGGAACAGTTGCCATAAAAGCAGCTGAAAAAGTCACAAAAAAAAGTATAATTAAATGCGTCATTGGTTAATTGACAGTAAACTTTATATATGTAATTGGTTTTCCTTTTTCAAGATACTGCTTTTCATAGAAAGTTTTTATATCCATCACTTCTTTTGGACTCCCCTCATTCTTGTAAATATCATGATTTGCATATAAAATCTCACAACCTAAGCCATGTAATAATCCCAAAGTGTACCCATGCATAAATTCACTATCGGTCTTTAAGTTGATTATACCTTTATCTTTAAGTACAAACTTGTATTTATCCAAAAAGGCCTTATTTGTAAGCCTGTGTTTCGTTCGTTTATACTTTAGTTGTGGGTCTGGAAAAGTAATCCAGATTTCATCTACCTCATTTTCGGCAAAGATTAAATCTATTAGTTCTATCTGCGTTCGTAAAAAGGCAACATTCCCTAAATTCTCCTCCAGGGCGGTTTTAGCCCCCCTCCACAACCTGGCACCCTTAATATCAATACCTATAAAATTCCTCGATCCATCCAGCTTGGCCAGGCCAATGGTATATTCTCCTTTACCACAACCCAGTTCCAAAACTATCGGATTGTCATTATTAAAAAAACTCTTCCATTTTCCTTTTAAAGGAAATTTACCCTCTATTAGTTCATCCCTGCCAGGTTCAATAACATGGCTGAAAGTCTTGTTTTGTTCAAATCGTTTGAGTTTATTTTTACTTCCCAAAGCAAAGGGTATTATTTTGTTTCAGTAAAACTAAGGAATTCTTTCGGAGAGCAGATTTAGTCAGCTTTAAGTTGAGTCTTTTCTAAGGTAAATGAAAATTCCGATCCTACACCCACCACACTTTCAACATATATTTTTTCGCCATGTGCCTCAATTATGTGTTTTACGATTGACAATCCCAAACCGGAGCCGCCTTCTTTCCTGCTACCGCTTTTATCAACCCTGTAAAATCGCTCAAAAAGTCTGGGGATATGTTCTTCAGGAATTCCTTCACCATTATCGGTGATTCTTACAATCACTTTATTCCTGATAAGGTTTTCCACACTTACTTCGGTAGTACCATCACGATGACCATATTTTATAGAATTCACTATCAAATTAGACAACACCTGCTGTATTTTATCCCTATCGGCCTTTACATAGATTGGAGTTTCATAATTCATGTCAAAAGTAAGCGAGATGTTTTTTTTACCTGCCTTCATCTCTACCAATTCAAATACACTTTGTATAAGTTCAATTATATCAAAGGCACCTAATTCCAAGTTTAAGTCTCCAACCTCTAATTTTGTAATCAGATCAAGGTCCTTGATAATATAAATAAGTCTTTCCACACCTTTTTGGGCTCGCTGTAAATATTTTTTCCTAACTGCTTTATCCGCCAAGGCACCATCTAGAAGTGTAAGAATATAGCCTTGTACTGTAAACAAAGGGGTCTTAAGTTCGTGTGAAATATTACCTAAAAAGTCCTTCCTGTATTCCTCACGGATTTTTAGTGTGTCTATTTCAATTTTTTTGTCCTTTGCAAATTTTTCTATATCCTCTGTCAGCGTTTTCATGTCTGTTGTAACAGGATCGGTGGTAAAAGAAGTAGACTCCAATAAAGAAACATCATCATAAATTTTCTTAATCCTTCGGTAGATATATTTCTCGACACGAACCTGAATTATAGTAAAAGATATTACAAAAACCATTATAGTAAAAACCAGTAGTTCAAGCCAGGTGTCTTCTAACTGTTTTTTGTACAACAGAAAAAGACTTAAAGATAATGCAAGAATGATAGTAATTAAGAGTGCGGAACGGAATGCAAACTTATATGACTTTTTTAACCTTGTAGACATTACAATACAAACTTATAGCCTACACCCTTGACAGTTTTAAAATGATTGTCCCCAATTTTTTCGCGTAGTTTTCTAATATGTACATCAATTGTTCTGCCTCCAACAACTACTTCCTGTCCCCAGACTTTATCCAATATTACTTCACGTTTAAATACCTTGTCTGGTTTTGAGGCTAATAAGGCCAAAAGCTCGAATTCTTTCCTTGGGAGAATAATCTCTTTCCCGTTGTTGATTACTTTGTATTCCTCGCGATTAATTTCAATATTTCCGACCTTCAGAATATCTTCATCCTGATTCTTTTCTTCATTTAATCGCCTTAACAAAGCCTTTATCTTACTTACCAATAATTTTGGTTTTATCGGTTTGGTGATGTAATCATCAGCACCTGCATCAAAACCAGCTACCTGAGAATAATCCTCTCCTCTGGCTGTTAAAAAGGTAATTAAGGTATTTTCCAATCCTTTTGTATTTCGAATAACATCACAAGCTTCTATCCCATCCATTTCAGGCATCATTACATCCAAAAGTATCAAATGGGGAGTTTTTTTCCTTGCCTTCTCTACACCTTCAATTCCGTTCTTAGCAGTAAATACCTGATATCCCTGGGAAGAAAGATTATATTTTAGAATCTCCAAAATATCCGGTTCATCATCTACCAATAGAATTTTAATGTCCTGCTTTTTCATGGGTTTATTCTTTGATCATTCAGACCAAAAGTAAAGATAATACTAATATGCTTTAATTACTTAACGTTGATTTAATGCTGATAACATTAAAATAACACCAAAGAGTCAAATATTAGGGGTTTTAAAGTTCTATTCCAGTTTAACAGTATCTATGGATGCATTTTATCGAATATTAGTTATTTAACAAATTCATGGAGTATAATGGAGAACTAAAATTTCTATATTTGTGATAATTACTATTGTTGAATAGTGTTTATGAAGCAAATCTACCTTGTTTTATTTTTTCTTTTTATCTCTTTTAGCTACGGCCAGGAAGCGCAAAACCCTGGGGGCGAAATAGAGGGTTTTAAGCTATATCCAAATCCCGTTTCCACTGGAAAAGTTTATATCCAGACTGCATCGAATGCCCCGAAAAGAATACTAATCTTTGATGTTTTTGGCACTCAAAGGCTTGAGACAACAATTCTAAGAAAGGAGTTGAATGTCTCTAATTTAGTTGCCGGGGTTTATGTCCTAAGAGTATATGAAAAAGATAGGGTAGCAACTAGAAAATTGATAATTAAATAGATTTACTCCCTCAAAAAAATATTCGGTACAACTTCCTTATAAAATTTATTATTTATCGATTAAATGCATAATTCATCGATGAATGTTACAACTATAAAAGTTTACCTACAAAAATTTAGCTTTCACAACAATTTCTATCAGGAGAAAAGCTATTATCATATATTTACTTAGTTGATCCCAAATCAATGTTGATGCAAAAAGCCTACGTATTCTTTTTACTGGTCTTTACTTTAGTGCTTTCCGGACAGGAAAAGCCACGGGCTATAGGTGAAAAGGAACAAGAAATTTCCAATTTTACGCTTTATCCAAATCCAGCTATTGATGGCATCGTTTACATTAAAACTTTAAATAATCAGAGTAAAGATGTAACCGTGTACGACGTTTTTGGTAAAATAGTACTTCAGGATCGGATTTCAACAAATATGCTCAATATAGGAAGGCTTTCACCAGGTGTTTACGTAATTCAAGTGGAAGAGAATAACAAAACAATGACCAGAAAACTGGTTGTTAAATAGCATTTCACAAATATCCATTATTGTGCTCCCCAGAGGAGCTTTTTTTATTTTAACTATTTTTGTAGTCTTCAAGTCGATATGGATATCAATAAAATTTTTGAGATCAAAACATTATCTCAGTTCAACAATCTTGCATTGGAGATTTTTAATTTTCAGTATGACAACAATCCTATTTACCAGAAGTTTTGCAGTTATTTGGGTAAATCTAGGTCTAATGTAAATACAGTAAAAGATATTCCATATTTACCAATTGAATTTTTCAAATCCAAAAAAGTAATAGCCAAGAACCAAAAACCTCAGATCGTTTTTGAAAGCAGCGGGACAACGGGACAACTTGTTAGCAAACATTATGTTTCAGAGCTGTCTATTTATGTGAAAAGCTATTTGAAAACCTTTGAACATTTCTATGGAAATATTGAGGATTATTGCGTTCTGGCATTATTACCTTCTTATATGGAACGTGAAGGCTCTTCACTTATCTATATGGTAAAAGACCTTATTAAAAAAAGTGAAAATCCGAAGAGTGGTTTTTATCTTGATAACAAAGTTGATCTATTAAAGACCCTCGAAAGCCTGGATCAATCTGCTGGTAAAAGCATCCTTATTGGTGTTTCATATGCCTTACTAAACATTTCCGAGCATCATTCACTGAAATTAAAAAATACCATTATTATGGAAACAGGCGGGATGAAAGGCAGGAGAACTGAATTGGTGCGGGATGAATTACATAATATCCTTAAAAACAGTTTTGGCCTTGATGCCATTCACTCGGAATACGGCATGACTGAACTTCTTTCTCAGGCATATTCCAAAGCTAACGGAATTTTCAATTGTCCTCCCTGGATGTCTGTTTCTATACGAGAAACAGAAGATCCTTTGACAACTGAATCTTTTGGTAAAGTAGGAGGAATAAACATCATAGATCTCGCCAATATTTATTCGTGTTCGTTTATTGCAACTCAGGATCTTGGCAGGATCTATAAAGATGGGAGTTTTGAAGTATTAGGCAGATTTGATCATTCAGACGTCCGCGGCTGTAATTTAATGGTGCTTTAGTATCAGGGGTTTAAAATTACTTAAATCATTTCCCAATACTTTCGGGACTTTCCGTTCCCATCCACTTATCCCAAAATGTAAAGTATAATCCAAAGTTATAATTGAACTTTCTGTGATGCTGATCGTGATGAGTAGCGCCAATTATCCAATGTCCAAACCACTTTCCATATTTTCCTGAAGGATATATTTCAACTCCGGCATGATTAATTGTCGCTGAAATAGTCATGATTAATAGCATAAATAGCAAAGCGTAATAGTGCATAGGTATAAACAAAACTATTAATGGAAGAATAATAGCCTGTAACACAGTCTCCAATGGATGAAATGAGAAAGAGGTCAATACTGAAGTGTGTACACTTTTATGATGAATCTTATGAAAATACTTATAGACAGACGGCTTGTGCATCCAACGGTGTATCCAATAATAATAGGTGTCCTGAATAAATAGCGTTAATAATACACTAATTGGTAAATACCATAATGGGTAGGCGTTTAAATCCACATAGATTGCCGTAACCCCTTTTGACCATAAAAAATAAATCAATATTCCAAAAATCGCAAAAATCAACCCGCTTATAGCAGACCAATATAATTCCTTGTATAATTGCTTCTTCTTTAACGCAGTATGATCTAATATTCTTTTATCAAATTTTTTTCGAAACAAAAAGAAAAATGCATAGTGATACGCTCCAGAAACAATTAAAAAGCGAATAAATATAATCAGGAACAGAACAAAGGTTAAAAGCAGTACTGCTCTGAAGTCAAAAAAATCAATTTCCTCCATTAATACCCCCAATTTAAGATTTTACAACCAGGATAAAATAATTCTTTTTACCTCGCTGAAGTAAAACATATTTGTTGTTTATCAAATCTGTTTCCGTTATTAAATAATCTTCTTTTACTTTTTCCTTATTAACGGAAATGGCATTTTGTTTTAGTTCTCTCCGTGCTTCACCATTAGAACCTAAAAATCCTGTTTTGGCAGCTAATGCAGCAATCATATCCAATCCATTATCCATTTCAGATTTGGAAATCTCCGCTTGAGGGACTCCGTCAAAAACATCTAAAAAAGTATTCTCGTCTAAGCTCTTAAGATCTGTAGAAGTTGATTTTCCAAAAAGAATAGAACTGGCAATCACTGCATTTTCATATTCTTCTTTGGAATGAACCAGAATGGAAATTTCTTGCGCCAGGCGTTTTTGTAATATTCGTAAATGAGGTGCCTGAGACTGTTCTATAATCAAATCTTCAATTTCACTTTCAGACAAAAAAGTAAAGATTTTAATGTATTTTTCTGCATCTTCATCTGATGTATTTAGCCAATACTGATAAAATTTATAAGGCGATGTTCTATGGGCGTCCAGCCAGATGTTACCGCCCTCAGTTTTTCCAAATTTAGTTCCATCAGCCTTAGTAATAAGAGGACATGTGAGTGCATATCCTTTACCCCCTCCAATTCTGCGAATTAGTTCTGTTCCGGTTGTAATATTTCCCCATTGGTCACTCCCACCCATTTGAAGCGTACAATTATAATTCTGAAACAGATATAAAAAATCATACCCCTGAACCAGCTGATATGTAAACTCAGTAAAAGACATACCTTCTTTTTCATCTGGTGAAAGCCTTTTCCTGACAGATTCTTTGGCCATCATATAGTTAACTGTAATGTGTTTCCCAACATCGCGAATAAAATCGAGGAAAGTGAAATCTTTCATCCAATCATAGTTGTTAACAAGTACCGCAGAATTTTTTGCCAGGCTATCAAAATCAAGAAAACGGGACAATTGCTCTCTAATTGCTTCCTGATTTAATCGCAAGGTAGTTTCATCCAATAAATTTCTTTCAGTTGATTTACCGGAAGGATCACCTATCATACCTGTTGCTCCGCCAATCAAGGCATAGGGTTTATGACCTGCGAGCTGAAAATGTCTTAACATCATTACACTTACCAAATGACCAATATGAAGTGAATTTGCAGTTGGATCTATCCCAACATAGGCAGATTGAATCCCAGTAAGTAAATGCTCTTCGGTTCCCGGCATAACATCGTGTACCATTCCCCTCCATTTTAGTTCCGAAACAAAGTTTGAAGTCATTTTGTAATCTATTAAAATAGTTGCTGCAAATATAATAGAAATAGCCAGCAGCTTGACTCATTGAACAAATTTATCCAACCGAAATGAGTAAATTAGACCCATGGTTTTAGTCACAGGAGGAACTGGACTTGTAGGGTCCCATCTAATGTTGCATTTGCTCACTAAGGGTGCATCTGTTAAGGCTATTCATCGAAAAAATAGCAATATTCAGAGAGTAAAGGAGGTATTTTCATATTATCATGAAAATTCTGAGATGTTATTTGATAAGATTCAATGGATAGAAGCCGATATTAATGATATCCCTGCTCTTGAATTGGCATTTAAGGAAGTTACTCTGGTTTATCACTGTGCTGCATTTATTTCATTTGATCCCGGTGATTTTAATGCTCTACAAAAAATAAATAAGAAGGGTACGGAGAATATTGTAAATCTTTGTATTGATAAGAATATCAAAAAATTGTGCTATGTAAGTTCTATTGCAACAATAGGCAAATCTACAACAGGTGAACGGATCAATGAAGAAAATGAATGGAATGATACCTATGCAAATGTATATGCATCTTCAAAACACTTTGCCGAAATGGAAGTCTGGAGGGGTGCTCAGGAAGGCCTCTCTGTAGTAATTGTTAATCCTGGTATTATCCTGGGTCCCGGATATTGGGAAAGCGGTAGTGGGTTACTATTTAAAACGGCTGCGAAAGGTATGAAATATTACTTCCCGGGTGGTACGGGATTTATTTCGGTAGGAGATGTTGTTAAAATAATGGATCAACTTATGGATTCTCCTATTAAAAATGAGCGCTTTATTGCTGTAGCAGAAAATTTGTCCTATAAAAGTATTTTAGAGACAATCTCGCTCGCGTTTAACAAACCAGCACCTAAGATTGGGCTGAAATTTTGGCAATTAGAAGTTTTCTGGAGAATGGACTGGGCTATAAATTTATTTATATCCAAAAAAAGGAAGTTAACTAAACAAGGGCTCACATCTTTACGACATCCACAGGTGTATGATAATTTAAAAGTACAGGAAGCACTTAATATGGAATATGAATTAATTCAATCATGTGTTTCCTATTCATGTCAAAAATATATAGAGGCTCACTCTTCCTCCTTCTCCTGATCTAAACTGTCCTTTTTTTTCTCTTTCTGTTTTTCAAAACCCTCTTTTTGCTTTATAATTCTCTCTTCTATTTTCTTATAAATATCTTCATATTCCAAAGGCCTGGATGCGTAATATAAATCACTCGAGACAAACTGTATACTATCAATTTCATATTTGTCGTAAATAAATTGCATGGGAGCAAAATTCTTATCTTCCATTACCCGGGGCCCGGTAGTCTTAGCCGCATTTATAATAGCCAGATCGTGAAGGATATCAATCATTTTCTCTTTAGAAATAAGATTGACGGGCTTCTCAATGACCTCCTCTCCGCATGAGAAAAGAATTATAAATGTTATTAAGAGGAATATTTTACGCATCATTATCTATCAAAAGTAAGCCTTTTAGCATTCCTGAAACTGGAAAATTGTCCTTTATCATAAGCCAAATGTCCATTAACAAATGTGTGAGTGACTTTTGTTCTAAACCTATTACCTTCAAAAGGTGACCATGAACATTTATATAAAATATTGTTTTTATCAACCGTCCAGGGTGAGTTTACATCTACTATTGCTAAATCTGCATAAAAGCCCTCCTTTATATAACCACGTTTCTCAATTTGAAACAATTTAGCAGGATTGTGGCACATTTTTTCAACAACTTTCTCTACAGTGATTTTTCCTTCAAAAACTTTTTCCCACATAGCCGTTAATGCATGCTGAACAAGGGGGCCACCAGAGGGTGCCTTCATATAAATATTTTTCTTTTCATCCAGAGTATGTGGAGCATGGTCTGTTGCCACAACATCAATTCTATCATCCAATAATGCCTGCCATAATTGATCTCTGTCTGTGGAGGTCTTAATAGCAGGATTCCATTTAATTAACATTCCCTTTTCCGAATAATCTTTATCTGAAAACCAAAGGTGATGAATACAAACTTCTGCCGTGATCTTTTTTTGTTCAAGTGGAATGTCATTTCTAAAAAGATTGGTCTCTTTGCCTGTTGAAACATGAAAAACGTGCAATCTAGCCCCCGTTTTCTCTGCAAGGGCAATCGCCCGGGATGAAGAAAGGTAACAAGCCTGTTCGCTTCGTATTAACGGATGTAATTCAACAGGAATATCATCGCCATATATAGCTCTGTATTTCTGTGTGTTTTCTCTAATAGTTTTTTCATCTTCACAATGTGCTGAAATCACTAGTTCTGTATTCTTAAATATTCGCTCAAGGACCTCTTCATTATCCACCAGCATATTTCCTGTAGAAGATCCCAAAAACAATTTTATGCCTGAGCAGGCATATTTATCAAGTTTTTTTATTTCCTCAAGGTTGTCATTGGTACCACCAAATAAAAAGGAATAATTAGCATATGAAGTCCTGGAAGCTAATTCAAATTTTTGCTCCAATTTTTCTATAGTGGTCGTTTGCGGATTCGTATTGGGTTGTTCCATGTAAGAGGTTATTCCACCTGCAATGGCCGCCCTGCTTTCTGAAGCTATATCGCCCTTATGGGTAAGTCCGGGCTCTCTAAAATGCACCTGATCATCTATTATCCCAGGTAAAACAAAATTCCCGGCTACGTCCAGAATTTTTGCCCCGTTTGAAGAAAGATTACTGCCAATTTTTGTGATAATCTCATCTTGAATTAGAATATCGGACTCAAATCTTACTCCTTCATTTATGATAATAGCATTTTTAATGAGTGTTTTATCCATAACTTAATCTTTAGTAAAAAAACTTCTGAATTTCATTGTGATAACACCAAATATTGCTTCCCAGATAATTGAAGAACTCATCTTAGATTTGCCCAGCTCCCGATCTGTAAAAATGATGGAGACTTCTTCAATTTTAAATTTTTTTAGGTATGCCCTAAATTTCATTTCTATCTGAAAAGCATATCCTACAAATTTTATTGTATCCAGGTTAATCGCCTCCAAAACGATTCTGTTATAGCAGACAAAGCCTGCTGTAGGATCATGAATTCGCATTCCAGTAATTAGTTTTACATAAAAAGAGGCTCCATAGGACAATAAAACTCTGTAAAGTGGCCAATTAACTACATTTACTCCTTTTTTATAGCGCGACCCAATGGCCACATCTGCACCATTAAGGCACGCTCTGTATAATCGTTGTAAATCTGAGGGTCTATGAGAAAAATCGGCATCCATTTCAAAAATGTAATCGTATTTTCTTGCCAATGCCCATTTAAAACCATGAATATAAGCAGTCCCCAAACCAGATTTGCCGTTTCTTACTTCGAGAAACAACTGCTTAGGATATTTATTTTGTAATTCAATGACCTTATTTGCAGTACCATCCGGGGAATTATCATCAACAATTAAGACATCAAATTCTTTTTTAAGTTGAAAAACAGCATCTATAATAGCTTCAATATTCTCAATTTCATTAAACGTTGGAATTATTACTAAGCTATCTGTCATTTGCCTTTTGGTAATTTTGACAAAAATACTACTTTAAAAGGTCTAGCAGAAAATACAAAAGTAATTTTATCGTTTCTTTAAAGGAATTAATTAGTGCTATAATTTGTAATTTTGAAGCGAATCGGTAACCGTAATGAAACTTAAACTACCCAGAATTTTCCTTTATTTATTAGCAGCAATTTTTATAATAAATCTATTACAGGGTTATTTTACTGAACTAATTTTTGACGAAGCTTACTATTGGTATTATGCTCAACATATGGCTTGGGGCTACTTTGATCATCCACCAATGGTTGCTTTGATCGTCAAGATGAGCAGCCTGTTTTTTAATGGAGAATTAGGAGTTCGCCTTATAGGTATTGTTCTTTCTGCTGGCACCTATATAGTCCTCTGGTTTTTAATAGATGACCATAGAAAGAATAAATATATACTTCATTATTTTAGTTTGGTTTTCTCAATGACCCTTATTCATGCTTATGGATTCCTAACACTACCTGATACACCATTACTTTTCTTTACTGCGGTATTTTTATTGATATATAAGAAGTTTTTAAAGTCCCCATCCATAGGTTTATCTATTCTTTTGGGACTTGTCATGGCTGGCTTAATGTACAGCAAATACAATGCTGTTCTGGTAATACTGTTGGTATTGATATCTAATCTACGCCTTGTCTTTAACAAATATGCCTGGCTTTCTGTACTAATTGCACTGGTTAGTTATACCCCCCATTTTATATGGTTATTTAATAATGACTTTGTTTCTATAAAGTATCATTTGTTTGAAAGGCCAAACAGAGCCTACGAATTTGGCGATTTTTCTTTAGGGTTTTTTGTTAACCTAATAGCACTTTTCGGCTTAACTTTTCCATGGATATACAGGGCTCTTTTTAAAACAAAAAAGTCTGATAAATTCAACAGTGCACTTTTGTTTTTGATTTATGGTATCATCCTATTCTTTTTCATTTCCAGTTTTAACAGACGCATACAAACACAATGGTTAGTTGTTATTTGTATTCCAATGATTGTAGTGGTTTACAATCAAATACTCCTGGATAAGGTTACGAGAAAATGGATTCTGATCCTTGGTACAGCTAACATTGTAATTTTAATGTTCCTCAGAATTGGATTGATCTATCTCCCGCTTTTTCCCATTGTTTATGAATCACATGGAAATAAAGATTGGGTAAATGAAATAAGCTCTCAGATTGGGACAACTCCTGTAGTATTCGAAAATTCTTATACCGACGCACCTATGTATACGTTCTATTCCGGTAACACCTCCTATTCACTCAATAATATACGATTTAGGCCAAACCAGTATTCATTAGACGAGTCTGAAAATCTGGTACAAGGGCAAACAATACTTTATGTCTCCAAATTCTTAGACAAAGGCGACATTTCTTATTACGATGCAAAAGGAGATCAGCATTATGGTGTCTATATAGAGAATTTTGAATCGTTTAGAAAGTTGAGAACTATTGTTAATACTCCTCTTGAATTATCGGAGGACAAATATTTAAACTTTTCAATCTACAATCCATATGCTAAGGATATTGAAATATCCAAGCTTGAGTTTGGGGTGATATTTCTAAACAAATATAAAAACGTCAGAGAAGTCCAAAAGATTCCGGCCAATCCTACCCAGGCAGAAAAAAACTTACTTAAATCTAAAGATACGACGAGCTTTAGACTTCTAATGCCAAAACCAAACATTGGCGATGCTTACTATTTTAAGATTAGTATTTCTGAAAACGGACTTTATTGGGGTTTAAATGGGGAAAACGTTAAATTGCCATAATGGAACCTGTTCAAAGAGTAATCAATAATATAGATTGGATAACAGTAATTATCTTTTCCAGTATACTATTTATGGTTATTGCTAAGAATTTATTTTACAACAGGTTTTTAAATTTTATTATACTCCCTTTTAATAACAAGTATATTTTTATGTACAATAAAAAGGATAAACTATTAAATTGGTTTAATATCTTTTTTACAATATTCCAACTTCTAAATTTTTCACTTTTCATCTATTTGGCTTCAACTATTTTGTCCAGTTCAGAAAGTGACCTATATCCAGTTGTTTTTTCAATTATTCTCGGGTTTCTATTCTTGTTCTTATTTGGTAAAATATTGCTGCAAATGGGGGGTGGGTTTGTCTTCAATAATAATAAGATAATCTCCGAATTCATTTTTAAAAAGCTGTCCTACCTTAACTACAGCAGTATCATCATGTTAGCAGCCAATATTATCCTTACTTATGTACTTAAAGATTCGAAAATTGTAGTGTTTATTGCCATTTTTCTAATAGTAGTAGTGAATGTTGTTGGCTGGATAACTATTATAAAAAATTATCAAAAATTAATCTCAGGCTACTTTTTCTATTTTATTTTGTACCTTTGCGCTCTCGAAATTGCACCCTTTGTAATCATCGCGAATTATCTAAAAGACTAAGATACATGAAGGTAAAAACGATTTTGGTGTCCCAACCAGAACCAAAAATGGAAAATTCTCCATACCTAAGGCTAATTGAAAAGGAAAAAGTAAAGGTAGACTTTAGGCCTTTCATACATGTTGAAGGGGTAGACGCCAAAAGCGTAAGGCAACAGAAGATTGATCTTAAAAATTATTCGGCCATAATCCTCACCAGTAGAAATTCTGTTGATCACTTCTTTAGAATAGCTGAAGAAATGCGTTTTAAAGTTCCGGATTCCATGAAATACTTCTGCCAATCTGAGGCAGTAGCTTTTTATCTCCAGAAATATGTAGTTTACAGGAAACGAAAAATTTATGTGGGCAAAAGAAATTTTAGTGAATTACTTCATTTATTTAAAAAATATAAAGAGGAATCTTTTTTACTGCCCTCATCAGATGTTTTAAAACAAGCTATTCCCGATGCCTTAAATGAACTGGGTATTAACTGGGATCGAGGTATTTTCTATAAAACTGTTATAAGCGATCTCTCGGATTTAAGAAATGTCTATTACGATGTTCTGGTATTTTTTAGCCCATCAGGTATAGAATCATTACTTAAAAATTTTCCCGACTTTGAGCAAAATGATACGAGAATTGCGGTATTCGGAAATTCAACCGTTTTAGCAGCAACTCAAGCCAGTCTGCGAATTGATATAAAAGCTCCGACACCTGAAACTCCATCGATGACAATGGCTTTACAGAAGTACATTACCAGTGTCAATAAAAAATAAAAACTCGACAAAAAGGTCTCATTTACTGAGACCTTTTTAATTAATAGTTATAACGCTGGGGTCCCCCTCTCCTTATTTCTTCATTGGCATAAGACTCGAACTTTTTAAAATTCTCACGAAAAGCATTGGAAAGTTTAAATGCAGTATCATAATATGCCTTATCGTCATTCCAGGTTGCTCTCGGGCTTAAAACATCAGTAGGGACACCCGGGCAAGTCCGTGGTTGTGCTACACCAAAAACAGAATGAATATGGTAGGAATCATAGGTGTACAATCCTAAGTCACCACTAAGTGCAGCGCGAATCATGGCTCTTGTGTATTTTAATTTCATTCGTGTTCCAATCCCATAAGGTCCACCGGTCCATCCCGTGTTAACCAACCAAACATTAACCTGAGATTCTTTCATTTTTCTGCTTAATGTTTCTGCATATTCTGCCGGATGTAAAGGCATAAACGGCGCTCCGAAACATGCAGAGAATGAAGGTACAGGTTCAACTACCCCTGCCTCTGTCCCGGCCACCTTAGCGGTATATCCTGACATAAAATGATATGCAGCCTGACTGGGAGTTAATTTTGATATAGGAGGTAATACTCCAAAGGCATCTGCTGTAAGGAAAAAAATGTTTTTGGGGTCTTCTCCAATTGAAGGTCTTTTAATATTGGAAATATGATCAATAGGATAACTTACCCGGGTGTTTTGAGTTATGGACGTGTTATCATAATCGACTTTCCCTCTTGAATCCAGAATAACGTTTTCCAAAATTGCGCCTTTTTTAATTGCGGCATAGATCTCTGGTTCTTTTTCCGCACTTAGATTGATAACCTTGGCATAACATCCGCCTTCGAAATTAAAAACTGTATTTTCTTCAGTCCATCCGTGTTCGTCATCTCCAATCAATTTTCTAAATGGATCTGTAGACAAGGTTGTTTTACCGGTACCGGAAAGTCCAAAAAACAAGGCTGTATCTCCTTTTTCCCCAACATTGGCGGAACAATGCATAGGTAAAGTATCCTTGTATAAAGGCAAGATAAAGTTTAAAGCAGAGAAAATTCCTTTCTTAATCTCTCCAGTATAACCCGTACCACCTATTAAAGCAATCTTTCGCGTAAAATTAAGAATGGCAAAATTGTGTTGTCTAGTTCCATCAACCACACTATCTGCCATAAACCCAGGTGCATTCATCACAGTCCATTCCGGCTCAAAATTCGCTAATTCCTCTTCCTGAGGTCTAAGAAACATATTATGTGCAAATAAATTGGACCATGGGTATTCATTGATGACCCTTAAATTTAATTGATATTTACTATCTGCACAGGCATAACAGTCCCTTACAAATACATCCTTGTCCTTTAAGTAAGTGATCACCTTAGTATAAAGCGAATCAAATTTCTCAGGAGAGAATGGAATATTTATATTCCCCCACCAGACTTTATCTTCGGTTATATCGTCCTTAACAATAAAACGATCCATTGGGGAACGTCCTGTGAACTCTCCTGTGTTAACAGCCAAGGCTCCGTTTGATGCCTCCTTACCCATACCACGTTCAAGGGTCATCTGATGAAGTTGTTCAGGATCTAATTGGTAAAATATCCGATCGGTTTCCAGGCCGTACTCTTTTAACGAAATTGAATTCATTGAAATGCTCTTTATTGCCATTTATATTTTGTTCTAGTAGCTAAAAACGTATCAAATCGTGGATCAGTTATTAAAGCCATTCTCCTTGATTATTATAATTTTCTATAAGCACGATAGCCAAAAATCAACCATCCCAAAATCAAAAGAAGGCCGCCAATTGGTGTAATAAAGCCTATCGTTCTAAAATCAAAGCCAGTCAGGCTGTTAGTAGCTAACAAATAAATAGAAAATGAGAAAAAAACTATCCCTGAAACAATCAAATAATAAACCAGTTTCTTCTCCTCTTCGGGCATGCTTTTCACACCACCAAGGATTAATAAAAATAGTGCGTGATACATTTGATAAGTCACACCTGTTTTAAAAGTATCTATCTCGCCTGAAGACACAAGATTGTTCAATCCATGAGCCCCAAAAGCACCTAAAACCACGGCCAATACTCCAAAGAAAACCCCTGTACAGAAAATTGTTTTGTTCATAACTTAAATGGCCATATTTCTGACAAATGTAACAATTTGATACCTTAGTCCCCGCAATACTTCGAACAGAAAATAAATTTGATGTCACGAAAAATATTAGTCATAGGGGCGGGAAAATCTACCTCATATTTGTTGGATTACTTTCTGGAAAAAGCAGATTCAGAAAAACTACATTTAACTATTGGTGATCTCAATACCAAGATAATTCCTGATGAGATAAAAAACCATCCTTCGTGTAAAGTTATAAAGTTGGATATTTTTAAGGATGATGAAAGAGAGAGGGCCATTAAAAACTCAGATATTGTTATTTCTATGCTCCCGGCACGTTTTCACATGAAAGTGGCCGAAGATTGCATTCGTTTTAAAAAACATTTGGTTACCGCATCCTATGTAAGTAAAGAAATTAAAGCATTAGATGCTGAAGCTAAAAAAAACGGATTAATTTTTATGAATGAAATTGGTTTAGACCCTGGGATAGACCATATGAGTGCCATGCAACTTATTAATAGAATAAGGGACAAGGGGGGTAAAATGTTGCTATTTGAATCTTTTACAGGTGGCCTGGTTGCTCCTGAAAGTGATAATAACCTATGGAATTACAAATTTACCTGGAATCCAAGAAATGTTGTAATTGCCGGACAAGGTGGAACTGCTAAATTTATACAGGAGGGCACCTATAAATATATACCCTATCATAAACTTTTCAGAAGGACGGAATTTATGACTATAGAAGGGTATGGAGCATTCGAAGCCTATGCAAACAGAGATTCTTTGAACTACAGGGAAGTATATGGTTTGGAGGATGCGCTAACTCTTTACAGGGGCACCATGAGACGTGTTGGATTTTCCAAAGCGTGGAATATGTTTGTTCAATTAGGTATGACAGATGATAGTTATACTATAGAAAATTCTGAAGGTATGTCCTACAGGGAATTTACCAATCTTTTTCTACCTTATTCACCAACCGATTCCGTTGAACTTAAACTCAGACACTATCTCAAAATTGATCAGGACGATATCATGTGGGGTAAACTACTGGAATTAAATTTGTTTGATTCAAAAAAAACTATTCCTATAAAAAATGCCTCTCCGGCTCAGATGCTGCAAAAAGTATTGGAAGACAGCTGGACCATGGCGCATGATGATAAAGATATGATAGTCATGTACCATAAATTCGGATTTGAATTGAATGGGAAAAAACAACAGCTTGATGCTAATATGGTGGTGATTGGTGAAAATCATACACATACAGCAATGGCAAAAACTGTTGGCTTACCTGTGGCTATTGCAACTTTACTGATACTTAATAAAAAAATTTCAACTCCGGGAGTACAGATTCCTATATCCAAGGAAGTTTATGAACCAATTTTAAAAGAGTTAGCCACCTATGGAGTAGTATTTAAGGAGTATTATGTACCTTATTTAGGTTATAATCCTGATTCTGTCGCAGGTTAATATTTGCAACTAATTTTGGTATCTTTAGGCATTATATGAAAGCTTGTACATGAAATCCAGTAATGAAAATGTAAAAATTGACGGGATTGATAAAAAAATCCTAAGGTTTCTTATGGCGGATGCAAGAAAGCCAATATTAGAAATTGCCAGGAATATTGGAATATCAGGAGCTGCTATTCATCAAAGACTAAGAAAACTGGAAAAATCCGGTCTAATCGCCGGATCTAAATTCATTGTAAATCCAAAGGTTTTGGGTTATACGACCATGGCGTATATTGGAATTTTTCTGGATAAGGCCATGAGTAATCCGATAGCTGTGAAGCAATTGGAAAAAATACCAGAAGTCCTGGAGTGCCATTATACTACTGGCAATTGGTCTATCCTTATCAAAGTTTTGTGCAAAGACAATGAACATCTTATGCATTTGTTGAACAAAAACATTCAGCAGATTGAGGGTGTTTCCAGGACAGAAACCTTCATATCTCTGGATCAGCAAATAGACCGTCAAATTACAATTTAGCAGGCCAAAAATATTCCTGTACAGGAACTAATCTCTTCCACCGAATACCTGAAAGCCCCAGTAAACCAAAGATGCAAGAGAGCCAATTGCAGCAACGACATAAGTTCTTGCGGCCCATTTCAAGGAATCCTCAGAACCCTTGTATTCTTCCTGTGAAACTATGTTCTTCCTTTTTAACCATGCCAAAGCCCTATTACTGGCATCATATTCAACCGGGAGCGTAATAAAACTAAATAAGGTAGCAAACCCCATCATAATTAGCCCTGCTACTGCAATATAAAACCCTAATTGTCCACCCGCACCTTCCGTTGAAGCCGCCAATATAAGCCCTCCAAAAACTACCCAAGTAGACATCCCCGATGTTACGCTAACTACAGGAACTAATTTAGAGCGAATTGAAAGCCATTCGTAGGCCTGTGCATGCTGAACTGCATGGCCACATTCATGGGCTGCAACGGCAGCTGCTGCCGCATTTCGCTGGTTATATACCCCTTCGCTAAGATTAACTGTTTTGGTTTTTGGGTTATAATGATCTGTGAGCATTCCAGCAGTGGAGACTACTTTAACATCTCTTATGCCATGATCACTCAACATTTTTTCTGCAATTTCTGCACCACTCATACCATTGCGCAAATGAACTTTGGAATAATAATTAAACTTGCTTTTTAGCTTTCTGCTTACCAACCAACTTACGAGGGCAATGGCACCGAGTAATATATAATAAATCGTCATAATTTCGTTTTTTGCTAATTTAAAAGTACTTATTAAATAACAAAAACCCAGCCAATTTAGTGCAGGGTCTTTCATACTGACAAAATGTACCTTTTTCAATTTATTCTATCGCAAAATTTCTTTTATGTAATAATATTGTGCAGTAGTAAAATCATGAAAAAAAGAATTGAGCTGCTGATAATACAGCACTGTCATTTTCACAGGAATTGAGTCCACAAATCAAAAAATAAACGATAGCCCGCAAAGTTAGCCCACAATATTTACAATTTTCCCCGGTACCACAATCACCTTTTTGGGAATTCGACCCTGAAGTTGTGCCTTAGTTTTTTCATGAGACATAACGGCGGACTCTATTTCTTCTTTACCCATATCTAAAGGAAGTTCAATAGTAAAACGCATTTTCCCATTAAATGAAATCGGATAGGCCTTACTATTTTCAATGAGGTGGTCTGCCTCAAATTTTGGAAATGGCTCTGTTGAAACAGATTCTATGTGCCTTAACTTCTCCCAAAGTTCTTCAGAAATATGAGGTGCGTAGGGTGAGATCAAAATTGCAAGGGGCTCTAGTATATCTCTGCTCGTACACTTTTGGGCAGAAAGCTCATTAACACAAATCATAAAGGTTGCTACCGAAGTATTGAATGAGAAATTTACAATATCCTCTTCCACTTTTTTGATTGTTTTATGAAGTGATTTTAGCGCTTCTTTTGAAGGTGGCTTCTCCGTAATCTGAAAATCACCATCAGGGCCGGAATGATAAAGCCGCCATAGTTTTTTTAGAAAAGCATATACTCCTGAGATCCCGGCCGTATTCCACGGTTTCGCCTGTTCCAGTGGCCCAAGAAACATTTCATACATACGCAGGGAATCTGCACCATATTCCTCACATATTTCATCCGGGTTTACGACATTGTATTTAGATTTGGACATTTTTTCAACCTCACGGCCAACAATGTATTTTCCATTTTCCAAAACAAACTCAGCATCTTTAAACTCTGGTCTCCACTCTTTAAATGCTTCAATATCCAATTCATCTGAAGAATTAACCAAAGATACATCGGCATGTAATGGACTTACATTTATGTCATTTATTAAACCTTTGGATATCAATTTATTTGTTCCTTCCTCTCTATAAACAAAGGCACTTGTACCCAGAATCATCCCCTGATTAATCAATTTTTTAGCATACTCTTCATGAGGAACCAATTCCTTGTCGAACATAAATTTCTGCCAAAAACGGGAGTATAATAAATGGCCTGTGGCATGTTCAACACCACCAATATAAAGATCTACTTCCTTCCAGTAGTTAATAGCATCCTGGGAGAAGATTGCCTTATCGTTTTCCGGATCCATATACCGGTTAAAATATTGTGAGCTCCCTGCCCATCCGGGCATTGTATTGAGCTCTAAGGGGAAAATTTTTACATGGTCAATTAAACTATTGTTCACCACCTTAGATTTCTGCATATCCCAGGCCCATTCTGTAGCATTCCCCAATGGTGGTTCCCCGGTATCTGTTGGCAAATACTTTTCTACTTCCGGTAACTTCAAGGGAAGGCAGTCTTCATCAATCATTTTAGGCATTCCATCAACATAATATACGGGAAAAGGTTCACCCCAATAGCGTTGACGGCTAAAAACTGCATCTCTAAGCCGATAGTTAACTTTCCCTCTCCCCTGACCAATATTTTCCAGTTCGGAGATTACTTTTTTAGTGGCTTGCTTATAATTTAATCCATTTAAAAACTCAGAATTGGCAATTATGGTCAATTCCTTATCTGCAAATGCTTCTTCGGATATATCTATGCCTTCAAAAATATTAGGAATATGGATATTAAAATGCTTTGCGAAATCATAATCGCGTTGGTCGCCACTTGGTACAGACATAACCGCTCCTGTCCCATAGCCGGCTAAAACATAATCTCCTATCCAAATCGGTATTGATTCCTTGGTAAAAGGATGTTCAACAAATGCGCCCGTAAAAACACCAGTGATAGTTTTTACATCTGCCAACCTATCTCGTTCAGATCGTTTGGAAGTGATTTGAACGTAGTTGTCAACTTCCTCTCTCTGTTCTTTTGTTGTTATTTTTAATACCAATTCATGCTCTGGAGCAAGAGTCATAAAACTAACCCCAAAAATTGTATCCGGCCGGGTAGTGAATACCTCAATGGGGTGGGAGATATTGTTATTATCTGAAGGTATTGTATTAAAAGTAACCGAAGCACCTACAGACCTGCCAATCCAATTTGCCTGGGCGTCCTTAAGAGACTGAGGCCAATCTACTTTTTGTAAATCATCGAGCAGGCGTTGTGCGTATGCCGTAATACGCATACTCCATTGGGTCATTTTTTTTCGTTCCACTGGATGTCCTCCACGCTCAGAGACTCCATTAACAATTTCATCATTAGCAAGAACAGTTCCAAGGGCAGGACACCAATTAACCTCTGTATCTGCTAAGTAGGTCAACCTGTACTTTAATAATAATTCTTCCTGTTTTTTTGAATTCAGCTCATTCCATTCTGCGGCAGTAAATAATGGGGTGTCTTCGTCACAGGATGCGTTGATATTGGTATTCCCTTCTTTTTTGAAAATTTCTATAAGCTGTTCTATTTTTTCAGCTTTATCCTTGCTTTTATTGTACCAGGAATTAAAAAGTTGAATAAATACCCATTGTGTCCATTTGTAATAATTTGGGTCAGAAGTGCGAACTTCCCTCTGCCAGTCATATGAGAATCCCAGTTTATCCAGTTGCTCTCTATATCTGGCAATATTGGCTTCCGTGGTAATAGATGGGTGTTGTCCTGTTTGTATGGCGTATTGTTCAGCCGGAAGTCCAAAGGAATCATAGCCCATTGGATGCAAAACATTAAATCCTTTATGTCTTTTGTAACGGGCATAAATATCACTGGCTATATAACCTAAAGGGTGTCCAACATGAAGACCAGCCCCTGAGGGATAAGGAAACATATCCAAAACATAATACTTCTCCTTCTCCGAGCCATTGATCGCTTTAAATGTGTTTTTGTGCGCCCAATATCTTTGCCATTTAGCTTCAATCTCCCTAAAATTATAGCTCATAATTTTTGTTTATAACCGATACCGCGCAAAAATAAGTTTATTCAATTTACTTTCCTATTTTTACGTATTCATATGCCACTATGAGCAAATCTTTTGAACGCTATCAAAAACGCAAATTGATCTCTTCCTACTTTTCAGTGGTTTTGAGTATTGGACTTGTGCTTTTTTTATTGGGTGTTTTAGGTCTTCTGGTACTAAACACCAAAAAATTAGCGGATCATTTTAAAGAACAAATCAAAATATCTGTTTTCTTAAAGGACAATGCCAAGGAAGTTGAAGTTGATCAATTGCAGAAAAGCCTTGTAATGTCAGATTATACTAAATCTGCGGTCTATGTCTCCAAAGAAGAAGCAGCTGAGGTGCACAGTGCAGAAATTGGTGAAAACTTCCTGGACTTTTTGGGATATAATCCTCTTAAAAATTCAATTGATGTGGCTTTAAAAGCAGATTTTGTATCCACAGAACAAGTAGAGGAAATTGCATCAGAATTGGCCAAAAAGGACTATGTAGAAGAAGTAAGTTATGACAAGCCTCTTATTGCGCTGCTCACAGATAATGTAAAAAGGATTTCCTTCTGGATATTAATAGCTAGTGCCATTTTTACGCTTATAGCTGTTTTATTAATTAATAGTTCTATCCGCTTGTCCATATATTCTAAACGCTTTATTATAAAAACAATGCAAATGGTGGGTGCTACAAAAAGGTTTATCAGAAGGCCTTTTATTTGGACAAATATTAAATTAGGAATGCTGGGTTCATTAATAGCACTTATGGCATTGGGAACTGTTCTCTATTATGTTGACATGAATTTCCCAGAATTAAACCTTTTACAGGACTTTATGATATTGAGTATCCTCTTTGTTAGTGTTTTTGTTTTAGGTGTGCTTATTTCATTAATTAGTACTTATTTTGCCACACAACGTTTTCTTAATCTCAGAACAGATGATTTATATTATTAAATTTGCAGCATGAGTCAAAAGCAAAAAAATAAGCAAAGTCAGGCTCCAAAGCCTGAATTTATCTTCCAGAGAAGAAACTATCTCTTTATGTTTATAGGGCTTGCCTGTATGGCTCTTGGATTTATTTTAATGAGCGGAGGAGGAAGTGATGACCCAAATGTATTTAATCCGGATATATATAACTTCAGAAGAATTCGATTGGCACCAACGTTAGTCCTAATAGGTTTAGGGATTGAGATATATGCCATTTTATTAAATCCGCATAAGAAGAAAAATAATTAATTGGAAATCATAGACGCAATTATCCTTGGCATAGTCCAGGGATTAACGGAGTTTTTACCTGTTTCATCCAGTGGTCATCTGGAATTAGGGAAGGCCATTTTGGGCGATAACTCTATCCCGGAGGAAAGCCTATTGTTCACTGTGGTGCTGCATTTTGCCACAGCCCTAAGTACAATTGTAGTATTTAGGCAAGACGTATGGGAAATTATCAAAGGATTATTTCAATTTAAGTGGAACGAGGAAACCCGTTTTTCTTTAAAGATCGTTATATCTATGATTCCTGCAGCACTAGTGGGATTACTGTTCGAATCGCAGCTGGAAGGTTTTTTTGGAGGTAATGTAGCATTTGTAGGCTATATGCTTCTTATTACAGCTTTGCTCCTATATCTTGCGGATAAGGCTAGAGAAACTCAGAAAAAAGTAACATATTTAAATGCTTTTGTCATAGGCGTTTCTCAGGCAATTGCCATATTACCGGGTATTTCCAGGAGTGGAGCTACAATATCCACTTCCGTATTGCTGGGTGTAGATAAGACTAAAGCTGCCCGATTCTCATTTTTAATGGTTGTGCCTCTTATAATAGGTAAAATGGCTAAAGATATTATTGGTGGAGAGCTCCAGTTTCAAAGTGAGCAAACTATTGCAATGGGCGCAGGTTTTATAGCTGCCTTCATAGCTGGTTTAGCGGCATGTACCTGGATGATTCAACTCGTAAAAAAAAGCAAGTTAAGTTACTTTGCTATTTATTGTTTTGTTGTTGGATGTATTGCCATTGGCTTTGGTCTTTGGGGTTAAATCCTTAATTATGTATCTTTTCTCCTAATTTATTGTCTTGAAAACCAAGGAAGATTTTTTAAAAGGGCAACTTATTCTAATTGACAAACCTTTGGAATGGTCATCCTTTCAGGCTGTTAATGCCGTAAAATGGGCGATTAGAAAAAGATACGAATTAAAAAAAATTAAAGTTGGCCATGCCGGAACTCTAGACCCCCTCGCCAGTGGGCTTTTATTAATTTGTGCGGGGAAATTCACGAAACGGATTCATGAATTTCAAGGTATGCCCAAAGAATATGAGGGCACCATAACATTAGGTTCTTCAACCCCTTCTTACGACCTAGAGACAGAAGTGGATAATGTATATCCAACAGATCATATCACCCATGAACTAATTCACAAGACAAAAGCTTTGTTTCTCGGACAGATCGCTCAAAAACCTCCTGTTTTTTCAGCCTTGAAAAAAGATGGAAAGCGAATGTATGAATATGCAAGAGAAGGTAAGGAATTGGAGATAAAAGCCCGGATTGTAGAAATATTGGAATTTGAGATTTTGGATATAAATCTGCCCGAATTACAATTCAGGATAAAATGTAGTAAAGGCACATATATTAGATCTATCGCCCATGATTTTGGAAAAGCATTGAATTCCGGAGGCCACTTATCATCCCTTAGAAGAACCAAAATAGGGGGTTATAACGTAAATAATGCGGTGACACCGGCTAATTTTAAAGAAATGATGAAAGTTTAACAGCTTTAAAATGAGCTATTGAGTGAAATATATTATTAAAAAGTTGGTTATAGCAATATGGACCTGAATCGAAGTCAGCTTTCTATTATAATTACTTTCTTCTCTCTTTCTATAGTGATATTGTTACTTTTTAATATTCACTTGGGAACTAAGGAGCAGGAAGAGTATATAATTGAACTGAGCTTGGCCGACGAGGAACTTGAAAAAATAATTGAAGAATTGGAGAGGCAGGAAGAGATGGCAAAAGCAGATCCCATAAAAAGTCACATGGCTTTTAACGAAACAGCCAAATCCAGCTTGGAAGAACCGGAACCTCTAAAAACACTTGAAGAAATATTAGAAGAAAAAGAAGCTTCGATGAATGAAGATGAATTCAAAGAATTTTTGAATTCAGATTCGGGATATGCGGCCAGTCTTAAGGATCTAGTAAAAAATAGAGAGGAAAAAAAACAACAACTAGAGGAAGCTGAGGCAAAGAAAAAAGAATTTACAAATAAGCTTGAAAAAAGAAAGACTTCCATTTCATATTCATTAGTTGATCGTTCTAATTATGTGCTTCCGCCACCCATTTACACCTGTATTGAGGGGGGTAGAGTTGTGGTGAATATTGAAGTAGATGCTTCAGGCAATGTAGTTGATGCTAATTTTAATGCAAAAAGCTCTAATACATCCAATGGCTGCCTTGTGGATAACGCTATTTCCTATGCCCTAAAGGCAAAATTCAGTTCCTCGTCAAGAACTACACAAAAAGGAACTATTACCTACCTATTTCAAAGTAAGTAATTCCTTTAGATCATCCAGGATATTTACACCTTTGTCTTTATTATACCAAAGCTGCAAGTCTTGCTTAAATTCCGGACTAAGTTCACCGTATTCTGCTTTATATGCTTCTGCCATTTTGGTTGCCTTAGAAGGTCTTGGACCCCATGTATTTAAGACTTGCATACTCTTCTGATCCACCATGATGAGTTTAGGAATTGACAGGCTACCATTAGTAAGAAAAAGATTCATTAATTCGGGATTCTCATCCCTCAAAACCAACTTTAATGTAATATTTGCCGAAGATTCTGCCAATTTGTTCATTACAGGAATTGAAGGGGCAGCGTCCCCACACCAACTTTCGGTTAAAACGATCCAAAGAACCGGTTTGTCAAATTTCTTTAGTAGTTCGTTTCCCCATTCCGGGAGTTTAATTGTTTTATCCCAACGCTTCATACGCTTACTATTTAATTGCGTATAGTTAATCAGAGATTCTTGCTGTTCGTTACCGGTTGTTTTTCCCAGTTGTGCGAACTCGTCTACTAATTTTCGATATTCGTAATAAGACATGGCATTATATAAGCTATCCCTTATTAAATCTGTCATTGTTCTTGTATTGTTTTTTTGCATTTCGGTTTAGTCGTTTGGTTTGTAAAATAACAACATATATATTAATTTTTGCTCCTCATGACAACAATCCTTATCTGACTCTGAACAGCATATCTTGCTTAAATAATTCAATTCAGATTTATGCCATATCTTTATATAAAAGATCTGGACTAATGCAAATTCACAAATGTGGTTGGTGTTTGGGAAATGAGCTGTATGAAGCTTATCACGATAAAGAATGGGGCGTGCCGGTAAAAGATGATGCAACCTTATTTGAATTCCTTGTCCTTGAAACCTTTCAGGCAGGACTAAGTTGGCTGACTGTACTTAAGAAAAGAGAAAATTTTAGGAAAGCCTTTGACAATTTTGATTATAAAAAGATTTCAACCTACAATCAACTAAAAATTGACGCTTTGCTGCAGGATGCAGGTATCATTCGGAACAAACTTAAAATTAGAGCTACCGTTACCAATGCCCGGGCATTTCTCGAGATACAAAAAGAATTAGGAAGTTTCAGTTCATACATTTGGGACTTTGTAGATGACCAACCCATAAAAAATAAAATTGAGAACCACAAAGAAGGCCCTGCAAATACGGCTTTATCTGACACCATTAGCAAAGACCTTAAAAAAAGAGGCTTCAAATTCGTGGGTAGTACAGTGGTATATGCCCATATGCAAGCTACAGGAATGGTAAATGATCATGAGATAAATTGTTTTAGATATGAAGAGGTATAAGAGTTTGCCAGTTTTAGTATTGATCTTATTTCAGTTCACAATTGTTAATTCTCAGGTAAAGGTTGAGCGGGAACACCGCATTAAAAAAAATCAGTTCCCAGAGGCAGCTCATACTTTCATTAATGACAAACTTCAAGGTTATAAAAAAATGCGTTTCTATAAAGAAACCGATACCTCTCGAACAACTTATGGAGCAAAGTTTAAAAAGGATAAATTGAATTATAGTATTGAATTTGATAAATGGGGCAGTCCTCTGAATTTTGAAATTCTAATTAAAGAAGTAGATGTCCCTTCAGATTCATGGATGGAAATCACAAAGTTTCTAAAAGAAAAGTTTGTGAAACATAAAATAAGAAAGATTTACCAGCAGTATATTGTTACCTCCAGTGAAATGATTGAAACTACATTTAAAAATGCATTTCAAAATCTGTTAATCCCATCTGTAAATTACGATTTAATCGTACGAGGAAAAATTCAAGATGCGTTTATAGACTATGAAATTTTATTTGGAGCGGATGGAGCTTTTAAAAAAATGAAGGAATCCCTTCCGGCCAATTATGATCATGTTCTATATTAACCAGGAATAAACGATTTCTACTTGGTTTCATGAGGTTAGAAAAAATACAACCTATACTATAATTATTCTTGATCCACTCTAAACAGATTCCTCTTTCTTACAACGCTAAATGCTGTTCTGCAATAGTTTTAGGAATTCCTTCCTCGGGATTTCTTCGGCTCCTAAGCTTGCCAAATGCTTAGTATAAACCTGACAATCTATGAAATTATAGTTACGCTCTTCGAGGTCCCTGGCCAGATTAATAAATGCAAATTTGGATGCGTTATTCGCCTTAGAAAACATACTTTCACCACAAAATAACTGTCCCAGATCAATTCCGTAAAGGCCTCCTACTAATTTTTCATTTTCCCAAACTTCATACGACTTTGCAAACCCGAGATCATGCAATCGTAAATAGGCCTCTTTCATACTATTGGTAATCCAGGTACCTTCCTGCCCCATTCTCTCTATTTCGGCACAGGCTTCCAGAACTTCCTTAAAACATTTATTCCTGGTTAAAGTGAACCGGGTACCCGACAAAATTTGTCGCATACTTTTAGAAATCCTAATCTTATGAGGGAATAAGACCATCCTGGGATCCGGGCTCCACCATAAGATCAAAGAATCGTCATTAAACCAGGGAAATATCCCTGATTTATATGCCAGCAGTAATCTTTCAGGAGATAAATCCCCTCCAACTGCCAGTAAACCATCGGCATTAGCATTTTCCGCCGGAGGAAATTCTAACAGCTCTGTTAAAAAGTAAATATCGCTATTCTTGTTTTTCAAGTTAAACAGTTCTTAAAATTACCCGTCAACTTAAAAATAATCCGCAGCTGAAAAGGGCGTTTATCTAAAATGGCAGATCGTCATGATCTTCTTCATTTAGTTCTTCGGCCGGTTCAAATGCTTCAATTGGAGGCACAGGTGGTATTCCACTATCCCCTTGATCGGGTTGTAAAGTTTCAATTCGCCATCCTTGAACAGAATTGAAATATTTAACCTCCCCTTGAGGGTTTGTCCATTCTCTTCCTCTTAGGTTAATGCTAATCTTTACAGTTTCTCCAACATTATGCTTATTAAGCAAATCACACTTATCCTGAACGAATTCCACCAATATATGTTGGGGATACTGTTCTTCAGTTGTAATAACCACCTCTCTTTTTCTAAAACCGTTATTTCCAAAGGTTTTAGTCTCATCAATCAATTTAATTTTTCCTTGTATTTCCATTTAAATCTGTATTTATTAGCAATACTTTCCATGCCGAAAGTATCTTATTATTATCTAAATATTCTCTTGTTATTCTACGTAATTCCTTTGTATCCTTGTTTTTGACAATTGACCTAATTTGATCATTTGTTGTTTTAAATTCTTCAACATCATTTTTATCCGGAATTCTATCAACATTTCCCAATAAGCCCAAATCGTTCCCTGTAAGCATTTTCATTGATCTTATGTCTTCAGGTATATTATCAACCCCTATTCCAAGCTTGGAAAGTGGTTTTGGAACCTCAAACATGCCCTTATTGGCCCTACTATACCAATTACCTCCCATTCGTGCAACCTGATCAATCTTAAATTGGTCTATTGAACCATTTTCATCTAAAATGGATTCCTGGATGTGCATTTTAACAACTTCTGCAAAAACCAGATTACCAGCTCCCCCTTGCTTGCCTAAAGTCTCAACCTTTGTAACTTTACATTCAAACTGGACAGGGGATTCCGCAACCCTGAATGGTTTAACCAAATCTGAGTCTAACATGGTTAATCCGGCCTTTGTAAATTCATTTACATTTTGACCATATTCCGTACTGGTCAAAGACATTTGTTGTACGAGTTCGTAATTTACAATATTGATAACCACTTCTTTTGTTTTAAGCACATTATTTAGTGTATGCTTAGTAGTATTATCCCGTACTCTTCTGGCAGGTGAGAAAATTAAAATAGGTGGATTAGCACTAAAGACATTAAAAAAACTAAAGGGTGAAAGGTTTGGAATTCCTTTTTCGTCAATAGTACTTGCAAAAGCTATCGGCCTGGGTCCAACCGCACCTAAAAGGTAAGAATGTAACTGCCCGGTAGTAATTTCAGAAGGGATTAACGATATAGCTTTTTGCATCAAAACAAAGGTATATAAATTGTATCCCATTTAAAACTTTAACTCGCTTGTAGAACACAACATTTTAGGCCAATTTCAGTTATCTTTAATGCTAATTAACCGAAAGGATGAATTTTAATTCCCAAAAGAAGACTTCAAATCTATTTCTATTAATAGCATCTTTTGTTATTGTGAGTCTTATTCTTTGGAATACCAATAGTTTTTTTAAAAAATTCAAGGAAGAAGAGCGCCATAAAATGGAGATTTGGGCTACAGCTCAGTCCGAATTATTGCAGTCTTCAGAGGACAGGGATCTGGGGAATCTACACGTTAAAATCTTTCAAAACAATACCTCTACCCCTATGATTCTGGTAAATATGGATGGATCCATAAGGACCAACAACATGCCGGAAGAATTAGTTGTTGATACAATTTATTTAAAGAAAAAGATAAAAAAATTTGAAGCAGAAAATACACCTATTTCTATTGATTATAACAATGAGCAATTAGCTACACTCTATTACGGTAATTCAGAAGTATTAAATAAATTAAAATACTACCCTATTGCTCTTTTATTAATCATATTTCTGTTTGCTGCAGTTATCTTCTTTTTCTTTAAAACCAACAAAGCATCGGAACAAAACAAACTATGGGCGGGAATGGCAAAGGAAACTGCCCACCAGATTGGCACCCCGTTAACCTCACTTCTTGGTTGGAATGAACTATTGAAGAGCGAACAAATAAACCCGGATATTACCAAAGAAATTGAGAAAGATATTGGAAGATTACAGAACATAACAGATCGTTTTTCTAAAATAGGTTCACTCCCAAAACTTCAAGAACACGACATTGTTAAAGAAACCAGGAGTGCCTTTGAATATCTAAAACTCAGAAGTTCTAAACTTATTCATTTTACTTTTTCCTCTAAGGTTGAAGAACTTCCCGTACTTTTAAACCGTTCTTTATATAATTGGACCATTGAAAATTTGGTCAAAAATGGAATTGACGCCATGAAAGGCAAAGGTGATATTGCCATCGAAATTGTTCCGGACGGCAAATTTGTTAACATATTAATTTCAGATACCGGACATGGAATAGCGAAAGGAGACTTCAATTCTATTTTTAATCCTGGTTACACTTCAAAAAAAAGAGGCTGGGGTTTAGGATTATCTCTTGTTAAAAGGATAATTGAGGAGTATCATAAAGGAAAAGTAAGAGTGCTTTCTTCGAGCAAGGAAGGTACTATAATGCAGATATCAATAAAATCAGATCAGCAATAATGGCAAAAGAAAAATTAGTTGTTATTAAAGAGGCCGACATCACGAATAATTGCCCTGAATGCTTTAATCAGGACATGAAAATCACGTTTTATCAAAAGCACTTATTTGGAAGGCTTTATCATAAGATTACCGCTAAGGTTAGTCATCAAATTAAATGCAATACATGTGAAAGTATTATTTACCCCGTAAATTGGACTGAAGATATTGAGCGGATATTTGAGTATTACCAAAAAATGGTTAATCCGGAAAAAGCGAGTACAAAATTCACTGCATTATTTTATATTCTTATACTGTCGCCTATTATTATTGTCAGTGCTTTATTCTACCTATTCCAAAGCGGTATTATTTCATTTTAGAACGAATTTTCCGGGCAATATCTTCAAATTCTTCTGATGAAAATTTCATTTTGTTCATAAAGGTTGCATCTGCCATTTTACTTAAGGGAATAAGATGTACATGCACATGGGGCACCTCCAAACCTATCACTGTAATCCCCACTCGTTGACAGTCTATAGCTGCTTCGATGGCTTTACCAACCTTTCGGGAAAATGCCATTAACCCTAAATATTCAGCTTCCTCCATATCCATTATTTTATCCACTTCATTCTTAGGTACACATAAGGTATGCCCCGCTGCGTTAGGATTAATGTCCAGGAAGGCAAAATAATTATCATCTTCTGCAATTTTGTAAGAAGGTATATCGCCATTTATTATTTTAGTAAAAATACTTGCCACAATCAATTATTTGTTAAAAAGAAATCCTGTCAATATTGACAGGATTAAATATAAAAAATTAAAGTTTTTTAATTCCTGCTTATTTCAAGAATATCAAATTTTAGTGTCCCATTGGGTACTGTAATTTCCGCAACCTCTCCAACTTCTTTACCAAGAAGGCCTTTGCCAATTGGTGAAGTAACAGAAATTTTTCCAGACTTTAAATCCGCTTCACTTTCAGCTACAAGTGTATAGCTTAAAACCATGCCATTTTGTTGGTTTTTAAGTTTTACAGTCGAAAGTACCAGTACTTTAGAAGTATCTAGTTGAGTTTCATCAATTAATCTGGCATTTGACAAAGTTTCCTCCAGTTTAGCTATCTTTAATTCTAGTAATCCCTGTGCTTCCTTAGCCGCATCATACTCGGCATTTTCAGATAAATCACCCTTATCCCTTGCATCAGCGATTGCCTGAGAGGATTTAGGTCTTTCAACATCCCTCAGGTAATTTAATTCTTCTTTGAGATTTTTTAATCCTTCAGCAGTGTAATATGACACATCACTCATAACTTCATTATTTATTGAACATCTTAAGCTTGCCCAAAAGCATATAACAATAAATCCTACGAAAACGCAGGATTAGTTTAAACTACCATTTTGATTTAACTAATTTAAGATAAACACATTAAGTGGAGCAATTCATCAAAATGAGGTTTAACTGATAAGAAAATCCCCTTTTTTAAAGAGGATTTAACGCAAAGATACATATTTTTTGTTCAATTTTGTTTAAGATATCTTATTTGAATCTCATTATTATATGAAAAGAATATGCCTTTGGCTAGTTTTTATTTTGCTTCTTGCCTGTAGTAAAGATGAAGAAAACCGGAATCCTTATTTGCTGGATGTTGGTTTCAGATTTGAAGCTAATCTTAATTTACCCTTATATAGTCCTTTAACCAACACAGGAAATGCAATATATATTGGAAACCAGGGCGTTGGAATAAGGGGTGTTTTTGTAATCAATACGGGTTTTGACCAATTTTTTGCCTGGGAAGCCAGTTGCCCAAATCATGCTCCAAACGCCTGTTCTACAATGGATCTCAATAGTCAAACTGTAATTTGTTCATGCGAAGATTTTGAATATAGTTTGTTTACCGGACAACAATTAGACAGGCCTGATGATGGGGAACGCTATTATGACCTTTTATTTTATAACACTTCATTTGATGGAACAACGGTTGTAATTTCCAACTGAGAAAAAGGTAAAACATCCTAAATTACTACTAGATAACCTTAGAAGTTAAATGTCGCTCCTATTAAAAAGTTTATCCCGGCCTGTGGGTAGTATCCGGCACCCTCAATTGTAGTTATAGTTCCCGGATTGGAAAAATCGTCATCATAGGTAAAAAAGTAGCCGTTGGACACAAATTTTGCATTAAAAACATTATTAATCAGGCCTGAGAGTACAATGCTTTTTATGAATGAATTTGTAATGAAAGTGTATTGTATATTTAAATCTGTTTGAGAATAGTCCTCAAGAACAGAACCTTCCGCATCAATATTTCCCATAAATTGTTTTCCAACATATTTTGTAAGTAACGACATTTGAAATTTTTCATTTGGCAAGTAGCTAAGAATGTTACCCACCACAATATCAGGGGAGTAGGCAATGTTGGTATTCCCCAAGTTTTGTAACTCCCCATCTCTCTGAAAAAGAAAATCAATATTTTTATTTGTGCTCAGTGCTATATTGGGTTGTAATTTGAAGCGCTTACCAATACCAATACTGGCATCAACTTCAAGACCAAGACGATAACTGTCACCAACATTCGCCCGGAGTGGGGCTCCTACATCATTGAGTTCTCCGGTTAATACCAACTGATCTTTATATCTCATGTAATATATATTGGTGCTTACCTGAACAGAAGGTGTGATATACCGCCAACCCAGTTCAAAATCATTCAGTTTTTCTGGTTTAGGATTGCCATTCTCATAATCATTCCTGTTAGGTTCACGATTGGCAACCGCAAAGGAGAGGTATAAATTATTTGCATTATTAAGATCATAGGTGACACCAAGTTTAGGATTAAAGAAATTAAATGTATCATCTACCATTCCAGTTTCAACACCGTTTGCCCTGTATTGTACATTTCTAAATTGTAAATCTCCAAAAAGTCTCCAATTTTGCGCAATCTCATAATTTATTTTTCCGAACACATTAAAGTCTGTTTTTTTGGAATCATCATCGTAATATCTATCCCTAATCATACTATTTCCTGCAAAACGCGCCCAAATTACTTCACCAAAATGATCTCCTTTATAGGAATTCCACCCTCCACCAATGATGAGGTTTATTCTTTCTTTTTGATATTTAGCTGAAAATACTGTTCCGTAAAAATCATTATCAAGCCAACGGCGACGGATTAAGTCTGTTGTATTCACCACCTCTCCATCAACCACTATTGGGGTAAATCCATAGGTTGCAAAATCATCATCCTCTCTAAACTGCTCAAAGTAACCGCGTCCTTTGGTATAATGAAATGCAATATTTGTGCTCCATAAAGGTGATATATTCTCATTCCAGAGTAGCTGAAAATGATCTTGTTTATAATTATCTTCTTCCCTGTCATAAAACTGAGTATTACCATTTTCATCGGTATACATACCGGCCGGGTTAAAAGTCCTGTCAGTAGCAAGAGTTCCGGCATCAATGCCAAACCATGACTGGTAAGTAACCTCGTGTCCTCCGAAAAGGAGTGCTTTAATCAATGTATTATCATCAACATAAGAACCTTGTAAAAAATAGGAATCCAGTTCAGAAGAAGCCCTGTCAATATAGCCATCAGATGTTATTCTGGATAATCTCCCGGAAATTTCAATGTGTTCATTTAACAATCCTGTACTGAACTTAATATTATTACGCAGGGTATTAAAGCTGCCATAGGAAGATGATATATGTCCATAGGCTTCCAGCGAGGTAGCTTCTGTCAAAATATTTAAACTTGCCCCAAAAGCCCCCGCGCCATTTGTTGATGTTCCAACTCCACGCTGTAATTGCAGGTTCTCCGTGGAGGATGCAAAATCGGGCAAATTCACCCAAAACGTTCCGTGTGATTCAGAATCATTATAAGGTATTCCATTAATAGTAACATTAACCCGGGTGGCATCACTTCCCCTAACGCGTATACCCGTATACCCTACTCCGGCCCCGGCATCTGAAGTTGTTACAACGGCGGGTAAAAAGTTCATAAGAACAGGGATGTCCTGACCAAGGTTCCTTGGCATTATTTCATCCTTTTCTAAATTGGAAAACGTTACAGGAGTTTCTTGAGTAACCCTTATGGCAGAAACGAAAACCTCATCTAAAACAATTTTTTTAAGGGAAGTGGTATCCGATTCTTGTTGTTGAGCATTAGACTTTGCACCAATACAAATCAAGAAAAAAAATGGTATAAAAGCCTTCATTCGTAGTTCCATTACACGAATAAAAGGGGTTCTATTCTACTTTTTATGATTTTTTCTTTTCCTGAAGAGACAGAAAAAAATCCAAATGGCGATTTTCGCCTCCCTTAGCAGCATTACCTGCCCAGGTTCTTTGGGTATAATCTCAGCTTATCCTGAAAAAATCTTAAAAATCGTGTCTAATGTAAACAGATTTATAGAATACTTTATAACAGGAGTTCGCACCCCTTTTGAGATGAAACAAAGTTACGATGGTAGTTCCATTTTTCATAATAAAACTCCATAATTAAGATTCGACATAATAAGAAAAAATCCTTTTCTTCAAAAGAACATATCTCCCTAAACTAAGTTACCTGATGTGTCGGCTTTAAAAGGTCGTTTACCGTTTTTACCGGGTTAAACGTGAATAAGGGAACTTCAACAAATATGGTATTCCAAAAGGCCATCGCCCCGTTCCAAAGTCCGGGTAATTCCAGGGCCTTTAGTTCTTTACCATTTTCTGTTTTTTTACTGATAAAACCCTGTTTGGTATCAACAAAGTTCAAGAGGTTATACTTTTCTCCTCTAAAATTTCTAACTCCACATACAATGTCGACCGGGTTAAAATGTGTTGAATTCTTTAAAATGGCCATTTGGCTTTCATCAGAGGCGTCAACCTGTGCAGATTCTACAATTTGTAGTGAAATATGATCATGTGCGTCTCTTATCCAAAAAGGACCTCCTCCCGGTTCACCTTCATTCCTAACCATTCCACAAATACGGATGGGTCTGTTGATCTTATCTTTTAATATTTCCAATTGCTCGGCGATACTAAAACTTGAAAAACTCTCCAAAAACCTCACATTGAGATCATTTTCTAAAAATGTTTTGATTTCGTGTAATTGCTCCCCATTAATGTCATTTCTATCCAGTTGATCTGCATAGGCAAATGCTTTTTGTTGTACTTCCAGAAGCAAACCGGCAAGTACTTTTTTGCTATTTGCGAGTTCAGCTTCGTGTTTAGGCACTACTACATTATCAATATTTTTAATAAAGATAATATCGGCATTTTGTTCATTTAAGTTCTCAATAAGTGCACCATGACCACCAGGTCTAAATAGTAATGAACCGTCATCCTTCTCAAATGGTTCATTATCCGGAGTTACGGCTATAGTATCTGTAGAAGGTTTTTGATTTGAATAGGTAACTTCAAATTCCGTTTTGGTAGCTTTTGATACCCTGGGGCCAACAGCTTTAAATTCCTGAGAAAACAAGGATTGGTGCTGTTCTGAAATAGTAAAATGTAATTTTGCAGTATTGTTTAAGGCAACATACCTGAAAGCTTCTTTCAAATGCTCTTCAAAAGGAGTAACAGTAAATTCCCCGTAATTGTGAAAGGGTAAAAGGCCTTTCGGGTAAAAACCATAATTAAGATTATCATTCAGTAACATTTCACATACAAAACGATATTTGATGTCATTTGCTGAACCAGATTTACTTTTTATTCGCTTTTGAACAATCTCGTAAAAAGGAAATTTTTTAATTTGTTTGAAAAAGGTCTTTAAATCTGTATCATTCAATCTTTCTACATAGGCATCTACATCTTCGACCTCAGGATCGTAATGCTCTAAAAAGTTAAAGAGGGATTTAAACATTCTAGATGCAGCGCCAGACGCCGGAACAAATTTGAGTAAACTTAATAGCCTTTTTAGTTCTTCGAACTTACTGACTAACTTTTTCTCCCGTGTTTTACTCAATTTCAAAATCCCATCCGAAACTATAGCGGCCTTTTCCAACCTTACAAATGGTATCCCCTCTTTAAAGGTCTCAATCTGATCCAGAACCTTTTCTTTTGAGATTCCTTTTTCCTGTAGTTGTTGTAAATCCATTGGTGAAAACTCAATCATGTGTCGAGCAGTTTATCGATAGATTTAATGGCCAGTGCAAGTCTTTTCCCATTATCCCCATTTAAAATAACAAAATTCTTATCATACTTTTCCAATGTTTCTTTAAAATATAGAAACATGCGTTCGCGTTCATTAGGTTTATCCCGAAGATCGTCTTTTTCCCAGGGAATATCTATGGAAGTTAGCAAATAAAGATCGTATGTATTCCGCAAAGCGTATTTTTCCAAAACAGGATCGCAATAACCAAGGTAATATGCTTCAGAATATACTTTAGTTTCTAAAAGATCTGTATCGCAAATAAGAAGTTTATTTGCTTTTCCCGTCAAGTAATTTTCCAAACGAATTTGGCCTTCTGCGATGGGCATCAAATCATGAGGTTCACAAGTTTTTTGTTCTTTACTCCACTTTTCCTGCAAATATTCACGGGCGTATTCGGGCACCCACTCTGTTTGATAGTGATTTGCAAGTTCCTGAGCCAAGGTAGTCTTCCCTGTTGATTCAGGTCCAAACAGAACTACTTTAATAATGTTAGCGGGCTTTTGTTTAAGTTTTTCTTCCATGCCATATAGCCATAAATGGCGATTATGGTAAATAATAAATATTGAAGTGATGTAAAAATAAGTCCTTTATACAAATATAAAGGAACTGTAATTACATCACCAATAATCCAATAGATCCAATTTTCGAGTTTTTTTTTCGCCATTAGCCACATCCCTACAAAGAAAATGGCTGTTGTAAGGGTATCCACATAGGCCGTCCAACTATTGAATTTATCAAACAAGGAATATACCAGAAGGACAAAAACAACAGCACCAATAAACAGGACTACGGACCATTTTTTCTCTTGCTTGTTCGTTTTTGTTATTGGGATAAAATGGTCGGCATCTACTTTTCTCGTCCATAGGTACCAGCCAATAATACTCATGGAAAAATAATACGCGTTTATAAGCATGTCTCCCAATAGCCCATATACCCAAAGAATATATACAAAGATCCCCGTGTTGATTATTCCGGTAGGAAATACAAGGATATTTTCTCTTTTTGCATACCATACGCTTAAAAACCCGAAAACAACACCTATCATTTCAAGGATGATTAGAAACGCAGGGGTATCCTGGTATTGAGCAAAAACCCAATCAAAAATCTGACTCATAATTGCTTCGGTCTGTTTTTACGATCTTGATATACATTAAACCATTTTCCATTAATTCCAAAACAAGTTTAATTTCATTATTAAGCAGTTTCATTATATCATCATAATCTCCATAAATCTGAGTGCTTAAAGGATTTTCCAAGACGGTAAAACCGGAGGCTCGTATTTTTTTAATAAAACCTATTATAAGCTCTTCATAATTATCCTGTAGCGGGGTTAAGGTCAGTTCAACAGATATATTCATAAATTGTAAATTAAAATCCGGCCAATCTTTATGTTACGTTTCATTTTTAATTGCATATACACAGGTGAATCCTTCAAATTCCAAAAAAGTAATGTCATAATCAGTTGTGCGCCCATCATACCGGATAATACCTTTAGTAGTATTATTGGTGTTTATAAAATCATCAATATAAATATGGTTTATAAAACTCAACCCATGGGTAGCATATATTTTATAAAGGGATTCTTTAGCACCCCAAACAATTGTTAGTTTTTTAACAATCTCTTTTGCGTTTTTAATATCTGCATATAACTCTATTGGTGTAAACTTATGCCCAATAATGCTTATCTTATCTCGTTGTTTCTCAATATCAATCCCAACTTCCTCTTTCTGACTTACAATTATTCCTGTAAATTGATATGAATGTGTGATGGAGATATGATTTCCATCTTTTAGATGTGGTTTTCCCGCCTGGTCGTAAAAAAGATCTTTATCCACATAACCCGCTACCCCCATTAAGTGCCGTATACTTAAAAATCCCCTCCTATGCAGTTCAGACTTCATACCATTCATTCTAAGCTGGCACTTATTGGTAAGGTCAATATTTAAGGAAAGTTCCTTTTCAGACTCTGTAATCTTCCAAATGTATACCTTAGTATTTGGGTTTACTGTTATAGTTTTGTAAAGAGGCATACAATATTTTAAGTTATCACTATCTTTGACTTTTGATAGGACGAATGTAAAAAATAAAAAAGATATGCGAACTAATACATTACCATACGTTCCATTTAAAGTTAAGGACATTACCTTGGCAGAATGGGGAAGAAAAGAAATAGAATTGGCTGAAGCCGAGATGCCCGGGCTTATGGCCTTACGTGAAGAGTACAAAAAAGAACAACCACTTAAGGGTGCCCGTATTGCCGGTTGTCTTCATATGACCATACAAACAGCGGTACTTATAGAAACACTGACTACTCTTGGTGCAGAAGTTACATGGAGTTCTTGCAACATATTTTCCACTCAGGATCATGCCGCTGCGGCCATAGCAGCTGCCGGCATTCCTGTTTATGCATGGAAGGGTATGAATGAAGAGGAATTTGACTGGTGTATAGAACAAACACTGTTTTTTGGTGAAGAACGCAAACCGCTTAATATGATACTGGATGATGGCGGCGATCTTACCAATATGGTATTGGATCAATTCTCGGAACTCACATCTGGAATTAAAGGTCTTTCAGAAGAAACAACCACTGGGGTCCACCGACTATATGAGCGTTTCAAAAATGGCGTATTGCCTATGCCGGCAATAAATGTTAATGATTCTGTTACCAAATCCAAATTTGACAACAAATATGGTTGCAGGGAAAGTGCGGTAGATGCCATTCGCAGGGCCACGGATACTATGCTTGCCGGAAAAAGAGTAGTTGTTGCGGGTTATGGAGATGTTGGAAAAGGTACAGCAGCCTCTTTCAGAGGAGCCGGAGCAATAGTTACAGTTACTGAAATAGATCCCATTTGCGCTTTGCAGGCCTCTATGGACGGATTTGAGGTAAAAAGACTAGAAACTGTAGTCGGTAATGCAGACATTGTAATTACAGCTACTGGAAATAAGGATATCCTCAAGGAAGAACATTTTAGAGCCATGCGCGATAAAGCTATCGTGTGTAATATTGGACATTTTGACAACGAAATAGATATGGCCTGGTTAAATGATAATTATGGTAATACAAAGGATGAGATTAAACCACAGGTAGATAAATATACTATTGACGGAAAGGACATTATAGTGCTTGCCGAAGGACGTCTGGTTAATTTAGGATGTGCCACCGGTCATCCAAGTTTTGTCATGAGTAATTCATTCACAAACCAAACACTTGCACAAATAGAACTTTGGAAGTATAGCGATAAATATGAAAATAAGGTATATATGCTTCCTAAGCATTTGGATGAAAAAGTTGCCAAACTGCATTTAGCACGTTTAGGTGCTGAACTTACAGAATTGCGAGAAGAACAGGCATCTTATATTGGGGTTGAAGTTAAAGGCCCTTATAAGCCAGACTATTACAGGTATTAGAGAACTAAGCTTAATTTAGAAATACAAAAAACCCATTATGAAAACATAATGGGTTTTTTTATTTGAGTTATTCAATTGAGTATTATGCCTCAAAAGGCTCTATAGAAACATAAGATTTTCCACCTGCTTTCTTTTGAAACTTTACAAGTCCGTCTACTTTTGCATGCAATGTATGATCTTTTCCGGCGTAAACATTATTACCAGGGTTATGCTTGGTACCACGTTGTCTTACAATAATATTTCCTGCAATAGCAGCCTGTCCACCAAAAATCTTAACACCTAAGCGTTTCGATTCTGATTCTCTACCGTTTTTAGAACTACCTACACCTTTTTTATGTGCCATGATATTATTTTTTATACCAAGCCTGGGCCGGTATTTGTTATTAACTTATTTATTTAATGCCTCAATAAGATCGGCTTTCTTCATAGAAGAAATTCCTGAGATTCCTTTGGCTTTGGCCAATTCCTTTAATTCCGCCACTGTCTTTTTGCTTAAGTCAATTGCTTCTTTAGGTGCAGCCTTAGTTTTTTCAACCTTAGCCTTAGGGGCTTTAGCTTTTGGAGCTGCTTTTTTTACTGGCGCAGCTTTTACAGGAGCTTCCTTTTTCGGCTCAGCCTTAGCTGCTGTTTTCTTAGCACCTTTGGCTACAATACTTTCGATAACTAATTCCGTTAAATATTGGCGATGCCCATTTTTCTTTCGAAACCCTTTACGTCTTTTCTTTTTAAAGACAATTACTTTGTCACCTTTAAGGTGTTTAACGACTTTAGCCTCTACTGCGGCTCCGTCTATAGCTGGGGCGCCAATTGTAATGTTATTACCATCTTCCAGTAAAAGGACGTTGTGAAAAGAAACTTTTTTTCCTTCGTCTTCCTGCAAACGGTGAACATAAACTTTTTGGTCTTTTGCAACTTTAAATTGCTGCCCTGCTATTTCTACAATTGCATACATAGCGTAATATTAAATATTTTTTATTTCCCTTTAAATGAGCATTTTGACTTATTATATACCAAAGGCGCTCTAAAGGCGGGTGCAAATATACTGCTAAATTGGGAAATCACAAGAGTTTTTTTTATTCTAAACAGATTTTTTTTTGAGGTCCTTTGGAGTTTTGAACAACTGCATAAAAGTAAGTGTCAGCACAAGGGTTGTGGCAAAACCCATAATTGCCACTGTGAAGAATACGATTCCTTCAAAATTTTTGAAATTATTAAACCAACTGGTTGAAAGTTCTTTTAAAAAGCCTGTATTGATTTCGGTAGAGTAAAAAGCAAAAAAGAAGGTAAAAATGAGCGTTGCCACAACTCCGGCAACCATTCCTGTTTTAAATCCCTCCCCGTAGTTGAAGTTGGATTTTTCCTGAAGTCTAAAATATTTTATGGCCTCATATATTCCGAAACCTGTAATTATTCCATTAAAAAGACTAAAGAACACGTTGGTATGTAAACCAAAAAGCGATAAAATCAAAAAATATGCAATAAGACTCCCACTGGTCGCAATACCAAAGCGTATAGGGAGAGCAATTCGTTTCATTTTCTTTATTTTTCTGCTTGTGTAGTTGAAAATAATGAATATTGTACAATTATCGTATAAATTCTTGTTAAAGAAGAAGTGTTTTCTTTCTTATAAACCCAAAAAAATTATATTAGCTGACCTTTAAAAACATGTAAAAGCAAGTATAAACCAATCTTTTAATTTGAAATTTATGAAAAGAAAGTTTTACACCGCTCTGTCAGCACTCCTGACTTTTGGGATACTCAGTGCGCAAGAAGTAATTTATGAGGAGTACAATCTTGAGAACGGGCTTCATGTTATTCTGCATCAGGATAATACGGCCCCTGTGGTAACCACATCAGTGATGTATCATGTTGGAGGCAAGGACCGTACTGAAGGTCGCACCGGATTTGCCCATTTATTTGAACATCTACTTACGACCGAAGGAACAAAAAATATGAAAAGGGGAGATGGATTTAAAATTGTTCGTGCCAATGGAGGCCAGAATAACGCCAATACTTCTCAAGACAGAACCTATTACTATGAAGTGTTTCCATCAAATAGTCTAAAATTAGGTTTATGGATGGAATCTGAACGTATGCTTCACCCTATTATTGATCAATTAGGTTTAGATACTCAGCAGGAAGTGGTAAAAGAGGAAAAGAGGCTTAGAGTTGACAATTCACCATATGGACAATTACTTTCAGTATTAGGAAAAAGTCTTTTCAAAGTTCATCCATATAAGGATCCAAATATTGGGTATATGGAAGATCTGGATGCGGCTACACTTGAAGATGTGATTGCATATCATAAAAAGTACTATGCCCCTAATAATGCAGTGCTAGTGATTGCTGGAGATATTGAAATAACTCAAACAAAAAAGATGATTAGGGATTATTTTTCAGATATCCCTAAGGGTGAAACAATAGTGAGGAATTATCCAAAAGAAGAACCTATTGTTATAGAAGAGCAAACCCAAGCTTATGACCCAAATATTCAAATACCGGCATCACTTATTGCCTATCGTACCCCGGGATTTACACAAAGAGATGCTTATGTTCTCGACATGATCTCAACCTACCTCAGTGATGGTAAAAGTTCCAAATTGTACAAAAAAATGGTTGACGAGCAAAAACAAGCTTTACAAGTAGGTGCCCTTAAAATTCCACAGGAGGATTATGGTATGTATCTAGTTTATGCGCTTCCTGTTGGGGAAACTTCTCTGGATGTTCTGGTTACTGAAATGGAAGAAGAAATTGCTAAGGTGCGTGAAGAAATTATCTCTGAAAATGACTTTCAAAAACTGCAAAATAAATTCGAGAATAATTTTGTAAACTCTAATTCGAGTGTACAAGGTATCGCAAATTCTTTGGCCCGATATTATATGTTGTACGGAGATACTACTTTAATAAATAAAGAAATTGACATTTACCGTTCAATTACACGGCAAGAAATCCAGGAAGTCGCTGAGAAATACTTAAAACCTAATCAAAGGGTAATCATAGATTACCTACCCGAACAAAAAATTGATAATTAAGAAAATGAAAAAAAAATATACAATATTTGTTTTGCTTTTTATAGCCCTGACCGTACAGGCTCAAGTAGACAGGACTGTAATTCCTAAACCAGGTCCGGCACCTGAAATTAAACTGGAAGACCCGCAACGTTTCGAACTTACGAATGGACTTAAAGTTTTGGTAGTAGAGAATCATAAACTACCAAGGGTTTCCATACAGCTCACTATAGACAATCCCCCAATTGCCGAAGGAGAAAAAGCAGGAGTTTCAAGCCTCACTTCAGGTTTATTAGGAAATGGGTCAACATCAATTTCCAAAAATGATTTTAATGAAGAGGTTGATTTTCTTGGAGCATCGTTAAATTTTGGCTCCCAAAGTGCTTTTGCAAGTGGGCTGTCCAAATATTTTACGAGAATCTTGGAGCTTATGGCAGATGCTGCTATTAATCCCAATTTTACCCAGGAAGAATTTGATAAGGAAAGAGATAGACTTATCACGGGTTTAAAAACGGAAGAAAAAGATGTTCCGGCAATTGCACGCAGGGTACAACTTGCGCTAGCTTATGGCACAAATCATCCTTATGGTGAGTTTGTTACAGAAGAGACCGTTAATAATGTTACTCTCGCAGATGTTAAAAGATTTTATGGTGAATTATTTGTTCCTGCCAATGCTTATTTGGTAGTGATCGGGGATGTGAAATTTGATGAAGTCAAAAAATTAGTGACTAAAAATTTTGATGATTGGGTAAAGGCGGCACCCCCTTCATTAGGATACTCAGAACCTTTGGATGTACAATATACCCAGATAAACTTTGTAGATGTTCCCAATGCAGTACAATCGGAGATAGCCATACAAAATCTTGTGAATCTGAAAATGAAAAGTGAGGACTATCTGGCAGCGCTGATGGCTAATCGCATATTAGGCGGTGGACCTCAGGCTCGTGTTTTTCAAAATCTCAGATCAGAGAAAGGTTTTACTTATAGCGCATACTCAAGTGTCGGTAATGATAAATATGCCCCATCAAGATTCAGGGCAGTTACCAGTGTTCGTAACTCTGTAACGGATAGTTCTGTAGTAGAAATAATCAAAGAAATTGACAGGATAATAAAAGAACCTGTTACTGAAAAAGAACTAAAGGACGCAAAAGCCCTATACGTTGGGAGTTTTGTTATGGCTTTAGAACAGCCCTCTACTATTGCCAGATATGCTTTGAATATAGAAACAGAAGGTTTACCTAAAGATTTTTATAAGACGTATTTAGAACGCATAAATGCAATTACTATTGAAGATGTGCAAAAAGCTGCTCAGAAATACTTCCATATAAATAATGCAAGGATTGTTGTAGCCGGTAAAGGAAGTGAAGTTTTGAAAAATCTCGAAAAGGTTCCTTTTAATGGCAGAATGGTTCCGGTGAACTATTATGATAAGTACGCAAAAGTGGTAGAAAAGCCAAATTATGAAATTGCTTTACCAGAAGGAGTTAATGTACAGAGTGTTCTAGACGCCTATTTTGATGCAATAGGAGGAAAAGCGGCAGTAGACAAAATACAATCCTTAAAACTGGTTTACGAAGGATCTGCCATGGGATCAATTATTAAAACTGAAGAAAAAAGAACTGCAGATAAATATGTGCAAACCACTTTTATGAATGATGCCCCAATGATGGGGGTAATTGCAAAAGGAGATGAATTGTTTATGAAACAAGGCGGCAACAAAGTTCCTTTACCGCCAGAAATGCAGCAGGATATGAAAGCTGCAATAGGCATTTTTCCTGAACAGGGAATTGCTTTAAGTACTAAAGCAAAACTTACAGGCACAGAAGATGTAGATGGTAAAACTGCCTACAAAATAGAAGTTCCAGGGGAAATCGTTCAGGCTACCTATTTTTATGATGTCGAATCAGGATTAAAGGTAAAGGAGACAACAATAGTTACTATGAACGGTCAAACCCAGAACCAGGAAGTAAATTATAAAGACTATCAGGAGGTAGATGGAATTAAATTTCCTTCTGTCAGAGTGGGCTCTATGGGTCCGCAAATGATTGAGACCAAATTGTTGGAAGCTGTAATTAATGTGGAAGTATCAGAAGAAGATTTTAATTAGAATTCTAAAACTATATATTTTAACGGGAGCATCTCAAATTTGGGGTGCTTTTTAATGGTATATGGCTACAGTTATTCTTAATTTTACAACTTCAAAAGCTGAGTATCATGAAAATAAAATATGTGTTTTTTACCACCATAACAATGGTCTTATTTTTATCGTGTAAAGAAGAAGAAAAGAAATCTGAAACCCTCACACAAATGAAAGAAGTTATGGCTATCCATGATGAAGTGATGCCTAAAATGGGGACGATTGGTAAACTTGTTTCAGAACTCAAACCAAAAGTAGACTCCACAGAAAAGGGAATTGCATATGACAAAGCCATGAGAGATTTACAGGCAGCTCATAAATCAATGATGGATTGGATGAAAGGTTTTGGAGATCGTTTCACTTCAGATGAAATCCTTAATGGCGCAGCACTTACCGAACAAAAACAAGAGTGGTTGAATGAGGAAGAAAAGAAAGTTAAATCATTAAAACTACAGATCAATAACAGTATTGAAAATGCTGAAATATTACTGGAATAGGATTTAAAAAGGCAATTGATTCAAATCTACATTACCACCTGAAATAATGATCCCTATTTGCTGATCATGATAGCTTTCCTTTTCCCGAATTAAGGCTGCAAGTGCAACCGCACTGGAGGGCTCAACTATGATCTTTAAACGTTCCCAGATTAGGCGCATAGCAATAACTATTTCATCTTCAGTGACACGTATTATATCGTGTACATATTTCTTAATTATTGGAAAGGTTTTGTCTCCCAACACTGTTTTTAAACCATCTGCAATGGTGTTTGTTGTACTATTTGATTCAATCTTACCGCTATGGAATGAACGGTACGCATCATCTGCCTCATACGGTTCACCACCAACAACTTTACAATTATCTCCAAAATAATGTGCTGCCAAAGCTGTCCCTGCAATTAATCCCCCTCCACCAATTGGGGCAAACATGTAATCCAATCCGGAATAATCTTCCAACAATTCCAGGGCAGCAGTACCTTGTCCAATTATTACATTCATATCATTTGAAGGGTGAATAAAAGTGGCACCTGTCTCCTTGGCAATTTTACAGGCCTTAGCCTCTCTGGCCTCAATTGTTGGTTCACACAGCACAATATTACCACCGTATTGACTTACAGCAACTTTTTTAACCTCTGGCGCATTCGATGGCATTACAATATATGCCTTTACGTTAAGGCTCTGAGCTGCAAGTGAAAGTGCCTGGGCAAAATTCCCTGATGAATGTGTAACAACACCATTGGCCCTTTCTTTTTCCGATAATAACAATATGGCATTGGTGGCGCCACGCATTTTAAAGGCGCCCATTCTTTGAAAGTTCTCACATTTAAAGAACAATTTTGCCCCTGCTATTTCATTTAATAAACGGGACGTGAGTACCGGCGTACGATGTATATATGGCTTTATCCTATTATGGCAGTCAAGAAGTTGTTGTCTATACATAAATTACAAATCAGTTTCATATGTAGAGTATATGCTTTAGCTATTCTTTCCATTGGAGTGATTCCATTATTCTCCTTATATCCTTTTGCAAATAAATAGCTGCCGGATAAATAGAATCATAATTGGGTTTCACTTTAAAGTAAAGGGATCCTGTTACAAAATGTTGAGTGCTGTCTGTTACATAAAATTGTGCCTGTGATGCGGCATCCCCCAATACTTCGTAGAACATGCCATACACTCTGCCTTTTTCATTGATAAAAGGCTGTTCCGTAATGTTATCGGCCTTAACCACGTGTTCATAGGACAATTTTTGAGCGTCTGCCAACAATTCTTCCAAATTATTGCTCACTTCCTTATAGGTTATAAAAATAGATCCTTTCATTAAAGGGTAATCCAGGGTAACAGAAAAGTTTTTATTTCTTTTAATTTGTGCCAGTGAGTTATGTTCAAATTGGTATTTCTCTGTACCCAGCAATTCAACAGGAGAATCTGGGTATTCTAATCGAAGCATAGCCTTTGGCTTTGGTAGAGCGTCATCACCACATGAAACCAATACTATACTGAATATTAGAGTAAATAAATATAACTTAGGATTCATCAGGTAAGGTTATTTTAATTTGCTTTAATCGTTTTTTGTCCAGGCTCTCTACTAAAAACTGGTAATCCTGAAAAGTTACAATTTCTCCCCTTTTAGGAAAACTCCCTGATATTTCCAACACAAACCCGGCTATTGTTTCCGACTCTCCTTTTTCTGCCTCAAAAACTTCCTCATTTTCAATTTTTGCCACCCTGTAGAAGTCCTTTAATGCCGTTTTCCCTTCAAAAATATAAGTGAAGTCGTCCAGTTTGGAAAAAATCAAGTCTTCATCGTCAAATTCGTCAGAGATATCCCCAACAATTTCTTCAATTACATCCTCTAAGGTAACAATCCCTGAAGTCCCGCCATACTCATCCACAACAACTGCAAGGTGGTTTTTTTTATCCTGGAATTCTAACAGCAGGTCATCAAGTTTTTTATTTTCAGGTACAAAATATGGCTCCCTGATTAGCGTTAACCAATTAAAATTTTTCCTATCTATATAAGGAAGTAAATCCTTAACATACAGGACTCCTAAAACGTTATCCATATTCTCTGAAAATACAGGAATACGGGAATATCCATGCTGTTTAATTTCTTCCAAAACTTCTGTGAATTTCATATCCTCACTAAGAGCGAAGATATCAATACGCGGCCTCATCACCTGTTTTGTGTCCGTATTGCCAAAGGAAACAATTCCTTGCAAAATTTTCTGTTCCTCTTTCGTTGTATCACCTTCTGAAGTAAGTTCAAGTGCTTGTGAAAGTTGATCTACACTTAAACCGGATTTCTGTTTTCCAAGTTTGTTATGCATAAATATAGTTGCAGAACGCATCGGAGAACTGAGAGGTGTTAAAAGTATATCCAGAAGCTTTAATGGGTAAGCCATAAAAAGTGAAAACTCAAATCTATTTCTATTCGCGTAGATCTTAGGAAGAATTTCACCAAACATTAAAATTAAAAAAGTAGCTACCAAAACTTCCAACAAAAAACGAACAGATATTAATCCAAATAATAGATAATTAATTTTGAAAAATATAGTGTCTCCTATGGAATTAAACAAAAGGACAATCCCAATATTAATAGCATTATTAGAGATCAAGATTGTTGCCAGAAGTTTTTTTGGGCGCTCTAATAACTTAACCACTATTTTCCCTCTGGCAGTCTTCCTTTCTTCTATTTCATTTAAATCGGTTTGAGACAAGCCAAAAAAAGCCACTTCAGCACCTGAAATCAGGCCTGAGCAAACTAAAAGCACTAATAGCATTACAACTTTTAATGTGAAAGTGCCATCAATTACTAGAAAATTTAAAAATAAACTAAGGGGGTCAGGATCCAATAGTCAAAATTTACTTTATTTGTTTAGAATGGTAAATCATCATCCTGTTCCTGCTCATTTACAGGTTGTACTTCGTTGGCGGCGTTAGGTTGAGTTGTTTCGGACGTTGGCTGAGCCTTCGGGATATTAGCTGTAACGTTGGCCATACTTTCCTTTTTGGTAGATAGAAAGGTAAAATCCTGAACGTTAATCTCGGTAGTATATCGCGTATTACCATCTTCTCCCTGCCATTGTCTGGTTTTTAATCTTCCCTCTACATATATTTTGTCCCCTTTGCTAAGGTACTTTTCGCATATTTCTGCTGCTTTATTGCGCACAACAATATTATGCCATTCCGTATTAGTAACTTTTTCGCCGGTTTGTTTATTGGTATAAGTTTCATTTGTAGCAATAGGAAATCTGCCTATACAGTTACCACCATCAAAATAATGCATTTTTACTTCGTCTCCCAGATGCCCTATTAGCATCACCTTATTCAATGTTCCGCTCATAATATTTTAATTATATCAAAAGTACGAATTTTTGAGTGTTTTTATAAATTCTGCAATTAAAACAGGTACAGGATATTTATCCAACTCCACAGGCGACAATCCATCTGCTAAACGATCTGATGTTTTGACTATCCAAAACTTCGTATGCAAGTGTTGATGAGACAATTTATGTACGATAGTTTTATCGGAAGACTCATATACCAGGTGGGGTTCTTCAAGAGTCAGAATTTCCGGCAATCTTTGTTTTACCTCTTTGATACCTATTTCTTCCCTGGTTTCTAAAAGTGGGAATTCATACAGATTCTGCCAAATATCTTTTCCCGATCTTTTTATGAGATGCGTATTTCTTTCTTCATCCAAAACAACCAGATAATTAAAAAACCGCTTTTTTACTTTTGCCTTTTTCAATTTTGCTGGGTATTTATCAATACTATTTGTCTGAAGTGCCACACAAGTCTTATTTAGTGGACAGGATAAACAAAGAGGCTTTTTAGGAGCACACTGAATAGCGCCAAATTCCATAATTCCCTGATTGTAGTCTCTTATGTTCTTTGAGCTCAAAACTTTCCGGGCCAGATTTTTAAAATATATTATTCCTTCCGAAGCATTTATTGGAAGTTCAACGCCAAAATATCTTGATAATACTCTATAAACATTACCGTCTACAACTGGTTCTGGTCGGTTATAACTAATGGACGCTATGGCGCTAGCTGTATAATCTCCTACCCCTTTTAATTTCAATAATTCTTCATAAGTATCAGGAAAATTCCCATTGTATTCTTTAACAATTCTTTTGGCGGTAAAGTGCAGGTTTCTGGCTCGTGAATAGTATCCAAGTCCCTGCCATAGTTTTAAAACATTTTCTTCACTAGCATCCGCCAGATCATAAACTGTTGGGAATTGTTCAATGAACTTAAAATAATAAGGGGTTCCTTGAGCCACTCTTGTTTGTTGCAACATAATTTCTGAAAGCCAAATCCTGTATGGGTCGGTGGTATTTCTCCAGGGAAGTGACCTTTTGTTTTCAGAATACCAAAGAAGAATTATTTTTGAAAACGTCATCACTTAAATACTAAGGAGCAAAAGTAAGAGTTTATATACTTAAAATTAGTTGATTAAGATGAAAGAATGAATTTAATTTATATATTTGCAAGCTTGAAAAACTTACAGAAATCTAAAATACTAAAATGACGAAAGCTGACATTGTATCGAGAATCTCAGAAAAACTGGGTATAGAAAAAGGAGACGTACAAGCAACTGTTGAAAGTTTTATGGAAGAAGTAAAATCTTCCTTAGAAAATGGAGATAATGTTTATCTCAGAGGATTTGGCAGTTTTATTATTAAAACAAGAGCGGAAAAAACAGGTAGAAATATTTCTAAAAATACTACTATCAAAATACCGGCTCACAACATTCCGGCATTTAAACCTGCTAAGGTCTTTGTAGAAGGAGTAAAAAGCAACGTACAAGTCAAATAATAACAGTAACCAAAAGTATATTTTCATGCCGAGTGGTAAAAAAAGAAAAAGACATAAGGTAGCTACCCACAAACGAAAAAAACGAAGGAGAGCTAACCGCCACAAGAAAAAGTAGTTAGATAACTACTTTTTCATTTTATACGTTCATTGACATAGAAATTCCAAAAAAGAATTTCAACGGGTTTATACAACCTGTGACAACTATTGTTTAATCCATTCGTCCTATTATAGGTGACGAATATAAATTGAATCAGGTGAATAGAGAATTAATCGTAAGATCCAATTCTGATACCGTTGATTTTGCCTTATTAAATGATGGAAAACTCATAGAACTTCATAAAGATGAAGACGATAATAATTTCAATGTTGGTGATATTTTAATTGCCAAAGTAAGGAAACCGGTTACCGGTCTTAATGCAGCCTTTGTTAACGTAGGTTACGAAAAAGATGCATTTTTACATTATCATGACCTTGGACCACAATTGTCCAGCATGTTGAAGTTTATTAAATTAGTGAGTACCGGGAAATTAAAAGATTTTTCCCTTAAAAATTTTCCATTTGAAAAAGATATTGATAAACATGGCAGCATTAATAATGTAATTAAAGCCAATCAGTCTCTTTTAGTGCAAATTGTTAAAGAACCCATTTCTACCAAAGGCCCCCGAATTAGTTCGGAACTTTCCATAGCCGGACGATATTTGGTTATGGTACCTTTTTCAGATCGTGTTTCCGTTTCACAAAAAATAGGAAGCAAAGAAGAGAAAGACAGACTGAAAAGGCTGGTAAAAAGCATTAAACCCAAAGGGTTTGGGGTAATTATAAGAACAGTTGCAGAAGGCAAAAAAGTAGCAGAATTAGACAAAGATCTTCAGAACTTGCTGAACAAGTGGACAGCAATGTGTAAGAAATTGTATAAAGCGCCGACACCTTCCAAAGTTTTGGTTGAGCTAAATAGAGCTTCCTCAATATTAAGAGATGTTTTTAACGATTCCTTCAGCGGTATCCACGTTGATGATGAGACGCTTTATGACCAGATTAAAGATTATGTGCAAGAGATTGCACCGAAAAAAGAATCTATAGTTAAGTTGTATAGTTCTTCTGTGCCAATTTTTGAAAAATTTGGTATCGAAAGGCAGATCAAGACTTCCTTTGGGCGAACCGCATCCATGAGCAAAGGAGCCTATTTGGTGATAGAGCATACCGAAGCTCTTCATGTAATAGATGTGAATAGTGGTAACCGTTCCAACAAAGCAAAAAATCAAGAAGATACTGCTTTGGAAGTGAATCTCCTGGCCGCCTCAGAAATTGCAAGACAATTACGTTTGCGAGATATGGGTGGTATCATTGTCGTTGATTTCATAGACATGGTAAAAGCCGATCACAGAAGAAAACTTTTTGATCATCTAAGGGATGAGATGAAAGAAGACAGAGCCAAACATAAAATATTGCCTCCTAGCAAGTTTGGTCTTATACAAATTACCAGGCAAAGGGTACGTCCCGAAGTTAACATTAAGACAACTGAGGTAAATCCCAGTGGCCAAGGCCAGGAAGTAGAGGCTCCAATTGTTTTAGTTGAAAAAATAAATGTAGATCTCGAAAGAATATTGAAAGGTCCTGCAAGGGATAAAGGAATTGTGCTGAATACACATCCTTTTATTGCTGCTTATTTGACCAAAGGATTCCCCTCACATCGTTCCAAATGGTTTATGGAACATAAAAAATGGATAAAAATTCAGCCAAGAGATGCTTATACATATCTCGAATACCATTTTAAAGATAAAGATGGAAAAACCATTAGATAAAAAAAGCGACTTCAAAAATGGAGTCGCTTTTTTTTTGCCATATAGGGAACTGTCACTAAATACCACTCGTCAAAAATTTGTATCAATTTATAGGTAACTTAAAAATCTGTTTTTATGTAATTTTAACAGTTATTCATAAATTTGTTCTTAATAGGTTATAGCCCAAATAATTATGAAGAATCCGGCTAGTATAATTTTACTGTTATTTTTACTGATTATTTCTTGTACCACAACTACTGACAATAACGATTTTACAGAAATAATTAAAGACAGTCCTTTTATAAATGGCAAAAGTGATTATTTAAATTCTCCATATGTTACAGCAGGGGATCGCGTATACATGGTGGGCCACCAAAATGGATCTTTCCCAGATTTGGGATGGCATGTTAAAGGCGAAATGGGTGGTATCTGGAATCACCCGATAAAATTAATGGATGGGTTTGAGGTAACGCTGGATTGGCGAGATCAAAGTTTAAAATTGGATTCGGCTTTTTCTTTTGTTAACTATCCTTATGCAAATAAACATACGTATAATCTTAGTGAAAATAATCTACAAATTGAACGCTTTCAATTTGTGCCTGATGGCAAGGAAGGGATTCTGATTCAATACAAATTGAAAAGCCTATCGGACAAAACTCAAAACTTTGACTTTATATTCAGCGGACTTTCCGACTTAAGACCTGTTTGGCTAGGAGAGCGAACAGGGATGATAGATAGTGAAGACAAGGCAGAATTTCTAAAGAAATCCAGTGCATGGCTTATAAAGGATAACAAAAATCCATGGTATGTAATTTTTGGCACTCAAATACAACCTTCTGAATACAGTTTTGAAAAAAGTATTCGCCAAGGTCAGGGGATATCAGCCAATTTAACATATGAGATTTCCCTGCAACCCAATGAAATCAAAATAATAAATTTTACCATAGCTGGTTCTTATCAATCCAAAGAACAAGTATTGGCAACCTATGATACTCTTCAAAATAAAAGTACTGATTACCTTATATCGAAAAAACATCGGTATAGTGAACTTGCAGAACGATCCAAGCTGACAATTCCGGATAAGGAATTGCAAAAGGCTTTTGAATGGCTAAAATACAACTGTGATTGGTTAATTAGGGATGTTCCTGAAGTTGGAAGAGGAATAACCGCGGGTATTCCTGATTATCCATGGTGGTTTGGGGTAGATAGTGAATACGCCCTGCAAGGATATATGGCAATCGGTCAGACAGATATTGTTTATAAAACAATTCATCTCCTGGATAGTGTTTCCAAAGCAGTTAATGGCAATGGCAGAATCCTTCACGAAATGTCTACAAATGGTGCTGTCTTTAACAAGGGAAATATTAACGAAACACCGCAATTTGCGTCATTAATATGGCAGATATATCTATGGAACGGAGATTTACAATTTTTGGAAAAATATTTCCCGACAATTAAGAAAGGTCTAAACTGGTTAATGACTGAAAATGATTCTAACAAAAATCTTTTCCCCGATGGTTTCGGCATGATGGAAATACATGGCCTTGATAGTGAAATGATAGATGTAGCTGTTTATACCCAAAAAGCTTTTGCCGATGCTTCAAAAATGGCAAAGGAACTGAGAGAGGATTCATTAGCCTCAGATTATGGAAAGATGGCTAGTATTTTAGAAGACAAAATTAATAAAGACTTTTGGGCTGAAGAATTTAATTCCTATGCAGACTTTATTGGCACAGACAAACAGGCCTTGCATTTAATAGACGATGCCATAATAAGAGCAGATACCCTAAATAAGCCGTGGGCAATTGAGGAATTGGAAGAGACAAAAAAATCTATCCTAAGTAATCCTTCTAAGGAACTAAGGCCATTTGTTCTTCATCACAACTGGGTAGTAAATACGCCAATGGAAATGAAAATTGCAGAGAATGAGAAAGCCATTAAAGCGCTACGGACATCTGAGAAATTTGTAAATCCTTTTGGTGTTTTTGTGACTGGTATAGACAGGGATGCCTCTGCAGGTTCTGATGACGGCTCCTTTAAAGGAAGTAAAATTTTTTCATATACAGGTGCCGTAATGACCCTGCCTACAGGTGTTCAGGCCATTGCGGAAAATAATTATGGAAGACCTGATAATGCATTGAATTATCTTAAAAGGATGACCCGCACCTTTAGTTATGCCCTTCCTGGTAGCATTTATGAAGTTTCTCCCGATTATGGAATGATTACTCAAGCCTGGAATATCTATAGTTTTGCAATTCCTATAATTCATCAATTTTTCGGAATCCGACCCACGGCATCGAAAAAAAAGGTTCAGATTATGCCTCAAATGCCCGAAGAATGGAATTCAGCAACTTTAGAAAATGTGATTATCTCAGATAATAATATTTCTGTTTTCTTTGAGAAAAAAGATAAAATAACTACAGTAAAAGTAACTCAATCCGAAAATGACTGGACTTTAGAAATCGTGCTTCCAAAAATAGAAAATGTAGATTACGAGATAGTAAAAGGTAATGCTGATGTAACCACAACTGAAAATCAAATATTCTATCTTTCCAAAGATCCGATCATTGAAATTAAAACAGCCCCTAAGTAATGGGAGTCAAAATCGGGATTTATTCATAGCTTTTATAAAACAGTTATCATTATCCTCAATATGAATTATTCTCAAAAAACTTATACAATAAATGAAGCCAAACAAAAGGCAGAAAGGTATTGTGCTTATCAGGAGCGTTGTCATTTAGAAGTTATAACGAAATTACGGACAATGCGAATGATTCCTGAAGCAATAGATCTTATAACCACTCATTTAATCGAAAACAATTTTTTAAATGAAGAACGATTTTCCAGGAGTTATGCCAGAGGAAAATTTAATGTCAAAAACTGGGGTAAAGGAAAAATTGTCTCAGAATTGCGACGAAGAAACATATCAAAATTCAACATAAAATTGGCGTTGGAAGAGATAGATGAAAAAGACTATTTAGAAAAATTAGATTTGATAGCCAGAAAGAGATTAATACAAATTAAAGAAGGGGATCTGCAAAAACGGAGAAAAAAGTTGGCAGACTATTTATTATATCGAGGTTGGGAAATAAATTTGGTCTATTCAAAAATTTTTGAACTTATATCCTAGATTATTAAAGTTTCTTTTTTAATCCTTCATGACACAAAACACTTGCATTTAGGGCTATATTTCGTAACTTTGCCGCTTAAAATAAAAAAATATGAAGCCAAAAGTCACTACAGAGTTTCATCACGGTAAGGCAAGAATATTCAAAAATCCATTTTTGGAAAGCCTTACCAAAACAAATCCAATTCAAAATATCATTGTCTATGGAATTACCATTATAGCAATGATTTCCTTTGCTTATATAAAAATAGGTTTGTCTCCTATTGAGATTATCGGGCTTTTTATCACCGGTGTTTTCTTTTGGACATTCGCGGAATATATGTTACATCGCTTTGTTTTCCATTGGGTTACTGAAGCAAAATGGTCTCAACGTTTTCATTTTATTATGCATGGTTCACATCATCATTATCCCAGAGATGAAGAACGCTTATTAATGCCTCCTGTTCCGGGATTAATAATGGCAAGCGTATTATTCCTTCTCTTTTATTGTATTTTTTGGGTACTTGGAATATCTCAACTATCCTTTGGCTTCTTCCCGGGATTCTTTTCTGGCTATTTAATGTATTCCTTTGTTCACAGGGCCACACATGTTATGCGACCTCCAAAGAGATTCAAGAATATATGGCAGCATCATAGCCTTCACCATTACAGATATCCCGATAAGGCTTTTGGTGTATCAAATACTTTTTGGGATAAAGTCTTTGGAACTATGCCTCCATCTAAGGCAAAAGGTAAAAAAGAAGAATTGGCATAACTTAGAGTTCTATTTTATTGCCTTCATTCTTTCGAAAGGTTTTGTTCTATCAAATAAGTATCGATAGGTAGTATGTATTTTACATATCTCACCCCCTACCTGTTTTACTACAATAATCATTTTTCTGTTAAAATCACCAATTCCATTAATTTCAATAACTTCATATTGGTTAGATAGGCTTTTTGCCATATTGTGAAAAGCATGAATTATTCCGCCATCCAGTCCTTTACCCTGATGTGCCGGCACAACCCCAAATACAAATCCCAGCATTTTTTTATTTCTTTTTCGCCATTTATGCCACACAAATTTTAATTTCCCAATAAGATCTAACTTCCCGTTAACATATTTGAACCATTGATTCACTTCCGGAATATTTATATAGAAGGCTACCGGTTCTCCCTTATAATAGGCGAACCATATTATTTTTTCGTCAATAATTGGCTTCAATTTTTTCATAAGTAAATGCCCCTGTTCTCGAGATATAGCTGAGACCCCTTCATGATTAACCCATGCTTTATTGTACATATCTATTATACAATCTGTTTGTTCTTCAAACTTTTCCATTTTGAAATGTTCAAACGAATAATCGGGGTTACTATTTACTATAGAAGCCTTTCGCTCTAATCTTGGATTAACATCTTCCGCTATTATTTTTAAGAAGGTATAGTGCTCAAAATATGTTTGAAAACCATAGTTTTCAAAGAGTGCCTTATAATAAGGGAAGTTGTAATTGCATTGATAATTGGGTTCCAATTCGTATCCTTTGGTTAAAAGCCCCCACCATTTGTCTCTTGCTCCAAAATTTATTGGTCCATCCATAAACTCAACCCCTCCGACAAACAACCACTTTTTACTTATATCGAATAATGCATTAGCAGCATTTTGATCATTAATACATTCAAAAAAACCTACCCCACCAAAAGATTCAGTTTCACCTTTTGTAGAGGTCTTTCTTAAAATAAAAGCTGCAATACGGCCAATAATTTTATTATCCTCTAATAAAATCCATCGGACACAGTTACCGCGTTGAAAGTTATTATTGACGGCAGGATCAAAAATATCTGCAATATCCTTATAAAGGGGTTTTATATACTGTTTTTGATTTTTGTAAAGATCATCTGGGAATGAAACGAATCTTTTACAATCGCGGTGGGACTTTACTTCGACAAGATGCATTAAATACAATTAAAAGAAATGTAAACATAATCATAAATCGAAAGAAAAGATAAAGAGGTCATAAATTTTTATTTTGAAATCTTTCTGATTATGAAATTAGGGGAGTATCCTATTCGTCTTCTTTATTGCCTGATCATTTTTCCAGTCAATCCATTGCTGTCCTTTGATTCTTCGCATCAGATTATCAAAATGTCTCATTATGAAGACATTGTATACTGCTTTTCCAAGATTTTTGGAGTTACGAGCAATCCCGCGCAAACTCATTGAAAACCCCGGCGTTATATATTTCATATAATGCCAAAAACCTTCCGGTATATAGAGGAGTTCACCATGGTTCAATTGCGTCCTAAATCCGTTAGCAAATTCTAAAGCAGGCCATTCGTGCAAATTTGGGTTAGAAAAGTCTATACTTTCATGCGTAATTAGCGAATGCGGTACTTTATAGAGAAATTTATTTTCAGTCTGAGGAAAAAGGATACATTCCTTTTTACCTTCAAAATGAAAATGGAAAATATTCGCAAGATCTATATCATAATGCATAAAAGTATGTGAATCCATTCCACCAAAAAATAACATAGGTAGTCCCTTCATTAATCGCAGTCCAAAATCCGGATAGGAGAAATCATTTTGAAGTTGTGGTGCTTCTTTGATTAAATTCCATAAAAATATTCTGTATTTCGTTGGTTGCTGTCTTAGAAGATCTATGTAGTCTGCCATCTTCATTTTGGCGTGAGGCTCATTAAATCCCTCCTTATGATCAACATGCCTGTCGTCGTAAAGAGGCACTGTTATATCGCCTGCGACTTGTTTCATGTATTCAAAACCCCATTTAGAATAGGCCGGCCAATTTGTTATGAATTTTTCAATTACAACCGGTTTTTGAGGCTTTAAATAATTCTTTATAAAGTCCTCCCTGCTAATAGTTTTTACTCTTGGTATATCCTCTAATTGCAAAATCTCAGATGTATATTGAACTTTAAAGTTAAAAAAAGTTGATAAAAGCTATCTTACTTAAGGTTTATCTAGGACAGTCCATCATGTTTGGATTTAACCTTTGCAAGCTCGTTACGCTCTATCTTATGTTCCGGTCTTGACCATTTTGGTTTTTCTCCAATTGGTTGTAAATCAGATTCTTTTGCTTCCACCGTCTTTGGCTGCGGTGATTTAACAAAAGGTTTTTGCGGAACAAGACCTAATTGCTTAAACATATCCAAATCTTCATTTACATCAGGATTTGGTGTTGTCAATAACTTATCACCTGCAAAAATGGAGTTGGCTCCTGCAAAAAAGCACATCGCTTGTCCTTCCCTGGTCATTTCTGTTCTCCCGGCGGATAATCTTACCTGGGTTTTTGGCATAACAATTCGGGTTGTAGCAACCATCCTTATCATATCCCAAATGGAAATAGGGTCAATGTCCTCCATAGGAGTACCTTCTACAGCTACAAGTGCATTAATAGGTACAGACTCTGGTTGAGGATTTAACGTGGATAAGGCTACTAACATTCCTGCCCTGTCTTCTAATCTTTCGCCCATCCCTATAATACCGCCACTGCAAACAGTTACATTGCTTTTCCTGATATTTTCAATGGTTTTTAATCTATCGTCAAAAGCCCTTGTTGAAATTACATCCTTATAATAATCTTCAGATGTATCCAGGTTGTGATTGTAAGCATAAAGACCTGCTTCTGCCAAACGTCTTGCCTGATTTTCCGTTAGCATTCCTAGTGTACAACAAACCTCCATATCCAGTTTATTGATGGTTCTTACCATTTCTAAAACCTGTTCAAACTCATGGCCATCCTTTACATTTCGCCATGCAGCTCCCATGCATACTCTTGAACTTCCGGATTCTTTGGCGCGTAAAGCTTGTGCCTTTACCTGCCGAACAGTCATTAAGTCATTGTTTTCAATATCTGTATGATAACGTGCTGCCTGGGGGCAATAACCACAATCTTCGGGACAACCACCGGTCTTAATGGATAGTAAAGTAGATACCTGTACGGTATTCGGATCATGAAACTTGCGATGTACGGTGGCTGCTTCGTATAATAATTCCATCAAGGGTTTATTATATATTTCAAGAATCTCCTGTTTTGTCCAGTTATGTCGTTCTACACCCATATGTAAGAATTTTATATAAACATCAAAAATAATCTTTAATCCGTAAAGAAATCAATAAATCAAATCTTAATTGCAGTGATGTTAACAGCTTAGTTTTTGGGATTTTTTAATAAAATGCTAACCGCATTTCCACCGAATCCTACTGCATTAATAAGTACTCTGTTTATTTTCTGAGGCGGATTAATCCTCATAAAAGGAACCCCTAAAAATCTTTGATGTTGCAACATTAAAATTGCCATTTCCACACTTAGGATTCCAGATGCACCAAAAGTATGTCCTACTTTCCATTTATTGGTGGTAAGTGAAGGTATAGAATTACCAAAAATCTGCTGAATTGCAGTAAATTCAGATTTATCCCCTTTAATAGTGCCCGGCGCATGCATCACAATAATATCTACCTCTTTAGGATTTATATCTTCCATGGCCATAAGCATTGAATCCTGGAGACATCCGGCATCTGCGGAAAGAGAAATATTATGTTCCAATGGTTCTGTGGCAAATCCAATTCCTTCAATGATAGCAAGGGGCCTTTTCCCGATTCCATATTCCAAACAAGCAACACCTGCTCCCTCTCCAAGTACCATAGAATTTTTAATTTTACTAAGGTCGAGAGCTCTACAGGGATATTCACTTTTATCATTCCGGGTATATATCTTAAGGGCTCTCATTTGGGCAATAGTAAAAGAAGTCAATGGTGCTTCACTGCCGCCTGCAAGAAATTTTTCGACCATCCCACTCCTAATCCACGCAACACCATTCAGTATGGCGTGAAGAGCTGAAGAACAGGTTATAGAGTGTGAAATAATGGGACCCTTTGTCTTGAGGTCATGGGCTATCCAGGAAGAAATATTTCCGAGGGTGGTTGTAGGGGAGGTTAATAAAGCGGTAGTACCTTTTTGCAAAAACTCCTTGTGATATTTTTCAAAAAGCCCGGTTGCTCCTCGGGAAGAACCAATATTAACTCCAAAATTATCTTTTTCTTCCCAGCCCGCATTTGCTACAGCTCTCCTGGCTGTAAAAATACCATAAAGTACACTATCATCCAGACTTTGATACTTAGTATTACTACTTCTAAGTGCCCTTATTTCTGATTTTTCGGATTCAGACAAAGATGATACCCATGCAGCCTTGCCTTCAAAAGTTGCTTCTTTTAAGAGGTGATTTGAATGTTTATAATTGGCCCAAATGTCCTCTGTATTAATTCCCAAAGAGGAGATGGAAGCAATTGATGTAATCGTAATAGGTTGAGCCAAGGAATTAGTATTTAAAGTAAAAATAAAAGTTCTTACCTTGAAAGTGTAAAAACAATATAAAAAACAATGAACAATGAATTGATACCTCAGCGGAGTTGGTGGAAAAGAAATTGGCCATGGGTAGTACCTGTTGGCGGTTGTTTGACTATTCTTATTATCCTAGGGGTTGCTATTGGTTCTATATTTTTTGGTATTACTTCAATTATGGATGATTCTATTCCCATGGAATATGCCATTGAGAAAATTAATACAGACTCTGAATTAATTGAACTAATGGGTTCTCCTATTGAAAAAAATGGCATGATTCAAGGTGAATTTAATTTGAATAATGATGAAAAAAGTGCTGATATGAAAGTTCCTATTGCCGGCCCAAAGGAAAGTGGCACTTTATTCATTAAAGCCACTGCTAAAGGTGATAAATGGACTTATCAGGAAATAAGGGTTGTTATCCAGGATAATGACGAGTTAGATCTTATGAATGATGACTGGGACTAAAATCTATGTTAAACCCTATACTATTGCATCTAATGCAAGTTCAATTGCATTATAAACCTGTTTTAACTGAGAATCGGTAACGATATAGGGAGCCAAAATATAGATAGTATTCCCCAATGGACGTAAAAACACACCATGCTCCATAAAAAAGTTAAACAGCCGGTCACGTAAACTACCGTAACGCTCCATTTTAATATTTAAGTCCAGTGCAAAGATGATTCCACACTGACGAACTGCTGCCACCTTCGGATGTTCCTTAATTTTCAATCCAAACTCTTGGTGAGATTTAATGACCCGCCGGATATCCTTTTGAATTTGTTCAGATTGAAGTAATTCAATGCCGGCCAGAGCCGCCATACAAGCCAACGGATTTGCCGTATAGGTATGGCCATGGAAAAGTCCTTTAGAAATCTCTGAACTGTAAAAGGCATCATAGACCTGCTGAGTGCATGAAGTTGCTCCCATAGGAAGCAAACCCGCGGTAAGGGCTTTAGAAAGGCATATGATATCTGGATTAACAGGGATATGATCTGAGGCAAAATTCTTGCCTGTCTTGCCAAATCCGGTCATGACCTCATCTGCAATTAGTAAGACCTCATGTTTTTTGAGCAAGTCAAGAATCATATTTAAACCTTCTGCATCATGCATCTTCATAGCTGCCGCACCCTGTACCAGAGGTTCATATATAAATCCCGCTATATCGTTTTGCCTAAGTCTTTCAGTAAGTTGAAGTAAAATATCACTCACATTCTCTTTAGTTGGGGTCAGAATACGTTCTACCTTAATAAAATAATCTTCAAAGGGCCCATTATAAACGGAAAGTCCGGAGACAGACATGGCCCCAAAAGTATCACCATGAAAGCCCTCTTCAAATGCCAGAAGTACTTTTCTTTTATTGCCCTGATTAAAATGATACTGTAAAGCCATTTTAATACCAACTTCTGTAGCCGTTGAACCGTTGTCTGAAAAGAATATTTTCTGCTGATTAGGAGGTAATATTTTTATTAATTCTTCCGATAGCCTAATGGCAGGTTCGTGGGTAAAACCACTAAATACCACCTGATCCAGAACAACCATTTGCCGTTGTACCTTTTCCAAAATAAAATCATTACAATGACCATACATTGAGGTATACCAGGAAGCAATACCATCTATATATTCACCACCGTCTTCATCGTACAGAATAACTCCTTTCGCCTTGACAATACCAAGCATATCAGAATGTAGTTTATGCTGGGTAAGCGGATGCCACAAATGTTTTTTATCTCTTTCAGTTAGATTTTTCAAGATTTCAGATTATAGTTGTTAGTTTCAATGCCTAACCTTTGATTAGACTTTATCATAATAGCGCTCAAAGTGTTTGTAGCATTGGATAGAATTTTGCAGCATATTGTTTAATGAGGGATTTATCAAAATTAGTTTCCTCTTCAATCCTGCCTATTACTTTCACACCTGTCTTTCGTATTATAATGTCTTCTGTGCTTGGATGTTCGTTACCACTAAATATAACAGCCACGTTAAACCCTTTTTGCTTTAAGCTATCTATGGTTAACAATGAATGGTTAATGCTTCCTAAATAATGCCTCGAAACTACTATTACCTGATAATTAGCTTTGATGATATCTAAAATGGTATCCTTTTCATTTAAAGGCACCAGTAAACCACCTGCTCCTTCAATTACAAGATGATTTGTGGTTTCAGGTTCGTTAATTTGGCTGATGTCAATTATAAGATTATCAATTTCTGCCGCGGCATGAGGGCTCATAGGAGTTTTTAATTCGTAACTACTCTCGTGAATTCTAGTTTTTTCATTGGTTATCAGTTCAGCAAGTTTATGACTATCTGTATTCTTCAAATCTCCTGCTTGTACAGGCTTCCAATAATCGGCCTTTAGAGACTCAGTTACAATGGCCGCAGCAATGGTTTTTCCGACATCTGTAGATATTCCGGTGACAAAAATTCGTTTCATCATGTGCTATGGTTGGGTAATCATATTACACTTCAGACATTTGTATTTCTTCTTTTCTAAAAATGGAAATAGCTTATTAATAATGCCCTTTCTACTATAGTATACTTCAGATCTTTGTGCTTTACAATTTGGACAGGTAATTGGATTCCCTTTGCTATCCAAAGCATAGTTTCTTATTTCATTATATATATTCAAAGCCCTGTTTTTATCTTTTGAGTAAACCTGTAACTTAACCCCACCAATAGCCTGACTTATCAAAGGATCTGTATTTATAGTATTTTCGTCCTTTAAAAAGACCCGAATACCTTCAGACTCAAGTTTCCCTTTTATAATTTGTACGTCAGCAGCATACTCAAATGCACCAAGCGTATAAAATTCCTGATTCATATCTTTTTAATTGCAATTGCCAGGTGTTGTAATATAATGCAAATATCCTCTTTTGAATTAAAGCTGTGCAAACAAAAACGTAAACGTTCATCTCCTTTGGGCACGGTAGGAGATAGAATAGGTCTAACATCAAATGAATTTTCTTGAATTATTTGCGCTACTTGCTTTACTTCATTATTGCCTTTAATAATACATGAATGAATGGCCGAGGAACTAGGAATAAAAAAAGATGAAATCCCCAGAAGTTCCTTCTCCTGATTAAACAAATCAATATTTTCATGAAGTAATTCTCTCTTCTTAAGTCCTGCAGGGCTTGTCATAAACTGATATGCCGCAATTATTGTTGATACAGTGTGGGGTGGCAGCCCGGTAGTATAGATAAAGCTTCTTGCAAAATTTATCAAATATTTATTCAGGTCTGCACTTCCCAAAATAGCTGCGCCATGGCACCCCAGTGCCTTACCAAAAGTGATAATCCTGGCAAAAATATTTTCCTGTAATTCCAATTCCTGAACCATGCCGCAGCCATTTGAACCAAATAAGCCAATAGCATGGGCTTCATCAACAATCAATAGACATTTGTATTTCTTGCATAATACAGACAAGGCTTTCAGGTCTGGCGAATCTCCATCCATTGAAAAAACAGATTCAGTAACTATATATATTTCCCTATTGTTATTAGTGTTTTTTTGTCCTCGCAGGATGTGGGATAATAAGTCTTTAAGATCGTTATGTTTAAACTTATGGTTCCGGGCATTACTCATTTTAATACCATCTCTAATACTGGCATGAATAAACTCGTCGTATAATATTATATCATCTCTTTGAGGAACTGATGAAAACAGTCCAATATTAGCATCATATCCGGAATTAAAAATCAAGGCCGAATCTGCCTGGTGTAAATTCCTAAGAAGTTCTTCCGCCTCACTATATAAAATACCGTTTCCTGTAAGCAACCTGGATCCTGTAGCACCATTATTAGTAATCCCTTTTTCAGAAAGAATACTAATGGCCTTTTCAAAAACGCAATTGTTCTGTCCAATACCCAAGTAATCGTTGGATGAAAAATCAATTCTCCGAATATCTTCTGGTAAGGTTCTAAGGGTATTTATTTCCTCCCGCTCCACTAATTTCTTACGTAATTTTTCAGGTAAGTGACTCATGTCACAAATGTAATATATCCTATTTTTAAATTGTATATTGAATTATAGAAACTCCAAACGATGACAATTCAAATTGGCCGGGTGCAAAGCAGATTGGAATTGAAACAGATTCTTTCATTGCAGAAAGAAAATATTCCCAACGCATTATCTATTAAAGAAATGGAACAGGAAGGTTTTTTAACCGTAACTCATACCCTGAACTTATTAGATCGTATGAATAAGGTATGCTCACATATTATTGCCAAGGAAAATGGGAAAGTTATTGGATATGCCTTGTGTATGCATCCTAAATTTGGCAATAAAATAGATGTCCTAAAACCTATGTTTGAAGAAATTAATTCTGTATTGTCCCCTGGTGAAAAATATATGGTAATGGGACAGGTTTGTATTCATAAAGAATATCGAAAAATGGGCATTTTTCAAAACCTTTACAAGAAAATGCAAGTTGTCATCAGTACAAATTACGATTGCATTATTACTGAAGTAGATGCATTAAATAAACGTTCCCTTAAGGCACACTTTGCCGTTGGTTTCATCGAACTAAAGACTTATAACTCCAATGGAAGAAAATGGCATTTATTAGTACTGAAATAAAAAAGCCATACATGTTGTATGGCTTTTTTATAATATTTTTAGAATTCTTTAATCTGCAAGAACTATTAATTTATTATCATTCAATTCTATTGTCCCACTATTAATATGGAGCATGGTTTTTCCATTTGAATCTTTGGTAAACCTATCTTTATATTCCTCTTCAATCTGAATATCTCCTTGAATCTTAACCTCACCTTCCTGAAGTATTGAAACAATTGGAGCATGGTTGGTAAGCATCTGAAATTCCCCATTAACTCCGGGTACAGTCACAGAAATAACCTCTCCGGCAAATAATACAGCTTCAGGGGATACAATTTCTAAGTACATAGTTTAAATATTCTTATTAAACCTCGGCCAACATTTTTTCTCCGGCTTCAATCGCCTCTTCTATAGTTCCTTTAAGGTTAAAGGCAGATTCAGGCAAATGATCTAATTCCCCATCCATAATCATATTAAAACCTTTTATAGTCTCCTTAATATCAACCAGAACACCGGGAATACCAGTAAATTGTTCAGCTACATGAAAGGGTTGTGACAAAAATCGTTGTACCCGTCTGGCCCTGCCAACTGCCAATTTATCTTCTTCTGAGAGTTCTTCCATTCCAAGAATAGCGATAATATCTTGTAATTCCTTATAGTGCTGCAGTAGCTCTTTAACCCTTTGAGCACAGCCATAATGATCATTTCCTAATATTTCTGGGGTAAGAATTCTGGAAGTTGAATCGAGAGGATCAACAGCCGGATATATACCAAGTTCGGCAATTTTCCTAGACAAAACAGTAGTAGCATCCAAGTGAGCAAAAGTAGTTGCAGGCGCCGGGTCTGTTAAGTCATCCGCTGGAACATATACCGCTTGTACAGAGGTAATAGAACCTCTTTTTGTTGATGTAATTCGTTCCTGCATTGTACCCATTTCTGTAGCCAAAGTAGGTTGATAACCTACAGCCGAGGGCATCCTACCTAAAAGTGCAGACACTTCTGATCCGGCTTGTGTAAAACGGAAAATATTATCAACAAAAAACAGAACATCTTTACCTTGTCCTTCTCCTGCTCCATCCCTAAAATATTCTGCAATGGTAAGTCCTGAAAGTGCTACTCTTGCACGAGCTCCAGGAGGTTCATTCATCTGTCCAAAGACAAACGTCGCTTTTGACTCTTTCATAACTTTCTTATCAACTTTAGATAAGTCCCATCCTCCTTCTTCCATAGAATGCAAAAAGTCATCCCCGTATTTTATAATTCCAGATTCCAACATCTCGCGCAACAAGTCATTTCCCTCTCTCGTACGCTCGCCAACTCCGGCGAATACTGAAAGTCCACCATGGCCCTTGGCGATATTATTTATCAATTCCTGAATCAATACAGTTTTACCAACGCCAGCACCACCGAACAGCCCAATTTTACCTCCTTTAGCATAGGGTTCAATTAGGTCTATGACCTTAATTCCAGTAAATAAAACTTCTGTTGTTGTGGTTAAATCTTCAAACTTCGGCGCTTCCCTATGTATTGGAAGTCCGTTTTTACCTGACTTTGGTAAATCTCCCAGGCCATCAATGGCATCACCAATTACGTTAAACAGGCGTCCGTAAATATCATCCCCAACAGGCATTTGAATGGCGTTACCTGTAGACAAAACCTCGGTACCCCTGCTCAAACCATCTGTAGAGTCCATAGATATAGACCTAATTGTATTTTCGCCAGTATGTGATTGCACTTCTAATACCAAAAGAGAACCATCTTTCATAGTGATTTCCAGGGAATCATAAATTCTTGGCAGTTCTGCACCAGATGGAAATTCAACGTCAATAACCGGTCCAATTATCTGGGATACTCTACCTGTAACTTTAGCCATTATGCAAGTATTTATATTTAAAAATTATACCAAATTAAAAACAATCTAAATAGAAGTATAAATTGATTATTTTTCAGGCTGCAAAGATATGTTTTTCCTTTTTAAATAAGAATGTAATACTTTGATTTTTTGACATAAAAAAAAGCACCTATTTGCAGGTGCTTTTTTACTGTATTGTAATTGTTTACTGCAAGGAAGGTGAATAATTTGTAGGATAGTTCCCTATATCTACAAAATTCCCCGAAGCTTCAAAATTTGAACCATAGGTGGCATCTATGGCTTTCATAAAATCATTAGCGATTAAAGCATAGCCTCTGGCCGTAGGGTGTACACCATCCAATGAAAATGCTCCACCTGTTACCAAATTGGAGGTTAAGGTAAAATTACCACTAGTAATACCGCCACTTGACAATTGGGCATATAAGGCATTGGCATCCACAAAAGCGAGCCCTGCCGCATTTGCCGTACTTGATATAGTGGCATTGTAAGCAATTGTGGCTTGGGAAATCTCCGCCTGTTCACTTGGTATAAGCACCCATTTATCAGCTAAAGGTATGGCTACACCATTCACGGATAGCGGATTGTTTGGGTCTGCCAGAGTACCGATGAAATTCGAGGCCGGTAAAACAATCAGATCTTCTGCCGTAGCCTGTCTAATTTGTGGTAAACCTGCAAAAGCAGGATTAATAGCTCCTAAATCTGTTAAACTTTCATCTTCAATGACCACCGCATTGGTTTCACTTGCCTCAAAACTAATGATTCTGGCATCTGCCTCTTCCTGAGTAAAGAGTCCTGTTCCATCTAAAGCCGCCAATGCTGCCATAATGCCACCGTTATAAAGTGCATAAGCCTGATTAACCGCAGCGGCAGTCCCAGCATCCAAAGGTACTGGATTATAGGGCACCGTAGTGAAATGTGGTATTCCCAAAACATCAGGAATATTAGCAACTACACCTCCGGCACCGGAAGCGGTAAGTGATGCGATCAAAGCGCCGTAACTCTGATTAAAACCTACTCCAGGAGGCCCGTCAACAGGCGTTATAGGGTCAGTTCCATCTCCACCTGTCAGGGCATATCCCAAAACATCATTGTTACCTACCCATAATGAAAAGAAAGACGGTGCCTGGGTTACTGCCAATTGCAAAACACTGGCATCAGGAGTTGACCCTGTCATTCTTACAAAATAAGGATTCGCCAGTCCTAAGGCAAGATTTCCTAAATTACCGTAGCCCGGTGCCAGCAAATGAAAACTCTTTGCTCCGGGTACTCCCAAATTGTTAAAAGGACCGGTAGGATTGTTTAAGGCAATATCAGTTGTTACCGTTACGGGGCCAATCGCAGATTCTAAAGGTATTGGGCCAGCCCCCCCAAAAACAAGTCTCGGATCAAATCCCGGAAGCCGATTACCTGCCAACGCCAATCCACCAAAATTATCATTAGTTAAAGGTTGTGTAAAACTTCCACCCCCTACAAGTGCAAATTGTTGTGATAGAATGTTAGGTAATGAATTATTTTGACTTTCCATAAATAGCGCGCCATCTGTAATACCAGCTATCAAAGAATTGCCCAAAGAAACAAAGTTCGAAAAATCGGCAGATCCCGGGGTGGCAGGTGGTAACTCCACCTCAGCCTCGGTCATATCAAAATCTTCCTTATCATTACAAGCCGAAAACCCTATAATGCATACCAATAACCAGATATATTTAATTTTCATATTCATCATATTATAAAGTATTAATTGCCCAAGACAGATAATAAATAGAGCCAATAAAGCCAGTTCCAAAAGCAGTAAAGTATTCATTTCCAAGAATATTGGTGCCGCCTGCCTTAAATGTTGATTTTATTCCGGGAACCCGATAATTTATCTGCAAATCGAGGGTATGGAACTCAGGAACAACCCCATTGCCAAAAGTTGCTTCCCAGAAATAATCATCACTAAATCTATACGCAATATTAAATCCGAAGTTTTCAAAAAGTTCCTGATGGCCAAAGGACGCTTTAAATTTATGTTCCGGCGTGTTGAAACTTGTCATAAAATCAGGATTGGCCTCCTGATCAAAATCCTGTTTCGCAAAAGTATAGCTTCCCCCAAGATCAAAATTCCCAAATACTTTTGCCGATAATCCCAGGGATGCCCCATAGGAGTTTACATCCACATTAGAATTTGTATAGGCACTGTAGGGCTGAAAGTCATCATTACTAATAGCTGCTACCGAGAGTGCTCCATCTCCAACAGTTCCGTAAAATGGTGCTACAACTACTTCCTGAGAAATGAAATCCTTATAGTTGTTATAATAGGTGCTAAAATCGATGATTATTTTGTCTATTTTTCCTCTATATCCTATCTCAAATGAAGTTACCTGTTCCGGTTTTACCAGATCGGGATTGGCGATTCTTAAATCACCAGGGTCACCAGTTTGCCCAAGTGTTTGCACGGAACTGAGAGAATATGAATTATTATAAGCGGCCGCTCCTGTTTGGGTAATCGTTGCCGGTTGTCCTAATGCTTGTCCACCGCCACTTACATCGTAGTCCCTGACGTATCTATCCAGGTTATCCGGGGCCGAACCCACCAGGATGGCTCTTCCTGCGTCCAAGCCTATGAACAAATCCTGGGTGGTAGGGTTTCTAAATCCTGTTTGGACTGAAGCCCGTACATTATGATTCCTGTTAATAGTAAGTCCGGCGGATAATCTGGGTGAAAAGAACCCATCGAAAAATTCCGATTTGTCATAACGAATAGATCCGGTAAGCTTGAGCTTCAATTGTTCATTTAACTCCAAATCCTTCTGGATTTGAGTGTAGACACCATATTCTGAATAATCAATGGGACCATCATAATCCGTATAAATTGTTCCAAACGAATTTAAACTGTACTGTCTGAAGGAACCTCCGAGTTGGATATCTGCCCAATCAATTAAATGGCTGAAATTGTAGTTTCCATTGGTGTGATAATATTTAGAGGCATCCCTAAACTGCGACCCCGTGGCGAGATCAGGATCCTTTATAACACTGTTAAAGGCACTCTGAAATTCTGGTGAACCCGGTAGATAACGACCAGATTCTGCCTGTGCTCTGGCCGCGGCATGCGCTTGTGCATCAGTGGCACCCCCTAAGGTAGCCTCTACGTAGGTTCCGGCATATTCACCAAACCATGTATTATCATCTTTCCATCTTCTATTGATGTTTATTCCCGTAAAAACCATATCATAAGAATCCCCAGCCTTGTCCGCCACTAAATAGCTCCTCAGGAAAAAATTATCGTTTCTAACTTCAAGCTTATGTTGTTCCTGAAAAAACCCATTAATATTGTATCTGTTTGTGCCCTGGTAAATAGTTGATCCTGTGCCAACTTTACCTACATAGGAGATTTCGAGACTATTTCCTACTACGGGTCTGTAATACAAGCCCCAATCCGCTTTGATACTTTCTGCATTATAATTGGTGAGATCCGCTTCATTATATCCGGTTCTACTTACCTGTACTGATGGCACTAAGGCATTAGCTCCTTCTGGTAATATACCAAGGCCCTCAAGCGTAACAGCAACACTTTTTATGTCTGCGGACACTTCATCGCCATATACGTTAATACCATCATAATTCAGATCTGCCCTGGTACGAGTAGGGTCAAACTTATCTACTTCGCTTGTAGCGGCCCAATCTGTTCCTTTGAGATAGCCAAAGTTCACTTTACCCGCAAATTTATCAGAAAACTTATATGCTGCCCTTATACCAAAATCAGTATAACTATTATCCCCGGCTGCTTCCTGTGAGGTAATGCCCTGTTTAATAGTAGCGCTAATTCCTTGATAATCAAATGGGCTTTTACTTCGCATAAAAAGAAGCCCATTAAAAGCATTTGCACCGTATAAAGCCGAAGATGCTCCAGGTAATAATTCAACGCTTTGTACATCCGCTTCAATTAAACCAACCAGATTGCCAATAGGGAAGTTCAAGGCAGGGGTAGAATTATCCATCCCATCTACCAATTGCATAAAACGTGTATTTGCAAAGGTTGCAAAACCCCGGGTATTTACTGATTTAAAGGTTAAACTGTTGGTGTTTATATCAACCCCCTTTAAATTTTCCAATCCACCGTAAAAATCTGCTGCGGTGGTATTCTTTATTGCTTCTATGCCTAAGCGTTCTACTGTAACCGGAGATTCAAAAATCCGTTCCGGTGTTCTGGAAGCTGAGATCACTACCTCATCCAAAAATGTTTGTGTCTCGCCAAGGGTAACAGAAATGGTTTGATTATTCGCCGTAACATCTGCTGTCGCCTCCGAATATCCAATGCTCGTTATCCTCAATTGAAAGGGAGGTATTTCAGAAGTTTCAAGAACAAAATTACCATCAAAATCGGAGGTTGTTCCTATTGCTTTCCCAACTATAACCACGTTGGCTCCCGGAACAGGTTGGCCATTTTCATCCGTTACATTTCCATTCACGGTTGTCTGTGAATAGACTCCAAAGCCCAACATCAGTAGGGAAAAAAGAAAGATTCTTCTCATGTTAATTTTGAGTTAAATTAGTATATAGCCAAGATACAGAATTTTTTAAATTGAAAATGTAAAAAGAAAAAAAAGTAGGTCCATATAGTATTAATTTCGCAAATTAATACTTCAAAACCTCATAATTCAATAATTTAATTAAAAAAGGCGACCAGTTTTATGGCCGCCTTTTAGTTATGATTTATAGAACTAAGTTATTCTACCGTAACCGATTTCGCTAAATTACGAGGTTGATCTACATTACATCCTCTCATTATGGCGATATGATAAGATAACAATTGTAGGGGTATGGTTGTTAAAAGCGGGATGAGACATTCGAGTGTTTCAGGAACCTCTATCACGTGGTCTGCCAGTTCTTTTACCTGATCATCACCTTCTGTAACAATGGCTATAATTTTTCCCTTTCTGGATTTTATTTCCTGAATATTACTAACTACTTTCTCATAATGACCTTTGTTGGTAGCAATTACAATAACAGGCATTTGTTCATCAATAAGTGCAATAGGGCCGTGTTTCATTTCGGCGGCGGGATATCCCTCAGCGTGGATATAACTTATTTCTTTGAGCTTAAGTGCTCCTTCGAGTGCTACGGGAAAGTTATAACCCCTGCCCAGATATAAGCAATTTTCCGAATCTTTATATTCATTTGCAATAATTTCAACCAATGGATTAGATTGAAGCGCTTTTTCTACTTTACTTGGTATATTTTCTAACTCAGAAAGGAATTCTCGAAACTTAGATTCAGAAAATTTACCTTTTTCTTTTGCGATTTTAAGAGCAATTAGTGTCAGGACTGTTATCTGAGTAGTAAATGCTTTAGTTGAAGCCACACCAATTTCCGGCCCCGCATGTGTATATGCGCCCGCATGAGTCTCCCGTGCAATAGAAGAACCAACGACATTACATACCCCAAAAACATATGCTCCATTCTCTTTAGCCAGCTTAATCGCCGCCAATGTATCGGCAGTTTCACCGGATTGCGAAATGGCAATAACCACATCTTTTTCTGTAATTACAGGATTTCTATATCTAAATTCTGATGCATATTCTACCTCAACAGGTATTCTTGCCAAATCTTCGAATATATACTCTGCTACCAACCCGGCATGCCAGGAAGTTCCGCATGCCACAATAATTATCCTGTTTGCGTTGAGAAATTTTTCAAGATTCTGGTCAATCCCGGCCATTTTTATTATGCCCTGATCAACTTGTAATCTTCCTCTATAAGTATCTTTAATAGCACTTGGTTGTTCATAAATTTCCTTTAACATAAAATGATCATACATTCCCTTTTCAATTTCTTCTAGATTAAATTGAAGCTCCTGCACTAAAGGATAAGCTATTGCATCATTCTTTATTTTTCGAAGTTTAATTTCTTTGCCAAGACGCACTATGGCCATTTCCTGGTCTTCCAGATAAACCGCATTGTTGGTAAATTCTATAAAAGGTGACGCATCGGAAGCTATGAAAAATTCATCTTCTCCAATACCTATTGCCAATGGACTACCCAATTTGGCTGCCACAATTTCATCTGGCTTTTGAATATCGAAAACGGCAATCGCATAGGCACCAACTACCTGGTTTAATGCAATCTGCACAGCTTTTCCTAAAAGTACATTTTCTTTTTTCTTTACTTCTTCAATAAGATTGACCAAAACCTCGGTATCTGTATCAGATTCGAAGGTATAGCCTCTTTTAGTTAGCTCTTGTTTTATGGATTCATAATTCTCAATAATCCCATTATGAATAATTATAAGATTTCCGGAATTTGAATAATGTGGATGTGAATTTACATCGTTAGGAACTCCATGGGTTGCCCATCTTGTATGTCCGATGCCAACACTCCCATTTAAGGGAATATTACTTTCGGACCTTTCTTTCAGATCTTTGACTTTACCCTTGGTTTTAGCGAGATTAATCTTATTCCCGTCGAATAAAGCAATTCCTGCACTATCGTACCCTCGGTATTCAAGCCGTTGCAAGCCCTTCATAATTATTGGATATGCCTCCCTATTACCAATATATCCTACAATTCCACACATACAATTACTAATTAAACAGTTAGTAGATGAGCAAATTTACAAGAAGAAAAGCAAACTTTCCTGTAAATTCGGTTATATAACGATAAAATACTGTAAGTGGTATTAAGTAATCATATCAATTTGGCTCGGTATAGAATATCTCTAACTTTAGCTTCATATCCTCTTCTTCAACAGGAACATTATTGCCGAAAAGAATGGTACTTAAAGGAGTAATTGTGGCCGCAACCGGTAAATCATCTTCAGTCAAGTCAAGCACCGCATTTTTAGAAGTAATAGTTGCCAAATCTGCAGTTACAGAGAGGCCTAGAGTGACATTTGTAGAATCTCTAATTAAAATATCATTAATATGATTGGTTATTTTCATTTTATATTGGACCCCTTTGTTATTCTCTTTTTCCAAAGACCCGCCATAATTTATATTAATTCTGGTTCTGAGATCAGGATCACTAGCCACTCTTAGATCATATATAGGGTTGTTTGTCTCCGAATTAAAAAGATATAATGCAGGGGGTTCATTAATCGTGCCTGCCATATCCAACTTATCTCTGTCTACATAAAAGATGAGGTTGGCTTCATTAACAATCCAATTTTTTGCTTTGATCTCATTTAGAATATCCTCTCCGTTATTTTCCTCAAACAATTGGACTTCCGCATAGGATCCTGAACCTCCTTTGAGATATATCCTATCTGCACTTTCGTTTGTATCCAAATTATTTGTAATCTCAGATGGAAATGGTGCATTTATTAAAGTGTTAACCGCATTGCCAATAATTGTTCCAAAAGTTAAATCTCTGCTAATTAATGTCAATTGGTACTCCGCTTCTTCCTTAACTATTTCTGCATCCTCCTGCTTATCGTAATCATAAGTTATTGTAATTGTGGCATCAGTCACGTCTAGAATAAGCAGAATATCATCGGTAATGGCAGAAACAGATAAGTGCAATCCCCTAAGGAAATCACTGAAATTAGCCTGACTTAATAATTCTGACTGGCCTTCCTTATCCAAAATATTTTGTTGAAAAAAGTCAGGATCCAAAACTACCTGAATACCCGGTTGAATTCGCTCGGGTTCATTTAGAGATTCGTCCGCCTCAGTGTCGGGGTCGTCTTCGGGAAATATTAATGTTTCCTCATCTGATATGGTTACCTCTCCGTCATAAAGTACGTCAGAAACAAAATCAGGGGAAAATTCCTGAGTTGAATAGTATTCCTGTGATTCCAGAAACCCTGTATCCGGATCCAAATCTCTTAAAAAGTAAGTTGATCGTTCTACTTTAAAATTGAAAGGAGCTTCCCGGTTTCCATAAATACTGTCAAGGTCAACTTTTCGGGGATACCTATTTACAGCGGTATCAGTATCTTCACTATCTCCTATACCATCACCATCAGTGTCATCATTAAGCGGATTTGTTCCAAGTATTCTTTCATCATTATCGGTAAGACCATCTCCATCACTATCACTATTAGGGTCCTCCGGGTCTGCATCCAAAGTATCCGGTACACCATCTAAGTCGCTGTCTCCATTTGGGTTTTGAAGGTAAGGGATATATAGAATTACCTCTTTAACAGTTTCATTCTCTTCAATGGCAGTTGATTCGGGGTTTGATACCGAATCATCTTCTCCTTGCTGCGAAAAAAGTCCAAATGATGGATTTCCAATCCCCCCTTGCAGTCTTAGTTGAGAAGTTATACTCGCCTCGGTATTGCCATAAAGCGGATCAATATATGTTCCAATCTGGTATATAGGAAGTTGGTTTGTCTCAACTGCATTGATTTTTTTGTTAAATACAAAAACGTCATATACCGCTTTGTTTGTCCTAAAAGGATCGTCTCCAATAACACCATCTCCAATTGTGGTAAGGTCTTCATCACATGAAACGGCACTAAACATAAGTACCAAAACTGCAATTGCAGAGAATACCAATTTTAATAAAATCTTCATGAGGCCTATTTTAAAACTTCAGTGCTATAAAAGTTTGCATATGCTTCTTCAAATTCCTGCAAAGGAACATATGGCAACAGAGGTTTTTGGAGGTTGGTAATATAATCACTTAAATCTTCTGATATTTCTTCGGCTGCTAAAATAATGGCATCAGAAAAATCTACAGCAACTTTTAACAAATTATTATAGGTAGGAGACTCTAGATGGGAGATACTATCCTCAGTAATCCCATCAAATAATATTTTTTTCTTCATATTACCATCCAGATTTCCATCAAAACCCTTGCTATAAACTGAGGTTACAATTTTACTGTCGGCAAAAAGTGGTTCATCTGCGTAGTAGGTTCTTAAGTATAATGGTAAAAGTGAAGCCATCCATCCATGAACATGGATAATATCTGGTGTCCAATTCAATTTTTTTACTGTTTCTACTACTCCCTTTGCAAAGAAAATAGCCCTTTCATCATTATCAGGGAATAGTTCTCCATTCTCATCGGTAAAGGTAGCTTTGCGTTTAAAATACTCCTCATTATCTATAAAATAGACTTGTATACGCTCACGAGGTATTGAAGCAACTTTAATAATAAGCGGCATGTCCATATCATTGATGACGAGGTTCATTCCAGAAAGTCTGATTACCTCATGCAACTGATGCCTCCGCTCATTGATATTGCCATATCTTGGCATAAAAATTCTTATTTGGCCCTTTTTACTATTGACCATTCTTGGCGTTTCGTAAGACATTAAGGAAACTTCATTCTCTGGTAAATAGGGCACTAATTCAGAAGATACAAACAATATCTTTTTACCATTCATAAAACAATGTATTTTGTTTATCGGAAAAACATAGCTGCAAAATTACAAAAATAATGTAGAATAGCAGTAATTATAGTAAGTTTGCTGGCTTTTAAAATTGATTATGTTGTTATTCAGTAGCAAAAAGGAACTAATAGCTCATTTGGCCACATTAAAAAATACTTCAACAACTGTTGGTTTGGTTCCAACTATGGGAGCATTGCATAAAGGACATCTTTCCTTAATTAAAAAAGCCATCTCCGAAACAAAGGTGGTTGTAGTCAGTATTTTTGTAAACCCTACCCAATTTGATAATCAAGATGACTTAAAAAAATATCCCGACACATTAGATGCAGATCTTGCATCTCTAAAAAATGTTTCAGAGGAACTAATTGTTTTTACCCCATCGGCAATAGAATTGTATTCTAACAACATCAGTTCAAAGGAATACGATTTTGATGGCTTAGACAAGACAATGGAAGGGAAATACAGATCGAATCATTTTTTGGGTGTTGCAACGGTAGTGGAAAAGCTTTTTTCTATTGTTCAGCCAAATAAGGCTTATTTCGGAGAGAAGGATTTTCAGCAATTATTAATCATTAAAAAATTAATTGAAAATACCAATATGCCAATTGAAATTATTGGCTGCCCAATTGTCAGAGAACCTCACGGACTTGCAATGAGTTCCAGAAATGAAAGACTGCCAAAAGACTTAAGAATCAAAGCCTCTTTTATCTATGAAACACTTTTGGCTGCCAAAGAAATATTTGGCACGAAAAGTGCTACAAACGTAATGAATTGGGTTAAAAATAAATTTGGTAAACAGCCTGAATTCGATTTAGAGTATGTAAAAATTACTGATCAGGAAACTTTAAATCCTATAAAAAGAAAACAAAAAAATACAAAATATAGGGCCTTTATAGCAGTTTATGTTGACGGGGTGCGCCTCATAGATAATATAGCCCTTAATTAATTAACTTTGTGCCATGCAAATAGAAGTTGTCAAATCCAAAATACATCGGGTTCGCGTTACCGGAGCTGACCTTAATTATATAGGAAGTATTACTATAGATGAAGATCTTATGGATGCTGCAAATATTATTCAAGGTGAAAAAGTTCAGATTGTCAATAATAATAATGGCGAACGATTGGAGACCTATGTTATTCCAGGACCAAGGGGTACGGGTGAACTAACCCTAAATGGTGCTGCGGCCAGAAAAGTGGCGGTAGGTGATATTCTGATTTTGATTACATATGCCCGAATGGATATTGAAGAAGCTAAAAAATTTAATCCGGCTTTAGTATTCCCTGATGAAGAAACTAATCTATTAAAATAGTCTTGACTAAAGAACTGAAAAAGATCTTAAAAATCATACTCCCAATTGCTTTGGGAGTTTTTTTAGTCTGGTATTCATATAGAATTACTTCTGAAGAAGACAGGATACAAATAATCCGGTACATCAAAGAAGCTGACCTGTTTTGGGTAGGAATCTCTGTATTTATAGGAATTTTGAGCCATATTTCTAGGGCGATCCGATGGAATTATCTTTTGGAACCCTTAGGGTATGCCCCAAAGGTCTCTAACAATATTTTCATCATCTTGATGGCTTACTTTGCTAATTTAGGTATCCCGAGGTCAGGAGAAGTATTAAGAGCCACTGCCCTTGCAACCTATGAGGATGTTCCTTTCCAAAAAGGTTTTGGGACAATTGTAACCGAACGGGTAGTAGATTTGCTGATGTTATTTCTAATAATTCTAATAGCCCTTTTTTCACAGACCGAAATAATACTTGCCTTCTTTGAAGAAAAGGGTGTTGGGTTTACAACTACCCTAATTTTTCTTTGCGTAGCCTTTACAGGACTATTGTTCATCATGGGCTTTTTAAGACGGTCAAGTTCAAGATTTGCCATTAAAATCAGGGACTTTATCAAAGGTTTATTAGACGGTGTTTTAAGTATATTTAAAATGAAAAAGAAATGGGCCTTTGTGTTTCACACTATTTTTATTTGGGGTGCTTATTTTCTTATGTTTTGGGTCATAAAATTTACCGTGCCAGAAACTATTGATCTCTCATTTGGGCAATTACTCGTAGCCTTCGTTGCCGGTGCTTTTGCGATGTCTACCACAAATGGAGGCATAGGCCTTTACCCTATCGCAGTAAGTAAATCCTTAGCCATTTTTGGTATTACAGCTGTTTCCGGTAATGCGTTTGGTTGGATTATGTGGATAGCACAAACTCTTATGGTCGTGGTTTTTGGTGCAATATCTTTCCTGCTCTTACCGTTATTGAACAGGAATAAATAGCATAAAGCTGTTTTCAAATACCTTGGCATGATACGTAATTTTTTTCTATTTGCTACACTACTGTTCTGTACCGGTTTGGGAGCACAAATAACACAAGAGATTTTTGAATCCTTTAAACTTCAAGAGAGAAGGGATGTAAAATATTATATCCCTGAAGATTATAGCCCTGAGAAAAAATATCCTTTAGTGGTTGTTCTGGACGGAGAATACCTTTTTGATCAGGTGGTCGCGAATTCTAAATTTTACAGCACTTTTCAAGGGACTCCAGAGACCATAATTGTTGGTGTTTTTCAGAGTGAGAATGATTTAAGATGGGAAGATTGTGCCTTTGAAGAGGGCTCGGGACTACCTACAGAAAAAGGTAAATTATTTTTTGAATTTCTTGGAATGGAACTCATTCCTTACCTTAAGACCACATACAATACGGCTCCTTTTACTATGTTTGTTGGTTACGACATTACTGCAAACTTTGGGAATTATTATTTATTCAAAGAAAAATCCTTATTCAATGCGTTCATTAGCATATCTCCTTATCTGGCAACAGAAATGGAGAACAGAGTACCCGCCAGACTTAGTGAAATAAATCAACAAATTTTTTATCATTTAATTATTGGTGGAGAACGGAATGATAGCAGAAATGCCATATTACAAATGGACAAGGCATTAAAAAGCATAGATAAAGTTGGTTTCAACTATCATTTTGATGAATATCCAACAGCCAATGAGGTATCTATTGCAACATATGGAATTGGGAAGGCCTGGGGAAGCATGTTCGAAATGTTTAAACCAATTAGTCCAAAAGAATACAAAGAAAATATCCTTACATCAGAAGAACCCGTTTATAAATATTTGGAAGATAAATACAATTCTATTGAAGAGTTATTTGGGTTTAGAAAAGAAGTTGAATTAAATGATATTATGGCCATATATGCCGCAAGCAGGAAAAAAGATGATTATGAGTCTTTAAAACCCCTAGCGGAATTGTGTAAAGAAGAATTCCCAACTACAATGCTCGGATTTTATTTTGAAGGGGAGTATTATGAAGAATTGGGAGAGGGCAAAAAAGCACTGCGAACTTTCGAGAAAGCCTTCGCGATGGAAGAGATCGATTTTCTGACAAAGGAAATGGCTTTGGAAAAAATGGACGCTTTAAAAGCTGACTTTGGCTTTTAAAACAATCCCGCTGTAATCTTTTGTACTTTAATACGGAATGCTATTTAAAGTATCAACATTCTTTTGATTTCTATAGTAACCACAATATCTTTAGCCAAAACCAGCTTAGGTTCAAATGGCTAAAACTAAAACAGCTTTTTTTTGTCAGAATTGCGGTACACAATACGCCAAATGGGTGGGACAATGTGGTGCCTGTAAAGAGTGGAATACCATCGTAGAAGAAATAATCCAAAAAGAAAAGGATATTCCCTGGCAAAGCGTCAAAGATACCAAGGCAATTACTTCGAAGCCCGTTTTGGTTGGACAGATCAATGCTTCCAGAGAATTTAGACTGGACATTTACGATAAAGAATTTAATAGGGTTTTAGGCGGAGGTTTGGTCCCTGGCTCACTGGTTCTATTGGGTGGAGAACCCGGCATCGGTAAAAGCACATTATTGCTGCAAATTGCTTTAAGACTCAACTTAAGGACCTTATACGTTTCGGGCGAAGAAAGTTTGAAGCAAATAAAAATGAGAGCAGAGAGGATTCAACCCAATAATCAAACCTGCTATATACTTACTGAAACCAAGACCCAAAATATTTTTAAACAGATAAATGATATTGCACCTGATATAGTAGTCATTGATTCAATTCAGACCCTCCACTCAGATTATATAGAATCTTCTGCAGGCAGTATATCTCAGATTCGTGAATGCGCTGCTGAACTTATAAGATTTGCCAAAGAAACCAATACACCTGTAATTTTAATCGGCCATATTACAAAGGATGGAAATATAGCAGGACCTAAAATTTTGGAGCATATGGTAGATACAGTCTTGCAATTTGAGGGTGACCGTAATTATGTTTACAGAATTTTAAGGGCACTGAAGAATCGATTTGGATCAACGGCAGAGTTGGGCATCTATGAAATGCAAGGAGATGGGCTTAGGGAGGTAAATAATCCCTCAGAGGTATTACTTTCAAAAAGTGATTCAGGACTTAGTGGTACAGCTATTGCTTCCACTGTAGAAGGCATGCGACCTTTGATGATAGAAATTCAGGCTTTGGTAAGTTCAGCAGTCTATGGCACTCCTCAACGCTCTGCCACGGGATATAATGCCAAACGCCTGAATATGTTACTGGCTGTTTTGGAAAAAAGAGCTGGCTTTAGACTTGGAGCAAAAGATGTGTTTTTAAACATTACCGGGGGAATAACTGTAGACGATCCCGCCATTGATCTTGCAGTAATCGCTGCTATTTTGTCTAGCAATGCAGATATTCCAATAGAGAGAAATTTATGTTTCGCTGCAGAAATAGGTCTGGCTGGTGAAATAAGACCCGTACAAAGAGTAGAACAACGAATTCTAGAAGCCGATAAACTTGGGTTTTCGACAATTTTTGTTTCAAAGAACAATAAAATTTCACTTAAGAATACAAAAATAAATATTGTATTGGTCTCTAAAATTGAGGATGTAGTTAACAAACTCTTTATTTAAAATAATCTTATTTAGATTTAAGTATTATTCAAACTATAAATGATGATATACTCCCTTGTTAAATAAAATTAAGGAGCGGGATCGGGTATATTATTATGAATTGTTTCAATGCCCTTTATAAGCTCATCAGAGAGATCAACTTCAATACTGGATATGTTTTCCTTCAGCTGTTTCATAGATGTTGCACCAATAATATTACTGGTTACAAATGGTCTTGAATTCACAAATGCAAGTGCCATTTTCGTAAGTGAAATATCATGCTCCTGGGCAAGTTTGTAATATTCCTGAGTAGCCTGGTTTGCATTGCCACTAATGTACCGGTTATAAGCTGGAAATAAGGTAATCCTGGCGTTTGCAGGCTTCATGCCGCCCATATACTTTCCACTAAGAACTCCAAATCCCAAAGGAGAATAGGCTAAAAGGCCTATATTTTCTCGTGTTGAAATTTCCGAAAGCCCTACTTCAAACTGGCGGTTTAATAAATTATAAGGGTTTTGTATAGTAATCATTCTGGGCAAACTGGAGTGTACTTTGCTTTCCTCTAAAAAGCGCATGGTTCCCCATGGTGTTTCATTTGAAAGTCCTACATGTCTTATTTTACCTTCACTAATTAGATCCCTGAGAGTCTCCAATACCTGGTGAATATTATCCTGCCAATGATCTGTCAGATCATGTTTATAACCTCTTTTTCCAAAATAGTTGGTAGAACGCTCGGGCCAATGCAATTGAAATAAATCGATATAGTCTGTTTGGAGTCGTTCCAGACTTCCTTCAACCGCTTCAATTAAGGTTTCCCTTCTAAAACCCGTTGATCTGATAAACTTCGTGAAATCTGCTTTCCCCGCTATCTTTGTGCCTAAAATAATCTTATCTCTATTCCCTGTTTTCTTAAACCAGTTACCAATTATTTTCTCTGTATCCGCATATCTGTCGGGATGAGCCGGAATAGGGTAAAGTTCCGCCGTGTCAAAAAAGTTTATTCCCTGATCCACTGCATAATCCATTTGCTGATGTCCTTCCTCTTCTGAATTCTGACGGCCCCAGGTCATAGTACCCAAACAAATCTTACTAACTTCTAAATTCGTATGAGGTAATTTTTTATATATCATAAGCAAACACTATTCTTTTTTGACCAGACAAATTTAGTAATTCCCTTGTTTACATTTTATTAAGAGTACTTTAATTATTTATGTAATTCAACCAGAATTGGGCAATGATCACTGTGTTTTGCTTCCGAAAGTATAACAGAACGTTTTAGTCTATGCTCCAGAGAACGACTGACCATGCCATAATCCAGGCGCCATCCTTTATTATTATTACGAGCATTTGCCCTGTAACTCCACCAGGTATAATGATGTGGTTCTTTATTAAAAAACCGAAAGCTGTCTATAAACCCGCTTTCAATAAAACTATTAATCCATTCCCTTTCAACAGGTAAAAAACCTGAAACATTTTTATTTCTCACCGGATCATGGATGTCAATTGCCTGATGACAAATATTGTAATCCCCGCAAATAATAAGGTTGGGGTGTTTTGTTTTGATCTTATCTATATAAGTTTGCATATCTGCCATATATTTCAATTTAAGATCCAATCTGGCCAGATTGGTTCCCGAAGGAAGATACATACTCATTACAGATAGCCCGTCAAAATCTGCCCGAAGGTTCCTGCCTTCAAAATCCATATAATCTATTCCGGTTCCATATTCGACGTGGTTCGGTTGCTTTTTAGACAAAATAGCAACTCCGCTATATCCTTTTTTTTGGGCACTAAACCAGTGATTATGAAAATATCCGCTTTTTTCAAAAACACTAATATCTAACTGCTCTTTCATTGCTTTGATTTCCTGAAGACAAATCACATCAGGATCTACCTGTTTGAGCCATTCAAGAAAACCTTTGTTCAGGGCTGCCCTTATACCGTTTACATTGTATGAAACTATTTTCAAATCAATTTAATTTAATTTCAAAAATAGTGAATGTTTAACTCAACTTGCAAAGTGTATTTTAATCTATAACTTAGGCCAATCCCATTAGCTTATCTTTTATACTTATTTTTGGACCTAATATTAATTAATGAAGCATTACATTTTTTTTTTCATCCTTCTTTCCAATTATTTCTTCGGGCATTCTCAGGAATTAGAAAAGGATTCTATTACTTATCTTAAGGAAGTTATTATTTATAATCCTAGTAAAACCAATAAAACTCTTGGAATTACACCTTCGACGATTATTCGAGAAAAGGCCTTTCAAAATCACAGCCCCATAGATGTTGCCTCCTCAATTAATCAAATTTCGGGAGTTTATCTGTTTTCAGGCGCATTAAACACAAACCGTATAACCATTCGGGGTGTGGGCGCGAGAACCCCATTTGGCACAGACAAATTGCGCTTGTATTTTGAGGATATTCCGGTTACCAACGGTAATGGTTTTTCAACAATTGAAGCTTTTGATCTTGAAAATCTTACTTCAATGGAGGTGATTAAAGGGCCCAAAGGAACTGCCTATGGGACAAATCTGGGAGGTGCTATACTTCTTAATACTAAAAAACAAATTAATAAAGGAACCTTTTTTGCCAATAACTTTACTATAGGTTCTTATGGGCTTATAAAAGACAATTTAAGTATTGCACATTCAACAGATAGCCTGGAGTTTAATTTGCGCTATAACCATTTAAACACAGAAGGCTATAGGGAGAACAATAACTTTAACCGCGATGGTATACTTATGACAACAGCAATTGAACTTAACTCCAGGAGTTCAATTGCCATTTTGGCAAATTATATTGACTACACCGCTCAAATACCAAGTTCTTTGGGGATAACGGCTTTTACGGAAAATCCAAAACAAGCTGCTTTTACATGGAAACAGGCACAAGGCTTCGAATCTAATAAATATACACTTCTGGGGTTGTCTTACAATTATAAAATAAGTAGCAAACTGGAGAATACTACAAGTCTTTTTTACTCATATCTTGATCATTATGAAGCCCGCCCGTTTAATATTCTAGATGAGTTTACCAACAGTTATGGTTTCAGAACCCAATTTATAGGTTATTTTGGATATCAGGATAGAAAAGCGTCTTACCTATTTGGAGGAGAACTCTACAAAGATGAATACAACTGGAAAACTTATGAGAATTTATACGAGGATAACAATGGAAATGGAAGTCTGCAGGGAAATGAACTCAGTCGCAACAAGGAATACAGAAGGCAATTTAATGCATTTGGCACTCTAACACTACCTCTTGCTAAAAGATTCAAACTGCAAGTTGGTATAAACCTAAATAAAACTCATTACGATTACAGAGATTTATTTAACTCCGGGGAAGCTAATAAGAATGCAAAACGAAATTTTGATCTCATAGTAATGCCCAGTCTGGATTTGGTCTATTCCATAGATGAGGGGAGGCAGGTTTATGCAAATATTAGCAGGGGATTTTCTAACCCCGGATTGGAAGAAACTTTAACTCCCGAAGGAATTATCAACCCGGAAATTACTCAGGAAAAGGGGGTGAATTACGAGCTTGGCACAAAAATGTTCCTTGCCGGGAACAAGTTATGGCTGAGCCTTGCTATATTCAGGATGCATATTAATGATTTGCTGGTTGCTCAGCGGATAGGAGAAGATCAATTTGTTGGCACAAATGCCGGGAGTACAAGACATCAGGGAGTGGAATTAGATTTTAATTATACTTTCGATTTAAGCTCAAAATTACAAATCATCCCTTTTGCAAGTTATACCTTAAGTGATCATAAATTCGTTGATTTTGTAGATGGAAACAATGATTATTCAGGCAATCCTTTAACCGGTGTCCCCAGGAATAGAATAAATTTGGGATTGCGCTTTAACTATACAAAAGATTTTTATTGGAATACTACCTATCAATATGTAGATGGTATTCCTCTAACAGATGCCAATACTCTGTATAGCGAACCATTCAATATTCTAAACACAAGAATGGGTTACAAAAAAGAGATAGTAGAGAATTTATACATTTCATTTGACTTTGGTATAAATAATATTTTTGATGTTAATTATGCCCAATCTGTATTAATCAATGCCGTAGGATTCGGTGGAGCCGAACCTCGCTATTATTACCCGGGAAATGACAGAAATTTTTATGTTAGTCTGGGACTTAATTATCAATTATGAATTATTCGTTCGAATAAGACTTTATTCCGTTTTCTTCAACCAGTTCCTTATTCCAACCTCATTGGCGATAGTCTCATTAACGGCACGTATGGCTATTCTCTTTTGTTCCATAGTGTCTCTATGGCGAATAGTAACTGTATCATCTTCCAGAGTTTGATGATCTACGGTAATGCAAAAAGGCGTCCCAGCAGCATCTTGCCTTCGATACCTTCTCCCTACAGCATCTTTTTCATCATATACCACATTAAAATCCCATTTCAGATCATCAATAATTTTATGCGCTATTTCGGGTAAGCCATCTTTTTTTACAAGTGGTAGGACGGCTGCTTTTGTGGGTGCAAGTACGGCAGGTAATTTTAAAACTATCCGGGTTGTTCCATTTTCCAATTCCTCTTCCTTCAGTGAATTTGAAAAAACAGCCAGGAACATTCTATCAACTCCAATAGAAGTTTCTACAACATAAGGCACATAATTCTGGTTGAGCTCAGGATCAAAATACTGTAATTTTTTACCTGAATATTTTTCATGGCTCCCCAGATCAAAATCGGTTCTGGAGTGAATCCCCTCGAGTTCTTTAAATCCAAATGGAAATTTAAACTCTATGTCCGAGGCAGCATCTGCATAATGGGCCAGTTTTTCATGATCGTGAAAACGGTAATTCTCTTCTCCCATTCCAAGAGATAAATGCCATTTCATGCGTAACTCTTTCCACTTTTCATACCATTCTATCTGCGTTCCTGGTTTAATAAAGAATTGCATCTCCATTTGTTCAAATTCCCTCATTCTGAATATAAATTGCCTTGCAACAATTTCATTTCTGAATGCCTTTCCAATTTGTGCTATCCCAAATGGTATTTTGAGTCGCCCGGATTTTTGAACATTAAGAAAATTTACGAATATCCCCTGGGCTGTTTCAGGCCTTAAATAAAGATCGGTGGCATTTTCGGTGGAAGCTCCTAGTTTTGTCCCGAACATTAAATTAAATTGTTTAACATCTGTCCAGTTTTTAGACCCTGAAACGGGGCAAGCTATTTCCAACTCTTCGATTAGATTTTTAACATCCTCTAAATCTTCGGCTTCCAAAGATCTGCCTAGGCGTTTAAGTATACTTCGTGCTTTTTCCTGATAACCCAAAACACGTGGATTAGTTGTCAAAAATTGGGTTTTGTCGAAGGACTCACCAAATCGTTTTGAAGCTTTTTGAACTTCCTTATCAATTTTTGCTTCTATCTTAGCGACATGGTCCTCAACCAATACATCTGCCCGATACCTTTTTTTGGAGTCTTTATTATCAATAAGCGGATCATTAAAAGCATCAACATGCCCGGATGCTTTCCAGGTAGTAGGATGCATAAATATTGCGGCATCAATGCCAACAATATTGTCATGCATCTGCACCATGGCCTTCCACCAGTATTCTTTAATGTTTTTTTTAAGTTCTGCTCCGTTCTGAGTATAATCGTACACCGCACTCAAGCCATCATATATTTCACTTGATTGCACCACATAGCCATATTCCTTAGCATGTGAAATTACCTTTTTAAAGATGTCTTCTTGATTTGCCATTGGGCAAAAATAGAATATTATAGCATTTATTTTTTAAGACTTAGAAATAAAATAGAATAACATTAAAAAAAGTAGTCTTTATTTCAATTGAAATTCTGAAGATGACAGTAGTTTTTCGTCTTCAAAAACATTAAGGGTGTAGGTGCCAGATTCCAGCGAACCTTCAGGAATTGTTATAAAATCACATACACTGAAATCCTCTCCGGTGGATACTAGCTCAACTCTCTTACTATAGATATTTCCACTTACAGAAATGACATTAGCGTTGTCCTCTATAACCCCCATGTTAGGGCCAAGAAACTGAAAGTAAATAACCTTTTCCTCGTTTATATCATTGGGGTTCCCAATAATTGTAACACAACCCCTTAGCTTCTCAATAGTTGATGCCTTAGTGGTTTTAATGGGTTTACTGCTGCGCATTCTGAATCCACTTCCTTCTGAATTTTGCAATTTTAAATAGCTCTTTATTCGCAATTCCTTGTTAAGCTCCTTATTCTTCTCACGCAGCAATGCTTCCGCTTCTGCAAGAGAACTACTTTTGCCTCTTAATTCTTCAATCATTTTGCGAGTCTCCTCATATTTATCGGAGAGTAGCATATTATTATATTTAAGAAAATTGTTTTTAAGTTTAAGGCTATCGTGTTTTACTTCCAACTCACGCAGCTCTTTCTTGTACTCTTTTAATTTGGCTACGGTAAAGTTGAGTCTACCCACAGAATCCAATAGCTGCTGAACACGATATCTTGAATCCTGCAATTCTATTTCGTTTACCTCATTAAGCGCAGAAAGCCGGTCTACTTCAGTCTTCATAAGGGTTAAATCCTTTACAAGCAGGCCTTTTTCATCTTCCAAATAGTTTATTTGAGTTCTGGATTGGGCATAACTATAGTAGAAAGCTATTAATATGCCTAAAATTACGGCAACTAATGCAGCAAGTATTATCTTATAGTTAAATTTATTATCTTGAATATCCATTCAGATAGGCTAAGCAAATAAGATTAGGTTTATTAAAGATTTGTACTTTTCCAAGCTATCAAATATAATAAATGATATCAACACGGTACTTCTACCGAGGTTGTGTTTTGGATGTAATGTTCAATTATATCGAGGAGAGCAGCTATTATGTACACTTTGTCGAAACCAAATACCACTTACCGAATACGATTTTATTGAGCAAAATGCAGTGGATAAAATATTTTATGGCCGAATTGACATAAAAAAGGCCTCTGCTTTCCTTTTTTATTCAGATCAAGGGATTGTTAAAAATTTAATCCACTTTTTAAAATATAAAAATCAACCTCAAATAGGACAATTTTTAGGGGACTGGTATGGCCAGGTTCTGAGAGAAGGTAACGCTCTAGACCATATTGATATTGTAATACCTGTTCCATTACATAAAAAAAAGCTCAAAAAACGAGGATATAATCAAGTTTCTGGGTTTGCAAAAAGAATTGCAGATCATCTTAATGCTAGTTATATGGAACATATTCTTGTTAAAACAGCCAATACCCGTACCCAAACCAAAAAAAACAGGTTGTATCGATGGAGGGGGATACCAGACCTTTACAGAGTGACTAATCCTGATTTTTTATGCGGCAAAAATGTGCTATTGATTGATGATGTGATTACTACCGGTGCTACCATGGAAGCTTGTGTACGGGCTATAAAAAAGGCAAAAGATGTTACAGTTTCAGTTGCTGCGATGGCGGTTGTTCCTTAATTTTACAATTCTTTAAATTAATTGTTTCTTTGCCTTATAGAAAAATCAAATGCCTCGAATACAGCGTATTTTATCCTTCTTTTTTCTAGTTGCAGTTGTTCTGGCCGCTTTACAATGTGCCAGGAGAGGAACTCCTACTGGCGGGCCTAAAGACACTACGCCTCCGGTTTTAATAAAGGCAGAACCCGAAAATCTGACAACTGAATTCAAGGCTAAAAAAATCAGGCTTTATTTTGATGAATATATAAAATTGGAGGATGTTCAAAATCAGCTTATCGTTTCACCGCCTTTAAAATACAATCCTGAAGTTTCACCTCAGGGAGGTGCCAGCAAATACGTAGAAATCACTTTAAAAGATACTTTGTTAGAAAATACAACCTATATATTAAATTTCGGACAGAGTATCGTAGATAATAATGAAGGCAATCCGAACAGCTTCTTAACTTATGTTTTTTCTACAGGCACATATATTGATTCATTAACCGTTTCAGGGGTTGTTAAAGATGCTTTCAATAAAAAAGCAGACGAATTTATTAGTGTTATGTTATACGAAATAGACACTGCGTATACCGATTCAACAACCTATAATAAACCACCAAATTATATTACAAATACGCTGGACAGCACAATTATATTCCAACTTAAACACCTCAAGGCCGGAAAATATGCCATTATTGCTATCAAGGATGAATCTAAGAACAATGTATTCGATCAGAATACAGATAAAATAGGCTTTATTGAAGACACCGTCTATCTGCCAACGGATACTGTTTTTCTCCTTAATCTTTTTAAAGAGATCCCTAATTATAGTTTAAAAACACCAAATTATGCGGCTGCAAACAAAATTATTTTTGGCTATTCGGGTGGAGATGTAAAATTAGATATTGAAGCTTTAACAGAAATTCCTGATTCTATAAATACTCTCGTCGCCAAAGATCCTGAAAAAGATACGCTAAACTATTGGTTCACCCCTTTTGAAATAGATTCTATCATTTTTAAAGTGACCAATGAGAACCTAAAGAAAATTGATACGTTTACGGTAAAAACAAGAAAACTGGCTGCAGATTCTTTGATGCTGACTCCCAGTCATCGAAACTCCATAAACTTCGCTGATGAATTCTATCTCACATCCAGTATTCCGATTGCTGCTATGGACACAACAAGGATAACTATTTTCAACAAGGATACATTAGCGGTTAATTTCAAAGCCGAATTGGACACCACAAAAAACCGGATGTTCATGAACTTTGAAAAAGAGGCTGATGAGACCTATTATCTAAATTTACTTCCTAATTTTATTACTGACTTCTTTGGGGAAACCAATGATACGATTAATTATAGATTATCTACCGGAGGGTATGCTGACTTTGGCAATTTGCGCTTGAATTTAGCAGGTGAAATAACCTATCCTATTATTGTACAATTAACCGATGAAAAAGAGAAATTATACAGGGAAATATATCTATCCGACGCGAAAGCCTTAGATTTTAATACAGTTGAACCCGGAAATTATCTTATTCGGATTATTTTTGATAGCAATTCAAACGGTATATGGGATACAGGAAATTATCTAAAGAAGATTCAGCCAGAAAGAGTAATCTACTACCCAGGTGTTATTGAAATGCGGGCCAATTGGGAAAAAATTGAAACATTTACTGTCTTAGACTAAAATGATCTCTATCTTCTAAAAATTTAAATTGCGCCCTTAAATCTTTTAAGTGTTTCAGGCTTAAAGAAGCATAGAGCACCTCATCTTTTTTAGAGAAAACTATCTGACTCCCCATAGGGTCATATATGGCCGAATGACCAGGGTATCTAAGTGCATTATTATCCTCACCCAATCTATTAACCCCAATACAATAGCTCATGTTTTCTATGGCCCTAGCTTTTAACAAAGTATCCCAGGCAGCAATTCTGGGTTCAGGCCAATTGGCCACAAAAAGCAAAAGATCATAATCTCCTTTATATCTAGCCCATACTGGGAATCGAAGGTCATAGCATATTAAAGGGCAAATCCGGAATCCTTTATAAGAAAACACCAATCTCTCCTTACCGGAATTATATACTTCATCCTCTCCGGCAAATGTAAAAGTGTGTTTCTTATCATAACTCTTAATAGTACCATCAGGTTGTACAAAAAAGAGTCGGTTAGTAAATTTGTTTTTTTCATTAAATGAAATACTCCCAACCAAAGCTGAATTTTGGTCTCTGGCTGTTTCCTTCATCCATTTCAGGGTAATTTCTCCCTCTTTAGCGCTTACTCTTTCCGGGGTCATGGTAAATCCGGTTGTGAACATTTCTGGCAAGATAATCATATCCGTATCGCTTGGAATCTCCCTTATCTTTTCGGAAAACATATTTCTATTTTCCATGGGATTCTCCCATATCAATGTGGTTTGTATCAGCGCTACTTTAAGCTCACTTTGCATAATAATCATTAATTATCCATTCTTTTCTAAAAGCGTTATCAAGTCTGAAAATCCCTGCTTTTGAGCATGGTCCAAAGCCGTATTTCCTCCCGCATCTTTCACGGTTGTATCGGCTCCATGTTCCAGCAGCAGCTCGGCCAATTCTTTTCTATTAAAGGTAGCAGTATAAATTAGACAAGTGGCGCCCAAAGCATTTCTCACATTTACGTTAGCCCCTCTGCTTATTAAAACCACAGCTAATTGCACTAAGCCTTTAAAACTAGTCCCCATTAGCGCAGTATTACCGGATGCATCCTTAGCATCAATTTTGGCCCCCTGGTCCAGAAGGAAATTCGCCATCTCCCTATGATCATAATAAGTCGCAAGAATTAAAGGGGTAGACCCTCTCTGGTCCACAGAATTTACAAGGTCGGGGAATTCTGTAACCAATTCCTTAACGGCTTCAATATTACCAGTTCTTATTTCATTAAAAAAAGTATTTATATTCTCTTGCATGGAAATTAAATGTATAAAAAAAATGTCATTGTAAGCATTTTCTAGCGGTGCCATTAAACACTATTAAGAAATTGACACTTAAAAATGCGAAGAAGAAATTAATATAATTAATGCCATTTAAATATTTGTCTTCCCTACCACAGGTTGTTAAGATCCAGACAATTATGACTAAAGATGTATTATATGATATACTTTTAGTGTATTTTCTTACGTTATGTAAGAAATAAACGTAACTTCAATACAAATACATCATTTGGAAACACTTTTAACTTCTTCTTTTATTAAAGACTACCCTGCATCTGTAGTCATTGTAAATTCTGAAATGCAGATTATTGACCATTCTAAGCTTTGGCTAAAAGAATTGGAGAACCTCAACGGCAGTCCAATTGGACTTCCTATCTATGATGTAATCAATTACACAAGCAAGGAATTTTCTAAACGTTGTGAAGAATGTCTTGTAGGAGGTGAACAAGTGAAGTTTATTCAAGAATTGAATCAACCTAAGCTTAATACAAAGTGGTTGGAATGGACGATTTCTCCATGGACAGAAAATCCCGAAAAGATCAATGGCCTAATTATAGTTAAGGATGATATAACCGAAACCAAAAAAAGAGAAGAACTTTTACTAAAATCTAAAAGTATTGCCCGTATAGGGGGATGGGAAGTAGATTTATTGGCAAATACAGTGTATTGGACTCAGGTGACCAAGGAAATTCATGAAGTCCCAGAGAATTATGTCCCTAATTTAGAAGAAGGTATTAATTTCTATAAAGAAGGGACAGACCGTGATAAAATCTCCATTTTGGTAAGTGATGCCATAAATAAAGGCCTGCCATGGGATACCGAGTTACGAATTATTACTGCCAAGGGAAAAGAATTATGGGTAAGGGCCAAAGGAGAAGTAGAAATTGTTGATGATAAATGTGTTCGCATTTATGGTACGTTTCAAGATATTGATGAAAAAAAGAGAATAGAACTAAAATACAACGAAGTTGCAGACAGGCTGGCGATGGCCACTAAAGCTGCCCAAATTGGAATCTGGGAGTATAATGTTGTTGATAATATCCTGGTATGGGATGATAATATGTATGAGCTATATGGCCTGAATAAAAAGAATTTTAGTGGGGTTGTTGAAGCCTGGGAAGCTAGTGTTCATCCTGATGATATAGCGCCTTCCCAAGAACTATTGCAGCGTGCACTAAATGGGGAGGCAGAATTTGATCCCGAATTTCGTGTGCTCTGGCCCAATGGTGAAATAAGACATATTAAAGCAATTGCTTTTACACATAGGGATAATAATGGAAATGCATTGAAAATGATTGGCACCAATTGGGACATTACAAAGAACAAAAATGCTGAAAAAAAACTAAAAAATCTATTGGAGATCACTAGTGAACAAAATAACAGTCTGATGAACTTTGCTCATATTGTTTCCCATAATCTAAGATCTCATTCCAGTAATCTATCGATGCTCACGGGGTTTCTCGATCAGGAAGGAGATAATAATGAAAAGGAAAGGCTGATAAAAATGCTATGCGAAGCTTCTGAAAGTTTAGATGAGACAGTACAAAATCTCACCGAAGTGGTACAGGTAAAAATTGATACCCTTGATAAAATGCGCCCGGTAAACTTATATGAGACTATAATAGGTGTTGAGAAAAACCTAGCCGTCCTGTTAAAGGAAAAAAATACAGTATGTGAAATAGAAGTGGGAAAAAAACTCCAAATTAACGCTATCCCGGCCTATATGGATAGTATTCTCTTGAATTTGTTTACAAATAGCATTAAATATAGTTCTCCCAAAAGATCACTGGCTCTTAAAATTACAGCTGAGCAAAAAGATGATCATACATTGGTCACCTTTTCCGATAATGGACAGGGAATAGATCTGAAAAGGCATGGCAATGCGATTTTTGGAATGTATAAAACATTCCATAAGCATAAGGATGCAAAAGGAATTGGCTTATTTATTACAAAAAATCAAATTGAATCCATGAATGGTAAAATTGAAGTGGATAGCCAGGTAAATAAGGGCACTAATTTCCGCTTGTTTTTTGAAGCTATTAATGTTTAATCTGCTCAACAATGAAGAAATTCGAAAATGTTTGTGTCATTGATGATGATCACATATTTATTTATGGTATTAAACGCCTGATGAAGGAAGTTAATTTTGGTGATGACATTCTCGTTTATGATAATGGAAAGGATGCCATAAATGGTCTTAGATTAAATTCAGAAGCCGGAAAGAAATTACCTTCAATTATTTTTTTGGATTTAAATATGCCTATTATGAATGGCTGGGATTTTCTGGACGATTTTTGTAAAATAAGTGAATCAGAATTAGATAACACAGTCGTTTATATCATTAGCTCTTCCGTTGATCCGAGAGATTTGGTTCGTATTAAAAACTACTCAATTGTGAAAAACTATATTCTTAAACCTGTAACAGCGAATGATCTGGCCGCTATACAGAAAGAAGAAGTTGCATAAATTTTAAAAATTAACGAATTCCAGGTGAATAATCTTCAGGAGCATTCTGTGGTAAATTAATAGTTTCAGAACCTCCGGTATCATTATAAATTGTCCATTCATTAAATGTAAAGACAGGATTCCCGGTCACAATATTTATGTTCCTTTCGGCTTTTCCATCCTCAAATTCATGATTTGTCCCTGAACCATCTTCTCCTACAAGTCCGAAGACATCAATAACGGTTCCAAAAGGGTCTATCAGCACTAAATTATCGTCACCATTGGAATCTGCCGGGCTATTGTTTCCTAGTTCAAAATCAGGAGGAAATCCGTATATACTTTCAAATTCCATTGCATTAGGCGAGAAAACTAACGTACTATTTGAATCAATTATTATCCCTGATAGATCTATTTCTGATCCTGAAGTAACATTTGTGTTAGTGTACCTTAATAAAAGCCAACCATCTAATTGAATCTGCTCGTTAGCTGCGTTGTAAAGTTCAATAAATCGGGCCTCAGCATTATTATTGGGGTCAGCTATTTCCGATATAAATATTTGGTCAGATGTCAAAAGAACTTCTGAATTTACACAACGCTTATTTCTCAAATCCATATCATTTAATGTGCGAATGATTAACTGATAATCATTATTTTCTCTATAAAGAACAGCAGTAACAGATCCATTCCCCGAAGGTAATATTGTATCCTGAAAATCAGAATATCCACTATTTAGTAATTCAATCAAAACACCATTACAATTAGTAAGATTCCTTATCGTTTCCTCCTTCGGAAGAGCAAAAGTTAAGTTTTGTTCCTCTGCTATAAATTCCAGGCTTTCTAGTTGTATTAAAGTGCTTATTAATTCTTCGCTAAGTTCAGGTATGGAAATAATTTTAGGAGCCAAATTACTAATAGGATCACATGAAAGAAACAGATGATCCCCTACTGCACGGGCTGGTAACCTTCCTGCACTTAAATTTCCAAAAGACGTGAATACACCCCCTAGCTTGTAAACACCTTTACTCTTCCCGAGATATAGCCCCTTCAGCTTAATAAAAACCTTACTACCCAATTCATAAAACAAGTAAGAATCCCTGAGGTCTATTTCTATTTGAAAGCCAGCTGTAGGGTTTATTGGATAGTCCTGTATATGAAGTGTGCTAAAAAAATTTCCGGCCTGGTCTGAAGATACTATATAGCCCTCAATTACTAAATCTTGCTGTATTTGAATAACCTCACCTTGAAACAAATTTTTAACCTCATTGAAAGAAATATTGGCAACTAATTGATTATTACAAAAGCTTTCTGGAGATTTAAAATTAGCATCTTTAACGCAGTTGATAATGAAAAACATACAACAGTATCTTATTAAAATACCCAGCCTTAATTTCTTTATACTTTTCATTTTTAATAGCTATTCATATCGCATTAGTTGATTCTGTTTAATTTTAGAAACTTATGGCCAGGTTCAAAAAATATGTTCTTCCATAACCAAACCAGTATTTCGGACCAAATGACGGTGACCCACTTAGATTGTCCTGAACTAATTGACCGTAGTTGCCATTCCTGTTTTGCTCATAACCTCCGGTTCTGAAATCAGTATCAAATACATTGTTTATACTTGCAAATACACTTAGGTATTTACCATTTAGCAACCAGGATTTACCTCCAACCAGATTTAGGAGATATATATCATCCAAGGGATTTTGCTTTAAGATTCTATCAACATTACCCGGAGTAGCGTTATCAAATGGTTGACCTGTATCGGGATTCAAAAAGAAACTCTGCGTTCTTCTTATTGTTGATATACCTGCATAATTATCAGCGAGATAGTTAATTTTTGCGCTTAGCCACCAATATTTGGGATCTCTGTATTCTACTCCCAATGAAAGTCCTGTTTGAGGTCCTGTTGGTAGTTTGTAGTGTTTAATTTCTGCTATTCCTAAATCTTTTGTGCCTTCAATACTTATAAAATCTTCTTCATTCCCGGAGGTATCAAAATTTATTGCCAGATTGGGGTCACTTGCGAAAATATACTTACCCAAAGCAAGGGCAGCAGATAAATTTACAGATGATGAAAGCTGATATGACAACCCTAACTCAATACCCATATGGAGCTTATCAAGATTAGTAATTACTTCTTGCACAAAATCTGAACCTACACCGGCATCAACAAAGAAAAAATTTATATCAGTAAGCTTTTGAAAACGAGTATAGAAGCCGGTTAATCTTCCAATAAGGTTAGGAAACCTGGTAAAGTAATTTATATCAATAGTTGTGACTTTTTCGTTATTTAAATTGGGAACAATTGCATTGTTCTCCCTTGGGTTTATAAAAGTATTTATGACCACCGGGGCCCTATTTAAGAGTATTCCATTAGTACTAATCCATTGCCTTCCATTTATTTTATAGGTAAATCCCGCCTTGACCCCATAGTTGCTGAAGTGCACAGGTTTGCTTATCCCGAATGAATTTTCGGGGAAGCGTTCATTTAAAAAATGTCCGGTCCTCTGATAGGTCGAATGTGTATAGTTGGCAGCTACAAAAGAATTCCATTTACTTTTATCGATACTTATCTGTGCAAAAGCATCAAATACTTGATAATTGAAAGTATAATTATAATTAAAGATATCTCCCTTGCCCTTTTTCAATTGACCATTTTCATCATTTCGGGTATTTGAAAAAGGATCTCTATCTGCATGATAATCTGCACCTAACAGGTCATTAATTTTAGCAAAATTATTGGAAATGGTCTTCCTAAAAGACAAATTCGTATCTATAGAAATCACCTGATTGGGTTTAATATTGAAGGTAGTATTTAGAGTCAATTGTTTGTCAGCGCTAGCATCGTCGTACAAAACATATGCGGCCATCCCATCAGATGAGTTTGTTGAATTCGCTCTATAAAGGTTTTCCCATTGTACTTGTGGTTTTAACAAAAAAGCTTTTTTAGCCAGATCAGCATTTAAAAAATTTGCGCCAATTGGGCTGTTTATGTAAAAACTGGGTAAATATCTATAATAGGTGGGTTCCGGATTGGGGGCGTTAAAATATCCTATCCTACTTTTTGAAAAGTTGCCAAATTGGTAAGCCATTCCCGCATTGATACCAAGTTTTCCAAATTTGCCGTAATAGTTAAGCATAATTATGGGCTCCATAATTTTGCGTTCCCTTGAATTGCGATAGTATCCGTTTTGAAATCCCCAATAGGGATTGTATGTATTTCCGGCTAAGTGATATACCTCTTCAGTTATGGCTGCAGAACTGCCACGGCGATTGGAAGAAAGAATTCCCGTAAAAAGCAAACTGTTATTAGCATTGAATTGATACTCCATAGCTGCATATATTGAAAAGGTATCATATAGTGTTCCGTTTATAAAACCTTCCTTTGCCCATCTTCTTGAGGCTGCAAGAGAATAGATAAAATTGCTTTTATTCTTCCTGGAGGTGTAACTTGCCATAATACGTCCTGAATAAGTCCGGTTAGAAAGAGAACCAGACAATCTAAATCCGGGGCGAAGCCCTGATGGCCTTGTGTCTATATTAGTAGTTCCAAGAAGTCCTCCAAACCGATATGGAGATGCCTGTAATCCTAAATAAAAATCCCGGTTCCGCAGTACATCATTAAGACCGCCCCAATTGTTCCATTGTGGCCTTCCATCACGCAATTTATTCATCAGGACTCCATTTATTAATACACTACCATTTCGGGAGTCGTAGCCCCTCACTTTGAAAAATGCCTGCCCAAAATCAAAAGCAGCACGGTTTAAAAAGACATCCCGCGTAGCAGTTAACATCCCTAAACTTCCTCCCTCCAATTCCCCGTCAATAATTTGGGTATCTGTTAGTGTTATTAAAACTTCAATTTGATCAATAGAGACATCTTTTTCTATTAATATTCGCCCTAAATTTAATTCGTTAAGAGAAATATATATAGGAAGTCTTTTTACACTATAATCCCTGGCCTTAATGGATAATACGAATGTCCCGTTTAAAGTTGTGATTATTTCAAATCTCCCTTCATTATCAGTATTTACCTTTAATGAAGTACCCTCAATTTCTATAGTTGCATAAGAAATTGCCAGGAGACTTTGTGCGTCCCCTATACTCCCTTTTATACTTATTTGCTGGCCATTAAGTATTTGAAAAAATAATAAGACCATAAAAATACAGTAGATAAATCGCATTCAAATTGCCATAAGGTTCAGACCTAAAGTATTCTTACCCGCTGCATTTTGCTTGCGGCACTCCGGTATAACTTGGCAATAAGAAATTCATGTAATGGGCAGAGACCATAGAACATTATGATTTTAAAGGAACTATTTTTGATTTTTATTCTTGTATCAACTATTGCTCAATCACAAGAAGAGGACCGTTATAATATACGTACCATTGCGTTCTACAATGTTGAAAACCTTTTTGATACGGTCAACGATTCACTGTACTTTGATGATGAAATGACACCAGATGGAAATTATAACTGGACCTTGGATCGTTATAAACTAAAAATAACCCATATAGCTGAAGTACTTTCAAAAATTGGAAAGTCAACTACACAGACTTGCCCTGATATAATAGGTCTTTGTGAAGTTGAGAATTTGAAAGTAATACAGGACTTGGTAAAGCATCCATTTCTCAGGCCATACGGTTTTAATATTATTCATTATGATTCCCCTGATGAAAGAGGTATTGACGTGGCATTAGTATATAAAGAAACCCGATTTATACCAATGTCATTTAAAAGTCACAGACTTTTGATATTTAACGATTCTGAACAACGAGACTACACCAGAGATCAGCTCGTAGTAGGAGGGTTATTGGAAGGCGAAGAATTATATATTATAGTTAATCATTGGCCTTCGCGTAGCGGAGGAGTAGCAAGAAGCAGGCCCTACAGAAAAGCTGCTGCCAGACTCAACAGAAGAATAATAGATTCCGTGTTGAGGCTTAACATTGATGCTAAAATAATTAGTATGGGGGATCTAAATGATAATCCTACTGATAGCAGTATAAAAAATATGCTGACGTCTTCCTATAAGGAGAATACAAAAAGTCCTGCTCTCTTTAATCCAATGGAAGCCTTATATAATAAAGGTGATGGTTCTCTGGCCTATAGAGACCAATGGAGCGTGTTCGACCAAATTCTACTCTCTCAAAATTTTATAAATGAAAATAGGGTTTCATATACATTTTGGAAAGCTGGCATTTATCACCCTTCATTCTTACAGAATAAAACAGGTAACTACAAAGGCTATCCGTTTCGCACCCATGTAGCCGGAAGGTATAGCGGTGGGTATAGCGATCATTTTCCGGTTTATGCTTTTCTAATAAAAAAAGTGAATTAGTATTTACTCTGAAGTGGTTATTTTAATATTTCTCCACTTCACCTTTATTCCTCCTCCATCATGAATTTGAAGTGCTATAGAGCCTTCACCCTCGCCAATTTTTTCATCTTTAATGGAAACCATTTCCACTCCATTTAGCCAGGAAACAAGCTCATCTCCCTTAACTCTAATTTTCATCGTATTCCAGGTCCCTTCTTTAAGTACCTCCTCTTTTTCGGCTTCAGGTTTTATTAACCAGCCTCTGCCATAGGATTCATAAACCCCTCCGGTATGATGTCCTTTTGGAGCAACTTCCACCTGCCAGCCACTAACTTTAGTTCCATCAACGGTAGATCTTACAAACACTCCACTGTTACCGTCAGCTTCCTGAAAAAATTCAAGTGTAAGTACAAAGTCTTTATAATGTTCATCGGTTGCCAGATAACCATATTGAGCGTCCGGACCACTTTCTGAAACCAATAATCCATCTTCCACATACCATTTTTCTGTGCCGTAAATGGTCCACCCGGAAAGATCTTGCCCATTAAATAAAGATTGCTCCTGCGCAAGAACTACTATGCTACAAAACAGGAATATTAGAGTATTTACTAGCTTCATAATTTATATTGTTTAATTAAACCACTGCCCCCAGGGAATTCTGCTCAAAATGAGTACAAGACCAAGACCATAGAAAATGGCAATTGCTTTAAATTTCTTTTTGGCCTCCATGAATTTCTTATGTCGAGACCAGCCAATAGTGATTAAAACTATGGCTATAATGTTGATAAAAGGGTGTTCCACCGCCAAAAGTCTTGCGGCCGAACTTAAACCACCCATTCCAAGTTCTTTTATTGCTGAAAACCCATTGGATGAAACAAAAAACAGGATAAGACCCAAAACCAATTGTATATGCGAAAGAATAAGGGTAAAAAGACTTATCCTAAAATCCTTTTCCAATGTAAACATTCTGTTACTCATTAAGCCCGTAATTGCATTGGCCACTGCAATAAAAAGAACTGCCAGAACTACATAGGCAAGGTAAGAATGCGCGGTTTGTAAAATTTCCATGTTGAATTATTTTTGCTAAAAATACGGAATTTATTGAATTAAAAAGCCCCAACAAAAATGTTGGGGCTTATCTTGATAAATTTTGATAATCTTAATTAAATAAATATCGCAATCCAAGTTGCATTTACCATCTGGAAGACTGAATTATGAAAGAGCTCATTTAATTCTTGAAAAAATGCAATAGACTTAATGTAGAACTATCGTGTTTGACAATATCTGAATTGTTAATGTCTGTCAATATTCTGGAAGCCAGTTGCTTTCCTAATTCCACGCCCCATTGATCAAAACTGAATATATTCCAAACAATCCCCTGTACGAATATTTTGTGTTCATACATGGCGATTAACATTCCTAAAGTTTTGGGGGTAAGTTTATCTATCAATAAAGTATTGGTAGGTTTATTTCCTTCAAAAGTTTTGAAAGGAAGTAGCGCTTCGATTTCATCTTCAGGCATTTCTTTAGCTTCTAATTCCTGTCTGACCTCATTAGCAGTTTTGCCATTCATTAGTGCCTCGGTCTGAGCAAAAAAATTGGCCATCAATTTATTGTGATGATCCGAATCTCCATGCAGTGAATGCTTAAAACCAATGAAATCTGCAGGAATTAATTTTGTGCCCTGATGTATTAATTGAAAAAAAGCATGCTGTGCATTTGTTCCTGGTTCACCCCAAATAATTGTTCCCGTCTGATAATCAGCAAAATTCCCGTCACGGTCCACACTCTTGCCATTACTCTCCATCATACCTTGCTGTAAATAGGCAGAAAATCTATTTAGGTATTGGGAATACGGAATAATGGCCTCTGTTTCCGATTCGTAGAAATTATTGTACCAAATGCTTAAAAGGGCAAGAATAACAGGAATATTTTCATCAAAATTGGCAGTCTTAAAATGGGTGTCCATTTCATTTGCTCCGGCCAAAAGAGCTTCAAAATTCTCATATCCTATAGCTAACGAAATAGACAAGCCTACAGCACTCCACAGAGAAAATCTTCCTCCTACCCAATCCCACATGGGAAATACATTTTCATCACTTATTCCAAATTCGCTTATCTTTTTAGTATTTGTAGAAACGGCTGCAAAATGTTTTGCGACATCTCTTTGTGTAGCAGATTTTAAGAACCATTTTCTAATTGTATTAGCGTTACTAAGTGTTTCCTGGGTAGTAAAAGTTTTGGAAACTATAATGAACAGAGTAGTCTCCGGATCCAGTTCTTTTAATGTCTCATGGACATGATCTCCATCTACATTACTAACAAAATGAGTCCGTAAGTGATTTTTATAATATTTTAAAGCCTCCGTGACCATTAAGGGTCCCAAGTCAGATCCTCCAATACCTATATTTACGATATCTGTAAACGCTTTCCCCGTATGCCCTTTCCTTTCTCCTTTTATTACATCTTCTGAGAATTGACGTAGCTGGTCTTTTACCTGATAAACTTCAGGGATAATATTAACCCCTGATACCATTGTCGTATCTGTTTCTTTTGCTCTAAGGGCTGTATGAAGTACGGATCTGCCTTCAGTTTGGTTAATAAGGTCGCCATTGAATACCTTTTCAATAGCATCTTTTAAATTTACTTCTTCTGCAAGTTGCATTAAAAGTGATAAGGTTTCATCAGTTATTCTGTTCTTGGAATAATCAACAATAAACTCCTGAAATCTTAATGTAAATTTTGTGGCGCGTTCCTTGTCGGCTGCAAAGAGGTCCTTGAGTTGTAAGCTTTTTGTTTCCTTAAAGTTCTCTCCAAGCAGTTTCCAGGCTGCAGTGGTTGTTGGGTTAGTGTTCAGTAATGGCATTGAGTTAGTTAAGTGTTAGCAATTCTTCATCAGGTTTTTTCGGAAATTCAATACAGTCTAATTGGGTTTTTTGAGGACTAATAAATTTGAAATAATCTGTTCTTACCTCTTCAGGAAGAGGTTCTGCGGCAGGAAGTTTTTCCCTAAACGGATCAACCTGACGGCCATTTTTCCAAAAGCGATAACACACGTGCGGGCCTCCAGTATTACCTGTCATGCCAACCCATCCAATTACATCTCCCTGTCTGACAAATTCTCCTCTCTTTACTTTCTGCTTTCTCATGTGGAGGTATTGAGTACTATAGGTGCCGTTATGCCTAATTTTTACATATTTTCCATTACCTCCCTTTCTTGTAGATTCAGTTACAGTACCATCGGCAGTTGACATTATAGGGGTGCCTACAGGTGCAGCATAATCAGTACCTCGGTGTGGTCTTACTTTATATCCATAGTAGCGAATTTTTCTCTTTAGATTATAACGGGATGAAATTCTACTAAATTTAACCGGAGCCCTTAAAAAAGTCCTTCTAAGATTATTTGCCTCATCGTCAAAGTAATCAATTATATTTTTAAGGGAATCAGATTCATAGGCGAAAGCATACAAAGGTGTGCCATTATGCTCAAAGTAGGCTGATTCAATAGGTTCGGCTCCCGCATAAATAGTATCATTGATATATTTTTCCTTATAGATAACCTTAAATTTATCTCCCTTTTGCAATCGAAAGAAATCTATGGTCCAGGCATAAATTTCAGAGAGGTCATTGGTAACATTGTAATCTATTCCCTGATCCAAAATTGCCTCAGAAAGTGAAGTCTCAATTATTCCTGCCGCTTCTTTTTGAACATATTTTACTCGCTTACGATCTTTATAAGCCAGAACGGAGTCGCGAAAGTCAACAACAGTATAGTTTATAAGGTCGTTCTGGTAAATAAAAACCTGAGCCGCTTGTGTGGTGTCTTTAGATTTGAGAATAAGATAAGGTTTGCCTACTCTAATTTTGCGAACATCAAAAGTATCTCTATATTCTTCAGATAGTTTAGCAATTTTAGGATAGTTCACTTTATTTTGAATCATCAATTCCCCAAAACTATCTCCGCGTTTTACCGTATCCCTTACGACTAAGAAGTCTTCAAGATTAAATCCGTACTGTTTATCAGAGGTTAATTCATTTGAGATTGCGATATCTTCAACCTCATTAACTTCTTTGTCGGTTTGAACTTGCTTGCAGGAAATAAATATACTAATTAATAAAAATGTGCCCCAATATTTATACATGGTCAGTTTTCAATTTTTTCTGGGTTAAAGATATGGTCCACCCACTGCTTTCCCCAATTATTTAACTCTTGTTTTGAATACAAATTTGGAAAAAATACAACCTTTTGAAAACTTGGAGGCAAATATTCCTTCCAATTAGTCCCCCCAGTGGCCTCAATTGAAGTGTTCTCTTTGTTTAGATATCTATGGGCTGATCCCAAATGCATCAAAGGCCAATTTATGTTTGCATTTATGTCCATTATTTTTAACGCCTCAATAAGCACTTTATTATGCTTACTCTCTTCTGGTAAATTTAAATATTTGTGATATATAGTATTGTTTTTCAACTGTTTGGCAATTCGAATAAATCTGGGAGTATATCTATATTCAAATTGTTTAAGGGTTAGGGTCTTTCCCCCTGTTTTCTTATCAGTCGCTCCTTTTTTCCAGTAGATTTGTTCATATAATTCTTCAATCCCATTTTTTTTTGAAAAATCTTTCCTTTTTGAGGGAAACACTAAGTGTTCAAGGGGCGTTGCATAAATTTCTATGGTTCTATATTGAGCAGATTGAAATCCACTTGAAGGCAACAATGCCATTCTATATTGAAGGAATTGTTCACGTTCCATCCCATGAATCATAATACTAAAGGAAGAAATTAATGCTTTATAATAATTATTAATGCGATTCAATTTTTCAATAAAGAAATCCACATTTTGAGATTTATCATCTACAATTTGTTTTTCTTCATGAAGTATTAACTTAAAATATAGTTCTGTGATTTGATGATACATGATAAATATTTCCTCATCGGGGAAATGTGTACGGGGAACCTGTAAACTCAAAAGTGTATCGAGGTGAATATAATCCCAGTAGGTGAGGTAACGTTGGTACAATAAACCATCTAAGTAAGAGCTTAAATCCTGACCTGAATCCTTATATTTTTCTTCTAGCTTTAATATTTGGGATTCTAAGCGCTCCTTATTTTTCATATTTGTTTAGTCCATTATTATTTTGAACTGGTACTTTAAACCATTGAACCCATCCAAATCTGCAGAAATTGCTCCCACAGCGAGATTCGCTTTAATCCTTATTGGTATTTTGTTCGAATCATTTGACACCCATAAAGCTAAACTTTCCTGTTCTTTAAAAACGCGTCCAGATTGCACCAAAGGTTTAAATTTAAGGCATTCTACTTTACCAAATTTTGTTTTAAGTATTTCTTTACCTAAATATTTCAGTCTAAACTTATATATACCGTCATCGTCATAAAGAAGTTTAAGTTCTAAAGCCTCTCCTAAGACCAAATCATCAAATTCATAGTTATTTCTTAAATAATAAAATGCTGAAATAAGATCCTGAACACTGTCCTTTAAGGTAAAATTAAGTTTTTTATCGTTCTTTTTATCATTTAGAACCGCTACTTCTTTTTCGTGGTCAAAATTTATTTCAACATCCTTTGTGTAGCCCCCTTCATTTAGCTTTCTGACAAACCGGTAAGGTTTGCCGTCTACTTTGTCAAAATAGCTTTCATAGGTATCATCAACTTTAAAAAAAATACTTGCAAAACCAGTTGTTTTTCCTCTGCCCACTACATGATATACCGGAATACTGTCTATCATATTATTTTTCAAGTGCAATGTGGCATAACTTGCGTTTAAAAAGCCATAGTGCACCCTGAATTTCAGCCATTCTCCCGGTTTGAATGCCGAGGGCAGAGAAACTTCCTTAACCAAGTTATCGTCGTAATTTTTGTAGGACTCAACAACATCAAACTGCCCTGCTAGTGACAGGGTTATAGCGGCAAAAAATAGAACAATGATCTTTTTCATATCTAATTTTCAATTCAAAATTATTAAAAAATGAGGATAAATAATTTTAATTTACAATTACATAAACAAAATTTATTCCAAAGTATTGTATTCTATATATCATTCAGTCTATCCAGTTTATATATAGGCTAAAGAAAATACCTGTCAATTTTATCTGTTTGAATGAGGTACTGGACATAAAACCGACATATAAGTAGATTCATCTTTTACTTCAATTTAATTCAAAAAAAAGCCCCGATTAAGAATCAGGGCTTTTCCTAAATAACCAACCAAACTTTAAATTATGAAAAACCAATACTTAAAGTTATAAGGGAACCACCCCTTATGTCTTCCAAATTTACTTAATAACTATTTCCCTTGAAAATCTTTTAACTTACTTTAACTAGGCTATTAACAATACTTTATAAAAGCAAGTCAAATTTTGACAAAATCTTAAGAAAAATACATTAAAGTGTGCCTCTGGAAGCTTGTTCTCTTTCAATAGCCTCAAAAAGTGCCTTAAAATTACCTTTGCCAAAAGACTTAGCCCCTTTTCTCTGAATAATTTCTATAAACATTGTGGGTCGGTCCAAAACGGGTTTCGTAAAAATTTGAAGCAAATATCCCTCATCGTCCCTGTCAATGAGAATACCCAGTTCCCGCAAAGGCGCAAGATCCTCATCAATTTCTCCCACTCTATCCAGTACATCTTCATAATAACTGGAGGGAACTGTCAAAAATTCAACGCCTCTATCCCTGAGAGATGTGACGGTATTTATAATATTATCAGTCGCCATTGCCATATGCTGAACTCCTGCCCCGTTATAAAATTGAATATACTCTTCTATTTGAGATTTCTTTTTGCCTTCTGCCGGTTCGTTAATTGGAAATTTTATCCTGCCATTGCCATTACTCATCACCTTGCTCATTAATGCGGTATAATCAGTTGAGATGTCCTTATCATCAAATGAAATCAATTGTGCAAACCCCATAACTTTAGCATAAAATTCGCACCATTTATTCATTTCATTCCATCCTACATTACCAACCATATGATCTATATACCTGAGCCCAACATCGGTAGGTTTGTAATACGGGTCCCATTTAATATATCCAGGCATAAAAACCCCACTATATTGACCTCTTTCTACAAATACGTGAACAGTTTCCCCATATGTGTGTATTGCGGACAAAATAATTGAACCATTATCATCTTTAAGTTCTTTAGGCTCAAAATAACTCTCTGCACCTCTACTGGTAGTTTCTTTATAACTTTGAGTAGCATCATCTACCCACAACGCAATAGCTTTTACTCCATCCCCATGGGATTCCACATGTTTGTTTATTTCGCCTCCCGGAACAAGAGATGATGTAAGTACAAGCCTTATTTTATCTTGTTCTATCACATAAGAAACTCGGTCCTTAAGTCCAGTTTCCAAACCCGCGTATGCCAAAGGTTGAAAGCCCCAGGCAGACATATAGTAGTAAGCCGCCTGCTTGGCATTACCCACATAGAGTTCTACATGGTCTGTGCCCAATAGAGGTAAAAAATCTTCAGCGTCGGGATTTTCCTTTGGCAATCTTAATGATGTTTTATCTAATATTTCCATGATTCCTTTTTGAATTGATTAGTAACTAAAAGTATTTTGGGAAAGCTTAATTCCCGCCAGAGTTCCGGTGTATTTACCACATTGCCCTAAGATGGGCAGAAATATCAATTCTGTTTTCCAACATTATGTCTTTTGAACCCTACAAATATCGGAAAAAACTGGCAATTTCAGCTAAAAACAAAACGCATTTCCAGCCGAAGGAAAGTTCTTTATAAATCTAAAACCAATAACCAATGCTGACGAAAAAATTACCATCACTTATTTCAGGAGTCCAGGAATACATTACCTGCACCGGGCCTATAAAAGATTCCCAACCATAAGACAATGCATAGCCTGAAAAATCAGGCAGGGTAAACCATTCCCCTGTTCTGAAAAGATCATCTTCAACATTAGCGAAATTAGCAGAAAACATAGCGTGATGCTTTTTAATAAACTCAAAATCCAACCGCCCGTATGCCTTAACATAACTATTTCCGGGTAAACTCAGAAAATCATACCCAACAAAAGGTGTAAAATTATTTATAAGATCATTTCCATAGCCTCCTAAAACAAAATCTAAAGCCTTCACTTCAGAACTACCTAGTTTAAATCCACCTTCAGTTGCGAGGTTCACAGAAAGTTTTCCCACTATAGGGAAAGCTCCCCCAAATTTTGCCTGGGCAATAGAGAACTCTTTGAAATTATCATTAAAATCTGAGGAAAATAAATACAAATGGAAATCCCCATTAAAATACAGCCCTTTAGAGGGAAAGTATCTGTCATTATATGTATCCAGTATTAGTTTGCCATAAGCACTAAAATAATTGCTGTTTTCAAAATATAGTCGCTCGTTCCCTTCAGGAGGTGAAACAATACTATCCAGGTTGCTATAAGTACGGGTGCTATACTTTAGCAGTTTATGTTCCGCGCCTATTATAAAAGCAAATTCCTCTTTAAAAACAGTCTGGAGATACAGCTGATTTGTGAAATCTGATACATTCAGATTTATTTCATTTATCCCTGCAACATTTGCTACCCTAAAATTAGATCTAATTACATCTAAATCAATTTCATTATCAAAATCATTGAGTCGGGAATTTACCCCAAAGCTCCAGTAGGAACCCTTATCCAGATAGTACTGAAAATTATATCTTATGTTATCTCCAAGGGCAAAATCAATTGAAGCCACATCATCTTTCATGAACAAATTCTTTTTTGTAAGGTTTATTAGTGCGGCCGTTTTGTACAAATCATCATAATGCACACCTAGCCTTAAATAAGCCTTATTGGGGTTTTCCCTTAACTTAAGAATCAATTCTTCGCCTACCTCATCTGAGACCAGTTCATAACGAATTGAAGTGAAATTATTTGTAGCAGCAAGATTACTAACCCCTTGTTGTAGCTTTTGAAACGTAGTTTTGGCCGGTAAATCAATCCGCAATTTCCCCTTGACATATGCCCGGGAATAATTAATATTACCCTCTATGACTAATTTATTAATAAAAATGGAATCTTTGGGTTCTATATTCCTGGCATTTTTTCTAATACTTTTTTGTTTTGCCGCCAATTCCTTTAAGGCCTCGAGATGTTCAAGGGCAGCCAACTTACCGTTTTCTATAATGTTCTCTGCTAAATCAAAATCAATAACAGAAAAATCGTCCACATCGGGTCTAATATAAATATCCGTTTCATTGACCTTGGCTTTCATATCATTAATCGTCCGGAAATTATTAATCTGAAGTAATATATCCGTCGCTGATTTAAGAGATTCACGGTCTCTCAGACCATGCTGCACATCCACTCCAATAATAATATCGGCTCCTAGTTGCTTTACTTCCATTATTGGATAATTGTTTAATACCCCACCATCGATTAAAATCTGACCATCTACTTCTGCAGGTTCAAATAATGAAGGAAATGTCCCACTTGCCATAACAGCCTCAGGAAGATATCCTCTGTTAAGTAAGACCTCGGCACCGGTCTCCATATTTGTCGCGATGCAAAAAAAAGGGATAGGTAAGTTATTAAAATCCTTCACGTCCTTTACATGATATAGCAACCGTACGAGTTCATTGTAAATTTTTTGACCTCCTGAAATGGCCTTTGGGAACGATATTTTAAATTTATTAAAAGGAAGTGTAAGTGCATATCTTTCAGAATCTTCTTTTTCATAAAAAGTCTTTGCACCCCTTGGAAGATTGTCCTGAATAAGATCACTAAAATCAGCTTCTCTAAAAATGGAATCCAGTTCATTTGCAGAATATCCCGAGGCATACAATGAGCCCACAATGGCTCCCATGCTCGTGCCCCCAATATAATCAATAGTTATACCAGCTTCTTCAATTACCTTTAGGGCGCCTATATGAGCCATCCCCTTTGCCCCTCCACCACTAAGAACTAAGCCTACTTTTACTGGCTGATCTGGCTCAATTAACTGCGCATGACTAACTCCGAAACATAGAACAAACGTAAGAATCAAAGTCAATTTTTGCATCAGGTTAAGATATGGGATTAATGGAAGTTTTCATAAATTTTCTTTGCCATAGCATGTCCAACAGTTTTTGAAAGATCCTCAATTGAAGCTTTCTTTATTCTATTGACAGATTTAAAGTTTTTGAGCAACTCTTCTGCCGTTTTCTTACCCACTCCTTTAATATGTTCCAATTCAGAATCAATAGCGGCTTTACTTCTTTTATTTCTGTGAAAAGTAATCCCGAATCTATGAGCTTCATTTCTCAATTGTTGAATTATCTTTAGGGATTCAGATTTTTTGTCGAGATATAAGGGTATTGAATCATTCGGAAAATAAATTTCTTCGAGTCTTTTCGCTATCCCAATAATTGCTATTTTGCCTCTAAGACCCAATAAATCGAGGCTCTTTACTGCGGAAGACAGTTGACCTTTACCTCCGTCGATCACTATAAGTTGTGGTAGCCCCAAATCTTCCTCTAATAATCTTTTATAGCGCCTGTGCACCACCTCTTCCATAGATTTATAATCATCAGGGCCATCTACAGTCTTAATATTAAAATGCCTGTACTCTTTTTTATTCGGTTTTCCATTTCTGAAAACCACACATGCAGCAACGGGATTACTTCCCTGTATATTTGAATTGTCAAAACATTCTATATGTCTTGGCTCTTCAGTAAGGCGAAGATCTGTCTTCATCTGTGCCATAATCCGGTTTGTGTGTCTGTCCGGATCTGTAATTTTTACTTGTTTAAATCTTTCCTGCCTGTAATACTTCGAATTTCTTTCAGACAACTCCAAGAGCTTCTTTTTATCGCCTAATTTAGGAACCGTGATTTTTAAATCATCGCCTACAGCACATGAAAATGGAAGGAAAAGACTTTTGGATTGAGAGTTAAAACGCTGTCGAATTTCAATAATCGCCAATTGCAAAAGCTCTTTATCGGATTCTTCCAATTTCTTTTTTATTTCCATGGTGTGTGACCTCACTATGGACCCGTGGGAAAGTTGAAGGAAATTTACATAGGCAAATGCATCATCAGAAATAATGCTGAATACATCAACATTGTTTATTTTGGGGTTTACTATAGTAGATTTAACCTGATAATTTTCCAGGACTTCAATTTTATCCTTGACGCGTTGTGCTTCTTCAAATTGCATCTCCTTCGCAAGTGTCTTCATTTGCGTTTTAAAATAGTGAATGGATGACTTAAAATTACCTTTGACTATCTCTCTTATATCATCTATCTGTTTATGATACTCTTCAGAATTTTGAAGTCCTTCACATGGGCCTTTGCAATTTCCAAGATGGTATTCCAGGCATAATTTATATTTTCCGGCATTTATTTTTTCAGGGGACAAATCATAATTACAAGTCCTCAAAGGATATACACTTTTTATAAGTTCAAGTAAAATTTTTACGGTTTTCATACTGGTATAAGGACCATAATATTCGGAACCATCCTTTATTAGCTTTCGAGTGGGAAATATTCTTGGAAAGCGCTCATTTTTGATACAAATCCATGGGTAGGATTTATCATCCTTCAGCAGTACATTATACCTTGGCTGATATTTTTTTATCAGGTTATTCTCCAGAAGTAATGCATCGGACTCAGTTTTTACAACAATATGTTTTAAGGAATCAATTTTCTTTACCATTACACGAGTCTTTCCATACTCATGCGTCTTATGAAAATAAGAAGAAACCCTTTTTTTAAGATTCTTTGCCTTACCTACATACAATATTTTACCATCCGCATCATAGAATTGATACACTCCCGGACTGTCAGGTAATGTGCTCAGTTTAATCTCTAATGGTATTTCGGGCATAAATTTGTGTCCAGAATGGTTCTCTTCAATACAAAGGTAAGTTACAATTCAATTATTATAAACCGCGTAACCCTTTTGTTAAGATTGACATCACAAGGACCAAAATTGATAATTTATTAATGACTACTATTGACAACTAATTGCAACAAAAAATAATCATATCTCATGCTGTAATATAATCATTTGAATATCAGTTTTTTAACTTCATATACTTAAGGATCTTGCATTATTTAATAGTAGCCAATATGTTAAGAGAATTGTAAATATTGTGCATTTCATCGATTAAAATGTGCTCTTTATAGGATAACTGACATATTTTTCTTTATATTTAACCAGAAAATTTATTTACTGCATGGAAAATTATGTCATCACTTTAGGTATGTACCTCATTTTGATGCTATTTTTTAAAATATATTTTGCTGTTGCTGCAAAAGATTAGGTTTTTTAAAATAGTTCCCCAAACTAGCTACAGGTTTAATCGGTGTTTATGCTAAAAAAAGAGCTTCGATTAAACTACCTTCAATTTAGAAATGGATTGTCTTCAGAAACAATTTCGAACTACAGTTTAGAAATTGCAAACAGGGTATTGGAATTACCTGTATGGACGTTCGATTTTTATCACCTTTTTTTATCAATTGCAGAGAAAAATGAAATTGATACCGGTTTCATTATGTCTATTCTACAGGGAAAAGATAAAAATATTGTACTCCCAAAAGTGTTTGATGATACTAATCTGGTTCATTATTTACTTACGGATAATACTATTTTAAGAAAAAACAAATGGAACATTCCGGAACCCGTGGATGGATTAGAGGTAACTCCGCTTAAAATAGATGTTGTATTTATCCCCCTTTTGGCATTTGACAAACTTGGATACAGAGTGGGTTATGGCAAAGGATTCTACGATAAGTTTCTAAAGGAATGCCGTGAAGATGTGATTAAAATTGGTCTTTCCTTATTTAAGCCAGTGGAACAAATTAGTGATACGCAAAAACATGATATTCCAATGGATTACTGTGTTACTCCTGAGAAAGTCTATGTTTTTTAAGTTGCTTTTTTTTCAAAAGCCTTTTTGTTAAATACGATTAATATCCCTACCCCAGTGCTAATGGCTGTATCGGCCACATTGAACACCGGTTCAAAAAATCGAAAATTATCACCTCCAATCCAAGGAACCCATTCCGGCCAATTCGCATCAATTAGTGGAAAATAGAGCATATCAACTACTTTACCATAAAATAAGCTCCCATATGGTTCTTCAGAAAATAGTGTCGCCAACTGGTTGTAACTGTCGTTGAAAAGTATCCCATAGAATAAAGAATCTAGAATATTTCCAAGTGCTCCGGCAAAAATCAGGGAAACAGCAGTAATAAGAGTTGCCGTTGTTTTCTTCTTAATAATGTCGTAAAGCCAATATCCAATTCCGACAATTGCAAAAAGGCGAAAAACAGTGAGAACCAATTTACCGATTTTGTCTGATATCGGTAAAATATCACTTAATTTGGCGCCCCAGGCGGCTCCCTCGTTCTCAATAAAAAGAATTCTAAACCAGGAAAAAACTTCCGTTGATTCTCCTAGTTCAAAATGGGTTTTTATATATATTTTACTAAGCTGATCTACAAGTAAAACAAGCACTATAATCAGCATTGACCTCTTAATATTCATTCTTTTTCAAAATAGATTTGGCTAAAATAGGGATTATTACACCAACAAAAGGCCAGGATATTCAATTAAAACAAACCAATGGAAAATATGAATTGATATTCTTCATAAGAATACTCCAGCGTTCAAACAGATTACATAAAATTTCTGCTGGAATTGGTAAGAAAAGCTATCGCACAATAGAATACGCGTCGTGAATCAAAAGCAATATAAATTCACTTTAAAATTAATAAACAGTGGATAAAAGTATCTTACCTCTCTATTTTTGCATGTTTTTAGCCTCAATGCTAAGCGTAGCATGAGGTACAAGCTTAAGCCGTTCTTTGTTTATAAGCTTCCCGGTTACCCTGCAAATACCATAGGTCTTATTTTCTATCCTAAGCAAAGCATTTTTAAGATCCCGAATAAATTTTTCCTGCCGTATAGCTAATTGAGTGTTGGCTTCTTTACTCATTGTTTCTGAACCTTCTTCGAATGCCTTGAAAGTTGGAGAGGTATCATCAGTACCATTATTCCCATCATTCATGTAGGAACTCCTGAGTAATTCGAGATGGCTTTGAGCTTTCTCTATCTTTTCTTCTATAAGTACCTTGAATCCTTCTAATTCTTTATCGGTATACCTTACTTTTAAATCTTGTCCCATAATTTTAGTGTTTTTGGATAGACAATTTTGTATTTACATCATCAAAGGAAATGGCCACGCCATCTTCCATTTGTTCTTCAAAATTAAGTTCAGAGGTTAAGGTTTCGTTCTTTATATAACTAATATTACTCTTAACTGCTTTTTCGACTAAACCGTCCTTTAATATTCTAATATCTATTTTATCTGTTACATCAAAACCAGAATCTTTTCTCAGATTTTGAATTCTATTTACAAGTTCCCGAGCTATCCCCTCTTGTTTTAACTCCTCATCAATGGTGATATCCAATGCCACTGTTAGAGTACCCGAACTGGCGACCAGCCAACCTTCTATATCCTGAGAAGAAATCTCTACATCCTGTAACTGTAATATAATAAATTTATTATCTATTTCAAGTGAAATTTTGCCTTCATGTTCAATTTTTTGGATATCATTCTGATCCAGCTTATTAACCGCGGCACTTATCAGTTTCATGTCTTTACCAAACCTAGGGCCCAGTACTTTGAAATTGGGCTTAATACGTTTCACCAATATCCCAGAAGCGTCATCCAAAAGTTTAATTTCTTTTACATTAACTTCGGTTTTAATCAAATCTGCCACGGCTTCAATTTCAGAGCGCTGTTTTTCATCCAAAACGGGGATCATAATTTTTTGCAAAGGTTGGCGCACCTTAATCTTTTCCTTCTGACGAATAGATAAAACAAGAGAAGATATGGTTTGTGCTTTTTGCATCTTACTTTCCAATTCCTTATTTACAAAATAAGAATTATATTCCGGAAAGTCAGATAAATGAACACTGTCAAAATGATCTATCCCTGTGGTTCTGGTCAAATCTATAAACAGCCTGTCCATAAAGAAAGGTGCAATTGGCGCAGAGAGTTTAGCGATAGTAACCAAACAAGTATATAGTGTCTGATAAGCAGATATTTTGTCTTCCTGATAATCCCCTTTCCAGAACCTTCTCCTGCTCAAACGAACATACCAATTACTGAGGTTTTCCTGTACATAATCTGCTATGGCCCGGGCAGCTTTTGTAGGTTCATAATTATCATAAGCCTCATCCACTCTTTTTATCAGGGTATGTAACTCTGATAAAATCCATTGATCAATTTCCGGGCGATTTTCCAAAAGTATTTCCTTTTCAGAATAATTAAATTCATCAATATTGGCATACAGAGAAAAGAATGAATAGGTATTGTATAGTGTTCCGAAAAATTTTCTTTTTACTTCCGCAATCCCCTCGGTATCGAACTTAAGGTTATCCCATGGGTTGGCGTTTGAAATGAGATACCAACGTGTGGCATCTGGTCCATATTCTTTTATAGTCATCCATGGGTCTGCAGCATTTCCAAGGCGCTTGGACATTTTTTTTCCTTCCTTGTCAAGCACCAGCCCATTGGAGACCACATTTTTATAGGCCACGGAATCAAAAACCATTGTCGCAATGGCATGCAATGTATAAAACCAACCTCTGGTCTGGTCAACACCTTCTGCTATAAAATCTGCCGGAAAAGTTTCCCACTTATCAATAAGTTCTTTATTTTCAAAAGGATAGTGCCATTGTGCATAGGGCATGGACCCACTGTCAAACCAAACATCAATAAGGTCATTTTCTCGCTTCATTGGTTTCCCTGAATCTGAAACCAGGACAATCTGATCTACTATATTTTTGTGAAGATCTATTTTATCATAGTTCTCTTCAGTCATATTTCCTACTTCAAAATCCCCGAATGCCTCAGATTCCATAAAACCTGCCTCAACAGATCTGGTCACCTCGCTTTTCAATTGTTCAACAGAACCTATGATGATTTCTTCCTTCCCATCTTCAGTTCTCCAAATAGGTAATGGTACTCCCCAAAATCTGGATCTTGAAAGATTCCAATCGTTTGCGCTCGCAAGCCAGTTACCAAATCTTCGCTCCCCTGTGGCTTTAGGCTTCCAATTGATGGTTTGGTTGAGTTCATACATGCGTTCTCTTACATCCGTAATTTTTATAAACCACGAATCCAAAGGATAATATAAAATTGGTTTATCTGTGCGCCAGCAATTAGGATAGCTATGTACGTATTTTTCAACCTTAAATGCTTTGTTCTCTTCTTTAAGTCTAATGGCAATTTCGACATCAACAGAGCGTTCCGGAGCTTCCCCATCTTCGTAGTATTCATTTTTGACATATTTGCCTGCCAGATCTCCCATTTCTTTTCGAAATCTGCCTTGTAAATCCACCAGCGGGACAGCATTCCCATTTTCATCCAATACCAACATAGGAGGCACAGGTGGGTCTGCCTTTTGTGCCACCTGCATATCGTCTGCGCCAAAAGTGGGTGCAGTATGCACTATCCCTGTACCATCTTCCGTAGTAACAAAATCCCCTGCTATAACTCTGAAGGCATTTTCAGAATTACTGTAAGGTTTTGCATAATCTATTAGCTGCTCATATTTTATTCCTAATAATTCTTCACCTTTACAGGATCCGTTTACGTAATAAGGTATTTTTTTTTCTTCCTGAGAAAAAGATAACAGTTCTTCCTCATTATCAACCTCTATAAATTTACCTGAAAATTGCTGGCCTACGAGGTTTTTTGCCAAGATGACAGTAATAGGTTTAAAAGTATATTGATTGTATGTTTTTACCCATACGTATTCAATTTTTGGCCCGATAGACAGCGCTGTATTTGATGGAAGTGTCCAGGGTGTAGTAGTCCAGGCAAGAAAATAAAGTTCGTCTTTAAACGGCTCCAGAAATTGAGGCAATGAACTATTTATAATTTTAAATTGAGCGGTCACCGTTGTGTCGGTTATGTCCTGATAAGTTCCGGGCATATTCAATTCATGAGAACTTAAACCTGTACCTGCTTTTGGCGAATAGGGCTGAATTGTGTATCCTTTATAAATAAGTCCTTTATCGTAAATCTGTTTTAACAGCCACCAAACAGTTTCCATGTACTTGGGCTTGTAGGTAATATAAGGGTCATCCATATCCACCCAATACCCCATTTTTTCCGTAAGATCATTCCAGGCATCTGTATAGCGCATTACTGCTTTTTTACATGCCTCATTGTATTCTTCTACGGAAATCTTTACCCCAATATCCTCTTTGGTTATTCCCAGCTCTTTTTCCACTCCCAGTTCAATAGGCAGACCATGTGTATCCCAGCCTGCTTTTCGTTTTACCTGAAAACCTTTCATGGTTTTATATCTGGGAAATAAATCTTTGATTGTCCGGGAAATTACATGATGAATACCGGGCATCCCATTTGCTGAGGGCGGGCCTTCATAAAATACATAGCTGTCCTGCCCTTCTCTTGTGGTAATACTTTTTTCAAATATATTCTGGGCTTTCCAAAATTGAAGCATTTCTTCCCCAACCTCAGATAAATCTAACCCCTTATATTCCGCAAACTTCATACAAACAGTTTCCTTTGATATAAATTAAGGCTGCAAAATTAATGAATTAGAATGAAATTATGGGTCTTTCACAAAAATGTCCTTATGTGATAATTGCAGTAGATATTTTCGGTATTAGCAGCGGCCCTAAAATCAATAACCACAACATATTCGAGATAAAGAGGCAAGATCATGAAACAGTTGGCTAATTAACTAATGTGCTTTTTTTAAAGATCAAAAACGAAAACTCAAGCCCAGAATAAAATTAATTCCTGTCGCTGCAATTCCGGATGAATAGGATCGATATCTCTGATTGGTAAAATTCTCAATAGCAAATGTTAGTTTTAAAGGATTGGCAATTTGATACTGAGATCTTAAATTTAAGGTGTACCATGAAGGCGAATAAGGATTTCCATCTGCGTCTTTAGCGTAGATATAGCTCTTATTTATTTCAGAAATCGCAAGGTCGTTAAATGATATTTGACCATTGTAATTCAGGAAAAGATCTGTTTTCAACCTTTGGTTCCTCCAAATGAGGTGAAAATCGCCGAAAGTTGGTGGTACGTGCCTAGCTGGAGTGTCATTGCCATTTTCGTCCTCTTCTTTTCCTTCGGTTAAAGTGAGATTAGATAAGATGGATACATTATCTGAAAGAAATGCCTCCAAACCAAACTCGAAGCCATACACATATGCATTGGAAGCATTCTGTATAGCCTGTACATTACTTAATTCCCCATTATATATGATTTCTTCTTCCCCGTTAAACAGATAATCCCTGCGAACCAGAGCATCTACCAGATAAGTATAATAAGCCGCACCTTTTAGCACTACTTTATCCTTAAAATTCTTCTGCACTCCAAATTCCGCGTTATAGGCATATTCAGGTTTCAAAAAGGGATTTGGTACTACAACAGACCCCGGTTCAGAATCAAATACCTTACCTATGTCATCAATATTTGGAGCTCTAAAACCTGTCGCCCCGTTAAGTGTGAACTGTAAGTCTGCTTTTGGAAACCAGCTAAATCCTATGTTTGCTGTCAATGCTCCATTATTTAAATCTGAATTATCAAAAGGAAAAGGATAAAAAGTTGTATCAAAATCTGCGTTGATCCAGACATGGCTGTAGCGAATACCTGCCAACCAGGTGAAATTTGGTTTAGCTTTCAATTCACTATTCACATAAGCTGCCAGAGTCTGCCAGGTAGAACCATCGGGATATCTGGACTGGGCGGCTTCAACAAATCCGGTTTCAATATTGGCTTGTCTCCCAACAGACCCCACTTCATTAAAAATATATTCAGCTCCGTAATACAATCTTAAATTTCCAATTTTTTTATTTTCAAAATCAACATTTAAGGAAAGTGCATCTATATTTTCATTTGTTGTATAGCGTATAGAATCCTGAAATCGTCTGTCATTTCTGCTTTCCTTAAAATTTTGAAAAGCCGTTGTAATTCTTAATCCATCATAAAACTTTCCCCTACCCTTTTTATAGACCTGTAAATTTCCCATAAACCACTTTTGTGGTCCGTAAAACCATTCTGCGGAACGTAATCCGGCTCCACTACTGCTTGGTCTTATTAATCTGTCGTATCTGGAATAATCTGAAGTACTAGAATAAAACAGTCCTAAATCATAACTCCAATTATTATTTGGCCTGTAGGATATCTTTTGCATAAGGTTAATCTGATCATACCCTGTTGGGATTTGGATACGGGGATTTTCATTTTCAACCAATACATCGAGTCCATTCAATCGTTTTACATATTGTTTTCTGAGATAAGAATCCGGACCATGTTGACCCATTTTTAGATCATTGAAATTATTATACGAAGCACTGGTTAAAAAAGCCCATTTATCCAACCCCAGGTTTATATCGAAATGCCCTGTATTTTCATCATTCCCCGAAGCATATCGATAGTTCATATTTCCGGAAATATCTAAACTATCAGTGGTCGAAAATCGTGGCTTATTGGTAATGAAATTCATTACTCCCCCAATGGCATCACTTCCGTATATTACGGAACCAGGTCCAAAAACAACCTCGGTATTCTTAACAGTAAAAGGGTCTATGGATATTATATTCTGAATATTTCCACCCCTAAAAATGGCATTATTCATACGCACCCCATCAACTGATAACACAAGTCTGTTTGTTGCAAAACCCCTGATCATAGGACTTCCACCACCCAACTGGCTTTTCTGGACAAAAATTTTCCCGCTGTTTTGTAAAAGATCTGCTGAAGTCTGAGGATTTGTAAATGCTATTGCTTGTGCGTTAATGGAAACTATTTTTTGCGGTATGTCCTTTTTTTGCTGTTCCCATTTGGAAATAGACATCACCACTTCATCCAGTTGTTCGCGCTTTAGACTAAGATAAACCTTTCCGCCCCTTTTAATTAGTAGTTCCTTGGTGGATCTTTTGGTTTGATAACTAAGGTGCCTTAACGTAATACGTTCATTCCTGTTAAAAACAGAAATATCACATTTTCCATCAAAATCCGACAGGACAGTCTTTGACTTATCATTGTTGTAAAGCACTGCATTTACTACTGGTTCCTGTGTTTCCACATCAAGAATCGTTATTTCCTGACCAGATATAACGTTAATAAAAAGAAGTGTAATAAGAAAAATTCCCCTATGCATTTTAGCTAAAAACTTCGTTCAAAATAGCGAGTGATCTGGGTTTTTTAAATCCGTGCAAATGTACTTCAAAATAGAGTACAAGGGATTGTAATAGTTCTTGCCTGGTTTTTTTGCCCATCCCGACCGTATGAATTGCATCAAAATTTATGCCCAAAAATACTTTAAAGAGATCAAGGGCTTCCTCTTTAAGAATTGGATTTATACCCGGGAACTCAATAAACGCACCTTCCACCAGATCAAAATACGGGTAATTTATTTTCCCGGTGTCTGGATAAAACCCCAAATATTTTGATAATCCCAACAGAAAAAACAAATGAAAATTGCTTATGTTATCGTGTGTGTCCAGCCATTGAAGTGATGCTTCCAGAAAATGGAATAAGTCTTTATTTTGTTCTTCTTCAAAAATGCTATTGGCCAGCATTTCCGCCAAAAATAAGATCATTGCATTTTTAGCAATGTCGGTATGTACAGTTTGGTACGGATAATTGACTTTAGCGTCAATAAGTCGCTCCAGGGTCCCCTTGTTTTTGTGATTCACAACAATTTCCAGTTGCGTTAAGGGTTGAAAGTAGGCGGTTTTCAATTTACCTTTTTTGGAGGCTAAGATTCCTTTGAGCAGATACGATTTTAATCCATCTGAGTATGTAAATGCTTTTACAATTAAACTTGTATCTCCATACTTTAAAGAAGATAGAATTAAAGCTTTAGTGGTAATTTGCATCTATTGCGCTTAGAGTAAAGCAAAGATAGGTTGAATTACAATAAAATAAGATTGGCAATTACAGGAACCGAGCTTTCAATTTTGCGAAAGATTTAGTTTCAATAATTGCCAATCCTCTAATTATTATTTAGATCACACCTTGTGCGAGCATGGCATCTGCAACCTTAACAAAGCCGGCAATATTAGCCCCTTTTACATAATTGCAATATCCATCATCTTCTATTCCATATTCAATACAGGAATCGTGAATATCTTCCATAATTCCGCGTAACCTTTCATCTACTTCCTCTCTTGTCCAACTAATTCTTAATGAATTCTGAGACATCTCCAAACCAGAAGTGGCTACTCCACCGGCATTAGAAGCTTTACCAGGTGCAAATAAGACTTTTCCATCATGAAAAGCGTGGATTGCGTCAGGAGTAGAAGGCATATTAGCCCCTTCAGCAATACAAATACAGCCATTGGTTATTAATGCTTTAGCATCATTTCCGTCCAGTTCATTTTGAGTAGCACATGGCAGGGCAATATCACATTTCACTGACCATGGGCGTTTGCCTTCATGATATGTTGCAGATTTATACTTTTTCACATATTCAGATATTCTCCCGCGTTTGTTATTCTTGAGATCCATAACAAAGTCCAATTTTTCATTGTCAACCCCATCCTTATCATAAATAAATCCTCCAGAATCAGATAATGTTAAAACTTTTCCGCCCAATTGTAAAATCTTTTCTGCTGCGTATTGAGCAACATTTCCAGATCCTGAAACAACGACCGTTTTTCCTTTAATTTCCTCATTCTTTGTCTTTAACATGCTCTGGGCAAAATATACAGTGCCATATCCGGTTGCCTCAGGACGAATTTTAGATCCACCCCATGATAACCCCTTGCCTGTAAGAACACCGGTAAACTCATTTCTTATTTTCTTATACATCCCAAAAAGGAATCCAATTTCCCTTGCTCCTACTCCAATATCCCCCGCCGGAACATCTGTATTAGGTCCTATATGCCTGGATAATTCTGTCATAAAAGCATGGCAAAACCGCATAACTTCATCGTCAGATTTTCCTTTAGGATCAAAATCTGAACCTCCTTTACCTCCTCCCATTGGAAGTGTAGTTAAACTATTTTTGAATACCTGTTCAAAAGCCAGAAATTTAAGAATACTCGCATTAACTGATGGATGAAAACGAAGTCCTCCTTTATAAGGCCCTATTGCCGAATTCATTTGTATGCGATAACCTCGGTTTACATGTATCTCACCTTCATCATCTACCCAAGAAACTCTAAAGGAAATCAACCGCTCCGGTTCCACCATTCTTAACAAGATGTTTTTACCGTAATAGATTTCATGTTGGACTATGTAAGGAATTACTGTATCTGCTACTTCCTGTACGGCCTGTATGAACTCCGGTTCATGACCATTTCGGGTCCTTACCTCGTCCATAAATGCTTCGATATTTGTATTCATATTAAAATTGATTAGCTAAGATTATTATTGAATTAAAAATTCAACCGCAAAATTATATCTTTTCTGCAATTAAAAGTAGCTTTTTTTAAAAATATGATAAAAATTATCCGATTGCCTGTTCCAGGTCAGAAATAAGATCCTGAACATCTTCAATTCCTACACTAAGTCGAATAAGTGAATCAACTACCCCGCTTTTTTCCCGTTCTTTTTTAGGAATGCTGGCATGGGTCATACTTGCCGGGTGACCCGCTAAACTCTCCACCCCTCCTAATGATTCTGCAAGTGTGAAAACCTTTAGCTTTTCTACTATTGCAATGGCATCCTTAAAACTACTCCCTTTGGGGACAAAAGATATCATTCCACCATATGCTTTCATTTGTTTTGTGGCAACTTCATGATTGGGATGATCCTTAAAGCCGGGCCAGTATACTTTTTCAATTTTAGGATGCGTAAGCAAATATTCGGCTATATGTTTCCCGTTTTCACAGTGCCGCTGCATTCTTACATGTAATGTTTTAATTCCTCTAAGCACTAAAAAACTATCCATAGGGCCACATACGGCGCCACTGGCATTCTGAATAAAATATAATTTCTCTGCTAATACCTTATCCTTCACAACTAACGCTCCAACGACCACGTCGCTGTGCCCGCCCAGATATTTAGTAGCAGAATGCATGACTATGTCTGCCCCTAAATCGAGAGGCTGTTGCAAATATGGTGTTGCGAAAGTGTTATCTACCGCCATAAGCAACTTATTACTTTTGGCCAATTCTGAAACCGCCTTAAGGTCAATAACATTCATCATTGGATTTGTTGGAGTCTCAACCCAAATTAGTTTTGTGTTTGGGTTGATTAATTCAGCAATCTTAGATACTTCCTGCATACCTATGAAGTGAAATTTGATTCCATACTTTTCAAAGATCTGTCGGAAAAGACGATAGCTTCCACCGTAAAGATCATTAGTTGATATCACTTCATCACCTGGCCCCAAAAGTTTAATAACTGCATCCATGGCTGCTAATCCACTGGCAAATGCCAATCCGAAATTCCCGTTTTCAATACTGGCAAGCGCATTTTCCAATGCACTCCTTGTTGGGTTGGCACTACGGGAATATTCATACCCCATATGCTCACCCGGACTCGTTTGAGCATAGGTAGATGTCTGATAAATAGGGGGCATCACAGCACCATAAGCCTTATCAGGTTTTTGTCCCCCATGTATTACCTTGCTATTAAATCTCAATTCTTTTTCACTCATACTAATAATTTATGTACACAAATGTATTGTTATCTTTTGGAGAAACCAATGAATCGTTAGTTTTGCAATAGATCCAAATTCAACTCAATGACGCGTATTGTAACCTACCTTTTTTTTCTAGTCCTTATTGTTAGCTGTCAGGACAGCGGTAATATTACATTTGAAGCCTTAACTCTTGCCAGTACTAAATGTAAGGAATGTCCGGAGGTTTCCATTGAAATACCTCATGCATTAGGTAATAACAAACTGGCCAAATCTATTAATCTCACTTTACAGGAAGAAGTTATTTCTAAATTAACTTTTGAAGATGAAATTAATGATGAGACTATTCAGGAAGCCATTGAGTCATTTACGAATGGCTATTTTGAATTAAAAAAGATCTATCCTGATGAAACTATTGGATGGAAGGCAAAAATAAATGGGATGGTTACCTATGAAGATAATGAACTCCTAACTATTGAACTGCAATCTTATTTGTTTACCGGTGGAGCTCATGGTTATGGATCAACAAATTTTTTAAATTTTAGTAAAAAAAGAGGGAAGGAAATGGATGACTGGGAGTTATTCGAAGATAAGGAAGGGTTTGAAAGGTACGCTGAAACCCAATTTAGATTACAACAAGATATTCCGGTAAATAAGCCCATCAATAGTACTGGTTTTATGTTTGAGCAAGACCATTTTTATTTACCTGAAAATATTGGTTTTACAGAGAAAGGGCTCAAACTATTGTATAATCAATATGAAGTGGCTTCCTATGCCGATGGGCCTATAGAACTCACACTTCCTTATAAGGATATCCAACAATTTTTATCAGGGAACATCAAAACCTAGAACGCCCCTTCTTTTAATAGAATTTTTTCCAAAGAAAGTATAACTCCAAGGTGCAAACCTTCATGATATAGATTATACGCCAATGCGTCTTCAATATTGCGCAATATGACCTTTGTACTGGTCTTATATTCATTGAACTCCTTGAATACCCCATTTTCATAATCTTCCTGGGCCCATTCTGCCGTGGAAAGCAAAAAAGCGCCAATATGATCTATCTCTTCATCTGTAGGACTAATATCGGGTAAGGTCCCTTTTCTGAATTTTTGAACTAGAGAATCATCAATGCGTGCAGGGAGATTGCTAAATTTGTAAACAAGTATTTGTTGGGTCGCAACAACATGAGCTATATTCCACCAAATATTATTGCGATAGCCTTCCGGAATTTCAAATAGAAGTTCATGAGGAGTACGTTTTAATATTTTGTATAGTATCTTCCTGTTTTGAATTGTAATGTCAAATATTTTTTCCAATGTGTGCCTATTTTACAATTAGTAACAATACCGTAATAAATAATAAAAATAGCATATTCATTTTAACTAATTAGCAGTAGTTATTATAATTTTGAATTCAATAAAAAATAGTCATGAAGAAAATTTATTACTTAAGTAGTTGTGATACATGTAAACGTATATTAAATGAACTGAAACCTCTTGGCGATATTGAACTTCAGGATATTAAATCAGATCAAATTACACCTGAACAGCTGAAGGCAATGCGAAATTTAGCAGGTAGTTATGAAGCCTTGTTTAGCAGAAGGGCACGCCTGTTTAGCGAACGCCAATTAAAAGACCAGCAACTTGAAGAAAAGGACTATCAGGCACTGATATTGGAACATTACACATTCTTAAAGAGGCCTGTTATTTTGGTTAACAATCAAATATTTATTGGGAATAGCAAAAAGGTAATTACTGCTGCCAAAGAAACTATTCATTCTTGAGTAAGCGAAATCTCGCCATATTAGCCGCACTGGGCGCTACAACAATTTATGGATTAAACCATACTATTGCCAAAGGGGTAATGCCAATGTATATTACGCCTTTCGGTTTTATAATGCTTAGGGTATTAGGAGCCACCATTTTGTTTTGGAGTATTTCTTTTTTAGGGCCTAAAGAAAGAATCGAATGGAAGGACTGGGGCAGGGTAATACTGTGTTCGCTTTTTGGCATGGCAATTAATATGCTGGCATTTTTTAAAGGTTTAGATTTATCAACTCCCATAAATAGCGCAGTTCTTGTAACCACCACCCCAATCATAGTAGTTATTTTATCTTTTTTTTTAATTAAAGAAAAAATTAGGACGCACAAAATCGTCGGTATAGTGATTGGTCTTACAGGTGCCCTTTTTCTAGTTCTTTATGGCAATGAAATTAGACAAGACGCATCAAATATTCCTTTAGGCAATACCCTCTTTTTGTTGAACGCTTTATTTTTTGGGCTATATCTCATTCTTGTAAAAAAGTTGCTTGAAAAATACCATCCAATTACACTTTTAAAGTGGATGTTTCTGATTGGTATCCTTTATAATTTACCAATTGCCCTTCCAGAATTTTTAGAAGTTTCATGGTCAACCCTGCCATTTGAAGCGATATGGAAAATGGCATTTGTGGTGATTGGGACTACTTTTTGCGCTTATCTGTTTAATGTATTTGCATTAACTCAATTAAAAGCATCTACCGTAAGTGCATTTGTATATGTACAACCTGTAATTGGGATTCTTTTTGCCGTTCTAAGTGGCAGAGACAAACTCACCACCGTAAAAATAGCTGCAGCATGTTTGGTTTTGTTAGGAGTTTATCTGGTAAGCAAAAAGCCAAAACCAGGGAAAATAACAGATTAAGGAACTGTTTCTAAGGCATAACCAAGAAATTCATTTAGGTTAACATTTATTTTGAGCCCCTATTCCTTATTTAAGTCTTTTAACTATAACAGCCCAATCAATATCATTATCTGAAGGCGGACTCCCTATTTGAACCCAGGTCCCACCATCAATAATTTGAATAGATCCTGATTGAAGGTCTCCTCCAATTCTGGGATTATACCAAAGTATTTCAAATTTTCCATTTTGCCCCTCCAGATTTAAACTGGCTGTGCCACCATTTTTTAAATATAAGGCATAGATTTCCCCTTCTTTGCCAAAACAATAATTGTTGGAGTTTCTGATTTTTTTGTCAAGATCAGACATTTCCTTATAGGGGAGTTCTTTAAAAAAATGATTTGCTATAGCAGATTGCTCCCATATATTATTTCGGCTTCTCCAATCTTCTGCATTTAAGTCGTGAGGTGGTTTTAACCACCCAAAATACCACTCTATTCCGGCACCTCCAGCCATTAGTGTACCCCAAAGTGCATCTTGCCTCAGCGCATCATGTGCAGGATCATCTTCATCCGTTTTGGTTCCCGTATGCCATGGGCCAATTTCATCCATCATTAGAATCCATGGCCTTTCTGCCTCCTCAGATTTATGAATCCAATTTATAATATCATTGTGAATATTTTCTATATTGGATACCTGCATTGAAAGTCCATCCAATTTATCAAAATGAAGTAACTTACTAAGAATAGGATTTCTGGATTCTTTATCCGGCAAGGTGTGTATTACCACAGGATTCTTATATGGATCATGGTCTTTTATATAACGAATCATAGAATATCTTTGTTGGTCGTTTTGTCCATTAGGCCACCATGGTGCTGAACCATTTTCCTCTCCCATATTCCAGATGATATTTTTGTGATACCCAAACCTTGATATAAGTTCCCTGTAATATAGTTTGCGCTCTTCTCCGGTGTACCCATCATCAAGTATTAGCTCGTTTTCTTTTTCCTGAGTCACCAAATTCAATATTATCCCTAAATTTTCGGCATGTGAGAAAATAATGTCCCATTGCCCAAGTTTACTCACATCATACCTCTTAAAATCGCTTTTCCTATGACTCAGAAATGGCCAAACATCTTGTGCATCACCTTCTATGTTCAGGGTGAGTGCATAGACACTATTCATGCCTTTTGAGGCTAAATAGTTCAGTGCCCCTATTATTCCCTTACCTTTTGTCCCCTGCCATGTAGGGTCTCCATTTTTCCAGTCTTGTCTATGCGGATTCCAGGTTTTTATAAACGATTTTTCACTGTCATAAGAATAGGTGCTATCAATATCTGCATATGCCAAAAAATTCTCTGGTGAATTAGTCCCGAATTTCAAAAGAGGTTCCCCGTTTTCTGTATGCAGATACCTGTTATTGGCATAACAAAGTCTCCCTCTTGCACTAAAGCCTGATGCGTTTTCATCTGGTAAAACTACTTCTATAACTCCCGTTTTGCCGTCATGTGGAGCAATTGACAGCCCTGTATAAGTGTCCTCATCTAAAGCAAGCTTTCTTCCTTTTTTGAATGAAACTCTGTATTTCCAATTCCCCGCAGTATTTGGTGTAAATATTACCCTCCAGATACCTCCAGAAGAAGCGCTGGTTTCGGCTGCATTTCCATCGGCCGCATAATATCCGGGTATTGAAAATAATTTATCCCCAAGTGCAAAATCTACCTGTAAACGATAATCGGTAAAAGGATTTACTGACGAAGTTTCACTGGTAGACTCAATTTTAAAGTCCAATATTACCGGTTGGTATTGCCTATGATCATTTTGTGTGAATCCTATTCTATAGAAAAAAAGTAAAAAAAGGATCTGAATTATATATAAATTATTCTTCATAAAACTAAGATATGATGTTCAAGTCGTGTCTAAATATTTCAATTTGCTTTAAAGAGAATCACATAATAAACAGTGATTGAGACATCTAATGTAACAAAGATGTAATTACTTAAATAAGTTCTTTAGAAATATTATTCTATCGCTGTGAGTTCCCTCACAAGAATAGGAAATTAAAAAAAGTTGGTTTTGATTTCCAGGGGCTTGTGTTGGCTAAAAATTTATCCCTATTTTTAAAACCACAAAATACAACTATGGCTAATAAACCCGCATTTATCAAAGAACTTTCTTTACCTGCTATCGCAGCGCCCATGTTTCTCATCTCTGGTCCCCAATTGGTTATTGAATGTTGCAAAAATGGAATTATAGGAACTTTTCCCGCTCTTAACCAACGTACAAGTGAAGGATTTGAAGAATGGCTAATTCAAATAAAATCCGAATTAGACACTTTTGAAGAAAAAACAGGGGTTAAAGCAGCACCATTTGGTGTAAATCTGATTGTTCACCCTACAAATCCAAGACTGGAAGCAGATCTAAAATTATGCATTAAACATAAAGTTCCCATCATTATTACCTCTTTGGGTGCAGTATCGCAAGTAGTTGATGCTGTGCACAGTTACGGCGGGCTGGTTTTTCACGATATAATTAAAAAAAGACATGCAGAAAAGGCAGCAGCAGCAGGCGTAGATGGCCTAATATTGGTTGCTGCAGGGGCAGGGGGTCATGCAGGTACGATTAATCCTATGACCCTTGTGGCAGAAATTAAAAAGTTCTACGATAAAACCATAATCCTTTCAGGTTGTATAAGTACCGGCAGGGATATTGCATCTGCCTTACAAATGGGCGCGGATTTGGCTTATATGGGTACTAGATTTATTAACACTCTTGAAAGTAAAGCACCGGAGGAATACCGGCAGATGATCATAAAAGCAGGGGCCAGTGATATAACCTACACTGCAGCAATATCGGGAGTGCATGCTAATTTTCTAGGAGCGAGTCTTGCCGCGGCAGGAATTACAGAAGAAGACCTGAAAAAAGATGTTAAAATTGATTTTGGAAAGGAATTAGATACGGAAGCCAAAGCTTGGAAGACAATTTGGTCTGCAGGTCAGGGAGCAGCTACTGTAGAAAATGTACTTACCGTTGCTGAACTCACAGAAAAACTTAAATCTGAATTTAAAGCAGCGATTGAATCACAAATTGCCTTATTGGACAATTATCCAAAATGATACTTAAAAAATCTGTAAATACATATGTACGTAAAAAGAAACATAGGCTGGGGAGTTATTCTTAGATATGCCTGGAAAAACCTTATCTTTTTCAGCCTATATGCAAGCCTAATATTTTATGTGTACCATTTTCTGGGATGGAATTTTATTGATATTCCCTTTCAGCCAATAAGTGTTATTGGTATTGCTGTTGCATTTTATATTGGATTCAAGAACTCTCAAAGCTATGATCGTTTTTGGGAAGGTCGAAAAATTTGGGGTGGCATAGTTAATTACAGCAGAACCTGGGGAATTCAGGTATTAAGTTTTGTACGCACTGAGGATAAAACGTACGAAAAAAAGATGCAAGCCCAATTGATTTACAGACATATTGGATGGATTAACGCACTTAGAGTACAACTCAGGCAACCAAGACCATGGTCCTTAAAAGAGGACAGATCAGTTGAAAGAATGTTTGATAAGCATGGAGAGCGAAACCCTTCCTGTAATGAGGCCTTTAAATATGTAAATAAAAGAGAGTTTATAGACCTTAAAAAAAGGGTAAATCCGGCTACGTATTTGGTCAAAAACCAGGCCATGGATATAGTTGCTCTAAAAGAAAAAGATGTTATTGATGGTTTTCAGGAAGATCAGATGCAGTCTGTTTTAGAAGAGCTCTATAATCTTCAAGGTAAAAGTGAACGAATAAAAAACACTCCTTTTCCCAGACAATATGGATATTTTTCAAGGGTTTTTACCTGGATATTTATTTTGATATTACCTTTTGGTCTACTCGACGTTTTTGAAGATGATACCTTAATATCAATTGATTCTATGCAAGCCTGGTACGTATTTTTAATGATTCCGTTTTCGGTTCTGATCTCATGGATATTTATTACTATGGAGAAAATTGGGGATTATAGTGAAGATCCCTTTGAAGGCCGAATAAATGATGTGCCCATGACCGCCTTATGCCGAACAATTGAAATTGATTTACGAGATATGCTGGACGAAGAAAACCTGCCCGATCCTGTTAAACCTAAAGACCATGTACTATACTAATGCCTTTGGTTAAATCTCATTACAATCCTCCCCTCCCATTTAAAAATGGCCATGTATCTACTATTTATTCCGGCCTGATTAGAAAGGTTTCTAACCTAAACCAGCAAAGGGAGCGTCTGGAACTTGAGGATGGAGACTTTATCGACCTTGACTGGAGCTTTGCCGCTGCGCCCAGTACTGTTGTAGTTATTCTTTTACATGGTCTTGAAGGACATGGGCAACGCCCCTATATAACAGGAAGCGCCAAGCATTTTACTTCCAATGGACTGGATAGTTGTGCAGTTAATTTCAGAGGATGCAGCGGAGAAACCAACCGTCTATTCAGATCCTATCATTCAGGAGCCACAGATGATCTCAAAGAGGTTATACAACATATCCTTTCTACCGGGAAATATAGCAGTATTTATATTAAAGGATTCAGCCTGGGAGGCAATCTGACATTAAAATATTTGGGAGAAGGGCCTGTAGCAAATCAAATAAAAGGGGCTGTAACCGTATCCGTTCCATGTAGTTTACACGATTCTCTAATTCAATTGCTAAAATTGAAAAATACACTTTATGCCAAAAGATTTAAAAAACATTTGGTGGAGAAATTATATTTAAAACAGCAGAAATTCCCGGAATTAATATCTGTAGAAGAAATAAACAACATCGGGAACCTAAAAGATTTTGATGATATTTATACCAGTAGGGCTCATGGGTTCAAAAATGCTATGGATTATTATGCACAGTGCAGTAGTCTTCAGTTTTTACCCAGGATAAAAATTCCAACCTTGATTATCAATGCCCGGGACGACTCATTCTTAGGTCGGGATTGCTACCCGATTGAAGAAGCTAAAAATAATCCACTTCTTTATCTTGATATGCCCAAACATGGTGGACATGTAGGATTCTTTGGTCCGCTAAACATATCTTATTCTGAAAAAATTGGTTTAAAATTTATAAAGGAATTATTTTGATCCGTGCTATTTCATATATTAGTGCTTCTAATCTAAACAACATGCGAAAAATTTTTGCCATAATTGGAATTTGTGCCCTGCTAGTGAGCTGCGGCGAAAAAAAAGGAGAGAAAAAAGAAGAGGGTTTTGAAATGAACCGTGCCAAAAAGGAGGTGAAGGTAGAAACTAAATCTGAAACCGTTCCGGTTGATTTGAATAACAAGGGAGTTGGACCTATAACCTCCGTAGAATTTGCTTCTGAGATAGATTCGGAACTAGCTGCTGCAGGTGAAGCAAAATACAACACTATTTGTACTGCTTGCCATATGGCTGACCAACGTATGATAGGACCTGCCTTAGCGGGTGTTTATGATCGTAGAAGTCCGGAATGGGTAATGAATATGATCCTAAACCCGGATGTTATGATTAAAGAAGATCCTATTGCTCAAGCCCTATTAAAAGAGTACAACAATGCCATCATGCTCAATCAAAATCTAACTGAAGAAGAAGCCCGGGCAGTTGCAGAGTACTTACGTACCCTTTAAAACCGGATTAAGAATATTAATAAGTGCTGTTCTCAGTTAATAAATTGACGAGTGCGGCACTTTTGCTTTTTACAGAATTTAATCAATAGAGTAGTAGTTACTTTCTTATTGGTAATAAACACTCACAGAAGTTAGGACTTCCCTCATTATATCTTTTAAAACCAATAAGAAAGTTTTAGTTTCGCACAGACAAATTGAAAACATGAAATATTTAATCCGACAAAAAATAGCTTTGAGATTTTTGATTACACTTTTCTTAATAATATCAAGTCTCACAAGTTACGGGCAAAGTAAAAATTTTATTGATCAACCCTATTTAGAAACCACTGCAAGAGTAGATACCTTGGTTATACCAGACCGTATTTATTTGTCAATCCTAATCACAGAAGCAGACACAAAAGGAAAAACTTCAGTTGAAAAATTGGAAAATAAAATGGCCGACAAACTGAAAACACTAGGCATTGATATCGAGAAACAACTTACCCTTACTGATTTGGGGAGTAATTTTAAAAAGTACTTTCTCAGGAAAGTGGATGTTCAAAAAGACAAAGAATATTCATTATTAGTGTATGATGCCGTAACTGCAGGCAGAGTAATAATGGGTCTTGAATCTATCGGAATCTCCAATCTAAACCTGACAAAAACCGAATATTCGAGTCTGGAAAAGCTCAAAATTGATCTAAGAAAAAGAGCTGTAGGTGCGGCAAAAAACCAGGCAGAAGCAATGGTTCTACCTTTAGATCAAAAGCTTGGACATGCTCTTTTTATATCTGATCTAAACACAGGGGTACAATATAGGATGGAAGAAAGAATGGTTAGGGTACAAATGTCTAAGGAGGCAGATGAAGATCAACCCATTGAAATTGAATTTGAAAAGATAAAAGTAGAGAGTACTGTGAACGTTAAATTCGCAATACAGTAACAATCAGACTTTATCTATTGCTAGTTTATAAGTAGGGTCCTCCAAGACATTTACATCAATTATGGCATCTGCATTCGTTAACAAACGCCGGCAATCCTCACTTAAATGCCTTAAATGTACCTTCTTCCCAACTTTATGGTAGCGTCCCGTTATTTTGTTTAACGCTTCAATGGCAGACATATCTACCACTCTGCTTTCCTTAAAATCTATAATAACTTCATCCGGGTCCTCAAGTACCTCGAACTTTTCATTAAACAAAGTCACAGATCCAAAAAATAACGGTCCATAGATCTCATAGTGCTTAATTCCATTCTCGTCAATATATTTTCTGGCGCGTATCCTCTTGGCGTTATCCCATGCAAATACAAGGGCCGAGATAATTACACCAACCAAGACAGCAAGTGCAAGATTATGCAGAAAAACGGTAACCAGGGTTACTAATATCATTACAAGGACATCAGATTTCGGCATTCTTCTGAAGGTACGCAAACTGGCCCACTCAAATGTTCCTAGTGCAACCATAATCATTAATCCTGTAAGTGCGGCCATAGGCACTTTTTCAATCAAATTAGCCCCAAACATAATAAAGACAAGAAGCATCACTGAAGCCACTATACCGGATAATCTTGCTCGTGCACCATTGGAAGTGTTGATTAAACTCTGTCCTATCATGGCACAACCACCCATTCCGGAAAAGAGTCCGGAAAGTATGTTTGCAGTTCCCTGGGCTACTGCTTCTTTATTACCACGCCCTCGTGTTTCCGTAATTTCATCTATAATATTAAGGGTCAATAAACTCTCTATTAACCCAACCCCGGCAACTATAGCCGCATAAGGAAAAATGATCTGCAGGGTTTCTAAAGTAAAAGGCAGTTGTGGGATATGAAAGGGTGGAAAACCGCCCTGAATAGATGCTATATCCCCAATTGTTTTTGTATCAATATTGAATGCAAGTACGAGTCCAAAAACAGCCAGGATGGCAATTAATGAGGCAGGAACTGCTTTGCTTAATTTGGGTAATCCCCAAATTACCAGCATTGTGATTAGAACTAATCCTAAAAAAATAAACAAGGAACTGCCAGACATCCATAAGCCATCAGACGACTTGAACTGGTCTAACTGCGACATAAAAATAATAATAGCTAGACCGTTTACAAATCCAAAAATTACGGGATGAGGTACAAGGCGCATCAATTTGCCTAAACGAAGAAATCCGGCTGCTAACTGCATGATTCCGGCCAATATCACCGCGGCAAACACATATTCGACCCCATAATCCACGGCAAGCGAAACTATGACTACGGCTACGGCCCCGGTCGCTCCGGAAATCATTCCAGGTCTTCCTCCCAGAATAGAAGTAACCAGCCCCATAACAAATGCTGCATATAAACCGGTTAAAGGGGATAAGCCCGCTATAAGAGCAAATGCTATGGCTTCCGGGACCAAAGCCAGTGCAACCGTTAATCCTGATAGGACTTCAGTTCTGTAATTTACTTTTTGCGAAAAATCAAATAGATTTAAGTACTTCTTCAAACCCTTATTATTTTAAGGGGGCAAAAATAGCACTTATTAACTGTTAATAGCCTTAATTGAAAAGAATTATGGATTTCATAAATTACCAGCGATTCAACCCTAATAATTTCTTTCCAAGTTCAGATAATTTAGCAGTATCATATCTGACTTGCTCCCAATTTCTTGGATCACCGGGAAATGCGTAACCCTCAGGTGCTATTCTGTTCTTCCAGGAATTAATGCGCCATTGTCTTAATTCTTCATTTTCTTCCTCTGCCGGCATCATAGAAATGTATTGGGCAATCCTAACTTTATTCTCAGATCTGTTTGGCCTGATGCCATGGGGCTCCGTGCTATTAAAAATAAGCAGGTCACCAATTTCTAGTTTTACTTTTACAATCTTATCTTCAAGTTCTGAAATATCCGGTTGAAAGTGATCCCGATCTTCAGGTTGGGTAAGCTTCCAACTATCATAATTTCTGTATAACCATGGAATGCACTGAAAACCACCCATATTCTCATCGGTTTGGTCTGCCAGGGCCAATACTCCCTGTACATTTTGCGGTTTGGTTTCAGGGTCATAATCCCAATGAATAAAACCTTTCCTTTCAAATCCAGGCCTTTGAGGAAAATTGAGATTTGCTCTATCAATTGTTACCCATAATTTTTCAGTTCCCCAAACATCCACAAAAGCATCATAAACACGTTGCATTTGCCTGTTATTCCATAGGTGCTGGTTATTGTATACCTCAACCATACCTGTTCCTGTTAGTTCTTTCATTTGCATTTCAGCCCTTGGGGGAGCATACCAGGTTTCACTGTCGTTAGGATCCTTTTCATCAAATTCCCACAAAAAATCTGCTGTTGTCTTTGCCTGGGATGCGGGGACGGCATTTTTAATTACTATATAGCCGTTATGCTTCCAAAACTCCCAGTCCTTTTCGCTAAGAACCCTTAATGGAACTTTATTAGACCGATCATTTAATTCTAATTTGCTGCTTGTAGCAGTTGAGGGGTTTCCCGGAATATCCTTATGAGCTTTATTAGCCATTTCCAGTTTGGATGCTGATTTTTCCATGATAATTCTGTATTGTGATTAAAAGATTGTCAAATCTAAATAGATCAAATGTAGATCACCTCCTTGATTTTGATCATTATTTGAATTATATTGATCTTTTATATCATTATTTAAGACCATAATAACAATTAAGTTAAATTATTAAGTTGAAAATACAATTAGAACAAATAAATCCAGACGCCAAAAGCTCATTCCGATTACTCCACAATCCGAGATTGAATGATTTATTCTATTGGCATTTTCACCCGGAATATGAATTGGTCTACATAGAAGGCACTAACGGAACCAGGCACGTAGGAGATCATATCTCTCAATATGAGCATAGTGATCTGGTATTAATAGGGTCCAATATACCTCATCTAAACTTTGATTTTGGCATACAGACCGAGTACAAAAAAGAAGTTTTGCATGTTAGTTCGGCGTTTAAGAACAAAATATTTACAGAAATACCAGAGCTAACTGAAGTATTTGAGCTCTTTGAAAAATCTCAGCAAGGAATAGCATTCACCGGAAGAACAAAGGTAAATATTGGCTCGAGGCTCAAAAAACTTCATGTTTTGGCGCCCTTTTCACAGTTTCTGGAAGTACTGCATATTTTCTCCATTTTAGCTGCCTCTGAGGAGTATGTATTATTGCATGATTATCCGGTAATAAATAAATACAATCAAAAACAACAGGACCGCCTAAAAAACATCTATGCCTTTATAGACGAAAACTACCAAAGGAAAATAGAGCTTGAAGAAGTGGCAGCACTTTCCAATTTAAGTAAAGAAGCTTTTTGCCGCTATTTTAAAGGTGCCACAGGAAGTGTTTTTACATCCTTTTTAAACCAATATCGCATTAGCCAGGCCAAACGATTACTCTTGAAAGGAAGAAATATCAGCGAGACTTGTTACGACTGTGGTTATGAAAGTCTTTCCTATTTTAATCGTATTTTTAAAAAAATTGCCAATGAAAATCCATCTGATTTTAAAAAAAGATATCTGAAAAGGTAATCCTTATTGGTGTCCTCAACCCAGAAAATTTACTTTCATCCTACCCCTTTAAATAGCTTTTCTTTACTGATGGTAACCAAAATAATTAATGATAAAAAAAACCGCCCTGGAATTAATTCCGGGGCGGTTTCTAACTAAATAACCAACCAAAAATAATTTTTCATTCTCATACCATTCTCTACTGTCTTTAACGCATAATTCAAAGTTTTCATTGTGCAGAAACAGGTAAACCAGTGTTAAAATTTTATGCATTTCATCGTTTTCTAGATTGAGAGTTTGATAGTCCTTGTTATGGCCAATTTACTCGTAAAATATTATAACTCTATGACTTTCAAATAAGTAAGTCGTTATTTTTTTTAATTACATTTGATGGACTAATTTAATTTGATGGAAAAAGAATTAAAAATTGCAGTTCTAGGTGGTGGAAGCTGGGCAACAGCTATTGTAAAAATGCTTACTGAAAACCGGGATAAAGTAATCTGGTATATGCGCAATGAGGATGCTTTAGAATATATAAAAGCCAACAAACACAACCCTAATTATCTTACTTCAGTAGAGTTTCAACTAAAACAGTTAGTTCTTACCAATAATATGGACGAGGCGGTTTCTATGGCTAATCTGTTGATTTTTGCCATTCCATCTGCTTTTTTAGAGAGTGAACTCAAAAAACTTACTATCCCTATAAGGGATAAAATTATATTCTCAGCTATCAAAGGAATTGTTCCTGAAACAGGTTTAATTGTAGGAGAACATTTTCATCAAAAGTATAATATCCCCATTGAAAATATTGGAGTGATTACCGGTCCTTGTCATGCCGAAGAAGTGGCCTTAGAGCGCTTGTCCTATTTAACGGTTGCCTGTGCAGATACAGCTAAAGCCAGGATGCTCTCTGAACATCTGAACAGCCATTATATTAAGGCCAAGATTTCCGATGATATCATAGGCACCGAATATGCGGCAATGCTTAAAAATATTTACGCGTTGGCAGCAGGTATAGCTCACGGATTAGGATATGGCGATAATTTCCAATCTGTTTTAATGAGCAATGCTATCCGCGAAATGAAGCGTTATATTTCGAGAGTTCACAAGATGAAACGAAATATTAACAATTCTGCCTATCTGGGGGATTTACTTGTTACGGGCTATTCAATTTTTAGCCGAAACAGGATGTTCGGAAATATGATTGGCAAAGGATATAGAGTAAAAAGTGCCATGATGGAAATGAAAATGATAGCTGAAGGTTATTACGCAACGGAAAGTGCCTATAAGTTAAAATCAACATTTAAAAAGAAAGTTAAGACCCCAATTATAGATGCAGTGTATGATATTCTGTATAACCAAAAGAGCGCCAAAGTAACTTTCAAAGCACTTACAGATAAATTGGATTGACCCTGAAATTTTTTTATTAGATTCTAAATGAATACTTTAGAAATATTTTGGCGCCATGTTATTTCTAAATATTTTGAAATGAATCTAAAAAATATCCTTCTTTTTATGGTTATATCTGTCATTTTTTTATCCATGGCTTTCACCTCCAATGGAAGTCCCGAATCGTCAGAAATAACAAAGAATATAGATTCCTTCATTGCTTATTCACAAGAAATTCCCGGAAGTGAGATTACCATTAAAATGAACCCTATAAAAGGAGGTGAATTTTTGATGGGAAACAATAACCATCAAGAAGATGAAAAACCTCAGCACAAGGTTTTGGTAGATGATTTCTGGATGAGTGCATTTGAAATAACATGGGATCAATATGAACTTTTTTTAGAGAGACAGATCGATACTTTTGGGCAGAAAGATTTGGATACAGAAGTTACAATAGATATTGATGCCATATCTTCCGCAACAACCCCGTATGTAGATATGAGTCACGGCATGGGTAAAAAAGGTTTTCCGGTTGTAAATATTACCCAATATGCGGCAATAACATTTTGCAAATGGCTTAGTGCAAAAACAGGAAATTTCTATAGGCTTCCCACAGAAGCAGAATGGGAATATGCAGCCAGGGCTGGTAGTACTGCCTCCTATTATTTTGGTGATGATCCTATAGAATTAAATTTATATGCCTGGTATGATCATAATAGTGAAGGAAAATATCATAAAGTAGGTACTAAGCAACCTAATAAGTATGACCTTTATGATATGCACGGAAATGTTGCTGAATGGACCATGGACAAATACGCTACAGATACATATGCTAATAGATCAGGGGAAACTTCAGACAACCCATGGATAAAACCCACAAAACTATATCCAAGATCTGTTCGTGGCGGCTCCTGGATGGATCCCGCTATCGAGCTCAGATCATCTGCCAGGATAGGCTCCTCAGCAGAATGGAAAAGAATTGACCCCCAGATTCCTAAAAGCCAGTGGTGGTTTACTAATGCCCCAAATGTTGGTTTTAGAATTATTCGTCCGAAAGAAACCCCTCCAAAGGAAGAAATGGAGGCTTATTGGCTTACAGCAATAGATGACTATTAAAAACTCTAAAAATGGAAAATAAAAATCACGCTCTTACCCGTAGAAATTTTTGCAAAAACACTGCTCTGGCAGCAGGTGGAATATTAACTGTTCCTTTAGATGTAGCAGCTTCAGCACACGTCCTCGGTGACGATGCTATTAAAATCGCCCTGGTCGGTTGTGGTGGCAGAGGTACCGGCGCCGCAGCACAGGCATTGAGCACTAAAGAAAATGTAAAATTGGTGGCGATGGCCGACGCATTTCAGGATCGATTGGATAACTGCTATGAAATATTATCCAAGAAATTTATTGATACAGATAAAGTTGCCGTTAAGGATGAAGATAAATATCTGGGTTTTGAGGCCTATAAAGCTGCTATTGACAAAGCAGATGTAGTATTACTAACCACTACACCAGGTTTCAGGCCAGTTCATTTTGAGTACGCCATAAGTAAAGGTAAGCATGTATTTATGGAAAAGCCAGTGGCTACAGATGCCAGTGGTATACGAAGTGTTCTAAAAACAGCGAAAATTGCTAAAGAAAAAAAACTGAATGTTGTGGTTGGATTACAAAGGCATTATCAACGAAATTATCTTGCATGCCTTGAAGAGATAAGAGCAGGTAAAATGGGCCAGATCGTTTCGGGACAGGTATATTGGAACAGTGCTGGGGTATGGGTCAAAGATCGTCAGGAAAACCAAACAGAAATGGAATATCAAATGAGGAATTGGTATTATTTTAACTGGTTATGCGGGGATCATATCGTAGAACAGCACATTCACAATATAGATGTAGCCAATTGGTTTATTGGGGAGTTCCCAATACATGCCCAGGGCATGGGTGGCAGAGAAGTGAGAAAAGGAAAAGAATTCGGCCAAATATTTGACCACCATTTTGTTGAATTTACTTATCCCTCCGGCGCAGTAATTTCCAGCCAGTGTAGACATCAAAAAGGTTGTTTAGACAATGTATCTGAAAGTTTTATGGGTACAAAGGGTAAAATTTACACCGATTCACAGAATAAAGGTATAATTACTAGCTATGATGGCAGTACCATCTATAAACATCAGGGGACTAATGATCCGAATCCTTATCAGACAGAACATGATGCTTTATTCGCTTCTATAAAAGCCGGAGGAGTTATAAGTGATACGGAACATGCAGCAAAAACGACTATGACCGCAATTCTTGGGAGAATGGCCACCTATTCAGGGCAGCTAATCACTTTCGAGGACGCCTTAGAAAAAGGGAGGAGCCTGATGCCCAATGCATATAGTTGGGACGCCATGCCTCCGGTATCACCAGATGAGAATGGCTATTACCCAATTCCAATACCTGGAGTGACAGAAGTATTAGAAGAATAGAAAAGAGGTGCCAACAACAGTCTGATTTATAGATTAATCTCTGTCTCAGACGCATTACTTTTTGAAAAAACAATATTAAACCCGATCTACAGAATAACTGGAATGCTCATGTATTTCTTGTATCATATTTTCTTTCCAGGAAAGGATTTGCGAATCATCCAATTTAAAAATTGACTTGAATTCATCCAGAATCGGATCCAGTAGAAAGGGTATGCTTTCAATATCGAAATATAAGCGACCCGTTCTGCGGATAAAAAAGTCCATGGGTGAAGTTATCATTTCATAATTAATTCCGTAATGAAGTTCGGCTTTGGCAATTCTTATGTATGGATCTTTATCTTTTAGAATGGAATAATCCTCCAAAATAGTGTCAGCTTGCTTGCCATAAGTTGTTACCAGATACCATGCATCATATTCTGTAAAACCATCTGCTACTATTCGTTCAAATATTTCTGAAATATACTTATTGACGTATTTAGTTTTTTTGAAATCATTACCGCATAAAGGGATCTGAACAGTTGTACATTCCTCGAGTTCAACTCCTTCCTCCTCTTCCATTTTTTTAGATAGCAGATTTACAACTCTTTCCGCCATTTTTCTATACCCGGTAAGTTTGCCTCCGGCCATACTAATAAGGCCGGTATCTGAAATAAATATCTCATCTTTTCGGGATAATTCGGAAGTAGATTTTCCCTCTTCATGGATTAAGGGTCGTAAACCTGCCCAGGAAGAGATTATATCTTCCAATTCCAAATTTATCTTAGGAAACATATTGTTAACCGCCGATATTAAATAAAGGGCATCAACTAAATCCGGTTTAACATCATCTTTATCCTGATCATAGTTAGTATCGGTTGTGCCCACATAGGTAATTCTACCTCTGGGGATTGCAAAAATCATTCGCCCGTCGGGAACGTCAAAATAAACAGATTGTTTTACCGGTAATTTTGCATGCGGAAATACCAAATGAACCCCTTTTGTAAGATGAAGGCGTTTCTTTTTTTTAGAATTATTTATACTTCGCAATTCATCTACCCATGGGCCGGCAGCATTTATCACATATTTTGATTTAATAGTAAATACATGACCGGATAAAGCGTCCTTAAAATGTACCCCGGAAATAATATCACCAGTATAATCAAAAGCTGTAACCTTTGCATAATTCAAGGCAATAGCGCCGAAAGTAAGGCTGGTCTTTATATTTTCAATTGTAAGCCTGGCGTCGTCTGTGCGATATTCAGCATAATAACCGGCCCCTTTTAATTTCTTCTTTGGCAATAACGGCTCCAGATCTAATGCCTCTTTTTTTTCAAGCATTTTACGCTTATCATCGCCTGAAACCTGCGCCAGAAGATCATAGACCTTTAATCCAATAGATGTAAGCCATTTTCCATAAGACCCGCCGTCAATTAAAGGAAGTAACATTTTTTCGGGAAGCACAAGGTGCGGTGCGAGTTTATGAACTATAGCCCGTTCAGATCCCACTTCTTTTACCAACCAAAAATCAAAATGCTTGAGATATCGAAGGCCACCGTGAATTAACTTAGTAGATTTACTACTGGTTCCTGACGCAAAATCCCCTTTTTCTAGCAGGGCCACTTTTAGGCCTCTGGCAGCAGCGTCAAGGGCAATACCACCTCCAGTAATTCCACCTCCAATAATTACAAGATCGAATTTCGTTTTGGTTAGGTTTTGAATGATTTCATTCCGATCCAGGTTTGAAAATGGTATGTTCTCCTTCATGTTTTTGTAATTCAAGGGTTATAATTTTTTTCGCCCTATTACAAATGTAAAGGTTTATACCCCCTATACAAATGCCAAGGTTTTAAGCAAATGTTATCATTAATTTAATTTACTATTGAAGTGTTGAATAAAAAAAATGGTAGTTTGTTTTAATGTGAGGCTGTAAATTCGTATTCCCTTTCAACAAGACAGATTCTTATTTTGTACCATTTATACCATTCGTTTTTCCCTATTTCCTGTGCAGCCAGGTGTTTTAGATTAGATTTCCATCTTGATATAGATTCCAGGTTTTCCCAATAGCTTACAGATATCCCTAACTCCCCTGTTGCACTTTCAAATCCCAAGTAACCCGATTGTTTTTTGGCTAATTCTTCCATTTGTTTTGACATTAGGCCATATCCTTTATCCCCGGAAGTCCTGGTGCTGGTGAAGATTACGGCATAATAGGGTTTTTTCATGATCGTTTATAAAATAAAAGCTCGTTCTATAAAATAATTCACAATAGCTTCTTTCATTAATACAGATTGCTCTCCTGCCTTTAATGGTGGAAGTGTTTCCTTTACAATATAATGAGGCCAACCTTCCTCATCAAAAAACTCAAACTCATAATATCCGTAAGGTTCCAATAGTTTGCATATGGCTATGTGCATCAGATTAACTTTCTCTTCCTTTTTGTACATCCTGTGGTATTGACCTAACTCCTGGACGCCAATAAGGTAAATAATCCCATCTAAATCCATTGGATCTCCATCTGAAAACTTGGAAGATAATTTCTTATTGAGCTCCTCCCACCTATCTTTTAGTTGACTATCTCTACTCATTTTTATTATCATAAAAGATTTAAAATTCGAAATTAATCCTGAACCCTTCTTTTAGAAAAATTCAAAGGTACAAATCAAAATTCTATATTTGTGTAAACAAATTTCCGTGAATCTTCTGGATATCATTCTGGGTTTAGTACTGGCGTATGGCCTTTACAAGGGTCTGAAAAATGGTCTCTTTGTTGAAATTGCATCACTCGCCGCTATTATAATTGGCCTTTATGGTGCAATTCAATTTTCTTACTTAACTGGTAACTACCTTTCTCTAAAAATGGATTGGGATGAAAATTACATTAAAATAGCGGCGTTCATAATTACTTTTGTGGCTATTGTGATTCTGGTAAATATGTCCGGAAAAATACTTACTAAAATTGCAAATTTTGCTATGCTTGGATTAGTCAATAAGCTTGCAGGAGGTTTATTTGGAATATTAAAAACTGCGGTTATTATTGGTACGCTTTTGTATTTTTTTGAAAGTTCAAGTTCTTCGTTTAATCCAACTGATAATAAGACGGTTGCAGAATCTATTCTTTATAAACCGGTCAGAGATATAGGCGCTCTGGTTTTCGGAAATGTAATTGAAGTATTTAATGACTGATAATTGATGAAAAGTGCCGTTCATCGAAAAAAAAGGGTTTTTCATGTGCTTTTTTCATAATTTCTTTAATATTACCAAGATGATCTTTTTAATAAGGATCCAAGAGAACACCCCACTCTTTCATTACCCTACTTACAAATAGAACACTATATGAAAATGAGATTGCCTATCGCTGTCTCGGTTTTATTTGTATTATTGGCTGGATCTTGTAGCACAGAGTCCATAGAAAATACAAATATTCCGAGTTCTGAAAATGCTGTTTTGGTAGAACACGCACTTTTGGATATAGTTAATGACCATAGAAACAGCTTGGGGTATTCATCATTGCTTTTTAGCGAAGTTGCTTATGAGTATGCCAACACTCATACCGATTATATGATTGCCAAAGGCAGTTTAAGCCATGATAACTTTAGTTCAAGAGCCTCCAAAATTTCGAGCGAGGTTAATGCTGAATACGTAGCTGAAAATGTTGCCAAAGATTACCCAGATGCTACCACGGCTTTGGAGAATTGGCTTGAGAGCCCTAGTCATCGTAAAACAATTGAAGGCGAATTTACGCATACGGCTGTAAGCGTAAAAAAAGACTCCAGTGGTAAATTCTATTTTACTCAGTTGTTCTACCGATAATCTACACCAGAAAAAATTCTTTTATTACATTTGATAGGGAGTATTACTTTTAATACATTCTATTATCATTCCTTAATAATTAGAAAACAATGTCTATAAAACCTCCATTTAATCTTCAGAAGTGGATTGAAGAAAACAGAGACTTACTAAAACCCCCTGTAGGAAATAAGAATTTATATAAAGATGCCGGTGATTATATAGTTATGATCGTTGCCGGGCCAAATGCACGAAAAGACTATCACTACAATGAAACGGAGGAACTTTTCTTTCAATTAGAAGGTCATATAGAAATATATTTGCAGGAAGACAGACAAAAAAAAACAATGAAACTTGGGCCTGGCGATATGTACCTGCATCCTGCAAAAGTCCCCCATTCTCCCGTTCGGCATGAAGGCTCCATTGGATTGGTAATAGAACGCAGAAGAGACCAAATGCAAATAAAGGACGGTCTTCTTTGGTTTTGCGATAATTGCAACCATAAACTTTATGAAGCTTATTTTACACTACACGATATTGAAAAAGACTTTTTATCGCATTTTTCATATTTCTACGGATCGGAAGAGTTAAGGACCTGTGATAATTGTGGAACGGTTATGTCCGTTGATGATAGATTTACCGCTATAGAAGAAAGATAAAAAATGAAACTTACGATTACTATTTTTATCGGAATTGTGGCAGCACTACACCTATATTTTCTTTGGTTCGAAATGTTTGCCTGGACTACCAGGGGTAAAAAGATCTTTAAAAAATTTCCTGAGGACATGTTTGAACCAACAAAATCTCTGGCAGCAAACCAGGGCCTGTATAACGGCTTTTTAGCTGCTGGCCTTATTTGGACTTTTTTTATTCAGGATCCCTTTTGGGGTGCAAATATTTCTATCTTTTTTCTGAGTTGTGTTGCAATTGCCGGTATTTATGGAGCGCTAACTGCAGATAAAAAAATATTCCTTGTGCAGGCACTACCTGCCTTGATTGCACTACTTCTAATCTTTGTTAATCTAGCCTAAGATTCCATAACTTTCACGTCACATAATCACTATTATTCGTAGCTTTGTCAGAATTTAACAAACTACCTTTTAAAAGTTATAAAATGACACTAGTTGCCGTAGATTTTGGAATAGACCAAGCATTGGAAAGATTAGGAATAAAGGAAATCAATAATGGCACCTCAACGGGTTCCGATAATTTTTCTTCAGGAGAAGTTATCGAATCATTTTCCCCGGTAGATGGTGCTTTAATTGGTAAAGTAAAAGGGACCTCCCAAAATGATTATGATAAAGTTATAGAAACTGCCTCCAAAGCATTTCATATTTGGCGATTAAAACCCGCTCCCCAAAGAGGCGAAATTGTTCGCCAGTTTGGAGATAAACTACGCGAATTAAAGGAACCCTTAGGTAAGTTAGTTTCATATGAAATGGGGAAGTCTTATCAGGAGGGTCTGGGTGAAGTACAGGAAATGATAGACATATGTGATTTTGCTGTAGGGCTATCTCGACAATTACATGGACTAACCATGCATTCAGAAAGACCAGGGCACAGGATGTATGAACAATACCATTCTTTAGGAATTGTAGGAATAATTTCGGCTTTTAATTTCCCCGTCGCGGTCTGGGCGTGGAATACCGCACTAGCTTGGATTTGTGGCGATGTTTGTGTTTGGAAGCCATCAGAAAAAACCCCACTTTGCGGCATAGCCTGTCAAAATATTGCCGCTGAGGTGTTCAAAGCTAATGGCCTTCCGGAAGGTATCTCCTGTTTGATTAATGGGGATTATAGAGTTGGTGAAATGATGACAAATGACAATAGAGTTCCTTTGATTTCGGCTACAGGTTCTATTCGCATGGGAAAAATTGTTGCACAAGCAGTTGCAGCAAGATTAGGGAAATCTCTCCTTGAATTAGGTGGCAATAATGCGATCATAGTTACCCCGGATGCAGATATTAAAATGACGGTTATAGGAGCTGTGTTCGGAGCAGTTGGCACTGCTGGCCAGCGATGCACTTCAACAAGAAGACTTATCATACATGAATCTATTTATAACCAGCTAAAAGATTCAATAGTTACTGCCTATAAGCAATTACGTATTGGAAACCCACTGGATGAGAATAATCATGTAGGGCCTTTAATAGATAAAGATGCTGTAACGATGTATAAAAAGGCCCTTGAGCAAGTAATAGCAGAAGGTGGAAACTTGATCGTGGAAGGTGGTGTTTTGGATGGGGAAGGTTACGAAAGTGGTTGTTATGTATATCCGGCCATTGCCGAAGCGGATAACAACTATGAAATAGTGCAACATGAAACTTTTGCACCTATTCTTTATTTGTTAAAATATTCAGGTGATGTACAAAATGCGATAAAATTGCAAAATGGCGTTGTTCAGGGTCTTTCCTCGGCCATTATGACCAATAATTTAAGGGAAGCCGAGAATTTTCTTTCAACCGCTGGCAGTGATTGTGGTATAGCCAATGTAAATATTGGCACCTCGGGTGCTGAGATTGGAGGAGCTTTTGGAGGAGAAAAGGAGACAGGAGGTGGACGTGAAAGTGGTTCTGATGCCTGGAAGGTTTATATGCGAAGACAAACCAATACGATTAACTATACTGCTGAATTGCCTTTAGCTCAAGGTATAAAATTTGATTTGTGAAGATAAAACCTGCAGGGACTTAAAGCTGGTTCCGTTTAAGTGTTACTAAGGAACTCAAAAATGTCTGCAGGCATTTATAAAACACAAAAAAATCCTTTGTTTAATTAAAAGGGAGAGGTTAATTAAAAGACTTATTTTTCGATTCTATTGATTTTGTTCGTGAATCTTGCAACTCCCATGCGCTAAGATTAATACTCCAAGCACTACTATCATACAACAATAAGTGAAATCTTCCCAAAATTGGTTTTTTAAATCTTTTATTCTCAACTGAGAAGTCAATTTACCTTTAAAGTATTGTATAATAACAAGGGGACATCATTAGAATGTATCATTTGCGGCAAAAAATATGCAATAGGAAGAAGAGGTTGTATATTTTGAAATAAAAAAACCGCTGTTATCTATGAAAGAAATAACAACGGGATTCTTAACTAACCAAACTAATTCAAACTAGTAGTAAGTATTAATTGAACACTATTTCAATGCCGGATTCTTGTCGGGAGAAATAGGGCTGCAGCTTAATTTTTAACAAATATCCTAAATGGTAGTTTAATTCAATGAAAGAAAGTTATAAATGGCGTAAAAAAATGTGTAATTGGCAGTTATTAAGGTATGTGCAGTATTCATTCATGTTAATAAGGAGCATCTTAGTCATTATTAGAGGGTTAACCAGATAACTCAAGGCATAAAGGTTTTCAATTTTAACAAAATTTAAGATTTTTTTAATACATTGTATACAGAACAACAAATAGTCAATTACCAATGACAAAAAAGACTACGAACTTGCTTGGGATTATAATTACCATATTATCAGGGATTTATTTTTTTGTTATGTACTGCAGCGAATGTGGATTATAAGATGACCTTGCCAGCTTAAAAAGTGTGGATTCTTCTATTGCCCAAAAGGCAATGGATTTTGAAAAAGCCAGTGATAAGAGCAAGGAAGAATTATTGTATAAGAACTAATTAAATAATATAAACTTATGACTTTAGAAAGTATTAACATCTGGTGTTGGCTTATCCCCTTACTCGTAGGTATTCTTTGTGCTATTTTTGGATATTTATTGGGTAAAGGTGCAAATACAGCTATTGACCATTCTTCAGAGCTAAACTTACTGAAAGATCAAAATGCAAAATTAGAAGCTGATCTTGCTGCTTGTAATAAAAAATTGGCTGCTGAAAGTTCAGCTGTGGTTTCTTCCGAAATTGCATTTAATAAAAGTGCCGCCAAGGCGGCATTTGGAAAAAATATAAAACAGGATGATCTGAAGGTGGTAGAAGGAATAGGTCCCAAAATTGAAGGCCTTTTTCACAATTATGATATAAAGACCTGGAAGGCCTTATCTAAAACTTCTGTTTCCAAGTGTCAGCAAGTATTGGACTCAGGAGGTGATCGTTACAAGGTTCATGATCCCGCATCGTGGCCAATGCAAGCAAAAATGTGTTCTGAGGGAAAATGGAAAGAATTACACAAATGGCAGGTAGAACATAAACGTGGTAAATTATAATTAAAAAGACCGGATTTAATCCGGTCTTTTTAATTATAGCATTCCGTTGGCCTCTACCCATTTAAACCGAAATTGATCCTCACTTAGTCTCATTCTTTCGGCGATACGTTGTAATCGATCTGGCATTCCTACAAGATAGTCTCTGGCTTTCTGGGCTTCATCTGACAAGCTTCTTATTCCTTCCAGATCCCAATATTGATTTAATTTATTAAAGATGTCTATATAATCCTGAGAGGTATATACTCCCAACCTTTGCGCACAGTTGGAGAAATTTTCAAATGCAAGTCCGATTCCCTCTCCAGATTCCCTCAAAAAATGAGCGGGCATTACAATTTTTCTTTTCATCATATCTGCATATGCAAGCATCATCCCATTAGGGTCTTGTCCAAATATGGTCTTTACGAATTCTCTATATGCCAAATGATGCCGCATTTCATCACCGGCAATTATGCTACACATTTTACTTAGAAGTATATTCCCTTTTTTCTTGGCCATCTGACCTACCCTTTTATGCGAAATATTGGTAGCTAATTCCTGAAATGAAGTGTATACAAAATTCTTATACGGGTCTCTGTCTGTGCCTATGTCAAAACCATCATTAAGCAAGTACTGAGTTGAGATCTCAACTTCTCTCATATTTACTCTACCCGAGAGATAAAGAAATTTGTTAAGTACATCACCATGCCTGTTTTCTTCAGCGGTCCATGCTCTCACCCATTTGGACCATCCACTGGGTTCTTCCGTGTGTTGGTTAATTCCCTCAACATCCATTAACCAGGATTCATAAGTTGGCAAGGCTTCTTCCGTAATTGTATCTGCAACCATGGTTACCCAAAAATCATATCCCAACTCTTTAGATTCCTCTCTGATTTGTTCTACCTCATCAAAAAAATTTTCACTTCGCGAATCGGGAAGAAAGTCCGAGGGCTGCCATATCTCATCAATAGGAATCAAAAATGAATCCATAAACCCGGCAACTTTAGGTTCAATTGCCTGCATCACCTCCAGCCTTATATTTTTAGTAGACATATTTATTTTTATTGCAAAGTACGACAATAAAATTCTGAAATTATCGCAGATATAATGCAAATATTAATTTCTTCCTTTTTCATTCGGATAAAAAAGATGCACCGGATCACTTTGCCAAACTTGTTTGGAATCTACATCCATAATTGACAAAGGCCCTTTAAAAGCAGCACCTGTATCAATATTCCAGACATTTGCCGCCCTTTGAGGTAAAGTTTTCCCAATTCTGGTTACAGGGGTATGACCAATGTAAATTTCGCGGTAATTGGCGAGTCGATCGGGATAAAATAAGTCTGTTTGCGTTAGTTCCGGATTCAGAGATAATGCCAATTCCCATAAAGTTCTATCCCAGTAAAAAATTTGGGGAAAATATTCAAATTTGGCACCTTTCAAGTTAGTAAAGCCTGCATGAACAAATAGGCGGTTTTTATCATCCAGGTAGTAATTATCCAGATTGTCATAAAAATCCATATGAACTCTTTTCGGTCCATCACCCAGAATTTCGTAAGACGTTTTGCTCGCCATACCACCATGTTGCAACCACATAGGCCTATCCTTCCCTGTTCTCAACCATTCATAACAAAGCTCATCATGGTTACCCCTTAAAAAAATACATTCATGTGTAGCTCTTAGTTCAATCAAAAAATTAACGGTTTCAACAGCCTGGCTCCATCCGTCAACATAATCTCCCAAAAAGATAAGCAGATCATCTTCACCTACCCTAGCCCTTTCTAAAACTTGTTGTAAAGCTTTCAGCCCTGAATGTATATCTCCGATTACCAACGTCCTCATTTGGCAAAATTCGCTATAATTCCGATGATGACAATAATAAAAAGTATGAGAAAGAATATTTTCCAGAAGGAATAGGGTCGAATACCATGGATATTACCGGTTTGTCCGTTGATATAAAAATGATATTCTTTCCCTTTGTACTTGTAGAAACTAATATAAACAGGCAAGAGTACATGCTTAAAAGTTTCTTTTGAAAGTTTTATATCAGAATGATGAATCCGTTGTGTATCGCCTCCAATATCATGTCTTATCCATGAATGAGCTATCGCCTTGGCTTTTTGAAATGATTTGCGATGCCCTTCTCTCAAAGGAATTGTGTATTTTTCAGTTACAAAACCCGAGAGATATTTTGAATTAAATGTTCTAAGCTCTTTCAAATTCCAATGTGATATATTTGATGGAACTTCTCTTTGTTTTCTTTCCGAAGCATTGATCAGGATATCATCTACAAAGCCATCTACCGTTCCATAAGCAGGTGTCCAGCGTGTTTTTCTTACCTGCCTGGTTTGAGTTCCATTTTTAGTTCTATATGTTTGGGTTTCGTAATAATAATCACCCCTTTGACCTTCGTACGATGCAAAGAGTTCCGCGTCAAAAGTCCAAAAAGGGAGGTAAAGACCGTGAATAGCTTCCGGATCTAATGCAGCACGTTTAAGTTTATTTGGCGCAAACCACAAACCTTTCACCCAATTTGTGAATATCCTTCCTGCCTTTTTACTATCAAATTGAAATGGAACCAGCGCCCCTGGCAGTATCCAACCTTCTCTTTCTATATCTTCTCTAATAAGCGGTTCTCCGCAATAAACACAATGAAGCGACTTGTAATTTTCTTCAACATGTTGGTTAGCGCCACAATTCTTACAATGCAGAAGATCTATTGTTTCTGTATATGCATTATCCCCTACTGCTTTAATATAATGTTGCAGTTCAAGTTCTTCAAAACTTTGCTTTGTTTTTTCAATAAATTCTTCATATCCGCAATACTCACATTTAACCTGATGTGAACCTGGTTTGTATTTTAGTTCCGCTCCACAATTGGCACAGGACTTTTTCTGTTCAGAATACTGGGTTTCTTCCATTTGTAATTATCACCAAAATCCGTAAAATTGACATGGAGTATTTAAGCTTTCCGTTACTACGTTTGAGGTAATGGTGGTGGTGTACTGCCACCCAAAAAAGCCTTTAACTCCTCTATTTCTTTAAGTGCTGTCCACCCTATAAGACCTTGTTTCCATACCAGAGAATCCCGGTTAATAGTCCTATTAGCAAAGAGTTCCTTTAATTTATCAAAAGTAACAGGGCCGAGTTGTTGCCCGTTTGCCGCATAGTAATACATTACCTGAACAGGAATTGGAGGTGGTAAAGCAGCTCCTTGCGGCTGTTGTGAAGTAAAGGGTTGTTGTGCCGGCTGCCCCATTAAAGTCCCCATTTGTTGTGCCAAAACAAAACCCATGCCCATACCCATTCCTGCTCCGGCAGTACCGCCTTCATTTTTGGCAGCAGCTTCCATGGCTTTTGCTGCCTTAAATTGAGTGAGTTTGGACAAGTCTAACTTTTCTAATCTGCTGTAATCAAAAATCTCCTTCTTCAGTTCTTCGGGCATGGAAACGTTTTCTATATAGAATTTTTCCAACTCTATCCCTACACGTTCAAATTCCGGTTTCATAACTTCCTGGCAAGTTTCGGAAAGTTCACTTGTATTGGCGGCGTATAATTCCAGAGGTAGGTTTGCCTCCCCTACAGTATCTGTAAAACGCGTCACAATTAAACTCTTGAGATGTTCGTTAACCTCGTAATTTGTAAAATTACCATCAGTTCCAACCACGTCTACCACGAACTTGCCGGCATCGCTAATTCTAAAACTATAGGTTCCAAAAGCCCTTATCTCAGTTAACCCAAAGCGTTCATCACTTAACATAACCGGGTTTTTTGTTCCCCACTTTTCATCTGTAAACAATCTGGTATTAACAAAATATACCTCTGCCTTAAAAGGGCTGTCAAATCCATATTTCCATCCCTTTAAAGTGGTTAGAATAGGAAGGTTCTTGGTATTTAGAGTATGTGTCCCCGGTTTAAAAACATCCGCTAATTGACCCTCATTTACAAATACGGCTATCTGGCCTTCTCTAACCACTAATTTGGCATTATTTTTAATTTCATTCTGATAGCGCTCAAATCTGTGAACTATGGTATCATTAGTTGTGTCAATCCATTCTACGATATCAATGAATTCCTGACTTAGTTTCTTTTTAATCTCATCAAATAGATTCATTTTTTTAGATTTTTAATTCCAGAAAAAGGTAATCATTTCTTTAAAACAGACCAAGTGTCTTTTCTATATATAAAGGATTAAGACAATGGTGAGAATCGATTTAATAAATAGTTCTGTTTTTTTTGGAGTAACACCTTATTTCTCATTACTTTGGGAATTGCTTTAAGTATATATCTATGAAAGAAGTGTTTTGTATAGGTGAATTGCTTATAGACTTTGTTGCCGAAAAACAAGGTTGTAATTTATCTTTAGCCAGTGAATTCACAAAAAAAGCAGGTGGTGCTCCGGCCAATGTAGCCTGTGCTATAGCCAAACTTGGAGGGAAAAGTTCATTTATTGGTTGTGTTGGTGATGATCCTTTTGGTACATTTCTATTGAAGGTGTTGGAAGATGAAGACGTGGACATTTCTTTAGCTCAACGTTCAGAAACTTTTACTACTCTGGCCTTTGTTTCTATTGATGAAGACGGAGAACGTGATTTTGTCTTTAGCAGGGGTGCAGATAAGGAACTTAAATACAGTCCGGCGATTAAGAAAAAATTTAATAAAAACATTGTTCATTTTGGCGCTGCGACGGCACTTTTGGGCGGAAGTTTAGAAGAAGCCTATGGACGATTTTTATTTGATGCCATAACACAAGAGGCCTTTATCAGTTTTGATCCAAATTACAGAGCCGACCTATGGAAAAACAAAACTGATATTTTTATAAAAAAATCTATGCCCTTTATTGAAAAATCTACACTCTGTAAGTTTAGTTTAGAAGAGGCAAAATTAATTTCAGGAAAGGAAAATATTTTGGATGCGTGTGAATTTTTCCATGAAGCCGGCTCACAAATCATCACCATTACTCTTGGTTCTGAAGGTACATTTGTAAGTTCTCAAGGGCATTCAAATACAATCCCCAGTATTATGGTAAAGCCAGTTGATACAACTGGTGCAGGAGATGCCTTTATTGGATGCTTGTTAAAACAAATTTCTACTTTGGACAATATAGAGAGTGCTAAAAGCAATCCCGATTTGCTTTTTAAAATGATCGCTCAAGCAAATAAAGCCGGTGCAATTACAACAATGAATTACGGAGCAATAAAGTCATTGCCAACTCAAATTCAACTTGACGATTAGAATGAACCAAACCTCATTACACAGGATGTTGGCTTCAAATAAGCCGGATAATCCGGAGAAAGCGAATCTAAAAGAATTATTTGATTTAAGATTATCCACAAACCTTTCAATTATACAAAACCTATTCTTATCTCTATACCCTGAGGCAACCTTACAAAATTCATTTCCTTTATTGTTGGAACTTTTACCTGAACTTTATAAGAAAAGACCTGAAAACCTTAAAATTCAGGACCTGAGAAGGCTTAAACATGCTAATTGGTATCAATCAGAAAAAATGGTTGGCATGCAATTGTATGTAGATCACTTCAATAAGAATCTTAAAGGTCTAGAAACTAAAATTGGATATTTTGAAAAACTAGGCGTTAATCTTTTACATATCATGCCTGTTACAACAAGGCCTAAAGGAGAAAATGATGGAGGATATGCGGTCAACAGTTACACCCAAGTGGACAAAAAGTATGGTTCCAAAGCAGACTTGTTGAACCTAACAAAAAAACTGCGCTCTAAAAATATGCATCTGATGATGGATTTTGTTGTAAACCATACTTCAGATGAATTTCCATGGGCAAAAAAAGCAATGGCCGGTGATAAAAAATACCAGGACTATTATTATACCTACCCGGACAGGAAATTGCCAGATGAATTTGAATCTTCCCTGCCGGAAGTGTTTCCTCAAACCTCCCCTGGAAACTTCACTTTTAATACGAAAATGAATAGGTGGGTTATGACTGTATTTAATGATTATCAATGGGATCTCAATTATACAAACCCAATGGTGTTTATGGATATGCTCACTAATCTGGTAGAATTGGCCAACTTAGGTGTGGATGTTATTCGCTTTGACGCCCTCGCATTTCTATGGAAGAAATTGGGTACAAATTCTCAAAATCTACCCGAGGCACATAGCTTAGTTACCCTCTTTCGCATGTGTTTACAAGTCGTTGCTCCCGGGGTTGTTCTGTTAGCTGAAGCTATAGTTTCTCCTCAGGAAATTATCAAGTATTTTGGAGAAGGTATTAATAAAGGTAATGAATGTGAAATTGCCTACAATGCCACTTTGATGGCGCTTCTTTGGAATTCAATCGCTACAAAAAAGACTCATCTCTTGTACAAAAATCTCATGAATTTACCAAGTAAGCCCATAGAAGGGACCTGGATAAATTATATCAGATGCCATGACGACATTGGACTTAGTTTTGATGACCGCTATATATACGAAGTGGGCTGGGATGCGTCTTCACACAGGAAGTTTTTATTGGATTACTATTGTCAAAAACTAGATTGGTCACCGGCTATGGGGCAAGTTTTTATGTATAATCCAAAAAATGGTGATGGAAGGATTACCGGCAGTGCTGCTTCTTTACTCGGATTGGAAAAAGGATTAGATCAGAACGATGAGGAATTGATAAAATTGGCGGTAAATAAAATCCTAATGTTACATGCCATTATATTATCCTATGGTGGAATTCCCATGATCTATGCCGGTGATGAAATAGGGACATTAAATGATTATTCTTATCTTAAAAATAAAGATTTAAAAGAAGATAACAGATGGGCTAACAGACCTAAACAAGATTGGAAAACTGTGGCCGGATTAGATAAAATTGACACCCCACAAACACAAATCTTCCATTCCCTAAAAAAACTAATTAGGATTAGAAGAAATACACCTGTATTTGCTGACATAAACAATTTATTACTGCATCCTACCCCAAACGCACATATTTTTATGTTCGAAAGAAGAAATAATTCTGATGAAGATGTCCTTGTAATTTGCAATTTTGATGAAAAGTTGCATATGATAGATACCGCTGGTGTTGCCTCCAAGGGTTATGTGGCAGGAGGTAAACTTAAGGACCTGGTATTAGGAGAAAGCATTACTTTAAAAAGTAGCTTGTTAGAAATAAATCCCTATCAAATTTTATGGCTCAGCAAGTCTTAGCTATATTTTACTTTTCTTAAGATTCGAAAAGACTCCTTCAAGGATTCGTAAATGTTTATATCGTATTTTTTTAATAGAGGCCGAGCTGTTTCCATTAGATCTTTCGCCTCTTCAAAACCATTAAAATAGCAAATAAGATAAGTTGCCGGTAAATGTTCCAAATCCAATTCCTCTGAACGCTTGAGTGATTCACCCTTTTTAATTTTTTGCAAAATAGCCTTGTTTGAATTAAAAATATGATACAAGGTCTTTTTATCATATTGTGGTGGTTCAAAAATTAAATCACTTTGAATTTGATAGGTTCCGTTGTCTGAGAAAAATATATCCACTTTTTCCAAAGGATAATATTTTTGTTGATTCCCCAAGCCCAACTTCACATACTCCATGATGGTAAAAGATTCATCATTAAAGTCTATTGAAATTTCATCCAGGGCAGAATAGAAAAGTTTAACCTGTTCATTAATAAGTTCTATATCCACACGTGAATAAAAAACTTCGCTTTTTACCTTTTTTTGATTTCCCGCCCAGCAGAGTACAAATTGTTCTTTAAAAACTTTATAGTTGCTAATCAGATCCTTATGTCTGTTATTTATAAAATCTATTACGCCATCAAGGGTAAGTTCTATATTATTTCTGGCATGTTGTTCTAAAGTAGCAACAGTATCTGAGTTGATATCTTTTAATACAATTCCAAAAGCCTTAGGCATGCTTATACTTCCGTCTCTGAAAAAAACTGCGCCCCCGTAATATTTCCATATATTGCGACGCAATGCGCACACCTGGCCATTAGAGCTTATCGTAACTAACCCAACCACCTTACCTTCAGGTAAGTGCGGAAACGGAATATTTTCATAAGAGATCAAAGGAGGGTTATCGAGATAAGCATTCACAAGGTTTTGAATCTTACTGTCATCAAAGAAATCTACCCCAACAATTTTATTGTCTTCATCCTCAACACCAACAACAATAAAGGAATTATTATTTGGATTGCTATTAGCAAGTGCGCAAACATGTTTTAGGAATTTAGCTTTACCTTCTCGCTTACCTATATTGATAAACCTTTTTTTATCATAAAAACTATTCTCGTCATTATGAGCCAAAAGGTTTTTTACCAGTAGGCGTTTATTAATCATATTGTTTTCTTCACTATGGTACTACTTGCCTGTGCGGTGGGCATAACTACGAGATCTGCAATATTTACATGGTAAGGCCGTGATATTACAAAATAAATTATATCTGCTATATCTTCAGGTTTTAAAGGTTGAAACCCCTGGTAAACACTGTCTGCTCTTTCAATATCCCCTTTAAATCTGACATTGCTAAACTCCGTTTCAACCAATCCAGGGTTAACAGCACCTACGCGTATTCCATAAGTGTTCAAATCAATTCGCATTCCCTGATTAATTGCATCAACCGCATGTTTACTTGCACAATAAACATTCCCTTTGGGATAAACTTCTTTACCGGCAGTTGAACCTATATTTATTATATGTCCCGAATTACGCTCCACCATCTTCGGTAAAATTGCCCTGGAGACATATAGCAGGCCTTTAACATTGATATCGAGCATAGCATCCCAATCCTCAAGATTTCCTGTTTCTATGGGGTCCAAACCATGGGCATTCCCTGCATTATTAATCAAAATATCTATCTGAGAAAATTCTTCAGGCAATGAGCTGATCGCATTTGAAACGGCATTTTTATCCCTGACATCAAAATTCAAAGTATAGACATCAGTTAGTGGCTCTAATTGCTTCTGCAATTTTATTAAAAGTTCTTCTCTTCGTCCACAAATTATCAATCGGATATCCTTCGATGCGAAAAGTAGCGCCGTAGCCTTTCCTATGCCACTGGTTGCGCCGGTAATAAATGCTGTTTTTTTCATTAAAATAATTGTAATGATTACTAATTAGGGAACCTTATGTCCCTGAGATGCAACTAATAACAAAAACCAATCTTCCAACTCCAAATCAATTTCAGTGGCCCCCACAGAAGCCTTTAATCGTTCCTTGTTGGTTGTGCCAACAACCGGGTGAACTTTGGAAGGATGATTTAAAATCCATGCCAGGAGAATTTGACTGTCATCTGCCTCATATTTCTTTTTAAGGCGCTTTAGCACTTTTTTTATTCGCTTCCTTCTTTTGTTATCCTCCCTAAAATAGCTCCCTAAGGGACTCCATGCCATGGCGGTCCGATTATGCATGATACAATCCTCAAAAGTACCGTCATACATTAACTTTTCGGCTGTTAAGGAAAATTCAACCTGGTTAGCGGTTACCGGTAAAGCCGACTCTATTAGGGCAATTTGCGCAGGAGAGAAATTAGACACTCCAAACTCCCTTATTTTACCTTCTTTTTGCAAATAAAGAATGGCTTCTGCAATTTCATCGGGTTGCATTAACGGGCTGGGTCTGTGCAGTAAAAAAAGGTCTAAATAGTCAGTTTTAAGTTTAGACAGAGAACGCTCTGCAGACCATATAATGTATTCTTTAGAATAATCATAATGTTTTACTTTATTCTCTCTGGCCTTACAAACATATTGTATTCCACATTTAGTAATAAGTTGTAACCGTTCTCTGGGTATTGAACTTTGAAAAAACGCTTTTCCAAACGCTTCTTCATTATCATAACCTCCATAAATATCGGCATGGTCAAAAGTTGTTATTCCATTTTCAACACAATAGCCAATAAGGTCAGTCATTTGATCTTTTGTAAGATTCTTCCCCCAACTTCCCCATGTCATGGTTCCGGCAATAATTTTTGAATAAGATATCCGGTTTTTCATAAGTATGTGAAAATATAAAATAAATCCCTTAAATACTTCATAAAACTTAGGGTTCTAGGCATTTTTTAACCAATCATTAACAGCACTTATATAAATAAATTTTCAATTTGCGCACTACTGTGATACCAACAGATTAAAAACCAAAAAATAAAAATTATTTATGGAGGAAAATACTACTGTAGATATTAGTGCTGTTAATGAGAAGATTGCACAGGAAAGTGTTTTTATAGACCTGCTTGTTCTGGAAATGAATAAAGCCATTGTAGGTCAAAAGCATATGATAGAGCGATTGTTGATAGGGCTTTTGGGCCAGGGTCATATTTTGTTAGAAGGAGTCCCCGGACTTGCAAAGACTCTTGCGATAACCACTTTGGCAAAGGCGGTTAAAGGTAGTTTTAGCAGAATTCAGTTCACTCCAGATCTTCTACCAGCAGATGTCGTGGGAACAATGATATATAATATGAAAGTGAATGATTTCTCAATAAAGAGAGGTCCTATATTCGCCAATTTTGTATTAGCTGATGAAATTAACCGCGCCCCTGCCAAAGTGCAGTCTGCGCTATTAGAAGCCATGCAGGAAAAACAAGTTACAATTGGTGACGAAACTTTTATACTTGATAAACCATTCCTGGTTATGGCTACTCAAAACCCGGTGGAACAGGAGGGAACATATCCGCTCCCTGAGGCTCAGGTGGATCGTTTTATGCTAAAAACGGTTATTGATTATCCTAAGATGAATGAAGAACAACTTATTATAAGACAAAATCTTCAGGGAATACTTCAGGATGTTAAACCTGTTATCTCACTTAAACAAATTCTTAGTGCTCAACAGGCAGTACGAGAAGTCTATATGGATGAAAAAATTGAAAAATATATCCTCGATATAGTATTTGCCACAAGATATCCGGAAAAATATAATTTGGGAGATCTTAAACCACTCATAAGTTTTGGAGCATCTCCTCGTGGGAGCATTAATCTGGCAAATGCAGCTAAATGTTATGCTTTTATAAAAAGACGTGGTTATGTAGTTCCGGAAGATGTACGTGCCGTTGTGCATGACGTACTAAGGCATAGAATTGGAATTACCTATGAAGCGGAAGCAGAAAATATTACTTCAGAAGAAATAATCAACCGGATTGTTAACGAAATTGAAGTGCCATAATAGTTCAACCTATGTAGTTCAGTGCTGTAAAGGGCATTTGCTTATATAACTAAAAAGCTTGAACCCGAATGGATACAAAAGAGTTATTAAAAAAAGTTCGTAAGATTGAAATTAAGACCCGCCGTCTTTCAGATCACATATTTGGAGGGGAATACCATTCTACATTTAAGGGTCGTGGGATGACTTTTAGCGAAGTCCGTCAATATCAGTTTGGCGATGATGTAAGAAGCATTGATTGGAATGTCACGGCCAGATATAACGAACCTTTTGTAAAAGTATTTGAGGAGGAAAGGGAGTTAACCATGATGCTTATGGTAGATGTCAGTGGCTCTGAACTTTTTGGTACAACGAATAGGTTTAAAAAGGATATTATTACAGAAATATCAGCAACTCTGGCATTTTCTGCACTCCAAAATAACGATAAAGTTGGTCTTATACTTTTTTCTGATGAAATTGAACTTTTTATACCCCCTAAAAAAGGAAATAGTCATGTTCTGAGAATAATAAGAGAATTACTTGAATTTTCTCCAAAAAGCAATAAGACTAATATTGCGGAAGCACTTAAATATCTAACTAATGTCATGAAGAAAAAAGCAATTGTATTTGTGCTTTCAGATTTTATGGCGACGGATTATAAACAAACACTAAAAATTACGGGTAAAAAACACGATGTTACAGGTATTCGAGTTTATGACGAAAAGGAAGAGCATATTCCAAATTTAGGGGTAGTGCAAATGCTGGATTCTGAAACTGGTTCACTGAAACTTGTAAATACGCAATCAAAAAACGTTAGGAATGCTTACGGGGAATACTATAGAAACAGGGTAGGCTATTTCAAGGAAACTTTCAATAAATCGGGATGTGGTATTTTGGATTGTCGAGTGGATGAGAGTTATGTTAAAAAGTTATTGGGTTATTTTAAGCGAAGAGGATAAATGAATAAGTTTTCAATGAAATTAAGACGTATTACTAGTTCCTGGTCTGGCCCGGCGCTCTTCTTATATCTTTTATTTTTTGCGAATTCTATAATTGCTCAGTTGCAACCCGTAATAACATCAAAAATAGACACTACCAACATTAAAATTGGTGAACAACTTCATTTTACGGTTACAGTTGAAGCAGATTCAACTGCTCAGGTATTCTTCCCTGAAGGTCAGACTTTTTCACCATTGGAAACTGTTGAAGCTTTTAAAACGGATACAACCCGAAAAAAAGATAGGATAACTCTGCAAAAAATATACGCGCTAACACAATTTGATTCCGGATCTTATGTGCTGCCTGCTCAGCGCATTGAAATTAACGGGGCTGGGTTTTTTACAGACTCACTTAAGGTTGATGTTGCCACGGTACCCGTGGATACAGTGAACCAAAAAATGTATGATATAAAACCTTTAATAAGCGTCCAAAAAAGTAATAGTGCATTTTGGAAAATCTTCCTGATTGTTTTGCTTATTGCCGGAATTGCAGGCGGCCTTATTTATTGGTTCATATTTCGAAAAAAACCATTGACAGAAGAGGAAAAAGTGGCATTGCTCCCTCCTTATGACAGAGCACTTTTGGAATTGAAACGATTAGAAAATTCTAAATATTTAATTCAGGATAAGTACAAAGTGTATTATTCAGAATTAACGGCAATAGTACGATCCTATCTTGAAGAAGAGGTACATATTTCAGCGATGGAAAGCACCACAAGAGAATTGATTCAAAAATTAGAATTGCTGCGGGATGCAGGTGAATTAACGCTACAGGATAATACAATTAAACAATTTGAAAAAATACTGCAAACAGCTGATCTTGTAAAATTTGCAAGGTCCAAACCCCTTACATCAGTTGCCGAACAGGACAGAAAAGCTATTGAGGAGATCGTTGTTAAAACGAAAGAAGCCCTGCCTGAACCTACTGAAGAAGATTTGTTGGAACAGGAAGAGTACCAGGAGGTAATTGCTCAGAAAAAACGGAAAAAGAAAATAATATCAATTGTGTCTGCTGCGGCAATTGTATTACTTGTCTCCCTTGGTGGCCTTATAACCTATTTAGGTCCTTCTTATGTTTGGGACACTATGACAGGCCATCCTACAAAAACACTTTTAGAAGGAGAATGGGTTTCCAGTTCGTACGGATATCCACCAATAATTGTTGAAACTCCAGAAGTATTAGTAAGACAACAAGTTAAGCTCCCTCCGGATTCAAAGGCCAATATAAAAGAGCTGCAGGCTTTTATGTATAGAAGTGAAAAAGGTTTACTCACTATTGGCACAACTTCGACCACATTAAATAAACCTGAAGAACCAGATTTCAATCAGGTTGTTGAGCAAATATTGCAAAATTTTGAAGACCAGGGCGCAAAAAATATTATTACGAAGCAAGAAGAATTCGTGACCGTATCTGGTGTAAAAGGAATTAAAGTTTTTGGCCGGGGTAAATTTACATTACCTAACTCAAAAGAGTTAGTTAGCGGACAATACACAATTATTCTTTTTGGCGGAAATGGTTTTCAACAGCAGTTAATCTTATCATGGTTAGATAAAGATACTTACGCTGAAGAAATTGTAAATAGGATAATAGGTTCATTAGAAGTAAAAACAGAGGCATAAATGTTAGATAATATAGAATTTGCAAATCCTCAGCTTTTTTGGTTGCTTTTATTGCTTCCAGCGGCTTTGATATGGCATATCTTCAAGCATAAAGAGGAGACTGCCTCTCTGAAAATTCCGAGTGTTGATGGGTTCACTGCTAACGACCTTTTGCCAAAATTAAAACCAGTATTATTTGTGTTCCGTTTATTAGCATTGACAGCAATTATAGTAGCAATGGCGCGTCCTCAAACTGAAGATATTTCCACTCGAACCAAAACCACCAAAGGTATTGATATTGTGATGGCAATAGATGTTTCTTCAAGTATGTTGGCAAGGGATTTAAAACCAAACCGACTATCGGCGCTTAAAGAAGTGGCAGCAGATTTTATTAGACAAAGGCCAAATGATAGAATTGGCTTAGTGGCCTATGCAGGCGAAAGCTATACTAAAACACCAATAACAAGTGACAAATCTATTGTATTAAATGCGCTTAAAGAAATTACCTATGGTCAATTGAACGATGGCACAGCCATTGGTATGGGCTTAGCAACTTCGGTTAATAGGTTAAAAGAAAGCAAATCTATAAGTAAGGTAATTATTTTACTTACTGACGGAGTTAACAATTCCGGGTTTATTGAACCACAAACGGCCGCTGATCTTGCTGTGGAATTTGACATCAAGACGTATACTATTGGCTTGGGCACTAACGGAAATGCTCTCTCACCAGTTGCTTACAATGAAGATGGCTCCTATAGGTATGGGATGAGACAGGTTGAAATAGATGAGAAATTACTTAAATCTATTGCCGATGCAACAGGAGGACAATACTTCAGAGCAACAGATAATGAAAAATTAGAGGCAATTTATGATGAAATAAATAAATTGGAGAAAACAGAAATAGAAGAATTTAAGTATTATAAATATGAGGAGAAATTCAGACCATGGATTCTGTTGGCAGGGGCATTACTAATTGTTGAATGGTTCCTGAGAAATACCCTCTTCAGAAGTTTTATTTAAAATATGATCCAGTTAGACGAGAAAATATATTTCTATCTTTTGTCCATTATTCCGGTAATGGTCGTTATTTATGTATTGCTCCAAATTTGGAAAAAAAGGACCCAAAAGAAATTTGCAACTTCCGAGCTGTTAAAAAGACTATCCCCAAACAAGTCTAATTTCAAATCAGTATTGAAATTAATTTTCCTGATATTAGGGCTTTCATTTTTGGTTTTGGGGCTGGTAAACCCAAAAATTGGAACGAAATTGGAAACAGTAAAACGAGAAGGAGTTGATATTGTCTTTGCCATTGATGTCTCAAAAAGTATGTTAGCTGAGGATATTGCTCCAAACAGACTGGAGAAATCTAAACGCCTGGTTTCCGAAATTATTAATCAATTGGCAAGTGATCGAATTGGTATTATAGCGTACGCTGGTCAGGCGTTTCCTCAGTTGCCAATAACCACAGATTACGGTGCGGCCAAAATGTTCCTCCAAAGCATGAATACAGATATGCTTTCGTCACAAGGGACTGCTATAAATGAAGCAATTGAGTTGGCATCTACTTATTTTGATGATGAGGAACAAACGAACAGGGTTTTGTTCATTGTTTCAGATGGTGAGGATCATTCCGAGGGTTCAACAATAGACGCTGTTGAATTGGCGGTTGACGAAGGAATAAGAATTTTTACCATTGGTGTTGGAAAGACAAAAGGCAGTCCAATTCCCATCAAAAGAAATGGTATAGTAGAAAGTTTAAAAAAAGATTCACAGGGTGAAGTGGTAATCACTAAACTAAATGAAGATATCTTAGAGGAAATTGCCGACGAGGGTAATGGGGAATACGTAAACGGATCAAATACAGAAGATGCTGTGGATTTTATTAAAGAGCAATTAAATCAAATGGACAAAAAAGAATTTGAAGCCAAACAATTTGCCGAATATAAAGATCAATTTCAATGGTTTCTGGGCATTGGTCTTTTGTTTCTATTATTGGAGGTTTTTCTCCTGGACCGAAAAACCCAATGGCTTAAAAAAATGAATTTGTTTAACGAGAAGGAAATTCACTAAAATGAAAAAGATTGTTTTATTTACCTTTATTATAAGTACTGCCGTTTTTCCGCAAGAGGATTTGAAAGAGAAGGAAAAAGCACTTAAAGCCTCAACGGATATAACCTTTGAAGCGAATAAGGAACTAGCTGATAACGATTTTATTGATGCGGAAGTGAACTACCGAAGAGCCATTTCCAAAAGTAATGAGAATACGGCTGCCCCATATAATTTAGGAAATGCTTACTATAACGAAGAGAGTTTTTCAGAGGCTTTTGGCCGATTTAAGCAGGCAGGAGAATTGACATCGGAAAAACCCGTTAAACATAAGGCATTTCATAATATGGGTAATGTATTTATGAAAAACAAAGAATACGCAAAAGCAGTCGAAGCTTATAAGGAAGCGTTGCGTAATGATCCTTCTGACGAAGAAACCCGTTATAATCTGGCACTAGCTAAAGAGCTTCTAAAAAAGGATAAGAATAATCAGAATAAAGACGATAATAAGGAGAATCAGGATCAGGAAGACAAAAAAGACAAAAACCAGGATCAACAAGACCAGGGAGACAATAAAGACGAAAACAAAGGTGATCCTAAAAACGAAGAAAAGGACAAAGAAAGTAATGAAGGAGATAAAGGTGAGCAAGAAAAAGAAGAAAATAAAAAAGGGGATGGAGATGAAAAAGAAGAAGAAAAAAAGCAACCGGAGCAGGGAGATCAACAACAGCAGAAAAAACCCAGACCAAACCAATTGTCTCAACAACAAATAAAGAATCTACTTGAGGCAATGCAAAACGAAGAGAAAAAAGTTAAGGAAAAAATGGATGCCCAGAAAGTTAAAGGTGTCAAAACAAAAAAAGAGAAAGATTGGTGATATTTAATAAACCTAAATATTATATAATTTGTATTTCTTTTCTATTACTGGCCTCTAACCAGATAATGGCACAAGATAAAGAAGCTATTACGTTTGAAGTAAAGCTCAGTAAAAGCAAGTTGGGAATAAACGAACGTTTGCGTGTAGATTTTGCCATGAACAAAGATGGAGACAATTTTACTCCTCCCGATTTTCAAGGCTTTAGAGTACTCATGGGGCCTTCTCAATCTATTAGCTCTTCCTGGATAAATGGTGTCAGAAGCTATTCCAAAACGTATTCTTATACCCTCGCACCTACCGCCCAGGGTAAATTTGCTATTAGGCAGGCAACGATTACCATAGACGGAAAAGTATACAAATCCCTATCCAAAAATGTAGAGGTTACGGCAGCAGTAGATAAACCAAATGATCAGATGTCTGTAGATGATATTGCAGATGATAATTTACATTTGGTAGCAGAAGTTTCTAAAATTTCGCCCTATCTCAATGAGGCTATCAGTGTTGTTTACAAATTATACGTCAGTCCTTCAATTAATGTTTCAAATTTTAGGCCGCTGGACAATCCTAAATACAATAATTTCTGGAGCCAGGATATGCCCTTTACAAGATATGATGTCCAAAATGGCTCTTATGAAGGCAAGGCCTATCGTTTCGTAGTTCTTAAAAGAGTCGTGCTTTATCCTCAAAAGAGCGGCCAATTGACCATTGAGCCTCTTTCTTTAGATGTAACATTGGAAGTGCCTTCCAACAAACGTGATTTTTTTGGTGGTAGAATATATTCTCAAACAAATAAAACGGTTTCTGCTGGAAAGCGTGTGATAAATGTAAAACCCTTACCATCTGAAGGTAAACCTGCAGATTTTGGTGGTGCAGTTGGCAATTTTGAATTTTCTGTTTCGACGAGCAAGACAACATTAAATGCTTCAGAATCCCTGCAGGCTACAATTACGATAAAAGGGAATGGTAATTTAAAACTGTTTCAGCTACCTGAACCTTCGCTTCCCGGAGCTTTAGAAGTTTATGAGCCCGAATTTAATGAAGAGGTAAGAACCACTCTATCGGGTATGAAGGGTAAGGTGAGCAATAATTATACAATAGTTCCTTCATTCAGAGGTAAATATCCTATTCCCGGTATTTCTTTCAGTTATTTTGATCCGGAATTAGAGCAGTACAAATCAGTAACTTCAAATGAAATTATGATCAATGTAATGGAAGGCCCATTGGGATCAGGTGCAATAGCAAGCAGTCCTTCCTCAGTAAATAAGCAGGCGGTTATCAGCTCAAATGATCAATTTAATTTTATTAAACTTAAGCCAAACTTAACTGCAATTGGCACAAATTATTTTTTTGGTTCTACAAGGTTTTATTTTTGGTTGTTTTCACCCTTTTTGCTTATCCCAATTGCTGTGTTGTTTGGTAAAAGGCGGGAAGCCATTGCCAGTGATGTAGCCGGCAACAAAATAAAGAAGGCCAATAAACTGGCAAGGAAATATCTCTCTGAGGCCAAAAAAGCATTAGGTAAAAAGGATGCATTCTATATTGCACTTGAAAAAGCATTACACAACTATCTGAAAGCAAAACTAAAAATAGAGACCTCTGAATTTAGTAAAGATAAAATAGCCTCTCTCTTATCTAAAAAAGAAATAGACGAAAACACTATCCACGCTTTTGTAGATCTGCTTAAGAATTGTGAAATGGCCCGATATAGCCCTTTCTCAGATGTCCAAATGCAGCAGGATTACAACAAAGCCAGTGAAACAATTTCATCAATAGACAAAAAACTTTAGTCATGAAGAATTTAGTCGTCTTAATAATGATGTTGCTTTCATTCATAGCTAATGCACAAAACGAGGCTCTTTTTAACAGGGCGACAACGTATTACAATGAAGGTGAATATGAAAAAGCTTCCGAGAACTACTTTAAAATAATAGAGAACGGCGAGCATTCGGCAGCTGTTTACTATAATATAGGCAACTGCTACTACAAATTAAACCAGATAGCGCCTAGCATTTACTATTATGAAAAGGCTTTGTTACTTAAACCCAATGATAGGGAAATCAAAAATAATCTGACATATGCCCAAAACATGACCTTAGATGCTTTTGAGCCACTTCCGGAGACAAGCCTTTCAAAGTTATACAAAAACATCACCGGATTGCTCTCTTTTGATCAATGGTCATATACGGCTGTTTTTTTTGTGTTCCTGTTTGTCCTGGCCTATATTTTATTTTATTACTTCAGATACTCAACCCATAAGCGAATAGCTTTTATAACTAGTATTACTTCATTCTTTATTGCAGTTTTCTGCATAGTATTGGCACTAGTTCAATTCCAGGATTTTGAAGCAGACATACCAGCCATTGTTTTTTCTGAAGAGCTAATAGTTAAATCTGAACCTAATAATAGAAGTTCACAAGCATTCCTATTACATGAAGGAACTAAAGTATATGTATTGGATGAATTAGATGATTGGAAAAAAATAGAACTGAAAGATGGGAAAACAGGTTGGGTGCTTTCAAAAGAAATTAAATTGTTGAAAGATTTTTAATTTTTCTTTAACAAATATATGATGTAGTTCCCTTTATATTTGTCCTTTAACCAAATTCAGGATGATAAAATCTTCCATTTTAACTTCAATTATTTCGATTTGGCTGTTTGCGGTTTTTGCACCGTCTATTATTTCATTGGTAAATAATGAGGATGGTATTTTTATTTCTTTAAACTTAAATGAAGAGGAACCACAAGAACAAGGCAAGAAAGACGACAGTGAAGAAAAAACATTACTTGAATATTGGATAGCACAACTACACGTCTCTTCACAGGAAAGAACATTTCTTTCAGATCAATTGGAGATAACTATTTCCTCTCATGCAATTGAAATTCCATTGCCTCCACCGGAATTTTTAATCAAACAAGCATAAATCCATTTACAAATTAATTTCTAATCAACCTTTAATATTCTATTAAAGGAAATATATATTTAGTTATGTTGAGATATTTAAAAAACGACATACCCGCCAGTATTGTGGTATTTTTTGTTGCACTTCCATTGTGTTTAGGAATTGCATTGGCCAGTGGCGCACCCTTATTTTCAGGCTTAATAGCCGGTATTGTAGGAGGCATTATCGTAGGAACTCTTAGCGGATCCCAGATAGGCGTGAGTGGCCCGGCCGCCGGATTAGCGGCTATAGTTTTAACTGCAATTGGTGCATTAGGAGGTTATGAAAACTTTTTAGTAGCCGTGGTTTTGGGCGGGGCAATTCAAATCATATTCGGGATCCTTAAGGCCGGCATTATCGGCTATTATTTTCCATCTTCTGTTATTAAAGGAATGCTCACCGGTATTGGAATCATTATAATTCTAAAACAAATTCCTCACTTTTTTGGATACGATGCAGATCCGGAAGGTGATTTTGCATTTTTTCAGATAGATGGAGAAAATACGATCTCTGAGATATTTAATACTGTGAATTTTATAAACCCGGGCGCCACCATGATAGCTTTTCTAGCCCTTGGAATATTAGTCCTTTGGGATAATTTTCTTACCAAGAAAGCTAAAATATTTCAACTAATTCAAGGACCCTTAGTAGCCGTATTTGTTGGGATACTATATTATAATTTAACAAAAGATAGTGCCTTTTGGGGTATCTCTTCTGATCATCTGGTAAGCGTGCCTATTCCTGATACCCTGGATTCATTTATGGGTCAGTTTAGTTTTCCTAATTTTCAGGTTATAACTCGTCCGGAAATATGGATAACGGCCTTTACCATTGCCTTGGTTGCAAGTCTTGAAACCCTTTTATGCGTTGAAGCTACAGACAAACTGGACCCTCAAAAAAGAGTAACTCCTACCAACAAAGAGCTTTTGGCTCAAGGGACCGGAAATATTATTTCAGGGCTTATTGGAGGCTTGCCCATTACCCAGGTAATAGTGAGGAGTTCTGCAAATATCCAATCAGGGGGAAGATCAAAAATGTCTGCAATCATTCATGGTTTCCTTCTTTTGATCTCGGTAATTCTCATCCCCAGACTATTAAATATGATACCTCTTTCAGTTTTGGCATCCATTTTATTCATTGTGGGTTATAAATTGGCCAAGCCCGCTCTATTTAAAAAAATGTATGAGATAGGCTGGAAACAATTTATCCCGTTTACAGTTACCGTACTTGGGATTATTTTTACAGACCTGCTTATTGGTATCGGTTTGGGTTTAGGCGTTGGAATTGCAGTCATTCTAATTAAAAGTTATCAAAACTCTCATTTTCTTCATATCGAGGATATAAGCAATGGCAAACATAGAATCAAAATAACGCTTGCGGAGGAAGTTACTTTCTTTAACAAGGGTGCCATTTTGAAGGAGTTGGATAGCCTGCCGAGAGAAACATTTTTAGAACTAGATGTTCGAAAAACAAGATACCTTGATAATGATATCATTGAAATCTTGGATGACTTTGCATTTAAAGCAAAAGAAAGAAATATTGACATTCATTTAATCTCTGAAAGAGGTGTTGTCGAAAATCCAAATAGTTTTTTGGAGTTTTTTAGATTAAGACCGAAATCAGCATAAATCCTATATCATGAGAAAATATAAAATAACTGTACTAACAGACCTGGAGAGAGACGCAGGTGCAACCCTTAAAAGTGCGATTGGACTCGCAAAAATTATCGATGGTGAAATTGAAGTTTTTAGTGTTAAAAAGGCTTCTGAAATTGTGCATAGCGAAAATCAATTATCCGCCATGAGATCTATTAACAGTGGGCATAACTCATTTCGCAAGAAAATGAAAAATTTAATTGCCCCCATATCAGAACAGTACGACATCCGAATTGATTCTTCTTTTTCAATTGGTAATATCAAAGGTGAAATTGGTCAATATATTGATACAAAAAAACCTGATATAATTGTCTTAGGTAAAAGGAGAGAGAAAGTGCTAAAATTCGTAGGGGATAGCATTATTCCTTTCGTTTTAAACAAATTCAAAGGAGTAATCTTGATTGCAAATAATAATAGTGTAATTGAGCCAAATAAAGAAATAGTCCTAGGTATGTTTAATAATTTGGGGGCAGATTTCAATCTGGATTTTGCAGAAGACTTGATAGAATATTCGCATCAACCTTTAATATCTTTTAAGATTGCACAAAATTCAGATGTTTCAGAGGGCTCAAATAAACCTTCAAACAGAAAAACCATTGAATATGTTTTTGAACAGGGGGATGGAGCAATAAGAGGTATTTCCACTTATTTAGTCAAAAATAAAATCGATGTTTTGTATATCGATAGATTTAAAAGGCGAAACGGTAAAAAAATAAATACATTAAAGTCGGACATTAATAAAATCATTGATAAACTTAATGTAACTTTATTGTTGACCGGTGAAGAGCGATATAATTTGCAGTAACTAATTAGTAAACCAGAAAAATAATATGATGAAAGCACATACAAAAATTACACAAGCGGCAATTACACCGAATAAAGCCATAGAACTATTAAAAGAAGGTAATCAACGCTTCGTTGCCAGCAATATGGCTAATCGTGATTTATTAGATCAAGTAAATGATACGGCTTCAGGTCAATACCCTTTTGCAACGGTCTTGAGCTGTATTGATTCAAGAGTTTCGGCAGAGCTTATTTTTGACCAAGGTGTCGGCGATATTTTTAGCGCGCGAGTCGCAGGTAATATTGTAAATGATGACCTACTGGGAAGTATCGAATTCGCCTGCAAGTTAGCGGGCACAAAAGTATTGGTTATTCTTGGCCATACGGCTTGTGGAGCAGTAAAAGGTGCCTGTGATGGTGCCAAATTAGGTAATCTTACGATTTTGTTAGACAAAATAATGCCGGCAGTTAATGCGGTTTCCCAGCCATCGGATGCTGGACAAAGAAATTCTAAAAACATAGATTTCGTAAACGAAGTTGCCGTCAAAAATGTTCATATGACCATTGAAAACACTCGAAATATGAGTCCCGTATTAAAGGAAATGGAGGACAATGGTGAAATAAAAATAGTTGGAGCGATGTATGATATCAACAACGGAAAAGTTACGTTTTTGTAAACTATGCTCTAAATGTTAAAGGAAAGCCAATGTGTATGCATTGGCTTCTTTTATTACTAAAAAATACTATCTTTTCTCTTTATAACAATCAAATCGACCGTCATTATGAAAAACCTTTTTTCCAATTTTAGAGGTGATCTTCTAGGAGGAATTACGGCAGGTATTGTTGCTTTACCATTAGCACTTGCCTTTGGAGTAAGTTCAGGTTTAGGTCCCAGTGCCGGGCTTTATGGTGCCATTTTTATAAGCTTTTTTGCAGCGCTCTTTGGAGGTACCAATACTCAGATTTCGGGTCCCACTGCACCAATGACTGCCGTAAGTATGGTGGTTATTGCTACAATCATTGCTATCTACGACGGTAGTGTTGAAAAAGCATTACCTATTATATTAGGTGTATTCCTCCTGGCCGGACTCTTTCAAATTGGGCTTGGTATCCTTGGCATAGGCAGGTACATAAGATACATCCCTTATCCGGTAGTGTCGGGTTTTATGACTGCAATAGGTGTGATAATTATAATCACCCAAATTCTGCCTGCCATAGGTTATTATCCGAAGGAAGATATTGCTTATGTGGAGCAATTTAAGCCTCAAGCAGAAGAATTGATCCTTGAAAACATATTACGAGAGGAAGCGGGAGAAGGTATCCTGGTTCTTGAAGATTTCGAAGAAACGATCGAAAGGTCGGGAGAAATTACGGCTCGTGCTATATTAGATGAATCAAAGACCCTGGCAGCAGCCGATGCGTCCGGGGTTATTGGCGCAATAAAAGTATTTCCAAAAGCACTGAAAAATATTAATTGGCTTGAACTTATTCTTGCCATAGCTACTGTCCTTATTATTTATGGTTTTAAAAGAATTACCAAAATAGTTCCAAGCACTTTAGTTGCACTCATCCTTGTCTCAGGAGTAGCCTACGGGTTTGATTTAGATTACAGGACCATAGAAAAAATACCGGAGGGAATCCCAATGCCTAATATGGAGATCTTTACCAGATTCAAAATTAGCAATATCTCCCCTTACATTTTTACCGCTCTTACACTGGCCATGCTAGGCGCTATTGATTCTCTTCTGACTTCTGTTGTTGCTGATAATATGACTAAGACCAAACATAAGCCTAACAAAGAACTAGTAGGACAGGGCATTGGTAATAGTATTGCCGCAATTTTTGGAGGTCTGCCAGGAGCTGGCGCAACTATCCGAACCGTGGTAAATATAAATTCCGGAGGGAAAACAAAATTATCCGGAATGCTTGCCGGTATAATTTTATTAATGATCTTACTATTAATTGGTCCTGTTGCTTCGCAAATACCTGCTGCCGTCCTTGCCGGGATTTTGATCACTGTAGGAGTGAGTGTAATGGATTATAAAGGATTAAAAGCCATTCCAAGTTTGCCCAAAGATATAACATTAGGTCCTTTAAAACTTAGTTCTGAAGTTATGGTTATGTTGGTTGTTATGGTGCTATCAACATTTTGGAATCTTGTATATGCTGTGGGTATAGGACTTGTTATAGCTTCTTTAATGTTTATGAAAAAAATGGGAGATCTCACAGCGGAACGTTCCGATGTAAAACCCTTATTAAAAGAAGATGTATGGCCGGATGAGAAAAATTTTCCGAAAAAACTGAAAAAAGAAGTTTTTATAAAGCATATAAAAGGACCTTTATTTTTTGGAACTACAAGCGATTTTCTACGGCTCGCTGAACAAATTCCCAAATCAGCCCACATAATTATCATTAGACTGGACCGTATGCAATATATGGACCAATCCGGCCTCTATGCAATGGAAGTAGTACTGCAGGAATTGATAAAAGACGAAATCTTACCTCTTTTTGTAGACATCTTAAATCAACCGCGTTATATGATGGAACGAATTGACATTATCCCTGATCTGGTGCCGCACGAGCATATTTTTGAAAATTTTGATAAATGTGTTAACTGGATTGAACAGGAGGAGGCAATGGAACAAACCTAATTCTTTATTGCTTTTAGGTCAAAAATGCTTTCTTGATGGATATTTGTTATAAATTTGCCTTTTCTTTTGCATATTACTTTGCTTAAAATATGCATTTATTAAAAGGAGGATGATAGACCAGCTAAAAAAACACCTTGCCGAAGTAAATAACTACTCTTCAGATAATGCTCAGGAAATTGAGGCTTTCCGAATTAAATACCTCGGTAAAAAAGGGCTGTTGAATCATTTCTTTTCTGAATTCAAAAATATCCCTGCGTCAGAGAAAAAAGAATTTGGTCAGACCATAAACGACCTTAAGAATAAGGCCACTGAAAAGGTAAATACTCTTAAAAAAGCCATCGAACTTGGAAGCCAGGAAAAAAGAATCTATAATGATCTTACCAGGCCTTCAGAGCCAATGGAACTTGGAGTACGCCACCCTATTTCAATAGTAAAAAACCAAATCATAGATATCTTTTCCAGAATAGGTTTTAATGTTTCAGAGGGTCCTGAAATAGAAGATGACTGGCATAATTTTACCGCTTTAAACTTGCCGGAACACCATCCTGCAAGGGATATGCAGGACACCTTTTTTATTCAAACAAATCCGGATGTCCTTTTGCGTACCCATACCTCTTCTGTTCAGGTACGATATATGGAAAACAATAAACCGCCCATCCGGACTATCTCACCGGGGAGAGTGTATAGAAATGAGGCAATTTCTGCCAGGTCACATTGTTTTTTTCATCAGGTAGAAGGACTTTATATTGATAAAAAAGTATCGTTTGCAGATCTAAAGCAAACACTTCAGTTTTTTACCACAGAGCTTTTTGGGAAGTCCAAAATAAGGCTTCGGCCATCTTACTTTCCGTTTACAGAGCCCAGTGCCGAAGTTGATGTTTATTGGGGGCTGGAAACAGAAACTGACTACAAGATGACTAAAGGAACGGGGTGGTTGGAAATTATGGGATGTGGCATGGTAGATCCTAATGTGTTGGATAACTGTGGGATTGATAGTAAAACCTATTCCGGTTTTGCTTTTGGTATGGGTATAGATCGCATTGCCTTATTACTTCATCAAATTTCAGATATACGATTGCTCAGTGAAAATGATGTTAGATTCCTTGAACAATTTAAAAGTGCATTTTAAGTAAAGTTCCGTTTAATAATTTTTATTTCACACTTTCCATTCTTTAAAAGGGTATTTGCTTAATTGAGAGTTGTAATATTTGATGTCCCCAGTTACTTCTAATCCTACCCAAGAAGGCACTTCAATTTTATCTTCTTCTTTTTCAATTTCAATTTCTGCTATCACCAACCCTTTGTTTGAGCCAAGAAATTCATCTACTTCAATTATATGGGCGCCTATTTTTATATAGTACCGGATTTTCTCCAGAATTTCTTTTTCGCATAGCTCTAAAAGTTGCTTAGCTTCATGGATTGGTATCTTTTTTTCCCATTCAAATCTGGTAGTGCCTGCGGTGTTAGATCTACCTTTTACAGTCAAAAATGCTTTGTCATCTGCTATTCTTATTCGCACTACCCTATCAGGATGTGAATTTAAAAACCCCTGAACAATATGTGACTTTAAAAATGCTAAAGACCTATATTCCTTTGAATTTACCAGATACTTTCGTTCTATTTCTACCATATTCGTTCAAACTTAAGCCTAAGATGAGGATAGCTCTTAGTTTTCCATTCCTCCTAACTTCACTATTTCATCAGAAGGAATTCTAACTCTTTCATATGTATTATTTGCCAGCCATACCATACTACTGGCAATTGCTTGAGGATATATTGATCTGTATTTCCTAAATGGCCCTACCAAAATATTATTCAAAATAAGAAACGCATTCTTTGCAATCCACTCTGCTGGTCTTTTCTCCTCCCTAAAACCTCCAATAAGCGACGGCTGTAAAATATGAGTTTTTGAAATTTCCATAGCAACCACGGCATTTTCCATTTGTCCCTTTAGCTTATTATAAAAAACCTTGCTTTCAGCACTTGCTCCTAATGCAGAAATTACAACAAATGTCTTTATTTTGTTTTTTTTACATAATTCTGCAGCACAAACAGGTATACCGTAGTCAATTTTTTTATAAAGGTCTTTATCCGGTGTTTTAGCTTTGGTGGTTCCTATACAGCAAAAAACTTCATCTGCCAGGAAATTACCCGCATGATCGGATAATTTTAGCAGGTCGATCTGGTGCTCCTGTAACTTTTCATTCTTTATACCCACCGTTTTCCTTGAAAATAATTTTATTTTCTTATACCTATTATCTTTTAGAAGCATCTGTAATAAAAGACTTCCTGTTAAGCCGGTAGCACCTAATATAATAGCCGTTTTTTGTGTCATTTCAATTAGACTAAATATACCTTAAATTTGAATATGCACAATGAATTACCCATACGAAAAATAATACATGTAGATATGGATGCATTTTACGCCTCCGTTGAACAATTGGATAATCCTGAACTTAAGGGAAAGCCTGTTGCAGTTGGTGGTAGTGAAAAAAGAGGGGTGGTATCGGCGGCAAGTTACGAAGCGCGAAAATTTGGCGTTAAAAGCGCCATGAGTGGTTATCTCGCGAGGCAAAATTGTCCTCATATTATATTTGTAAAACCACGATTTCATAGATACAAAGAAGTATCACAGCAAATACGAGAAATCTTCCTTGATTATACAGATAAAGTGGAGCCTCTTTCATTGGATGAGGCTTATCTGGATGTTACCATGAATAAAAAAGGAAACCCTTCAGCAACTTTAATTGCGCAAGAAATAAGGCAACGAATTTTTAACGAATTGGGATTAACTGCTTCGGCCGGAATCTCTATAAACAAGTTTGTGGCCAAAATAGCAAGCGACTATAACAAACCCAATGGACAGAAAACAGTCAATCCGGAGGAAGTACTTCAATTCCTGGAAGATTTAGAAATAAGAAAGTTCTATGGGGTTGGTAAAGTTACTGCAGCTAAGATGTATAAACTGGGTGTTTTCACTGGTAAAGATTTGAAAAGCAAATCACTGCAATTTTTGGAAGGCCATTTCGGAAAGAGTGGGACGTATTATTACCATGTAGTAAGAGGAATCCACGATAGCCCGGTTAAGGCTGAACGTATTCCCAAATCAGTAGGTGCAGAACGAACTTTTAGCGAAAATCTCAGCAGTGAGATTTTCATGTTAGAACGATTAGATCAAATTGCTAAGGAACTGGAAAACAGGCTAAAGAAATCCGAAATAGCAGGTAAAACAATTACCTTAAAAATAAAATATAGTGATTTTAGCCTCCATACACGAAGTAAAACTTTGCCTTATTTTGTATCAGATAAAGATTTGATATTAGAGACCGCCAAAGAATTATTATATCAGGAAAATCTGGAAAACTCAGTTCGCCTATTAGGTATTTCTCTGGCAAATTTGAATACGGATAGCAGGGAAGCGCATAAGATGAAAGATGTTGTAACAGTTCAACTTAAGTTTGATTTTTAATTTATCTACATAATTCCTGGGAAAATTAGTTAATTTTTGTTCATAGATGTTTCGCAAATAAATCTCTACACGATAGAATTATTAAACAAAACTGTTAATGAATCTCAAATATTTTACTTCTCAAATTTCTTTGAGTATTATTGATGAAAATTACAATAAAAAAGAACACCTTTTTATAGGTCTTCCCGGCTTATTATTTAAAAATTCCAGGAATTCTTTAATTATGTTTTTTAATTTTAAACAATGATTAGAAATTAAAATAACTATAAAATGAAAATAAAACTGAACCTAATTTTATTCGTATCCATTCTTTTCTTCCTTATAGGATGTAGCGAATCGCAACAAAATTCTGAATCCGAAAAAGAATCTCAAGTTGAGTTCAAAGGAAAAATTGCCAAAACATATGAAGAATCTATTGAAGCTTGGCCTGAGAAAAAAAGACCTCCGAAAGATGCCCCTAACGTTATCATCTTCTTGCTAGATGATGTCGGTTTCGCGCAAGTTGGAAGTTTCGGTGGATTAATTGAAACACCAAACATTGATCAATTAGCTGATAACGGATTACGTTATAATAATTTTCACACCACCGCATTATGTTCCCCGTCTAGGGCTACTTTAATGGCAGGAAGAAATCCACATATGATTGGGTTGGGTAGTCATGCACTTACCGCCATGGGGTTTCCTGGTTATAACGCTATAGTTCCTCCATCTGCAAAATCAGTTGCAAACTATCTTGAAGAAGAAGGTTATGTAAATTATGCTCTCGGGAAATGGGATCATACTCCTTTATATGAAGTTTCACAAGTGGGTCCATTTGATCGTTGGCCAAGTGATGAAGGGTTTGCGCATGCTTATACTTTTATGGCTGCAGATGTTCATCAATTTATACCAGTGATGTGGGATGATCATCATCCAGAGCCATATAGAAAAGCAGACCACTTGGATAAAGATTTAGCCGATAGAGCTATTGATTGGATAACCGGTCATAAATCATTAGACAAGGACCTTCCATTTATGATGTTATGGGCTTCCGGATCGATGCATTCTCCTCACCACGCACCAGATGAATATATAGCTAAATACAAAGGAAAATTCGATATGGGTTGGGACAAGGCCAGGGAAATGATTCTTGAAAATCAGAAAAAGTTGGGTATCGCCCCAGGAAATACAAAGCTCTCCGCCAGAATAGCAGAAATTCCAGCTTGGGATTCTTTAAATGATGATGAAAAAAAAATGTATGCTAAGCAAATGGAAGTTTTTGCAGCTCAAATGGATCATGTGGATCATCAGATTGGTAGAGTAATTGAAACCCTGAAGAGAATCGGAGAATTTGATAATACCTTGATTATGGTCACTGCAGATAATGGAGCTTCGGGAGAAGGCGGACTTGCAGGTACGTTTAATGAAACCTATGTATTAAATGGAATGCAAACCCCTTTTGATGCTAATATGAGGAATTACGATAACTGGGGTCAATGGGATAGTTACCCACATTATCATGCTGGATGGGCAATGGCTGGAAATACGCCTTTCCCATACTTTAAGCAATCAGAACACAGAGGAGGCCAACAAGATGCATTAGTGGTTCACTGGCCGAACGGAATAAAGTCAAAAGGAGAAGTCAGAAGCCAATATCATCATATCAGTGACATTGCGCCTACCATTATGGAGGCAGCTGGGGTCGAAAGACCAGATGAATACCACGGAATAGAACAACAACCTTTTACAGGAGTGCCAATGAATTATTCGTTTGATAATGCTGACGCTCCTAATGCTAAAAAGCGTCAGTATTACGAAATGTTTGGGAACAGAGCCATATGGGTAGATGGCTGGAAGGCCGTCACCCTGCATGCAAATAGAATGCCATGGGATGTTAACTTAGTTGCGCCATTTGAAGATGATGTATGGGAGCTATATCACGTCGCAGAGGATTTTTCTGAAAGCAAGGATCTTGCGGAAGAATTTCCAGAAAAATTAGAAGAGCTTAAGAAAATATTCGAGGAAGAGGCATGGGCAAATCAGGTTTACCCCATGTACGACGATATGTTGGCGAGATTAAATGCAGTTAACTATGTTCTTTTTGGGGATAAAAAGGAGTTTACTTATTATGCTCCCGGAGCCGTCCGCATAGCGGAAAAAGCATCTGTTCCTGTTAAAGGCAGATCACATAAAATTGAAACTACTATCGACCTAAAAGGAGATGAAAAAGGCGTAATTGTTGCCTGCGGTGGTATGACCGGAGGATATACTATGTACATAAAGGGTGGCAAGCTACACTTTGATTATAACTTCCTGGACGGTGTACATTATCATTTAACATCTCCTAAATTACCGACAGGGCAAACCGATCTGAAATTCAATTTTATTCTTGACAGATCTAAAATAGATGGAACGCTTAAACCATGGTCAGGAACAGGCGAAATCTATGTGAATGGTGAAAAAGTTGATGAAGATTATTTTGAAATGATGCATATATCCACCTATTCGCTTGCTGAAACGTTTGATGTCGGAATGGATTCCGGGACACAAGTTGACAAGGATTATGAAGGTGATCCTTTTGCGTTTACTGGAATTTTGGATCGAGTAATCATAACACTGACCGACTAATCACTATTTACAACATTGTCCAAAGGGCATTATTACGCCCTTTAGACTCACAGATAGAGTATATGAAAGAACTAAACAATTATGACAGAGCAGCGTCTATGTTCTATGCCAATAAAAAGCTAAATAGCTTTCCAATATCTTCCTGGGATCATTCAGGGCCTAATTTTGATCAGATTTGCAAAGATTTTGATGATCTTAGATTTCTAAAAAACCTTGCTCAAGCTAACCGTTGGTCATACAGGAATACTTTTGATAAGGAACTCATAGAAAAAGAAGAGGTTATACTTGTAACCGATCCTGAATTAAAAATTGTATATGCCACGAATAATGTTTTTAAAATGAACGGTTATACCTTAAATAAGATAAAGGGTAAAAATCCGAAAATTTTTCAGGGTGAAGAAACTAGCAGTAAAATTACCGCAACCATAGCAAAGGCGGTTAAAAACCGGGAGCCATTTGAAGCAATAATCCTTAATTACAGAAAAGATGGTTCAACTTACAACTGTTGGATTAAAGGAGAACCGATTTTCAACAAAAAGGGAAAGATCGTAAACTTTATTGCTTTCGAGAGAGAAGTGGCTTAAGAAATTAGTAATTGATTTTTCTGAATATGGATCTAGAAGCTACATGTTTCAATTTCCGTAACCCTTAGTGTATTTACCATTCCCTTGGTCTTTATTGGCATTGCAGCCAAACTTATAAGCATATCACCAACATCTAAAAAACCTTTTTTACATGCAATGCTATTTACATCTTCAATGGTCTCGTCTGTTGAAACAAACTTATCATAGTAAAATGTCTTAACCCCCCAAAGTAGATTTAGCTGTGTTAATATTCGTTTGTTTGAGGTAAATACCAATATATGAGCACTTGGCCGCCATGCTGAAATTTGGAATGCAGTATAACCACTATTAGTGAGCGTAGATATAGCTTTTGCTTTAATTTCATTTGCCATAATGGCCGCATGATAACAAACAGATTTGGTAATATACCTTTTGGTTCGAATATGTGGCGGTTCCTGAGGAACCTGAATTAATTCAGATCCTTCAACACTATGCAGGATACTGGCCATTTTTTGTATAACCTCAACCGGATAATTTCCTACAGAAGTCTCACCCGAAAGCATTACCGCATCTGCCCCATCCATTACAGAGTTTGCCACATCATTAACCTCAGCCCTTGTTGGTGTAAGGGAAGTAATCATAGTTTCCATCATTTGAGTGGCGATAATTACCGGAATTCTTGCTTTTTTAGCTCTTAGAACCAATTTCTTTTGGATAAGGGGAACCTCCTGAGCGGGAACTTCCACGCCAAGGTCTCCTCGAGCAACCATAATACCATCACAATAGGAAACAATTTTATCAATATTTTTTACTGCTTCTGGTTTTTCAATCTTAGCAATAATCGGAATCTTGTTTTTAGAATGTTCCCTTATTAAATTTTGAAGATCAATAAGGTCCTGACTAAATCTTACAAAAGACAAGGCAATCCAATCTACATCGAGAGATATTGCGAAAATGGCATCTTCAATATCTTTTTCAGTAAGAGCAGGTAAGCTAATGTTAGTATTTGGAAGGTTTACTCCTTTCTTAGATTTCAATGGCCCTCCCTGAATTACTTTCGCCTTTACTTCATTCTCCCTATTGGTGGTAAGGACTTCAAACATTAGTTTTCCGTCATCGAGTAAAATACGTTCCCCGGGGTTTACATCCTTTGGAAAACTCGAATAATTCATATATACTTTTTCGCCATTTCCTTCGAATGGTTCACCTGTTACAAAAGTAATCTCGTCTTCTGGTGCGACAATAACTTCGCCGCCCATAACCCCAACTCTTAATTTAGGACCTTGTAAATCGGCAAGAATGGCTGTATACATTCCTAATTCTTCGTTAAGTGAGCGAATCATTTCGACGCGCTTGGAAACATCTTCATAATCTGCATGGGAAAAATTAATTCTAAAGACATCTACTCCGGATTCGATCATCTCCTTTAGGACCTCTCTTTTACTCGTTGCCGGCCCCAAAGTGGCTACAATTTTTGTCTTTTTTGTATTAGGCATACTGCTATATAATTAAGTTTTGCTTGGATTTTAGTTTATTAGTTTCAATTTGGTATGCTGTAATTATCTTGGGAATTTTAAGAATAGAATCCAACAAAGCGCTATCTATCTCATCTTCTTCCTGCTCAATTTTCAGTAAATAATCAACATCCTTGTATTCAGGTATTAAGTGATAAACAGTAGAGGATGTTTCATTGCTAAAAAGATCGTCAAATTCTAAATATTCATCTTTAATACTGGTATTTACAATCATAGTCCAATACCTATCATTAAGTTCATCTTTCCACTCATAAATAGGAAAGGAGGTTTCATTAGATATATCAAGATCCGTCTTAGATCTCTTTAAACTTGTTTTAAGTGTCCTATTCAAGGCATAGGCTAAAGCATAATCTTCCAATCCACTATGTAATGCAATGAGCACATAATTTTCTTCACAAAAATCATCAGAAAATTTATGTAATGTGATCATTTCTTTGAGTAAATTGTAAATATAAGATTATTATATCTGTATCCTCCCCATTTTATCCTGCAGTGCAAAAAATGCTCTTTTAGATGCTTTTTCTTCAGCTTTCTTTTTTGAAGTAGCCCTTGCCTTAGCCATTACTCTTTCATCTATTGAAAGTTTAACCGCAAAATGCTTTAGCGGGTCTTTACCAGTATCCTCATATACTTTGTAATTGAATTCTTTTTTCTGCTTTTGGCACCATTCAATCACCAGACTTTTATAACTTATTACTTTTCCTTCGAGCTGTTCAATGTCTACATAAGGATCTATTACGCGATCGTTAATAAACTTTTCGCAATATTTATAACCCCTGTCTAAATAAATTGCGCCTACCAGAGCTTCAAAAACATTTCCATGTATATTATCACCAAAATGTGATTTGGGGATTCTACTTTCAACATATGATATGAGATTCAAATCCTTACCCAATTCATTTAAATGTTTTCTGCTCACTATTTTAGAGCGCATTTTGGTTAAGTATCCTTCATCTCCATTCGGAACTTCATTGTACAAGTATCGGGAAATAATGGTCCCTAACATAGAATCGCCAAGAAATTCAAGTCTCTCATAATTCAATGGCAGTCCATTTTTATCTTTTTTATTAGCAGACCTGTGAAGAAAGGCTTTTTTATATACACTTAGTTTTTTGGGCTTAAACCCTAATATATTTGAAATTCCTAAAAAAAAATCCCCATCCTCTTTAGAATGGGAATTAAATATATTTGAAGGAAAGTTCATCTTGCTTTTTAGCTAAATTTCTTGAATACCACACACGCATTGTGCCCGCCAAAACCAAAAGTGTTACTCATAGCCACATTAACTTCTCTTTTCTGGGCTTTGTTTAGCGTTAAATTTAGCTTAGGATCTATATTTTCGTCTATCACAGAGTGATTTATCGTTGGTGGAACCAAGCTATGGTTCATTGCTAAAATTGAAGCTATTGCTTCAATCGCACCAGCAGCACCCAATAAATGTCCTGTCATTGACTTAGTAGAATTAATATTTATGTTCGCAGCATGATCACCAAAAACCCGACTAATTGCTTTTAGTTCGGCAACATCGCCCAATGGTGTGGCTGTTCCATGTGTATTAATGGCATCAACATCTTCTGGCCTAAGATTCGCATCGCGTAAACAATTCTCCATTACCCTTACAACACCAGTACCTTCTGGATTTGGCGCGGTCATGTGATATGCGTCACTCGATAGTCCACCCCCAACTAATTCAGCATATATTTTGGCTCCTCTCGCTTTTGCATGTTCCAATTCTTCCAAAATTAATGCTCCGGCACCTTCTCCAAGTACAAAACCATCTCTGGTTGCATCAAAGGGTCTAGAAGCTGTTTCCGGGCTATCATTACGGGTAGACAAAGCATGCATGGCATTAAAACCTCCCATCCCTGCAATTGTCACCGCTGCCTCACTTCCTCCCGAAACAACAACATCGCAATAACCCAATCTGATATAATTTAATGCATCAATCATAGCGTTGGCAGAAGAGGCACATGCAGATACTGTGGTATAATTAGGCCCCATAAAACCATGCTTAATTGAGATATTACCAGGAGCAATATCTGCAATCATTTTAGGAATAAAAAAAGGATTGAATCTTGGTGTTCCGTCACCAGCCGCGAAATTTAAAACCTCATTTTGAAAGGTTTCCAAGCCGCCAATTCCAGCGCCCCAGATAACCCCTACTCTAAATTTATCTATTTTTTCCAGATCTAATCCTGAATCTATAATAGCTTCATCTGAAGAAATCAAGGCATATTGAGCAAACTTATCTAATTTTCGAGCCTCCTTTCTATCAAAGTAGTTCTGTGCATCGAAATTTTTTAATTCGCAGGCAAATTTAGTTTTGAATTTTTCTGTATCGTAATAGGTAATAGGTGCTGAGCCGCTTTTGCCCTCCGTTAAACCTTTCCAGTATTCTTCAATATTATTGCCAATAGGTGTTAAAGCACCAAGTCCGGTAACCACAACTCTCTTTAATTGCATTTAGCCAAATTTTAAATTGAAGTCTAACTCAAGTGTAAATTAAAAAAAATTATCCATGCAGCACGATTACCACATGGATAATTATAAATCTTTATCAAGAACTCATAAATTTACTTGGCTTCTTCTATATAACTAATAGCTTGGCCAACTGTTGCGATGTTTTCTGCTTGATCATCAGGGATTTGAATATCAAATTCCTTTTCAAATTCCATTATCAACTCAACAGTATCCAATGAATCTGCCCCTAAGTCGTTGGTAAAGCTAGCTTCGGCTACAACTTCGTTCTCATCAACTCCTAATTTATCAACGATGATAGCTTTTACTCTTGATGCAATGTCTGACATAATAATTTTGGTTTTAAAAATTTAAATCGTTGGCAAAAATAAAAAACTTATGGTGTAATAACACTATTTGACGTAAAAATGTATCGTAATTTAAGAAAATTAAACTCAAGAATATTAGTTTGTATATAAATTTTCTGCCCGTGAAATGCCTAAAATCAACATAATGATTGTTTTTTTCTGTCAATTAAGTCGCTAATTTCGGGCCGCTAGCATCATATCTTTAATAAACTTAGGACTTAATTTCAAAAAGAATAATTTTGTCTAAATGAAACGAATAGTTCTTTTTGCTTCGGGCTCAGGCACAAATGTTGAAAACATTATCCAATATTTTTCTGAACATAAACGAGTTGAAATAGTCGCTGTCCTAACAAACAGGAAAGACGCCAAAGTTTTAGACAGGTGCGCGCGACTTAAGATTAGTGCTTTATATTTTAACAGGCAGGCCTTTATTGAATCTGACTTAATTTCAGATTTTTTAAATAATCTCAATCCCGATTTAATTGTTCTCGCTGGTTTCCTATGGCGAATCCCAAGAAGATTAATTGATTATTTTCCAGATAGAATTATAAATATTCATCCTGCATTGCTTCCTAAGTATGGAGGTAAAGGAATGTATGGAATGAGGGTACATGAGGCTGTAAAGGGGAATTCAGATCCCGAAACAGGAATTACCATTCATTATGTCAATGAGAATTATGATGAAGGGGCCATTATCATGCAGGTAAAAACATTTGTAGACGAGGGGGATACCCCTGAAATTATTGCCCAAAAAGTCCATGAACTGGAATACGAGCATTATCCAAGGGTAATCGAAGAACTATTATTTAAGGGATAATGGCTAAAAAGAATAAATTTTATGTGGTTTGGAAAGGCAAGAGACCCGGCATATATGAAAGTTGGGATGATTGCAAAGCGGCAATTTCCGGAGCTAAAGGAGCTCAATATATGTCATTCCCCAATTTTGAAATAGCCAAAAAAGCTTATAACAGCAATTACGATGCTTATAAAGGAAAAAAGAAAAACAGCCCTCAGCTTTCCCCACAAGATCTTCTTAAAATAGGAGAGCCAAATTATCATTCTATTTCTGTGGATGCGGCATCCAGCGGAAATCCCGGAATAATGGAATACCAGGGGGTTGATACTAAAACGGGTAAAAGACTATTTAAACAAGGTCCCTTCAAAGAAGGCACCAATAATATAGGTGAGTTTCTTGCTATAGTTCACGGTTTGGCTTTTTTAAAGCAGAAAAATAGCGATCGTATTATTTATACAGATTCAAGGACTGCTATAAGCTGGGTGAGGAAAAAAAGTTGTAATACCAAGCTTATAGAGAACCAAAAAAACAAAGCCTTATTCAATCTCATTCGAAGGGCAGTTGAATGGTTAAAAAACAATTCATACAATACGCCGATAGTAAAATGGGAAACGAAAGCCTGGGGTGAAATTCCTGCAGATTTCGGTAGAAAATAATTAAGGCCTTTTTTAATTTTAATTAGGATTATTTGGAACATCAAAAGTGTATATTTGCTGCATATTTCAAAAACCTGTTATGAGAAAACTTTTAATTGTTGGTACTGTTGCTTTTGATGCTATCGAAACCCCATTTGGGAAAACCGATAAAATTCTGGGAGGAGCTGCTACATTTATTGGTCTGGCGGCTTCGCAATTTGATGTAGACGCAGCCATTGTCTCTGTAGTAGGCGATGATTTGCCCAATGAATACCTAAAATTTTTAGAAGATAAAGATATTGATATATCGGCTATAGAAATTGTAAAAGGAGGGAAGACCTTTTTTTGGAGTGGTAAATATCGAAACGATCTGAACACGAGGGATACCCTGAGTACAGAGCTAAATGTGTTGGCAGATTTTAATCCAGTTGTGCCTGACGACTATAAAAATGCAGATGTGGTTATGTTGGGTAATTTACATCCCAGCATCCAAATGAGCGTTATTAATCAAATGGAGACTAGACCAAAGTTAATTGTCCTTGATACCATGAACTATTGGATGAATCATACTTCGAAAGAATTAAATGATGTCATAAAACATACAGATATTATTACCATAAACGATGAAGAAGCAAGACAACTAACTAATGAATATTCTTTAGTAAAAGCAGCTGCGCAAATTCATGCAATGGGGCCAAAATACGTAGTCATAAAGAAAGGGGAGAATGGTGCTTTACTTTTCCATAATGATAATATATTCTTTGCGCCAGCCCTTCCTTTAAAAGAAGTTTTTGATCCTACCGGTGCGGGTGATACTTTTGCAGGAGGTTTTGTAGGTTATCTTTCAGAGACTGAAAACATATCATTCAGCAATTTAAAGAACGCCGTTATCCATGGATCCAATCTGGCTTCCTTTTGCGTAGAACGTTTTGGAACAGAACGAATGGCAAATTTAAAGAAAGAAGAGGTGGAAAGAAGGTTACATCAATTCAGGGAATTGACACAATTTGATATTGAATTACAATAATAAAACACGCCTCGGAATAACGGGGCTTTTTTAATTCATTTAAATAATGAGTGATGCCATTAAACACGAATGCGGAATATCATTAATACGGCTACTGAAGCCCTTGGATTATTACAAGGAAAAGTATGGCAGTATTTTTTATGGAGTAAACAAGATGTATTTAATGATGGAAAAACAGCACAACCGAGGTCAGGACGGTGCCGGTTTTGCCAGTATTAAATTAGACATGGCTGCCGGGGAGCGTTACATGAGCAGAGTACGTTCTGTGGAATCACAACCTATACAAGACATTTTTGCGCAGATTAATGACCGTATTAATAGCGCATTAAAAGAAAACCCTGAATATATAGACAATACAGTGTTGCAAAAAAGGAATATCCCATATATAGGTGAGGTACTTCTTGGGCACGTCCGATATGGTACATTTGGAAAGAACAGTATTGAAAGTGTACATCCTTTTCTCAGGCAAAATAACTGGATGCATAGAAATCTAATAGTTGCTGGTAATTTTAATATGACCAATGTTGATGAGCTCTTTGATAATTTGATACAACTGGGCCAGCACCCAAAAGAAATGGCGGATACGGTTACGGTCATGGAAAAAATAGGCCATTTTCTTGATGATGCCGTAGCAAAACTATACAGGCAAATAAAGAAAGAAGGCTTTAATAAGATGGAGGCTTCTCCTTTGATCGCCGAGAGATTAAAAGTTTCCAAAATTCTTAAAAAAGCAGCTAAGAATTGGGATGGCGGGTACACTATGGCGGGAATGTTTGGACATGGAGATTCTTTTGTACTACGAGATCCTTCAGGAATAAGACCCGCCTATTACTTTAAAAACGATGAGGTAGTAGTAGTAGCCTCGGAAAGAGCTGCAATACAAACGGTTTTTAATGTGGTTTATGAAGATGTCAAGGAACTCGACCCCGGCAACGCATTAATCATAAAGAAAAACGGTACTGTAAACGCTACTGAAATATTAGAGCCAAAGGAAAGAAAAGCATGCTCTTTTGAAAGAATATATTTTTCAAGGGGTAGCGATAAAGAAATATATCAGGAGCGTAAAGAATTGGGTAAATTGATTTTTCCGCAAATATTGTCTGCTATAAACGAGGATATAAAAAATACGGTTTTTTCATATATCCCTAATACCGCAGAGACCTCCTATTTAGGAATGATCAAAGAAGCGCAGAATTATTTGAATAAGAAAAAAGAAGAACAGATACTTAAATTAGGACCTACTATTACCAGAGAGGAATTAAACAAAATTTTAGATGTTCGTCCCAGGATTGAAAAAGTAGCCATAAAAGATGCAAAACTAAGAACATTTATTACGCAGGATAGCAACAGGGATGATCTGGTTGCACACGTATATGACATTTCTTACGGCTCGGTAAACAAAAATGACAACCTTGTTATTATTGATGATAGTATTGTTAGGGGTACCACCTTAAAGAAAAGTATTTTACGAATTTTAGACAGGTTATCACCAAAGAAAATAATTGTTGTTTCTTCAGCACCACAAATTCGCTACCCAGATTGCTATGGCATTGATATGGCAAAACTAGAAGATTTTATAGCCTTTAAGGCTGCTCTTGAATTACATAAGGAACAGAATTCAATGCAGCAAGTAGATGAAATATATCAGAAATGTATTCAACAAATTCAAACTGCTGAAAAGGATATTATTAATTATGTAAAAGATTTTTATCAACCTTTTAGTGCAGATCAGATATCTAAAAAAATTGGTGAACTCCTGAGTCCTATAGACATTAAGGCTGAAGTACAAATAATTTATCAAACAATCGAAAGTTTACATCAGGCATGCCCCAAGAACCTAGGCGATTGGTATTTTACAGGAGATTATCCGACCCCGGGGGGTAACAAAGTTGTAAATAGGGCCTTTATAAACTTTTATGAGGGTAAAAATGAAAGGGCATATTAACATTTTTATCGATGAAATGCACAGATTTGTGCATTTCATCGATAATTTATGCTATTTGTCGGCTTTTTAGTCACAACGAATTAAAGGCCGTTACTTTAGACTTGCCATAGCATAAGTAGGTTAAGTTCATGGTAAGATTTGGGGCAAAAAAGGTGGAGACTTCTCCACCTTTTTTATTTTACCTCAAATTTTATTTTATTTTACTTCACAATTAATACGACTTTTCTTCACCTATTATAGTATAATAACTAGTCTAAGGTATTTCAACCAATTAAAAAGAAGTTTAACCAAAATTTTAATGCACTCCAACGCGTTAGCATACATTTGAAGGACCATAGCATAAGTAGGTTAAGTTCATGGTAAGATTTGGGGAAAAAGGCAGGTGCAAACCTGCCTTTTTTATTTTATATCCCCACTCCTATAATCGCCTTTCACATAGAATTATTTTTCCGTCTGTTCTAATATAATGTCAGAAAACGCATTTCAACCTATTAAAATGGCGTTTGTCCAAAACCTTTTTTCTCAGCCACTCATTCACTTACATTTGAAGAACCATAGCATAAGTAGGTTAAGTTCATGGTAAGATTTGGGGAAAAAGGCAGGTGCAAACCTGCCTTTTTTATTTCTGATTATCAGTAAATTATGACTTTTTTAATCGGTATTTTTCCTCCCGACTTAGCTTTGATCGTTAGTTGAAAGCCTAAAATTTACCAAAATTTCTTTGTTATTTCTCACAATACCAGTAATTTAGTAATGCCATAGCATAAGTAGGTTAAGTTTATGGTAAGATTTGGGACGAAAAGGGTGGAGACTTCTCCACCCTTTTCTATATAATAAAAAACCTCCCTAATTAATTAAGGAGGTTTAATTTCCAATAAAATTTGGAAAAAAGTTTAATTGTAATTTACTTATTTGAACTGTACAACTCAGCTACTTTATCCCAGTTGATAATATTAAAAAAGGCGTTGACATAATCTGGTCTTCTGTTTTGATAATTTAAATAATATGCATGTTCCCAAACATCCAATCCCAAAATTGGTTGCCCTCCACATCCGGTTCCGGGCATTAACGAATTGTCTTGATTTGGCGTTGAGCAAACTTCTACCTTGCCCCCTTTATGTACGCAAAGCCAAGCCCAACCAGACCCAAATCTTGTCGCGGCAGCTTTGCTAAAGACATCTTTAAAGGCATCAAAGGAACCATAGGCCTCATTGATGGCTGCAGCAAGGTCTCCTGTGGGCTCACCCCCACCATCGGGAGACATTATTTCCCAAAATAAGGAATGATTATAATAGCCCCCTCCATTATTGCGGACCGCCCCATTAGACATGTCTAAATTTTTCAATATATCTGTAATAGATTTATTTGCAAGATCTGTATTCTCAATGGCCGCATTAAATTTCGCGGTGTAACCATTATGATGTTTCGTATGGTGGATCTCCATAGTTCTTGCGTCAATATGAGGTTCTAATGCATCATATGCATATGGTAGTTTTGGTAATTCAAATGCCATTTCTAAACGTTTTAAGTTAATAATTAGAGTCACTCAAAGTTACTCTATTTAACATATATATTGGCCTAATTATTTGTTAAGAACTCTTTAAGATTACGTAATTTGCAAGAAAAAATTAGTGCAGAGCAGCTCATTTAATATCTACAATGCTTCGGCCGGATCAGGGAAAACCTTTAAACTGGTACAAGAATATCTAAAAATTGTACTATCTACAGAAAATTCAAATATTTTTAATCAAATCCTAGCCATCACTTTTACCAATAAGGCTGCTAATGAGATGAAAAGTCGCATTCTTGATAGTCTATTCGAATTTAGCCATCCTAAAAAAACTTCCCCCTTATTTCGATTACTAGCTAAGGATCTAAATATTGAAAATGATCATTTGCAAAAAAGAGCCAACATCACATTAAAGCAAATTCTTCATAATTATGCTTTTTTTGAGCTTTCGACCATCGATAAATTCACGCACCGACTTATTAGAACCTTCGCTAAAGACCTTAAAATTCCACAGAATTTTGAAGTTATATTGGATACAGACCTTTTATTAGGCGAAGGAATTGACCGTTTAATAAATAAAGCAGGAACGGATAAGGTGCTTACAAAAGTTCTGATCGACTTTGCTTTGGAAAAAATTCAAGACGATAAAAGCTGGGATATAGCATATGACCTTACAAAAATGGGTAAATTGTTATTTGAGGAAAATCAATCTTATCATCTTGACCTTCTAAAAAACAAAAGTCCACAGGATTTTTTAACTCTCAAAAAATTAATTCAAAAAAAAATCACCCTTCTAGAGGATGAAGTTAAAGACCTTGCCAGGCAAGCTCTAGAAACAATATCCCAATCCGGTATTGGTTTGGAGGTCTTTCCCAGGAAAACGCTTCCCAACCACTTTACTAAAATTTGTGATTTCGAATTTAATCCTGCTAAGCTTTACAACAACCAATTAGAAAATAATTTACAGGAAGGTAAAATATTTAAATCAGGATTTCAGGCTCCTAATCCGGAATTGGCATTCGCCCTTCAAAAATATTTTTTAGAAATAAAAAAAAGGATATATCATAGGTCTTTTTTGCGTAATTCCTATTTAAATATTGTGCCATTAACGGTTTTAAATGCAATCCATCAAGAAATTAAAACCATTGAGTCAGAACGGGATCAGATTCCAATATCTTCATTTAATACCATTATTTCAAATGAAATAAGGAACCAACCCGCTCCATACATTTATGAACGATTGGGCGAAAAATATCGTCATTATTTTATTGATGAATTTCAGGATACTTCAAAAATGCAATGGGAGAACCTTGTTCCATTAATAAGTAATGCCCTCGAAAGTGAAGATGAACAGGGTAATATGGGAACCTTGATGTTGGTTGGAGATGTTAAACAAGCTATTTATAGATGGCGTGGTGGGCGGGCCGAACAATTTTTGAACTTGATTAACAAAAAAACAAATCCTTTTGTGGTGGAACCACATATTAGCTCACTAGAAACAAATTACAGAAGCCGGGAGGAACTCATAAAATTTAATAATGCCTTTTTTACCGTTACAAGCCCATTCCTTGGTAGTCCACAATACAATTTACTTTTTACGGATGGAAATAAACAAGCTTTTAATGATAAAGTAGGTGGAAATGTAGATTTGAATTTTATTAAAATGCCTAAGGAGAATAAGGACTTAGAGTATTGCAATGAGGTACTAAGATCAATCAATGATGCACGCGCCGATAAGTATAATTATGCTGACATCTGTATTCTTACCAGAAAACGAAAGCATGGTATTATTTTAGCCAATTTTCTAATAGAACAAAATATTCCAATAATTTCTTCTGAGACACTCTTGCTTAAGAATAATCCAAAAGTCAATTTTCTAGTCAATTTATTAAAACTCATTAACGCACCCGAGGATTCAGAAATTTGCTATGAAATATTATATTTTCTTGCCGCAAACAGAGAAAACAAACATGAGTTTATTCAAAAACATTTAAACAATTTGCTTTCTGCATTAAATGAGGCTTACAACTTTAATATTGGCGAAGTAAAGTACAACTCTTTACCTGATGGCCTGGAATATGCAATAAACCAATTCAAGTTAGTTGAGCATTCAGATGCCTACCTTACCTATTTTATGGATGAGGTCATTGATTCTGAACAAAGGGACGATACCAGTATCGCTTCATTTTTAGACTATTGGGAAAAGAAAAAAGAGAGGCTCAGTATTGTAGCTCCAGAAAATTTGAATGCCGTTCAGATAATGACTATACACAAAGCAAAGGGATTAGAATTTCCAGTTGTCATTTACCCTTTTGCGAACACTAAGATTTATGACGAACTAGAACCAAAATTGTGGTTGCCCGTTGAGGATTTTGGAGAATTTAAAGAAGTACTAATAAATAAGAAATCAGAAGTGTTACATTATGGGGAAGCAGCCAAAACAATTTATGAAGAAGAACAGCATAAACTCGAATTGGATGCATTTAACTTGCTATATGTAGCACTTACACGCGCAGTGGATAGGCTCATTATAATAACAGAAATGCTTCTTAATGCTAAGAAAGAATTTAAATTAGATAACTACTCAGGTTTATTTATCCATTTTTTAATTAGTCAAGGAATTTGGGATGAGAACAAAATCAGATATTCCTTTGGATCAGCTGAATCCAAGGATCAAGAACAACCGCTCCCAAAAGCGCAACCATATATCCCTTATATCTGTACTCAAAAGAATAATACCAATTTCAATATTATTACCCAGTCTGGTAGTCTTTGGGACAGCAAGAGAGAAGAAGCAATCAAAAAAGGTAATATAATCCACTATACTATGGGGCTTATTAAAACCGAGAGCGATATTGATCCCGCAATTGATTATATGATTAGAAAAGGAGATCTTAAAGTTGAAGAAGGAGCTCAATTAAAGGAAACTGTGCAACAAATCATTTGGCATCCGAAATTGAAATCTTTCTTTACAGCTGAAAATAACGTTAAGAATGAAAGTGAAATTATAACAGAAAATGGCCTAATTTTACGACCAGATCGTATGGTTATTAATAATCAAAGGGTTACATTAATTGATTATAAAACCGGAAAAAAAGCTCAAAAATATTATGAACAATTATACACCTATGCCGATGCGTTGAAAACCATGGGATATTTAGTTGAAAATAAGATATTAGTCTATATTGATAAAAAAATTACTCCAGAATTCATTAATTAGTTATGTACGGAAAAATTAAAGAATATTTAAAAGAAGAACTTAGCGGCATAAAAGAAGCAGGGCTATATAAAGAAGAACGCATAATTACTTCCGCTCAGGGTGCAGTAATCAGAGTTTCCGGCGGACAGGAAGTAATAAACTTTTGTGCAAATAATTATTTAGGATTATCTGCTCATCCCGAAGTAATAAAAGCTGCCAAAGAAACCCTGGATACTCATGGATTTGGAATGTCTTCAGTACGTTTTATTTGTGGTACCCAGGATATCCATAAAGAATTGGAACATAGAATTGCAAAATTCTATGGTACCGAAGACACTATATTATATGCCGCAGCTTTTGATGCCAATGGCGGTGTATTTGAACCGCTGTTGTCACAAGAAGACGCGATTATATCAGATGCTCTAAATCATGCGTCTATAATTGATGGTGTTAGGCTATGTAAGGCCAAGCGATATAGGTACGCCAATAGTGATATGGTTGATCTGGAAACTAAATTAATCCAGGCTAATAATGATAATGCCCGATTTAAAATAATTGTTACTGATGGTGTATTTTCCATGGATGGATTATTGGCTCCGTTAGATAAAATATGTGATCTGGCCGATAAATATGATGCCATGGTAATGATTGATGAATGCCATGCAACCGGATTTATTGGGGAAACCGGCAGAGGTACCTTAGAGGAAAAAGGTGTAATGAACAGGATAGACATTATTACCGGAACACTGGGTAAAGCTTTGGGTGGCGCAATGGGAGGTTATACAACCGGTAAAAAAGAGATTATTGACATGTTAAGGCAACGATCAAGACCGTATTTGTTTTCTAATTCCCTTGCTCCTGCTATAGTAGGAGCTTCTATTAAAGTGTTTGAAATGCTTGAAACGGATACCTCTTTGAGAGATAAGTTGGAAAAAAACACAAAATATTTCAAAAATGGAATGCAAAAAGCGGGGTTTGATATTATTGATGGGGATTCTGCTATAGTACCAGTAATGCTCTATGATGCGAAATTATCCCAAAAAATGGCAAATATGTTGCTAGATAATGGCATTTATGTTATAGGTTTCTTTTATCCTGTGGTTCCCAAGGATAAAGCTAGAATTCGGGTACAATTGTCTGCCGCTCATGAAATTTCGCATCTGGATAAAGCTATCAATGCTTTTATAAAGGTAGGCAGAGAGTTAAAAATTATCTGAATACTGGTTTTAACTTAAAAAAACCTTAAAAAAATAGGAAATTGATTTTGTTAATAATTCTTAACAACTTACATTTGCTGCTAAATAAACACTTAAACTTAAAATTTTGAACATGAAACAGCTTAGCAGATTATTAGTTGTTGGCCTACTAATATTGGCCTCTAACAGCATACAAGCGCAAAATGAAGATAATCCTTGGCAAATTGGTTTTGGAGTTAACGCAGTTGACTTTTATCCAACAGGTAAAGTAAGTTCATTCGGAAATGAATTATTTAATGCCAATGACCACTGGAACATCTTACCATCTATCTCTTATGTTGGACTTTCTCGTCATATTGGTGATGGTATCTCCGTTGGCGTTAGAGGTTCTTTAAACCGTATTAGGAAAATTGGTGACGTTGCAGTTGACGACTTGTCTTACTATGGTATGGATGGAACTATCAAATACAATTTTATAAAAAATACCACTATTGATCCCTTCATTGAAATTGGAGGTGGTTATACTTGGGTTGCTGATATTGGAGCCGGTACTCTTAACGGAGGAATTGGTACTAATATTTGGTTTAACGAGAATATTGGTTTAACCCTTCAAATGCAATATAAGCACTCTTTTCAGGATTACTTACTCCCACACTGGCAACACATGGCGGGTCTTTCAATAAGATTTGGTGGGTCTGATACAGATAAAGACGGAATTTATGACAAAGATGATGCTTGTCCAGAAGTACCTGGTTTAGAAGCATTTAATGGTTGTCCAGATTCTGACGGCGATGGAATTGAAGACAGCAAAGATGCTTGTCCAAACGAAGCTGGTTCTAAAGAAATGAATGGTTGTCCTGATTCTGATGGCGATGGTATTGCTGATAAAGATGATGCTTGTCCAAATGAAGCTGGTCTAGCTGCTTTAGCTGGTTGTCCTGATGCTGACGGTGATGGTATTGCTGATAAAGATGATCAGTGTCCTAACGAAGCAGGTCCTGCTGAGAATAATGGATGCCCATGGCCAGACAGAGACGGTGATGGTGTATTTGACAAAGATGATCTTTGTCCAGACATACCAGGTGTAGTAGCGAATAAAGGTTGTCCTGAAGTTACTGAAGCCGTACGTAAGACATTAAACGACTACGCTAAGACTATCTTATTTGATACTGGTAAAGCAACTATTAAAGATCGTTCTGCTGAAGTATTGCAGAATATCGTAGCTATCCTTGAAGAGTATTCTTTTGCAAGGTTTACTATAGACGGGCACACTGATAGCGTTGGTAGTGCTTCATTAAACCAAAAGCTTTCTGAAGAAAGAGCTTATTCCGTAATGAATTTCTTAATTGAGAACGGTATCGCCTCAAACAGATTGGAAGCTACGGGTTATGGTGAAGACAGACCTTTAGCAGACAACGGTACCGCTTCCGGAAGGAAAACGAATCGTAGAGTTGAAATTAACTTGATTAGAGAATAAGGTTTTAAACTTAATATAATAGAAAAAAGCTCCGCAAATGCGGGGCTTTTTTTATTTTTAGATATGAAGAGTTTTTTAAATCAGATTATTGAAGAATTGTGGGAAAAGAATGATTCGCTTGATAATCTCATTTTTATACTTCCCGGTAAACGCGCAGGAACATTTCTTAAAAACAGCATCTCCAAAATTGTTAGTAAAACAATTTTTGCTCCTGAAATCCATAGCATTGAAACATTTGTTGAAGCTATTTCCGGTCTTTCGTATGCCACCAACACACAACAATTATTTGAACTATATAATGCCTATATAAATATGGGCAGTGAAGAAAAGGAAAGTTTTTATTCCTTTTCCAAATGGGGTCAAATTCTATTGCAGGATTTTAACGAAATCGACAGGTACCTGGTGCCCCCTGATAAGCTTTTTTCATACTTATCGGTTGTACAGGAAATGAACCAATGGCATCTGAAACCCAATAAAACTAAATTAATAGAAGATTATCTCAGCTTTTGGAATAATCTTGAAGAATTACACTCCAACTTTAATAAAAATCTTTTAGAAATTGGATTGGGACATCAGGGATTGGTTTATAAGGAAGCATGCAATAAACTATCTGAGTACATTAATAGATCAAAAAATAAAAAGCACATTTTTGTTGGATTTAATGCTTTGAATAAAGCTGAGATTTTTATTATTAAAGAATTTTTAAAAGAAGGTAAAGCTGATATCTTTTGGGACATAGACAACTATTTCCTGGAAGATAAAATTCATGATGCGGGTTTTTTTATTAGACAATACCATAAGGACTGGAGCTATTATAAAGACCATTCATTAAAAGGATTAAGCAATTCTTATTGCACCACAAAAAATATCCAAATTTCCGGAGTGCCTAAAAAAATATCCCAGGCAAAGTACATTGGGAATTTGATTTCAAATCTAAATAAAAAGGATCCGAAACAAATAAAGAATACAGCTGTAATATTGGGAGATGAAACGCTACTTAACCCCTTATTAAACTCCCTCCCGGCTGAAATAAATAAGGTAAATATCACTATGGGGTATCCCTTAGATAAAACGCCCCTGGCAGGCATGTTTACTCATCTCTTCGACCTTTATATTCAATTAGATTCTCGCGGTTGGTTTTATAAGAACTTGGTTTCTTTTTTGGCTCATCCGTATGTTCAGAAAATACTTTCCACGGATGATCTAAATATAGTTGCACGAATAAAAACGGAAATTAATAAGCGTAATTGTATCTATATAACCCCTTCTAAATTAGAATCAATATTCCCTGAAACTAATGAGGGATTAACGCTCCTGTTTTCAGATGAAAATGTTGACCCTTCTCTTTTTCTCGAAAGGGTTATTGCAATTATTGAACTTCTAAAAGTGAAATTTCAATTACTGGAAAACAATTTAGAACTAGAGTATTTATATAACTTTTATACCTTATTTAATGAGTTAAAATTGCTTTCTATAAAATATCCGTTTTTAAAAGATCTAAGGGCTTTACAAAGTATCTTCAAGGAACTTATATCCACTGAAAAAATAAACTTTAGAGGTGAACCTCTTGAAGGGTTACAAATCATGGGGATGTTGGAAAGCAGAAACCTCGATTTTGAAACGGTCATAATTACATCAGTAAATGAAGGTATCCTTCCCGCAGGAAAGACCAATAACTCATTCATACCTTTCGATATAAAAAGAGAATTTGGTTTGCCTGTTTACAAAGAGAAAGATGCCGTCTATACTTATCATTTTTACAGATTGTTACAACGAGCTAAAAACATCTATCTTATCTATAACACTGAACCTGATGTCATTGAGGGCGGTGAAAAAAGTAGATTTATTTCACAATTACTTACAGATGAAAAGCACATAGAAAATATAGTAACTAAAATTTCGGTTCCACAGATAAACTCAATAGTTAATTCTCCCGTTTCTATACAAAAGGATAGCGATATAATGAATAAAATACATGCCGTCTTAAAAAAAGGTCTTTCTCCTTCTTCACTTACAAACTATATCAAAAATCCTATTAATTTTTACAAGCAAAAGATATTAAAATTAGAAGAAGCTCTTGAAATAGAGGAGACTATTGCTTCAAAAACCTTTGGGACTGTTTTACACAAGGCAATGGAAATTCTGTACGAGCCATTCCTCAGTCTTTTACTGACAGAAGAAAAACTAAAAGAACAAAGACTTAAAATAAAAGCCGTAGTTAAACATGAACTCCTGAAAACTTATGCAGAAGAGGATATTTCAAGAGGAAAAAACCTTATTGCCTTTAATGTTATTGTGGCTTATATAGATAGTTTCATTTTGAAGGAAATTGAAGGCATTAAACATCATAATATTAAAATAATAGCGCTTGAAAAAGATCTGTCAGTTAATATAGACGTGCCGGGGATAGAGTCCCTAGTTGTGCTAAAAGGAACATTAGACAGGATTGATGAAAAGGATGGCGTGCTTAGGATACTTGATTATAAGACCGGGAGTGTTCTAAAGTCTAATGTAGAAGTAGTTTTATGGGATGAAATCATTGAGAATTACGATCGTAGCAAAGCATTTCAGTTGCTTTGTTATTCGTTTATGTATCAAAATATTAATCACATTGAAAAAATGAACGCCGGAATTATTTCCTTCAAGAATTTGAGTTCTGGTCCATTCTATTTTTCAACAAAAATTAGCTGGAATACCTCAAATAAGGATTTCAACATAACTAAAGATATCCTAGATCTATTTCAGGAACAGTTGGTTAAACTAATTCAGGAAATTGCAAATCCAGAAATACCATTTATTGCTAAAGAAGATTAATGACTATTTTTTGTCTGGTCTGCTGGGTCTTACTTCTATTTTACTGGGCAGTGTTCTCGGGTTCATTTTTAACAAATCAATCACCAGCTCTCCTATATCCTCTGGTTGTATTTTCCAGGCATCTTTTTGGGTAGGTTCGTTATTATTGAAATGTGTAGCTACAGAACCGGGCATTATAGTAGAAACTTTAATATCGTATTTACGGAGATCCAACATCGCCGCCTGGGTAAAACCAACAACACCAAACTTTGTAGCATTATACCCAGCCGCTGTAGGGAAAAAATTTGTCCCCGCTAGACTTGCAAGAGTTATATAATACCCTTTTGAGACTTTTAAAGCTTCAACTGATGCCTTTAAAGTATGAAATACACCATTAAGGTTTGTATCAATCATTTGATGCCAATCGTTTTCGGATAATTCATCAACTGGTGCAAAATGTCCAACGCCTGCATTAGCCAGAACCACATCAAGCTTTCCCCATTTTTGTATAATTTGTGCTACAGCCTTATGCTCGTCGTTAAGCTTTGTAACATCACTCACAAGAGCCAATACATCAGGCCCAGATCCTAATTGTTGTTCAGCTGCATCCAAGCTTGATTTATTTCTGCCACTTATGGCAACTTTAATCCCTGAGTCCAGTAATTTCTTCGCCACTCCAAGTCCTATCCCTTTTGAACCGCCTGTGATATATGCAACTTTACCCGTTAAATCTATCATATCAATTGAAATTTCTGTAGTTAATTATCCGCGCTCTCTTAAATATTAAAAAGCCCTAAATACTAAAATAAAAAACCCTCTTACGGTAGTTGAAGGAGGGTTTTTGTGGAGAATACCGGAGTCGAACCGGTGACCTCTTGCATGCCATGCAAGCGCTCTAGCCAGCTGAGCTAATCCCCCGTCTTTTAAGGAAGTTCAAAGGAACTACTTTTTGAATAAGTTTCAAAATTCCTCTGAATAAATTTTTATCTACTCTAATCCTTCTTAACACTTAAAACAAGTACAGGAATACGCACTGAAAACTCAGATTTAAGAACCGCATTCTTCTCCCACAAATTTTTAAAAAATCCACGTTTCCTTCTAAATACACAAAGCAAATCCGGGTTTGTGGACTGGAAATGTTCTAAAACTCCCAAATAGGTTGTAGCATGCTCCGTAACAGTTAAGTGCGAACATAAATCCATAAGAGAAGTATTTATTTTGAGATCTTCATCCGAATAACCAGGAGTCTTTACGAGAAGTAAATTTACTTTTGATTTAAATTTCTTCTTTATTAGTCTTAATGGTTCAAGGATTCTCCTTTGAGTTAAAATTCCAGATTTAAAAGCTGTTAGAATATTTTTAATAGGCTTAAAAATAGTACCTCTTGGTACGATTAAAGTTGGAATATCTGTTCTTTTAACTATTCTTCCGGTAGTATGTCCCAGATATAATTCCTCTTTAATATCATTACACCTTGGGGCAATGATTATAAGATCTATACCAAGTTCTTTGTCAATTTCCTTTATTCCATCTACTAAATCCCCATTATATGTGGCAATCTTAATATCTACTTTCCTGGAATCTACCTGTTCGATAACTTCCTTGAGACGCTTCTTACTGCTTTCTGCCACTTTCTCTGATATATTCTTTAACTCACCTGCCCCTGCCTTGGCCGAAAATACTTCCATGACATAAACACTTGAAGAAAATTGCGCAGCATAATCTACGGCATATTGTAAGGTCTCATGAGCATTGGGAGAAGTTCCTATAGGCACCAATATGTTATTCATAAGGTTTGGTATTATTGAATTAAATTTACAACTTATTTAATAAATTATTCATGATTAGATGTGCAAAGATACTGGAAATCCCGGAAATTCTTGGGCTTACCAAAGCCTGTGCCAAACAAATGGAAAAAATAGGGATATTTCAATGGAATGAAGAATACCCTTCGAAGGAAGCTTTTGAAGAAGATATTTCCCGAAAGGAATTATTTGTGCTTAAATCTGTAAATATTCTTATAGGCTGTATAACTATTACCACATTTATGGATGAGGAATATATTCCTATTAAATGGCTAACACCTAACGAAAATAACATATATATTCACAGGCTCGCTGTGGGGCCTGAATACCAGGGGGAAGGCTATGCCCGAATGTTAATGAATTTTGCTGAAAATTATGCGCGGGATAACAAGTATATCTCGATACGTTTGGATACATTTAGTCAAAACAAAAGGAATCAAAAATTTTACGAGCAACGGGGATATCAAAAACTGGGAAATATCTATTTCCCCAAACAAAGTGATTATCCATTTTACTGTTATGAACTCGTTTTGTAATCCATTCTATTTTTGAAAACAGTTGTAAGTTTCAAGACTATTAATAGCCTGGCTATTCCTGCAACTATTGCCGGGATAGCCGAACCAATTTTATCTATAACTGATACTGCTATTGTTGGCAATATTCAAACATACAGTCTGGAGTCCTTAGCTGCGGTTGGAATTGTAGGTTCCTTTTTGTCTATGCTTATATGGATCCTTGGGCAAACCCGAAGTGCCATATCTGCAATTATCTCTCAATATTTAGGGGCAGGCAAGCTAGATGAGGTTAAGAATTTGCCGGCGCAGGCAATTTTTTTTAATGTAACTCTTAGTGTGTTAATACTGCTTTCTACCATATTTATTGTAGAGGAGATTTTTGAATTATTAAATGCTTCAGGAAAAATATTAGAATTTTGTATTACTTATTACTCCATTCGCGTATGGGGTTTCCCTTTAACACTTTTCGTTTTTGCTGTTATGGGAATTTTCAGAGGATTACAAAATACATTTTGGCCTATGCTCATAGCAATTACCGGAGCCCTGTTAAACATCGTGTTAGATTTTATTTTGGTTTACGGTATATCTGATATAATTCCTGCTTATAACCTGGAAGGTGCTGCATGGGCAAGTCTTATCTCCCAGGGGGTTATGGCCATAATGGCATTTGTCCTTCTGCAATTAAAAACTAATATTAGCCTTATCCCAAGATTTCCAATACATATGGAGTTGGGGCGCCTGGCAGTAATGAGTTTTCATCTTTTTATCCGCGCTATTGCACTTAATATTACTCTTATCCTAGCTGTACGAGAAGCTGCAGCGCTCGGTGATAGGTATATCGGAGCGCATACAATAGCTATAAATCTTTGGCTTTTTGCTGCCTTTTTTATAGATGGTTATGGTGCGGCAGGTAATATTATGGGGGGCAAATTACTTGGCGCAAAAGATTACAATACCCTATGGTCATTAGCCAAAAAAATCGCTTTATACGGTGGAATGGTGAGTTTATTTTTAATGTTTAACGGTTTTATCTTCTACAGACCTTTGGGGCGTCTTTTTTCAAATGACCCCATTGTTCTGGAGACCTTCTATTCCATTTTCTTTATCCTTATCCTTGGATTACCAATGAATTCTATTGCCTTTGTTTTTGATGGTTTGTTTAAGGGATTGGGAGAAATGAAATTTCTCAGGAATGTCCTGTTGACAGCGACTTTTTTAGGTTTTGTTCCTTTATTATTATTAAGTAAAACCTTCGGTTTTGGTCTGCAAGGAATTTGGATTGCGCTTACCATGTGGATGATAATTAGAGGTAGTGCGCTTGTATGGAAGTTCCGGAGAAAATTTCGCCCACTATTACAAAAGGTTTAATTTTACAAAAAACAATTCAAATGGGCACAAACAGACCCACAGGTAGTCTTTATACAAAAATTGAGAATAGAACTGCTACTATAGAATTTGGCCATCCTGCAAGTAATTCTTTTGTCAGTGAACTTTTAGACCGATTAACTGACGAACTTAAAAATATTTCTTCCAATGAGGCAGTTTCTATTGTAGTTTTAAAATCAGAAGGAGATAGGGCTTTTTGTGCAGGTGCTTCCTTTGATGAATTGCTGGAAATATCTACCCCAGTCGAAGGGACAACATTTTTTAGTGGTTTTGCCAATGTTATCAATGCTATGCGAGAATGTGTACATCCTATCATAGGAAGAGCACAGGGTAAAGCGGTGGGCGGCGGAGTTGGGCTTATCGCTGCTTGTGACTATGTCTTTGCTTCGGAAGCTGCTTCTATAAGACTTTCTGAACTTTCTATTGGGATAGCGCCATTAGTAATTGAACCAGCGGTTCAACGTAAAATAGGAATGGCCGGCTTTGCCGAATTGGCCTTATCACCTACTGAATGGAAAAATGCCTATTGGGCGCAGGAAAAAGGACTGTATTCCAAGGTTTTTAGTTCCATTAAAGAAATGGACAAGGAGTTGGATTTTTTTATGTCAACTCTGGCATCCTATAATCCAGAAGCTTTAAGAGCAATAAAAAAAGTTCTATGGGAAGATACTGCTTCCTGGAGCGAATTATTGACCAAACGAGCTGAGATTTCCGGTAAGTTAGCACTTTCTCCATCCAGCAAAGAGAAGTTAAATAGTCTTAAGAAATAAGGGTATGAAATTTTTTGAATTCCTAAACGGTGATCTTCTCTTTCCAATGCTGGCTCTTTTGGTAGTAGCTATATATATTTTTAATAGAATTAGAAACAGGAGAAAATATAAAAAATAGGTTTATCCCCTTAAATATTACGTCACAAAATAGTCTATGCTCCCCTATAAAGATTTTATACATTTGTAGCAGATTTAAAACGAATGCATAAAATACGGATTACCAAACAATTCACTTTTGAAACCGGCCATGCTCTCTATGGTTACGATGGTAAATGTAAAAATGTACATGGCCATAGTTATAAACTTTCGGTTACCGTAATTGGCATGCCCATTACGGACACATCCAATGTTAAACTTGGAATGGTCATTGATTTTGGTGACTTAAAAAAAATAGTAAAAGAAGAAATTGTAGACCCTTTTGATCATGCTACGGTATTTAACAAAAATACCCCGCATATAGAATTGGCAAAAGAATTAAAAGTCCGTGGGCATAAAGTAATCCTGGCAGATTATCAGCCCACCAGTGAAAATATGGTAATTGATTTCGCAAACAAAATTAAAGCCCGCTTATCTAAAGAAATACAGTTGCATTCAATAAAACTTCGCGAAACAGACACTGCCTTTGCCGAATGGCATGCTGTTGATAACTAGGTTGCTTTATGTATCTTTACACTAAATGAAAAGCATCTCTGTCCCAATTGGTAAAAAGGTATATTTTGCCAGCGATAACCATTTAGGTGCCCCAACAAGGGAACAAAGTCTTCCCCGGGAAAAGAAATTTGTAGCATGGTTGGATGAAGTGAAGACGGATGCCGCGGCTATTTTCCTGCTAGGAGACTTATTCGATTTCTGGTTTGAATATAAAACCGTTGTTCCTAAAGGATTTACACGAACCCTCGGTAAACTAGCTGAAATTACAGACTCAGGAATTCCAATATTCTATTTTGTAGGCAATCACGATCTCTGGATGAACGGGTATTTCGAAAATGAACTCAACATTCCTGTTTATCATAAACCTCAACAATTCAAAATAAATAGCACTACTTTTTTTATTGGTCACGGAGATGGATTAGGGCCTGGTGATAAAGGCTATAAGCGAATGAAGAAACTTTTCACAAATAAGTTGGCACAATGGTGTTTCCGCTGGTTACACCCAGATCTGGGAGTTAAGCTGGCACAATATTTCTCTATTAATAACAAATTAATATCCGGAGAGGATGACATTCACTTTTTGGGTGAGGATAAAGAATGGCTTGTGCAATATTCTATAAGAAAACTAAAAGAAAAGCACCAAGATTACTTCGTGTTCGGGCACAGGCATTTACCTCTTGAAATAACATTAGGTAAGACATCTTCCTACGTAAACCTCGGCGACTGGATTTCCTATTATACCTATGGCGTTTTTGATGGTACCAAACTCTCTTTAGAAACATTTCAAGAGTAAGTGACTTTATCTTAAATCCTTAAACTTCAGCTGTAAGCTAACAATTCCATTCCAGTGATTTTCTTCCAAAGAGAAAACGGCGTTAAATGGTTTTCCATTTTGCACAACCGAAAGCTTACCCCCCAAATTAAACCCTATGGCTCCAACCGGACCAGAACCATTTTGAGTTACTGCAAGTTTAAGATGCTTATTATCCTCGCCAACCCCTTTTGCATAGCCAGTATCCCGGAGGTTTTCTGTCATAAAAACAGGAGTCATATTACCCGGACCAAAAGGTGCAAATTGTTGTATTATACGCAAAAGTTTTGGACTTATTTGATCTAAATCGAGTTTTGCATCAATGGTGATCTCCGGAGTCAAAAGATTTGGGTCTATTGTTTCAGCTACTACCTTTTCAAATTGCGACTTAAATATTTCATATTGTTCTTCGACTAATGTTAATCCAGCGGCATATTTATGACCACCAAACTGCTCAATAGAATCTGCACAATGTTCTAAAGCATTATAAACGTCGAAACCCTTGACAGATCTGGCCGATGCGGCCAGTTTATCGCCGCTCTTTGTGAATACTAATGTAGGCCTATAGTAGGTTTCAGTGAGTCTGGAGGCAACTATACCTATGACCCCTTTGTGCCAGGTGTCCTTATAGACAACGGAAGTAAATCTATCTTCTTCCTTATTTCGGAGGATCATATCAAGTGCTTCCTCTGTAATCTCCCGGTCCAATCCTTTCCTGTTGGTGTTAAATTCTTCGATCTCTGAAGCAAATTTAACTGCCTGCTCCATATTTTGCTCAATTAATAGATTTACCGCATATTGTCCATGTCTCATCCGCCCTGCTGCATTTATTCTGGGAGCAATAATAAAAACGACATCTGTTATGGTAAGTTTTTTCTTTTGCAGGTTTTTAATTATTGCCTTAAAACCAGTTCTTGGAGCTGAATTAATTACCTCTAACCCAAAATAAGCCAGGACCCTGTTTTCACCTGTTATGGGTACAATATCTGCCCCAATTGCAGTTGCTACCAGATCCAGGTATGGAATGAGTTTATCAAAGCTATCCTCTCTAATTATGTTTAGTGCCTGTATAAGTTTAAAACCAATACCACATCCGCATAATTCATCATATGGATAGGTGCAATCGTTTCTTTTTGGGTCCAAAACGGCTATAGCATCTGGTATTTTCTTTCCGGGCCTGTGGTGGTCACATATAATAAAATCAATTCCTTTTTCCCTGGCATAGGATACCTTATCTATGGCCTTTACACCGCAATCCAATGCTATAATAAGAGTAAAATCATTGTCCTCTGCAAAATCAATTCCCGCATAAGATATACCATAGCCTTCTGTGTATCTGTCAGGAATATAGGTAGCCACATTCGGATATAGCGTAAGTAAATATGATGATAGTAACGCTACCGCCGTAGTTCCGTCTACATCATAATCTCCATAAATAAGGATATTTTCATTTGCCAGTATTGCATTTTCTATACGCTTAACGGCAAGTTCCATATCCTTCATAAGAAATGGGTCATGGAGGTCGGAGAGTTGTGGTCTGAAGAACTTTTTAGCCTCTTCATATGAAGTAACACCACGCTGCAGCAGTAATTGAGCTACCAGTTGATCTACTTTGAGTATTTCGGCTAAAGCTTTTATTTGCTCTTGATCTTGTTTTGATTTTAATGTCCAGCGCATTGTACCACTTTATCTGTCTATGGTAATATAAGACGAATTCCTGCATCTTAAATGCAGAAAACGCTCTTTTATTTTTCTTTTGATCAACCTCTATCACTCTGAAGAAGAGGATTCAATCTTTATGGAATATTGTTTTTATTTCAAGCTTTGCAAACTTCCTGAACATTTCCATTACACCACAATACTTTTCAACTGAAAGATCTACGGCTCTTTGCAATTTTTTTTCTTCCAGGTTGCCACCCCAAAAATGGTATTCTACGGTAACGGCATCATAGTATTTGGGATGTTCATCCGTTAAGTTAGCCATGGTCTCTATACTAAAGTCCTTCACATCAAGCTTCATTTTTTTAATTAGCATTGCAACATCAAGACCAGAACACCCTGCCAAAGCTGATAGCATAAGAGCTTTAGGCTTTAGGCCTTTGCCCTCGCCCCCATCATCAGGACCTGCATCTATTATTAAATTTAATCCGGAGGGATTATTACTTTCAAAGGCCATATTGCCCAACCATTTGGTCGTAATTTGATTTGTTGTGCTCATAATTTTTCGTTTCTTGTGGAGTACAAAAATACTACCGCTATGCCACTTGTACAACCTCTTGATCCTAATCATGATCCGCAAACTAAAGAATTAGCAAAATTCTTCAATGAGACCCTGGGGTTTTGTCCAAATTCTGTACTCACCATGCAACATAGACCTGCAATATCCAAGGCTTTTATTACCCTCAACAAGGCGGTTATGACCAATGAAGGCAGGGTTACTTCTGCTCTTAAACGAATGATTGCCTGGGTCAGCAGTAATGCAACTGGTTGTCGCTATTGCCAGGCCCATGCAATAAGGGCTGCAGAACGTTATGGTGCAGAGCAGGAACAATTGGATAATATTTGGGAGTACAGAACTCATCCTGCCTTTTCGGAAGCTGAGCGCGCCGCTCTGGATTTTTCCCTGGCCGCTGCACAGGTTCCCAATGCGGTGGATCTAAACATCAAGAGTCAATTGTATAAGTATTGGAATGAAGGTGAGATTGTTGAAATGTTAGGAGTAATTTCTCTTTTTGGTTACCTAAACCGTTGGAATGATTCTATGGGAACAACAATTGAGGATGGAGCTGTAGAAAGTGGTGAGTTCTATTTGGGTAAATATGGATGGGAAAAGGGGAAACATAAATAACCTGCCTTACTTACGTTAAATTTGTTATTCTTTTTTATTAGATTCCTGAAAGATTATGGTTATTTTTTTCCGGCAACCACAATCACAAATTCTCCTTTTGGTATTTTGCTTTTAAAATACTCCAAGACTTCCGATATGTTGCCTCTAATGGTTTCTTCATACATCTTAGTAAGTTCCCTGGAAACTGATATTGGTCGTTCAGGGCCAAAATAGGTTACAAATTGTGATAAAGTCTTTAGAAGTTTATGTGGAGACTCATAGAAAACCATAGTTCGAGTTTCTTCTGCCAGATCATTTAATCTGGTTTGTCTGCCCTTTTTTATTGGCAGGAAACCTTCAAAGACAAATCGATCGTTGGGTAGTCCGCTATTAACGAGGGCAGGAACAAAAGCAGTTGCTCCAGGAAGACATTCAATTTCGATTCCCTGTTCAACACAGGCCCGACTTAGTAAAAACCCGGGATCGGAAATAGCCGGGGTACCGGCATCGGAAATTAGTGCAATTTGCTCTCCATTTTTAAGTCTTCGCACAATACCATCTAGCGTTTTATGTTCATTATGCATATGATGGCTCTGCATTGGGGTATTTATATTATAATGCTGCAAAAGTTTATTGCTTGTACGAGTATCTTCTGCCAATATCAGGTTTACTTCCTTAAGAACTTTAATTGCTCTAAAGGTAATATCCTCCAAATTTCCAATAGGTGTTGGAACAATAAATAACTTGCCTGTCAGCACTGTTTTAAGATCTTACCTTCTTTTCGAAGCAGTATGAGTAATATACATTTCTTATAATCGCAGTTAATCCGGTATTAGAAATTAGGAGTATCTACGCTCTATAAGAGCAAGAAACCTGATTTCATATTCTTCCTTTCCTGCCCATTGATTGTAATCTGGCTTAACCATATTATCAATAAAGGCCATAGATCGTTCATAAGAATCAATGGTGTTCAATTGGGAAATTACTCTGTTGAAGTCTTCTGTACTATCATTAAAAAGATTTTTAACAAAAGCCAGTCTGTCGTTTAAACCCACAGTTATTTCCTTATTTGTGAGTTTTTCATTCAACGACTTTGTCTTGGAAACTTCTTTAATTTCCTGAGAAACCTGTGAGGTAGCTTTGTTATTATCAGCCTTTGTGGTCTCTGGTTTTGCAACAAATTCTACAAATAGCCTGTCGTTATCCTCATCGTTTGGCATTTCAGATACCATCCCTTTTATGGTATCAATCCCCTGAGTAATAATATCTTCTTCGTGCGGATTATTTTCAGGAACCAATTTATTTTCATTAATCACGGCATTGGCCATTTTTTCAAATCTGGATGCCAGTACATTTTTGGAAACATCAATTTCAATATCGTTGAGTTTTTCATCAATAAACTTTAGAACGGCCAATTTCTCGTATAGATTTCTCGCAGCCTCATATAATTGAGGTATCTCCATCTCCGTAAGATCCTTTGAGGTAATTATATCTGTGGACATCCTAATTAGTTCCTCTTTCAGTTTTCGCTTCATTTCTTTTTGTTTAGACTAAACAGTAAAGGTCTATCTTTTTTAATACTTTTATATTTCGTTATCATAAATAAGGGAATAAACCCCTTACTTTGGTTTAAAATTACAAAATGTTTCTCGAAAACACTGTTAATCATAAGGAACAATTCGGTTGGATAGAGGTTATCTCTGGCTCAATGTTTTCCGGAAAAACGGAAGAGTTGATTCGCAGGCTTAAACGAGCCCAGTTTGCAAAGCAAAAAGTAGAAATATTTAAGCCAATTGTAGACACCAGATATCATGAAGAGAAGGTAATCTCTCATGATGAAAATGAGATTCGCTCTACGCCTGTACCAGCGGCGGCAAATATCCGACTTCTGGCAGACGACTGTGATGTAGTTGGAATAGATGAAGCTCAGTTCTTTGACGATGAAATTGTGACTGTTTGCAATGATCTCGCAAATATGGGGATACGTGTTGTTGTTGCCGGACTTGATATGGATTTTAAAGGTAATCCTTTCGGACCAATGCCTGCTTTAATGGCTACTGCGGAATACGTAACCAAAGTTCATGCTATTTGTACACGCACGGGCAATCTTGCAAATTATAGCTTTAGAAAATCTAATAATGATAAATTGGTGCTACTGGGGGAAATAGAAGAATACGAACCTTTAAGCCGGGCTGCATTCTACAAAGCTATGCTCAAAGAAAAAATTAATAAAATGAAGGTAGAAGCCGAGGAGATAAAGCAAAATAAAAAAGATGCCCAGAGCTAACGAGACTACACTGGAGTTGGATCTTGTGGCTTTAGAACATAATTATAATTATATAAGAACCAAAATACATCCTTCAACCATGTTTTTGGCTGTGGTAAAGGCTTTTGCCTATGGAAGTGATTCCGTGATCATTGCAAAAAAACTGGAGAAACTAGGAGTAGATTATATGGCGGTGGCTTATACCTATGAAGGTAAGGTTTTAAGGGAGGCAGGAATTAAAACACCTATACTCGTATTACATGCACAGCCTTCTAATTATGCAATGGTTATAAAATATTGCCTGGAACCCAGTCTTTATTCCCCCAGAGTCCTCCGAGAATTCATCAAGGCTTCAAAGGCACAAAAGCAAAAGGCTTATCCTGTCCACTTAAAATTCAACACAGGCCTCAACAGGCTTGGATTCCGGGAAAATGATATTGACCATATTGCCGATGAGCTTGAGGGGAAGGATGAATTGAAAATAAAATCAATATTTTCTCATTTGGCTGCTTCCGAAGACAAGTCTGAAGAAGAATTTAGTAAAAATCAAATTGAATCCTTTAAAAAGATTGCCGAGGAATTTGCTTCCAAATTAAAAGTTAGTCCATTTATGCATATTCTCAATACCTCCGGGATATTCAATTATCCTGAAGCACAATTCCAAATGGTACGAAGTGGTATTGGCCTTTATGGATATGGAAATGAAGCTAGCTATGATGCTAAGTTGCGACCTGTGGCTACATTAAAAACAATAATATCGCAGATACACCAAATAGAGCCTAATGAAAGTGTAGGTTACAACAGGGCTTTTACTTCTCAGGGATACAAAAAATCTGCAACCCTGCCTATTGGGCATGCTGATGGAATTGGCAGACAATATGGCAATGGAAAAGCTTCGGTATTAGTAAATGGTAAGGAAGCACCTATTATTGGAAATGTTTGTATGGATATGATCATGATAGATATAACGGGTATTGAATGTAAGGAAGGTGATGAAGTGGTTGTATTTGGAAAAGAACATTCCGCAGAGACTTTTGCAGCCGGAGCAAACACAATTTCCTATGAACTGCTGAGCGGAATTTCTCAAAGAGTTAAAAGGGTAATTACGGGAGCTTAATCAACTAATTAACAAATTGTTAAAAATAGTTATTATGAGTATCTTGTAATCGCATTTATTACCTAACCATTTAAAAACTAATGACATGCTAAAAGAATTTAAGAATTTTATTATGACGGGCAATGTAATAGATTTTGCAGTTGCTGTGATTATGGCAGGGGCCATAGGTCTTGTAATTAATGGCTTTGTAGCCGACATTATTATGCCCATTGTGGGTGAATTTGCAGGAGGTGTAGATTTTGCCAATTTAAAATATGTCCTCACCGAGGCTTCAGGGACCGAAGGAGAAGCGGGCTATGTAGCAGAAAATGCCGTTCGATGGGGCGCATGGGTAAACACCATTGTTAATCTCCTTATTGTAGGATTTGTAATGTTTCTTCTTGTTAAGGCGTATAATAAAACAAAAACACCACCCGCACCACCCGCACCATCTGGTCCAAGTCAGGAGGAACTATTAACACAAATAAGAGATTTATTGAAAAAATAATAGGAAATAAAACTCCTTTTAAGGGAGTAACCGCTACATTACTAAATTAACTTAAAGGCCACCAATAGGTTTTCGAAAACTGAATTGGTGGTCATTTTTTTATATTTGTTCTAATTATAACAATTTGTTATAATTCTATATATCTAATAAAAAATCTTGTTCAGCAACATTGCTTGCAATACCTTTGAGCACAAAATAATTAAAACATGAAGGTAGCTGTAGTTGGCGCAACAGGTATGGTTGGCGAAGTAATGCTAAAAGTGCTTAAAGAGCGGGATTTTCCAATAACTGAACTATTATTGGTCGCCTCCGAGCGATCTGTTGGAAAAAAGATATCCTATAACGGGCAATCCATTAGCGTAATAGGCCTTGCGGATGCTGTAGCTGCACGTCCGAATTTGGCTATTTTTTCTGCCGGTGGAGATACATCACTAACATGGGCGCCGAAATTTGCAGCAGCTGGAACCACTGTAATTGATAACTCGTCGGCCTGGCGTATGGATCCTGAAAAAAAATTGGTTGTTCCGGAAATCAACGCAAATAAATTAACCAAAGCAGATAAAATAATTGCCAATCCCAATTGTTCTACTATTCAACTTGTTATGGTGCTGGCACCTTTGCATGCCAGATATCAAATGAAACGGGTAGTAGTTTCAACTTATCAATCCGTTTCCGGAACAGGGGTAAAAGCTGTAAAACAATTGGAGAATGAAATGGCCGGAATACAGGGTGAAATGGCATATCCATATCCTATCAACAGGAATGCCCTGCCACATTGTGACACTTTTATGGAAAATGGATATACCAAAGAAGAAATGAAGTTGGCCAGGGAGCCTCAGAAGATACTAGACGACCGCAGATTTTCAATTTCAGCAACCGCCGTGCGTATTCCTACAGCAGGAGGCCATTCTGAATCCGTTAACGTTGAATTTGAATCTGACTTTGAACTAAATGAAGTAAGAAGTATTCTGAATAATACCCCGGGAGTTGTTGTACAGGATAATCCGGATACCAACACTTATCCAATGCCGGTTTATGCCCATGATAAAGATGATGTTTTTGTAGGACGAATACGAAGAGACGAAACGCAGCGAAACACTATAAATATGTGGATAGTTGCGGATAATCTCAGAAAAGGTGCTGCGACCAATGCTGTTCAAATAGCTGAATACCTGGTAGACAAAGAACTTCTCTGAAGGCTCTATTATAAAATCTGTTAAAACCTTTTGGTGCATTAGTACTTAAAGGTTTTTTTATGGTATTTTTGGTCTCTAAATAATTATCTATTATGAGAAATATTTGGATACTATTACTTCTTATTTTGATTACCTTTTCTTGCAAGAATTCAGAACAAAAAGATACTATTGCCGTGAATTATCCAACGACTAAAAAAGCAGATACCGTTGACAACTATTTTGGAACGGCAGTTAACGATCCTTATCGCTGGCTAGAAGATGACCGGAGTGAAGAAACGGAAGCATGGGTTAAAGAAGAAAACGCTGTCACTTTTGGCTATTTGGATCAAATACCGTTCAGGAAAGATCTGAAGAACAGATTGGAACAACTCTGGAACTATGAGAAACTTAGTTCCCCGTTCAAGGAGGGTGATTACACATACTTTTATAAGAATGATGGTTTACAAAACCAATATGTATTATATCGTCAAAAGGGGAATCAGGAAGCCGAAGTATTTTTAGATCCAAATGGTTTTTCGGAAGATGGAACTACTTCATTAATGGGGTTGAGTTTTACCAAAGATGGTTCTATGGCCGCTTACTCCATTTCTGAGGGAGGCAGTGACTGGAGGAAGGTAATTGTAATAGAAACCGAAGGGAAGACTATTGTTGAAGACACCCTTATTGATGTAAAATTTAGTGGCCTTTCCTGGTATGAGAATGAAGGTTTATATTATTCAAGTTATGATAAACCTGAAGGTAGTGAACTCTCTGCCAAGACAGATCAACATAAACTGTATTACCATAAGTTGGGCAGTCCACAAAGTACAGATGCATTAATTTATGGAGGTGTTTCTGAAGAAAAACACAGGTATATTGGCGGAAGTGTGACTGAGGATAATAATTATTTACTTATTTCAGCTGCAAATTCTACCTCGGGTAATAAGCTTTATTTAAAAGATTTGAGGAAGCCAAACAGTAAGCTGGTAACTATATTAGATCATGAAGATTCTGATACTAATGTTCTCGAAAACGTAGGCTCAAAGCTTTATATGGTTACAAATTTAGATGCTCCAAATAAGAAGATCATATCTGTAGATGCTTCAGACCCAGGTCAGGAAAATTGGAAAGATTTTATTCCTGAAACAGAGAATGTTCTTAGTCCAAATACCGGGGGGGGGTACTTCTTTGCCGAATATATGATAGATGCTATTTCTAAAGTTTTTCAGTATGATTATGATGGTAAGCTAGTACGCGAAATAGAGCTTCCCGGTATAGGCAGTGCAAGTGGTTTTGGTGGTAAAAAAGAAGAAAAAGAATTCTACTTTTCATTTACTAATTATTACACTCCTGGTTCCTCTTATAAATACGACGTGGAAACAGGTAATTATGTCCCCTACTGGAAACCGAAAATTGATTTTAATTCGGATGATTATGAGTCTAAACAGGTATTCTATGCCTCCAAAGATGGAACAGAAATCCCTATGATTATCACATATAAAAAGGGACTAAAACTCCATTCCAAAAACCCTACTATTCTTTATGGCTATGGGGGGTTCAATATAAGTCTTACCCCTTCTTTCAGTATTGTCAATGCCGTTTGGATGGAACAGGGAGGCGTTTATGCTGTACCTAATTTGAGAGGTGGCGGAGAATATGGGAAAAAATGGCATAATTCCGGTATAAAAACCAAAAAGCAAAATGTGTTTGACGATTTTATAGCTGCTGCAGAATATCTTATAGAGAATAAATATACCTCATCGGAAAACCTGGCAATAAGAGGAGGTTCCAATGGTGGCCTTTTAGTAGGGGCTACTATGACCCAAAGACCCGAACTCATGAAAGTAGCTCTGCCAGCTGTAGGTGTTCTGGACATGCTGCGTTATCATACTTTCACCGCAGGAGCCGGATGGCATTATGATTATGGCACTTCGGAAGATAGTGAAGAAATGTTTCAGTACCTGAAAGCCTATTCCCCTATTCACAATGTAAAAGAAGGGGTTGAATACCCTGCCACCTTGATTACAACAGGAGACCATGATGACCGCGTTGTACCGGCCCATAGCTTTAAATTTGCTGCCGAACTTCAGGGGAAGCAGTCAGGTCCTAACCCTACTCTTATTCGCATTGAAACTAAGGCCGGCCATGGAGCCGGAACACCTGTTAGTAAAATAATTGAGCAATATTCCGATATTTTTGCATTTACCCTTTATAATATGAACTATAAGGAGTTGCCCAATAAGGCAGTGATAAAGGAATTTAAAGAGTAACTATCAATAATTCAGAGCAAAATCCGTTTCTGTAGAAACGGATTTTTTTTTAGAAGTCGTTTAAGATAATAATCATGTTAAAAATAACCGGTCTATCTTTTGCCTATGACAAGGAATTGGTACTTACTGATATTAGCTTCTCTGTTGATAGAGGAGAACATCTGGGTATAATGGGTGAAAGCGGTTGTGGCAAAAGCACCCTTTTACAACTAGTTTACGGATCTCTTCAGCCGGCTCAAGGAGAAATATATTGGGGGAAAAAACAAGTTAAGGGGCCTCTTTATAATCTTGTTCCCGGAAAGTCCTTCATGAAGTATATGTCGCAGGGGTTCGACCTTATGGCAGTTACTACCGTGGCTGAAAATATTTCTGAATACCTTTCCGTATTTTATCCCAAAGAACTAAAAGAACGTACTGAAGAGTTGCTAGATATTATCGAAATGAAAAGGTTTGCAAAAACCAAAGTAAAGCATCTTAGTATTGGACAGCAACAGCGCGTTGCCCTGGCCAGGGCTTTGGCCCAGAAACCTGAGGTATTGCTACTGGATGAACCATTCAGTCATATAGATAATTTTAGAAAAAACAGCCTAAGAAGAAATTTATTTAACTATCTGAAGGAAGAGAAGATAACTTGCTTAACCGCCACTCATGACAATAATGATATACTGCCATTTGCAGATAACGTACTCGTACTAAAGGATACACGGATATTAGCTAAGGAAACAATTCTTGAATTATATAAGACTCCCCGAAATCTTTACATTGCTTCGCTTTTTGGTGAAGCTAATCTGGTTCCAATCAATATTATCAAATCATACGCAGATACCAAACGAAAAATTATTGTCTACGCCCATGAATTTAAAGTATCCCGAAATTCCGGTCTTCCTGTGTTTGTAAAAAAAACATATCCGATGGGAAGTCACTATCTGGTTGAAGGGTTTGCAGAAGAGCAAATAATCTACTTTCATTCAGAACGGGATATGGAGATTGAAACAAGAGTTTTTCTCAATATTTCTCTTGAAACAATTAACCAACGTTTAAAACTCTAATCGACCTTTGCACTATGAACAAAGACTTGGTTTTACAGGAATTAAAGTTCAGAGCAGTCCGAAGTGGTGGTGCAGGCGGCCAGCATGTTAACAAAGTATCCACAAAAGTGGAACTTACTTTAAACCTGGCGAGTTCCAAAGCGTTTAATGAATCTGAAAAAGAACGCTTATATAAAAAACTCAATAAACGAATTACAACGGAAAACAAACTCCTGGTTCAATGTGACGAATCCCGGAGCCAACATAAGAATAGGGAAATTGCAGAAGACCGTTTACTAAAACTAATTGAGGAAGCATTAAAAATTCCAAAAAGACGTAAAAAAACTTCTCCTTCTAAAGCTTCGGTAGAAAAACGATTAAAAAGTAAAAGAGTAGTAGCAAAGAAGAAAACGAGCCGGAGAAAACCCGAAGATGAATGAAGATATTATTGATCAACAGTATTTATTAAAGTGCCAATTCCATCAATTTCAATTTTTATTTCATCCCCTTTTTGCAAAGTAAAATCAGTAGACGGTACTATCCCAGTTCCAGTCATTAAGAGGCTACCATATGGAAAAGAATTTTCCGCATAGAGATAACCTACCAAATCTTCAAACTTGCGTTTAATTTGATCTATCCCTATCTCACCGGTAAATACCTGTTTATTATCCCTCCGTATTTCAAGCCTTATTATTGTTGTTTTAGGAAGAGGTCCCTCAACAACTAAAATACAGGGACCAATAGCCGCAGACCCATCATAAGTCTTTGCCTGGGGCAAGTACAGAGGATTTTCTCCTTCAATGCTTCTGGAACTCATATCATTTCCAATGGTGTACCCAATAATTTTACCGGTTGAACTAATTACAAGTGTTAACTCAGGTTCCGGAACATCCCAGGTAGAATCTTTTCTTATTCGAACTTTTCCTCCGGAACCTACCGCTCTGTACCCCATAGACTTAAAGAATAATTCCGGACGTTCTGCGACATATACCCTTGCATAAAAATTACTCCCTCCCTTTTCCTTTGATTCTTCTTCACGTCCCAGTTTGCTGTTAAAATAGGTAACTCCACTAGCCCAAATCTCCTGGCTATCCGCTGGGGCAAGGAGTCCTTTTTTTAGATAAGCTTCCGGGTCTTGTAAAGGCTCCTTACCGGAAATCAGATGCTCAATCTTAATAAAAAGGTTATTGTCATTAATAAATGAATCCCAATCTTCCCCTTCCAGAAGATAAAAGATTCCTTTGTATTCAATCAGAATCCCTTTATATACCCTATAAACTTTCATGACAATATGAATTATGTAATTATTTAAAGGTTGCCTATGGCAAAGAACAATTTATTGAAAAATATGTAATTCTGAGTGGTTTTAGGGAATTCCTTTATTAAAAAAGTTTAAAGAACCTTCTTAATGCAAATCGTTTTTTGATTAAAATCAAAAGAATCACCTTCGGATTTCCCCAACAATTTTTTGCCTATTGGGCTAAGTGCCGAGACACAAAATATTTTGGTGGGACCCTTTTTGAAGGCCCCCGCTGAAATTGAAATATAATATACCCCCTCTGTAGTAATTGCCAGACTGCCCTGACGAATATTTGCCTGGCTTGCCAGAATAGTAATCCCAGCTAAAGCCTGTCTCATCTTTTCTGCTTCATATAACTGGTGCCCCAACTTCTCCCTTTCAAGTTGAATCATAGCCCTCCCCGTTTCATGTTTATCGCCTGCGCTACTCTTTGTCTCAGATTTTAGAGAATCGTTAATGCTGCTTATATTACTTTGGATGCGTCCAATCCTGTCCTCTGCGAATGTTTCACAAAATCTGCGCAATTCATCCTTGATGGCTACTGAAATTTCCATATCAGGCTAAATCAGCTAATTTTTTTCCCACCAGGCTACCTATTGCAATTCCCATTCCTCCCAGCCTTACTCCGCATATTAAGTTATCTGAAAGTTGCTTTACAATTGGTCTCTTAGTATTACCTATTCCCATAATTCCGCTCCATCTGCGTTCAATTTCAAAATCTGTGTGAGGTAAAATGATTTCTTGCAACATGCTGTCCAGGCGATTCTGAATTAGTTCTGTTTGCCCAAATTCGGATGTTTCTTCCGTTTTAAAATCCAGATTCCTCCCACCGCCCAAAAGAATACGATTATCAATATTTCTAAAATAATAAAATCCCTCATCGAGGTGAAAAGTCCCTTTAATCTCAAGGTTTTTAATTGGTTTTGTAATCAAAACCTGTGCCCTTGCGGGTTTAACTTCTTCATCCAGAAGCTGAGCTGCAAATCCATTTGTGGCGATTATAAGTTTTCTTGTCTCAAATTCAAACTGGTTAGTACAAACCTTTACGCTTCCATGAGTGTCATCAAAAGAGGTAACCTTAATTGAATTTAATATATTCACTCCAGCATTACGGATCAATGAAAGCAAAGAATTCATCATGGCTCCGGTATTGATTTGTGCTTCAAACCTACTGCTGATATATTGATTTTGAATCTTGTTAAAGTTAAAAGTGTTGGAATGGAAATAATAAGCATCTTCGCCATAAACAGGCTTAAGCAACTTATTAATATTACTTAGAGCTTCAGAGCAATCACTAAATAATTTAGTTTGTTCATTTAAAAAAAGTTCATGCCCTCCATGCCGTTGAAAATCTATTTTGGAATCCCCTAGAGTATTGCGCAATAATTGAATCCCTTCCCATCTGCTTCTCACCAGTTCCAGCACTTCTTCCTGAGAATGGGTTTTAAGGTCACTAACAATTTCTGAGATACTACCAAAACATGCAAAACCTGCATTTTTTGTGCTTGCACCCTGGGGCAAAGTCCCTTTTTCAAGAATAAGAATTTTCGCTTTTGGATATTTTTTGCTCAAATAATAAGCACAATTAAGGCCCACAATACCGCTCCCAACAATAGTAAAATCAATGTTGGATAACCAAGTTTTATATTCCCAATAACTAAGATTCATCGTGCTATAAAAAACTCCGACGATGGCCGGAGTTCATATTCTATTCTTCTGGTTTAGGATCCATTTTAAAATCTTCCATGAATTTAGTGGTATAATTCCCCGCCAGATAATCAGGATGGTCCATTAACTGCCTGTGAAAGGGAATAGTTGTGGCTATTCCTTCAATTACAAATTCGTCCAGTGCTCGTTTCATTTTATTAATTGCCTCTTCCCTGGTCTGGGCCGATGTAATTAGTTTGGCTATCATGGAATCATAATTCGGAGGAATTATATATCCACTGTATACATGTGTATCCAATCGAATACCATGACCTCCAGGGGTGTGTAATGTAGTTATTCTCCCAGGTGAAGGCCTGAAATCATTATATGGGTCTTCCGCATTAATCCTGCATTCAATAGCATGAAGTTTTGGGACATAATTTTTACCTGAAATAGGTACTCCGCCAGCTACAAGAATCTGTTCCCTAATCAAGTCATAATCCACTACTTGTTCTGTAATGGGATGTTCTACCTGAATACGTGTATTCATTTCCATAAAATAAAATTCCCGGTGCTTATCCACCAAGAATTCCACTGTCCCGGCACCTTCATATTTTATATACTCCGCCGCCTTTACTGCAGCATTTCCCATAGCTTCCCTAAGGTCATCTGTCATAAAAGGAGATGGGGTTTCTTCAGTGAGTTTCTGATGTCTACGCTGGATTGAGCAATCTCGTTCTGAAAGGTGACATGCATTCCCATATTGGTCCCCGATAATTTGAATTTCAATATGCCTGGGTTCTTCAATAAGTTTTTCCATGTACATCCCGCCATTTCCAAAGGCGGCCGTTGCTTCCTGCACAGCACTTTCAAAAGCCGCTTCAATATTCTCTTCGTCCCAAACGGCCCGCATACCTTTTCCACCACCACCGGCAGTAGCTTTTAGCATTACGGGATATCCCATTTTCTTTGCTTCTTTTTTGGCATGTCCAATATCTTTCAGTAAACCTGCCGAGCCAGGAATTGTAGGTACACCTGCCTTTTTCATGGTTTCCTTGGCAGAAGCCTTGTCACCCATTCTATCTATATGTTCTCCCGAAGCACCAATAAATTTAATATCATGCTCTGCACAAATTTTAGAAAATTTGGAATTCTCAGATAAAAATCCATAGCCGGGATGAATTGCATCTGCATTTGTAATTTCTGCTGCCGCAATTATATTGGGTATTTTCAGATAGGACTCACTACTGGGTGCCGGCCCAATACAAACCGCCTCATCCGCAAACCGAACATGCAAGCTCTCTTCATCTGCTTTGGAGTAAACAGCCACAGTTTTAATGCCCATTTCCTTGCAGGTCCGAATAATACGCAAGGCTATTTCACCTCGATTTGCAATTAGTATTTTTTTAAACATAGCTTTTACTATAGAATTCTCAAGAAGCCGAATTCAAATACTTAAAAGTGTTTTTGATTACGGGTTCTTATAAATAAAATTATGAGGGATCTACCAGGAACAATGGCTGGTCAAATTCTACCGGAGAAGAATCCTCAACTAATACTTTTATGATTTTACCTGAAACTTCAGATTCAATATCATTGAATAGTTTCATTGCTTCAATTACACATAATACATCTCCCTGTCCTATATTATCACCTACCTCAATAAATGGCGGTTTGTCCGGAGATGGTTTTCTGTAAAAAGTACCTATAATAGGAGATTTAATGGTAATATATCTGGAATCTTCCTCCGGGCTGGATGTGTCGGCATTAGTTTCGGAAGCGATTGCGCCATCAGTTGATGCAGGAGTCAAAGATGGACCCACCGGAGCAGTACTTACCGGAATTTGCTGTACATAGGTCGTAGTTTCAGGTGGAGAGTTAAATGCTCCAGTCCTAATAGTAATCTTGATTTCATCAGTTTCAAGCTTTACTTCGCTAGCTCCAGATTTTGCTACAAATTTAATTAGACTTTGAATTTCTTTTATATCCATGGAATTCTATTTTGATTCGTTATTGCCATTATATGCCCATTTTAAATATATGGATCCCCAGGTGAAGCCACCGCCAAAAGCAGCAAATACCAGATTATCTCCTTTTTTAAGTTTCTTTTCGTAATCAGAAAGCAGTAGTGGTAATGTTGCCGAAGTTGTATTCCCATATTTATCAATATTCATCATCACCTTGGAAGATTCCAATTCCATTCTCTTTGCCGTAGCGTCTATAATTCTTTTGTTCGCCTGGTGTGGTATTAACCAATCCACATCATCATGCGTGAGATTATTAAGCTCCATTATTTTGGCAGCCACATCGGCCATATTGGATACGGCAAATTTAAAAACCGATTTCCCGTCCTGAAAAACGTAATGTTTCTTATTTTTTAAAGTTTCTTCAGAAGCAGGCATTAAAGATCCCCCAGCTTCAATCTTTAAAAACTCTCTTCCCGTACCATCAGATCTCAAAAATTCGTCCTGCAAACCTAATCCCTCAAAATTGGGTTCAAAGAGAACCGCTCCTGCCCCATCACCAAAAATAATACAGGTAGTTCTTTCAGTATAATCAAGAATAGAAGACATTTTATCTGCTCCTATCAGCAGAACCTTCTTATACTTGCCAGATTCTATATAGCGTGCCGCTGTAGCCATCCCAAATAAAAAGTTTGAACAGGCGGCCTGCATGTCAAAGGAAAAAGCATTTACAGCTCCAATTTGTGAAGCAACATAGGCTGATGTTGAGGCAACTGGTAAATCTGGTGTTGCAGTTCCAACAATTACCAGATCAATTTCAGCAGGGTCTAAATTAGACTTACTAATTAAATTTTCAGCTGCTTTAATAGCCAGGAAAGAAGTCCCTTTATCCTTATCTTTTAGTATTCTTCTTTCTTTAATCCCTGTCCTTGTGGTTATCCATTCGTCTGTGGTATCCACCATGGTTTCCAACATTTTATTGGTTAACCTGAATTCCGGAACGAAAGCCCCTACAGCTGTTATTGCTGCTGTTATTCTACCCATAGTAAGTGTGGTTTTTATCAAGAAACCTTAAAAAATGGTCGAAAATCCGTGAAAAATAGTCATTTTTTAGGACTTTTTGCCAAAAAAGCTGATTTATAAAGATTTTTGTCTACCCCATAAAAAAACTCCCATCAAATATAAGTGGGAGTTTAAAATTATAGCAAGATATACTATATTGTTTCTTCTTCTGTCTTATCAATTAGAACTTGCCCGCGGTAATACAATTTACCTTCGTGCCAATGGGCTCTGTGATAAAGATGCATTTCTCCTGTTGTCGGATCCTTTGCAAGAGTTGGCGCTATTGCCTTATAGTGAGTTCTTCTCTTATCTCTTCTTGTTCTGGATATTTTCCTTTTAGGATGTGCCATTTTGTAATCTATTTATCCGTTAGTAATTTTTTTAATGCCTCCCATCTGGGATCTATTTTATTTTTGTCTTTCTTATTCTCTTTTGGTTGCAATTCTTCAAGCTTTTTAAGTGCTTCCGAATTTAATGTCCCGTCTAATACCCCCGGGTGTATACGTTTGGAAGGTACTGATAATACTATCATTTCGTAAACGTATTGCGAAATATTAACCTGATGTTCTCCATGTGGAATAATGAGTATCTCATCATCTTCGTCATTGTAGACGTCCCCAAACTTTACTAAAAGCTTCAAAGAAGCTTTTATTTTTTGATCAAAAGGTTCATTAGTAAGATCGCAATAGAGATTTACAGTACCCTTTGTCCTCATTTCAAGCTCAAGAACTGTTGACATCCTGTCTAATACAATGTGAAGCTTAATCTTCGCATCATTAAATTCATGGTAATCAAAAGATTCAAAGAACGTATTGTCTATTTGATATTCAAACTTGTGTTTCCCTTGTTTTAATCCTGCAAAAGGAATACTGTATTCCTTATTCTTCATCACTTTATACACTAGTTTAAGGCGTGCAAAGATACTTTTTTTTTCTAAAACCCCAATTAAAAAGGAAATATATTTCCCAGGTATTATGTAATAAACTAATGGAGTTATATTAAGTTCATGCTCGTTTGATTTTCTGTTTTTGCAATGGATTTTTCATGAGTTTTTGAAACTCTTTCCTTTTCCTGAAAATATTTATTGCCATAAAAACTGCTTCCTTAAACGAACCGGGATCAGCTTCACCTTTACCCGCTATTTCGTAGGCCGTGCCATGATCAGGAGATGTGCGTACTTTTGAAAGACCCGCAGTAAAATTGACACCCTTCCCAAAAGAAAGCGTTTTAAAGGGGATTAAACCCTGATCGTGATAAGCTGCCAGAATTGCATCAAAGCTCTTATATCCTTCAGATCCAAAAAAACTGTCTGCTGCATAAGGGCCGTATACCAAGTGTCCCTCATCCGATAATTGGCGAATAGCAGGTTTTAATACCTCATCATCCTCTTTGCCAATGACCCCGTTGTCTCCACTATGGGGATTAATCCCCAAAAGGGCAATTTTTGGTTTTCGTATGCCAAAATCCATTTTTAAAGCTTTTTCCATGATCCGGATTTTATTACGTATAAGTTCAGGTGTAATGGCCGCGGGTACATCTTTTACAGCCAGATGATCTGTTAGTAATCCTATCCTTAAGCTCTCAGTAACCATAAACATTAAACTTTCTCCTTCAAGTTCACTCGCCAGATAATCTGTGTGACCCGGGAAGTTAAAATCCCTGGTTTGTATATTGTTTTTATTAATTGGCGCCGTGACAAGTAAATCTATTTCATTCTTTTTTAATGCATTTACCGCTGCCCGAAGCGACTTTAAAGCATAGGTGCCACTTTCTTCAGTAGCTTTTCCATAGTGTATATTTGGAATCTCGTTCCAAACATTAATTACATTAACTTTACCCGTTATTGCCCTTGAAACTTCTTTAATTCCATTGTAGTTAATATTGATTCCGAGATCGTTCTTTTGTTTAGATATGGTTTTGTTTGAAGCAAAAATAATTGGGGTGCAAAAATCCATCATTCTGGGATCCTCAAATGTTTTTAGGACAACTTCACATCCTATACCATTCAAATCGCCAATAGATATCCCAATCCTTATTTTTACCTTTTCCTCCATGTTATCAAACTCTTTATTTCTACTTTTACAGAGCAAAACTACTTATTTTAAACGATACATGTTTACTGGAATAATTGAAACTTTAGGCAAAATATACAGATTGCGAAAAGAAGGAAGTAATCTACACATAACGGTTAGTTCGTTAATTACAGACAAATTAAAAATAGACCAAAGTATATCACACAATGGGGTATGCCTGACGGTTGTTGAAAAAGAAGACCCTTATTATACAGTTACAGCTATTGATGAAACCCTGCAAAAGACCAACCTCTCAGAACTAAAAGAGGGGCAGGTGGTTAACCTGGAACGAGCCATGGTTATGGGCTCGAGACTAGACGGACACCTGGTTCAGGGCCATGTAGACCAAACGGCTGTTTGTAGAAAAATAACCAGAAATGATGGTAGTTGGATGTTTACTTTTGAATACGATCCGAAGCTCAATAATATTACCATAGAAAAGGGATCCATTACCGTAGACGGGGTTAGCTTAACGGTCGTTAATTCTGAAAAGAATGCCTTTAGTGTAGCAATAATTCCCTACACTCATGAAAATACGCGGTTTAAAGAATACGAAATTGGCTCTCTAGTGAATCTGGAGTTCGATGTTATTGGCAAGTACGTAGCCAGGTATCTGGAGTTGCAGTCATGAATACCATGTCTTCATCCTAAATTAGACAGTATTGAGAGTATGCCAAGAACTTTATACCTTAATAAATATTTTGCGCCTGTGCATTACATAAGCTAACAGCAAATAAAACGAAACAACTGTTAGTCCATACAGGAGCGAAGATAACTCAGCCGACATAAAATCGTGAAGGTATATCTTCTTAAACAACCACTGATGAAGTGTGGTTTGTTCATCTATTTTTACGGAATAGAATATTTTGGTCACAAAGCTTGATAAAAAATATACTGTAATCGCATTTGAGCCGGCGTAACGGAAGACACTCCCAAATTTAATTCCTTTTACATCCGTGATATAATAAATTAAAGCCAGCAAAATATTAGCCCATCCCGCAGTGACCAATACAAAGCTGCTAGTCCAAAGAGCCTTGTTAATTGGGAATACAAGATCCCAAATATGCCCAACCAGAACAAGAGCCACCCCTAATACAAATAGTAAAATTTCCTTATTAGTTCTTTTAGACAAGAGTATCAAACCCGTAAATGTGCCCATCAAAGAAGTTGCTATGGAAGGCAGAGTACTTAATAATCCTTCGGGATCATAGTCTTCCTTATACATATGGGATCCTAATACATTAAGGTCAATATAGTTAGCCCAGTTATTGGCTGCCCTGTCAAAAGTTGGCTCCATACCATTAACAGGAATAAAACCCATCCATATCCAATACCCAATTAATATTGTAATGCAAATTCCAAGAAGTATTCTCCAGTTAAAATTTATGAATAAAATTGCCGTAAAAAAGAATACAACCCCAATGCGCTGCAATACGCCCGGAAACCGGATACTTTCAAAATCCTTAAAAAAGGGAAAATGTATTGTAAATGTTCCCAGAAAAAGGCCTAATCCTATCAATTTTAAAGTCCTTACCGTAATTTTCCTGTAGGTAGCCTTTGTAGCCTTTTTGTTGTTATAAGAAAAAGCTATTGAGGTTCCTACTATAAAAAGGAAAAATGGAAAAACAAGATCAGTAGGCGTATATCCATGCCAGTCGGCATGCAAAAAAGGTGCATAAATATTGGACCAGGTGCCTGGTGTGTTTACCAAAATCATTAGTACTATGGTAAGGCCCCGAAAAATATCAACAGATATTATTCTTTCCTTCATAGAACTACAATATATTTTCTTTCATTCGATTCCAGACTTTTGCTAATAAAACCCCCGAAATAATTGCTATTACAGTTAATATGATTGCTGGTTTAGTATCCCCGTAAATCCAATATCCGGTAGCAAACATACAGGTATAAATAAGCACACAACCTAATAGCATTGCTGAAATTCCCTGTGGAACACTCCACTTCTCATTAGGATCGGAAATTACAACCCCATCTGCATTTGCATCTTTAATAATCTTACCCCAGCCGGGCCCTCCTGGCTGAATTTTTTTATAGAAGTCTCTTAACACTGTTTTTGATTCGGGCTGAGTCATAAAAGTAGCGGTCATCCAAATTATTGTAGTTACCAAAACAACAAAAATATACTCTGACCAGTCCGGGAAAACACCGGTATCTGCCGCAAATAAAAATGGCCCCAGGGCTGTAAGCTTAAGAACAATAGATATTATTCCCGAGGCGAACATAGCAGTGATCTCACTCCAGGCATTAATGCGCCACCAAAACCATCTTAAAATAAAAATTAAACCGGTACCGGCACCAAAAACTAAAAGTACTTCAAATAATTGAAGTGCATTTTGTAGCAATAAAGCTAGAAGAGCACTAAGCACCATAAGGCCTACTGTAGACAATCGCCCTACCGCAACCAATCTTTTTTCTGAAGCATTGGGGTTGATCTGCTGTTTGTAAAAATCATAGACTATATAAGATGATCCCCAGTTTAGTTGAGTAGAAATTGTACTCATGTAGGCAGCAATTAAAGACGCTAAAACCAGACCAAGAAGCCCGCTGGGTAATTTAGTTAGCATGGCGGAATACGCCAAGTCATGTCCTAATTTATCATCCGCCACGTTTGGAAAAGCCTCATGAATACTAGCAATATCGGGATAAACCACCAATGAAGCCAAAGCGACAAGAATCCAAGGCCAAGGCCTTAAAGCATAATGCATAATATTAAAGAAAAAGGTAGCACCAATAGCATGATTTTCATCCTTTGCCGCCAGCATTCTTTGCGCAATATAACCTCCACCACCAGGTTCCGCTCCGGGGTACCATGAACTCCACCATTGTACTGCAAGAGGTATAATAAAAAGTGTGATCAAAGCCTGCTTATTGCTGAAATCTGGCAGAATAGAGAGTTTGTCTACCACATTTTCATTGGCCATTAGTGCCTGTATTCCTCCTACTTCGGGTAAATTTACTAAATAATGTGCCGCACCAATTGCACCTCCCATTGCTACAAAAAACAATAAGAAATCTGTATAAACAACACCTTTAAATCCACCTAGTGCACTAAAAGTTACTGTAATTAATCCGGCGCTTATTACCGTCTGCCAGGGTTCCAACCCAAGCATTATTCCCCCTATTTTAATTGCTGCCAGGGTAACTGCAGACATCGTGATTACATTAAAAATAACCCCGAGGTAAACAGCGCGAAATTTTCTTAAAAACCTTGCCGGAGCACCACCATAACGTAATTCATAAAATTCGAGATCGGTATTTACATTAGATTTTCTCCATAGTTTGGCATAGACAAATACTGTTAACAGGCCGGTAATAAGAAAGGCCCACCAGACCCAATTTCCTGAAACGCCGTTCGTCCTTACAATATCAGTCACCAGGTTTGGAGTATCTGTAGAAAATGTGGTTGCCACCATGGAAAGTCCCAATAACCACCATGGCATAGTCCTTCCGGATAAGAAAAATTCTGAGGTATTCTTCCCTGATTTTTTTGAAACAAGAATTCCGATAAGCAGAACAATCGAGAAAAATACAATTATAAACGAGTAGTCTAAAGTGCTTAGTTCCATAGTTTGGTTTTGGTCAAGGCATAAAGATATTATTTTTTAGGATACATTTGTTTTTTGTTTTATAAACCTATAAATCTCTTTAACCTCCTCTATTGGAAATAACCACTACTTCCTGGATATTGGCATTTTCTGCTTCGGTAATTCTGGGGATTTCTAAAGCTGGCCTAAAAGGTATCGCCATTATTATCGTTACCCTTATGGCACTCGCATTCGGAGCCAGAGAATCTACAGGTCTCATTGTACCATTGCTTTTGGTCGGTGATATTTTTGCGGTAATTTATTACAACAGACACGCACAATGGAAATATATTTTGCGCTTTCTACCCTGGATGGTATTAGGACTATTGATAGGGGTCCTGATTGGTAAAGACCTTCCCGAAAAGACATTTAAAATTGGAATGTCGGGTATTATTCTGGTGAGCGTAATGCTTATGTATTGGTGGGATCTGCGCAAATCAAAATCTGTCCCCTCACATTGGGCATTCGGTGGATTTATGGGAGTGATGGCGGGTATTACCACTATGATAGGAAATTTAGCCGGGGCTTTTTCAAATATCTATTTTTTGGCCATGCGACTTCCTAAAAACGTATTTATAGGTACCGCGGCATGGCTGTTTCTAATTATAAATGCCATAAAACTACCTTTTCACATTTTTGTCTGGAAAACTATTAGTTGGGAAACATTGGTGATAGATTTAAAACTAATCCCCGGAATTCTGTTAGGGCTATTTATTGGCGTACGCCTGGTTAAAATTATTCGCGAAAATTTTTACAGGAAATTAATCCTGATTTTAACCGCCATAGGGGCCATTCTCATTCTGTTCCGGTAATAGATAATTTAGCGAGAACAGGGAAATGATCTGAAGGATATCTCAAGTCTTTCGAATCACTCAAAATTGCATATTTAAGAAGCTGAAATCCTGTTTTGGACAGGAAAATATAATCTATTCTTCGTATTATGGGTTCTGAAAAATTAAAGCCATTAAATGTTCCTTCAGGTCCAAAAGCCTTATCCCCGGCAAGCATATGGGCATCCTGCATGGCACTGGAGAGCAATAAAATACTCGGGTGATCCGGCTCCAGGTTAAGGTCGCCTGTTAGTATTACCGGGTAACCCTGCTTATTTAATTCTTCTATTCTTTCTATGATTAAGAATACACTTTCCTTTCTGGCTTCCTCTCCAATATGGTCAAAATGCGTATTGAATACCCAGAAGTTTTGGCTTCCTCCTTTGGATTTAAATAACCCGTAGGTGCAGACCCGTTTTATGGCTGCATCCCATCCTTTGGAGGGTATTTCGGGTGTTTCGGAAAGCCAGAAGGTATTTTCTTCCAGTAACACCAACTTATCGGGATTATAAAAAATTGCCGAAAACTCACCATTTTTAAGTCCGTCTTCTCTTCCCTTACCAATATAATTATAACCGGGCATCCCATTCTTAATTTCCTCCAACTGATGGAGTAAGCCTTCCTGAATTCCAAAAACCTCGGGTTCATAAAAGTTGAGTTGACCAATTAAAAAATCCTTTCTATTATCCCAGCGATTAAGGCTATCAGAAGCCACATCCAAACGGATATTATAGGACATTACGGTAATACTTTGCGCGTTTGAATTTAGTCCTATAAACAAAAACAGCATCAGAAATAAAAGGGTTCTTCGTATCATAATTCAAGTATATTATTGCAAGTGAGGGCTGCTAAAGTTTAATTTCCTCAAGCCATTTTGCACTGCTTCATTATTCATAAATAAATTCCACAACAGGCCCGATCTGTGGTTCTCTATCATTACCGGAATAGGGCCCTGATCTATTGCCAGATACCTGGGCAAATACCAGTTGTACTCATTACTATAGGCGTCATATGGTCCATATATTCCCATAAGTGAATCCTGTTCCGAATACAGTTGTCTTAAAAAATCGATACTTTGTTCCGGAGTATAAGGCATAGAAGATAAAGCAGCGGTGGGTGAAATAACCCCCAGATCATTTGTTGGGCTGTGTCCAGAATAGCCGTCTATTGAATAACTTGAAGTTAGCCCCCATTGATTTGCTCCATAACCCTCAAATCCCTTTGGGTTGTCCAGACAATAGTTATAATGTATAAGTGCATGATTGGTATTTAATTTCCAATAGTCTGCATAAGTATCTTGTAGCCCATTGGGATCCAATCCTAAATAAGAATAATGCGCCCAGAACAAAGGCCCAACCGGTTCATTGCTATACTCATAATGATCCAATTCTGTCTCCAGTCCATAATAGGTAATGTCATCAAGAATATCCCCTGACCTGGCCCATCCATTATCATATACCTTTTTATCAATTCCATGAGTTGGCGAAGCAGCGGCCAGAACATATAGAATAAGACATTCATTATAGCCCCCTATTGGGAAATTCATTTCCCAGCCAAATTGAGGGCTCCAATGCCAATAAAGCACTTCCTCTCCTCCCCTGGTATACCAATCCCATTCAACGTCTTCCCAAAGCTTAATTATCCTCACAGCCAGGTCCTTTTCCAGTGGTTCAGACTCATCCAGATACTCCTTAACCGTAAGCAAACCTTGCACCAAAAAAGCGGTTTCAACCAGATCACCTCCATTATCAGTGGGACTAAAAGGATAGACAGTACCATCCGGATTCAACCAATGCGGCCAGGCTCCATGAAAGCGGTCTGCTCTTTCCAGAAAATCGACGATTTTTATATACCGTTCAATAGCTTCTTCCCTGTTGATAAAACCTCGTTCAATGCCAACAAGGATAGCCATCAATCCAAATCCGGAGCCACCGGATGTTATAATATCTTTTGAATGGTAGGGGTAGCTATTGTCTGTATGAAAACGCTCTCTGGCAAGACCTGAGACTGGTTCTGCGCCTTCCCAGAAATAATTAATGGTCTGTTGCTGAACCATATCCAACAACTCGGAATTCGTAAGAGATACCTGGATCTCTTCATTTAATCCATTTTCCTTATCCTCGATAGATTTTTGATTATTACAGCTTAACATGAGGAATATGCATAGCATGATAGCAGTCCAAGGGATCGTAAGCTTATTTAACATGCAATACTATTTTGGGTTTACATTAGATAAGGTACAAAACTTTTTTTATTGTTTCCTTTGATCGAATGCCGTTAAAAAAGGACGTGAAAATAACTTTTTTTAATTACCTTGTAGTACATAATCTATTAACGTAAAATCTTCATATCAATTCTAGAAAAAGAAATAATGAAATTTAATTTAGCCGAAAAATTAGCCATAGTAAAAGCCATTGATGAGGTTATTCTGGTAGACGGAAAAGTTGATAAACGTGAAATTGACTTCCTTACCCAATTAATGGATATTCTAAAATTTGACCGTGTTCTCATAGAAGAAGCCAGAAAAATTACGGCTAAAGAATGTATACAAGTCCTCAAGGCCATGCCAGACAATAAAAAACACGCGTTAGGAATTATGTTGAGTGAGATGGCCAACGCCGATGGAGAGTTTAATGATGATGAATACCGCCTTATTTTTAATCTTTTACTGGAAGCCGGTATTGATATTGAATCTGCACTTTAACAGGCGGCCTGCTTAACACTTTTAACAAAACGAATCATAAAATTTAAGAATCCCTCTTTCCCCTTTTTATACAGCAATTCCTGCCAGAATATACAACTTTTATACAACTTTCAGGTAATATATATCTCTCTTAGTCTTCCTATTTTTATAGAACTATTTCAGGTTGTGGATTAATTTCAATTACAATCTAAAAATCAAGCCATATAGTAATTTAAATATAGAAGTAAAATCTTTTAAAAAAATTAAAATTATGAAACGGACTTTAATTAGTTTAACATTAGGATTGTTTGTGGTTACGACGATATGGTCTCAGACAACCTATATTACACTTACCGGAGGTTATGCACTGGCTAACCTTGAAGAATCAGATACTAATGCAAACGGGTTTCGTATCAATGGGCTCTTTGAATACAACCCTAACGATGGTGTACTTTCACATGGCTTCTCTATTGGATATATAGGTACCACGGCAAATTCATCAAACGGTCAACAATTAGAATATAAATTGAATAACGTGCCCATGTATTATGCACCTAAATTTACTTTTGGAAGTGGCAACTTTAAACCTTTTGTTAAGGGGGCACTTGGTATGCATTTTTCATCATATAAACGAATAAGTAATCTTGCTGAATTTAAGGATAATGATGTCGGTTTTTATGGAGGCGCTTCAGTGGGCGCTATGTTTTTTATTAGTGATGAATTCTACATTAATCTGGATTATGAATGGGCATATTTGTCTAACAGCTATTACAGTAATGGTTTTATGAATACTTTCAATTTAGGCGTAGGTTACGATTTCTGGTAGCCTAAAGAATATGATCAGAAAAGGTTGTTTATATAGATGTTATTAGTTGATATTTTTTATGCCCTTCAACTCACTCAAAATTTAAATATAATGCCGGATATTCAATTTACCATTAATCCTTCTTTTAATACAGATAAAAACTTAATAGGCGTTTATTCCGTAATAAGGCTTAGATATGCCATGTAACTTCCTTAGATAGGGCTGGAAATGGGTATTCAGTTATTGATGGGTCTTACATCCTCTCTTATTTCATGTCAGCGGAAATGACTGCCATCATATTTTTGACATTTTCGCGCATAATTTCCATAAAATTTGAAGCCTTCGGTTTATTGGAACAAGGCACAAATACAATAGTTGTAATATCAAGACTTTTTAAGCTATTTTTTATGTCCTGGCCGGGTTCACCTTCCCAGAGCATAAAATTGGATACATTGTGATCAAGATTATGTTTAAAGTCATCCCACTGTTTATCATCAGGCATTTCACCCGGTTCCCAATGTTCACTGATAATATCCAAACCATAAGCCTGGGCAAGGTATTGGTATACCGGATGGGAAGCAAACAAGGTCTGTCCTTGTAATTCGTTACCTATTGAAACCATTGATTTGTCGAGTTCTGTTAATTCAGATTTCAATTCATCAAAATTTTCACTTATGGCAGCTTTATGTTTAGGTAATTTTTCAATGAATGCATCCTTAATTGCTTCTGCCTGGCCAAGTGCAATCTTAAAATCCAGCCATGTTGTAAATGCATATCCGTAATGCACATGCTCTCCTGAAGCTCCATGGCTGTGAGTGGACCCTTCTTCAATTTTTATGAAACTTTCAGTAAAGGCCTCTGAGGTATTAACAACTTTAGCTGATGGCAGGCTTACCTTCCCCATCCACTTTGCATAATCGGCACCATTGGCGAGAATTATATCACATGACTGTATATCCTCCAATGATTGGGTAGGCACCCAGTATGCAGGGTCCACATCGTTGGGGATTGGATAAATTAAATCAATAAACTCATCCCCTATTCTTTCGGCAAAATAGTACAAAGGATAATTAACCGTAAAAACCTTTAATTTCTGATCCGGGTTTGTAGCTTTCTGTTTTTTATTGGCATTCTCACAAGCAGATAAAATAAGGGATAATATAAGTAAAACGTTCAGTGATTTTTTCATAGTCCAATTAATTTATAAAATAAAATAACGAATAAAGTCATCAACAAAATAGCCTGTTATTAAATACAGAATTCCTGCAACAACCGTACTCAAAAATACCAGGATTAGCAATTCCAGCCCAAGTATTTCAAATGTCTTGTGTCTGCTGCTCCCCATCGTAAACATCGTATGAATTTCATCTTTCCGGAGTCGAAGTGAGAGTGTAACGATTAAAACAAGAATTAACAAAGTAGCCACTCCAACAAGAACAAAGACCGTATTAAAAATATACTTGATCCTGAATATACTTTGGAGCAAATGCTCAACAACTTTTACAGGGACGACCACCTGGTCAGGCAATTCTCCAGACACAAATCGTCCCCTGAGGATTGTTGAAGATTTCTCATTGTTTGATACAAAAATAAAAGCGGAGACAGGATAACTATCTGTATCCCCATGAAAATGAAAACTATCCATATTCTCGCCATCGATCTCATTGTACATAAAAAGTTTTGCTGTGGTTCTCACATTACTACTGTCACTTTGCATAACAAGGGTAGGATCTTTTAAGTCAACGACATCCTGGTGGCCGTGGCCGAGGCCCATGATGATCCAATTTGTTTTGAGGTCAGTAAAAACTGCTTTATCATCGGCTGATCCTGATGCTTTCAATACACCAACAATTTTCATCTTTAATGGGTAAACTCCTGCCATATCGAAGTAATTCTCAGGTGATGATACTAAGCTGTCACCAGGAGAAAGATTTAATTGCTCTGAAACAGAAGACCCAATGATGCATTCACCTACCAATTGAAGATTTTTTCCTTCTGCTATTTCAAGTTTTCTGAATTCAAAATAGTCAATACTGGTACCAATAATTGGAAAATTACGGGATTTGAAAATTGTTAATAGCGGAATCGAATGGCCCAAATTGGTTTTGTCAAGTTGCTTACCCACCTCCATGTTCAACTGTTCCATTTCCTGCTGCTGGAAATAAATAGCATTAATCACAAGATCGGTTGAACTTCCTTTTGCACCAATAATTAAAGGGAATGCTTCGGCTCGTGCCATCATTTCCTTCTCACTATCTGATATTAACTTTTCTAAGCCGATTGGCAGAAAAATGATAAGTCCGATTGCCGTGACAAGGACCAGCGAACGAAAGCGGTGGTAAACAAGGTAACAATACGCCAGGTAGAGACTCTGTTTCATGATTCAGTCACCTTTTTAAAGTTTTTAAAATCAATCACATTATCAAAACCATCCAGCATTTCATGGTCGTGTGTAACAGTAATTAATGTGGTATTATACTTCCCCACAACGTCAAAAAGTATGTCTTTAATGTTCAGTTTATTGACGGGGTCCAGGTTGCCTGTAGGCTCATCAGCCAGCAAAACTTTTGGTTTATTAATCAAAGCCCTTGCGATAGCAACACGCTGCTTTTCTCCGTGAGACAGTTTTGCAGGGTATTTCTTAATGAGTTTTCCAATGTTTAAGTCTTCCGAAATGTGTTTAGCACGTGAAGAAGCGTCTGCATCCGGTTTTATTATACTGTTAATTCGAAAAGGTAAAAGAATATTGTCTAAAACACTTAAATATGGGACTAGTCTGAAATCCTGGAAGATGAATCCAATGTTTTGAATTCGATAGTTTCTTCTTTCCTTATCCGATTGTGAATTGAGGATGGCATTATTGACAATTACTTCTCCTTTATCGGGAAGTAAGATTCCTGCAATCAAATTCAGCATGGTTGTTTTACCAAATCCACTTGGCCCAATCACGGCTGTTTTACTGCTTTCAGGAAATGTTAGATCGCTGATAAACAGCTCAAAATCTGATTCGGGGTATCTAAATTGAATTTTCTTTAATTGAATCATTTAAGTGATTGATGAATTCAGTAAAACAATGAATAAATTTAAACAATCTTTTGAATCTAATCCGGATCAATTCTTTTAAGAAATTATAGTAAACGTTCTTCATCGAGCATCTCGATGTTCTGGATTTTCCAGCTTCCATCTTTGGGGATTATCCAGATAATAGCCCGATATCGATTTTGGCGATAATGCATGTGCCCGAAGTGGCTTACAGATCCATTGATGGTCCAGGTGGTTTCAATACCATATTGGTTTACCTCCCCTGAAATAACATTATGAATCTTAATGACATCCACATCATCTACCTTAGCACTGGCACCTCCACGATTCTCAATTTCAAGCCCTTTTCTTTGCTCAATATATATTTGAACAAGCTGATCACCAATCACTGAAATAGCGAGTCGGTCATACACTGCTTCCTCATTTCGGTAGTCAAAAGAACGATATACATTCGTGAGCAGTCCATCTATAATTCTTGTGCTTCTTTCTACAGATGGCTTCCACTGGTTAATTAAGCTAATATTCATTGAAAATCTTATGAAAGGATAAATGACCAATGCAATCCCTACAAGAATTATTGAAGTCATTCTATATTTCCTTCCAGATATTATCCAAAGAACAATCGCAATAATGAATAATACGAATGAGACAACGGGTAGCTTTGGTTTTTCAATAGCAATTTCTTCCACTTTGGGCACCTCATAGCCACTCAACGATTGTTCCCATTGCAGCAGATTGTCTTCAGCTGTGATTATGTAGGTAGCGCCTCCAAAAGGATCGACAGTTGTTGCTTCTAAACGCCCCATATCCTCTGTAAACAAATCCCAATTGATTGAAATGTCTTTTGCCAAGGTTTCAGTTTCATATACGAGCGTTATTCCTATGATACCATCTTCGAGGCCTTCCCTGACGGGCTCAGGTCGGATAAAGACGCCAGTCTGTCCTAAGGTCACAAAGTCAATAAGTGTCAAGACAGGCGTAACTTCCTTGCCATCTATCAGGGTTCGATTGTTTCCTTTAAACAGTTCCAGGGCTTGTTGCTTAATCAATTCCTGTTCTTCCTCGGGTATACTGCCCGTCCACGATTCTTCCATTCCAATCAACTCCAAAGCGGTTCCTGCATTGACTAGTATTTCATGCCTGACTTCAAAGGGTTCCACCGAAAGGTAGCTCATAATCGGTGTTGTTAACTGTGTGGCAGCCTGAGGCCGGTTGGCCGTTGATTGTGCAATCTGGCTTTTTGGTAAAGAGTTTTGAACGACATTTGTCTCTGTTTGAAATTCAATAACCCCCGTATCTCCTGGCAGAACTTTTTGATTAAATATCCCAATCGCTAATGCCACGGAAAATATTCCTGCAGTATAAATAATAGGTTTGTATGACGTTTTTCTATTATTCAGGGTTTCAAAGATGGGAAATAACAGAAGAGCAGACCCAAATTGAACCACATCTACTGCTATGTCGAACATAAATACCGCAATTGTCTTCTGATATACATCCAAATTAAGGTCTGCCAGTTCCATGTTTGCCGACAACCCATGAAGCAACCCCAGGAGCAGTAGCAACCATGAGACATAGTTGAAATGTTTATTCCTGGAAGCTGAGATTGAGAACATCAGTACCAGAAGTAAAATCAAAATCTCTATAAAAATGAAGTCAAAACCCGGTATTCCAAATTCAATCAGGAACAAAGAAAGACCCTGCCCAAAGGCATACCATAAAAGGTTAATAAATACCAACCTTCCGGGAAGTATAAGAAAAAGAGCAACAACAAGAAGAATATGTATAAAGCCAAATCCTATATGTTGTAATCCAAGGATAAAGCTTTCGCTGCTAATTTCCAGATCAGTTTTTTCTGCTTGTATAAGTACGCTCATGGGAATTTGAATCCCCTCGAGCGAGCGCTTGAAAAATCCCCGTTCCAAAGTACCATCCTTCCACTGAACCGTGAGGCTGACTCCATTGCGTGCCCATGGTAACAAGATTTTGTCCTTGTAGTTTAGTTCTTCTCCAGAGGTTGAGGCTGTTACCCTGGCAACAATCCACCCTGCATTCTCAGAATACTCCATTTGAGAAACTGTGAACCGGTCTGGGAAGATCGGGGCTTTAATGGCCCAAAGCACCGCCTGAATTGCATCAATTTCAAAAACATAAGTATTATCAGAAACCTGAATTAAACGGGCGGAGGTAATGCCAGTGTCATCTGCATGAGCTTTGGGGATACATACTATTAAAAACAAAAAGAAGACAAGGATTGATGGTGAGATTCTGGCTATACAAATAAAAGGTACTTTCCATATAGGGTTCTTCATATTCCTCTGTTGCATTACATTGCTAATCCTGATTATACTTTTATTGTGCTTAAGAACCCTAATTCTCTATAACTACCACGTACCTGGCCATCAGACCTTCAATATATTGTTCTTCCAGTTCAGTTTTCTTTTGTGCCATCCATTCATCTCTGAGGAAATCCCTGACCATAGTATAATCCGGCAGCTCATTTATTTCATGATTGTGTACAAAGACAAGGTGAGTGCCGTAGCCTGAAAGCACTGGTCCATGCCATTTCCCAGCCTCAAGCTCAAATACCGATTTTGTAAAGCCCGTGCCAAATTGCCGCCTTATTTCCATTTCTGTCTTATTCGGGAAATATTTTGGCAACATGAATGCATCACCAATAGCTGAAAAATTGCCGTTTGGATCATTCTGTAAGTTCAAGCTGTTTAGTGCTGCATTTGCATCATCAAGTGTTGCATCTCCTCTCTTGTCCGGATCAAAAAATATTTGGGTAATAGTAACTGTTTCCGGATTTCTAAATTCTTCCTTATGATCCTCATAATATTTTACCAAATCCGCTTCAGAAGGTTGTGGCGACTGGATCATACCGGCCCCTAAAAGTTCAACCTGTTGGGCCAGACGTCTCCTGGTGACCCGGTCCTGCTTGTCCAGGCCCATTTCAATGGCTGTTCTGTATAAGACTTTTTCCCTGACTTCCCCATTGATCATCCCTTCCCTTTCCTGAGCTGTTGGCGGTCGATTCCATCTCATTTCCCAGCTTTGTTCTAGCATTTGAATTTCATCATTATTTACCACTATAACATGTTTGTCACGATTCAAATAATTATTGAACGACTGGTAGGTGACAAACAGCAGTGAGCCGATAAGCAGGAAGTGAAATACCGGTTCCTTTAAAATGGATTTTATCTTATTCATAAACGTTTTTGTACAAATACTTAATCAATGAATTCTTTTGTACAATCCCGGATAAAAAACTGCCTTCTTTATCTTATCCGGAGTAGGTGTATACCAGATTGGTGACGACCATGCCCGCTCTTGTATTGAAGCTGGTATTCCTTCAGGAATCTCAATGCCCAATTCTTTTGCATCGTAAGTGGACCAGCGTGGTGTAGGTATTTCTATAACTCTTACATAATATACAGCATGTTGGGAAGGATCGAAATCAGGATCTGTCCATACAGCGCTTAATTGTGAGTCACCAATTGTGTTAGTATAAGTCGCGTTTTTTACGTCGACTGTATTACCAACGGGAGGTAGTTTACCAGCTGGTATTGTGTGATAATTTGTAGATACATTAACACCATCCGTGCTAACTATCTTGATCTTCTCACCTTTAGCACTTGCGGGTTTGCGATCGTCGGACCAGGCGACGTCATACACTTTTTCCCAGCCATAGCCAGCGGCATACCATCCTTTAACAATCTGTACCCGATCGAGATTGCCACTTTCAGGATCCTTTAATGCCCAAACTACAAAAGTAGGAGCTTTTGCCGTGGTTGACATTGCTGGAAGATCTCCTCCCATCGGAACACCTTTCTGATAGGCTTGTTTTATCATGTCCTCATCATCCAGCATATCGCTGGTATAATCCCAGCCGCCAAAAAATCTTAAACGAATAAAGGTACCCGATGTACCATATGATTCTTTTCTTTTAATTCCATCAAAAATTCCTTCACGGGTATTTTCATCTGCCCATACGGCTGTTGTTCCCGGTGTACCAAACAAGATTGCTGATTCTCCAGCTGTTTGTGCAGCACCTGAAAGACGTCTTGCCGGTGAGTCATCATTTACACCATGTACACCTGTGTAATTGAATTCTTCGTTATCAGAAAATGCCGTATGCGCATCTGCTCCTGAAACGATCCCGTATTTAAATGGATTAGCACCAATCGCTTCCTGAAAGCCAACTCCCCTGATCAGGCCCTGACGAACATAACTGTTATCTACCTGTCCTGTCTGACCTCCTGTGCCCAATAAATGCTTAAACATTTCAAAGTCAGCAAACTCATCGTTTGGTGATAATGCCGGGTGTGTCTCTGATTGTCCCTTAGTTTGAATAATTTCTGTAGCTACTTCATTGAGCTGTCTTCTCTTTGCCCAGCCTGGGGTGATTTCTCCCATATTCGAAGTCCATGGAGCATACATCATACTATTGCTAACATTTCCATTGTGAGGGATAGCAAATACGTCATGACCCATCTTGCGCTGCATTTCCAGGTAGGTCCAAAGATCCTCCGGTCTGTCGGAATCAAATTGAGAAAATACCTCATCCGGCCCTTCTGAATCTCTGAAGAATACATTTCTATGTAGATTTTGCCCTTGCGGAATAGAAGTCCACTCAAAGGCAATCAGCGTAGTAAATTTACCAGGTTCATAGTGCTTATTGGTAATTTCTTTCTGCTTTTCCCAGGCAGATTTCTGAAGACTCATATCATCCATGCCTGGAGGCGATTGCCCTTTTTGAGCATAACCCATGATATATCCGAAAGCCTTGTCTAAAGCCTCAGGAGTACCCTGAGAAATTAGTTTTGCAACCTCTGTCTTTGCCAGGGGGCTGTCGGGGTCTAATGTCAATGGCAAAAGGCCTAACCACAACGCATGATCAGTAGTAGCTCCCCAATCATAGGGCGTTTTCTTTTGAACTGTCACCCCTTCTTCTTCATAACCTAATCCCTTTTTTACTATGGGTTTTCCCTTAAGGAAATTATAGGCATCGTCCTGACTATTCCGGACACCCATTGAAAATGCATCCGGAGAGTCCTGGGTATGCAAATGTTGTTCTCCAAAAAATACATCCCGATCCCATGGATTTTTTTCCTGTCCATAGGAGATACCGATAGAAAGGAGTAATAGTATAAGCAATGATATAGACTGTCTGTTTTTCATGAGTTTATGAGTTCAATTTATGTCGTTACCTATTTTACTTTTTTTCTGGTGAATACCAAATCGGCGATGACCACGCCCGTTCCTGAATGCTGGCAGGAACATCCTTTGGTGGTTCAACGCCCAGTTTCACAGCGTCATACGTTGACCATCTGGGTGTCGGGATCTCAAGAACGCGCACATAGTAAACTGCCTTCATTTTTGGATCAAAATCAGGATCTGTCCAAACAGCGCTTAGCTGAGAATCTCCAATGGAATTTTTATAGCTAGCTTTCTTTACATCTACTGTATTTCCAACCGGAGGTAATTTTCCTGTTGTAGCATCAATGGCACGGTCATCTGACCAAACTACTTCATAAATCTTTTCACGTGGATAACTTGTGACGGGATCCGCCCATCCTTTAATAATTTGAACCCGGTCTAAATTTCCACTTTCAGGGTCTTTTAGTGCCCAAACCGCAAATGTCGGTGCTTCAGCTGAAGCAGGTTTCTGTTTCAGGTCCTGCCCCATTGGCACGCCAGCTTCATAGGCTTTCTTTACAAAATCAGCATCAATGGTCAGGTTATCATCATAATCCCAGCCACCAAAGAAACGCAGTCTGATTAAGGTTCCGGATGTTCCATAGGTCTCCTTGCTTTTCATGGCATCAAAAATACCCTCCCGGGTATTTTCAGTTGCCCAAACAGCTGTTGTACCTGCAGAGCTTACCGCATACCCTTTGTCACCAGAAGCATTGGGAACTGGCGAAAGTCTCTTTTCAATCGTATCATCCTGGTTTCCATGAGCCCCTTTCCAATCAAATTCCTCATTGCCCTGGTAGCCAGAGTGTACATCGGCACCGGCCACTATACCCATTTTATATGGATTATAGCCTACTTCGTCTTCAATTCGCATACCTACAACAAGGCCCTGGCGCGCAAATGCTCCTGAAGTGATCTTTGCAGGAACGCCCAGATTTATCAAGTTGGGAAATTGTTCGAAATCAGCAAATTCATCATTGGGAGAAAGTAGCGGGTGTGCTTCTGATCCACCTTTGGTCTGAAACATCTCAAATAAAGGTTCATTCTCCTGCTGCCGTCTTGCGTAACGTGCATCAATCTTTCCTCCATCTGTCCCAACTTTCCCCTGGAATTTCCGATCGGAAAACATCCAGCCGTTCGACACATTGCTGTTGTGGGGAATCGCAAAACACTGGATGCCCTGATTACGCTGGATTTCCAGGTAGGTCCATAGATCCTCCGGTTCGATGGAATTAAAGGACGAAAATGGCACCACAGGAGGCGTTTCCCGAAAAAACACATTTCTGTGCATATTACGACCATCTGGGATGGACGTCCACTCAAAACCATAAAGAGTAGTGAACTCCCCGGGTTTGTTATATTTATCTGCAACAGCTACGAATTTTGTCCAATTTGATAAAAGCAGCTCAGGAGTAACAAATTGCTCGAGGGGTGAATTTGAAACCAAAGATCCAATTAACATAGATACAGCTGCCTTAGCGGCATCCGGATCTGTTTTGCCTTTGGCAAGTTGCTTCGCCAAATCTGTTTTTGATAGCGGACTTTCTGGATTCACGAGGTCCTTCAGTACTCCGAAGTATTCTGAATGATCCGTTATTGTCACAAAGTCGTAAGGTGTTCTGCGTTTCAGCTTTTCCCCTGTGGTAGAAAGCTCTATTTCTTCGCCCATTGCAAACCGGTAAGCATCATCCCAAGTTGCAGAGACACCAACTGTGAAAGCGTCAAAAGAATTACGGGTGTGCATGTGCTCTTCACCAAAGTACACGTTCTTTAGTGGATTGGGGCCATTTTCTCCATTGCCCGGCTCTCCATTAGTTTGGGCTATTGAACTGTACCCAAACATAATACTAATTAATACAATTTGAATTATTTTTTTCATGACCTCTAATTTATATGGTGTCTGGGAACTTTTTTCTTGTTTTACCTATATCATAAATTTTATTTAATCAGCTTGTTAAATGCTTTCATAATGGCCTTATAATCTTCTTCTGTTGAGTTTGCTTTAGCGGTAATAATAAATACCGAAAAGCCCTTATATAGTGTAATCCGCTGTTCGTTCAGTTGTTCGCCTATGGCAATAATTTTCTCCCTGCTTAGGTTTTTATCTATTAAGGCTTCACTTTCATTCACATTTATACTTTCATATGATTCATGAATTTGATTATAGGTTGCTTCATATATAGCTAACCCTTCTAATAGATTTGCTCTTCTATCCTGATCTGCAACATTTTGCACTATAGCAGTTTCCTGTTCACGGAAAGCATTCTTGTCGTCCTTCTTCGCTTTCTTTCGCTGCGCCTTCTCCTCCTCTTTAGTTTCTGCGCTAGATGCTTTTTTCATTATGGCATCCCATTCATCATCCGTGATTTTTTCCTGAAGTGCCAGCCGTGATTCAAGAGTTGTCTCCTGCAGCTTAACCCTTTCTTGCATACGCTTGTCAAAAAAGTCAAGATAATAATCCTCGTTAATACCCCGCTCAAGGTTCTTTGTTTTTAGTACCTTGAAGTCCTTATTTCTAACCTTGTAAAATTCCTTAACAACTTTAGTATAGGCTTTAAGTTCAGCCTGTAACTCTTTCTTGCGGTCTTTATCCACAATTTCCTTTTTTACACCTTCTTCTATTTTGTCGATGTAGTAATAATCAAGTGAGCCTCCTCCGAAGAGCATGGCAAATAATGTGGCGATTCCAACTATCATAATTATTTATATTTAGTTAAGTAATGTGCCTTATTTTAAGTAATGTGTCTTATTTAAATATACGAAATATTGTTAAATTAAATTTGCATTTTAAACCTTTTTTTTCCTAATAATATCTCCATATAGCGAGAGCTCCAATCAGGCATTCATCGTAATTAATCCCAGACTCAGTTGCAAAGAGTACCAGGAGAAAATCCTGGCACTCTTGCTGTAAGTCTTCATTATCTACACACAGATTTTCATCACAAAAGAGACTGGCATTAAAATTACTATCAATCTGCTTCAGTAACCTTCACTAACCATTCCTGCCTAGTTGTTCCATCTTCAGCAGTGACGAAAATGGTGACCCAATCAAAGTAATTGTAGGGAGTACCACTTGCCGGAACAGATGTAGCACCTGGGGAAAGTGTATAGGTTGGAGTTAATATACCCAAATAAGTACCATTGGCCACTTCAACAGTGATTTCATGCTTGATACCATTAATCACAGCATCACCGGTCTGTTCAGGAACTTCAAATGTAAGAATGTCCGTTTCTGAACTAATAGTACCCCCAGGAGCCTCATTAACTGTGACTGTCCAATCCTGGGTGGTTGTACCATCTTCGGCTGTCACTGCAATAGTGACCGGGCTGCTATAATTACCAGCCGTACCACTTACTGGATTAGATGTAGCACCAGGGGACAGAAGGAATGTAGGTGTCAGGTTTGTCAGATCTGTTCCATTTACTACCTCGATGTCTACTGTATGGGTGAAATCGTTAATGTCAGCCAGGGATGTTTGTTCATTCAATAGAAAGAGCAGGATATCAGTGGCGTCACCGCCTGGCGCCTCCGTTACATTCACTGCCCAATCCTGGGTGGTCGTGCCATCTTGAGCCGTTACGGTAATGGTGAATTCACTGCTATAGTCAGAAGTTGTACCACTTTCTGGAGAGGAGGTTGCTCCGTCAGACAAGGTCCAAATAGGTGTGAGGTCAGTTAAATCAGTACCGTTCTCTACCTCAATGGCAATGGTGTGAGCAATGTCGTTAATTATTGCATTTCCCGTTTCCTCCGCTATGTTAAATGCCAGGATATCTGTGTCATTACCAGGATCTGCTATGCTGGCATTCACGGTCCATTCCTGGGTAGTAGTACCGTCTTCGGCAGTGACAGTAATGATGAATGGACTGCTATAGTCATCGAATGAGCCGGAGAGTGGTACTGAGGTTGCTCCTTCAGACATGCTCCAATAAGGATAGAGGTCCGTTAAATCCTGGTCATTCTTCACAACCAAATCGATTGTATGGTTAACAGCATCGATAACCGCAGGTTGCTGCTCATGAGCATAGTTGAACGTCAGGATATCTGTTCCATCACCCTGGCCAGTCGCTACGGATACAGTTACTGTCCAATCTTGTGAGGTTGTTCCGTCTTCGGCTGTAACTGTGATGATAACAGGATTGGTATAATCTCCCTCTGTTTCACTTACAGGATCTGATGTTGCTCCTTCGGAAATGGTGAATGTTGGAGCAAGACTTGTTACATCGGTCCCTTCAGCAACTTCGATAGTCACGGTGTGATCATCACTATTAATGTCTGCTGCCGATGTTTGTCCCGGCATTGTGAAGGTAAGGATATCAGTGGTACTAGCAGGAGCTTCGGTCACATTCACGGTCCATTCCTTGGTGGTTGTACCGTCTTCGGCCGTAACCGTGATGGTTACTGCACTGCTGTAATCGCCTGAAGTTCCACTTGCAGGAGAGGCTGAAGCCCCTGCAGAAACTGTAAAGGCAGGAGATAGACTCGACAAATCCGTGCCGTTTTCGACTTCAATTTCCACTGTCGCAGCGGAGGCATTAAGGGTAGCCGGGCCTGTCTGATCCGTCAGGGTAAAAGTCAGGATATTTGCTTCAGTGGATAGAACTGGCGCCGGCGGCGGGGGCGGATCATCGTCACTACAGGAAAAAACAAGTCCTGTCAATAATAATAGTGTAAAAAATTTCTTGATTTTCATGATAAAAGTTTTAGTGTTAATTGAATAATTATTCAATTTATTTAAGGTTAATTTTTAACTTAATTTTCAGTATAATATTACCCAAGATTTAATACAAAAATGTAGTGATTATGGCACTCTTACTATGATATCTATCATGTATTATGATAATAATCATGCTTTTCCCAATAAACCTTCTGTGCAAATCAAAAGTGAACGCTGCTTATCATTAATTTGGCTACAAGTACGGAAACTGTATTATTTTCTTTTGATCGTGTTTCAGTAATTCGCATTCCTCCTAATTTTTCGGACCAGTTATTGTTTAAACGACCGTATACCTTTAATTTATAAATAGCTGGTTTTATAAAACTGAATTCATTTTCTTTCTCAACTTTCATCTTCTAATATTTTAAAGCAAATCTCTGTAACGTGCTTAGAGAAAAAATAGTTGCTAACAGGGGATTGGCAAACCTCATAAAGTGGTAGATTTTATGCGGTTTAGTTATGGTTGCGCTATTTTTTATTTAATTTATGGTCATTAAATACAGTTTGTCGCATGTGCTTCTATCGATGTTTGGTGTTTTTTATTCTGGTAATGACTCCTTTTCCAAGAATGCTTTTTGGCTAAGACTCGCTTCAGCATAAAAAAGGAAAAGGAATTAAGGCTTTAATTGATACTATGTTTATTGACGGGGATAAAAGTCATATGTCTATCCGTGCTCTTGCCAATTTTAAAGATGATAATTTCAAATTAAGCAACTCCGAAAACACCTTATTATATACTCCCAATAATCCAGGTGGCGTAGGAGTTGGATTTGCATCTTCAAAGCTGGTTCTTGATCTGATCCTGAATATAAAATCGAATAAGGAGGAAGTTACTGATCGGTTTGATGTACAGGGTAATATTCTGTTAAAGCAGGAATATTTCGTTTTTCAGATACAGCACTATAAGGGCTTTAACGTAAGGAATACTTCTATTAATGACCCGGGTATTTTCAGAAGGGACATAAGTTCATTCGTAACTTCTCTGAGTTACCTGCATATATTTAATTCAGAGGTACAGCCCTTCAATCATATCCAAACAGGAGTGAACAATAATCCAAAAAGTGACGGCAGTTTTCTTGCAGGTTCTTATTTCAATTATCATAGAGTAAAGGGAGATTCAACTATTGTTACAGAATCATCTAAAGATCTTTTCAATGATGAGGCGCAAATAGTGGATGTGGAAAAATTTGCGGTAGGCATTTCCGGAGGATATGCCTATTTTCTAAAACTCTCAAAAAAATTCCATGTACTTGCTGTACTTACTCCCGGTTTCGGAATTCATTTTTCAAATATCCAGACAGAAACAATCCGCTACAAGGCTGATGAACCATGGGAGATGTTTGCCTATGCAAACATAGTTTTGGGTTATAATACTCCTAAGTTTTATATGGAATTTCATGCCGAAAATGTATTGGATTTTTGGACACTTGGTTATGGAAATAAGGGGTCCATGAATTCCAGTAAACTAAAATTTGTGTTTGGATGGAAATTTGTAAAATCAAAAGTAAAAGAAAGATAAAAAACGGCAAGTTAACTAGTTAAAACATAACATCAGGTGTTTAAATCCAAGGTTTAGAAAATAAGTATGATTGATGAGTAAGAATCCCAAATTATTCATTTGGTTCAAACCTTCAATTGAAATTTAAAAGTATTTTAATATTAATAAAGCACATACGATCTGAAAATAGAGATGCCTTAAAGCTGATGCTTCATTTAAAATGGAACAAAGCAGGGTGGATTGCTAAAATCACGGAAAGAAATACTCAATTTTGTATAAAAATATGGCAAAATCAAGTAAGAGATAACCGATTGCCCCAGGTCTTTAGTATCAACCTCAAAACAAAACTTTAGACAGTAATAGCCCAAAAAATATTCAGCAAAATCAGAAGTCTATTCATTCAACATTCCTTGGTACAAATCAAACATTGGGGCATCGTTGATATGAACTAACCCTGATGTGCTATCAAGATCAATGATGGTCACAATAACTATTCCCAAAGCGAGAGCTAATACAAGGATTATATGCCAATTTATTTGTTTCTTTTTACCAAAAATACAACCTACCCCAAACATTGAAATCCCGATCAGAAAAAAGAATGAAATCCAAATGAATGTAGGAATTCGATAAGATAGGGCTGCGGTTGTTCTTTTGGTTTGATCGTCGAACATTTCATTTACCGCTTCAATAAATAAAGCATTGAAAATATCATTGCGGGGTTCATTTTTTGATAGTTCGTTAACATGGAACCATATTTTAGTTTCAATTTTATTGGATTGGGGAATTACTTCCAGAATTTTTTCGGTCTGTTTTCCCGCTTCAACCCTAAGCCTGACATATTCCAGCAATAAATCTTTTACTTCAGAGCTTCGTGGTTCACTGATAAATCCGGCTCTTAACCAGGTTGTTCCAATAGCATTCACTTCCTGAAGAAGATAGTCTTTCCTGGCATCAAAACGTGCTAATGTAATATTGAAGGTAAAGGCAAGAATTAACGAAACTAATCCAAGTATTGCCCCAACTACTGAGTTCAAATGACCGAATTCAGTACTCTTCTTACGGCTTTCTTTTCTTGAACGAACAAATACTACACCAATCCAGGTAGATAACAAAATAAACCCGATTAGACAAAAGAAAATAATCCACAGGGGAAGGAAATCAAACAACTGAAAGTTGCTCATTATCTTAAAACTTAAGTTCATTTTGCAATATGTTTTTACTAAGATAAGCTATCATATCTCTATTTATCAAACTACAAACCCTTTTTCTTTAACTTTTGCTACCAGGCTGATTCTGTTCTTTACCTCCAACTTCTGAAACATATGGTAAATGTGTTTCTTAATGGTTTCCTCAGAATTGAAAAGTCTTTCAGCAATTTCCCGGTTGCGCATGCCTTCCGCTACATAATGTAATATTTTTGTGAGAACAAGGGTTACTATTCTCCATTTAGAAGTCCAAATCGATATCCATGACAGAATGGCTCAATACATTTTACCCGTTAATATAATATTGAGGTATATGAAATTTGCAGGCTTAAATACTCAAGTTATCAAATTTCAATTTACAAAAATTTTTATCCCTTTTTAGGGCTGCTTTCCCTTCTTCAATCTGTTACTTTTGGTAAAATAAGTAGATGAGCAGGAAGTTTATTGTTTTGGGTGTTTAGTTTAAAGGCCGATCCTCTAAAGTTAAAGCGGAACTATCTGTTTATAAAGAAACCACTTAGCAAAACTTTGGTTCCCCAAAATACTTTAGTAAATTCATAAAGTTTATCTTTCAACTGAATAGATTAAAATTTAAACCAAAATGAAATTATTTCAAGGGATTAGGCAGCAATTGATTCAGGAAAAAAACGTAAAAAATTACCTGCTATATGCCATTGGTGAAATACTGCTAGTGATGATTGGCATAACTCTTGCCTTTCAAGCAGATAATTGGAATGAAGACAGGGTTAAAAAAAATGCAGAGATAAAAACCTATGAAAATATCAGAAACCAAATACTTGGAGATAAAGAACTAATTCAGAATCAGACAGGTTATAACAATCGCTATATGGTGCAGTTTGAATATGCCAAAGAAATTATTTTGACCAATGACCACACCAAAATGGATACCCTGGGCATTATAGCTACAAAACTTGCCAATTATTCCGATTTTGATCGTGAAGGCAATATTTATGAGACTTTGGTAAACAGTGGGAAAATACAATTATTGCGCAACCAAAGGATTATCAACAAGGTTAGAATCCTGGAACAACGCTATAATTATATTAACAGAATGGAAAATATTCATTACGATGTGATGATGAACTTCGCCGCCCCCAATATAACTTCAGCCGTAAATTTTGCTTCCGCTGAAGTCGTTGACCCGGACCTTGTCTTTTCCAACGAATTTCAAAACCTTGTGATTTTATTGATCAGGGTTATGAAAGAAAAAAATCAGACCTATAGTTCAGCTATAACAGAAATAAACGATATCCTGGCTTTAATTGATGAGGAGCTTGCAAAAGATTAATTTTTATGACACTATAAAGAAAGTTAAAAGCAAATCTGCACCGGCTTTCTGCTTTTGATAATCGTTCTTATTTAACCCTGCTGCGGTTAAGTATATTTCTCTCGAATTTTTTGTCATCCTCTAAAATTTTGTAAAACCCTTCAATAAATTCACGGGCTGTCGATAGCTGTTGTGGATCCTGAAAGTAGGTCTTAAGGCTATCTATGGTCCCGAATATTTGATCTTTATGCTCCAAATAGGTTTTACGCACTTCTTGAAATAGCGCTTCATCACGTTCGTAGCCTTTATAGGCACGCTGTGTAACATAGTCTATTTTAGTGGGGATATTCTGGATGTTTGAGACTGTGGCATAATGGGTATTAACCAGTCCCGACATATCAAAATCATAGGGAATCGCAATAATTTTATCATCTATGAACAAAAGCCGTTGATTGTGTTGAACTCTTGTGGAATAGTCGGTGTTACCTATCATATATTCAAAAAATGAATTTTCTACCGCATAGGTAGCATCATGTTGTAGCGGATGAATAACCCTTTTAATTTGCTTTCCATGTACACGGTCTGCTACATTATCTATGTCTTCGATTAGGAACCCTTGTATTTGATGCTTCTTTATTCGCTGTCCTTTCTCTTCAAGGAATTCAAGCTCCAATAATCTGGTTTTGAAATGATAGGGTGAAATATCTTCATATAATTTGTAGGCCAAATATTCCTTTATAACATAGTCATTACCATTTCTACCCTCCAGGCAGGGTAAGACAACCTTAAGTTTTTTGTTCCCTTGAAAGAGGGTTCCTTTTGCTTCAGATTTTCTTAGTTTGATCCGCAATGGGACGTAGTAACAGTTATTCCGTCTGAAATTACCCCTGGCTCTGAGTTTTATATCTATTGAATCCCATACTGTATTTGCATCCTTGTACCATAACACTGATGTTACATACGTGCTGTCGTTGGTATTCTCCCTGAGGTTTTTAGTAGAGAATTTTAGTTTTAAAGGCAGCTGTTCCTGATTTTTAAATAACTCTGTAGTTTCTTCAAAACTTTCGTTATAAGCCTGCTGGGGAAACATGAAATGGCCAGTTGACAAATAAAGCAGGAGAAAGATAAGTGTTGTATGGCTTTTCATATTTCCATTTTCGGCCTTCTTAAATATAATCATTTAAATTTCAATATTATTTGGTTTTGCAGTTCCCTGGCTAATTGTTTAAAATTCTAAAAAGAAAATAACTGCATTCCCTTAATATTTTATCGGCTACTTCCATTACAAAAATTATTATTGCTAACTTTCTGGCTTAAATCAACCTAATAATCAACATTATGAGAATTTTATTTTTTTATCTGTGTTTTGCTCTTATTTTATTGGGATGCAAAACTGAAGTTGACAATTCTGCCAACGAGGCTTTTGAAGCAAATTCAAAAACGGTATTGGCTAATCTGGATGGGTTTCAAAATGAAAATTTGGACTACTCAATGTATGCAAAAGAATTTACCATGCTCGAAACTACCTTTGGAGCTGAAAAAGAATCCATCACCCTGGATGAAATGAAAGCAAGCGACAAGCAAATGTGGGAAACTTTGGATTTTAAAATGTTAACTGATCCGCCCGTTTTATTGCCTGGAGTTAATGCGGATACCAGAATGCCAGATGGTTCCGTTCGCCATTACAGCGTCTGGGAAGTGACAATGCCTGCGACAGATTCAACCGAAGCCAAAACCGGCGTTATTAATTTATATGAGTCTTTCGATTTTGACGCCGAGGGTAAAATCTTAACGCAACAGGTTTACGGAGATTTCACCGGATTGATGATGTATCTAAGCAGCAATAATTAATTTTATCTTGTTTAAAAAAATGAACAAGCCTTCATAAGACAATGAAGGCTTGTTTTTTTAATCCTAAAACTTCCCAATAAATGAAAAACTTCCCAAATGCCCTTGTCATTATGATTGGGTTTATTCTATTTGCTGCGATATTAACCTATATCATTCCCCAGGGGGAATACCAGAGGGTAATCAATCCGGATACCAATCAGCTCAGTGTTGTAAACAATTCCTACCAGGAGATAGATGCGCCATCTGTATCTGTATGGGATACTTTCATGTCCATTCCGGAAGGGTTTATTGCCAGGGCAGATTTAATTGCACTTATACTTTTAATTGGTGGTAGTTTTTATGTTATAGAAAGAACCGGAGCTTTAAAAGACGGCATTGAATTTTTAACGATGCTTTTGCAAGGAAAGGAAGAAATAGCTTTAATTGTGGTCTCCCTGGCTTTTCTTACCGGGGGTGCATTAAGCGGATTACAGGAAGAAATTATTGCTATGACTCCTGTGCTTTTGTATTTATCATCCAGACTGGGTTACAATTCTTTTGTGGCAGTTGCTATAAGTTATGGTTCTGCAATATTGGGAGCGGCTTTTAGTCCTATTAACCCCTTTGCCGTAGTTATCGCGCAAAAAGAAACAGGCCTGGAGTTTTTATCGGGTAGTGGTTTCCGTTTGGTTATAATGGCCATTGCATTTTGCCTATGGATGTTTATGGTGATCAGATATGCAAATAAAAACAAGGTTATTGATGAAGAAGAGCACGTTTTTGAAAAAAAGAACCTGAATCCCCGAAGTGCCATAATCCTTGGATTGGTAGCATTGGCATTTGTGATTTTAATTATAGGCATATTACAGCATAATTGGGGTTTTAATGAAATGTCTGCCGAGTTTTTTATACTTGCCTTAGTGGTGGGGTTAATTGGAAAACTTGGAGTAAATGGCACTAGTCGAGCTTATATTGAAGGCTTTAAAGCCATGATTTTTGCCTCAATGATTGTTGGCTTATCAAGCAGTATTTCTATAATCCTTGAGCGGGGGATGATTATTGATAGCATTATATACGGTCTCTTTACCCCTATGCAATATCTTCCGAAAAGCTTGTCGGCCATTTCCATGATGGTGTCTCAATCGTTACTTCATTTTGTTGTACCCAGCTACTCGGGTCAGGCAGTTTTAACGATGCCCATATTGGCCCCTTTGTCTGATCTAATAGGGATTTCCAGGCAAGTATGTGTTTTGGCTTATCAATATGGTGCCGTGATGATGGACCTTATCATCCCTACCAACGGGGGCTTAATGGCTGTTTTGGCTATAGCAGGGATCTCCTTTGATATCTGGTTTAAATTTGCTTTAAAACTTATTTCGGTAATAATGATCCTCAGTGCGATAGCCCTGGTGGTGGCCATATCAATTAACTTATAAACCAAAAACTATTGGTTCTATTCACTTTCTAACTTAGCTAAGGGTACTTCTTGCTGTTGCATTACATCTGCTACTGGCATTTGTTGTTTCCAAAGCCGGTAATAATGCCCTTGTGAGTGATAAAGAAATTTATGTGAACCTTCCTCCAATACCTTGCCTTTATTCAATACTACTATTTTATCTGCCTGTAGCACCGTACTTAACCGATGCGCAATCAGGATTATGGTTTTGTTAGCTTGTCTGAGGCCTGCGATAGCTCTTTGTACATAGTTTTCTGAACAGCTGTCGAGAGAGGAAGTTGCCTCATCGAGCACTAAAACTTCGGGTTCTTTGTAAAGCGCCCTTGCAATAGCCATCCGCTGTTTTTGTCCGCCGGAGAGGGTTGCGCCGTTTTCACCCAGATAGGTGTTAAATCCGTTGGGGAGGTTTTCTATAAAATCAAGAATGCCAATCCTTTTACAGATAAGAATAATCCTTTCCATTTCCGGGGCAAATTCACCCACGGCAATATTGTCTATCACATTACCGGCAAACAAATCTATTTTCTGGGGAACTACAGAAACAATATCCCTTAGACTTGTATTATCTGCATATTTCAGGTCAATTTCCCCTATAGTAATGGTTCCTTTTTGAATGGGATACATGTTTTGCAACAAAGATATCAGCGTAGATTTTCCTGAGCCACTTTCTCCCACTATGGCTGTAATCTTACCCATTGGAATAATTAAATTTAATTTTTTAAAAACCTCAACCCTTGTTCCGTATCTGAAGCTTACATTTTTTAACTGTATATCTCCAAGGTTTTCCCTTTTAATATAAATCCTGTTTTCGGTTTCCTCCCTTTGCAGATCCATAATCTCGAATAAACGGTCTGCTGCAATCAGGGCATTCTGTATTTCCCTGTTGGCGCCGATAAGGCTGGCAACAGGCCCGGTAAAATAACCTACAATAGCGTAAAAAGACATCAGTTCTCCCGGGGTAATTTCTCGCTTAATAACAAAGTAGGAGCCGCTCCATAATAGTATGATGGTAAATAATTTTGAAATTGAACCGCTGCTGACTGAAGAGAAAACCGAATTTAATGCAGAATTATACCCTGTTTTCAGTAAACTTATAAACTTGGTTTCCGTCTTAATATTGGCATAACCTTCCAGCCCAAATCGCTTAATGGTTCCAACGGAATTCAGAGACTCTACCAGCTGACTTTCCAGTTCTGCGGATTTTTCCATGATCTTTCGTTCCGTTTTTCTGTTCAACCTGTTTACCGCCAAATAGACTATTGCATATATCGGAATAACCGTTAACATGATTAGCGCCAGTTTCCAGTAGAACGAAAACATGAGGCCAAAAGAAAAGAATACAATAAGCACATTTACGGTAAGATTCAATGAAACCCCATTAATAAAGGCTCTAATTTTTACAGCATCATTAATACGGGATATGATCTCTCCTACTCGCATAGTGTCAAAGAACTGTTGAGGTAGTTTAAAAAGATGTTTGTAATAACCCAGTATTAGTCGCACATCAATTTGCTGACCCGATTTTATCAAAAAAACATCCTTAAATATCCCAATTAACAGCTGAAGTATAAGCAATACCAGCATGATGACGCTCAATAAATTCAATAGCCGGGTATTCGCGCCAACAAAAACAAAATCGGTTAACTTTTGAATATAAATAGACGTAGAAAACCCCAAAAGTGTATAAACAACAGCTCCGGCAAATGCCTGCAGGAGCACCCATTTATGAGGTTTTAAGAGGAACCAGAAGCGTCTGTAAACGGAGACTTTTTCATTGCCTTTTACAAAATTTTCTTCAGGCTGTAGTAACAACAAAACCCCTGTCCACTCCTTTCGAAACTCGTCATGAGTCTTTTTCTGGAGCTTACCATAGGAAGGATCCATGATGGTAATATGCTTTTTAGACCCCTCATAGATTACCACATAATGATGCAATACTTCTTTCACTATAACATGTGCTATGGCCGGCTTAGGTATTTTAAAAAGGCTTTCAAAATCTCCCCTCACTCCTTTAGCTTCAAATCCAAGTTTTTGGGCGGCTTCCAAAAGGCCAAGAACATTAGTGCCTTTTTTATCGGTACCCGCATATTGCCTGATCCTGGCTATTGGAATCTGCAGTTGGTAATGTGCGGCAACGGAGGCCAGGCAGGCTGCACCGCAATCTGTAATATCGTGTTGTTTTATTGTTCTCCTGGCCATAAGCGGGAATCGTTATGGGAATAAGGTAGCGTGGCTGGCTGCAGAAGGGTTGCAAATTGCATTTTAAATAAAACAAAAAACGCCCCATTTAAGGAGGCGTTTTCTTATTAATACGCTGCTAATATTTTAATATAAATAACAATGCCTAAAATGATAAGAAGCTGCGTTTTTTAGAACATTCAGTAATTTTGCGCCTAATTCGTGTCCATTGTTATATTCTTTTTCTGTGCCTCCATAAATTTTTTGAAGATCCTTTGTTTTTAATTCTATTATCGTCATTATTTCTATATGTTAATATTAAGTAAGCATTAATTAATAAATCCTTCAGTAAGCAAGGTGATGATTCATTTATGCTAATATCATAGTATCCACTCTATAAACTTCGCATTTAACTCTCATTTTATTACAAAACTGATATAGCGGGCAAAATATTATTAATGCCGTGAAATAGGCAAGAATAAATAAAGCCGTATTTAATTCTAATATAACCGTTTATTGTACCACCAAGTAATTGAGGAAAAGTAAGTAACGGGAAAAGCAGGAATTTGTTGAACGTTAATTCAAGAAGATTTAAATGAAGTAAAGCAAAGAAGATAATAGAACAATAATAAATCCATCTAAAATTTACATTCCAAAATTTTAAAAAATAGTTTAAATATTTATTTGCAAAAAAATAGGTGATTAACGCAAAAAGAATTGATATTAGAATTCTTACTAATAAATGATCTTCAATATTTAGGTGACCAATCCCATAAACCAATTTAGAGGTAAGCACATAAGTAAGAAGTAAAACAGAAATTGTAATGTACCATGGTTTAAAAACAAGTGACAATCTAAATATTGCTTCCTCCAGAATAGGTCCTAATAGTAAAGCATATAATAAAAAACTTAGAGGTGACATCTTATTTCTTATTTCTACAACCGGAGCTGGTTCGAAATCGAGAAACAGGATCATTACTATAATCCATAGAGATAAAAAAAATAATTTAATTAAATAAAATGTGAGAACAGATTTAAGGTTCTTTTTGATATCATAAGATCTGCTCAATTTGTTATCAGGATTCTTTACAAAATTGACTATTGCCTTAATTTTTTGGACAATTACTTCTTTGACGGAGTTTTTACTTTTATTCTTCATAGAGAAAGGATAAATACTAAATTTAATTATTTGACATTAGGATTTACACCTTGCCTTTCATATTTGGATTTATTCTTAAATCAGGTAATTAACCTTATTTCTAAAAAATTCTTTTAATGAGCAAAAGGACCAGTATCAGTATGTCAAAAAAGTCACCCTAAATTTAAAGAGTGACTTTTAGATTACGCCAACTTATTAGCCGTGTATAAGCCCGGCAAACCAAGATACTATTTCGCCAAAAGTCTGCACGCCATGTCGAATATGATTACCAGCAGCATGACCAAAATTGTAGTCACTTTTGACCCCGCCATTAATTCTTATTGCTTCTTCAAATTTCATATATTCTAATCCCATTTTTTTACGTTTTTATAGTTATATATGTCAAATTATTTAATGTCGTTCAACTCCATTAATCCCATCCCAAAACCCATGGGCAAAATCAAGGCCTCTCCCGGCCATATCGCCAGCCATAAAAGCTGCTATTTCATACCAGGCCGCCTTATAACCGCCCACTATATTTTTCAATTCATTTTTATCTAAATATTTCATGCTCTTTATGCTTTTATAACTTATATAAATTCCGTTCCATTTTTAAATCCTGCCCAAAAGGCACTAGCAGATTTGCCCACCGCTATGGCGACGTTTATTATAAACCTGGGTGGTGCACCAAATAGTACTCCTCCTTGTGTATTTCTCAATTCGTATAAAGTCAATTCTTCCATTTTTTTAATTTTTAATTACACATTTAGCTATAAACCCTCCATTGCGCACCTGGATGATCTGATCCATGCTAAGATCATGATATTCACCGCATAACACCTGCATCCAGATTTAAAATTATTGGTGAGCGATAGAATTATTGGTCGGGTTTAACCAATCGTCCATTTTATCGTAGAGCAATTCAAACAACGTTCGTCTGCTCAACTTAAAATTTGCGTTCAGTGTCATCCCTTTTTTTAGGTTTCCCTTAAATCCGTTTTTTAGCAGAAGGTATTTCTGGTCCAGACTACAGCGCACCTTAAAGATAGATTTGTCTTCCAGAAATTCTACGTCTTTTCCTATCTCAATCACCCGCCCAGACGCAAGGCCCCATTGGTTATAGTTGTAAGCGTCTATTTGAAAGTTAGCTGGGTCCTGTTCCCCGATAAGACCAATTTCAGCCGGACTTATATAGCACTCCACCAATAGATCTGTGTCAGGGGAAATTTGAGCCAGTACCGTACCCGCAGTAATAAAACTTCCGGCCTCCAGCTGATTTAAACTAAACAAGGTTCCCCTCACTGGGGCCGTGATTACGAACCTGCTTTTACTTTCCATAAGCTGTTCTTTGCTTGAAAGCAACTCTTTTAGGGTGTTGTTGTACTGCGACAGATCTGCCTGCCAGGAATTTTGTTGCTGTTTTCTGTGTTGTACTATTTCGGATAATGACAGATCAAATTCAAATTTGTAATTATCGTAATCTGCCCTGGCAATAACCCCTTTTTCATATAAAAGTTTATAGCGCTCAAAGTCGCGTTTTATCTTTTGCACCCTAATTTGAAGTTCGTTGAGTTTTTGATTGTATTGCAGGTAATCCTTTTGATATCCTGGTGAAGAGAGTTCAGAAAGCCGCACCCTTTTTTGATTTAAAAGCAGGGTTAGATCATTGATATAGGAAAGGGTTTCGCGGGTTTGAAAAGCTGAAAGGTTTAGCTTCTGGTCTATTCCCTTGTCGTTTAAGATTAATAGCGTATCTCCTTTTGCTACTTTCTTATTATTGGCAAGATTACTAAAAAGAACCTGGCCGGAACTAATGAGGCTAATGTGTACCCGTTCTTTATTGGGTTTAATAATGCCCCTGGCTGTTGAAACCACATCTACTCTTAAAAAGGGCAGCGACATAAAAACACCTATTAGCATAAGCAGAATGATAAGGTATATGCTTTTACTTTTGTTACTGTGCTTAAACTGGTGTACCTCAGCGGTACTTTCCAGGATTTCTTTAGGAAAAACCTGTTTCATAATTCTATAATGCTAAAATTGATTCCTTTTTCTTGAATACCGTTGGTTTAACAATATATGGGCACCAACTGCAAAGGGGCTGCAAAAAGGCAAGAAGTTCTAAGCCGGGTTACTGACCATACTATCCATTTAATTATATTGGCGCAATAACATTAACTTTAAGAGTTTGAATACCTCAATAGACAAAATAAAATTGAAAAAAGTCTTAGCTCTTTGAATCTTGTGACAAGCGATATTAAATATTAAGATATAACGAGTTGTTCGTCATTCAATTTTCAATTTAACTAATAAATTAATATTTATATTTAAGAAATAATGTACCTATATTAAATGTCACAATCTCGCCAACTTGCCGCAATTATGTTCACCGACATCGTAGGTTTCACGGCTTTGATGGGTAGTGATGAAAAAAAGACCTTCGAAATATTACAAAAGAACAGGCAAATCCATAAACCCATCATCAAGGAATACAATGGCCGATGGATCAAAGAATTGGGTGATGGGGTGATGGCCACCTTTAATAATGTATCGGATGCGGTCAGTGCTGCGATCAAAATAATGGAAGTTTGCAATACTACAAATGAATTTCAACTTTGCATTGGTATTCATCTGGGAGAAGTGGTCTTTGAGAATGGTGATGTATTCGGCAATGATGTCAATATCGCAGCACGAATTCAATCTTCAGCTGCTCCGGGATCTATTTTTATCTCAGAGACTGTTCATAACAATCTTGCAAACAAACAGGATGTAAAGACTCATTTTGTAAAGGAGGAGCATCTCAAGAATGTCAGCCGACCTGTACGATTGTATCAGGTATTGATGGAGGGGAGTGAGATTGTCGCACATGTTACATCAGCTGCTCCAACAGTGGATAACAGTATAGCGGTTTTGCCTTTTGTCAACATGAGTAATGACCCCGAACAGGAATATTTCTGCGATGGAATATCTGAGGAGATAATTAATACACTAGCTCAATTAAACAATCTACGCGTTATTGCAAGGACATCTGTATTTTCATTCAAAGGAAAAAACCTCGATGTTCGTGAAATTGGAAAAACTCTAGATGTTCTGACTCTTCTAGAGGGCAGTGTACGCAAATCAGGTAAGCAGTTGCGAATTACCACACAGCTAGTGAGAGTTTCTGATGGTTCTCAATTATGGACGAACCGTTATAATCGTGAGCTTGAAGATATATTTTCAATCCAGGAAGATATTGCAACAAATGTTGCTACTGAATTAAAGGGCTTCTTAACCAGGAATGAAAAAGAGGTTATCCGGCCTCAGAAAACAGTTATTGAAGCCTATGAATATTTTCTCAAAGGACGTGAATTACTTCACCAATTAGATTTGGGGGAATCAAAAAAAATGTTTGAAAAAGCGATTGAAATTGATCATAGTTATGCTCCTGCATATGCTGGTCTTTCAAATGTGCATTCCTATATTTATCAATGGTATGGAGGAAATAATGCAGATTTGGTGACAGCCCAAAGTCATGGTGTAAAAGCACTTTCTTTATCTCCAAACATGGCCGAAAGTCATTCGTCATATGGTTTTGTTCTCTTACTACATAAAAGATATGATGAAGCTGAAAAGGAATTTGTTGAAGCTATAAGATTAAACCCTAACTCATTTGATGCATATTATCGATATGGAAGGTTGTGCTTTGCTCGTGGTAAGATTGAAAAATCAGCTAAAATGTTTCTTAAAGCATCGGAAGTTAGCCTGGAAGATTTTCAAAGTTTACTCCTTCTTGCTCAGTCATTAAAAATACTTGGAGACAATCAAGAACATGACGCAAGGAGAGAAGGTCTCAAAAGAGTCAGGAAACAATTAGAACTTAATCCAACAGATAGAAGAGCACTTTCTTTGGGATCTGTTTCGCTTTTTGAAAGTGGAGAAAAGGAGGAAGCTTTAAAATGGATAAACAAGGCTTTAGAGTTGTACCCAGAAGATGGTGGAGTTTTATTTAACGGAATATGTCTTTTTGCAAAAGATGGCAATAAGGATAAAGCGATGAGCTTGCTGGAAATTACTATAGAAAAAGGATATGGGAACAAAGAATGGATTGAGCATGATCCAGATTATGATTCTCTTCGGAATGAGCCACGCTTCAAAACATTGATAAAAAAACTTAAATAAGTGAATTCAATAAAGCTTAATAATCCAGATAGAAATACGATCGCCCAACAATGTGTAAAACGTCAATCGACCGGATTCCTCGGCTGCTGCCTTTACACGAGACGTATTGAGGCATTAGATTTAATAACGTAACTTTAATAGCACCATAATTAATTGCTAAACACCCGCCATGAGAAAACTTCAGCTACTGATCCTTCTTACTTTCGTTACCAGCGAGATTATAGCCCAACAGGAAAACTATACCGTCAAAAAATTAAAAATTACAATTCTCAGCACAATGTTGAGCGATTGGGGTATAGGTGAATGGGGCTTTTCTGCTTTGGTGGAAGCAGATTCAGTACGAATACTCTTTGATGCCGGTTCCCGGGAAAGAACTGTATTGGAAAATAGTAAAGAACTAGGCATTGACCTCTCTTCGGTACCTACGCTTGTTCTTAGCCATAACCACCAAGATCATACAGGTGGCTGGCTTCCGCTACGTAATGCTGTGAAAGCCAAAAATCCGAGTGCTTTATCGCTTACGCATGCTGGAAGAGGGTTGTTTGATACCCGCATTTCTTCCAGGGGCGAGGAAAACAGTTATCGTAAAAAAGATTCACTCCTTTATACCGAGGCAGGGGGCCATGTTAAGGTTCATGACAACTTTATTGAAATTCATCCCGGAGTTTTTCTTACTGGCCCTGTGCCCAGACCATACCCGGAAAAAAATTATACAATTGGGGGTAACATCAGGAAGAAGAAAGATGCAATGGGGAATATAGTTGATGACATTGTTCCGGAAGACATGTCGCTTGTTGTGCGTACGGAAAATGGGCTGGTGCTCCTTGCAGGATGCGGACACTCAGGACTCATCAATACGATCTCTCATATTCAAAATAATTTACAACAGCAGCCTGTAATAGCGGCAATTGGTGGTTTCCATTTGTTGGAAAACACCGATGAGCAAATCAAGTGGACAGCTGAGCACTTGAAAAAAGTTGGTCTCAGCTATTTTATGGGTGCACACTGTACCGGCATAGAACCGGTGTACCAGATAAGGGAATTGTTGGATCTAAAGCGGGGCGAATCTATTGTCGGTTCCGTGGGTGCAACGTTTGAACTTGAAAAGGGTTTTACCGCTGGTCCATTGTCTAAATAGACCAGTCAATTTCTCCTCAATATCACGAACGCTCAGCAATACTAAAATTCATGAAGCCTCTGGTGTGACGAAATCATAGAAGATCTGTTAAAAGCTCAAATAAACAATTCCCTCTTATACTATTAACATAAGTGTAAATAACAGGTGATGGGAATAATGCTCTTTATCCCCTATATTTGAGATATAAAGCGAATAAATCGCTTTACTCAATTGTTGTGCATAGATTAATCTCAATCATGAATTCACGTATAAAACAACTGATTTTAATAACATTAATTTCACTAATAGGAATCGCATCTTATGGGCAAGAATTAACGAATGAAATTGCATGGAGTATAAAGAATGGCCGAACTGAAAATTTGAACCATTTAATTACTGCAGACCACATAAATGAATGTGTGGGAGTAGCAGACAGCAAAAAATATAATTATTTAGCAATAAGCATCAAGTTAAAATCGATGAAATCCTTACGCTATTTTGTTGAAAACGGCGCCGATATAGAGGGCGTTTGCGCAGATAAAACACCTTTGATGTATGCGGCCAAATACGGACAATTGGAAATGGTCCGATATCTGGTACAAAAGGGCGCTGATCTTAATGCGACTTACAAAGGCAAAACCACATTAAGTTTCGCAAGGCAATTTCATCAGCATAACATCATAAAGTACCTAATAGAACATAAAAAGACATTAAAAAAGATGCAGAGCGACGACTACTATGAAAAACCCCAGTCTAGTTCTTGATAGTTCAAACAACGATTAGTATTACGCTCAAAATAAAGGAATTGCTTCCGCTATCCATAGATAAAAGGGAATAGCGGCTTAACACAATACCTGGGGTGCAGGCAGAAAATAAAACTCAGTAAAAATGCTATATTTCTGGAATGAATAAGCACTGTAACATCATTATTGCCGGAGCGGGCGGAATCGCAGAAGCAGCCGGTCTGCTCCTGATGGAATGGAGTGCAGTGCCGCCTACTATTTTTATAGGAAATCGAACACTTTCAAAAGCACAAAAGGTGGCCCGATGGATAGAAGAGGGTACAATTAAACCCTGTTCCGTTACGGCATTTCATCTTCCCGAGGAAGGCCTTACAGAGGAAATGAAAGAAATCCTGGGGCAGGGTAATGTACTCCTCGATTGCCTCCCTGGTTACCTGGCGCCGAAAATAGCCCGGCTGGCCAAAGACTTTCACCTGCATTATGCAAACATGACCGAGTATGTTGCAGAAACCACCGAAATAATGGTATTGGCAAAGGATGCCACAACGGGTTTCGTTCTTCAAACCGGTCTTGCTCCAGGCTACATCAATATCCTGGCCAACCAACTTTTGCAACGGTTTTGCAGCGATTTTGAAGTAGACAAGGTGGACAAGCTGGAGTTTAAAGTAGGTGCCCTGACCGACCATGCTGTTTCCCCACATTATTATGGATTCACCTGGAGTCCGGTCGGTGTGGCTACCGAATACTTAAAAGATACTTTGGTGCTTCGAGATTTTAAGAAAACAAGACTTCCTGCACTGTCAGAAAGAGCCAGCATAGTTATAGAAGGCATTACCTATGAAGAGGGCCTGACTTCCGGAGGTGCCGCTGACCTACCTGATGCATTAGCTGGAAAGGTGAGATCGCTCGACTACAAGACATTACGATATCCCGGACATTATGCATGGGTTGAAGAACAACTTGCCGGTTTCGGAAATACTCGTGAAGCTATAGCTGCCTTACAACAAAAAATGGAGGCGATGATACCACACAACGAAGATGACCGGATCATTTTGTATGCAGCTGTGGAGGGTAAGGATACACGTGGTACTTTGCGCAGACGAGAGGTTACCAAACTTATATTCCCGCAAACCGTAGGGAGGCATCAACTGCGGGCTATCCAATTAACCACGGCAGTGTGCCTGTTACAGTCGGCACAACTGTTGGTTGAATTCCCTTGCAGTGGTGTTGTCCTGCAAAGCCAAATAGATCCTAAGCGATTTTTAAACGGGAATTTTATTGTCCCCGTCTATGGAAAAGTGTAATTGACTCAATAAAAGCTTACTTGATTGAACTGATGAAAATACCGGGCTGTTGTCAAAGTGCAAATAAACGTAGTTACATTATGAGATAAAAAGCATAGAAATGTACTATTATCCAGAACCATTTTCCGGATATAAGTATATTTAGTGTTGATATAACGAGTTGGCTTTAATTTTGACCGCCTATTTTTTAATATTCAAATGCATACATATTTGTATACTTTGTATTTCTAAAGAATACATATAAGTATTCTTATTGTTTATTTTTTATATATATTTGTATACTTTTAATGAGTTTAGTGATTCATATATGTATATTTTAGAAAGATGAGAAACAAAAAACAACTTCTAATTGAACAACTGGACCAGAAATTAGTGAAGTTTCAAGATTCAGCAATGGTCCTGGTCCCAACAAAGGGATGGATAAACACTATTCGGACCACACTAAATATGACTCGGGACCAATTGGGTGCCAAACTTGGAATGACTAAAGGAGCAATACAAAAGATTGAAGAAAGAGAGGCTTCCGGTCAAATAACAATTAATAAATTAAAAGATGTAGGCCAGGGCCTAAATATGAAATTTGTGTATGGATTTGTTCCAAATGATGGGTCCATTGAAAATTTAATTAGCCTAAAATCGGAAAAATTAGCCCGAAAAATAGTTTTGAGGACCAATCAAAATATGAAGCTGGAGGACCAGGGAATTGGAGATGAAAAGATCGATAAAACAATAAAAGACCTTGCAAATGAAATAAAAAGAGAGGTAAGAAAATCTTTATGGGATTAGAGTTAAAATATGATGAGGGACAAACTCCTTTAGACAAAGAAGAAAAGGAAGATCTGAAAATAAAATCGATAACAACCCAGGAAGAGTTGGATGAATTTGAACAGTTGAACATTGAAAAGGCTGTAGAATCGACTATTCATGCAAATTTAAGAGCTGAGAAAATATTGACTGAAAAGTTTATTAAGGACTTACATAAAAAAATGTATGGCGATGTGTGGAAGTGGGCAGGAGAATTCCGTAAATCTGAAAAAAACATTGGTATTACATGGACCCGAATCGGAATTGAATTAAAAAATTTGCTGGATGATACAAAATATTGGATTGAAAATAATACCTATTCACCAGATGAAATTGCCATTAGATTCAAACATCGACTAGTATCAATTCATTGTTTTCCGAATGGTAACGGAAGACATTCAAGAATGATGGCCGATATAATTATGGAGTCTATATTTGACAAAGAGGTGTTTACTTGGCATCGATCAAATATGGTCAAAGCAGATAAAACAAGAAAAGAGTATATAAACACTTTGAAGGAAGCTGACAACGGAAACATTAAGCCTCTAGTAGAATTTGCAAAAAACTAAAGCCAACAACGTATATGAGCAATCACATAAGTACGGCTCATATACAAAACCGTTACCTTTAATGCGAAAAAACCAACTATGGAAAGAAAATTAATAAGTTCAGGATCATCTTTTGAATAAGAAATTGGATATTCCAGAGCAGTTGTTGATGGAGACTGGATTTTTATATCTGGAACTTTGGTTCATACAACCCTTGGACTGAAAATGAATAGTGAAAAGCCAGCACACTGGTGTATTCACAATACATAAAAATAAACTTATAAAAAATGACTAGAAAGCAAGCTGAAAAAACACTTTTAATTATTGCAGCTATTGGATTAATTCCAATCGCTTTGGGATATGGTTTTATGCCAGAAAAGACATTAACGCCTCTCTATGGATTTTCTGTTGACAACATAAATCTAAAACACATCATGAGAGCGGTAATGGGACTGTATTTTGGCCAAATTGTTATTTGGCTTCTGGGTGCTTTCAAAAATGAATTTAGAAGACCTGCAATGTACTGTTTGGTTGTATTTATGCTAGGATTGGCAACAGGTAGAGTTTTGAGCCTGGTTTTAGACGGAATCCCGCATTGGTTATTGATCGTTTACCTGATTTTGGAATTAATTATTGGATTAATTGGGTTGAAATTAATTATAAGGGGAAATAAAATCGAATAAAGCCAGGAACGTTGACAACAATTAAAAACCAAAGTACACGTGACAAAACTTTGTCTTTTTCGTCATCTTTCTGAATCAACGTATGCCGAGACCGTTAGCAAACATAAAACCTAGTAACAGTATCAGATGTAAATCGTCTTGATTGAAAAGGTTCTAAAATATGGAGGGAAAAAAATTACAAAAAATTGGTGGTGTATGTGCCATTTTTGAAGCGTTCATCTACATAACAGCTTTCATTGTTTATGGCGGTATATTGGTTTACCCAAATGAAAATTCTGGTTCGATAGAAGAATTGAATTTTCTATCCGATAATTACTTCACTTTGTCAGTATTAAATTTGTTCAGCTATGTCCTATTTGGAATTATACTGGCAGTATTAGTTCTGGCAATTCATCAGAGACTAAAAAACTATTCACCAACATTATCAAATTTAGCTTCTGTTTTTGGGATAATTTGGGTTGGACTGGTTATTGCAAGTGGAATGATATCAAACATAGGTCTAAACACCGTAATTGAAATGGGCTCTAAAGAACCTGAGAAGGCAATGTTAATATGGTCTAACGTCAGCGTCATTTCTGAGGGACTTGGTGGTGGAAACGAAATCGTTGGTGGAATTTGGGTGTTGTTGCTAAGTATTATAGCTCTTAAAGGACAGCTATTTCCTAAACCACTAATTTTTCTTGGTATTTTAGTTGGAACAGCAGGAGTTTTAACTATATATCCGATAGAGATTTTTACAGAAATATTTGGAATAAGTCAAATAATTTGGTTCTTATGGCTTGGGATATTTATGATACGTAAACCTTCAATTAGTTAAAAATCTAAAAAAAACATTTGCTAACAACTTGTATAATTAATTGTTAGGTTCAAATCTACCTGGAAAATTCACCCCTCAAAACCAGGCAGATTGGATTTTCTTTTGGTTCATTTCATTTTTGTTAAATTAGTGGCTAAACCAGGCAACTAAGCATACACCAACCGTTGTAACGCTTTAAAACCAACCCCTATGAAAAACATATTTATACTTTTAATAATAGCGAGCATTTGTTTCCAGTCCTTCGGACAAAAACCAAGGGCAAGAGATTTAGGCGTTCCTTTTTTTGGTGAACCAGGTAAATTAAATTCAATTACGGATGTCAAGGGGGTTGAAGTCGGTTATTCAACAATTATCACCGGAGAAGGTGAAAATATTATCGGAGAAGGTCCTGTTAGAACAGGAGTTACCGCAATATTTCCAAGAGGAAAAGCAAAAAAATTCAGTCCTGTTTATGCCAATTGGTATAGCTTAAATGGTAATGGTGAAATGACAGGAACAACCTGGATTACGGAATCAGGCTTTCTGGAAACCCCCATTATGATAACAAATACAAATAGTGTTGGGGTTGTTAGAGACGCAGTGTTAAAATGGTACGTAGATACAGATTGGTATAAAGGAGAAGATTGGTGGTATACCTATCCTGTGGTAGCGGAAACTTATGACGGGTTCCTAAACGACATTTATGGTTTTCATGTCAAAGAAGAACATGTTTTGGAGGCTATCAATAATGCTTCGAGTGGGGAAATTATAGAAGGAAATGTAGGCGGTGGAACAGGAATGATGTGCTTGGGCTTTAAAGGAGGAACCGGGACAGCTTCACGGCAATTTAAAATTGCAGATTCAACCTATACTTTAGGCGCCTTAGTTCAGGCAAATTTTGGGGCCAAATTCAATCTTACCATTTCTGGGGTGCCAGTTGGACGTGAATTGAAAGATACATTGAATTACGAAATGAGAAAACCACCAAAATCTACAAGAAAGGAAGGTGATGGATCTATCATTGTTGTAATCGCTACAGACGCTCCGCTGCTTCCACATCAACTAAAGAGGATTGCCCAAAGGATCCCTATTGGAATAGGAAATGTAGGCGGCCGGGGTTCTAATGGTTCGGGAGATATCTTTATTGCTTTCTCAACTGCCAATGAAAATGCTTTTAACAGAAAAGAAATTGTGGGCATTGAGAGTTTGCCAAATGATCAAATGAATTGGTTTTTTCAAAGTACTGCGGAGGCAGTAGAGGAAGCAATCATAAATGCCATGATCGCAGCAGAAGATATGGAAGGCATTAATGGAAATAAGGCATATGCAATTCCTCATGATCTGCTTATTCAAACTTTAAAAAAATACAATCGTATAGAAGAATAACAGAGTTCAACTATTCATATAGCCCATATCCTTCCGGGACGGCTGATATACAAGATCGTCGTGGGCAATTAGATTGGACTACAATATTCCCTTGATATAGAAATGCAAATTATATCCATAAGAGAAAAACCTGGTTATAAAGACATAGCCATTACATATTTTCAGCAGAACTGGAAAAGCGTGTGGCCCATAATATATGAGGACACCATTAATCATTGTATTGGTGCTAAGAATGATTTGCCTCAATGGTATTTATTGGCAGTTGAGAATGAGATAATTGGTTGCGCCGGACTAATAACCAATGACTTTATTAGCAGAGGAGATTTGTATCCCTGGGTTTGTGCACTATTTATTGACGAAAAAGAGAGAGGCAATGCCTATGGTTCGCTATTATTGAACAAAGCAAAAAGTGATGCCAAAAAATCAGGATATGACAACTTGTATTTGTGTACCGAGCATATTGGCTACTATGAAAAATATGGTTTCGAATATATCGGACAGGGCTATCACCCCTGGAAAGCGGAATCAAGGATTTACGAAATTGGATTGGAATAAAGAACAGCTCACAACAATGCCTATAATTCATCCCTTCACCCAATTCCGCTTATAAAAAATTCCTACATTAGAGTTTATAAATCAAACGGCTGGATTTCGGCGGAATAATCTTGAGGATGATACCACAGCGAAATCATAGCCGAACCATTGTGTTTAATGTGGACAAATAACATAATTTGAATTATTAATTAACCAAACTATGAATAGTAAAACACGTTTAATAAAACACTTGATTTTACTTTTAATCTTAATAGGTATTAGCGGATGTTCGAACAAGAAAACTGAAATCCAAGATTCTATTACGAATACAGAAGATGCAATGAGCTACCTCAGAGGACTAGAAGGAGAATGGTTAGCTACACTTGAGGGTAACAATAGCCTATATGGTTTTGAATACATTCTAAGTGCAAGAGATAATGTAATTATTGAGAGGTTAAGAACTGATATACCAACAGAAATGTTAACGGTTTATAACGTTGAACATAAAACTTTAAAAGCTAGTCATTTCTGTCAATTACAAAATCAACCTAAGCTTATAGCTGTTAATTCAGGAGAAGGAGATATAAATCTGTTATGTACTGGAGAAGTAGGTAATACATCTAACCATGATGAATTTCATATGCATGGTTATCATATACTTAAAACTGATACAGGTTATAAAGTATGGATGGATATGTATAAAGACGGTGAAATAATGATGAACAACAGATATAAATTATTTAGAGTTGATTCAGAACGAGGTCAAGAATTGACTAATTTGAAAGAAAAACACTAAACACAACAATGATTATAAGTAATTGCTTGTTCTCGCCTACTTCTGAAAATCCTTGCGGATTTTCAAGTCGGTTACTATTTGCTAAATTAGGTGCTTAAGCAACGCAGCTAACCATACACGAAACCGTTAGGCACAACTCTACCAGACCAATGGAGATTGACAAAAAATTAAAGGAATTACCTCTTACCAAATCTAATCCAAAAACATTGGAATCGCTATTTGGAAAAACTGATATTGAGCCAATGTGGGTTGCGGATATGGAATTTCAAATTGCTAAACCCATTCAAGAATCGCTAAAGCAACGAATTGCTAATTCAGGATTTGGATATGAATATAAACCTGAGTCTTTTTTTAAATCTCAAAATAATTGGTATCAATATAATTATGGAATTAAGCTAAACAAAGACCACCTTATTTATAGTCCAAGTATTACTACCACGATTTCTGTTTTGATTGAAAATCTCACATCAGAAAATGATGGGATAATTACTCAACCTCCAGTATTTATGGAGTTCAGAGATGTGATTAGAAATACAAAACGTAGAATAACTAAAAATCCTCTAAAACTAGCAGATAACCAATATCTAATTGACTTTGAAGATTTAGAGAATAAAGCAAAACAAGAAAACAATAAGGTTTTAATTATTTGCAATCCTCATAATCCAGTTGGTCGTGTTTGGACTAAAGATGAACTAAAAGAAGTAGTTAAAATTTGTAAAGAGAATAACCTACTTCTTATTTCAGACGAAATTCATAAAGACATCATCCTTTTTGACAATGAATTTACTTCAGCTCTAAAATTTATTAGTGATTATGATAAAATAGCTGTCTGTACATCTGAGGCTAAAACTTTCAATCTATGCGGAATAGCAGATTCAATGGCAATTATTCCAAACCAAGACATTAAAAACTCAGTTTTAAAGACATTTAAAAAATACAATTTGGGAAGAACCAATGCGCTAACACGGGTTGCTTTAGAAGCGGCATACAATAATGGAAGACCTTGGTTGAATGATGTAATTAATTTAATTGAGATTAATATTAAAAATATAGAAAGGGAATTAGTGAATACAAAAATTGGACTTATAAAACCTGAAGGAACTTATCAAGTATGGTTAGATTTTAGAAAAGTCTATAACGACACAAAGGAAATGTTCAATCATTTAACAAAAAAATCGGAAATTGGACTTAATGCCGGACATTGGTTTGGGCGAGAAGGAGCTTTATTTATGCGAATGAATATTGCAACCTCTAATGAAAAAGTAATTGATGCAATAAAAAAGATTAAAAAAGCAGTGCCTAACAACGTATATAAAAAATAACGGTTTTAGTGTTTAAACAAAAGACAAGTAATAAATTAAAAGTCAATTAAAAACCGAAAATCTAGTTCGTAAACCCCTTACTTTTCATATACTAGACCGTTATAGCAAATTAAAACAACATATATGAATGAAAAATTGAAGGTAGCGGCAGCTCAACTTTCGCCTATATTTCTAAATAAAGCAAAAACTGTCGAAAAAGCCTGTAAAGCCATTTTAGAAGCTGGAGAAAATGGCGCGAAATTAATTGTTTTTCCAGAAGCTTTTATTTCTGGTTATCCAGATTGGGTTTGGCTAATTCCAAATAGCAAAGGAGCTGATCTAAATGAACTTTATTTAAAACTTGTTGAAAATGCTGTTTCTGTTCCTGACGACAGCACCATAAAACTTTGTAAAGCTGCAAAAACAGCTAGTATTAATGTGGTAATTGGTATGCATGAGCGTAATACTGAAACGAGTAATGCTAGTTTATTTAACAGCTTACTTTTTATAGATGATAAAGGACTTATTCTGGGAAAACACAGAAAGTTAATTCCAACAGGTGGGGAACGTCTTATATGGTCTCAAGGTGATGGTAGCACATTATGCTCTTATGATACGTCAGCTGGAAAAATAGCAGGATTAATCTGTTGGGAAAATTTTATGCCATTAGCTAGAAATACTATCTATGAATTTGGAACTCAAATATTAGCATCTCCAACTTGGGATAAAAGTCCAAATTGGATTCAATCAATGCAACATATTGCAAGAGAAGGTGGCCTATTTGTAATTAGTACTTGTATGGCTTTAAAAATGGATGATATTCCTGATGAGTTTGAGTTTAAAAAACTATATCCAGATGGAAGAGAATGGATTAATATTGGCAACAGCTCTATTATTGGACCGAATGGTCAGTTTTTAGCAGGTCCTCTAGAAGCTGAAGAAGGTATTTTATATGCAGATATTGATCTTCAACAAATTATAAAAGCTAAACGAATGTTTGATGTTGTCGGACATTATTCAAGGCCAGATGTTTTCTCATTCAATTTAAAGAATAAGCCAAATTAAATAAAACTAGCTACAACAACGTGTGTAATTAATGCTTTCACATTAACTTCAAATAAAATTCCTAACTTTATCCAACTCTGATTTGCAGCCGAATCTGAATAACGTCTGATTCCGCACAAATCATACACGAACACGTTGTATGGCATTCTATTAAATAGAATTTGAAAGCGTAAAATCATCAAACTTCGATTCAAATAGAGGGATTATATATGAAGATTTTTATCTCTAAAATGTCGTCAAGAAAAGCTGCAACGGTTGTAGGGGTTGCTTTTATAATCTCGGTTGTAATAGTAACCCTAATTGATGATTTTCTTTTAGCAAATTTTATTGTTCCTGGAGATACGGCAGCATTAGCCAGGGATATTGAGACTATCGGGAAGCTATTTGGTTTTGCTATTGTTGGTTATCTTCTCGTACTTGCCCTTGATTCTATTATTGGTCTCGCACTCTATGTAGTGCTCAAACCAGCCAATAAGAACCTTGCGCTGCTGACAGGAGTTCTTAGGCTGCTATATGCTTGCACTTTGACAATTGGATTGTTTGCTCTGGCATTTCAAATTATCGATGTTTACAGCTATGCGTCTATAAAACTTATTGGATATATATTTTTTGCCCTACATATTCTTGTACTTGGTTATTCGGTTTTCAAGTCAGGATATATACCGAAAAGCCTTGGCGTCTTATTGATGTTTGCATCGTTCACGTATATTGTTTTTTTTGTAGACACCAATCTACCTAAAACAGTTATGATGAGTATAATGTTTATTATGGCCATTGCGGAACTTGCACTAAGTATCTGGTTGATTGTAAAAAGAAATAGACTACCTGAGAATAATCAATGAAAAGAAAACGCCATACAACAATGTATAACCGTAATTAAATCTGGCGGTTATACTAGACCGTTGTGCCGCATCTTGACCTTGAAACCATAAATTAGAAAATATATAACCATATGTATATCCAAGCAAAAGATGGAAGTTTTATTTTAAACGGAAATCAAATATTATTTAGGGGTTTTGCCATTGGTTCATGGATGAACATTGAGAATTTTATGGTCAGAATTCCTGGAACTGAGAAAAGTATTCGAAATATTTTTGCAAAAGTATATGGTGAAGAAAATGCCTCCCAGTTTTTTGATGACTTCCTAACTTATTTTATTGCAGAAGAAGATTTTGAATTCTTGAAAGAACTGGGAGTAAATATGCTTCGAATCCCACTCAACTATAGACATTTTATTGATGACCAAAATCCTAGTACGTATTCTGAGGATGCCTTCACTCACCTTAATCGTGTATTAAACTTATGCAAGAAGTATGAAATTTATGCAGTTTTGGATATGCACTCAACTCCTGGCGGACAAAATCCTGATTTTCATTCCGGGAGTGATACTGGTGTCGCTTTATTCTGGGAATATGGTGCTTTGCGTCAAGTTATAATTGATTTATGGGTTTATATAGCTGAAAGGTATGTCGACGAAACCATTATTGCAGGTTTTGATCTTGTGAACGAGCCTAGTTTTGTAGCTAGTAAAACCGCATTTAATGATTTCTATGAATCATTGATTAGCAATATTCGCCAAGTTAACAAAAAACACATACTATTTCTTGAAGGGGATAACTGGGCCAGAGACTTTAGTATTTTTAATAAACTAGAGGGTGAACAGATTGCCTTGTCTTTTCATTTTTATCCTGGACAGCATGTTTCCTTATTTGGAGAATCGGAAAAAAGGAAATTGGATCTTGAAAAGAAAATATTGGTTTATACATCATTAAGAGAAAAGACCGGTATGCCTCTATGGGTTGGGGAAACAGGAGGCCTCTTCCCAAAAAACAAGTTGGATGATGGAATAAAATTGATCAAGGAAGGAATTGATCTATTTGAGAAACATAGAATTTCTTGGAGCTTATGGACTTATAAAGATGCAAGAACAATGTCTCTTGTCTATCCGAAAGTGGATACCACTTGGATGAAAATGGGTTATGAGTTCAGAGAAAAATGGCAATTGAAAGAGAATCGTAATGCGACAATCGCCAAAGATATTTTTTCACTTATCGAAAATAAACTTTCCTACACAATCGATAAAGGAGTAAAAAGGGCACTCTTTTTCAGAATCTTTTCTTTATTAGATGAACTTCATGCCAATTATTTATTAGAACCACGATTAGCGTCTACTCCATGGGAGGAAATCAAAGATTATCCGCAATCATTTTTATGGGAAAACTGTGAGTATTGGACTGAATTAGCCTACCTTGTCAGGAGTTATTCTAGCTAGACTTTAAAAATGGTTTTTCAACAAATTTCATTACTCTTAAAGCCTTATTAAGAAATAAAAACACGAGTTAATTAATTGTCCTACCTTTCTAGAAACAACTAACCAATGATAAAATTCAAAATATCTAACCGATTAGTTCTAAAAACAAAAACCAAAAAAGAATTATTTCATTATAAATTAAAATTTATTCCGAGACATTTGATTTTCTCCCCAACTCCTCAATTGTCTAATTAATGGAATCAATTCTTTACCTGTTTTGGTAAGTGAGTACTCAACTTTAGGAGGAACTTCCAAATATACTTTTCTTGAAACCAACTCATCGGATTCCAATTCTTTGAGTGTCTGTGTAAGCATTTTAGGGGTGATTCCCACAATAGCCCTTTTTAATTCTCCATATCGTAAAAAACCATCTCTAAGTACCCATAAGATTCTTCCTTTGTACTTACCTCCAACCCTTTTAAAGGCATAATCTACGGGGCAATGTGCCTTTTCATTATTTATTTTCATGTTTATTATAATTATAATACGCTGATATTCAACATTAGTATACTTTTAGTATGTACAGTACATTAAAGTATGTACTTGTCAAATATATACTTTATATCGTTATTTGTATTCATGTCCTGTCAGCAATATTGTTTTTAGGCAATTAGATTTAACATTTTAATATGATAACATCCATTAAAAATCAATCCCCATTCATTATAGGAATAGCCATGCTTTCCGTTATTGCGCTCATTATGCTTATTCCTACTGAAGCTATGTTCGCCAAAGTCTTTAATGATGATTTTGTGTTAGAGTACGTAGCTCTCACCTTCAAAATGGGTTTACTATTTCTCATAGCTTACAGTTTCATTAGAAAGCTGAAGATTCAACCGCTTGCTGGTTTGTCAAAGCAATTCCCATGGAAATTTAAATATTTGAATTTAATCCCGGTTTATTTATTCATCATTGGGGTTCTCAGTATTTTTCCTATAAACTTTTCACAAATCGCTCCAACCAACTTAATGCTACTGCTTATTGCCTGTCTTATGGTTGGTTTTGCAGAAGAGTATCTTTTCAGAGGTTTATTACAATCGCTCTTCCTAAAGAAATATGGATCAGGTAAAAACGGCATATTTAAGAGTATCCTTTTAGCATCTTTGTTTTTTGGTGTATTTCATCTCCTAAACCTGGCCAAGAACGATAATACTGGTCAAGTGATGGTTCAGGTGGTCTATGCCATATTTATTGGATTCTTTTTTGGGGCATTGTTACTGAAAACCAATAAGCTAATTCCTATTGCAATTACCCACGGACTTATTAATTTTTTCTTTTCACTGGCTTTTTTGCCAGGCCTGAAAACAGAGGAGGTTGAGACTGTCGAAACAGTGTCCATTGCACCAATAATATTGTTCTTACCACTGTTTATTATTGGCCTGTTGATTTATAAAAAACTGGACAAAACGGAGGTTATTAAAAAGCTGGGGATTGAAAATAAAGAAACATAAAACAGTTAAAAAACTAGATATAGTAATCTGTTTGCCTCTATTCAAATGTGGTTGGAAAGCCGCTTAAGTCCTTTTATCTTAAGAATAAAAATGGAATCAAAAATAAACATACCAGTTGCCTTAAATGATATTTCTAATCATTTTTCTCCCCAGATTATTGGTGAGTTGAATGATGTTTATATCAAGATTGTAAAAATATTGGGCGAAAAAGTTCCATGGCACAATCATAAAGATGAAGATGAGCTCTTCTACATTCTGGAGGGGACACTTGAAATGGAAATTGAAAATAAACCCCCATTTCAAATGAATAAGGGAGACTTATATATTGTAAAAAGAGGTGTAAATCATAAAGTGAGCTCCCAAAACGAATGCCATCTTATGCTGATAGAAAATAAAACAACCTTACATACCGGAGAGGTGTCCACGGAAATCACAAAATCTATAGATGAACAAAAATGATGAGCCCCTGAACTTACTTTTTGGCAATGAAGAAATAACGTAATATCTTCCCGTGTATAGCCAATTGAAACAAGCTATACTCAAGACCATTACCACCAATTAGATAATGATAGTAAATAATTTATCAAAAATATCAGTTAATGAATTAATAGATTGCTTTTTAAAAGCATTTGAAGGTTACTATGTTAAAATGCCTTCTGAAAGAAATTATTATAAAGAAAGATGGAAAGCAGCAAAGGTTGACTTGAATTTTTCATATGGCATGTTTGACAAAGGGAAATTAGTTGGTTTCATAATTCATGCTATAGATAAGAGGTTTGGGATATTAACAGCATTTAATACAGGCACAGGAGTTCTGCCTGAATATAGAGGTAAAGGAATAGTGAATTCGATTTATGAATATGCACTGAAGGATTTATGGACGGAAGGAGTAGAGAAAAGTACGTTAGAGGTAATAAGAAAGAATGAAAAGGCAATTAGGTGTTATGAAAAAGTTGGGTTTATCGTTTCAAAAAAATATAAGTGCTATACAGGAGATATTAAAGTTAAATGTTCCGATAAGTTAGATTTAAAAGAAATAGCACTAAAAGATATAGACTGGGGAAAATTACCTAACCAGCAATACTATTCATGGGATTTTCAAAAAGAAACCCTATTAGAGGGTAATTACACCTTTGTTCAGGTTTTCAATAAAGGAGAAATAGAGTCATTTTTTATAATTAATAGAATAAATGGTTATTTGGCTCAATTTGATATATTGAATACCGAAAATAGAGGATGGAATCGTCTTTTTTCAGCAATAAAAGAATTTTCGGACAAAATAAAAGTCATTAATGTAGATGAGCGACTCACGGATAAACTGAACTATCTTATTTTAATTGGGTTAAAGAATTCGATAGATCAATTTGAAATGGAATTAGAAATAAAAATGAAAAATAATGTTTGATGTTCAAAGTGGATAAACGAGTTAGGTATCAGAACCTGATAATCAAAAAAAACATATAAATAAGAGAATGTATCAGTTTAATATCAAACCAAATTCGATCAAAATTCTAGGTATAATCCTCTTAGTTTTTCTAACTGCTTCCAGCGTTTTTTCTCAAGTGAAAAATAGCCTTATAGAAAACTCAGCTGCATACCTTCATCAGAGAAATGAAGCCCTAACTTTAGTAAAGAATGAAAAATGGCAAGAGGCGATTCCAATTTTAGGGAGTCTAACGGATTACTATCAAAACGATTCCGATTTGTTTTATGTACTAGGACTTTCGTATTATCAAGTTAAGCAGTATCAAAACGCCATTACGGCACTAAAGAAAACCCTTGACCTTGGCGGAACTATCTTAACAGGAATTCCTACAGGTGCAGCACCTTCAAATGATATTATGATAAAAATTGCTGAAGCATATGCTGAAGATGGAGATAAAAATAATGCCTTGTTATGGCTGCGAAAAGGCTTTGCAGCACGTTATGACGAAAAACCTTTCATAAGGGGCAGTGCTGCTTTTAAAAGCTTCAATGAAGATGAAGATTTTCTAGAGTTATTTGGGAATGATACTCTAAAAGATATCACCAGAGAAGAAGCTTGGTCCAGAGATATTATCTATTTAGAAAAACGAATTAATGAGCTACGTTATAGCCCTAATCACGCTATTTCTAAAACAGATTTATCAAAAGAATTTCAAGCTATAAAAACAACTATAGCCTCATTGTCTGATGAACAAATTGTTTTCAAAATAATTAGAGTATTCGGAGCTTTAGGAAGTGGCCATAATGTAATCATACCTTCATCTCCAAACAAAGGCGCTTTAAAAAAACTACCCGTTCAGTTTTATCAGTTTAGTGATGGGTTATTTATTGTTGACGCTGACGAAGGCTTCGAAAAATGGATTGGCTATAAAGTAGAGTTCATTGAAAACACACCTATTGAAGCTGCACTTCAAAATACAAATGCCGTAAATGCTAGGGATAATGATATGCAAACACTTTGGTTAGGCCCTTATTATTTGGGATTGCCAGATGTATTAAAAGGTTTAGGAATTATTAAAAACGCGAATAAAGTAACACTAACTTTAAGTGATGTAAAAGGAAAGTCTGAAAAAGTAACAATGAATCCTATTTCTTGGAGGTTTACTGGTTTCCCAAGATTACCAAAACTAAAAATAGAACATCAACCTTTATTTTTATCAAAAACACAAGATTATTATTGGTCAAAAATAGTGCCTGAGCATAATGTAATGTATATACAATATAACTTAGTTACAAATAAGAAAGAGCAATCTTTTGAGGATTTTAATATCGAAGTACGCAATCAAATTTTACAAAACAAAACACAAAATGTAATTTTAGATTTAAGACATAATTATGGAGGAGACGGTTCCTTATTACCTCCAATACTAAAAACCCTCAGTAGTTTTGAAGTGATGAATCCTAAGGGAAGCATTTATGTAATAATGGGAAGAGGAACCTTTTCTGCGGGGCACAACTTATTAACGGAAATCACTAAACGCACAAATCCAATTTTAGTAGGCGAACCTAGTGGGTCAAAGCCCAACCATATAGGAGAAGCCGGATGGTTTAAATTACCATATTCGGGTTTAATGGGAGTAGTATCTTCACAATATCATCAAACTTCTATAGCTGAAGACAATCGTAAATGGGTTGCGCCTCATATCCCGGTTAGTCTATCTTCAATAGATTATTTTAAGGGGAATGACAAGGCTTTGAATAATATACTAGAAGTAATAAAAACGACTGAAATTAGAAATAAAAACTAGGCATAACAACCTATATAAGCCAATAAAACAGCTCCTGTATAAACTGTAATACACATTAATAAATGAAAATTAAGACGCTTTTTTTTATAGTAATTTGCGCAGGCATGTTGAGCAAATCATATGCTCAAAACATACGTTTAGACTCACTCGATTTTTTTATCGATACCCTGATGGATGATTTTGAAGTAACTGGTCTTTCAATTGGTATTGTTCAGAATGATTCAATTATTTACTCAAAAGGATTTGGACTAACAGAGATTGGGAAAACCCAAAAGGTTGATAACCAAACTTTGTTCGGAATAGGCTCAATCTCTAAATCATTTACTGCATTAACGCTTGGAATACTCGTAGATGAAGGAAAAATAACTTGGGACGACCGAGTGAAGGATTACCTGCCCTACTTTGAATTATATGACCCCTATGTAACGGAAAACTTTACTATTAGAGATCTGCTCACACACAGAAGCGGGCTGAAGGACGTTAGTGGCGGAACTCTTTGGTATCACTCTGACTATTCCAGAGTTGAAATCATAAAACGACTTAAATATCTTGAACCCGTCTCTGGCTTCCGAGAGAAACCTGCCTATCAGAATGTAATGTTTGTGGTAGCTTCCGAAATTGTAAAAGAAGTTTCGGGAATGCCCTGGGATGATTTTCTCAAATCAAGAGTGTTTAACAAGCTAGCAATGAATAACAGTACTTCATTATCCAAGGACAGAGAAGCAACCAGTAATTTGGCCCAACCTCATATTTGGAATGCAGCATATAAGAAAGTTGCTATAAAACAGGAAAATGGAGATAATCTTGGACCTGGAGGTTTCATATATTCTTCAGCAAAGGATATGAATAGTTATATGAGACTACTGCTAAATGATGGTGTTTTTAAGAACGATACCATTGTGAGCAAGGACGTGGTCGATGAACTCTTTAAACCTCAGACATTATTCCAAAATAGTGGCCCTCCATTTGGTAACGAGTTCTCTTCCTATGGTTTCGGGTGGTGGCTAACTCCCTGGAATGGTCATAAGATCATAGAACATAGTGGTGGGATCGATGGAATGTCCGCACAGCTGTTTATGGTAAAAGATCTTGATATAGGGGTTGTCATTTTAACAAATGTATCGAAAGAGCCTGCCTCATTTTTACTAAAAGCCAAATTGCTGGAGCTAATTTTCAACGATAAATCTTTTGATTTTTATGATCGAGGAATAGAGTATCGTAAGGGCTTAATAAAGAAATTAAAAAAAGCAGCTGCGAACGAAGTCAGGCCAAAAGAATCTTATCCGTCTTTAGCTCTGAGCAATTATGCAGGCAGTTATAACGATAAGATGTATGGGGATATCAACATCTCACTTTCTAATAATAAATTAGAGCTTTCCTTCTCTCATACACCCTTGTTCAAAGGACGATTGATTCATTGGCAGTTCGACACCTTTAAAATTGATTGGTATGATATTCGGGTGCCCGATGGATTTCTCACCTTCAATTTCAACTCACAACATGAGGTCACAGGCCTTAAACTTGATCAGGAAGACCTACTTGATGTGGACTTTGAAGAACTAGAAATTATTAGAATAAAAAACTGAATATAACAATGTATAAAAAATAGCGAAGAAAGTGCTAAAACAAGTGTGTCGACATAAATAATGGTTTGTTTTAAACCGAATAGTTAGTGCGGAAATCTGCTAATTTTCATATACTAGACCGTTGGCTGTAATTAGAAAAAAAATGAAAGAATTTAGAAAAATACGAAGACCAGAAAAATCAGAATATCCTCCCTATTCGCAACCATATTTTGACCTAATCAAAACTGATGAAAACATACTTCAAGAACTACATGACAATTTCATCAAACTAAAAGAATTAATCTATTCATTGCCATCTGAAAAGCTGAATTATAGGTACGCTAAAAATAAATGGACCATTAAAGAAATATTGGTTCACAATATCGATGATGAAAGAATTTTCACTTACAGAGCTTTGAGTTATGCAAGAAATGACAAAACTTCGCTACCTGGTTTTGAGGAAAAGGATTATGCGATTTATTCTATGGCTAATCAAAGAAGTCTAGATAGCATCTTTGACGAATATTGGAATGTAAGACTCTCTACTTTAAAGCTATTTCAATATTTACCAGAAGAGGCTTTTATACGGACAGGAACTATGATTGACGAGAATGGAAAAATGGCAAACAAGAGAACTGTTAGAGCTCTACTATATCATATAGCTGGTCATGAATTGAGCCATATTAAAGTAATCAAAGAAAGATATTTAGGAATGCAAGTTGAAAAATATCCTATATAATTTAACCCACAGCCAACAATGTATAAATGGCATATCACCTTCGCCAGCCTACTTCGCCGACCGCGTATCGCTGAAGCTTTAGCGGAGGCACAAGTAGCTGGGCTACGAAGGCTGAAAGGCTTCGGTGATCAATGAAAAAGCCCTTATTACTTACCGTTGGCGGTAATTGCTGTTCCCTAGAAAAGAAATGGTTTTCAAAAAGCAATAGCGGTTTAATATTTTTAAAACCGCTACTATTAATCTATATTTTGAACTATGCCAATTCTTTGACCTGATAATTACCAGGTGTAAATTTGAATGTCTTCATTAATCTGGTCCATGTATTGATTTGAGATATAGCTAAGGTTAGATAACAGATTTCCTCTTTGTTAAAATGAGGTATCAATTCATCAAAAACTATTTCTGGTAAAGGATCTCTACTTAATTTAGTAAGCACATCTGTTAAGCTGAGAGCTGCCATTTCTTTTTCTGTAAAATATGGTGTTTCTTTCCAAACACATAAGGATGACAGTCTTAAATCGGTTTCTCCAAGATGTTTAAGCTCCTTGTGATGCATATCTACACAATATGCACATCCGTTCTTTTGAGCAACTCGTAACCTTATTAATTCAAGTAGTTTAGTTTCTAAGGTAGATTGATTAATAAATTTCTCGGTTGTCATTAAATTTTCGAACATTCCAGCTGGAATGTCTTGGTAGGTAATTCGTTCCATAATATTTGTTTTTATAGTTAACAATTATTCTTATTGTTCTATGTTTTTACATTAATTCTTTTGAAAGTTTAATCATTTCTAAAATGAAATAATTTCTTTATTGGCCATTCTTTGTGGAACTATAGGATCATGAGATGGCAAATAAATTGTTGGATTGATTTTTGAAAACGATATTATGCTTTTCAATGTATCTATACTCCGTTTAGTTCCAATACCATCAGGGGTTAACTCAAGTAAGTTTTTTTCTGTATATGAAGTATCTCCGGCCATAAAATAATACAGTCCATCAACTTCTGCAATCACAGATATATGGTTTTCTACATGACCTGGAGTTGCAACCATCATTACTTTACCATCTCTAGTCACTGGCATACTCTTGTTAAATGTAAAATAACGATTGTTTGGTAAATCTATTAATGTAGGTTTAAGCCACTTTGGCCACCTATGTGGTAAATAACCGGCTAATATCCCTTTTAATCCAGACGCATTTTGATACTCATTCTTATCAATTATTATCTCCGAATTTGGAAAATGATGTAATCCTCCAGCATGATCCGTGTGAAGATGCGTCATTATTACTTTTTTAACATCTTTATCCGGATTGATTCCCATTTTTAGTAGCTGAGGACCAATTTCATCTTCTGGTTTAACATCAAAATCTACTGCTAAGGCATAATAAGGATGCCATTTAGGAAGATAGCCTCTTACACTCGTTTTATAAGTTTCACCAGTATCTACAACTATAACCCCTTCTTCATGATCAATAACCCAAGCATATATAGGCACCCAATCTGCCCATTTGTTACCAAATAAAACTTTAAGCATTTGAGGAACATATCCTTTGGACTTACTTATTTGGTTTTCTTTAATTCTTACTTTTCCCGTTTGTATTTTAAGTATTTTCATAATTTTAATATTTATGTACTATTTTGGTATTTTTAGTACTTATATGGCAAAAAATATTATTTCCTTATTATTCCATTTAAAAATATATCGGTGGTTAACTCATAAATGTTTTGATTGTGGAGACCTAAAAATTCTTGATATTGCGTTTTTAGAGGCAGTTCCATCAAATTCATATATACCGTAAGAATAACATTAATATTAATGTCATCTCTAATAATACCTTCATCAACACCATTTACAAATAGTTTTTTATAATAGTTGTTGATTCTTTCTATTCTTGTTTGTTGATAATAGTCCCAAATGTCTGGAGTGTTAATCTCTAAATCTTTCAAAAACTCTTCACTTACATTGCTAAGGAGATTTTTAGTAAATTCAGATACTTCAATTAACTTTCCTTTAAAACTTAATTTATCATTATTTACTATTTCATCCAAAGCAGAATTAATATCAATATTTAATTGATCAATAACAGCTTTTACAAGTTCATCTTTTGAAGCAAAATGATTATAGAGACTACTTTTACTTGTTCTTAGTTCTTTAACAAGACTATCCATTGAAACTTTATAGAAGCCGTTTTTTAAAAACTTTTTCTTTGCTATCTTTAATATTCTCGTTCGAACATTCATAAATATAATATGTACTATTTTAGTTCTTTTGGTACAAATATATTAAAAAAAACCATACCTCCAAACTTTAAATAAAAAAACTACCGCCAACAACATGTATAGTTCATTGCTCTGATTTTCCTAATCGGAAAATCTTTGCTGCTTAACAATGGGTTCTTGCCATTTTGCTATCTTAGAGCAACGCAACGAAACCATACACAAACCGTTAGCGGTTACTCAATAATTAATTATCAAGCTAAAAGATTATAAAATATTTATAAATGAAGCAATTAACATTACTACTTATCAGTCTATTATTCTTTGGTTGTAATCAAAAAAAAGATGAATATGGAGAATTAAGGGTGGGCGTTTCTTACCAATCTATCACACCTAAAATAGGTGCGTTTATTGCCGGTGACAAAAATAATCGTCGTTTTACAACTGTACATGACTCTTTATATGTTAAAGCAATGGTTCTGTCCGATTCAAAGAATACAATGGCAATTGTTGTATACGACTGTATTGGGATGCTTCATCCCGCACTAGTTAGAATTAGAAAAGAAGTTTCATCTAGGATTTCAACTTCTGAATTTGATGCATCTCACATTGTTATGGCTTCCACTCATAC
>NZ_JBDVOC010000015.1:0-372304 GCF_039969275.1 Eudoraea sp.
GAAATAAAAGATGATTTACACATGTCAGAGGAGGGATATATAGAAATGGGTAAACGTTTTGCCAACGCATCAATCCAGGTAATTAAAAGTGACAAGCAATAACAAAGGAAAACATACTAAACGATGATCAACTTTTTTAGAAAAATCCGCAAACAACTCGCAGACGATAACAAGCCTTTAAAATACATGAGGTATGCTATTGGGGAGATTGTATTGGTGGTAGTTGGGATATTGATTGCACTTCAAGTGAATAATTGGAATGAACTTCGAAAAGCCAATAAAAATGAAATTAAGTTATTGGTTGAAATAAAAAATTCATTATACACTAACAAGGCGGCAATAAAATATAGAGTCGAGGAATACAAAATATTGAATGCTAAAGGGAGATTATTAGAGAGGCACTTGAGGGCAAAATTAGCTTATAGTGACACATTACCTCGATACTTGTTATTACCCCTGTACAGTTTTTCTTACGGTTTTTCGTATTCAGAATACGAGAATTTAAAAAGTGAAGGATTTAATAACATAACTAATGACTCAATAAGATTGAACATTATAAAACTTTACGATGAAGAATTTGGATGGCATTCAGACCAAGAAATTAAAATATCTAATATATTGGCCAATAGTATAACACCCCAACTTTTAAAAGGCTTTCAGTTATCTTCAAGAGGATTGGAGCCTAATGATTATCAACAAGTATTAAATTCATCAGAATACTCTAATACACTTTCATTCATAATGTATATGGCAAATTATTTTAAAAACAGGTGTGAAGTTACCATCAAAGAAGTAGATCTTTTAATAAATGCAATTGAAATAGAAATAGAAAAAAGAAAAAAATAACAAAAGGCTGAAAAGTTTACCACCCACAAAAACATCTGTCATGGTATGGTGCGAACAATGGTATCAGGAAAAATGCCCTTAAAATAAATCATTATCATGTCATTGTTTTGGAAAATCCTTCAAAACGAAGATTTTGTATGAAATGGGGCCTTTACTTTATTCCGTTCGAATAACCGATCATTTCACAGCACTTCCCACAGATGAGGATAGAATTAAACGGTAAGTAATAAATTATGATATAGGATTACTTACTTGGTAAGTCAATAGTTTACAAATCATTAGAATAAAATATTTCAGTACCTTGTTAAGGGAATCACCAACCAACCACTACTACACATGATCAACTTCTTTAGAAAAATCCGCAAGAAACTGGCAGACGATAACAAGCCTTTGAAATACATGAGGTATGCTATCGGGGAGATTGTATTGGTGGTAGTTGGGATATTGATTGCACTACAGGTTAATAAACATCAGGACCATTTAGAAGCCCGCTCCAGGGAATGTGAATACATTAAAGGACTCATTACGGATCTGACTACAGAAAAGATGTTCTTAGAGTCCTATTTAGAGTTTGACCAGGAAGTAATCAATAATGCCGAGGCCATCCTTCAGGGATATTATGACAGAGCTGGTTTTACGATTGACACCATCTTTTCTAAGCGCCTAAGTATATTAAACAACCGGAGTACATTTCGAAAACATAATAGCACCTACAGGGAGCTGTTGGCAACGGGAGGGTTAAACCTACTTTTGGATCAGACATTGAAACAACAAATAATGCTTTATTTTCAAACGGTCGACCAGTATGAGACCGTCATTCGGCAAAACAATGAATACATAGATAACCATTTTGCCCCATTAGCATTACAGGTAGGTACGCATTATGTGCCAAACCATCAGTTAAAATGGAGTCAGAAAATTTTGGAAAAAGGGTACATCAAACCAATATTCAACAAACCCGCTGATTTTGAATTTACTTTTTTCAAACATATCACAAATTATTTAAATGATCCGATCCAGGAACTGGAGTTAGTAAACCAGATTCAATATAGGTACCGCATTAGCGCCGTACACCTTTCTATAGTAGATGAACTTTTGGATAGTAACCTGGTATTGCTGGAGGACCTCAAAAAGGCCATAAACTACTGTGATCGAGACTAGGTCCTTTTAGATGTAATATTCCATTGAAAAGTAAAAGAAGATGTTAAAGAGGAAGAATGTATTAATAATCCATCTTTTTCAAGTTCTGATAGTTCAGATATAACCTATAGTTCCCCCGCTAGCGGGAGCATCAGGTCTTTTATAAATTCCAAATCCCCCAGCTAGCACTAGTTTTCCGCTTGTGTTTCACATTATTTAAGCCGAACCTTGTCATCCAAAATGTAATGAAGGAGGGCTTGTCATCCAAAATGTAATGAAGGACGAAACAAGAACCAGAAGGCAAATCTCAAATTACAAGCACCAAATAACAAAGTATCCTTTAGTGCGGGTAGAAATTGAGATTTGCGATTTGGAATTTCAATCTTTTGCTCTCCTTGTTGGAAGAGCAAAGCGATCTAACGCAGCCTTGCCGTCCACAATAAAATAATGGCAGTATGACTTTAAAGATGAACAGTAGGTTACTGTTTTTTCCCAAGGCAGGTTCTTAGATATAGTAATCGGTTTAAAACTTTTCCAGATAATTCCTTACCTTAGGAAGAACAACCAACTTTTACTTCTAATGATTGGCTTCTTCAGAAAAATCCGTAAAAAATTAGCCGATGACAACAGGCCTTTGAAATACCTAATATATGCACTTGGCGAGATAGTACTTGTTGTAATTGGTATTTTAATTGCTTTACAAATAAACAATTGGGATATAAAAAAAAATCAACAAGAAAAAATTAAAGAATATGCCAAATTATATATTCAAGATTTAGAAGAGGATATTTTAACAATCGAGACCAATTGGAAGATGATGATAAATGTTTCTAATAAAATTGATAGTCTTGCTCAATCTGTTCAAAATAAAAAAATAGAAGAAATTTCAAATATTGATTTTCTATGCATGACATGGAATATATTATATAGACCATATAAGTGGAATAGGTCGACTATTGATCAAATGAAAAGTTCTGGAAGTCTACAGTATATTGAAGATGTTTCAATTTCAAAAAAAATTAGAGAATATGAAGCTTTTACTTATCATATAGATGGGGATTATTTAAATGACAAAGCTAAATCTGAACATGCGCTAAACCTAATTTCACAAGTAGTCAATAGTAATTATATTAATATTATAGAGTTGCGAAAAAATGTCCTTGTAAAAATTAATAATCCAGATTTGAATGAATTTCATTTATATTCAGAACCAGAATATCTTAAATCTAAAACTTATAATTTGAGGTTAATTACTAATGATATAAAAGATATTGATAAAGTAATTAATAGTCTCATTAGACTTCAGGTGTATTATGATATTAGATGTAACGTTGAACTGCCTGAATTAACCTCTGATGCAGAAGAATTAATTACTTTATTGAAGGAAACATATTTAGAATAAGAAATATTAATAATCCAAAAAAACAAAGGCTAACAATATATCCTATGAAAAATCATAGTTTTCGGGACGAAATCATAGCCGAGCCATTCCCCAACCACTAAAACATCTGTCACTCTATCAAATGTGGTGGTCTTAAAATTCTACATGATTAGACTAATTTGAAGTCGCTTGTAATAATTCCCTATCTTAGGAAGAACAACCAACCACCACTTATGATTAACTTCTTCCGTAAAATTCGTAAAAAACTAGCTGATGATAATAAGCCATTAAAATATGCGCGTTATGCTATAGGTGAGATTGTATTGGTGGTGGTTGGTATTTTAATAGCAGTTCAATTAAACAACCTAAATGAATATAGAAAACAAAAACTAGTTGAAATTGACATTTTAGATGGAATTAGAAACGATATTCTAAAAGACACAATCGATTTAAACTTTAATATTCGTCAATACAAAATTCTCATAACAAACGATAGTTTACTGCTTAATCTTTTAATTAACAAAAAAGTAAAAAGTAAAAATCTTGTAAGAAATTTAAATTTTAGCATTAATAATGACTATAGAATATTATTGCACGATTCCCATTTTCAAGAAGGCATACAAAAGGGTTTGTCCATTATTTCTAATGAATCCCTAAGGGACGAAATTAATAGACTCTACCAATTCGAATATGCGGGATTAAAAATGGCAGAAAATAATTTGGAAGTTTTTGACCATGGTAAACTTTTGAGACATGAAATAGGACAATATTTTGGGTATGATTCTACCGGAATAATCATGAGTAAAACAGCATATGAAAAATTGTTATCTAATAATAATTCACTTTACTACATTGAAAAAGGAAGAGAATCTAAAGCAACTTTATTAAAAATTCATGAGACTACTTTAGAATTTGCATTAAAAATTGCAGACAGGATTAAAAAAGAGGTTGCCAGTTTAAAAGAAAAATAACCAAAGGTTAACAAAGACCAACCACTACTACTTCTGTTGCTCTCTATAATGTGGAGGGCTTTTTTTAAATGCTCTTTCTTATCCTGCATTATAGTTGCACTGTACATAATTAATTTAGGACAATGACTCTCTACGAATACAAAATGCTATCAGAAGATGAGCAGTACGACACAGTATTCTCTAAAGGTAAGTTCCTGGATATTGTTATAGAAGGTAATTCTAAGTACGTTCTGTATGCAATAGATATGTTCTTTGTTGAGGTTATTTGGGATATAGAACAGGATGAAATAATAGGAAAAGGAGTATTCAAAGAAGGAAGTAGTCTGGACAAGTACAGTAATGTTCCGAAGGAGATTTAATTAGTCTTTTTTTATATACCTCATTAAACCTAAGTTGAGAAATGAAGACACTTATTTGTTTTGATATGATGCTATTATTCTAGTTATATAATTTTACTTTTTAGAACTAAGAATTTCATAACCATCTAATTCTTCAAGTGAATTATTTTGACCAATAATTTTTTGATTTTTTGATTTTCTGTAGTCTACCCAAATTTTATGTAGTCTAAAAATTGTCCTGTAATATTCACCATATGAAGCCAGTTCCGATTTTTGGACATATTCATGATGTACCAGGCTAAAAAAAGTATATCCAAAACTATTATTGACCGTATCAAATGATATTACATTTTTATCTAACAGATAGTAGATGGACTCATAGAACCCCAGTAAACTGACTATCTTATTTTTGTCTTTCTTGTTGAGGTTTTTATCTCTTATTTCATATGGATTGATTTTGCTGAAAAGCTGACTATGACTCCTAAATTGCTCAAAAATTTCTACAATAAATTGCGCATCATTTATTTCCTTGTTTTTCTTTAGTTGATACCAAATTGCAATAAGACCAATTATGGCTGCTATCCCACCTAATATGGTAAAAAGTTGTCCCAAATAATTAATATCTATCCGCATTGAAGTTCTATTTTAGTGTTTCTTAGGAATTATTCTTCAGAACATTTGTTTTACTTCTGTAACAAATGCAGACAACTAATGTATGAATTAATACCTCGAAATCATATAAGATCTATTTGAGGCCATCCAAATTTGTTCAATTATACTATGGGATGTAAAGAGGTGTATTTATTGGGATACCCTAAATTCGTAATATCAAGGTATTCCTTTATATCATAGAGCTTCTTTAGGCCTTCCTGAAATTGGTTAGAGAATAAAATAGTAAGAGGAGCATTGATAATGAAGGAGTTACAGAAATGTAGCTCCTTTTTTTGTGCCTAATGTTTACAACTACGTTTACAACGATGCTTATTTCCTCCTCTTTTTAGTGCATATTTACTTAAAATGAACATTTAATGTGATATGGATTTCTTATACCTGTGTTATCTGGTGTGATAAAATCTAGCAAAGCGATTTATCCACAATAAAAAACTCCCCAAAAATTGAGGAGTCTTTATTACAAAATAAAAGATTTAGTATCAACAAACTTTTGAATATGCAATTATATTATCCCTAATGCAATAATCTGTATATGGTTTGAAGATAATTGTTTCAATTGGACTTGTCATCCATTTGGTCTATGTTCATTGATCTGTGTTACCTCTGATGCTCATTATCGCATTCTTTAAGTCAATCTTCTGCCTCATCGCAGCCTTGACTGTCTGACCCAGATTTGATCCACCCTGGTTGTTCACGCCAGTTAGTGTATTACCTGTACCGTCATCAACAACGTTGTTATTAAGGTTCCCGCTTCCTACAACAGTGCAATTGCTCGTGCCAGAGCCAAGCCATATCGGTGCTATCCCTGGCAACCAATCCCAGTGTTGTGTGTCCCAACCATTCAAGTTATTGCCAACTACCGTCAAACCGTTATTTCCACCAATTTCCCAAAAATCAACTCCCAAATACATCGCCGCAGGGCCTCTGCCTGTGAATGTATTGTTAGTGATAACAGGATTGCTCGCACCATTCATGAAGAGTGGTCCCCAGAGCGCATTGTCCTCGCTGTGAATCTTATTATGCGAGAGGACAATGGTATTAGTGCTGCCTTCATCCCATATCTCGAAACCAGCAAAAATTGATCCTGGCGGATGATCTACGACCTCACAATGACTGGCAGAGAGTATGCCAGAATAGTTCCCATCGTAAGACACCCCTGGACAACGAGTCGCATTCAAACGTGATACTTTGAACGATGTATTTACGTTATTAACAAACCACCCGCCAATTGTGCTGAGACCTATTAGATTGACTCTTTCTACTGTGACTGTTGAGTTCAGTTGGTCAAATATCGCAAGTTTAGAATAACCATTTTCGGTGATAAAATCTGAATCTGAAACTCTTATCGTACCAGTATTTTCACTATATGTGAAATCCCGGTAATATCTGTTTCCCTCGACTCTGCCTCCCTGGCCACCAGCTATGAAAATAGGATCTGCCACCCTATTTACTTCACCATCACCAATCACAGCAATATCTAGGACTTCCACATCTCTAAAGGCCGGCAAGGCTATAAACTCTTTCACAGCAGGATCCGGATATGTTACTGCATACCTTGTATCTATGAATATACCATGCCAGGAACCGAATAGATTAGCGCTATCTTCTAGGTAAAATTCTGGAATTTCCCCTGTTACTACCAAGGTGAACCCTTCCAGGGTTAAATGGACCTTGTCTGCCATCGTTGCCCCTCTGTCTTTTAGATTGAATTCAAAAGCTACAGCCCATAAAGCTAATCCGGCATTCTCAAAACCATGTTCAATGACTTTAATGGTTGTGGCGTCCTTTCCAGCTCCTTTGAATGTTCCGACGAAGTCCCAAGGAGCGATAGTTCGTTCAATAAAGAATGTGCCTGGAGTCATTTTGACAGTACTGCCATCGCCTGCTGTCGTAGCCTGTTCAAATGCTGCCATGATACTATTTGCATCCGTGATTCCAGTTTCATCTCCGCTGGGTGTAATAGTGAAAACCTGTCCATTATTAGCTTTAAGAGTAGTCCCAATAATGTAATCTTCCTGATAAGAGGCAGGGTCGGTAACCTCCTCTTTTTCACAGGATAAAAAAGCAAAAATTAGTACGAGTAAAAGAGTTAGCTTTTTCATTTTGATAGTCATTTAGTTAGTAATTAAAGAAGAGTTGAAAGGGGATGGTGTTCAGCGGGTTTATGAATAAATAATCACTGCCTGTGCTTAAAGCGCTTTAAATTAGCTCTTTATACCAATTCCTGTCAATGACGTACATCATGTAGATGGTAAAAAGAAAGCCTAGAAGGAATAGGGTTATGTTTCTGTGCGTCGTTCTTTGAACATTGTGGTAGAATCTACTAAAAAAGCAACCAGATATGTTGTTTTTGAACCCAATAAGGAACAGAAGGAGATAGCCTGCATAAATACAGTAATGTTCCCAAGGAGATTTAACTAACAATATTCTGCCCCTCCCCCCCTCAATGGTACATACAGCAAATGTGAATATATGCACACAATTTTTTCCCGTTTTGACTTTCACCTTGGGATTAAGAAGCATGATTTAAGCCGATTTAAGAGTATTACTGAACTAAAAGACAACTAATCTTGTTTAAGGAAGATTTTTCAAATTAATCTTTTATAATTATGCCTTTGTAAAGATTAACTATTAAATGGTGTTATTCCCTGTCTATTCACAATTGAACGGACATTCATTCAGAACCACATTATTAACTCCAAAATCCCCTATAAGACCTTTGCCACAGAAAAAAAAGTCCGAAGTTTCTGAACTAAAGGATATATCATAACATATATCAAACGAACATACAGATTTGAAACCAGAGAAATTATTACATGCGACTGTAACGCCAGAAATAGATGAGGTTCCTGTCCATCTATTTATCGAAATCCCTTTTCCCCCAGTTCCTTTTATATGGTTATTAGAAATAACTATATCATGACCATAAGCATTCTCACCAAACTTAAACCATAGGGCTTGGCGAGAGAGAAAAGTCGTAGAATCATTATTTATCCTAATTTGATTATTGTCAATAAATAATGACCCTTGTTCATCAAAAATTAACAAATCGATAACCGCTTGTTCTCCATACAAGTTGTTATTTATTACATCGACTTTATAATTATTATTAAATGGTCCTAATAAAAGAGAAGTCCTGCGCCCATTTGTAGAAATCTCGTTATTAGATATTATCCCTGATTGATCAACAAAAAATAATCCTCCCCCAGAACCTGTCGCTGGAGTGTAATTAAGATTAGCTTTTATAATATTATTATCTACCAAAGTATTTGCAGGATTATTTACCAAAAATATATAGCCACCATACCTTATAAATTCATTATTAGTAATCTCTATGGAATTATTTACTCCAACTAAACTAATAGGATTTTGAAGAATATTGTCAAAAAAACAATTTTCGACTAGAATGCTCCCAAGACCTCCATGAATCGACTTGATAGCTGCACCATTTTTAAAATTGATATTTTCAAATGATACACTAGGTCTATCTTCGATGTAAAATGCGATTGATTGGTTTACACCACTAACTATTTCATTTCTCAAGGCTCCATTAATGGTCGTTTTAAAATTTCCTGTATTTTCTCCTATGTAGGAAATATTGCCCCCCTGCCCCATAGAAGCTCCTAATATTCGGACATTGGCAGGAAATCCACCGCCTTGGACTATTTCATCTGAAAACTTAAATGCCGTACGTTGCATATTTAAATTTCTAGATTTTAAAATTATCGTGGCATCCACACCTAGTAATCCTAAAGAGTCTGTTACATGTTGAATATTTATTTCATCAATGGGTACTTCACCAGTTGGATAAACTTCAACAACTGTCTTACCAGATTTTTCACTCAAATCGGATCGATGTTTGATATATTTAGAATCGATGTTTTTAACAATTTTACTTTGATTGGATTTATTATGTGAGTTGATAATTTTAGCGATTTCTAATTCCTCAGAAACCAAACTTTGTACTATCTCTTGGCGGTCAGAAACTAGTGATTGATTACTTTCGATTTCATTTGATTGAACATGTGTTTCCTTTTCGCATGAAAATAGAATCGCTAATAAAAGGCCAAACAATAAAAAAAGGTTACGACTTATCTTGGTTTCCATATCCCTGGGTTTTAAGATTGTTAAATATTATAATGGTCACAAAGAAGAGGGACTAACTGCAATTATTCTTTATAAGATACCAATTCTACTTGATTAATTGGTTGATAATAGGATGAATGTCAATATATTATGTGCAAATACCCCGTTTTATTTATCAGGCATACAAAATTGTTCTTTGATGCCCCTAAATGTCAAATTCTATAACTGCACATATACGCACACAATTTTTTCCCGTTTTGACTTTCACCTTGGGATTAAGAAGCATGATTTAAGTAACTTTCCATATTACCAATCAACTCAATGCATCATAGCATCGGAAAAGGTACATCCACAATATTTAATAATTCATTACCTTAGGAAGAACAACCAACCAATTCCTATGATCGGTTTCTTTAGAAAAATTCGTAAACAACTCGCAGACGATAACAAGCCTTTAAAATACATGAGGTATGCCATTGGAGAGATTGTACTGGTAGTAGTTAGAAAGGTCAAAAAACTGGTTAATAAGACAAGGACAATTACGAAAATAATATTGGGCATAACTGTGTCGTTATTGTTGGAAAAACACAAAAAAAGCAATTTTTAACTGCATTTGAAAATATACTCTAGACCAACCTGGAATGGCGAGAAGTCCCTCATATCAACTTACATATACTGTATTTTATTATATTCATAGAATGGAAAACTTCACACTAAAAAAAGGTTACAGGTTAATAGAAAGGACCATTCAACAAGCTCTTGGATGGACGTACGAAGACTACCATGAACAATTCCTTAAAGATACGGCAGATACGTCCTGGCTAAGAGAAAAGGACTGGTTTTGGGGTCTGCTCAATAGACTTGTCATAGAGACCAAAGGCAATCCAATGGTTCACCATCATCAGGCGGTTTTTGTCAACCTATTTGAAGGGAAGCCAGGTACTCCCTATGACAAACTATGCATTGAAGCAGGTTTACTTAATGATATAGTACAGCAAAAAGATGTGTCTATTGCACTTGTCACAGAAATTGTCACAAATGGTGCCCGTGGATGTAGTTATGCCCTAAAGGTTCATGGTAAGAAATACCCCATTGACATTAACAACCTCAACCCAGCAGAGCTGGCAGGAGAGAAATGTACCTGGGACAGGTGTCTTTGCTTCTATTCGGTTTTACCCAAGCGAGACCAGGACGGTGACCTTATTTGGAAGTAGTTTTGCAGGTTCTATGAGCTAGATTAAAAGACCAAGTTGGATGAGATTTGGGTTTTAGTTATTACATTTAAATAAATTAAGGAAGGAATTAATCAATCTTTTTCAACTTGAAAGCACTACTCAAATATTCAGTTATCTGATTTAAAACTGAATCATTAATGATTTTTTTTTGATTCTTCGGACAAACCGTAGAAAGATTAAGGGTTTCCAAACTATATATATAAAATTATCCCCGAGATTTAGGACAATGACCCTCTACGAATACAAAATGCTATCAGAAGATGACCAATGGAATACAGTATTTGCCAAAGGCATGTTTATGGATAAAGTAATCGGTTTAAAACTTTAATAGATTATTCACTATCTTGGATAGGTAACCACCAACCACTTCCTTTTAATGATCAACTTCTTCAGAAAAATCCGCAAGAAACTCGCTGACGATAACAAATTCTTCAAATACTCCAGATATGCCATTGGGGAGATTTTTCTTGTGGTAATTGGTATTCTGATTGCTTTGAGTATCAATAATTGGAATAATAATAGGTTAAAAAAGGAACAATTAAACACATTTCTCGTAAGACTTACCGAGGACCTCCAATCTGATAAGTTAACGCTTAATGGAAAAAGTAATTATTACCAAAAGCGTACTTCGAGACACAACCACATAATAAAAATATGTGGATTTGATCCCGTAAATATTACGGAGTATTTTCAAATAGAGAAGGAAACTGAAATAAACGATTGGCAATGGCAAGGACCATATCCTGAAGATTTTGATATTCAATTTTTTGTGAATATAATTACATACAGTGGTCATGTTCTTCTTTTTAAATCAAATAACAGCACGGTAATTGAAATGAAAAACACCGGGATTTATTCAGAAATTAAGAATGCTAACTTAAAGAAAGAATTAGATGCATATTATAATGAAATTGTGGATTTTGATACAAATCATATTGATCTGGCCAAAAATTGGTTACACACCATGATAGATGAAGGGTTATATCCACAGGACATAAGTAAAATGGACGACCCTAAAGAATTGCTTACCAAAAACCCCAGAAGAGTTAGTATACTAAAATATTTAATCCAAGAATACAGTTGGAAATCTTTTTATAGCCGACAACTCGCTCAGAGGATCGATTCAATAATCCCAAAACTGGAAAAAGAAATTAATAGGTAATCTTAGCGGCCTTATAAGTTAAATATGATTCGACTGATTTAAAGTCGCTTATAATAATTCCTTACCTTAGGAATAACAACCAGTCACTTCCTTCCAATGATCAACTTCTTCCGTAGAATCCGTAAAAAACTAGCTGATGACAACAAGCCTTTAAAATATGCCCGTTATGCTATTGGGGAGATTTTACTTGTGGTTATTGGGATATTGATTGCTTTAAGTATTAATAATTGGAATGAGCAAAGAAAAGACCAGATTAAAGAAAAAGCGACCCTTTATAAATTTCTGCAAGATTTAAAATCAGATTCAACATATTACCAAGTTAATTTAGGCAAGATTTTATCTATTGACTCTTTGCATAAAGAATTATATCTCGTTGGGTTTAAAGAAAAAGAAGTTATAGAACATTCCAATCCAAGCTATATAAGACGGTCTCTTGTTTATGACCCTTTGGCCAAAGAGAATGATCCTAACATTGCTAATAAAATTAACAATGATAAAATTAGGGGGGAGATCCAAATTTATTTTAGAAGTATGAGTTCAGTTACGGAAGCTGAAAAAGAACATGAAAGTGTTGTTTTTAAAATCCGTGACTTTATAAGGCGTCATAAAATGCATGATGTTCAATACTGGTTTGATAGTAGAAAGTTAGAAGCTTCAAGTGGAAGAGAAGCTGAAAAATTAATTAATGAATCTAATTTAGTTATGTTGTCTAAAAATGAGGATTTTCAGCAGTTGCTTTTTGAATCTTCATTAAAGTCAAACGAAATGAAACAAACATTTACAAAACTCATTGGCGATAATACAAGACTCATAACTAAGATTAAAAAATATTTAGACGATGATGATTAAGTTCTTTAGTAAAATACGCTATAACCTTATGAATCAAAACAAAACAGGCAAATACCTTAAATACGCCATTGGTGAAATTGTACTTGTGGTTATAGGGATTTTAATCGCATTGAGCATTAAAAATTGAAATGAAGGTAAAAAATAGCGAAAGGCTAACAACATACATAAGTCATTAAAATGGCTCATAAACTGGGCCATTAGGCTCAATTTAATAAACACTAATGATGAAATTTGATCGTTCAAATCGATGGCTAGTTCTAGCTGCCAATTTTGCAGTAGTAATGGGTATTATATTATTGGTTATTGAACTAAATCAAAACCAAAAAATGATGAAATCACAGGTTAGAAATGATCTGTCGGCTAAAATCGTTGACATAATGATTCAAATTGCGGCCGATGATGATCTTGTAAACATCAGGATAAAGGGAGATGCTGGAGATTCACTTAAACTTGAAGAAGTTCAGCGATACGAACACCTATGCTTGGCCTTTTTTAGATATTGGGAAAATGTACATTATCAATATAGAAATGGCCTGTACGATGAAGGGGAATTTGAATACCAAATGAAAACAATAATGGGTGCTTATACAAATTCAGGAATGAGAGATGTTTGGTGCGATAAACAATATCTGTTTGCTAAGGAGTTTAGAGAGGACGTAAATGAGAGAATGAAAAGATTAGGTTATCAATGTGAACAATTTTAGAATAGATAACTAAACATAGCCTAACAATAAATAAACGCCATTTAAAACGGTCGTATATCAAGGTCGTTAGCCTTCATTATGACCAACCATATTTAAATGATAAAATTCTTTAGAGGGCCGAACGGAAAGCAAAGGTCTGGTAGACCTTTGATAGTGAGGAGCCAGCTGAAGCGAGGGCATTAAACAAAAAAAGCATGATCAAATTTTTTAGGCGTATTCGGCAACAATTATTAACTGAAAGTAAGTTCGGTAAATATCTTCTTTATGCCATTGGAGAGATTGTGCTTGTCGTAATAGGGATTTTGATTGCATTGCAATTAAATAATCTGAATGAACGTAATAAATCTGAAGCTAAGGAAATCGAAATTCTTAATGATTTTAAAGCAAGTCTTGAGGTAGACTTATTAAATATCAATCGAGCAATAAAACGTGGAGAACAGACAAAGGCCTCGATGGAAATAATATTAACTCATTTAGAGACTAATTTACCCTATTCAGATTCCCTAAAATATCATTTTGGGGAAACTAATGACACCTGGACGGCTCAAATTAACAGAAGCGTGTTCGAATCATTAAAATCAGAAGGCTTAACTCTCATTTCGAACAAAGGATTAAGACAGCGATTAGTACGGCTTTATGACGAACTGATAATAGGACAAAAAGAGCGAAATAATAGATATAGAGATTTGGTAGATGAAGGTTCGGCAAAAATTCTCATTACAAGATTTGATGAGATGTGGAAAAGTAATTATGAGAGTTGGGTAGTAGAAAATGACTTTGCCGATGAAAATTTTACAACGGATGGTTTAATAGGCGAAATGACGCCTATTAATTATGAAAAACTTAAAAATGACCAAGAGTATCTTTACTTTTTAAAAAGTCTTAAAAACAGGAGATTTTGGCATATGGAAATAGAAAATATAAGTGTCAAAAAAGCTATCATAAGTTTATTGAAAAATATTGAGGTCGAATTAGAGAAAATAAAATAACGAAAGGCTAACAACATATATAAGCAATTAAAACAGCTCATATACAAGACCATTATACCAAAAATGAAAAATCTTTGGACAAGTACAGTAATGTTCCGAAGGAGATATAAAAAACTCCCCAAAATATGAGGAGCCTTTAAATACTTAATTTTTCAACGACCTTTTAAGTCTTCATTGTCTTTTCGTACGATTCATCATCTCTTCCCTGGTCTCTACCTCTTGTCTCATGGCATCTCTCACATCCTTCCCTATATTCAGTCGAATATTGTTTACACCATTAAAGATATTGTTCTTTGGAACCAAGTTAGCAAATTCTTCAGGTGGAATCAATTCACCATATCCAGGTACAGTTAACGGATTGCCATCCTCATCAGAGAGAGGGTTATGATTTAAGTCATAAGCTGGTTCATCAAAGATGTTCGTATGGTTGTTTCCGCCAACAACAAGGGAGTTAACTACGAAAGGCCCGAGCCAAATACGGGCTGTACCCAAACCCCATGGATCGGGAACGATCTCCCAACCAGCCAAATGATTTTGAATTAATGTCATACTACCGGGATTCCAACCAAATGCATTTAATTTTATTGGAGCAGCCCCTTTTCCAGTAATTGTATTGTTGTTAATCACCGCAGTTTCCACACCATCAGTGAAAATTGGCCCCCACGTCCAATAATTCCCAACTTCATTGTAGTGGAAGCTATTGTCAGAGATAACAGCGGAGACCATACTGTTGCTTCCCCACAACTCCACACCCGCATACCATGGGGGGTTATAGCCTTTTAAATTAATAACGCTGTTGGTCAACTTAACATTTGAAACCGTGTTCTCCTGAGCTCTGAAATAAATACCCGTCGATTCATTTGTCTCAATGTGGGATACATTTAGTGTAGTACTACCACAACCCGCAACCGCAACACCACTCGTATAATAGAGCCGGGCAAAGGGGTTACGATAAGTCCTAAGATAAATGTTAGTAAACGTCACTTTTTCCGCCTGACTGCCACCAATATTTATTATTGGGTCGGCAAGGTTTAAGAATGCGCTACCGTACACAGAGTTCTCAAAATCGCAGCCGGTAATATTATGGATGCCACCTCCGTCACCATTCTGGACGAAAAGGTACCTCATATCTGTATCTGGTGGGCTTTGCCAATCTCCATGGTGATTCAGCACCCCTTTGAAATGGACATTCTTGATGTCTGTTCCGACTAGTTCATTTAGCCCATATTCTTGTGACCCTGCTTCGATGTAAGCATAAAGCCCACTAACACCGCCAGGGTGAAAATAGGGATCTCTGTCAACAAGGTCTAACTCGGATTCAAATGTCAAGTCTTTCACGCCTAAGTACTCCTGAGCAAACATGAGGAGATCGGCGTAATCAATCAACCAACTTTTCTCTTTAATTTGTAGAGGCTCAAAACTCACGCCCTCCGGACCTCTTACGCCTTTCAGGATCGTAACACCTTTGCCCGCTCCCTGGATAGTCCCATTAAATAGAGCTCTACTAAAGGAAGGATGTGTCGGATTAGATAGATTCTGTCTTCCTATAGTACCATGTATCTTGAATGTACCAGGGCCCAGATAAAGAGTTCCGCCGTTATTCAAACTTGAGTGCTGAAGAGCTGCTTGTAGATTTTCAGTGTCTAGGGTTGAATTTCCTGTTGGTATAAGCGGGTTATTAATGTCATGCGGATGGTTATTAAGATCATTATTTTTAGATGATACTTGGTATTGTTTACTTTTTAAAGTTTCGGTAATTTCATCTTTCTGGCAATTTTGCATCATAAATGCAAACCCAATTAGTAGTGCAAATAAGCACCATTGATATAGTTTAATTTTCATAACAGTGTATTTTTAGTGGTTAAATTATCAAGCTATGGTTCAATTTATTGGACAATAAATGAAGTAGTTGAGTAATAGTTGCATAAGGTAACACCCAGACCGTATTTTGTCAATGATATTTATCAGTTTAAAATTCTATAAGCTTATTTAAATCTGCAATCATTAACAGCCTTATACTCATATCAATATGATAAAAATCATTGAAATTTAGTTTTCTGTTTATTACTATGACATTAAATGACTAAGATCCTTTACTAGCAAAATTTTTGAATTGTTCAACAAACTAAATGCTATTTCTCAATGCAATAAATAACTCTTGACATAACAATTCTTCGTTAAGGCACTAATCAGGAATTGACATTATTTTCAAGGCGATATTCTAAACTCAAAAATCATCTTATGAAATACAACTATTTTTATGTACTCATATTATTGTTACTTTTTATTTCGTGCGCTAAAAAGATAGACAGCACTAGTGATGAAAGTTATCAAACCTCAATTGAGAATCTTAAAAAGTCTTTAAGTGATGAAGAAAAAATTAAGTTTGAGGAATCCTTGCAAAAGATAGCCCTGGAAAACGTAGAATCTTTAGCTGATTTGTCTAATGCGGAAAAATTTATTGAAGATGTAAGAACTAAGTTGGATGGGATGTCTTATGAAGATGTAATTAAAGAGGGTGAGAGAATCCAAAAAATCATTGATGAAAAAAATAGGGAACAGGCAAAACTGGAAATAGAGGAACTTTATGAAAAAATGGATAGTTCCACAAAGGATGTATTATTTGAAGTACGGCTATTTTATTAATTACTTCGAAAGTTTGTTGACAAAATCGAAAACGTTGATTAATCACATCGATGAGGAACTTGCTGAAGGTAAATAATTAACTACCTAAGTAAGGTAACCGCCAATAACTACTACTGCTGTCACTCTCTACAATGTGGTTGAAGATATAGTGTAAGCTTGGAGGTTGGAAGTACGAGGTTCGCATTTCGTACTTCGTATCTAGCGCATAATACTTCTTTGCACTGACGGTAAAACCTCATAAATTAATTCACTACCTTATAGAGGATCAACCAAGTATTCTAGTTATATGATTGGCTTCTTCCGTAAAATTCGCAAACAACTCGCTGATGATAACAAGCCTTTAAAGTATGCCCGTTATGCCATTGGAGAAATTGCATTGGTGGTTGTAGGTATCTTGATTGCTTTGAGTATTAATAATTGGAATGAAGAAAGAAAAGAGAAAGATATTATTGAAAATTTTCTCGGTCGTGTAAGACTAGATCTTGCTGGTGATAAGGCGGAGCTTGTCAGAATAATAAATATCCAGAAAGGTAACAAACAGAATATTGAGTTTTTGCTTAAGTCGTTAGAAATTGGATCTCAAACAGACAAAATCATACTTGACTCCATGTTCATCTCAATTTATAATGGGAATCCCACTTTTTTTCCTGTCGTCGGAACCTATCATTCTGCTCTTTCATCAGGAACTTTAAGACTGATACGAAACGATATATTACTTACTAAAATAGTCAGTCTATATGACTCCTATAATAGACTCGATTATAATGGTAAGACTCTGGACAATAAATGGTACAAGATGAATGAGAAGTACAAATTTGAGCTGAGGACTAAACAACTAAAATCCATGTCAATAAATGAAATCACTGAACTCAAGGATGATCTAAATTGGTATTATATTACAGTTAAATTCTACATTGATCGATGTACTCAAACACTTGAATTGATTAATGAAATGTTGGAGCAAGAATAAAAAACGACCACAAACAAGGTCGTTGTAACCAATTAAAAAATTAAGACAATAACTCAGGCATGAAATATTTCCTTCTTTTAAATTTATTGATTTGGACGAGCTTCAGCTTCGCTCAGACAGATTTACAATTGGTCAACATTGGTGACTTCACAACAACTGATGGGAATGTCATAAAAGATTGTAAAGTTGGGTATAAGACCGTAGGAAAGTTAAACCCTGATAAGAACAACGTCGTTTTAATACCTACTTGGTTTGGTGAATCAAGTGAGAACATAGTTAGTTCAGGAGCGTTATACAATGTATTGGATACAACTGGATTATATGTTATAATAGTTGATGCCTTAACAGCTGGAATTTCTTCTTCGCCATCAATCACAGCTAATTTTCCAAAAGTTTCAATCCGAGATATGGTTAATTCTCAACATGATTTACTTGTCAATCACCTAAAAATTGATCATGTGTATGCTGTTATGAGTTTTTCCATGGGTGCTATGCAAACATTTGAATGGCTGGTTGCATATCCTGAATTTATGGATAAAGCAATTCCAATGCTTGGCACCCCAAAACAATCGTTTTATGATATTTTATTATGGCAAACACAGGCAGATTTAATCAATGAAGCAGGCATAGATGAAGAGGATATCAACCTTGCCATGAAAAGAGCTTACGACATTTTTAATATAAATATACGTACACCATCTTTCTTCGTAAGTACTAAAAGCCTAGACAGTCTTGACGTGTACAAAAATGAAATACATTCTAATATGATAAGCTCAAAAGATTACTTGGCTCAAGTGAATGCTATGATTCAGCATGATATATACAAAAGTTCTAAAAGTAATCCTGATACTATAAAAAATGTGGTGAAAGCCGATGTACTTATAATAATCAATCTGCATGACCATGCGGTAAATCCTACAAGTTCAATTGCTTTTTCAAAAGTATTGGGTTGCAGATTAGTTGAACTTACAAGTGACTATGGTCATACATCTTTTTTTTATGAAAGTAAAAAAGTCAAAAAAGCAGTATCAGATTTTTTAGAATAATGATGAATGTTTTTTACATAAAGAACTGGTTACAACAAAAGATAAAAATGCATTAAAACGCATTTTATCAAAGACATTGTAAGCAACCGTGACAAAGACCTATTAATCATTGTTGCTCAAATGTTATTTATATTCAATAGTTCTAAATATAATACTTATGAAGTTTCAATTATTTAAAATAAAACCCTTCGTTATGAAAAAAAATCTATTCTCATCAGGTGTTTTATTACTGATGCTATTTTGTTTGTGCACATGTGGTAACCGCAAGTCAAAGGAAGACAAAGACCATGTTATCTCAGAATTGAAAACCGTATTTATCAATGGTGAAAGTATTCATTACATTGACAAGGGGAAAGGAGATCCCATAATATTAGTTCATGGGGGATTGGGAGATTACCGAACCTGGGGTGCACAAATGGATACGTTTGCCCAAAACCACCGAGCAATTGCTTACAGTCGGCGCTTTGCTTATCCCAACAACCAAATAATAGGCGATTCATCAGATTATTCGGGTATTTCTCATGAAAAAGACCTTGCTGAATTAGTAAAATCGCTTAACCTGGGGCCGGTTCATCTTGTGGGACACTCTGGGGGTGGCCGCGTAGCGTTACTAACTACCTTGGATCATCCTGAACTAGTGCGCAGCCTCACACTTGGGGAACCAGCTCTCATGTCGATGCTGGAGAATGTTCCAGGTGGTGACACAATGCCGAATAAACTTGGAAAAGCTTGGGAGCTTATGACTGAAGAATTTAAAAACAACAACAACGAAAAAGCGGTAACAATATTTATTGGTGCGGTAACAGATGATAGCTTGTATTTCTCGAAGCTTCCTAAACGGGACCAGAAAATTATGATGGATAATACGCTAGATTTCAGGGAATCTCCTATTAGAAAAAGTTCCCGTCGGAGCATTACCTGTGATGATCTCAAGAAAATAAAAGCACCTGTATTATTGTTGAAAGGGGATATATCACCTTTGTTTTTAACTTCTATGGTGGATGAATTGGATCGATGTTTAAGGGATAAGGAACTTGTGACACTTCCCAACACTTCGCATGGATTGCCATTTGAAAATCCGGCTGAGTTTAATAAAATAGTACTTGGGTATATAAATAAGCATTAATGCGGATTGACTTCTGGATTTAATATAGGCAGCTTACAACATTATATATAAGTCATTCCGGCAGAATTATTTTGTTAATTTTGATAGCGGACTGCCGGCACGCCTTATATACCAGCGTTAGACTTCATTTTAGTACACTATTGCTCGAGATTTGTTATCTTAGATAAGATTTTATTAAACCTATTTACCATATGGCATATGGGCAAATTCACCTTTAACATTAACCGTCGTAATTATACCGTAGATGTTGACCCTCAAATGCCCCTCCTTTGGGTAATCAGGGATTACATCGGGTTGACTGGCACCAAATATGGCTGCGGTATTGCACAATGTGGAGCCTGTGTGGTTCATGTTGATGGCAAGCCGATACGCTCCTGCGTCCAACCAGCGGCCCGTGTTTCGGGTAAAAAGATCACTACGATTGAAGGCATTTCTGAGAATAATGATCACCCGGTGCAAAACGCCTGGATTGATGCCCAGGTTCCGCAATGCGGCTACTGCCATTCCGGTCAGATAATGACCGCGGTAGCCTTACTTGATGATAATCCTAATCCGAGTGAGGAAGAGATCAACACCGCCATGAGTGGCGTTTTGTGTCGTTGTGGCACCTATCCACGCATAAAAAAAGCTTTGAACATCCTCCTCAAAAGAAGTAAGTCATGATGGATAAGCCAGACCCCCAAACCATTTCCCGCTGGATGGAACCCGGGTATTTCACCAGGAGGGATTTCATCAAGCTCAGCACTATTTCCGGTGCGTTTTTGGCGTTGGGGATCATTCCTGGTTGCAATAATAACAGACCAGGCGTTATTAACCTCATCAATTATGACCCACCAAAATATCAGGGAACCCAGCTGAACCCTTTTATTTTTATTGACTCATCTGGACAAGTCACGCTGGTCAGTCACCGGCCGGATGTGGGTAACGGGGTATACCAGGCCATGCCCATGTTGTTGGCCGAAGAACTGGAGGTGGATATGAATGATGTAAACGTTATTCAGGCCAACACCGACAAAATCCTATACGGAGGCCAGAGTATTGGAGGAAGCAATAGTATTCGGCGTTCATGGCTGCCATCCAGGCAGATGGGTGCAGCAGCACGGGAAATGCTAATCACCTGTGCCGCGGAAAAGTGGGGAGTAAAAAAAGAGGAATGTTTTGCCTCAAGAGGTAGGGTAGTACATCGGCCCACTAAAAGAAAGGCCCACTACGGAGAATTAGTGGCGGCGGCAAGCAAATTAAGCCCACCGGAAGACCCGCCATTAAAGGCGATCAAAGACTTCAAGGTCATCGGTAAAAGCCTGCAACGAAAGGAAATTCCTTCCAAAACCAATGGTTCGGCCATTTACGGACTGGACTTAAGGATAGATGGCATGCTATATGCCTCAATTGAGCGCTCTTCGGTATTCCACGGAAAGGTAAGAACCTTCAATGCTGAAGAAGTCCTCGCCATTCCTGCAGTGAGGCATGTGGTCAAGACGGAGATGGTGGTCTCAATGAAAATCAGGGAAGGTGTGGCTGTGGTAGCTGATAATTACTGGGCTGCACTGCAGGGTAGAAAGGCCCTCAAAGTGGAGTGGGAGAATGGGGAGGCGGAAAGTTGGGACACCGACAGGATCGTGGCCCAATACAAAGAAGACACAATGCAGGAAGGGCAAAATCATCAAAGGGCTGGCAATTTCAATAAAGCCTTTAACATAGCGGCCCGTACAATGGAAGCGGAATATGAATTGCCTATGCAGTCACATGCTCCAATCGAACCACTCAATGTCGTTGCTGATGTACGACATGATAGCTGTACTGTCTGGGGTCCCATTCAGGCACCAAACTGGGTCCGTGAGGATCTGGCGGCCTTTCTACAGTTGTCCTTGGAAAAAGTAAAGGTACACCCCACCACCATCGGTGGCGGTTTTGGTCGCAAATTGTACACGGATTTTCCCAATGAAGCCGCTTTTCTCTCCCAAAAGATCAAGGCGCCGGTGAAAGTGATATGGACCAGAGAGGACGAGATGACCCAGGGCCCGTTCCGGCCAGGTTCGATAAACGTGCTTAAATGTGGTTTTGATGCCACCTCTCATTTGTCGGCCTTCGGTCACAAAGTTGTAACCACCGATTATTACGCACCGAAACATAATAAATACATTTTGGATGGGGTCATTACCCATGCCTATGATTTTCCCAACCTCTCGTATGACGCTGTAAATTCAAAAGTTCCGATTCCCTATATTTGGATGCGGGGGGTCTGGTGCTCCACCAATGGCTTCGCCCATGAGTGCTTTATAGATGAAGTGGCCCATGAATTGGGACTAGACCCATTGGATTTTCGGCTTGAACACCTCAGGCACGCTTCCAGGTTCACAGCTGTTCTTGAAGAGTTATCCAAGCTGACCGGATGGAGAACCGCTAAAAAACAAAATACAGGGAAGGGTATCGCAATCCTCAGGTTACGTGATAGTATAGTGGGCCATGTTGCCGAATTGTCTCACGATGAGAATAGTAGAATAGCAATTGACAAAATTACGGCAGTGGTAGATTGCGGAATTGTGGTCAATCCCGACATTGTAAAGCAACAAATCGAAGGCGCTATTGTGATGGGATTGTCTACGTCCTTCAAAAACGAGATTACCATATCCGAGGGAAAGGTGGAACAGAATAATTTTGATACTTATCACCTTATGCGTTATGATGAATGTCCGGAGATTGAGGTGCATATCATGCCCAGTGAGGAAGATCCCGGAGGTGTTGGAGAGGTAGGCATGCCAGGGGCAGCGCCGGCTGTAGCCAATGCCTTTTTTGATCTGACAGGCGAAAGAATCAGAAAATTACCGTTTGATCTAAATCCAGTTTAGAACAATAGAATTGAAACGAAGGCTAACAAAAAATAAACAGCATTAAAACGCATTTTACACTAAACGTTGCAAGTAATTCTAACCCATAATATATTATTATATATATTAATTAACTTGATACCTTAAAATCCAACAAAATGAAAACTACTAGAATTAAACAATGCACAAAAAACATGATTACACTTGCCTTTGTTTTTTTAGCAATTGGTTTGAATGCTCAAAGTAATGGTCTTTCTGACACAGAAACTTCTTTTTCCACAACTATTGATAATAAAGATTTGAAATGGTTACCTGCTCCAGATTTCTTTCCAGATTGTTCCTTTACAATACTTCATGGCGATATGTCTAAACCTAATTTAGATTTTTTCTTTAAAATAGAACCTAATACCGAAGTTGTGAATCATACACATAATTCACCTGAACGCATGATTTTAATTTCAGGAGATTTGGAAGTGCAATACCAAGGAGAAAAACCTATAGTATTAAAAGCCGGCTCTTATGCTTATGGTCCTGCAGGAAAGCCGCATAAAGCAAAATGTCTAGATAATGGCCCTTGTGTTTTATTTGTCGCTATGGTAGACCCTTTTGATGCAGTTCCTATTACAAAAAAAGAATAAGATAGTTTGTAAAATCACTATCATTAATAAAGCAACTACTTATCCTCTCTTTAAATCAACTTTTGATTCCCAATAAATATTTGATCAACCACACAACATAAAGAATAATAGATATTGGAATGCATGAAATTACTATAATGATCGACAATAATGCACGAAATAAATCACCATGCTTATCAAAAAATATCTCTTCAGGGTCTGCTTCAAATGCCAGTTGGCAATGGTTAGGACCATCTATTGGCCAGAACGTAAAATTGATTACCTGTTCAAGCGTTTTCCAGAACCATTTCGTAAAACTTCTGTTGACCTGAGAGAAATAACCAACCCTGGCAGAAATTGTATTGTCGGGATTCCCACCACAAATTGCATTACCCAGTTGATCTACTGAGACCAAGACGTTATGAAAATAGCCCATTGTTCTTTTCCGTTGTATTCTCGCATAGGTCTAAATCGAAAATAATATACAAGGACATTAATGTACAAAAATCAGTTATGTGTTAACTATGTGAAAACCATAGAATTATTAAGGTTTTTATTAAGATTATAATCTATTCATTTTATATCTTGATAGACTGAAATAGTGTCTTTCAATCGAACATTATTGGTTCCTCCTCAGATTGTTGAAATATTTAGCGAAATCAGGCTAATTGATTTTCTAACAAAAAACAAACATATTATGATTGTCAGGGTAGGTACGTTCAATTTAAACAACCCCTCTTTCAATTCTTGTGTAGGGAGGTTTTCTATCAACTCAGTAAGCCTCTTATTTAACACTTTCATACTCCTTAAAAAAGCCTAAACTTAATTTTTTGAAAAGGTTAAAAAGCCCCCCTGGGTCTAAATAATCGAGTTTTCTTTTAAGGGGGTAATGCTTGATATTATGTTGACCATTCCAATCACATGATTGTATAACATAGTGTACATTTTAAGCCGTTTTAAGGCCCTTTCTCAGTTATATGATAAAATACGCACATAACTACTTTATAAGGCATATGGGGCTCTATATAACCATAGTTATCCAGCAAATTGATTGCCTATTCTATAATTCATTACCTTAGAAAGGACAACCAACTTCTTCCTTACAATGATCAACTTCTTTCGTAAAATCCGCAAACAACTGGCTGATGATAACAAGCCTTTAAAGTACGCCCGTTATGCCATTGGAGAAATTGCACTTGTTGTAATTGGAATTTTGATTGCTTTGAGTATTAATAATTGGAATCAGTTCCGGAGCGAAAGAAAATTGGAATTGAAGGTTTTAAAAGATCTGAGGGCAGAAATAATTACAAATAATCATAAAATCAATGATGCAATAGTACGGAAAGAAGTCCTTTATAAACCCCTTGCAAAATATATGAAATTAATGGATGAAGGCAAGGTTGAATATATTGATTTTCTTGAAATTCATAAAAAAAACTTCTTCTCTGGTCAAATTAAGCCATCCTTTGGAGTGATTAATTCATTTATTTCATCGGGTGATGTCAATTTAATTTCTAATGACTCTTTGAAGTATATGCTTACGGATTGGAAAGATTATATAGCACGATTCACGGCAATTGAATTTGCTTCTTTTAACGGACACAGAAGATTTAACGAGTATTTTGACAAGCGCTTCCCTGCTTTGGAGAATAAGTATCACAATTTATCTTCTGAAGATCTGAGAAATAGATTTGAGAAAATCTATAATGATGTTGAATATGGTAACAGATTGCTAGTGGTTCGAGAACATTTTGAAAAAATAATAAACTTTGGACAAAACACAAATGTGCATATTGACGGCATGATTAAACTTATCGATAAGGAAATTGTAAAGTTAGATTGAACCAATCCCGACTATCTATCAATAAATACAAGAATACAAAACACTATCAGAAGATGAGCAATGGGACACTGTATTCTCAAAAGGTAAGTTCCTGGATATTGTTTTAGAAGGTAATTCTAAGTATGTTCTATACGCCCTAGACAAGTTCTTTGTTGAGGTGGAGTGGAACATCGATACAGACGAGATAGTTTGTAAGGGAGAGTTTAAATACGGTGATAGCCTAGATAGGTATAGTAAGTCCCTTAAATTGGATTTGTGTTACAATTGTGTAACAAGTATAAAACAAAAAAGGATTACATTTCTGTAACCCTTTGATTATCAATGCTCCCCCTCTTGGACTCGAACCAAGGACCCTCTGATTAACAGTCAGATGCTCTAACCAACTGAGCTAAGGAGGAATATTTACTTATATTTATTTTTTAATTTAGAAATCAATTCAGGATATTCCTTTAAATTCTGAACTAAGTAAATAAACATAATGCAAATCAAAAAAATTATGAACGTCTCCCGAAACTCTAACCTCCCGATAGCTATCGGGATGAGCTAAGGAGGAATATGTTTATTTTAAAGTCTTTTTTTTGACTTAAATCTCTTTGTTTTAGTGGGCAAGCCCTCCGTAGCAACACCCCGTGGTGCAAAGGAGGGTGCAAATATAATAGTTTCTTTCAAATAGCCCAACAAAAAAAAACGGTTTTCTACTTAGAGAGCCATTTATATATATCATTGCCATTGGCAAATAACAATAGTGCGATTAATAGAAAGAATCCAATCATTTGCGCGTATTCTAAAAACTTATCACTGGGCTTTCTGCCCGTTACCATCTCATACAATAAAAAGGTAACATGACCCCCATCTAAAGCGGGGATAGGCAAAATATTCATAAAAGCCAAAATGATGGATATCAAGGCCGTAGTTGACCAAAATGCCGGCCAGTTCCAGGTATCCGGAAACATACCCCCAATAGCAGCAAAACCTCCAACGCCCTTATAGGCTCCTGTTTCCGGGTTGAATATTTTCTTAAGCTGCTTTACATAACTGGTAAGTGTTGTAACCCCTTTATCAATTCCGGCGGGGATTGATTCTGCAAAGGTATATTTCCTGGTCTCTAACCTAAAATAGCCCATCTTCTCCATCTGGTCAAAGGGCAGGGCCCCCGTAGTAACTCCAATAGTGGCTGAGTCACTAATTACAACAGGTATCTGTTCTTCGCGCCCATCCCGACTAACTATAAGATCTACTTTTTGACCTGTATAACGCTCTATGGCAGGTTTGGCTTCATCAAAATAGGTTATTCTTTGATCTCCAATACTAACTATTTGGTCCTTTACTTGTAATCCAGAATCCTTGTTCGCTGATTCATCGGGTATGCCACCTACAATAAAAGGCAGCCTCGGGCTAATAAATCTTATTTTATCCTCGTCTTCCAATAATGTGGCTATGAAATCTACCGGAATCTCTTTTTCTATAGTGGTTCCATCTCTTTCAATAGTGATCGTATTCCCATTTATAATTTCCCCCAGTAAACTATCAAAATTTTTCACTTCTTCGCCATCAATGGCTACAATCTGATCTCCTGTTTGCACTCCTAGTTCATCACCAATATTCTTTTCGGTTACCCAAATGCCATCCTTTAAACTATTCATGGGTATGTATTGGTCACCATAAGAATAGGCCATTCCAATATAGATGATAACTGCCAGAATAAAGTTTACCGTAACACCTCCAAGCATGATAATGAGTCGCTGCCAGGCCGGTTTAGACCTGAACTCCCAGGACTTAGGTTCTTCAGCCATTTGGGCCGTATCCATGCTCTCATCAATCATGCCGGCTATCTTAACATAACCTCCCAGTGGCAGCCATCCGATCCCATAAACAGTTTCTCCAATTTTCTTCTTAAAAAGGGAAAATTTAATATCAAAGAAAAGATAAAATTTCTCTACCCGCGTCTTGAATATTTTAGCCGGGATAAAATGCCCTAACTCATGAAGGACGATTAAAAGTGAAAGACTCAGAAAAAACTGTATGGTCTTTATTAGTATAGGACTCATCTATAGGTTTTATAAGTAAAGCGCACAAAAGTACACTTTTACAAGGTCTTATAAAAAGAAACTATGGCCCCGGGCAGAGATTTAAGAAAGTTTTAGCAGCAAACCCATATCAAAGTTTTTGAATGCTAGCATTTGCTGCTGTACCTTAGCAAAAAATGGCGAATGCTTTCTTTCTTTAGTAAATACAAATTTTTTGGAATCGTGCTCCTTATGCTTTCTATGATTATCATTTATTTGTTTTACAATGCATTGCAACCTAAAAATGTTCTCCCAATTTATCAACCCGCAGATTTTAATTCGGAATTGGTAGATAGTACCCTGGTACATGTAAAAAAATACCACACCATCGCCAACTTTTCGCTTACCAACCAAAATGGCGAAACCATAACGCAGGATTTTTATAGAAATAAAATATATGTGGCCGACTTCTTCTTTACCACCTGCCCTACTATATGCCCGGTAATGACGGAAAATATGGTCTATTTACAGTCGCAGATCGCAAATGATAATGATGTGCTGTTATTATCGCATTCAGTTACACCAGATATAGATTCTGTTGCACAACTTAAAAAATACTCTTTAGAAAAAGGGGTTATAGACAAAAAGTGGAATTTGGTGACCGGGGAGAAAAAACAAATTTATGAACTTGCGAGAAAGTCTTATCTGGCGGTAAAAGATGATGGTGACGGTGGCCCATTTGATATGATACATACAGAAAATTTTATTTTGATCGATAAAGAGCGTAGAATAAGAGGTACTTATGATGGCACCAAGAAAGAGGAAATGGAAAAATTACTGCAGGATCTGGAAGTTTTAAAAATGTCTTACCTTAACTGAAGTGTCAATTCGCGCTGAAACAAATCTTCTCAATGGAAGAAATTTCATGTTTTTCTTTTTTTGACATTTGCCCTGATACCTCATCTTTTTCCATTATTTTTGTCCTTACTTATAATGAATCTAAATAAAAATTGATTACAACCGTTGCACATTTAAAGCGTGGTGAAAGGGGAATTATTAAAGAATTTACCAGGGGTATGCTGCCTATTAAATTACTGGAACTAGGGTGCCTTCCCGGAAATGAGGTAGAATTGATTCAAATAGCTCCTTTAAAGGATCCTTTGTACATAAATGTCAATGGATCTCATATTGCTATCAGAAGATCCATTGCCCTTCAAATAGAGTTGGATCTCATTGAAGATAAAGCCACACTATGAGCAAAAATATTAATGTAGCGCTTATAGGCAATCCAAATACAGGAAAGACCTCCGTTTTTAATCAATTAACCGGTCTTAATCAAAAAGTAGGTAATTACCCGGGGATTACTGTTGAGAAAAAAGAAGGTGTCTGTAAATTACCACGAGGCGTTAAAGCTCATATTCTGGACCTGCCTGGCACTTATAGTCTAAATACGACTTCCCTGGACGAAAGTGTTGTAGTAGAATTACTTCTTAACAAGAACGACAGGGATTTCCCCGATGTGGCAGTGGTTATAAGTGATGTTGAAAATTTAAAGAGAAATCTGCTTGTTTTCACTCAAATAAAAGACCTAAATATCCCCACAATTTTGGTCATCAATATGTCTGACCGGATGCCTAAAAAGGGTATTACCCTGGATGTATCTATCCTTGAAGAAAAATTAAATACCAAAATAGCTCTTGTAAGTACAAGGCAAGGTACCGGGATAGAGCGAATTCGCCAGTTGATTGCCGATTATAAAAATTTGTCTGTCAGACCCAATATCGATTCCACAGTAATAGCGCCGGAATATTTTGAAAGATTGCAACGGACATTTCCTAATGAAAATCTTTACAAATTATGGCTTGTAATTACACAGGACGTCAATTTTATGCCTATTGAGAAAAAGGCGGTACAAGATACATCTTCATTTACAACCAAGACTAAGGCAGAATTGAAAAGACTGCAGCAAAAGGAGACCATTCTCCGGTATCAATTTATAAACGGCGTATTAAAAGAGACCTATAAAGTAGACAGGAATGCCGCCAAGGGATTCAGAGCTACTGTCGATAGGATCTTAACTCATAAGATATTTGGTTACTTAATTTTCCTTGTCATTTTATTGACCATTTTTCAGGCAATTTACGATTGGAGTAGTATTCCAATGGATTTTATTGACGAGCAGTTCGCTGCCGCGAGCAATTGGATAAAAACTACCATGCCGCCGGGAATGTTCACTAATCTTTTAGCCGAAGGTATTCTTGCCGGTATTGGAGGAATAGTGATTTTTATCCCTCAGATCGCCTTTTTATTTCTGTTTATTGCGCTATTGGAGGAGTCTGGCTATATGAGCCGGGTAGTATTCCTTATGGACCGTATAATGCGGCCATTTGGTTTAAGTGGGAAAAGTGTGGTTCCTTTAATTTCCGGTACGGCCTGTGCAATTCCCGCCGTGATGGCCACTCGTAATATTGAAAACTGGAAGGAACGTCTTATTACCATTTTAGTAACCCCTTTTGTGACCTGTTCTGCCAGGCTCCCGGTATATCTCATCATTATTGCACTGGTTATTCCCGAAGGTAGAATTGTAGGTCTGAGTTATCAGGCACTCACACTAACATTGCTGTACTTAATAGGGTTTGGAGCCGCAATTGTATCTGCTATGATCCTCAACAAAGTTCTCAACATAAAGAGCAGCTCATTTTTTATGGTAGAAATGCCTAGTTATAAGTTGCCTCTTTTAAAGAATGTGGCTTATACGGTTATTGAAAAGACCAAAAGTTTTGTGTACGGTGCGGGTAAAATTATCCTTGCAATTTCAATAATCTTGTGGTTTTTGGGTTCCAATGGGTACTCCTACAACTTTAAAAATGCCGATGAGATAATTAATGAGAAAATTGATGCTGAAGGTTTAACCAGGTTCAATACTACCAGCATTCAAAATGAATTGAGTGACTATGAATCGTTTTTAAGGGATAGCACAACCCAAATTACTAATAACGCATTAAGGGATTCATTAAGTCAAAAGGAACTAAATCTTTTTCAAAAAGCACGTAAACAGGAAATTGCAGGCTTCAAACTTGAAAATTCTTATATAGGGAATATTGGTAAAGCAATTGAACCAGCAGTAGCACCTTTAGGCTACGACTGGAAGATTGGTATTGCAGTACTCACTTCTTTTGCGGCACGGGAAGTTTTTGTCGGAACTTTGGCTACTATCTATAGTGTGGGCAACGACGAGGAGGATACTATTAAACACAGGATGGCTATGGAAATAAATCCCGCTACCAAAAAACCCTTATTTGATCTGGCTTCCGGTATTTCATTGCTCCTTTTTTATGCCTTTGCTATGCAGTGCATGAGTACGCTAGCCATTGTAAAACGCGAGACTAATAGCTGGCGATGGCCTATGGCTCAATTAGTATTTATGAGCGTTTTTGCGTATATTGTAGCTTTAATTGCCTATCAGGTTTTGAAATAAAATGAGTGTAATACAACCCATATTGGTTTATCTGACTTTAGCCATTGCCATATTTTATATAGCGAAGAAGTACTTCCTGCCTAAGCGTTTATTTTCTTCCAAAAAAACGACTAAAGGTTTATGTGAACAGGGTAATTGCGGATGCCATTAAGATTAAACCATATTGGCAATAAAAGAATAAAAAAGCAAACCCCAACCTATTATCAAAAGTAATCCTCCCAAAGGAGTAATAGGCCCTAAAAATTTCAAGGATTTCCCTTTTGACGCGCCAATAGATAGTGCATATATGCTAAAGGAAAAAAGGAAAGTGCCTAATATAAAGCAGTAGGCCATATTTTTCTCCAAAGTTGTGGTAAAACCCAGGTTGAAACCCAGAATAAGCAAAAGAATGGCATGATACATCTGGTACTTTACACCTGTATCAAAACTTTTGAGCTGTGCTTCCGAGAGAGATTTCTTTAAGGCATGGGCACCAAATGCACCAAAAACCACAGCAAGCAATCCCAGTAAAGCACCTAGTAATTGAACAATTAGTATAGTCTCCATATAATTTTTAAATATACAGATAGTCCGGGAATACTTCAAAGGGTTATTTATTCAATAAATGAAAAAAATATTCTCCTTTTCTATTTTTTATTTTAGTCTCGTCCTTGTGTGATTGCGCTAATAGAACTGTGGTTTCACACTAATTGGCCTGAAAAGAAATATGAAGTAAATTTTATTAAAGAGATACCTGAATTTCTTTATCTCCCTCTACTTTGAATGAGCATTCACTGTATTTTGGAGGCCCGAATGTTTTCATCTTACCAATAGAAAAACAAATTGGTTCTTTTGGAATTCCAATCCAGTTAGTATCTAATTCGTCATCACCATCTTCATCATGAAAAATTGCTAACGCATATTCCCCATCAGGTAAATCATCAATTATTACCCATGTATTCCCCAATTGTGCTTTACTGCTACCCCCCGAAAACATTTTATCTGAATCCAAAAAACTATCCGAACTGTCGTATACTGCAACAAGTACACTGCCGTTATTGCTTTTAACCCCAGTTACGTCTACCGAAAGTTTGTTCTGAGAAAACAACATAAAAGGCAAAAGCAGTAGATTTAAGAAAAGTAATTTCATTAGAATAAATTATTTGTTTTGTACTAGAAAACTCTGATTTACTGAATTAATTGTATCTCTTGGGTATCTATTTTTTCTTCGAGGTAAAGATATAATTCTTTTGTTTTAACAGAATCAGACAAATTAATAAAAAGCAGAAGGGAATCGTTGTATGTTAATCTGATCTTTTGATGGTGTAAGTTGTCTACATAAACATAAACAAGTTTTTCTTCATTCAGAGAATCTTTAAAAATTCCTTTTTCCTTTTCCCATGCCGAAAAACCATTTTTACGATCCAAAGAGGGAATTTTGCTTACCATTGATACTTCATTCATGGTCTTAAATGGTAACTCCATATAATACACCCCGGATAAAATCTCGATTCTATCCGCTTTCTTCCATATCCAATTTTTATAGTGTGCCAAAAAGCTTAATAAACAGACAATTATAGTTAGGACTATAAGTATATTCCAAAACCAATGCCTTTTTTTGCCTTTCATAACCTATTCATTTTCAGTTTCTTGCCTGTATTTCTCAAACCATGCCAGGGTATTTGCAATTTTTGTAATTAAATTACTGGGCTTATTTGCAATACCATGACCAGCACCGGGGATCTCCACCAACACGGTTTCTATTTTCCTTAATTTTAAGGCGTGATAGAGCTGCTTGGCTTCACTTGGAGGTGTTCTTAAATCTTCCATTCCTACCATTACCATTGTTGGGGTTTCTATATTACCAACGAGAGACAAGGGAGAAAATTTCCAGTAACCTTCAAAATTTTCCCAGGGCTGTCCGGGATATCGAGAATTGGCATACCCGAAGTAATTATCCGCAACAAGTGTCTTGCTTATCCAGTTCATCACCGGTTTGGCAACTACGGCAGCCTTGAACCTGTTGTTTTTACCTATTATCCAAGCCGTCATTATACCACCGGCACTTCCCCCGGTAACATACAGTTGATCTTCATGAGCAATTCCCTTTTTGATACAATAATCTACCCCATCCATGACATCACTATAATCGTCACCCGGATAATTATTGTATAAGAGATTGCCAAATTCTTCACCATAACTTGTACTTCCCCTGGCATTGGGATAAAAAACTATATAACCCGCCGCTGCATATAGCTGCATCTCTGCAGAAAACCTGTCACCATAATTAAGAACTGGTCCTCCATGATTTTCAATCAGAAACGGATATTTTTTGTTCTTGTCAAAATGCGGCGGATAGACCACCCAGCCTTGTAGTTCTCTTTCATCCACAGAGGAGTTGTACCAAACTTCTTCAACACTTCCCAAAGCCCTATAGTCAAAAAGTGCCTTATTCAGAGATGTAATCCTGGTTGTTCTTTTAGACTTCGCATTCATTACTGCAAGCTCGGCCGGGTAATCAGGTCTGCTATGTGTATAGGCGATGGCGCCATTCTTGGAAACGCTGAAAGATCCACCGGCATAAGGTCGCCCAATTGAAGTACCTCCCAGGTTATCTGCCAGTTTTGAAATCTCTCCGTCCAATGAAATATAACCAACCTTGGTGTTTCCCTTATCATCATATGAAATATAGAGACCCGTATTCTTTTCATCCCAAATCATACTGTTAATACTCCTATCCAAAGTTGCAGATAAAACTCTACTATTCGTACCGTCATTATTCATGATTTGCAATTTTCGAACCTGATACGTTTGTACTTTATCCTCGTATCCCAAATATGCAATATACCTGCCATTCGGGGATACAATTGGATTATTATCTGGCCCCTTCCTTTCTGTTAAAGCCTTTATGCCGCCCGTTGCAACCTCCACTTCATAAATCTCACTGTTCCGAAAATCATATTCCCAGTTCTTCGTTCTGTTTCCAGAAAAAAATATTTTAACCCCATCTGCAGACCATGAAAGCTTTCCTCTATGGTGATAATCATCTGAAGTAATCTGTCTAACTGCTCCGCCATGAGACGGAATTACAAAGATGTGATTAAAGCCCGGTTTTATATAGCCCCGTCCATCTGCCTCATGATATAGCCGATCTGTAATTCTTGGTTTTTCAGCCCACTTCGCCCCTTCCGGTTTCTTGGGGATTTTTGCAATTACCGGAGGATCTTTTTCAACATTCATAGAAAATGCCAATTGGTCGCCCTTGGGTGACCATGTTAATGAACTTGGGCTAAATGGAAGTTGACTAATTTTTGCCAGCTTACCACTATCCAACCAATACATATAAATCTCAGAACCTTCACTGGTTGTACTAATAAATGCTATCCTATCTCCACTTGGAGACCATCGGGGACTGTGTTCACTCCCTTCCCGAGAGCTAAGTTTTTGATGTCCCGAGCCATCAGAATTAATAATCCAAAGGTTACCATCAGCCTTATCTTTCATAATATCAAAACCCATCCTTCTATAAATTATCCGGGAACTATTTGGTGCTATTTGTGGATCAGAAACATATTCAAGTTTAAATACATCCAAATAGCTAAATTTTTGTTTTTGCGTGTAAACTTGGGATCCTATCAATAATAAAATAATAACATAAAATAACTTCTTGTGAATCATAGTACTGGAATTTGAAATAAGCATTAAACTTAAACATTAACATGTGGCAAAGCAATATAAATGCTTCCATTTATTTCTGGAATCAATCTGTAAGAAAAACAGTCCTAAAAGTGATAAAATTTTAGGTCAAAATTAGTATCTTTATAGTTACGTCAAAATTTTAAGAGGCAACCAACCCTTTTGCTTTTATATTAATTCCTATACTTAATACTAGTGCCCAATGTTTTTACCTGAAGATCTAACAAGTGTTAAAAAGAGAAAGGATTTGATTTCTATTGCTGGGCAAAAAGGCATGGATATTTCTAAGGTAATTAACGCACTTCGGTATGAGGAAGAACTGAGGCTTTTACAGATAGAATTAGTAAACTTACAGCGTTGGGTAATTAAAAAAAAACTGAGAGTCGCCATACTTTTTGAAGGCAGGGATGCAGCAGGAAAAGGAGGTGCTATTAAACGTTTTACCGAACACCTTAATCCAAGATCAATGAGAGTTGTTGCGCTTTCTAAACCCACCGACGTAGAACAGGGACAATGGTATTTTAGGAGATATATTAAAGAGCTTCCAAATCCCGGAGAGATTGTTTTTTTCGACAGGAGTTGGTACAACAGGGCAGTGGTTGAACCCGTTATGGGATTTTGCAATAAACATGATTACGAACAATTTATGGTCCAGGTTCCGGGATTTGAACATATGCTTTATGAAGATGGTGTTCAACTCGTTAAGTTTTGGTTTTCTATTTCTAAAAAAGAGCAAAAAAAACGGATAGAAAGTCGGTTATTAAATCCTTTAAAAAAATGGAAATTCAGTCCGGTGGATAAAAAAGGACAGGCCTTGTGGGATAAATACAGCTATTATAAAGAACAAATGTTCTCCAAAACGCATACCACATTCAGCCCTTGGATTATAGTAAAAGCCAATAACAAAAAAACTGCCCGTCTTGAGAGTATCCGTTATGTACTTTCCAGGTTTGATTATACGAGAAAAACAAAACACAAAACAAGCATATTACCGGATCCTAACATAATTCTCAGGTATTACAGGCATATTGAACAAATTGATATATAGAAAATGACTACTAAGGACACCAAACATATTCAACTTAGTGAAGATGAAATTTCATTGCTTAACTCCCCCAATGGATTGAAAAATCTATTATCTGATAAAAAGACTAATATTGAAAAATCCTTGCGATTAACGAAGCACGAACTGAAAATCAAAGAGCTTCAGACAGAGCTAATAAAACTTCAAAATTGGGTAATATCAAAAAATAAGAAAATAGTAGTAATATTTGAAGGCCGCGATGCAGCGGGAAAAGGCGGAGCAATAAGAAGAATCACGGCATATATTAATCCCAGGCAATACAGGATCATTGCCTTACCCAAACCAACTGTTGAAGAAAGAGGGCAATGGTATTTTCAGCGCTATGTAAACAAACTACCAAAACCTGGTGAAATGGTCTTTTTTGATCGAAGCTGGTATAACCGTGCTGTTGTTGAGCCAGTAAATGGTTTTTGCACAAAGCCGCAGTACCAAAGTTTTATGCAGCAGGTAAATAGTTTTGAAAGAATGATCATGGATTCTGACACTTATTTAATAAAATTCTATTTTTCAATTACCAAAGAGCAACAAGCATTTCGGTTTAAGGAAATTAAATCCGATCCGCTAAAAAAGTGGAAAATGACCGCGGTAGACGAAAAAGCGCAGGAGTTGTGGGACGAATACACTGCTTTTAAGGTAAAAATGTTTGAGCATACAGATTTAAAAGATTCTCCATGGATAATTATAGATGCCAACAAAAAAACAGATGCGAGAATTAAAGCCTTAAGTTATATAATAGATACTATCCCTTATGAAATTGTAGAGGAAGAGGAGGTTTAATTAGAATATTTTAGATTATCGTATCTTTACTTAAGGATTATGATGGTAAAACTAGTTTCCATATCGGCTTCTTTCCTTATTCTGATACAGAGTTTGAACATTTGTATCAGAGATTTAGTTGATCTTAGTGAATTTATAGAACATGCCACATTTCATTCTGAGAAATATGGAGATAACTTGTTTGTCTTTATCTCCAAGCATTATGGTGAGCTTGAAGCAGATCACAATAAAAAACATCAGGAAGAAAAACAAGAACACGAAGAATTGCCATTTCAGCACCAATCCCATATGGCGTTGCTTTCCGCTTTCATGTTAAAGGATTTACAAGCATATCAAATTAAACCAGTTGACGATTTGGTAGGTTCAGACACAAATTTCTTTTATCAGGCTTCATATTCTAATTGCGAGAAAGAAGCCCCTTTCCAACCCCCCCGCGCGGTATAATTCATCTTGGTTTATTTTTTTCGCAGGCATAATTTTCATTACCAATTATGCATGATTATCAATCATTATTCCATGGATTATGTTATCACGTATTATAGAATTCAGTATTAAGAAGAAGTTTATTATCCTCTTATTCACCCTAATTTTAATTGGATTTGGGCTGTATTCCCTAACCCAGATATCCATTGGTGCCGTTCCGGATGTTACTAATAATCAGGTTCAGGTAATTACCACTTCGAGAAGTCTTTCTACCCAAGACATGGAGCAGTTTATTACCTATCCTGTCGAGCTTGAAATGGCGAATTTACCCGGTGTCCTGGAAATCAGGTCTATTTCTAAATTTGGGTTATCGGTTGTGACCATTGTCTTTGAAGATAAAATGGGAACATATCTGCCCCGTCAGTTAATTGCCGAAAAGATTCAATCAGCCTCAGAGAAAATCCCTGAAGGTTTCGGTAGCCCGGAAATGGGGCCAATTACTACGGGACTAGGAGAAATCTATCAGTATATCCTTGATGTAAAACCGGGATATAAAGGAAAATATTCGACTGCAGACTTAAGAACTATTCAGGACTGGGTGGTAAAAAGACAACTCTCGGGTATTCCCGGGGTTGTTGAAGTTAATACCTGGGGAGGCTTTTTAAAACAATATGAAGTTGCAATTAGTACGGAAAAACTAAACGCGATGGAAATCACCGCAAAAGAGGTTATTAGTGCCCTGGAATTGAACAATAGTGTTACAGGTGGTGGTTATATCGAAAAAGTAAATCAGGCTTATTTTATTCGTGGTGAAGGCTTAGCCACTTCTTTGGAAGACATTGAAAACATTGTAGTGAAAAATGAGAATTCAGTCCCAATCTATATAAAAGATGTGGCTAAAGTTGGTTTCGGAAGTGCCACACGTTTTGGAGCTATCACAGCCAATGGTGAGGGTGAAAAGGTTTTGGGGCAGGTAATGATGCTTAAAGATGCAAACTCCAAACAGGTAATTGATGCCGTTAAAGAACGAGTTTCTTCAATCTCAAAAACATTACCTGAAGGGGTACAAATCAACGCCTTCCTGGATAGAAGTGAGCTTATAAATAAAACAACCTTTACGGTGACTGAAAATTTGATTTTTGGCTGTCTGATCGTAATTTTTGTTGTGGTCCTGCTATTGGGCAATTTACGTTCAGGTTTAGTGGTAGCCTCCGTAATTCCGCTCAGTTTACTTTTTGCTATTTTTATGATGTACCTTTTTAATGTAGACGCAAATTTGATGAGCTTAGGCGCCATCGACTTTGGAATAATTATAGATGGGGCTGTAATTATAGTTGAATTCATTGCATTTCAAATCACTGGAAAACGCGATGAGATGAGTAAATTATCTCGTTCTGAAAAATTAAAATTCACAGATAAAATAACTTACCAAGGGGCGTCTAAGATGATGAACTCCGCAATTTTTGGTCAGTTTATCATCCTGATCGTTTTTATACCAATTCTTTCTCTCAGCGGAGTTGAAGGTAAAATGTTTCGGCCAATGGCGTTAGCTTTTAGTTTCGCCCTTATTGGTGCAATGATCTTATGTTTTACCTATGTTCCGGTAGTATCATCATTGTTTCTGAAATCTTCAGATCCTTCTAAAAAGAACATTTCATTTTATATAATGCGATGGCTCAATGAATCTTTTGCCCCTACAATCCACTGGGCATTTAAAAGAAAAAAAATAGTATTAGGTCTTGCGGCGATGGTTTTATTAGTGACAATACCCTTTTTTGTTTCTCTGGGAGGTGAATTTGTTCCCACATTGGATGAAGGTGATTTTGTAATACAACCTGTTTTAAAAACCGGGACATCACTCAGTAAAACAGTAGAAACGACAACCCAAATAGAGCAAATTCTGATGAATAATTTTCCTGAAGTAAAGCAGGTAGTAACTAGAATTGGCGCAGCGGAAGTTCCAACCGACCCAATGTCTATGGAAGAAAGTGATGTCATTATAATTTTAAATTCAAAAAAAGAATGGGTATCGGCTGATTCTAAGGATGAACTGGCTAATAAATTCAAAGAGGCACTTTCAATACTACCCGGCATAGAAGTAGAATTTACTCAGCCCATTGAAATGAGGTTTAATGAATTAATAACAGGTGTTAAGGCAGATATTGCCATAAAAATCTTTGGTGAAGATTTGGAAATTCTTAGCAAAATAGGCAATCAAATAAAATCGTTAATTGAAAATGTGAACGGGGCTGCTGATATAACTGTCGAAAAAATTGTTGGCCTTCCTCAAATGAACGTCAGATACAACCGTGAAAAAATTGCACGTTATGGCCTGAATATCAAGGAACTGAATGATATGATTGCCATGGGATTTGCCGGGAAAAAAGTGGGTAGTGTTTACGAAGGCGAAAAGCGGTTTGATTTAGTGGTTCGCCTCAATAATGAAAACAGACAGGATATTGACAATCTTAAGAATTTATTTGTTGATCTCCCTTCCAATGGTAAGATTCCCCTGAGTGAGCTTGCTGAAATCTCCTATCAAAAAGGAGCTGCCAAAATATCTCGGGATGACACCAAAAGGAGAATCGTGGTAGGCATTAATGTCCGTAACCGCGATTTACAGTCGGTGGTAGATGATGTCCAAAACTTAATAACTGACCATATAACGCTACCTGCCGGATATTCCATAAGTTATGGCGGGCAATTTGAAAATCTGCAAAGTGCGAAATCAAGATTAATGGTGGCGGTACCTATTGCTCTGGCATTAATTTTTGTCTTGCTTTATCTGGCTTTTAAATCCATTAAAGAAACGTTGATGATTTTTACGGCGATTCCCCTGTCTGCTGTTGGTGGGGTACTTTTATTATGGATGAGAGACTTACCCTTTAGTATTTCTGCAGGGGTAGGTTTTATTGCCCTTTTTGGTATTGCCGTTCTCAATGGTATTGTATTAATAGAACATTTTAAAGAATTAAAACTAGAAAAATTTGAAAGCATGGAAGCGCTAATTATTCAGGGCACAAAAGACCGGTTAAGGGCTGTATTACTAACTGCATCTGCAGCCGCATTGGGGTTCCTGCCAATGGCAATATCCACAAATGTTGGAGCTGAAGTACAACGTCCTTTAGCAACCGTTGTGATAGGCGGCCTGGTAAGTGCCACCTTTTTGACACTAATTGTGCTCCCGGTATTATATAGCATATTTAATAAACCAGGAAAACTTGAACTAAAAAGACTTCTAAAAAAGAATAATTCTAATGCGCTTCTTATCGCAGCAATACTTTTTACACCTGTTTTAAGTGCACAGGAAAGTGGTTTAAGCCTTGACGGATTAATGGCAATTGCATTGGAAAACAATGCAGGCCTCAAAGCAGATTCATTAAAGGTTAACGAGTCTGACGCCATGATATCGAGTGCTTTCAGCTTTGACAAGACTCGGGTTTATTACGAGTATGACGAAAATAACCTTGCCTTCAATGGTGAACCCATAAACGTTTTTGGCGTGCAACAGGATTTTCTTTTCCCAACAGTTTATTTCTCGAAAAAGAAAGTAAATAAGGCCGGTTATAATTTAGAATCCAGTGCGTATGAAATCCAAAAGAAAAGATTGAAAAAGGAGGTCACAGCCAGATTTTATGACTATCAATATGCAAAAGAGAAGGAATTTATTTATAAACAAATAGATAGTCTTTTTAGAGATTTTGCGACTATCGCCGAACGCCGTTTTGAACTTGGAGAAACCAATTACCTGGAAAAAATAACCACTCAGTCCAGACAAAAACAGATCCAAATTAAATTAGATGAAGCCGAACAAGATGTTGTCTTGGCCTATGTAAATTTAACTAAAATAGTACAGGTTGAGGACAGCATTAATATTAGAATGGCCGCACAAAAGAAGGTTACATTGAGCCCTGTAGGGTTGGAAAATAGTATAGAATTAGAATATTATTCTAATAGAGTAAATCTTTTTGATAATCAACGTAAATATGAAAAACAACTTTTATTACCTGATCTGAGTTTGAGCTATTTTCTGGGATCAAACAGCAATCTGAATCAAAATTTATATGGCTATTATCTGGGTCTTAAAATTCCATTGTTGTTTTTTGGTCAATCTTCCAAAATTAAGGCATCCTCCATTGCCCGTGATATTGCAGTTGAACAATCAAAGGAGTATGAAGTTCAATTAAATAATGAATATATGGCCCTTAATGCCAAATTAATTAAGCAGGAAAAGGCCTTAAAATATTATGAAGAAGAGGGCACAGTTATATCTGATGAAATTTTAAAAACGGCTACCCTGAGTTTCAAAAATGGTGAAATCAACTATTTCCAGTATATCCTTAGTCTTGAAAATGCCTATGAGATTAAACTGGATTACTTAAATAGTCTTAATGAATACAATCAAACCGTTATTGCCATTAACTATCTAACTTATTAAAAACTAAGTCATGAAACGTATTTTATATTATTTCATTCAATTCATATTTGTAATCAGTATTTTGAACTGTAAAAATGTAGAGCCTGTACATAGAACAGACGTTCAGGAGGATCTAAATCCTGAAGATACCGTTATTGAACTTTCTAATAAACAATTTGAAGAAAACGCCATGACAATGGGTAGTCTGGAAGAAAAATCTTTCCCTGAATTGGTTCAGGCCAATGGATTAATTGATGTGCCTCCGGCTAACAGAGCAGTAGTGAGTGCAACTATGGGCGGTTATATTAAAAATACGCATTTATTAATCGGAGATCGGGTAACCAAAGGGCAAGCATTGGTAACTATTGAAAATCCGGATTTTGTATCATTGCAACAAGAATATTTAGAGATAAAGGAACAATTGACCTATTTGAAATCTGAATATGAGCGCCAACAAATATTGATTAAAGAAAACATTTCATCACAAAAAAGTTTTTTAAAAGCTGAAAGCGACTATAAAAAAGCAGAAGCGACTTACAAGGGGCTTCGAAAACAATTAGATCTGCTCAAAATTTCCCCTTCAGATGTTGAAAAGGGGCTTATAAGTACTACCTCCACATTAAATGCCCCCATTAGTGGCAGCATTACCGAGGTTAATGTATCTCTGGGGATGTATGTTTCGCCTGCAACACCTATCATTGAAATTGTAGATAATGACCATATCCATTTAGAATTGTCTGTTTTTGAAAAAGATATAATGAAGCTTCATAAAGGACAGGAAATTACCTTTGAAATACCGGAAGCATCATCCGAAGTATATGCTGCAGAGGTCTATTTAATAAGCACATCCATAGAAGAAAACAGAACGGTAAAAGTACATGGTCATCTTAAAGATCTTGAAAAGCATAATTTTCTGACAGGAATGTTCGTCCACGCAACTATAATTATTTCAGATAATGTGGCCATGAGTATTCCTTCGGAGGCAATTGTATCCAGTGAGGGCACATCATACCTCCTATTACTGGAATCTAAAAAAGAAGAAGTGTATAATTTTAAACCGGTTAAAGTTGAAATAGGAGATGTATATAATGGCTACACCTCCATAAAGAATGCAAATGCCTTTCCTGCCGATTCAAAGTTTTTAACGAAGGGTGCATTTACATTAATGGGCGAATGATGAAAAGCATAAAAAATTTATAGAAGCGTAAATTAACTTAATCCCACATCTAAGGCCATCATAATAATAAAGCCTCCAATAAAGCCCATTGTGGCTATATCGGTGTATTTGTCCTGCTGTGTCTCAGGGATTACCTCTTCCACAACCACAAAGATCATGGCTCCGGCCGCAAACGATAAGGCATAAGGGAGAATTGGTTCGAAAGTAAGAACTGCCCATGCGCCCAAAACTGCAGCTATGGGCTCTACCATAGCAGATGCTTGTCCGTAAGTAAAACTTTTAAGTCGACTCAGCCCTTGCCTTCTTAAAGGCATAGCCACTGCAAAACCTTCGGGAAAATTTTGCAGGCCAATACCAAGTGCCAAAGCTACTGCTCCACCTATATTGGCTCCTTCAAAACCGGCGGCAACTCCTCCAAAGAGTACCCCAACGGCAAGTCCTTCCGGAATATTATGCAAGGTTATGGCCAGGGTAAGCAGCGTTGTTCTGTGCCAGGGTGTTTTTATTCCTTCACTCTCTTTAAAATTAATATGTATGTGTGGTAAAATCTTGTCCAATCCATAAATAAAAACTGCACCAAGTAAAAATCCCACCGCCGCCGGTATAACCTTAACAAAACCTTCGCCAGGGCTCATTTCTATACCGGGAGCCAGAAGACTCCAAAAACTGGCAGCTACCATAACGCCTCCGGTAAAGCCCAGCATTCCATCAAGTACGGCCCTGTTCATAGTCTTAAAAAAAAAGACCAGACCGGCACCTAATGCTGTAAGAGCCCACGTAAAAAGGGTTGCGTAAAAGGCAGCTAGAATAGGATTGATTGATTCAAAATAACTAATGACATTCTCTATCATAACTTGATCTTTTTAACGTATAAGTTAGAAGCTATTTGCTGGGAAAGATGTAATTCTCTTTTGTCAATAAGAATGCGTAATGAATTATCAAACTCTTCTTTTTCCACAATCTTTATTTTATTTCCAAGCGCTATATTGTTTTTATCGAGGAACCTCAAGAACACAGCAGATGAATCTTTTACACCTACACATATTGCCGAGGAACCTATGGGAATTTGACTTAATAGTTGATTATCATGCTCCATAAACTCCCCATTTTTACCGGGAATTGGATCTCCGTGCGGATCAAATTTTGGAAAACTTAGTAATTCATCAAGCTTATCAATTAGTTTTTCACTTTCAATATGCTCTAGTTGTTCAGCTATTTCATGTACTTCATCCCAGGTGAAATCTAATTTTTCTACTAAAAATACTTCCCATAATCGATGTTTTCTTATAATCGATAAGGCAGTCTTAGTGCCAAGGGTTGTCAGTGATACCCCCTGATACTTTTTGTAATGCACCAGTCCCTTTTCTGATAATTTTTTCATCATATCGGTTACTGACGAAGGTTTGGTTTCCATCTTTTCTGCCACGGCATTGGTTGAAATAACTTCTACCCCTTCACTACCAAGATGGAATATGGCCTTAATATAATTCTCTTCAGAATGGGTCATAAAAAACATTTTAACAAAAATACATTTTTATTTGTAAAAACATATTTTTAGATTTGTCTAAATTATAAATTTGGCATATGAAATATATTGCCATGCATTTTTCTTTAAGGATAGTCCTATTAGTCATAGCAAGTATAATGGGGATATCCAATATGTACTCTCAGCGGAATACTATAAAAGGTATTATTTTAGAGGGGAATTTACCTGTGCCTTTTGCCAATATATACCTTCAGGGAACAAATTTTGGCACATCTTCAGATAGGAATGGTGAGTTTACTATAAATAATATTCCCGATGGCTCCTATAAAATCAAAGCTTCTTCCATGGGGTATACCAACTTTTACCAAAAAGTAAATTTGGCTAATAATGAAGTGCTGGTGCTTAACATATTGCTTGAAAATTCATCAGAGCAATTAGATGAAACGGTGGTTACAGGCACTTTAAAACCAGTAAAAAGATTGGAAAGTCCTGTGCCCGTGGAAGTTTATAAACCTGCATTCTTTAAAAAAAATCCTGCTCCCAGTATTTTTGAATCCCTACAAAACGTGAATGGCGTACGACCCCAGATTAACTGCAATGTCTGCAATACGGGAGATATCCACATTAACGGCCTCGAAGGGCCATATACACTTGTTTTAATTGACGGAATGCCTATTGTAAGCGGTTTAGGAACCGTTTATGGCCTTTCTGGAATACCCAATTCCCTTATAGAACAAATTGAAATTGTTAAAGGACCCGCTTCCACCTTATATGGGAGCGAAGCCGTAGGCGGACTTATTAATATAATTACTAAAAATACACTAAGTGCTCCCACATTTGCCGCAGACAATTTTATGAGTGGCTGGGGTGAGTACAACCTGGATATTGGATCCAAAATTGAAATTGGAAATAATTCCAACTTATTGTTAGGCTTAAACTATTTCAAATACGACAACCCAATCGATGACAATGGAGATAATTTCACAGATCTAACTCTTCAGGATCGCATATCTTTCTTCCAAAAATGGAGTTTAAATAGGGAGTATAACCGAATTTTTTCATTGGCTGGCCGGTTTTTTTATGAAGACAGATGGGGAGGTGAAATGCAATGGACACCTGAATTCAGAGGCGGAGACGAAATATATGGTGAAAGCATCTACACAAGAAGGTGGGAAATACTGGGAAAGTATCAGTTGCCTCTAAAAGAAAATATCCTGCTTTCTGTTTCTTATAACGACCATAGTCAAAATTCTGTGTACGGTACAGTTCCTTATCTAGCAGATCAGCGTATTGGTTTTGGGCAATTAACCTGGGATAAGGTTTTGGCAAAGCACGATCTCCTATTTGGAAGCGCAATAAAATACAATTATTATGATGACAATACCCCTGCAACTTCCGGATTAGCCAGGAATGAAGCAGACATAGTTTGGATCCCCAGTCTTTTTGTTCAGGATGAGATAAATTTTTCCAAAAAACATTCCTTACTAACAGGTATTCGTTATGATTATGATAAAAGACACGGTTCAATTTTCACTCCAAGATTAGCCTATAAATGGAAATTTACAGATAACGATATAATCCGATTAAATGCTGGCACCGGATTCCGCGTCGTAAATCTTTTTACTGAGGAACACGCTGCTCTAACCGGTGCCAGGGAGGTAATCATTGCCGAAGAACTAAAACCAGAACGCTCGGTAAATATTAATTTCAACTATCTTAAAAAAATATATAGCAACGATGGGACATATATCGGTTTGGATGCCTCAGCTTTTTATACTTATTTCAACAATGTTATTCTTCCCGATTATGATACAGATCCCGATTTAATAATCTACAAAAATTTAGATGGTAAATCAGTTTCCAAAGGGATAAGTGCAAATTTGGATCTGGCATTCCCAGCCGGATTGAAAATACTTTTAGGAGCTACGTTTATGGACGTAAGTAACACACAAAACGGTATCACCCAACGGCAAATCCTAACCGAAAGCTTTAGCGGAACCTGGAGCATATCTTACGCCTTCAGAGCTCTAAATCTTATTTTTGATTACACAGGGAATTTATATGGGCCAATGCGTTTGCCTCTTTTGAGCGAGCTCGATCCCAGACAAGAATATTCTCCCACCTGGAGTATTCAAAATATTCAATTTACTTATTCCGGTGTGAAAGATTTTGAATTTTATGGAGGTATAAAAAACTTACTGGACTGGACTCCTAATAGGGGCAATCCATTTATTATAGCAAGGGCCAATGACCCCTTCGATAAAAATGTTCAATTCGACAATTCAGGTAACGCCATCCCTACAGCAGACAACCCATATGGCCTTACTTTCGACCCTACCTATGTGTATGGCCCTAATCAAGGAATGAGAGGATTTATAGGAATGCGCTACCGTTTGAATTAAAGGACAGGGTTACTTAAGTTGTTATTTGTACTTTTGATGTTTTTCATATTTGTGCAGACAGAATACGACTATATTATAATTGGTGCTGGTGCAGCTGGTTTAATGCTAGCTGAAGCCCTTGGAAACGATCCTTATTTTAAGGACAAAACTGTTTTATTAGTCGACAAGGATGCTAAAAAAACCAATGATCGCACATGGTGCTTTTGGGAAAAATGTGCAGGTGATTTTGATCAAATTATCAATAAAAGCTGGAGCCAAATTCAATTTGAAGGGGAAAACTATGAGGCAAATCATGAGATAGCTCCTTATACCTATAAGATGTTGCGTGGGCTCGATTTTTATAGCAACTATTTGAATCGCATTCAGGCTTATGAAAATATTACATTTTCACAAGCTCTGGTTACCGGAATAGTCGATCATAAAAGCCATGTGCAGGTAACTACTGAAAATGGAAATTACTGCGCTGAACAAGTATTCAATAGTATTTTTGATTATAAGTCGCTTTATCAACAAACCAAATACCCTGTTTTACAACAGCACTTTATCGGATGGTTTATTAAATCTGATAAGCCTGTTTTTAATCCGGAAAAGGCCACTTTTATGGATTTTTCAGTCCCTCAAAAAGGCAACACCCGGTTTATGTATGTTTTGCCATTTTCAGAAACCGAGGGTTTGGTTGAGTATACTCTGTTTTCTGCCGATACGTTGCCCGAAGAAGAGTATGAAAATGCCATTAAAAATTATATTAAAGAAAAACTTAATTGTACCCAATACGAGATAATAGAAAAAGAAAGGGGAAATATTCCAATGACCTGCTATAATTTTTCTGGACACAACAGCCCGAATATTTTACAGATAGGTATAGCAGGCGGCTGGGCGAAGGCCAGCACAGGGTATACCTTTATGAGCACAAACAAGAAAATCAAAGAGCTATTGGCTTTTCTTAAAAAAAACAAACCTCTAAATTCCTTTACTACCAAAAACCGTTATTGGTATTATGATTTGCTTTTATTAGATATCCTCTATAAAGATAACAGCAAGGGAAGGCATATTTTTGAGTCTCTTTTTAAGGGTAGCAGACCCCAACTCATTTTTAAATTTTTAGACGAGGATACCAATATAAAAGAAGATCTTCAGATTATTTCAAGTTGTCCCAAATCCTATTTTACTAAAGCACTATTTAACAGGTTATTCTAAACCTCCCTGTTCATGAGCTTATTGCCAAACTCTTTTAATATTTCCTTCTTATTTTCAGGAGTTTCTATAGATTCCAGTAATTGGAAGGCTTGCTTTGTATAGTGCTTAATCTCCTTTTTAATTAATTCTGCTGCACCACTCTGTATATAAATTGCCTTTACGGTTTCTATTTTGTCTTTCGGGTTAGCTGGTTTAATTGAAAAAAGATCTTTCAATTCATTTATTTGGTCTTCTGTACCTATTTCGATTGACTTAAGATAAAGAAATGTTTTTTTGTTTTCAATTATGTCCCCGCCAACCTGTTTTCCAAAAGTCTCGGGATCACCAAAGGCATCCAGATAATCATCCTGTAGTTGAAAGGCTATTCCAAGGTTAATTCCATAATCATAAATTGCATCCTGAGAATTCAATGAAGCATTGGAAATAATAGCACCCATTTTCAAGGCGGCAGCAACCAATACAGCCGTTTTATAGGTTATCATTTTAAGATAATCCGGGATGGTAACATCCTCACATGCTTCAAAGTCCATATCATATTGCTGTCCTTCACAAACTTCAATCGCCGTTTTACTAAAGACTTTTAATAATGATTTAAACAACTCTGGAGGATAGTTTTCAAAATATTGATAAGAGTTAATTAGCATCACGTCTCCAGACAAAATGCCAGTATTAATATCCCACTTTTTATGCACTGTCTTTTCTCCTCTTCTTAGAGGTGCAGCATCCATAATATCATCATGTACCAATGAAAAGTTATGAAAAATCTCAATAGCCAGGGCAGCATCCATGGCTTCCTCATAATTTCCGCCAAAAACATCAGTGCTGATAAGAGTTAATATTGGCCTGAGTCTCTTACCTCCTAAATCCATAATATATGTTATTGGTTCATATAAATTAAGCGGGGCTTTGGATATTAGCTTCTTCTCCAGATAGTTATTAAAACCACTCCTGAAAAATTCGATGTCTAGCATTTCTGGTTTTTTTCCAAAAATACATTAAATGCTGGCATTGAAGCATATTTATGTAAACTTCCTGTTAAGAAAAAATGACTTTAAGCGGAGGGTTTGTTAAAAAAATGTAAAACTTTGGAAACTTTTTATGTTTTTATAGTTTCCTATATATATATTTGACCCTGATTATGAAAGAAAAAATATTAACTAAAGCAACGGATCTCTTTTTAAATCTTGGATTTAAGAGCGTAACTATGGACGACCTTGCTCAGGCAATGGGTATTTCCAAAAAAACCATTTATTCCAATTTTGAAAATAAAACTAAGTTGGTGGAAGCCTGTACAATGCATGTATTTGATTCAGTTTCCTGTGGAATTGATGAAATATGTTTACTTAAAAAGAACCCAATTGAAGAGCTCTATGAGATTAAAAGACTGGTGATGCAGCATTTAAATGATGAGAAAACCTCTCCTCAATATCAGCTTCAAAAATACTATCCCAGAATTTTTAGTACCCTTCGAAATAAACAATTTGATATGATGCATGATTGTGTTGTAAATAATGTGAAGAAAGGTATTGATGAAGGGATTTACAGGGATAATCTGAACATAGAATTTGTCGCAAGAATTTACTTTTCAGGAGTCTCCAGCATCAAGGATAGTCGCCTTTTCCCCGTGGCCAAATTTCCGGTGGTAAATCTCATGGACGACTATTTGGAATATCATCTCCGGGGAATTGTCACACCTAAAGGAAGAAAAATACTAAACAACATAATCAACTCAAATCAGGATTAAATGAAAGTTCAATTTTTAACATTCTTAGCATTCATATCTGTTAGTTGGTCTTTTTGCCAGGAACGGCCCAATATCTTTTCATTGGAAGAGGCCATCACTTATGCGTTGGAATATAACTACAGTGTTATTAATGCTGATAGAGAGATATTAGATGCTCGAAAACAAAAATGGGAGGTTATTGCTACCGGCTTACCTCAAATTGACGGTGATATTAGCTACCAAAATCAATTAAAACAACCAGTATCACTTATCCCCGGTGAATTTGTGGGGGGAGAACCGGGATCTTTTCTCCCTGTCGTATTTGGACAACAAAATCAGGTAAATGCCACTGCCACCCTTCGTCAGCAAATATTTGATGGCTCTTATATTGTAGGCGTGCAGGCCACCGAAGCCTTTCTTAGATATAGTCAAAACAACAAGGAGAAAACAGATCTGGAAATAAGGAAAGCTGTCATAGAGGCATATGGTAATGTTTTGCTAGCCCAGGAAACAGTTGCTATCCTGGAGAACAATAAGGCAACCCTGGACAAAAATCTCTTTGAAACTGAAAAACTCTTTGAAAACGGCCTTGGAGATGAAGAAAGTGTTGAACAATTACAAATTACCTTGTCATCCATTATTAGCGCATTAAAAAATGCAATCCGATTTGAAGATATTACCCTGCAAATGTTGAATTTAATAATGGGGCTTCCTATTGAAAACCAAACGGAATTAACTGAAAATCTGGATGATCTGGTATTAAAACAAATTGATTTTAACCTCCTGGATTCACAATTCTTTATGGAAAATAATGTAGATTATAAGTTAGTCGCCAACCTAAATGAACAAAGGTATTATGAACTAAAGCTGGCGAAAAGTAAAGCTTTGCCGTCACTTAATGCATTTGTAAATTATGGAACATCTGCTTTTAGCAATACTTTTAGTTTTTTTGGAAATGAACAACAATGGTATGGATCATCTATTTTGGGTTTCGATTTGAAAATTCCCATTTTCAGTTCGCTCAATAGAAGTGCAACTACCCAAAGAGCTAAAATTGCCTATGACCAGGCAAAAACGCAACTGACGGAAACCGAAGAACAGATAAGGCTTCAACTTGAGCGGGCTAAAAGCGACTACATTTTCTCTATTGAGGACTATGAAACTACCAAAAACAATCTCAATCTTGCAGAGCGCATTGAAAAGAAAAACCAAACAAAATATTTTGAAGGCCTGGCTACCAGTTTTGAATTAAGACAGGCACAAATACAACTTTATACCGCACAGCAGGATTATCTGGAGTCTATGGTAGAAGTTATCAATAGAAAAACAGAATTGGAAACCGTTCTTAACAATTAAACCATCAACTTACAAACTCAAATAAAATGAAAAATATTTTTTTAATACTTCTTATTTCAATGGTTTTCGCAGCATGTGGAAATGGAACTGTCCAATCCGTTGAAACCTTGATAACTGAGGGGGATTTAGAGGCAATTAAATTAAAAAAACAAGAACTAACTGAAAAACAAAAAATATTGAACGCAGAACTTAGACTTCTGGATTCTGTCATCAATTTGAAGGATAGTAATTCAAAATTAGCCTTGGTGTCAACCTTCAAAACAGATGAGCAAGCTTTTCAACATTATCTGGATCTGCAAGGGAATGTCATGACCAAACAGAACGTATTGATCTATCCTGAAATGACGGGAACTTTGCTTAAGGTATATGTGAAAGAAGGTCAAAAGGTCAATAAAGGTCAGCTTTTAGCTACCATTGATGACGGTGGAATGAGTAGTCAACTCGAACAATTAAAAACCCAGGCTGCACTTGCTAAAACTACATTTGAACGCCAAAAAAGACTTTGGGAGCAAAAAATTGGATCTGAAATTCAATATCTGCAGGCTGAAACAAATTATCTGGCAGTTGAGAATTCTGTTAAACAAGCGCAAAGTCAGTTGTCAAAGGCAAATGTAAGAGCTCCTTTTTCGGGAATTATTGATGATGTTATTCAGGAACAGGGAACCGTTGTTTCCCCTGGTAGTGGACAAGCAGTGTTTCGTATTGTAAACCTTTCGGACATGTATATTGAAGTGGATGTTCCAGAAAGTTATTTAAAAGGAGTAACTGTAGGCAAGGAGGTAAAGGTCTATTTCCCTGTACTGGGCGACAGCATTACTTCCGTAATACGGCAAACTGGTAATTTCATAAATCCAACTAACAGATCCTTTCGAGTGGAAATAGCAGTGCCTAATAAAAAGAGAAATATAAAGCCAAATCTTACAGCTCGGGTACAGATAAACAATTACAGTAGTGACAATGCGATTCTAATTCCACAGAGTGTGATTTCTGAAAATGCCCAAGGGGAACAATATGTTTATCTCGCCACAGAGGCTGATTCTAATGACATGGCAATAGCAAAAAAACAGATTATAAATACAGGTCAATCGCAGGGAGACTTCGTAGAAGTATTAGCCGGAATTACACCTGGCTCACAAGTAATATTGGAAGGCGCACGCAATGTCAGGGAAAACCAGCAAGTAAAAATAATTCGATAGTCTTATGAGCAAACAACATAAAAACACAAATAAGGAATTTAGATTGTCTTCCTGGGCTATCGATAACCCATCGGTCATTTACGTAATGATTGGCATCTTTTTATTCATTGGATTGTCTTCTTATTTTTCAATGCCGAGAGAAGATTTTCCTGAAGTAAAAGAAACCAAAATTTATATTAGTAGTGTTTACCCTGGAAATACAGCAGAAGATATAGAGCGGCTGCTTACGGATCCTCTGGAAGACAGGCTAAAAAATGTGAGTAATCTGGTGGAAATCACATCTACTTCACAAGAAGATTATTCAATGATCGTAGTAGAATTTGATGAAGATATTTCTGTTGAAAATGCTAAACAAAAAGTAAAGGACGAAGTTGATAGTGAAAAGGCCGGAGAAGACTGGCCTATTTTCAATGGAGCTAAAGTAGAGCCTGACGTTTTTGACCTTAACATATCTGAATCATATCCTATTATGAATGTCAACCTGAAAGGGGATTATCCTGTTGATAAATTAAAGGAATTTGGAGAGTATCTCGAAGATGAAATAGAAGATTTACCAGAGATTAAAGGTGTAGATATCAGGGGGGCTCAGGAAAAAGAAGTAGAAGTAGCTGTTGATATTTATAAAATGATGGCGGCCAAGGTTAGTTTTGATGATGTTATACAAGCCATAAATAATGGGAACATGACCATGTCTGCAGGGAATTTAAATACCAGTGGACAGCGCCGTACAATTCGAATTTTAGGCGAAATTGAAGATCCAAGTGAACTTGAAAGCTTTGTTGTTAAATCGGAAAAAAATGCAGCTGTTTATTTAAAGGATATTGCTGTGGTTTCATTCAAGGAAGAAGAGAAAACCACCTATGCCAGAGAACGAGGTAGTAGTGTTGTTATGCTTGATATTAAAAAACGTGCGGGTAAAAACGCAATCACTGCCGCAGAGGAGATCAAAGGAATTGTGAAGAATGCAAGAGAGAACTATTTTCCTCCTGACCTGGATGTAAGTATTGCCAATGATTCCTCGAGCCGAACTTTAAATCAGGTTGATGACCTGGTTAACAATATAATTTTTGGGATCATATTGGTGGTCACCGTTTTAATGTTCTTTTTAGGTTTTCGCAACGCCTTGTTTGTTGGTTTTGCAATCCCTATGTCTATGTTCATGTCTTTTATGGTCCTGTCGGCCTTGGGATATACGCTGAATACAATGATATTATTTGGACTTATTATGGGACTGGGAATGTTGGTGGACAACGGTATTGTGGTTGTTGAAAATGTCTACCGGCTCATGGAAGCAGAGGGAATGTCTCGTACTGAAGCTGCCAAAAAAGGTGTTGGAGAAATAGCATTTCCCATAATTATTTCTACTGTCACCACAGTTGCTGCCTTCGTACCACTAGGGCTTTGGCCCGGTATTATGGGTGAGTTTATGATCTTCTTCCCAATTACACTATCCGTGGTTCTTGGCTCTTCATTATTCGTGGCCATTTTTATGAACTCTATGCTGGTGTCCCAGTTTATGGAGGTCGGAGATAAAGAACTTACATTAAAGCAACTTGTACGCCTTAGTATTATTCTGGGCGGGTTTGGGCTCTTTATTCTCATTTTCGGTGGAACCATGCGCGGATTGGGTTCATTAATGATTGTAGTGGGAATATTATTCTGGTTTTACAAATACGGACTTAAAAAAGCCGCTTTAAAATTTCAGGAAAAATATTTATCCCGATTTGAAAATTGGTACGAGAATCGTTTGAGGAGTGCTCTAAAGGGAAGAAATGTATACACTTACTTTGGTTTTACGGTGTTGTTGTTGATAACAGCCTTTATTGCTTTTGGCATCTCGCTTGGAAGCGGTCGAACAAAAGTGGAATTTTTTCCGGACAACACCCCTAACGAGATTTATGTTTATATAGAGTACCCTCAAGGTACGGCTATTGAAAAAACCAATGAAATAACAAAAAATATCGAAAAAAGAGTTTATGCCATCGCCGATGATGCAAAATATATGGATGGTGAAAATAATTTTCTGGTGGCATCCAGTGTTTCGCAGGTGGGAAAGGGTGCTGAAAACCCATTTACTGAGGGGGGCTCAGCTGCAGAAATGCCCCACAGGGGTAAAATTACCATTTCTATGAAAGAGTACAAGTTCAGAGGTGGCAGAGATACAGAAGCACTTCGCAAAGAGATTCAGGATGGTTTAAAAGATATATACCCCGGGATTGCCATTTCTGTAGAAAAAGACCAGGTTGCTCCCCCATCGGGCTATCCGATAAATATTGAAATCGAAGGGAAGGATTATGATGTTTTAATAAATACCGCAGAGCAAATGCGAAATTTCCTCAATACAAAAAATATTGAAGGAATAGAAGAGTTAAAGATAGATGTCAATACCGGAAAACCCAGTATGCAGGTAACTGTAGATAGGGCAAAAGCCGGTGAACTCGGCGTGTCCGTAGGACAGGTTGGCATGCAGTTAAGGCGTTCACTCTTTGGAGACAAAGCCGGTATTTATAAAGAAGGTGGTGAAGATTATGATATTAATGTTCGCTTTAATAAAGACCTTAGATATAATACCAGTGCTCTGTTCAATCAGAATGTAATTTTCAGGGACCAGGCAACAGGCCAGATAAAAGAAATTCCTGTTTCGGCCGTGGCATCTCAGAGAAATACATCTAGTTTTAGTGCGATAAAACACAAGGACACAAAACGTGTTGTGACACTATATTCGGGACTTAGACCAGGATTTACTGATGCCGGAGCAATTGTAGCCGAGATAAAAAAGGAAATGGAAGAATATACAGGAATTCCAGCCAATGTAAAGATAGATTATACCGGGCAGATTGAGGAGCAGAATAAACAGATGAATTTTTTAGTTGGTGCCTTCTTTTCAGGACTTGGTTTAATAATGTTAATTCTTGTATTCCAATTCGGAGGCGTCTCTAAACCAACCATTATAATGACGGCTATTTTCCTGAGTTTTATTGGCGTTTTTGGCGGATTAATGATAACGGGCTGGCCTTTTGTAATAATGATGACCATGATGGGTATTATATCTTTAGCAGGTATTGTGGTCAATAATGGCGTTGTTCTCTTAGATTATACCCAAATACTTATAGATCGAAAAAAGGTTTCTCTGGGCATGACAGATAAGGAATTATTAACAAGAGATCAAGTCACAGAATTAATTGTAAAAGGCGGGAAGGCCAGAATGCGGCCTGTATTGCTCACTGCAATTACCACAGTTCTTGGGTTAATTCCCTTAGCCATTGGCCTTAATATTGATTTCTTTTCGTTATTTACAAACTTTGATCCTAAGATCTACATAGGGGGAGATAACGTAATATTTTGGGGACCTCTAGCGTGGACGGTTATTTTTGGACTAATTGTAGCTACCTTCCTTACACTAATAATAGTACCGGTTCTTTTTAATATAGTTTATAGAATTAAGATTAAACTCAAAGGAGGAGCCAAAAAGACACCTTTAAAAAAGAAAGATTTAGAGATAGCTGCATAGACCTTTATAGGGTATTCTTCAATAAAAAACCCCGCAAAATGCGGGGTTTTATGCTTTAGTCGATCTGAACTAACAACTATTCATTTTCAGAAAGTGGTACAGGTAAAACATTATATACCTGATCTCCTGCCCTATCTATAGGCAAAGTGCTGGACAATCCGTAACGTCTAAGATCGAACATTCTATGGTTTTCAGACCACAATGAATATCTTCTTTGATTCAATAGTTCTGTAGTTAGAGCATCAGCTGTTTGTGCTCCCGCATAATTTGGGAGAGATGCAGAAGTACGAATCGTATTTAAAGCGTCTTCAGCATCCTGCAGATTATTTGCCAAAATGCTTGCTTCTGCATATAGCAGTATCAACTCCTCGTTCCGAAGGATTTCAACATCTGATACATTAGTAGCATATAAACGCGTTTCATGTGTTCCTGTAAGCCCATCCTGGGTGCTGGGATCTGGTCGGGGTGCAGCCTTGGATGCTACACGGGTATCCCCTGCTTCAGCTTCATTAATCCAACTATCATGTACAATAATCTGATCCCCGTTGTTCACATTTTCTGGGGTAGATGGAACCCTGAACACAGGATTTGCCTGGTCTCCCCCACCCAAGCCAAAAATATGGTTGGGACCCAGATCTAAAGCACCGCCAAGATCAAAATAAGACCCGGTAAGTGCGGTTAATGCAGATGTCCCATCACCAGCATATACAGCAGCCAAAGCGGCTACCGCTCTGTTAAATTGAGTAAAAGTAGCCGGAGTATCAAATCCGCTAAAACCACTACTTAATGGAAAGGCAAAACTACCGCCTGTACTTGAAAGATTTCCCTGGGCCTCGTCTAACAAAGCACGGATTTGTGCTAATGCCTCGTTAAAATCTAATATTGGGCCTAGATTATCGGGGTCGGCTACATCTAATCTGGCCCTGTCATAGGATTTTAAAATCTGGATTAATTCATAGGCCTGCATTGTTTTTGCAAACCCAATATATCCATTAGATTCTGCGTCTGTAACAAATTCGGTATTAGAGGCAGCTTCTATCAATAAATTCGCATTCTTTGTGGCACGGTAATTACCATTCCATTGTTGCGTACTGTAAAATGAATTGTTGTCTAAGGGGATACCGTCTTTTCCCAAAAGATCTCCTGTATTTCGGGGATCGGCATCAAATAAATACAATTCACGCGCCATAGTACCACTGGCAGTTACTTCTGTTCCCAACCCATTCCTGATAGTAGATTCTATTCCTACTACCAGTTCGTTCAATTGTCCTTTTGAAGCATTTTGTTGTACTCCACTGACACTCGGTCCGTCAGGATCTTGTACTTCATCTATTGTGCATGAGTATACTATTACTAAAATAGAAAAGGTCCATGCTAACGTAGTTATCTTTTTGATAATATTTTTCATCGTCAATTTTTTAAAAGTTAACATTCAGGTGAAAGTAGAATTGCCTTGAACTGGGAAAGGGAGTTACCTCTATTCCACTGGAAAGTCCGGCACCACCATTAACGGACACTTCAGGATCATAACTACTATAATCTGTTATGGTAAAAATATTTCTGCCTGAGAACCCAAATTTTACCCCCTCCACGGTTTCACCAAAAATATTGTTCACAGTTTGAGTTGGCAATCTATAATAGATTGCGGCTTCCCTCAAGCGTACATAACCTGCCGGTTCTACAAATCGCAATGCATTAGCAGGTGTGGCTAATCGCGCCTGACCTTCAGCAGTTTCCAAATCCGGGGTCACGCCTCCCAAATCTGTCAGGAAAGTAGAAAGGTTGAGATTCTCACCACCTTGTTTCCATTGAAGAAGAAACAATACATCAAACTGTTTAAACAATGTCAGGTTGTTACTGAATGCCATCTGAAAATCTGGCTCAACATTTCCAACTTGTGTTTGAACACCATCAATATTTCCAACCAATTGGGTTACCGGTTTTCCTTCTTCTATAAAGAAGGTTCCTAAACCAAGTCCAAAACCTGCCCCAGGCTGGGGAAAGGCTGGCACATCTAAACGAGTAATTTCAGATCGGTTTAGATAAAATAGCACCCCTGTATTCCATCTAACGTTCTGATTGCTCAGTACATCCCATTTTAAGCCCAATTCTACCCCTTTATTCCTAAGATCCGCCAGGTTCGTGGTTTCCTGAGTAAATCCTGTTGAGGCAGGGAGTGCTCTGGTAAGAATTAAATCCTTAACTTGTTTATTGTAATATGTGGCCTCAAAAGTAATACGATTTTGGAACAGGCCTAGATCAAATCCCATTTCAATTTCCTTAGCGGTTTCCGGTTCAACATCCGGGTCCCCCTTAGCTGCTAAACCCTCACCAGAGATTCCAACAGATTGTCCAATATTACCGCCAATATTATTTGCTCCAAAACTGGTAAAAGTGGCTCCAAAACCTGCCGGATTACCAGTTTCTCCATAAGCAATTCTAAGCTTTAATTGACTTATATCCTCAACGCCCCAAAAATCAAAATTATTAAAGTTTACGGCCAAAGACGCTTTTGGAAAGCCATAGAATTTATTTGGATCCCCGTTCCTGCTTGATTTATCCATACGATATCCCAAAGTGGCAATAAACTGATCCTTATAATTTCCTTCCACCTGGGCAAAGAAACCGAAGTCTTCCTCTTCTGTCCTATTCTGATCTATAACCTGGTTGACGGATTGATCCACACTTGTTTGACCCGCTGCAAGCAGTGAGCCTCTGCTATTAACCAAATTAGACTCCTGGCTCAGATACGTTAAACCTGCCTGAGAAGTTAAACCTAAGTCCCCTCCCATAGCATCATGATCCCATACGGCAATGGCTTGTGTATTAAATTGTGTAAAGTTATTCTTACCTACAGCGACAAAACCACCTTGACCACCAATTTGAGCCTGATGTGTTTCGGGGACATAAACATTAGTCTCGTTAGCCAAATAATCAAATCCACCGCTTAAAACTAATTTTACACGGTTTACATCGGTCGTTAAAATATTAGTATTTAAGGCCAGTCCCTGAACTATGCGATTGTTAGTATCATCATTTCTTGCATTGTCTCTTACAAAAATTGGATTCCCCGGATAATTGGGATTATTTGGATAGTTACCATTGGCATCAGGAAACAAATTATTCCATGGCCGGGTGAACGCCAAAGTATAACCATAACTAAGTCCGCCTTCGTTTTCATTACCGGTAAAACTTCGACTGGAATTACTTCTGGTGAAATTGGTAGTAGTGGTAAAATCAAAAACATCAGAAATTCTGTGTTCTAAATTTGTACGAAGTGAAAGACGGTCAAAGCCGGTATTTTTGATAATACCATCCTCGTCTCTATAAGCACCTCCTACATAGAACTTGGTTTTTTCATTTCCCCCTGTCGCATTCAACCTTGTTTCTGTAATAAAACCTGTTTCACCATAGATAATGTCTTCAAAATTATAAAGGCTGCCCCGTTCGGCAATTGTTGCGTCAAATTTGGCCCTTTCGCCGGCATCAAATGTCGCTTCCACAGAATCTCCGGTCCAGGGTCTTATTCCCAGAGGATTAGCAATTTTATTGCTGCCTAAATCCTGGCTAAAACTTATTTTTGTTTTCCCACTTTTACCTCGTTTTGTAGTAATTATGATTACCCCGGCATTTCCTCTTTGTCCATAGATTGCAGCGGCAGAAGATCCTTTTAAAACTTCGACGTTCTGAATATCGTTTGGATCCAGATCTGCTAAACGGTTGCTGGAATTTTCTTCATTCTCCCTGTTTGCACCTGAGGCAAACCTTAAACCGGAGGGCACCTCCACATTGTTATAGTAAACACCGTCAACTATAATAAGAGGCTGGTTGTTTCCATTGATAGAAGAAACACCCCTAAGCCTTAAGGCAAATCCACCACCGGGAGCTCCGGAGGATGCTGTAATATTCACCCCTGGCACTTTGCCATATAAGGCCCCGTCTACCGTAGACTGGCTTGTTGTGCCCACCAATTCCTGCGTGGAAACTGTGGAAACGGCATTCGCCAAATTTTCTCGTTTTACTGAGGTTGCTAAACCGGTAATAACTACCTCGTCCAGACCAGTAGCTGATTCTGCTAAAGTGACATTCAGTGTTGTTGCATCCGTTATCCTAATTTCTCTGGTTTCGAACCCCAAAGAGGAAAAAACCAAGGTTGCCGGAAAATTGTTGACAGTAATTTCATAATTCCCATCAAAATCGCTCGTAGTTCCTGTTGTGGTACCTTTTATTACAACGTTTACCCCTGGTAAGGGAGTACCATCCAATTCATCCTGGATATATCCACGGACAGTTGCCTGCGAAAACGCCAAAAACGGCAGCGCAAGAAAAAGCCACAGAAATACCTTTTTAAGTAGAGTTTTTTTCATGTTCAGTGGTGTTTAGTATTAGCTATTATTCTTTCAAGGTAGTAAAGAAAAGGTGTTTATAAAATTTTTTTTAAGTTTTTTTTAACAAACCTATCTTTAGAAAAATGCATAATATACCAGAAAACACGACCTAATGATATGGGGGTGCAAGCATATCTTCTTACATTTGCGGCTGTAATACAAGGCACTTAAAATGTATAGAAGTCATACTTGTGGTGAATTAAGATCATCACACATAAATAAGGAAGTCACTTTGTCTGGTTGGGTGCAAAAAACAAGAGACAAAGGGTTTGTGGTCTGGGCAGATCTACGGGATCGATATGGCATTACCCAACTGGTATTTGATGAAGAGCGAAGTGATCCTGAAATATTAGAAAAAGCCAGGGTTTTAGGTCGCGAATTTGTATTACAGGTACAGGGTACTGTAATTGAACGATCTTCTAAAAATTCCAATATCCCTACAGGAGAAATTGAAATATTGGTTACAAAACTTCAGGTATTAAACGAATCCTTATTACCTCCATTTACAATTGAAGACAAAACTGATGGAGGTGAGGACCTGAGAATGAAATATCGCTATCTGGATATTCGAAGAAATCCGGTCAAAGAAAATCTAATTTTTCGTAGTAAAGTTACGATCGAAGTGAGAAATTATCTTTCCAAACAAGGGTTTATCGAAGTGGAAACTCCTTATTTAATAAAATCAACTCCGGAAGGGGCACGCGATTTTGTAGTTCCAAGCAGGATGAATGAAGGACAATTCTATGCCTTGCCACAATCTCCTCAGACCTTTAAACAACTACTAATGGTAGGTGGGTTGGATAAATATTTTCAGATAGTAAAATGCTTTAGAGATGAAGATTTGCGCGCTGACCGACAACCAGAATTCACACAAATAGATTGTGAAATGGCCTTTGTAGAACAGGATGATATACTACTGACTTTTGAAGGACTTGCCAGACATCTGCTTCTTGAAATTAACGGAGTAGAGACAGGGGAATTCCCCAGGCTGACTTATGACGAAGCGATGAAAAGATTTGGCAATGACAAACCGGACATCCGTTTTGGTATGGAATTTGGCGAATTAAACGAAGTAGCCAAGCACAAAGATTTTAATGTATTTAATTCCTCTGAGTTGGTTGTTGGAATTGCCGTACCCGGAGCCGCATCCTATTCGAGAAAAGAAATAGATCAACTCATAGATTGGATGCGCCGGCCACAGGTGGGAGCAAAAGGTATGGTGTATGTAAAATGCAATGAGGATGGTAGTTATAAATCGTCTGTTGACAAATTTTATGGGCAGGAAGACCTATCTGCATGGGCCAAAATAACAGGGGCTAAAGCAGGGGATCTTATTTGTATTCTTTCTGGAAACATAACCGAAACCAGAACTCAATTAAGTATTTTACGAATGGAAATGGCAGAACGTCTGGGACTTAGAAATCCAAAAGAATTTGCTCCGTTATGGGTTGTCGATTTTCCATTACTGGAATTAGATGATGAAACAGGTAACTACCACGCAATGCATCACCCATTTACTTCTCCCAAACCAGGACAGTTAGAATTGCTGGAAACGGATCCGGCTGCGGTAAGAGCTAATGCATATGATTTGGTATTAAATGGAAATGAAATTGGAGGTGGATCAATCAGAATACACAACAAAGAAATCCAGTCAACCATGTTCAGGCATCTTGGTTTTACAAAGGAAGAGGCAAAGGCCCAGTTTGGATTTTTAATGGATGCTTTTCAATATGGCGCTCCTCCACATGGAGGAATTGCGTTTGGACTAGACAGGCTAGTGGCCATTCTTGGAGGTCAAGAAACTATAAGAGATTTTATTGCATTTCCAAAAAATAATAGCGGAAGGGATGTCATGATTGATGCGCCTGCATTTATTGATGAAGCACAATTGAAGGAACTGAATTTAAAATTAGATATTCAATCTTAATTCCAAACTCATATAAAAGCGGCATTTTTAATACCTTTAAACGTATAATCAAATAATGCCCAACCGAATCACAATCTTATTTACCAGGTTTCTTAAATGGAGGTACAAACATATCTCCAATAAAACCTTTACCCAGCTAATGAGCGTTGTTGTTGGGTTTTTAGCCGGGCTTGCTGCGGTTACACTTAAAAACATAACCTACTTTTTAGAGTCTCTTTTAGAAACAGGTATAGTCTTTTCCAACAACCAATTATATTTTGTAACCCCAATTATTGGCCTTACTCTGGTTTATCTGTACGTAAAATTTGTTCATAAGGAAAAGTTGGAGCACGCTATTTCATCTGTTCTTTTTGCTTTGTCAAAAAAGAAAGGGATAATTAGTGCAAAGAAAATATTTTTGCCTTTGGTAACTGCCCCTTTAACGGTTGGTTTTGGGGGTTCTGTTGGGCTTTTAGGCCCTGCCGTCGCTTCAGGAGCGGCAATAAGCTCTAATGTTGCCAGATTATTACATATTAATGCCAAAACAAGATCTCTTCTTATTGCCTGTGCCTCAGCCGGAGCTATTTCCTCTATTTTCCAATCCCCGATAGCAGCCATTATTTTTGCCGTAGAAGTTTTTAGTCTAGACCTAACTATGATCTCTATGCTTCCCCTATTGTTAGCCTCTATTTCAGGGGTTCTTACTTCCTATTTCTTTCTTGGTGATGAATCTTTGTTTAGTTTTTCTATAACAGAAAAATTTGAAATAAAAGACACTTTTTTCTATATTTTTTTGGGAGTAGGTACGGCTATTTCCTCTATTTATTTTACAAAAATGTATTTTGCCATACTTGCCTTTTTTGAAAGATTCAAGAGTCCAAAATATAAACTTTTAGTTGGTGGATTGGCCATTGGTATTATGCTCTATTTTATTCCTCCGCTTTATGGTGAAGGGTTTGGTTTTATTAATAATCTTTTGGACGGAGAACATATAGCCGCACTGGGTAAAACACCTTTTGACAACTACACCAATAATATCTGGGTAGTAATAGCCCTTCTTTTCGGGATTACAATTTTCAAAGCTGTTGCAATGACCACAACTTTTGCTGCAGGAGGTTCGGGAGGTATATTTATTCCCACTATGGTCATGGGAAGTGCTTTGGGAAATGTGGTAGCTAAGGTCATCAATAATTTGGGATTTGGGCTTTATGTGAATGAAAGCAACTTTACTCTAATTGGTATGGCCGGGCTTATAGCCGGAGTGCTACACGCACCTTTAACCGCTATCTTCTTAATTGCTGAAATAACAGGTGGTTACGAACTTTTTGTGCCGCTGATGATTACTTCCGCAATTTCCTTTCTTCTAACTAAAAATGCAATTGATTATACCATTTATACGCGTGAATTGGCCAAACAAGGTGCTCTTATCACGCATAATAAAGATCAAGCCGTACTTACTTTAATGCATCTCGATGAGATTATAGAACAGGATTTTAAGACCATTAGACAGGAAATGACTCTTGGTGAATTGGTTTATCAGACAGTTGCAAAATCTACACGAAATATATTTCCAGTTATTGATGCAAATGATGCTCTTGTTGGTATAGTTTCATTGGATGACATTCGGGAATTTATGTTTGACACCTCCATCTATGAGAAAATAAAGGTTGAATCCATTATGCACAACGCCCCTGAATTAATCTTTTATGAAACAGATTCAATGCGCGAAGTAATGCGGAAATTTCAGGATAGTAGTGCCTGGAACCTTCCGGTAATAAAAGATGACAAATATTTAGGTTTCATCTCCAAATCCAAGTTGTTAACTGCTTATAGAAGGAAGTTGATTAATTTTACTCAGGAAGATGCCAATTAAACTCAAACACATCGTATTTTTAATCGTTCTAGCGTCACTGGGAGCAATAATATATGGTTTTTCTCTGGAAGAAGAACATTCTCAGGTAGCCAATAAATATATTGGATTTGGTACTGTAGGGCTTTTTTTAATAGCAATGCCCCTATTTCTTATAAAGGAGAGTAAAAATAGAAAAGTAAAGGACTATATGCTTACAGAAGAAAATATTCGGAAAATGCAAGGTAAAGGTCCTAAAAAGTCTGAAAATCAATAAATTTGGTCGAATTTTACCTTTTCTTTAAAGAGGTCTGCCCAAAAAATCATACTTTCGTATGGTAATTTTTTTATTTTAATACTTATTTTAATGACAGGAACTGTAAAATTTTTCAATGAATCCAAGGGATACGGGTTCATTACCAACGACGACACCGGGAAGGACATCTTTGTTCATGCCACAGCATTGAACGGAGTGGAATTAAACGAAGGCGACAAAGTAGAATACGAAGAAGAAGAAGGAAGAAAGGGCATGGTTGCGGCACAAGTGCAAGTAATCGGATAACAATATTTTATTTTGAATTATTACAATCCCTGATGATATATCAGGGATTTTTTTTGACCCTAATTTAAACCGCGTTTCTGAATAAAAAATTGTTTTAAAATTTCTGAACATTCCTCTTCTAAAATACCCCCTGAGATAGTAGCTTTTGGATGTAATTGCCCTCCTAAAGCAGAAAAACCCCTTTGAGGATCATAAGCTCCAAATACAATCTTTGGAATTTGACTCCAAAAAAGTGCGCCAGCACACATTTGACATGGTTCCAGAGTTACATATAAGGTACAATCATGTAAATATTTGCCTCCTAAAAAGTTAGCGGCAGCGGTAATTGCCTGCATTTCTGCGTGCGCGGTTACATCATTAAGTTGTTCTGTCAAATTATGTGCACGGGCAATTATTCTATCCTGTACCACAATTACCGCCCCAATAGGAACTTCATCCTTCTCAAAAGCTGTTTCTGCCTCCTGCAATGCCCTTTTCATAAAATAAGCATCATCAAATTTAATATCAATTGCCATAATACTGCAATATTATGAATAGATGTGATTATTACAAAAAATGAATTATAGTACATTTGCTACTTCGTATGAAACTATTGAATACAATTAATTATCCTTCTGATCTTCGCAAATTAAAAGCGAGTGAATTACCTCTTCTTGCAAAGGAATTAAGGGAATTTATTATAGATATAGTAGCTGTCAAAGAAGGGCATTTGGGAGCAAGTCTGGGTGTAGTTGAATTAACACTGGCTATTCACTATGTATTCAATACGCCTTCTGACAAACTAATTTGGGATGTTGGTCACCAGGCATATGGTCACAAAATCATCACTGGACGCAAAGAGGTCTTTGATACTAACAGGCAACTGGGGGGAATAAGTGGGTTTCCTAGCAGAAGTGAAAGTGAGTATGATCCGTTTGGTACCGGTCACAGTTCTACCTCAATCTCTGCAATTCTTGGAATGGCGATTGCATCAAAATTAAATGGAGATGATAAAAGACAACATATTGCTGTTATTGGTGATGCGTCTATTGCAAGCGGGATGGCATTTGAAGGATTAAATCATGCCGGGGTTACAGATACTAATGTCCTTATTGTACTTAATGACAATGCTATTGGTATCGACCCTAGTGTAGGTGCTCTTAAAAAATATCTGACCAATGTAAAAAAGGGCACAGCAAAAGATGAAAATATTTTTGAATGCCTGAACTTTGATTACACCGGGCCCATTGATGGTCATGACTTCAATATCTTGATAAAAGAGTTAGAACGATTGAAAACAGTAAAAGGCCCTAAATTACTTCATGTTATTACCACCAAAGGAAAGGGTTTAAAAAAAGCAGAAGAAAATCAGGTTACCTATCATGCTCCCGGAAAATTCAATAATCAAACAGGTGATTTAATAACAACTCAGGCCGAAGATCACCCTCCTAAATACCAGGACGTATTTGGTCAGACACTTGTTGAACTGGCTTTAAAAAATGATAAAATTATTGGTATAACACCTGCAATGCCCACCGGGAGTTCTTTAAAGTTTATGATGGAGCAGATTCCGGAAAGAGCTTTTGATGTTGGTATCGCTGAGCAACATGCGGTTACTATGGCCGCAGGAATGGCTGCTGAAGGATTACTGCCATTTTGCGCCATTTATTCTACATTTTTACAAAGGGCTTACGATCAGGTAATTCACGATGTAGCTTTACAGAATCTTCCGGTGGCCTTCTTTCTGGACAGATCGGGATTAGTCGGACAAGATGGTGCTACTCATCATGGAGTTTATGATCTGGCCTATTTACGCTGTATCCCAAATCTCATTATCTTTTCACCATTGAATGAGCCGGAACTCCGCAATATAATGTATACCGTTCAAAAAGGTCTTTCCGGACCTATTGCTATTCGCTATCCAAGGGGACGTGCAACAACAAATCATTGGAAACAACCTTTTCAAAAAATGAAAATCGGTGTCGGAGAAGAGTTGATAAAAGGAAATAAGATTGCAGTACTATCCATAGGACACATCGGGAACACAATTTCCACGCTTATTAAGGGCCTGAATATGCCGGGAAAAATTGGCCACTATAATATGCGGTTTGTTAAGCCCCTGGATGAGAAATTATTGCGTTTTATTTTTGATACCTATGAACATATCATAACAGTAGAAGATGGTTGTAAAATAGGAGGATTTGGCAGTGCCGTAGTAGAATTTGGAAATTCTTTAAATAACCCCCTTCCTATTTCAGTCTTTGGAATAGATGATGTTTTCATTGAACACGGCACAGTAGATCAACTACATATAAAGTCACATATTGATGCCTTGTCGATTAAAAAATGTATCAAAGAATTATTGGAATTATAGTATGACAAGAAGATTAGTTTTATTTGGGTTGTTGTTATACTCCTCTTATGCATACCTTCAGGACAGCATTCCCGCGCAAACAGCCATTGATACCACAAAAATTGATACCATTGTCATTAGGGCCACCCAATACAAAGTTAAGGCTGTGCCCAGAGGGGTGCGTTTTATTAATCCTGTTATTTCCTTTAATCAGACCAAAGTACTACTTGAACCCTATAAACCCTTCAAAATCCCTTCCTTTTGGACAAAGAAAAATGAATTGGGATTAAATATAAATCAAGTGGCTTTTGTTAATTGGAATGCAGGTGGTGAAAATGCAGTTTCCGGTACAACTAGTTTGGAATTTGTAAGAAACTACAAATTTAGGCACATAAAATGGAATAATGAGTTAATCCTCAAATTTGGTATTAATGCTCAGGAAGGCAGGGAGGTAAGGAAAACGGAGGATGTTATCAGGCTTACCTCTACTTTTGGCTATCGGAAGGATACCTTAAACAAATGGTATTATACAATAAATACGAGATTTAATACCCAATTTGCAGACGGTTTTAATTACCCGGACACAGACAATCCCATCTCCAGATTTATGGCTCCGGGTTATTTATACTTTGGAGGAGGCCCTTCCTTCGTTCCTGACGGTAAAAATTTTATCCTATATTTATCTCCGACAACGTTTAAATCAACTTTCGTTCTAGACCAAACACTTGCCAATCAGGGCGCTTTTGGAGTTAGAAGAGCAGAATATGATTCAGAAGGGAATATCATAAGAGAAGGTAATAAAAAGTTTATTGAATTCGGGGTCCTGGTTACGAATACCTGGGAGAAAGAGATAACAACCAATATAATTATGAAGCATCGTCTAGGTCTATTCACAGATTATATCAGGCGTTTTGGGAACATTGATGTCGATTGGGAATTGAATTTTACATTTAAGGTGAACAGTTTGTTTGAAGCTAATTTGGGAACCCATGTTATTTATGATGATGATATTCGTTTTGACCAGGTAATTTCAGACACTGGCAATATAATTGACCCGGGAGTCCCCAAAATCCAGTTCAGACAGGTTTTGGCAATTGGATTAGCCTATAATTTTTAAAGTTGTTTCCCGCTTATTTTATTATGTATGTGCACTGCTGCACCATCCGAGAGACTAGCCACATAACAACATGCATTTAACAAAACCGAATAGAAGGAGCCTTCAGTATTTCTGTAGGCATGTGGCAAGGTTTCTATTAGTAGCTTATCATAGTTGGTGGGCTTTCCTTCTTTCTGTCTGACCAGAGCTCCGGTATAAACCTCCAAAATATCAGAGATGATCTTATATCCTGCAATTTCCTTTTCTATCACTCCCGGGGAACGATATATTTTATTTATACTTAACTGAATTATATCTTCAATCTGAGCCTTGTAATGGCTACGATCCAGCAGGGCGATATCAAAGTCCCCTTCGAGAATAGCTTCCTCGCTTTCAATAAAAATGGATACCGCATCACTTATCAGGGTATTAATAGCTAATGCCCTCAGATAGCTGAGCCTGTCGGCCATAATAGTCAATGAATTATACTTTTTGGTGTTAATCGTGTCTTTAACAAGTTTTATCAAATACTCCAAAGCATACTCTTCCGAGATCAATCCCAGGTTAATCCCATCTTCAAAATCAATTATCGTATAACAAATATCATCGGCGGCTTCAACCAAATAAGTCAGTGGATGTCTTGAATAGGCAATGTCAGCCCCTTCACTTGTACGATGAAGTCCCAATTCCTCGGCCACCTCTTTAAAGAACTCCTTTTCTGACTGAAAAAACCCAAATTTTTTATCTGCAATATGAGTAGTTGGTTTTTTCGGTAAAGATTCCTTTGGATATTTCATAAAGGCCCCTAAAGTGGCATAACTCAATCGGAGTCCGCCAAGGACCCCCTCCCGTGATTCGGTGAGTAGCTTAAAACCATTTGCATTGCCTTCAAAATCAATAATATCCTGGTACTCCTTCGGTGATAAAACCGATTCGTACTTTTTACCTTTGCCATGTTTAAAGAATTCTCCTATCGCCTTTTCTCCACTATGACCAAATGGTGGATTCCCAATATCATGAGCCAGGGCTGCCGCAGCTACTATTGCCCCAAAATCTCCAAATTTATATCCGAGCTCATCTTTTAAGGATGGATGGTTTTTTAATATTTTTTCACCGGCAATCCTTCCAAGGCTTCGGCCTACTACCGAAACTTCAAGACTATGTGTTAAGCGGGTATGGACAAAATCTGTCTTTGAAAGGGGAATTACCTGAGTCTTGTCTTGGAGACTCCTGAAAGCGCTGGAAAAAATCACCCTGTCATAATCAACCTCAAATCCTAAACGGGTCTCGTTTTGCTCATATCTAAGCCTTTTATGAGTATCGCCAAAACGCCTTAAAGAGAGAAGTTGTTCCCAGTTCATAAGTCTTAAATTAGGCTGGAAAGATACAGTTTTTTATAGGCGATTAAGCACCTAAATATTCAATTTTTCATTGATTTATGAACCCTAACAACTGCCTTTGGCCAAGGCATTTTTTTTATACCCTAATTTAATGTTGAGTTAACATTTGATTAACAGTGATGTAAGTTCTTTGTAAGCGACAAAAACTAATAAGAAATGAAATCAAAGTTACTATCCTTTACGTTTATTGTATTCATGTTTTTTACGGCAATATCACAAGAAACCAATGCACCTATCTTTGGTAAGGGTATTTTAAATTTAGTAGGTAAGGACAGCACCTGGAGTATGAAAGTTGGTGCCCGAGCTCAAATTTTAACCAGAGTATCTTTAATTAAAGGGCCAGACGGTCTGACAGATTCCCAAGGAAGTTTTTCTATACGCAGAGCACGTGTAAAATTGGATGGATTTATGTTAAGTCCTAGACTTAAATATAAAATAGAATTGAGTTTATCCAACAGAGATGTTGCGGGCCTCACAGAAAATAATGAGGTTGAAACTCTTATTCTTCGCGACGTAGTTATTAAGTGGAATTTTTATCGAAATTTCGAATTCTGGGCTGGCCTTACCAAACTCCCTGGCAATGTAGAACGTGTAATATCCTCAGGAAATTTGCAATTGGTAAACAGGTCACTTTTGAATGCGGGTTTTAATATTGATCGTGATTTGGGCATACAGATAAGACATCATCATAATTTATCGGATACTTTTCTAATGCGAGAAAAACTTGCTATCTCACAGGGAGAAGGAAGGAATGTAGTACTTGGCAATTATGGTGGTTTACAATATACCGGAAGGCTGGAATTCCTGCCATTAGGCAATTTCAAAAACAAAGGAGATTATGTAGGGGCCGATCTTGAAAGGGAACAGACTCCTAAATTGATGGTCGGGGTAACTTATGATATTAATGATCGTGCTGTTAAAACCAGAAGTAATCAGGGAATATTTATGCAAAATGATGTTGGGTTTTATAAAACAACTATAAGTACCTTATTTGTAGATGCAATGTTCAAATACAAAGGATTCTCGTTTATGGGAGAATATGCTAACAGAGACGCAAAAGATCCTATAGCTAAAAACTCTGACGGCACCGAGACGGGCGATGTTGTTAGGGTTGGAAATGGAGTAAACCTACAGGCAGGTTATCTATTACCCAAGAATTGGGAGATAGCCGCAAGATATTCAGATATTAATTTTGATCAGGAAATCACAGGCAGGAATCTTGTAGATCAATATACATTAGGACTTTCAAAGTATATCGTAGGTCATAAATTAAAAGTGCAGTCAGATTTTAGTTACCTTTCAGAACGGGGCGGAGTGGATTCGGTATTGGGAAGATTACAGTTGGAATTCCATTTTTGATATAAATAATAACCTTTAGATAACACGTTAAAAAATCTTACTTTAGATATTTACGAATTAATATTTCTCGAATATTATGGATAATATTTACTTAATAATGATAATTGCCTTGGCAGCTTTGGCCATTGCAGATTTGGTAGTTGGTGTAAGTAACGATGCCGTAAACTTTTTAAATTCAGCTATTGGTTCCAAGGCCATCTCCTTTAGAACTATTATGATTGTAGCAAGTTTGGGTATTGCCTGTGGAGCGATATTTTCAAGTGGGATGATGGAAGTTGCCAGGAAGGGAATTTTTAACCCTGGAGAGTTCTACTTTAATGAGATTATGTTCATTTTCATGGCCGTTATGATAACGGATATCCTGTTATTGGATTTCTTTAATACACTGGGGATGCCTACATCCACTACGGTTTCTATTGTATTTGAATTGTTAGGTGCTGCGGTAGCCATGTCTATGATAAAAATAGGTGCAGACGGCGGAAGTTTTTCAGATATCGTAAATTACATTAATACATCTAAAGCCTTTCAGATAATTATGGGAATATTGTTATCTGTTGTGGTCGCATTTTCAATAGGGGCCTTAGTCCAGTGGGTTTCACGTCTTTTGTTGTCATTTGATTTTGAAAAAAAATCCAAGTGGGTTGGTGCAATATTTGGTGGGGTAGCTTTATCTGCGATTACGTATTTCATATTCATGAAAGGTATTAAAGGAACTCCTTATGCCGGTCAAACCTTTGATCTTATCGGGGGAGTCAAAATTTCAGAATTCCTTGAAAATCAGGTGTTCTCAATTATAGTTGTGAGTTTTATTTTCTGGTCCTTTTTATCTTATATTTTGATAAAGTTGGCGAAAATAAATATTTACAAATTGATTATTGGTGTTGGAACATTCGCATTGGCGCTGGCTTTTGCAGGTAATGATCTTGTAAACTTTATAGGTGTACCTATTGCTGCATATCAGTCTTATGAAGCATGGACAGCTTCCGGAGCAGCTGCAACTGAATTTAGTATGGAAGTATTAGCCTCAAAAGTTCCTACACCTACAGTATTACTTTTTATTTCAGGTATGATAATGGTCGTCACGCTATGGTTTTCAAAAAAAGCCCGATATGTGGCAGATACTGAGATTAATCTCGCAAGAGAGGGAGAAGCCAGAGAACGGTTTAAACCTAATAATTTGTCGAGAGGTCTAGTAAGGTTTACCATATTAGCATCCAGATATACGGAAACGGTATTGCCAAATTCCCTGCTTGAAAGAATTAACAAGCAATTTAAAAAACGTACTCTTGCCCTGTCAAAAGGGAAAATACATGAATATGCCGCTTTTGATATGGTTAGAGCTGCTGTAAATCTTATGGTTGCAGGAATCCTGATTTCAATTGCCACTTCCTATAAATTACCCTTATCTACTACCTATGTAACCTTTATGGTAGCTATGGGAACCTCGCTTGCAGATCGTGCATGGGGTAGCGAAAGTGCAGTTTACAGGGTAGCAGGGGTATTGAATGTGATCGGTGGTTGGTTTGCAACAGCCATTATTGCATTCCTGGCTGCTGGCACAATCCTGGCGATTATTAGTTTTGGTAAAGGAGCTGCAATTGCGGTATTATTATTCGTCGCTATATTATTATTGGCTAGAAACTACATTTCCTATAAAAGAAAAGCTAAAGCAATTCGCGCTGAAGACAGATTGATAAGATCAGAAAGCAGTTCCATACAGGGTGTAATTGAAGAAAGTGCTCAAAATATTTCTAACGTTCTAAAAAGAAGCAGTAAACTATACAGAAATAGTATAGATGGTTTGGCCAAACAAAACCTGGACATCTTAAAAAAGAATAAGAAAAATGTGGTTAAATTATCTTCAGAAATAGATGACTTACGAGATAATTTATTTTACTTCATCAAAAAACTTGATGAGAGTAGTATAGAGGCAAGTAATTTTTATATAAATATTTTGGGCTATTTAACAGATATTGCACAATCTCTTGAATACATTACAAAAATAACCCATAAACATGTAAACAATAATCACAAAAAATTAAAGTACAATCAGGTTAAAGAACTCACTGAAATAAATCATGAACTGGATTCGCTTCTTGGCCGTTCCAAAAAGGCATTTGACAATCGTTCTTTTGAAGAAATAGGACAAATATTAGACAGAAAGGAAGAATTATATAAAATTGTTTCTCTTAAAGTTGAAAAACAAGTGCAAAGAACCCGATCTGAAGAATCCAGTCCCAAAAACACCACCTTATATTTTTCATTGCTTTTAGAAACGAAAGATTTGATGACGGCCACTATTAATCTGCTCGAATTATATTATGAGATGTACGATCGTAGTGTGGATTTTGCCGAGGCAGACTAGCAATCGAATATAAATCAAAAAATGCAGCTTTTAATTGTCCTCTCGAATCCAATTTTTGGTGCATTTTCCTATGTTAGGACTAACGCGTCCTTCTCTTTTTTGTCTGTATCCTTGGTCTCGTCTGAAGACGTTTCAGAATGTCCATAGAGTATTTCGGCAACTTCGATAAGTTCTTTTATAAGACTGTTCAGATTATCAGTATCATTCACAAGAGAAGAAGCCATATCTGTTGTTATTAAGTCTTTTCTAATTAGCCTGTCAATTTCCAGATTGCTTTTATGTATATTCTCTTTCGCTTGTCGTCTTAACTCAAGTAGCTTTTGATGATATTTCTCTTTTTCTTTTTCCGTACGGAATAAATAGATAACCCGTAATACTTTAACAACCTTTTGCCGGAACGTATTATACACTTTTTTGATGTTTTTATTATCCGAAGCTAAATATTTGGAAACATTATTTCCCAATTCAAGCACATCGCGAATTATTTCAACCATTTTCCTATTAGCCACTTTAAGTTCCATAATTTGATTGTTTTGTGCATCAGTTAATTTCAGGTTACTTTGGGCATGTACGGCAAACTTTATTATTTCTCCATAAATAGTTTTTACTTTTCTCAAATACAATGCCCGTACATCCGTTTTAAAATCCTTCGTAGATTTTTTGACCACAGTTTTCGGTTTAACATCTGATATTATATCTTCCCGGTGAATATTTAACGCATGTGCCACGATTTCAAAAATGGCATTCTTATATAAGTATTTGGTTTCCTTAATAAGAGAGGCAATTGCAGTTTCCGGATAAAGAAGCATTTTCCTATCCAAATATTTTGGTTCTTCAATGGCCTTTTCCGGATCAAGTTTCTCTGGAACCATTTTTTCTACCAATCGGGCAATGGGTTTAATAAACCAAACCAATAAAAATGTATTCAGAACATTGAATACCGTATGGAATAAGGAAATAGCAACTGGTACAGCCGCAGCACTTACAAATGGAGATGCAGAGCCCAATTTCTGTACCATCCAGCTTATTAACTGTAAAAATGGATAGAACAAAGCCAGCATCCAGATTACACCCAAAACATTAAATATAAAATGGGCCCTTGCCGTTCTTTTTGCCTGGTAATTGCCTACAATTGCCGCAATATTTGCCGTTATGGTCGTGCCAATATTCTCTCCCAAGACCATGGCTGCTGCCATCTCAAAAGGGATCCAGCCCTGTGCGGTCATAATCAGTGTTAGTGCCATTGTAGCACTGGAAGATTGGATGATGAGGGTAAGAATGGTGCCAATTAATAAAAAAAGAATTACCGACAAAAATCCCGCATTCGTGTACCTTGAAAGAAATTCCAGGATTTGGGGATTATCATTAATATTAGGCATGGCTTCCTTTAAAAACTGTAATCCAATAAACAAAATGGCAAATCCTATGATAAATCCTCCCCAATTTTTTGTATTCTCTTTCTTTGAAAACGTAAATAAAAACCCAAAACCCACTAAAGGGAGGGCTATGGCACTCATGCTTACCTTAAAACCCAGGAGTGTTATCAACCATGCCGTAATGGTAGTACCTATATTGGCTCCCATAATTACACTTATGGCCTCAGGCAAGGTTAGTAAAGAAGCATTTGAAAAGCTTACCACCATAAGCGTAGTGGCGGAGGAAGATTGTATTACAGATGTAATGAGAAACCCGGTTGCTATACCTAAAAACCTGTTAGAAGTCATGGCTGCAAGAATAGACCGCATTTTATTCCCGGCCAGCCTTAACAAGGCATCGCTCATTACTTTCATCCCAAAGAGGAATAACCCCAGGGAGCCGATCAATTGTAAAATATCTGTAAAACCAAATTCCATATATCTACAGCTTGTCTATTTTTTAAATTTAAGTAAACTAATAGTTAATTCTAGTTAAATTTAAGATATTGTAATTCTTTGTAATAAGAAAATAATAAATCATGACAAAAGCTTTCTTAGTGTTATTGTGCACTTTGAGTACAACTATTCAATTTGGGCAGGATCTTGCTCCTAATCAACTGCTTAACAAAGCGATTGCCTATCACGATCCACAAGGAAATTGGGATAATTTTAAAGGGCAACTTTTCATTACTATGGAGACCCCTAATAGCAGCGATAGGTTAAGTGAGATAACCATTGATCTGCCTCAACAATATTTTAAATTAGTCGCTAAAAAAGACAACATAATTACAGAGCAAATAATAAATAAGGGAAATTGCAAACTGTTACTTAATGGTTCTGAAACCATATCCGAGGATGAAACTAAAAAACACAGATTAACATGTGAACGTGGCCAGACTATGAAGAACTATTACACCTATTTATACGGACTTCCAATGAAATTAAAAAACCCGGGAACCTTGTTAGATCCAAAAGTATACCGGAAAACATTTAAAGGCAAAATCTATGAAGTGATTAAGGTAACCTATGACGAAGCTGTAGGGAAAGACACCTGGTATTTCTATTTTGATCCGGCAACTTATGCCCTCGAAGTCTATCAGTTTTACCACGATGAAGAAAAAAATGATGGTGAATACATAATTCTTAGTGGTCTGGAAGATATTAACGGGATTAAAATTCCAAAAACAAGGGCATGGTACTACAATAAAGATGATAAATATTTAGGTACGGATATCCTTACTAAAACATCTACATTAATTGAATAAATAAGATGCTTGTTCCGTTCATCGAAAAATAAATACCATTTTGGTAGTGACTGCGTTATTTGGAAAGCAATAAGTCATTACTATGAAATTCCCCTCTTCTTTGTCGGCCTATTATTTCCTGTTTGGTTTTAGCTTGCTCTTCTTTATAGCTTCATGCAGTGTAGACGCATTAGAGCAAGATGGCATCCAACAGATAGAAACCGAGCAAGAAGTACCAATTGACAATGTTGCCCGCTTAGAGGCAAAAAATCTTTATTCTGATTATTACCTGGCTTCTCAAACCTCCGGATCAGACAGTTCATGGACTGGCGACGAGCCTGCCTGTAACCCAGGAAACGTTCCGGAACTCACCAGGGCTAAAATACTGCAGCGACTAGATTACTACAGAAAGGCGGTAGGTTTAAATAATATAATTTCAGAGAACATGTCGAAAAGTGATAAAGCCCAATTGGCAGCTTTAATTATGAATGCTAATGATCAGCTAGACCACGACCCACCTTCATCATGGAAATGTTACACTACTGAAGGTAAAGAAGGTGCAGGGAATTCACTTCTGACCATGACAAAAAATGCGGAGGCTATTGATTCCTATATTAGAGACCAGGGTGCAGATAATGGCCCCGTAGGCCATAGGAGATGGTTGTTATGGCCTCGATTACAAGAAATAGGTATTGGCAACACAAATAGGTCCAATGCCGTATGGGTACTGGGAAATTCAGGTACTCCGCCGTCTGACGCCCCTGAATTTGTCTCGTGGCCACCTGAGGGATATGTCCCAAATCGACTTGTTTTTCCAAGATGGTCATTCTCAATTGCTGGGGCAAATTTCTCTTCTACCACAATTTCAATGCAGGATGCAAATAGCAATACTATAAATCTTCAAATTGAGGCATTAAGCAATTCTTACGGAGACCCTACCGTTGTTTGGATACCTGAAAACATAAATACCAATGTGACTGCCGATACCTCCTATACAATTACCCTTAAAGATGTGGCGATTAACGGGGTATTAATGGATTATTCCTACCAGGTTACCGTATTTGATCCCAATAATTGAACTGACCAAGATCATTTCATAAGAATATAAGCTTTTATACTTTTAACCAGAGTTACGCCACAAAGCGTAAAATTTATCAACATCTAAAATCTGGAATTATGAAAAAATTTATTCTAAGTTTATTGGTCATTGGCCTAGCTAGCCAGGTATATTCACAAATTACCAAAGTAGAAGAGCTATCTGAAGTTGTAGTTACAGCAGTAAATTACAAGTATTTAAATCAAACCGATAACAAAGTGGCAGCAGTACCTGTTCAAATGCTGCAACGTAAAGTTGCCGCCTATGACGTAACAACAAAGGATTATTACCAGGATGATTATGATTTCTATACCGTAGAATTCTATATCCCCGATGGTAAAATAGTAGCCGCTTATGATACTGATGGCAAGATTTTAAGGACCATTGAAAAATTTGATAACATAAAACTACCAACCGCTGTTTCTAAAGCATTGTTAGAGCGTTTCCCAAACTGGGATATAGTAAGTGATGTTTATCGGGTTACCTATTCAGATAAAAAGGGTGCCAAAAAGCATTATAAACTCAAATTGAAAAATGGGGATAAAACAATGAGGGTTAAGGTAAACGAAGATGGTGAGTTTCTGTAGATAGTAGCTTAACTCATTCTGATTATGGTTGCCAATATAAGGTAACTGTAATCCCGAAATAAAAGGTTCTGTCCCGGATATGGATTGAATCTTTTATTTTTGGCAGTTTTCTAGAGCAATTCAAATACCAAAGCAAATTCTAACCGATAGAATTCATTTTAAGAGAATAAGAGAGCGCATATCTTCATTACAATAGAACCAAAATGAAGTTGCTATTTAATAACATTTAAAATCTAATATCATGAAAAAATTTATTTTAAGCTTATTGGCTATAGGTCTATTTAGCTTCGTGTATTCGCAAGAAGCTAAGTTAGAGGAGCTATCTGAAGTTGTAGTTGAAGCTGTGAATTACAAGTATTTAAATACAACAGATAACAAAGCAGCGGCAGTGCCTGTTAAAATGTTGGAACGTAAGGCGGCTGCTTATGATGTAACTACCAAGGATTATTATCAGGACAATTATGATTATTACTCTGTTTCATTTGTAATTCCAGATGGGAAATTAGTTGCTGTTTATGGTCCCGATGGTAAAATTCTAAGAACCATTGAAAAATTCACTAACATTCAATTACCGGACGCCGTAAGAACGGCGCTACAGGATAGATTCCCAAGTTGGGAAATTGTCAAGGATGTTTATCGAATTAGATATGAGGATAGAAAAGGTGCCTTAAAAAATTATAAGGTTAAGTTACAAAATGGGGATAAAACAATGAGAGTGATGATGAGTGAAGAAGGAGAATTTCTATAATTCTTGCTGCATTAGTAGTTAAAGTTTACCCCTGATGTTGCTAAGTTGGAAGGGCTCGGTGTCTTGAACATCGGGCCTTTCTTATATTTGTTATTATCTATAAAAATTCATGTCATCCAAATAAGTCCATACCGCATCTGGTACCATTGGTCTTATATTCTTACCCAACTTATGTTGTTTGCGAATAAATGTAGACGAGATTTCCATAATGGGTGCATTTACCGAATGAATTCTTGGATGCCCTCTAAATTGGTGATCCGAAGATCCATCAGAAATTCGGGGATAAACATAGATGTCATGATTTTCCAATATCACTTCAAAATTTTTCCACTTATGGAATCCCTTTAAATTATCCTCTCCCATTATCAGGCAAAATTGGTTGTCATTTCCAAACTTCTCTCCTAAATGAACCAACGTATTTATGGTATAATTTGGTTGAGGTAAATCAAATTCTATTTTGCTTGCCTTAAGTTTAGGATAATTATTTACTGCTTCAAACACCATTTGGTAGCGATGGTTATTATCCAGTAAGGTCTTCTTAACTTTAAAAGGACTCTGTGGTGTTATCACAAACCATACCTCATCCAAATCAGAAAACTCAACCAAGTAATTGGCAATTATTAAATGTCCAATATGTATTGGGTTAAATGTCCCGAAATAAAGACCAATTTTTTTCATTAAGAATGGCTATATTCTATTTGTATTATTATATAACAGGAGAATTTGTCTAACCCATGACACGGCCTTTTCCGGGCCGGAGCTACTTTCTCTCTATCCCAATAAAATTTGCAACTAAATTATATGCCTCATTAAGTGCAGTATCCAAATCGTAGTTTTTTATTACTTTATCAAACTGCGGAGAGGTAGCTAATTCCACCGAAGCTTTTGCAATACGCATATTAATTTTATCCTCACTCTCTGTACTGCGCTTCTTAAGTCTTATTTTTAGTTCGTCTACACTTGGTGGTTTTACAAATACTGCCAGCGTCTTATTGGGATATTTCTTTTTAATCCGTAAGCCACCTGCAACATCAATGTCAAATATTACATTCTTACCTTCCGCCCATAAACGCTCCACTTCACTTTTTAATGTCCCATAAAAATTATCTCGATATACTTCCTCCCATTCCAGGAAATCATCATTTTTTATATGACTTTTAAATTCATTTATAGATATAAAATAGTAGTTTACCCCATGTTCTTCTGCACCCCTTTTTGGTCTTGAAGTGGCGGAAACGGAAAATGCCAGATTTAGTTCCTCCTGCTTCAACAAATGTTCCACAATCGTTGTTTTACCGCTTCCTGAAGGAGCGGCAAAAATAATAAGTTTACCTCCCTTCATTAAAGTACATTGAGCATTTGTTCTTTGATCTTTTCCAACTCGTCCTTCATTTGTACTACCAGCTGTTGCATAGGCGCGTAATTAGCCTTCGAACCTATTGTATTTATTTCCCGCCCAATTTCCTGACTGATAAAACCCAGTTTTTTACCATTGGAATCAGCAGATTTCATTGTCTCAATAAAATAGTCTAAATGGTTATCCAATCGCACTTTCTCTTCTGTAATATCATATTTTTCCAGGTAATAAATCAGTTCTTGTTCAAAACGGTTAGCGTCTACTTCAGTCTTTAGATCGGCTACCGCCTTTTCCAATCGCTCACGAATTGTGGATAACCTATCCGGGTCCATTTGAACTACATTTTTCAAAAGGCCTTTTATGGAAGAGATTCTCGCCATAAAATCTTTTTCAAGCACTAGGCCTTCTTCCGACCGAAAATCATTTATCTCTTTTAAAGCATTCTCCAATGTATCCTGTATGATTTTATATTCGGAGTCATCAATATCTTCCCGATCGGTTTTAAGAGCATCAGGCAATCTTAGAGCCATTTCCATTAATCTTATGTCATCCCCTTCTGCGATTGACCTAAGCTGTTTCATATATTGTCTTAATACGCCTTCATTTACTACTGAGGTGGTTTCGTTTCCAGTAATTTCCACGTATAAACCAAAATCTATTTTTCCCCTGATCAACGAGCTTGCAATTGTCTTTCTCAGTTGCAATTCTTTTTCCCGATAGGCCGAAGGCATGCGGGCATTGATATCCAGGCTTTTACTGTTAAGGGATTTTAATTCAATGGTGATTTTTTTAGATGGAAGCTGCACCATATGCTTCCCGAACCCCGTCATGGATTGGATCATAAATTGTCTTTAATTTTCGTAAAGGTACTAAAATCTCAAAGTGAATTTTTAGTGTACAGGCAATTTTACTATAATTCCCTAATCCATATATTTCTGAAGCTAACACGGCTATTATCGCCATGATCCTGAAGCATCAAGGGCCCTTTGCCGTGAGACGGATTTTTTGGCCATCCTGTGTAAGGAGTAGTTCCTTTAATCTCTACATGATCCTGTACAAGTACCCCATTGTGAATTACTGTAATGGTTCCAGATTTAATTTTACCCCCTTCTGAATTAAACTCGGGGGCGCGATAGATAATATCATAGGTATTCCATTCCCCGGTAGGCACAGAAGCTTTCGCCAGAGGCACATGTTGTTTGTAAATTGAGCCTACCTGGCCATTTACATAAGTGTCATTATCATTATTATCTAAAACCTGAACTTCGTACAGGCCCGATAAAAATATCCCACTATTTCCACGGTTCTGGCCATCCCTTTGCACTTCAGCTGGAGACTTCCATTCAATATGTAACTGCACATCCCCAAATTTTTTTTTGGTCTGTATATTACCTGTTGTATCTTTTACTGTCATACTGCCATCATCATTCAGATGCCAAACTACAGCAGAACTATCATTAACCATCTCCCATTTATCAAAATCGCTACCATCAAAAAGAATAATAGCATCACTAGGGGCCCCGTTATTTCCTTTTGGGTTTACTGTGGGTGGAACGGGTTCATAGAATTCTGTCTGCTCCGGTTCTGTAGGTTCTTCCCCCATGTATTCCTTGTAGACTATTACCTCATCAGTAGTGTCTTCATGAAGCCTTGGCGCATCATGAGATCTCTCTTTACAACCTATAGTCAAAAGTATAAGTAACAACAAATAGTATCGATTCATAATTATAGTTCTTTTATCTTAATATTTCTATAGCCTATACTTATCATTTCGCCATGATCCTGCAATGCGATCTTCCCGCTTTGGTGCTTTCTCCTTACAACCGATTAAAAGGCGGGTAAATAAAATGATACTTAGTATATTTTTCTTATTCGTATTGTTTTAAATTCCCAATATTTTTTTGAGCATTTCTTTATCAACAGCACCCCCCGCAAAATCATCGAATGTTTTTTCCGTAGCTTCAATGATATGATCCTGTATAAAGATAGCTCCTTCACGGGCTCCCTGTTCCGGGCTTTTTATACAGCATTCCCATTCCATCACCGCCCATACATCACATCCGTACTGGGTAAGTTTCGAAAAAATGGTTTTGAAATCGATCTGTCCGTCTCCAAGAGAACGGTACCGACCTGCACGTTCGCCCCAATCATTATAGCCTCCAAAAGCTCCTTTTTTACCGGTGGGGTTAAATTCAGAATCCTTAACATGAAAAGATTTAATAAATTCGTGATAATGGTCTATATAGGTAATATAATCTAGTTGTTGTAACACAAAATGGCTGGGGTCATAAAGTATATTTACCCTCTTATGATTCCCTGTCGCCTTCAGGAATCGCTCAAAAGTATCCCCGTCGTGAAGGTCTTCTCCGGGGTGAATTTCATAACATACATCAACCCCTTCCTCATCATAATGATCCAATATTGGCAGCCATCTTTTTGCCAGTTCTTCAAATCCCATTTCCACCAATCCGGGTGGTCGCTGAGGCCATGGATGCCATGTGTGCCATAATAAAGCTCCGGAAAATGTGGCATGCGCACTTATTCCTAATCTTCGACTTGCGGTAGCCGCCTTTTTAACAACATCTATTGCCCATTCCGTACGCGCTTTTGGATTATTTTTTACAGCATCCGGAGCAAAATTATCAAACATAAGATCATAAGCGGGGTTTACAGCCACCAACTGCCCTTGCAAGTGAGTAGACAGTTCAGTAATCTCTAATCCGTAGGAATTAATGGTCCCCTTTAGTTCATCGCAGTAGGTCTGACTTTCAGCTGCCTTGTCCAAATCAATTAAAAAGTTTTCCCAGGTGGGTATTTGAACCCCTTTATATCCTAAGTCGGACGCCCATTTACACATGCCGTCCAGCGAATTAAACGGGGCTTTACTATCTACGAATTGTGCTAAAAAAACAGCGGGTCCTTTAATTGTTTTCATGGTATGTTTCTTATTTGTTAATCAAATTTGCATTTTATTAAGTTTCAAAAATTAAATCCTATATTTAATGGGTAAAAATTCAACTATTATTTCTTCACTTGGGAAGTGTTAAATATAGCGATTACATCAGAATTAATGTAAAAATATAGCATGAATCAGAAGGAGAAATATGACGCCATTGTTGTAGGTACCGGTATAAGCGGAGGATGGGCTGCCAAAGAATTATGTGAAAAAGGTCTAAAAACTCTGGTCCTTGAACGAGGACACATGGTAAAGCATATTAAAGATTATCCCACCATGAATATGGACACATGGGACCTTCCTAACAATAATGAGTTATCCAGAGAAGACCGGAAAAAATATCACAAGCAACGGAGAGTAAACTGGGCACCTAAAGAAGATGTAAAACATTTTTTTGTGAACGATTTGGAGCATCCTTATGTGGAGACAAAACGTTTTGACTGGATTCGTGGTTACCATGTAGGAGGACGTTCTTTAACATGGGGGCGTCAGAGTTACCGATGGAGTGATCTTGACTTCGATGCCAATCTAAAAGAAAACATTGGGGTAGACTGGCCGGTGCGTTACAAGGATATCGCTCCGTGGTATGATAAAGTAGAAGAGTATATAGGGGTTAGTGGAGAAAAATTGGATTTAAGCCATCTCCCCGATGGTAAGTTTCATCCACCAATGGCTCTAATGTGCCCCGAGGAAGATCTAAAAAATATACTATCTGAGAAATTCGATGATGGCCGGTTACTCACAATAGGGCGTGTGGCGAATATTACTGATAAAGAGGGTAATATAGAAGGTAGAACTCCCTGCCTGTTTAGAAACAGATGTTGGCGTGGATGCCCTTTCGGTGGCTATTTCAGTAGTAATTCTTCTACTCTACCCGCTGCCGAACGAACAGGAAACATGACCTTACGGCCAAATTCTATCGTTTATGAAATTATCTATGACGATAATACCAAAAGAGCAACAGGAGTCAGGGTTATTGACAGTGAGACTCATGAAAATTTTGAATTTGAAGCAAAGGTGATCTTCTTATGTGCCTCTTCAATGGCCTCAGTGGGAATTCTTCTGCAATCGAAATCAGAACGTTTTCCAAATGGCATAGGTAATAATCATGACCAATTAGGCAGAAATATAATGGACCATCACTATCAATTAGGTGCTTCTGCTAAAGTAGAAGGACATCTGGATAAATATTATAAAGGCAGGCGACCAAATGGGTTTTATATTCCGCGCTTTGTAAATATGGATGCAAAGACCTCAAAGAAAGAATACCTGAGGGGTTTTGGTTACCAGGGAGGAGCCAGTAGAGAGGACTGGACGGCTTCGGTAGCAGAACTCAATTACGGTAAAAAACTAAAAGAGGCAGTATTAAAGCCCGGAAATTGGGAAATCGGTGCTACCGGATTTGGCGAAATGCTCCCCTACCATGACAACAGAGTTACTTTGAGTAAAACCGAAAAAGATCAGTGGGGATTACCACAATTAGACTTTGATGTTGAATTTAAAGAAAATGAATATAAAATGCGGGAAGATATTATCAAACAGATTACGGAAATGTTTAATGCTGCAGGGTTTAAAGACATAAAACCTTATGAAAGAAGTACCGGCCCGGGTCTTGGCATACATGAAATGGGTGGGGCGCGCATGGGATGGAATCCAAGAACGTCTGTGGTTAATAAACATAATCAGGTTCATGACGTGCCTAATATTTATGTGACAGATGGTGCGTTTATGACATCTGCCAGCTGTGTTAATCCATCGCTTACTTATATGGCTTTTACCGCCAGGGCAGTCCATCATGCGGCAAAAGAGATAAATGGAGATAAATTTTCTTAAACCAAAAGTGTATATAGTATGAAAAATGCATCAGCTAGAAATTTATGGGGAGACTATTTAGATAATCACCTTGAGTACGCATTTTCACATGAACCCAAAGTAACACATATTGGTGAAAATGAAAAAGAAGTAAAGGAAACACTTAATTTAATCCTATCAGGAAAAAAAAGAGCTACTTCTCATTCCTTATTAGGGCTTCAATATAGAAAAGAACCGCTTCCCAAGATTGGAGATTTTACCGTACTCACAGATTGGAAAGGAAATGCCAAATGTGTTTTAAGAACAGTGGCCGTTCGGCTTAAACCATTCTTTAGTATTAGGGAATCTTATTCAAAAATTGAAGGTGAAGGTGATTCTTCCATAGCATACTGGAAAAATAAACACTGGGATTTTTATACCAGAGAACTGGAAACTTATGGACGAGTCCCAAGAGAAAGTATGATCGTTGTATGTGAATATTTTGAAAAAGTATTTGAAAGATAGACAACTACGTCTTTCTTCTTAGAAGTTTGTTTATCTTGGAGAATCCATTTTTTAAACGAACACATTCATGCACATTTTAGAGTCCAATAAGAAAAGTTATAGGTTTTCTGCAACTCTAATAGGTCTCTTCCTTTTCTTGGTTACAAACGCCCAGGTCCCAAAATGGGAAAATGCTGAATGGGAGAATCCTGAAATATTTCAAATTAATCGAGAAGCGCCAACAGCTTCTTTTTACCGGTATGAATCCGTTAAGAAGGCACTGGAAAATGAAAGTTGGGAGAACTCTGCTTTTTATCAATCTTTAAATGGAAATTGGGATTTCAAATATGTTGAAAGTGTTCCTGAAAGGCCTATTGATTTTTTTAATTCTGATTTTGATACTTCCGCCTGGGACAAAATCTCTGTTCCCTCTAACTGGGAACTGGAAGGATATGGTATTCCTATATATACCAATATAGTTTATCCGTTCCCCAAAAACCCTCCTTATATTCCCCATGATGAAAATCCTGTAGGAAGCTACAAACGTAATTTTGAAATTCCCCAAAATTGGACCGGAAAAAACATATATCTACACTTTGAAGGTGTAAGTGGCGCTACATTCGTTTGGATAAATGGAAAAGAGGTCGGTTATAGTGAAGGCAGTAAAACACCTGCTGAATTTGATATTACGCAATACATTCAAAATGGGAAAAATTCGCTGGCTGTCCAGGTATTGCGCTGGTCTGACGCCAGCTATATGGAAGATCAAGATTTTTGGCGTCTCAGTGGTATAGACCGTAATGTTTACCTATATGCCACAAATAGAACAACCCTTAAAGACTATAGGGCCATTGCGGATTTAGAAAATAACTATACTGATGGTAAGCTCAACCTTAATTTACAGATCAATACTTCTGACAAAAAAGCCAAAGGATATCAAATACAGCTAAAGTTATTAGATGGTGATACCGAAATCTATGAAGAAACAAAAAAAATTGACCTTACAGAAGGGAACAATACACTAAACTTTGCTAAGAAGATACCATATATAAAAACTTGGTGCGCTGAAAAACCTTACCTCTACACCTTATTATTTGTAGTCAAGAATAAAAAAGGAATGGTTACCGAAGCTATAAGTTCAAAAATAGGTTTCCGAAAAGTAGAAATTAAAAACAACCAATTTTTGGTCAATGGCCAACCTGTACTTATCAAAGGAGTAAACTTACACGATCATGATGAAGAAACGGGACACGTTATTAGTGAAGAACTTACACTAAAAGACATGGAAGTGATGAAACGTAATAATATAAATGCGATTCGTTGTAGTCACTATCCCAAGAACCCATTCTTTTACAGGATGGCGGATAAATATGGATTTTATATTGTAGATGAAGCCAATATAGAAATCCACGGAATGGGTACTACCAATCAAGGCCTTGATAGAAACGAAGCGGCCAAAAAAATTCACCCAGGCTATAGACCGGAATGGAAAGCCATGCACCTGGACCGTACTATTCGCATGTTCGAGCGTGATAAAAACTATACCTCCATTGTTATTTGGTCCCTGGGAAATGAAGCGGGTAATGGTCAAAACCTTGAGGCCACCTACGCTTGGTTAAAAGCCCATGACTCTACAAGACCAGTGCAATATGAAGGTGCAACAAAGTATGCGAATTCTGATATACAGGCACCTATGTACGCCACGATAGAAACGAGCATAGCCTATGCCGAAAACAATCCAAAACGTCCCTTTATACAATGTGAATATGTGCATGCGATGGGGAATAGCGTTGGCAACTTTCAGGATTATTGGGATGCCATAGAAAAGTATGATGTATTACAAGGCGGATTTATATGGGATTGGGTAGATCAAGGCCTCAAAACCAAAAATGAGGATGGCGTTGAATTTTACGCTTTTGGTGGGGATCTTGGTGGACAAGATCTTCAAAACGATGATAATTTTTGCTTAAATGGAATCGTAAACCCCAATCGGTCTGCACATCCCTCCTTATATGAGGTGAAAAAAGTTTACCAATACGTGAAATTTGACTCTAAAAATCCAAAATCAGGGAAAATTAGCCTGACCAATAAATATGATTTTACAAATCTCTCGGAATACGATTTTTCCTGGAGGTTGATGGAAAATGGAATTCAGATAGCTAAGGGCAACCTACCTGAGGTAGATATAGTTCCTTATGCATCAAAAGAAATACAGCTGGAACTTCCTGAACTTCCAAACACAAAATCAGAATATTTTTTAAACATTTTTGCCACAACCAAAACAGCTACCCCTTTAATCCCCGAGCATTTTTTAATAGCCTATGAACAATTTCAATTAACCGATTACACACCCGCTATTTTTGAGAATAATATAGAAGGATTATCAGTAAGGAAAGAAAATAACACAATCAAAGTCTTTGGAAATGGATTTGAAATTGGCTTCAACAGCGCTGATGGTACCCTTGTTACATTGGATTACGGTCAAGGTAACATTATTAAAAATGGACAGCGCGTAAATTTCTGGCGTGCACCGACCGACAATGATTTTGGCTACAAGATGCCCATGAAACTAAAAAAGTGGAAGGAAGCTACCGATAATCAAAAACTAGTCGCTTTACAGCTGAACCCCAATGGAGGGAACAAAGTAATGGATGTAGTAAAATTGACCGACAATCCTTTTAAGGTCAAAAATGAATTACAGTTGATCGCTACCTATGCATTGCCCTCAGTTGAAGGGCAAGCAGCTATAACATATAGTATCAACTACAAAGGGGAAATATTGATAAGTACTCAGCTAACGGGTATTGATGAAACCCTTCCCATTTTACCGCGATTTGGCAATAATTTTGTTATCGATAACGCCTATGAAAATGTAACTTGGTATGGCAGAGGAGCCCATGAAAACTACCAGGACCGAAAAACTTCGGCCTTAGTGGGATTGTACGAGGCAAAAGTCGAAGATTTATATTATGAATATATTCGTCCACAAGAAAATGGTAATCGCACCGATGTGCGCACACTTTCTTTTACCAATGACAACGGAAAGGGAATTTTAATTACGGCCCCTACTACTTTTGGGTTTAGCGCACATCACCAATACAATTCGGATTTTGATGAAGGAGAAGAGAAACAGCAACGCCACACATTTGATATTCCAAAACGAGATCTGATAAACATCAATATAGACCAAAGCCAAATGGGAGTTGGGGGAGATAATAGTTGGGGGCTAATGCCACATAAAGAATATCAAATACCTGCTGCCAATCTATCGTTCATATATATGATACGGCCAATACAATAAAAGAAAAAGCTATATTATGGTGTAGTAATGATTATTCCATATTCACCCAAACATTACCCTCTTTATTAGATTCAACAGTGGCTTCAATAAAATTTAACCCCCGAACACCATCTAACATAGTTGGGAATTCGCCATCATTATAATCTTCTCCACGAATAGCCCGGGCAGCTCCTAAATAAATATTAGCCATAGAATCGAAAATTCCTTCAGGATGTCCTGGTGGTAATTTTGTTCCATCAAGAGATAGCTTAGAATTATATTCATGACCCGGCTTATATATTTGGGTTGGTTCTGTATCACTCAACTTATAGAGAAAATTAGGTCTTTCCTGTTCCCATACAAAAGCGGCTTTATCACCATAAATTCTAATTGCCAATCCGTTTTCTTCACCAGTGGCAACCTGACTTCCCCTAATGACACCCTTAACATGTTCTCCCATCCGCAATAATACAGTACCGTCTACATCCATTTTGTTATCATCATAGAGGTAATTGAAATCAGACAAAAGAGAGTTTACTCTTAAACCTGTAGTGTATTCAATAAGATTAAAAGCATGCACTCCTATGTCTCCCATACATGAGCTTATTCCTGCCTTTTTTGGATCCAGTCTCCAGACAGTTGAGCGTTTTTCTTTGTCGTGGATAATGGTATTAATCCATCCCTGATAGTATCTGGCATCCACTTTATGAATCTTGCCTAAAGCCCCTTCCTTGATCATCTCACGCATTTGACGCACCATAGGATAGCCTGTGTATGTATGTGTTACAGCAAAAACCGTCCCCGCCTTTTTATGAGCCTCCTGTAAAATTTTTGCTTCTTCCAAAGTAGTCGTCATTGGTTTTTCGCAGATCACATTAAATCCGTTGTCCAATAGTTTCTTAGCCATTGGAAAATGCAGGAAATTTGGCGTAAGAATCGAACAAACCTGTATTCTTTCTTCTTTAGGCAGTTTTAATTCCTCCTCAATAAGGGTGTCAAAATCCTTATAGATCCTATTTGTTGGAACATCAATTTCTTTTGCAAATTCCATGTTCAATTCAAAAACGGGATTAAAAACTGCGCCCACTATTTGGTAATTATCATTTATTTGTGAAGCTACTCTGTGTAATACCCCAATGAGAGAATCTCCTCCTCCGCCTATTATTCCTAATCTAATTTTTTTTGCCATTTTATTTTATCATTTTTATAGTTCTCAACTCCTTATTCACTATTAAACCTATATAAAACACACCATTTTCTCCGGAACCATAATATCTTGCATAAACCGATATAACTGGTTCAATTTATATAAAATATCTAAGATTTATAGGCAATTCTCTCGTTTTTAAACAAGAACGCAAACAATATAGAAACGCCAAGTGCAAATGCTGCAGGAAACATCCAGATCATTTCCCAATTATGTGAGACATCTTGCAGAGTAAAATAATCCGTTATTCTTCCCGCTATCCAGAAACCCATTAACATCCCAACTCCATACGTAGCCAGGGTAATCAATCCCTGGGCTGCACTTTTATATTTTGGCCCCGCTTTACTATCGGTATATATCTGACCGGACACAAAAAAGAAATCATAACAAATCCCATGTAAAGCAATCCCGAGAAGGAGAAGGAATGAAAATTCTCCGGCGCTTCCGTAAGCAAAACAGATATAGCGAACCGTCCATGCCAACATGGCTACAATCATTGTATTTTTAAAGCCAAACCTTTTAAAAAAGTATGGTAAAAGAAGTATAAACAGAATCTCTGATATTTGACCAATGGTCATTTTACCTGCCGGGTTTGAGACCCCAATTTCTCCCAGGAATTGTCCGGCATGCTGATAGTAAAATGCCAAAGGAATACAAATTAATACGGAAGCCAGAAAAAACACTAAAAAATTTCTGTCTTTCAAAAGGTTTAAGGCTTCCAAGCCAACAATATCCGCTATCCTAATTTTTCTTTTTCCTGTTATTGAAGGAGGTGTTTTTGGTAGTGTAAAACTAAAAAATCCCAATATACCGGATGCTACTGCAGTCATTAAGAAAGTATTTCTAAGATAGCCATTGGCTAAACCTTCCATAGAGTCCCAATGAAACAAATAACTAATAGCTAAACCAGCTGCAATCCAACCTAAGGTTCCAAAAACGCGAACAAAGGAGAACTGTTTTGCCGGGTTATCCATCTGATTAAAGGAAACTGAATTAACCAGGGCTAAGGTTGGCATGTACAATATCATGTAACCTAAAATATAAGGGTAAAACCCGCTAAAATTTGTTGCATTAGCCATCTGAACCATTAAAATTGCCCCAATAAGATGAAGTACTCCTAAAATCTTTTCTGCATTAAAATAGCGATCTGCAATGAGTCCGATAATAAATGGAGCAATAATTGCACCCCAGGATTGTGTAGAATAAGCCATGGCAATTTCAGGATCACTTGCCTCCAAACTATTAGGTAAATAAATACCCATAGTAACATACCAACTACCCCAAATAAAAAACTCCAAGAACATCATTACTGAAAGTTGAACCTGAATCTTTTTATTCATTAAGTTTTCCGCTAGCGTTTATAAAAAATATAGTCCAATGAGAGAGGTTCCAGTTCATTATCCCTAAAATTCATTGCCATTTGAGACCTGTGATGTGTAGAATGGTTTATAATATGAAATAATATATCCTGTAAGGTACTTGTGAAAAGCCTTCCTTCTTCATTATCAAAGTCTATCCTTACTTCAAAATCTGTTGCATTCGTGGTTATTTCAAAAGAACTTCGCTGGTTTTCGTAATGAATATCCCCCCAATTTTTAATAGGGTGAATCTGCCAAATCTTATAATCAGCAGGTTTTCCAAGAATTCTTGCGTTCCATATATTATGTGCATTAAGGATATGGCTGAATAACAATATGCTTTTCTCCGGGACCTTATCGAGCTTAATGCACTCCTCGATAAGCTTTTTATTGCAATAAAAATTGTAATCAAAAAGTTGATTAAAAAAAACTTTCATAGGCCATTATGAATGGTTAGGTAACTTCTTTAGATGCTTTAAGCAGTAAATCTCTTGTGGCTATTATCCCTTCTTCTTCGGTTAATTCACTTCCCTCGTATTCCACACCAACATAACCCGTATAACCTGCATCCTTAACAATTTGCAGCATATGAACATAGTCTATTTCAGTCTCATTTCCATTTGCATCAAAATCGTGTGATTTAGCGCTAACTGCCTTGGCATGCACCATTAGTTCCTTTACTCCTTTATAAATATCGTAATTCTCTGCACAGCCAGCAGTGTAATCTTTAGGGTCTTTTCTTTTTATACAGAAATTACCAAAATCAGGTAAGGTGCCACAATTTGACATATTAACCTTGGTCATCACCTCCGTTAGCATAGCGGCATTTGATGAAAGTCCTCCGTGATTTTCCACAAGTATATTTATATTTTTAGTCTTTGCATATGTCGAAAGCTGGGAAAGACCGTCAATTGAATTGGCTTTCCATTCAATTGGATCGGTGCTCCCCGCGAGATTTACTCTAATTGAGTGGCAACCCATAGAGGCGGCAGCATCAACCCACTTATAATGATTTTCAACAGCTTTTTTACGTTCTTCGGGGTCAGAAGTTGCCAGGTCTCCTTGTCCATCGATCATTATCAAGACATTCTTTAAACCGTGTTTTTCAGCTTCTGCGTTAGATTTATCAACAAAAGATTGCATAGCCTCCTTTGAATAATTAGCAGGCTTTAACTCTTTGTCATATAGCTGGCTTACATACTCCAATCCTTCAAATCCCCAATTCTTTGCTTTTGCAGCAAAAGTATAGGGATCAACACCGTCATTATGGATCATGTTGTGAATAGACCATTGTGCCAGGGATAATTTAAAAAAAGGGGCTGTGGTCTTGAAGGCATCTTTTTCAACATTATCTTCTTCTTTTACAACTTTCTTTTCATCCTTGCAGGAATAAATTCCAAGTAGAGAAAAGCCTATACCGGCCTGGGTGCTGTTTCTAATGAATCTTCTTCTTTTCATAAGTCCTTTTATTTTGGATAGCTAACAGTTTTTAGTATCCTTTGGTTAGTACTATTTTTAATATGAAATTCAATAGTTTGATTCGTAATAACTGTTGATCAACCCGTATTGAATAAACTTTTTTATATTCTCAGCTCACATAGTTTTTTAATGCAGACTCCATGAGTTAATATGCCATTAAATGTAGAAAATTAATTTTATATTTGATACTTTTAGCGAGTAAACAATAGTACTAGATGAGTAAATTTTATTACAATGAAGAACAGGACTCGTATGATGCGATTGTTGTAGGAACTGGTATTAGCGGTGGTTGGGCAGCAAAAGAATTGTGTGAGAAAGGACTAAAGACACTGGTTCTGGAACGAGGGCGAATGGTGAAGCATCGTGAAGACTATCCTACCGCAAATATGGATACCTGGGACTTTCCAAATAACGGGGAACTGCCCCCGGAAGAAGCAGGGAAACAGTTAAAACAAGGGCGTACAGGATATACCGTTAAAGCTCAACATAATTTTTGGTTCGTCAATGACATAGAACATCCCTATAATGAAACTAAACGATTCGACTGGATGCGTGGCTACCACGTGGGTGGGAGATCGTTACTCTGGGGGCGGCATAGCTACCGCTGGAGTGATCTGGATTTTGAAGCTAATAAAAATGATGGCCTTGCCGTAGACTGGCCGGTCCGATATAAGGATATAGCACCTTGGTATAGTAAAGTTGAAACTTATATAGGAGTAACAGGGGAAAGTTTAGGACTTCCACAATTGCCAGACAGTGAGTTTGAGCCCATGATGGAACTGAACTGCATAGAACAACATGTACGTGAAGGGGTAGCCGATAATTTTGGAGGTCGTGTGATCACCGCTGGTCGAGTGGCCCATATTAATAGTGCTAAACAATTTGACGGGGACGGAAGAACCCGTTGTCAATTTAGAAACAGATGTATCCGGGGATGCCCTTTTGGCGCCTATTTTAGTAGTAACTCATCTACCTTACCGGCAGCAGAAGCCACTGGAAATATGACCCTAAGACCCGATTCTATTGTTCATGAAGTTATGTACGATCCTGATACCAAAAAAGCAACCGGCGTAAAAGTTATAGACAGGGTTACCAAAGAAACCTTTGAATTTAAGGCAAAGGTGATATTCCTCTGTGCATCTGCCATAGCATCCACATCAATTTTGATGCAATCAAAATCGGATCGGTTCCCCAACGGAATGGGCAATGATTCCGATCAGTTAGGCAGAAATATTATGGACCATCATCTGGGGGTAGGCGCCGCAGGAAAATATGATGGTTATGAGGACAAATTTTACAAGGGAAGAAAACCCAATGGTATCTATGTGCCGCGTTTCAGGAATATTGGCGGGGATTCTAATATGAAAGAATTTATACGCGGATATGGTTATCAGGGAAGTGGCAGCAGGGGTAATTGGGAAGATGCCGTTTCCGAATTATCGCATGGAAAAGACCTTAAAGAGGCTATCTTAAAACCAGGTGGCTGGACCTTTGGGATGGGTGGTTTTGGCGAAGTATTGCCCTATGAAGATAATCGTATGACACTAGATTATAACAAATTGGATGGTTGGGGATTGCCAACGGTAACATTTGATGCAGAGTTGAAAGAAAACGAGTTGAAGATGCGGGAAGACATGAAAGAACAGGCATATGAAATGCTAACAAAATCAGGGCTCCGAGACGTTAAAGCTTATGACAGGCAAGGGGCTCTTGGATTAGGTATCCACGAAATGGGAACTGCACGGATGGGTAGAGATCCCAAAACCTCCGTCCTTAATGGGTACAATCAGGTACATGACGTTAAAAATGTATATGTGACAGATGGGGCATTTATGACCTCAGCCTCCTGTGTAAACCCTTCATTGACTTATATGGCATTTACGGCAAGAGCTGCTAACCATGCTGCCGAACAACTTAAAAAAGGATTATTATAATGGATAGAAGAGTAGCGTTAAAAAATATGGGACTTGCCTTGGGTTATACAGTAGCTACCCCAACATTATTAGGCCTGGTTCAAGGATGTAAGGATACGAATACCATTGACTGGAAACCTGATTTTTTTACCAAAGAACAGGGAAACGTACTTTACAATTTAGTAGATATCATCCTCCCCAAAACGGATACGCCATCGGCCTCTGAAGTGAACGTACATGTATTCATAGATCGTTTTACGAACGAGGTAATGGAAGATGGACAACAAGCGATGATTAAAGTGTCTTTTGAAAAATTCATTGAGACGGCCTTAGAGGAATCCGGCAAAAAGAAAGTAAATGATTTAACTTCTGAAGACCTGGAACCCGTCTTAGTAGCTGCCCTGCAAATCAGGGAAGAAGATGAGATAAAGAATTCGGAACTGACTATTAAAAATACTTCGGCATTGGCTAAAGGAGAAAATGAGGCGTTGGCTGATGAAGTGGTCAGCTATTCCTTTTCAAAGAATCTACGCGATATGACGATTTGGGGCTATAAAACTTCTGAATACGTTGGAGAGGAAGTGCTTGCATACTTGCCAGTACCGGGAGAATATATCGGATGTGGTGATGTTAATGAACTCACAGGGGGAAAAGATTGGTCCCTATAACTTAACAAATTGAAAAGAAGAAGTTTTATAATTAAATCGGCTTGTGCTGCAAGTACCCTTTCCCTGACAGGGTTTTCTGCTTTAGGTTCTATTTCTAAAGCACCTTTAAAGCATGCCTTTCATCTGAAATATGCCCCACATCTTGGAATGTTTAAACATAGTGCTGGTGAAGACCCAATTGCACAACTTAATTTCATGGCAGAAGAGGGTTTCACTGCTTTTGAGGACAATGGAATGATGCAACGCTCGGTTGCTTTACAGGAAAAAATGGCCAATACCATGGCAGTCCGTAACATTGAAATGGGTGTTTTTGTAGCTCATAAAATTTATTGGACAGAACCAAATCTGGCATCAGGGGATAATGAGAAACGAGAAGAGTTCTTAGATTATATAAAGAAAGCCATTATTGTGGCCAAGCGTGTAAATGCGAAATGGATGACTGTAGTCCCCGGTCATGTGGATCTCAGATTATCCATGGGTTACCAAACAGCGAATGTCATTGAATCGCTTAAACAAGCCAGTGCCCTATTAGAGCCACATAATTTAACTATGGTCCTGGAACCATTGAATTTCAGAAACCACCCCGGCCTATTTCTTACAGGTTCTCCCCAGGCTTATGAAATCTGCAAGGCAGTAAATTCTCCCTCATGCAAAATACTTTTTGATATTTATCATCAACAAATCCAGGAAGGAAATCTGATCCCTAATATTGAGGCCTGCTGGGATGAAATTGCTTATTTTCAAATTGGGGATAACCCTGGTAGAAATGAACCTACTACGGGGGAAATAAATTATAAAAACGTTTTTAAATTCATTCATCAAAAAGGGTATAACGGGGTTATGGGGATGGAACACGGAAATTCTCTGCCCAATAAAGAAGGTGAATTAGCTGTCATAAATGCCTATAAAACGGTGGATGCTTTTATGTAAACTTCCCTGCTTTTTTGATATTTCCATAAGCTATACTTTTAGGGCAAGTCTCATTAATCCTATGAATATGTAAATTGGTTGCTATTTGGGAATGAAGTTGTTGATTTTAACATTTTTTATGTGTTTTTTTTTCAATTTGATAATCTGAATGCCATTTTAATGCGTATATAAGATTGTTAGAAGTTTTATTATTCCCCTAGCAATGGACAACTATTTTATCCTTTTAGTAATTTACACAGCATTGATTCTTATTTCGTACAATGTTGTGAGACCTATTTTCAAAAAATAGAATAAAAAACCTTTTTATTATTTTAAAACTAAGGTTTTATAGGAGTCCTTACCCCCAAATTTAAAATCTCTCATTGCATTAAATCTGTTATCTTGTTATCTAAACAGGTACTACTGACTGTTCTTAAACGGATAGTCGATTTATTCTGTATATAGGTAATTCCAATCCATAAAAAAACACCTGTTGATAGGTCTTAGAAATGGGGTAGACCTACCCGAGGTGTCTTTTAATCAATAAACACTATTTACACTATAACTGAAACGGTATAGTATACTCAGCCAATTGCATTTCAGTATAGGTTACGTTCATGAACCGCACATCAGACAATCATCATCTGCTTGTCCTTCCTTGGAGCGTGCGATCAATTCCTTCATTTCAGCTTGTGACATTGGTTCTACATCTGTTTCCTGTTGCTTTACAGGGGTGGTTTCAACCGGTAATATCACTGCAGCTTCTGGCGTTGCAGCGGCAACTTCCGCCTCCGCAGCTACGCTAATTGGGATCTCTTTTTTCTTGGTGTTATCCAGAGTAAACTTAATAGCATCTACCGCAGCCTTCGTGCGCAGGTAATACATTCCTGTTTTAAGACCACTCTTCCAGGCATAAAAATGCATAGAAGTAAGTTTTCCATAATTAGCATTCTCCATAAAGAGGTTTAAGGATTGGCTTTGGTCTATGAAATACCCTCGTTGCCTGGACATATCAATAATGTCTTTCATACTCAATTCCCAAACAGTTTTATAAAGCTCTTTAATATTCTCCGGAATATTATCAATATGTTGAATGGAACCATTGGCACGCATCAATTCCTGTTTGAGATTCTCATTCCATAATCCCAGTTTAACAAGATCCTCCAACAGATGCTTGTTCACCACAATAAATTCACCCGAAAGTACTCTTCGAGTATAAATATTAGACGTATAGGGTTCAAAGCATTCATTATTGCCCAAGATCTGTGAAGTAGAAGCTGTAGGCATTGGCGCAACTAAAAGAGAATTACGCACCCCGTGCTTTTCTATTTTCTTTCGCAAATTATCCCAATCCCATCTGCCGGATAATTCATCGTCATTAATACCCCAAAGGTTATGTTGAAATTGACCCTGGGAAATAGGTGATCCCTCATATGTTGAATAAGCTCCCTCCTCTTTTGCCTGTTCCATAGAAGCAGTAACGGCGGCATAGTAAAGAGTTTCAAAAATATCCTGATTTAGTTGCTTGGCTTCATCACTTGTAAAAGGTAAGCGTAACATTATAAAAGCATCTGCCAAACCCTGTACCCCCAAACCTATAGGCCGGTGGCGCATATTTGAATTTCTGGCCTCTTCAACCGGGTAATAGTTTCGATCTATTACTCTATTGAGGTTTTTGGTTACTCGTTTGGTAACTTTAAAGAGTTCCTTATGATCAAATTCCCCATTTTTTATAAACATTGGTAATGCAATAGATGCGAGATTACAAACCGCAACTTCATCAGGTGAAGTATATTCCAATATTTCTGTGCACAAATTGGAAGAACGGATTGTACCCAAATTCTTTTGATTGCTCTTCCTGTTCGCGGCATCTTTATACAACATATATGGGGTTCCGGTCTCTATCTGTGATTCCAGAATTTTCTCCCATAATTCACGTGCCCTGATAGTTTTTCGGCCTTTTCCTGCCGCTTCATAACCAGTGTATAATGTTTCAAATTCCTCACTGTGATTGGTGAATAAGCCAGGGCATTCATTAGGGCACATTAATGTCCATTCCGCATCGGCTTCCACTCTTTTCATAAAAAGATCAGGTACCCACATAGCATAGAAAAGGTCTCTTGCCCTCATTTCCTCTTTCCCGTGATTTTTTTTAAGGTCTAAAAAATCAAAAATATCCGCATGCCATGGTTCAACATATATTGCAAAACTCCCTTTGCGCTTTCCCCCTCCCTGATCAACATAACGGGCTGTATCGTTAAACACCTGCAACATGGGTACAATACCGTTAGATGTACCATTTGTTCCGGCAATATAAGATCCTGTTGCTCGTACATTGTGTATTGACAACCCTATACCACCCGCAGATTGAGAAATTTTAGCGGTCTGCTTCAGCGTATCATAAATACCATCTATACTGTCATCTTTCATTGCCAGTAAGAAACATGAAGACATTTGTGGCTTAGGAGTACCTGAATTGAATAATGTAGGAGTTGCATGTGTAAAGTACTTCTTAGACATGAGTTCATAAGTCTCTATTGCCGATTCCAAATCATTAAGATGAATACCTACGGCCACACGCATTAGCATATGTTGTGGTCTTTCTGCTATTTTCCCATTTAATTTTAGGAGGTAAGAGCGTTCCAGAGTTTTAAAGCCAAAATAATCATACCCAAAATCTCTATTGTAAATTATAGTTGAATCTAACTTATCGGCATTTTCAGAAATAACCTTAAAGACTTCATCAGATAATAAAGGGGCTTCTTTTCCGGTTCTGGGATTTACATATTCATATAAATCCTTCATTGTTTCATAAAAAGACTTTTTTGTGTTCTTATGTAAATTAGAGACAGAAATTCGGGCAGCCAATTTAGCGTAATCCGGGTGTGCTGTAGTTAATGTGGCTGCAATTTCCGCCGCCAGATTATCAAGTTCGGATGTGGTTACACCATCATATAGACCTTCAATTACCCTCATGGCAACTTTTACAGGATCTACCAGGTCGTTAAGACCATAACAAAGCTTACGTACTCTGGCCGTGATCTTATCGAACATCATCGGCTCTTTTCTTCCATCTCTTTTTACTACATACATGTGGTTCTAATTGTTTTAAGTGCTATGTTGGTTATTGAAAGCTTATATAAGCGAAATACTATTTAAATGATATAAAACCCTTGTGGAAATAGGGTAAAATTCGGTGTTCTATACTTTAGAAATCAGCATCGAAACTGATCTTTTGAGCATCTACGTCTTTATCTTTGTTAAGAACACCAGCCTTTTGATATTCGGAAACACGTTTCTCAAAGAAGTTGGTTTTCCCCTGCAGAGAAATCATATCCATAAAATCAAACGGATTGGTAGCGTTGTAAACCTTATCACATTCTAATTCAACCAATAACCTATCGGTTACAAATTCCAGATACTGCGTCATGAGTTTCGCATTCATGCCAATAAGGCTAACAGGAAGTGATTCAGTAATAAACTCCCGTTCAATATTTAAGGCATCTACAAGTATTTCTGTGATTCGTTTTTTTGGAACCTTATTAACCAGGTGTTTATTGTGAAGATGTACGGCATAATCACAATGCATTCCCTCATCTCTCGATATCAGTTCATTAGAGAAAGTAAGACCCGGCATTAAACCTCTCTTCTTTAACCAGAAGATAGAACAAAAAGCCCCGGAAAAAAAGATTCCTTCAACTGCCGCAAAAGCAATTAATCTCTCTGCAAAGCTTGGTGAATCAATCCATTTTAAAGCCCAATCTGCCTTTTTCTTTATGGCTGGAAAATTTTCTATTGCTTTAAACAAAATTCCTTTTTCCTTTTCATCTTTAACATAGGTATCTATCAATAAGGAATAAGTTTCAGAATGGATATTTTCCATCATAATCTGAAATCCATAAAAGAATTTAGCTTCCGAATATTGTACTTCATTCACAAAATTCTCCGCAAGATTTTCATTTACTATTCCATCTGAAGCTGCAAAAAATGCCAGGATATGCTTAATGAAATACTTCTCATCATCACTCAGTTTATTGTTCCAGTCTGTTAAGTCTTCGTGAAGATCTATCTCCTCTGCAGTCCAAAAACAAGCCTCACATTTTTTGTACCATTCCCACAAATCATGGTGTTGTATGGGAAATATCACAAATCTATCGTCGTTTTCCTGTAAAATGGGCTCAAGGGCTGCAGTCATGTTTTTTATTTTTATTAGTGTTAATGTAGGATGGAATTTCCTAAGTGTTGGGGCTAACAAAGATTCAAAAATGTTATCAAATTGTAAAGGAGGTTTTATTAAATACTACCCAAAGTTTTTAACACCGTATGTTGAAATCTAGGTTCGCCAGTGATGTTTGCTGCCTTTTTAGAAAAGTAAATTTTAGGAAAAAATTATGTCATTATGGGGCGGAAAAAATTAAACCAAAAAGTATAATAAAACATACTTCTTGGTTTATTAAATAAGTCAACTAAAACATTAATGATTTAATCCCTTGCTGTTAAGCTAACTACAAAAAATGAAGGGTTTTAATTTAGCTCAGAAGTAATTTGGTATTACTAATAGCTCATTTATACCATTGGCCCCTCGATATAAATATCTTTGTTGTAAAAATGAAAAGATTTTGCATTATCCAGCTTTTTTCAAAAAATTAAGCCTCCTGCTAGGACAATACAAGGTAAAAAGCAGACTAGCAAATTAATACTTACAAAAAATACCGCCAAACCGTACGACTCAATAGATGTTTAAAATTTAATTACCGCTTGGGTCTGCTGATCTAGGTAGTTCCCCCGAAACCTAAAAATCGAGCAAATTTCATGACCAACATGATTGGTATGGTTATCCAATTAGCAATTACATCTATGGTCCTGCATTTAAGCAGCGGTATTTCTATAAAGATATACCTACCTCGAGTCGTACATAATGGTTTGACAGTTTTATTAATACTTAAAAACTAAAACTGCTATTATTCTTCAATGAACTTAATTTCGATATGCAAATTTATTTCTATAAAATCAAATAATTAGCACCAAATGCTATTTTTTTAAGGCAATGAAATTACCTGTAATTTCAAAGCTCCCTTCATTAGGATTTTCAAAAACCACATCTATACTGCCTTTTAATTTTTTGTCATCAAGATTATCAATAGTAATGCTACCATTTTTTGTGAAAAATGGTAATTCCCCGAATTCATTTATGTTGGCAAAACCAAAAACCCCATCAAAATAATTAAGGAAACCTCCAATATTCTCAGAGATTTTATGCCGGCCATGGCCTATTTTCATTGATTGGTATTGTTTAGAAAGAAAAAATTCCAGTGAATGCCCGGGAACCTCCTGATTATCATTTAGGGTTAATTTTAAAATGGTATACTCTTTCCCTTTTGGAGAACACTTTTTTGTAGTTTCAAAATTTATTATCCCCTCAAGTTTTAACTGCCTTTCCCCCGCAATATTTAGCACATAACTGCCCGCTGCTAACATCTTCTTATCAGGCTTTTCTTCAATTGAACTACTGGAAGTGAAAATTAAGGCCAAAATAACCCATAGACCAAGCTTGAGGGATTTGATTACAATATGTGGCATGGTAGTTACTTTTATGTTTTTACTCCGTACATAATTCTGCTATTTCGGCCTGTTCTTCAGCCAAAAGATGATCAATATTATTTCCGGCAAGTGCAACCTCATCTACAAGTACTGAGCGTTCATTATTATCCGTTAAAACTGCAAGCAGTATAACTAAGATTAAAAGGGTGAAAAATATAACACATTTTTTCATTAGTGCTCTTTACTTTACAAGTGTGCAATAGTACTCGTTTATGAAATATTTACTAAAGCCAAAGTATGCGTTAACAAACAACCCACACAGTCAATTTGTATAATTGGTATGGAATTATGTATAAATTGCCTTACAAATACCATTTTTAAATAACTTTTTTTGACCTTTCTGTTGTGAATTTGTTATAAATCTAACATTCTGTTTTTTCCTTAAAAAAACAAAGATTATAGTCGTCTAAAATTTTCCTAAGAATGCAATCTTTAAGTGTTTTAGGGCTGGTCATACGCCTATTTAATCTATCTATACAAATTTCAACAAGTCTTACTAGTAGTACTCCTAATTTTGTAACTTACAAGAATATACTAAGGTAATGTTGCAAGCTGTTATTGTAGATGATGAAAAAAAAGCACTTCAAAGTCTTTCATGGGAATTGGAGAATTTCAGCGATGAAATAAATGTTGTTGCTTCCTTTACCGATCCCTTTGAAGCATTAAGTTATCTTAGCCATAACACCCCGGACTGCTTGTTTTTAGATATTGAAATGCCCACCATGGACGGGTTTCAATTCATTCAAAAATTAAGTAATAAGGATTTTCCTGTCGTGATTACTACGGCCTACAATCAATATGCCATAAAAGCACTTAAGAATGAGGCTATTGATTATCTTTTAAAACCTATTGATACGGACGACTTAAAAGATACTATTGTAAAAATTAAAAAGTTTAATGCGAAAAATTATACTTCTGATAGATTGGAAAAAATTCTACTGAATTTTAATTCTAATGAAAAGCATAAAAAAATTACTTTTAATACCGACGGGAAATTAGTATTCCTGGAAAGTGAGCAGATCTTATATGCCGAATCTGACGGCAATTACAGTACTATTTACCTTGCAGATGGACACAAGATAGTACTTACTAAAAAGTTAAAAGAAGTTAATGAACTTCTGCCCAGCGATACCTTTTTCAGGATTCATAACTCCTATATAATTAATCTTACAAAAATTAAGGAGTTTCTCAAAACTGATGGATATGTTGTGCTTCAATCCGATCATAAAATACCCGTTTCCCGTCAAAAAAAGTCTGATTTTTTGGATTTGTTATAATCAATTGGAGAATTACTTATGTTAATGAGCTTTAAAATCCCCTATATACCTTCCTTTTTTGCTAATTATTCTTTGCTTTTTTGTGTTATTATCATACTTCTTATAGATGAGGCCAATGCGCAGGGTTACTCCAAAAGTTTCAAAGAAACAACTGAAAGTCTTATCTCCAAGGCCCCAGAGACTTACAATGATTTGGAGATTGAGCTTAAGACAGTCCGACGCGATACTAGTTTAATGCGCTATTTTGCCAATGCTTCAGCTAAGGAAAATTACCTTATAGGTAAGTCCTATGCATTTAATCAATTGGGCATATCTTACAGGGATTACGCGCTCTATGAAAAATCCGTTAAACTGCACCAAATGGCTTTAGAAGCTGCCGAAGTAAGTAACAATACAGAATTTCAAATTTACAGTTTAACCATGCTAAGTGCCGTATATAGGCAAACGGAGGCTATACCCTCAGCCTTAGACTGTGCCCAGAAGGCTATAGGACTAGCGGAGTATATGGAAAGGCCTAATGAGGATATAAAAAGGAGCTTAAATTTTTCTTTGAACAGCATAGGCCATATATATAGAACTTTAGGTCAATATGATCTTGCTGTTGGCAATTTCAAGAAATCAATAAAGCTTGAGGCCGAATTGGGTAATACCCTGGGGCTTGCCATGAATTATATAGCTATTGGAGAATGCCTTGAGGCTCAAAGTAAGCTGGAAGAAGCATTACAAAATTATGAAAAATCTTCAGTCTTCAACGAAAATATTGGTTCAAAAAGAGTTAGCGTCCTGTCAAATCTTGGAATTGCACATGTATACGTTCATCAGGGCAAAAACAAGGAAGCGCTTAAAATTTTTGAATCCATTCTTGGGGCATCCGAAGAGCTGGGAGATATGAAAATCATCTCTGAAGTTTATTTAAATATAGGTTGGGCTCAGATGCAAAATAATCAGTTTGATGATGCTCAATACAATTTAAATAAAGGGTTAGAAATAGCTAAGGAATATAATCTGCTTAGTTCCATGGAAGAGGCCTACTCGTACTTATCCGATTTATGGGAATATCAAGATGATTTCAAAAAATCTAAAGAATTCTTTATAGAGGCAGAAAGAATGGAAGCAAGAATATCAAATGATCGCAATAAGCTCTATGTAGCCGATATAATCTCCCGTTCTGAGACGGAAAAAAAGAACAATCAGATAGAAGTACTTGCAAAAGAGAACGAAATTATAAACTTAAAGCTTCGAAGAAATCAAAATACCTTATTGATTGGCACTTTATTATTCGCTTTATTTACGCTAATGCTATATATTTTGTACAGACAAAGCCAGCTTAAAAAAGATAAGAAGGTGCTCACCCTGGAGCAATCTATTCTTCGCAGCCAGATGAATCCTCATTTTTTATTTAATTCACTAAACTCAATAAAGCTCTATATCATAAACAATGAAAAAAAGAACGCTGTCCATTACCTAAATAAGTTTTCAAAATTAGTGCGTAAAATACTTGAGGCCTCTTCACTTAAGGAAATACCTTTGGCTGAAGAGTTAGAAACGGTAGAATTGTATATGACAATTGAAAATATTCGTTTTTCCAATGAAATACAGTTTAAAATAATCATAGATGAAGGTAATGATCCCCATATAGTTAAAATTCCTTCTCTTATTCTTCAACCCTTTTTAGAAAACGCTCTATGGCATGGTCTCTCTTCAAAAGATGGTGACAAATCCATTTTATTATATATAAGTAAAGGGAAAAACGGTTATATAGATATTTCTATAACCGATAATGGAGTGGGAAGAGAAGTTGCCGAAAAGCTCAAAGAAAGTAAGGTTCTAAAAAGAAAATCAGTCGGGATCGATATTACCAAAGAACGTTTAGCTAATTTTTCCAAGGATTATAAAAATACGTTTGAGATGGAAATTGTGGACCTTTATGATAAGCAGGAAGCAGCCTGTGGAACTAAGGTAATTTTACATATTCCTATTATTTAGAATTATTCACGGCTATTTTTTCCAATTCCTGATACCATTCTTTGCCAAATTTTCTAATCAGTGCCTCTTTTACAAACTTATAAATGGGGATTTTCAATTCTTCTCCCAAAGAACATGCCGGATCGCAGATTTCCCATTTATGATAATTAACTGCTGTAAGCTGCTCATATTCTGTAATTCTTACCGGATATAAATGACAGGAGACAGGTTTTCTCCATTTTGTCGCTCCATTGTTATAAGCTTCTTCCAGGCCACATTTTGCGATCCCTTTTTCTGAGTAAATTACATATGCACATTCTTCTTTATTAATCAAAGGTGTTTCCCATTCGCCATCTGCACCCTTTATAAAGGCTCCTTGTTCTTCTATGGCTGAAACTCCTTCAGCCGTAAGGAAAGGCTTAACATCAGCATAAATATCAACTAAAATTTCAGTCTCCTTATCTTCCAATGGAGCTCCCGCCTCGCCGTCTACACAGCAGGCGCCCTTGCATGCAGATAAATTACATACAAATTCCTTTTCCAAAATTTCGTCAGAGATAATGGCTTTACCAATTTCAAACATCGTGTAGCATTAAGCTCGTAAAGATACTTTATTGAGTTTTACAACCATAAAATATTTGGCCTTCCGTGATCTAAAAACCTTTGGTATACGTAAATTTGCCAGCTTATTTAATTTGATGGTCCAATGAATTTTAACTTAAGAGAAATAGCCTCGGCAAGTATGATCCTTTTTGCTGTAATAGATATAGTAGGCAGTGTCCCTATAATTATCAGTCTTCGAAATAAAGTTGGGCATATACAATCCGGGAAGGCTACCATTGTTGCAGCGATTATTATGATAGCCTTTTTATTTATTGGTGAAGAAATTCTAAAGCTAATAGGGATAGATGTAAATTCGTTTGCGGTGGCGGGTGCCTTTGTTTTGTTCTTTTTAGCTATTGAAATGATTTTGGGGATAGTACTTTATAAAGATGATGCCCCTGAAAGTGCTTCAATAGTTCCCATTGCCTTTCCTCTTATTGCCGGTGCAGGTACTATGACTGCTCTTCTTTCTTTAAGAGCAGAATTTCGTGTAGAGAACATTATTGTTGCTATTATTATAAATATTATTTTTGTATATATAGTTTTAAAATCGTCAAAGTCAATTGAAAGGGTACTTGGAAATAACGGGATTAATATAATCCGGAAAGTCTTTGGAGTAATTTTATTAGCAATAGCAGTTAAGCTATTTACTTCAAATATTAACCAACTTTTTTAGAATAGATTGTTGAGAGAAAAGAGCGTAAAAAACCAGAAAAACTAAAATGAATAAAACATTCAGCATTGTATTAATAATCCTGGCACTTGTACTTATTACTTACAATGTTACGCTTATTGATTTTGATGAGCCCCTGAAAGGAAATAGTATTGTGGCTTTAATAGGGATTGTGGCGTCTCTATGCGCTATTTTACTGTTAATAATATATCTTACTTCCAAAAAAATTCAGAAAAAAATAGAGGATAATTAATTGCTAAATTCAATCTGCTCTTTTCCTTTTTCTTGGATTGTGGGTCGATCCAATTCCAGAACTTTTTGTAGCATACTGTCTGAAGTTGACTTTATCTTTGCGTTAAGGTTTGAGGTAAATAACTGCTCAGCTAAAGCACCTTTCAAATAGAGTTTTATCTTATCCTCAAAATCATAGAAATTTATTTTAATGTTTCGATCTATTGAGTAGTCTACGAACTTCTCAAAAGCTATGTCATCCATATTAAAATCCCGGACAAATTCTGCTTCGGTATAATTGGAATATCTATTTCTGTCTTCCTCTAAATGCTCAAATATAAACCTGGACATAAAACCAAGACTCTCCAGGCTTTCAACAGCTTCTTCTTCATTAGTACCAATTGGCACGAAAATATCAGGAATTATGCCTCCCCCTCCATAAACCACTTTACCCTTAGGAGTGGTGAACTTTAAAGAATCTGCTACTTTGATACTATCTACAGAAATCAGCTCGCCGTTATGATAGCGATCTGTAAATTTTTGATAATAGTCTTTATTCCCATTTTTATAAGTCTTTTGAATAGAACGACCTGTAGGCGTGTAATATCTCGATACGGTCAGGCGCACAGCTGAGCCGTCGCCCAGTTCCATTTCACGTTGAACCAATCCTTTACCGAAAGATCTGCGGCCAATTATTGTTCCTATATCATTGTCCTGCAAGGCTCCTGCAATTATTTCACTGGCAGAGGCAGAGCGTTCATTAATTAAAACATAGACTGGTTTATCCTCAAAACTGCCCTTTTTTGTAGCAAAAGTTTTATCTATTTTCCCTTTTTTGTTTTTTGTATATAGGATTAACTTACCATCCTGTAAAAATTCGTCAGCCAACTGTTCTGCAATTCCCAGATAACCTCCAGGATTATCCCTTAAATCAAGAGTTAGCTTTTTTGCGCCTTGACGCTGCAATATTCGCAGTGCCATATTAAATTCTTTATAGGTAGATTCGGCAAACCTATTTATTTTAATATATCCCATTTCAGGGGTAAGCATATAATATGCGTGAACGCTTTTTATTGGTATCCGGTCTCGTTTAAGATTTACCTTAAACAGTTTATTCTCTGATTTACGATAAACCTGAAGTTGAACTGCCGAACCATTTAGTCCTTTCAATCTATCTACAATAACGTCACTTGGTAATCTCTTGCCATAAAGGGTATCTGTGCCTGCCATCAGTATTCGGTCTCCTGCCTTAATACCTTTTAGGAAACTAGGACCCTTTTCTACAGTTCGTATTACAGTGATAGTATCCTTATACATATAAAAATTTATCCCTATGCCAACAAAATCCCCCTTCATATTTTCAGCTACCCGGGTCATTTCACTTTTGGGAATATAAACAGAATGAGGATCCAATTTATCCAGAATGTTATTTACAGTAATATCTACTATACTATCTGTATTAATATCATCAACATACTCATAATCAATATAATCTATAAGTCTGTTAAGCTTATCTTTTTTAGAATTAGTTGTAAATAATTTCTCTGGTGTATCGTTAAAATGAAGTTTCCCACCCACAAAGATTCCAAGCGACAAAGCCAGGGCTACGATTGTTGGCCATATATAATAATGCTTCTTCATTTAGTTCAATAATAATTTAAACAGCGCTTTCAATTGTAGGGAGGTGCTGCAATTCGACCCCTGCTCTTTTTAGAAATTCTAATCCTGAATTATCTTTATACTCAATTTGATATACCACACGTTTTATGCCAGATTGGTGAATAAGCTTACTGCATTCCCGACAGGGCGATAGCGTTATATACAGAGTGGCACCTTCACATGACTGAGTTGAAGCGGCCACCTTGGAAAGGGCATTTGCTTCGGCATGTAGAACATACCATTTGGTATATCCTTCATCGTCCTCACAAAAATTTTCAAATCCGGTAGGTGTGCCATTATACCCATCCGAGATAATCATCCTCTTCTTAACCACAATAGCTCCGACCTGTTTGCGCTTACAATAGGATAATTTACCCCATTCATGAGCCATTCTCAAATAAGCTTTGTCGTATTTTTCCTGTTTACTTTGTTTCACCAAACAGAATCTTTGTATGCCCCATGTTAGTTCTGGTAAAGTACTAAGATACCTGCTTTGGAAAAGTTCCACAACCTTAAACGGTTAATTTTTAATTAAAACCGTTGTCTGGTATATAAAACCATGGAAAATGTGCCTTTTACACTTTCTACAGTTAAAAGGACAAAATAAACTGGATATCTGCTACCACGGCCAGCTATTTATCAGCATAGGTATGGTAAATAAAACAATTGCCGAAGAAATAAGTACTGTGAATACTGATCGCTTCATACCGAACTTATTTTGCATTATAAAGGCCAGCGTTAGTATTGAAAAAATTATTATGATCTGGGAAATTTCTATTCCGCTGGCAAAACCCAACAAAGGCCCAATTTTTTCCTCTTCTTCACTCACCAACATATTGAAATAATTAGAAAATCCAAATCCATGTATTATGCCAAAAAAAGTTGTGGCAAATTCAAGTAGGTATGTCTTGTTTTTCCCTGGGACAAAAAAAACCTGCGCTATATTAAAAAAGGCAGTCAACAAGATGGTTAACGGAATTAAGAATTCAATTAATTCTACATCAACATTAATAATGTCATAGGCAGAGAATATTAGGGAAAGGCAATGAGCGATGGTAAATAATGTAGCTAAAACAACTACTTTCTTCCAATGCTTAAAAGTAAAAGGAGCCGTAAGGGCAGATAGAAATAATACATGATCATAAGCTCCCAAATCCAAAACATGGTTAATTCCAAGTTTGCAATAAAACCAAAAATCATACATGCAAAATTCTTTTAAAAATAATTGGGTTTAAAATAAAAAGATGGTCTTATTCAGGCAATTCCGTCATTCTGCTTAAGCACTATATCCCCCTTTCATTCTGAATCTGCTCATAGGCTCTCTGAACTTCCTTGAACTTTTCCTCTGCACCTTTTTTAATGGCCTCATTGTCTGTGATCACCTTATCCGGATGATACTTTTTCGCCATTTTGCGATACGCCTTTTTAACTTCATCGTCTGAAACCCCTTTTTCTATTTCTAATATTTTATAAGCATTGTCCGCAGATTTGATAAACATAGCCTTTATGCTTTCAAAATCTTGCCTTCCAACCCTGAGGTATCCAGCTATTTCCTTTATTTTTTCAATCTCGAGATTGCTTACGGCCCCATCGGCTTGTGCTATCCCAAAAAGAAAATGCAACAATTGTAATCGCACCTCATAGCGTGTTCTCTGATTCAGGTATGTACAGATGCGCTGAGCCGATATCTCTCTGCTTTTTATAACCTCATTAAATGTCCTAAAAATTGCATTGGCTTTTTCCTTTCCATATGTGCTGAGAAAATATTGCCTTACATAGTCCAGTTCACGTTGACTCACTTGTCCATCTGCCTTAATAACAATAGAACACAATGAAAGAAGATTTAGTTCAAAGTCTGCAGGCGACACCTTTTGTCTCGTGTAATCGCTGAAGACATTTCTTGGACGGGAACCGCGACTAACACTATCTATAAAACTTCCAATCAAAAAACCCAGAACAGCACCCCGAAAACCGTAAAGAAAATAACCCAAAATTGCGGCGAACCACTTAATCATAACAGCAATAAAATTTGCGCAAATATAAAATAATATGGATGAATACCTTACTTAAAGAATGGTTAAGCTTTGTGATTAGGTTATTTCAATTTCACTATCTTTGCCATTAATTCAAGTAAAAAAATGCTTATGTATCCTGAAGAATTAGTTAAACCAATGAGAGCAGACCTGTCGTCAGTCGGGTTTGAAGAATTATATACAGCAGATGAAGTTGAAAATGCCATAAAACAACAGGGTACTACCCTGGTAGTGGTTAATTCTGTATGTGGCTGTGCTGCTGCGAATGCCAGGCCTGCTGCAAAATTAAGCCTGGAAAATGAAAAAAAGCCAGATCATCTTATCACTGTTTTTGCGGGGGTAGATACCGAGGCCGTAGATGCAGCTAGAAATCTTATGATTCCATTTCCTCCTTCATCACCTAGTATGGCCTTATTTAAAAATGGTGAATTGGTACATATGATTGAAAGGCACCATATTGAAGGAAGACCTGCAGAATTAATTTCTGAGAATTTAATGGAAGCTTACGAGGAATTCTGCTAAAATTAGAAGGGTCAATTATTACAATTTCCCTCGGTTTTATTGAAGATTTCATTTGTGTTCATAAAACTTGATTTGACCTAAAAACTTTTTAGTTTGTATAAAAATTTGTAAAAAACCGCATCTATAGGAGCGGTTTTTTATTTTTGTGTCATGCAAAAAATATTGGCTTATCCGCTTACAGTATTATATTTTATCTTTTTTGGAATAGTCCTGCTTGTTTTTCATCCTATTCAATGGGTTTGCCTTAATCTATTTGGATATAATGCCCATAAAAAAAGTGTATGTATCCTCAATTTATTATTATTAAGGTGCACCCATGTTCTCGGGACCAGGTATACTTTTACCAATCCCTTCAAAATTCCTAAAGACAGGCCTCTTATTATTGTTTCGAACCACCAAAGCATGAATGATATCCCGCCTATAATATGGTATATGCGCGCACATCACCCTAAATTTGTGAGCAAAATAGAACTGGGGAAAGGCATTCCCAGCGTTTCCTATAATCTTAGACATGGTGGATCTGTACTTATCGATAGAAAGGATGCTAAACAAGCCCTTATGGAAATATCTAAACTTGGCCGTTATATAGAAAAATACAACAGAAGCGCGGTCATTTTTCCTGAAGGTACAAGAAGCCGGAACGGACATCCAAAAAAATTCCAAACAACGGGCTTAAAAATTCTTATGAAACAAGCGCCCTCTGCATTAATAGTTCCTATAAGTATCAATAATTCATGGAAAATGCTTCGTTACGGAAAATTTCCATACGGGATTGGATCACATTTAAACTTTAAGGTTCATCAGCCGCTCAATAATAGTGGAAATCCAGATGAGTTGATTGAAAAAGTAGAACAAGCAATAACCAGTGGTGTAACTTCTTTTTAATGAATCGGAAAGCAATTTTAGAAAAGACCAAAAACTTTGTCAAACTAAGATTTAAAGGGGCTGAGGGAGGTCATGATTGGCATCATACAAAAAGGGTTTTGGCAAATTCTATTCATATAGCTAAAAAAGAAAATGCTAATTTATTTGTGGTTCAGTTGGCGGCACTTTTACATGATATTGCAGATTCTAAGTTTTATAAAGGGGACGAAACTCTGGGGCCAAAAATAGCTTCTGAATTCTTGAAAGAACACAATGTGGATCAATTAAGCAGGGAGCACATCATAAAAATTATAGAGAATGTATCATTTAAAAATAGTCTGTCCAACACAGGTAAGTCCTTTAATTCTATTGAACTACAGATAGTACAGGATGCGGACAGATTAGATGCGATTGGGGCCATAGGCATTGCACGGGCGTTTAACTATGGTGGTTTTAAAAACAGGGAACTCTATAATCCTGAAATTACCCCAAATTTGACGATGAGCAAGGAAGAGTATAAGAAGTCCAGTGCACCTACAATCAATCACTTTTATGAAAAACTACTACTTTTAAAAGAAAAGATGAATACGTCTACCGGTAAAAAACTCGCAGAAAAACGGCACGACTTTATGCTCAGTTACCTGGACCAATTCTATCAGGAATGGGAAGGTTTAAAATAACATAGTCTTCATTTAAGTTCATACTTTTATCTGAAATAACCCAACACCTTCACACTACAAGGATACGTCTTGTTTTTTCGCATATTAAAACCTTGTTTTAAAATCATACTCCACTGTGAAAAGAAGAATATTTGTCAAAAAAGTAGCTTCATCTTCTACTGCTTCTAATCCCCAAAAACTCCAGAAAATTACATAAAAGTTTAATTGAACAGCTTCCATTGGCCGTGCTTATATTCTTCGTGTAATTCCCTGTTTAATTTGGGAAATGATTTTCCTTTATAATATCTCAATTTAGCCAATTTGGCCATTTCCTGTATTTGGAGGGCAATATTGCCTTCTCCCTTACTTCGCAAACCAAATCTGCTGTCATTTAATGTTCCCCCATGGCATGATGCTATAAGGCTCAATACCCTTTCTGCCCTGTCAGGCATGACTTTCCTGATCCAATCTGTAAAAATAAGACCAATGGCACCATTCAATCTTACTATAGTATAAGCAAAAGAAGAGGCGCCATGTTCAGCAGCAACTTTTGCTAAATTTATAATTTCATGACTATTTATTGCCGGAATAATTGGTGCCAGCATGGCATTAACCGGGATTTTGTTTTCAGCTAGAGTGGCAATTGTTTCAAGACGCTTTTTAATAGTAGTTGTCCTGGGCTCTAAAATTCTTCGGGTATTTTCCGAAAGTGAAGTAATTGAGATGTTTACTCCAACCAGTCCGTGATAATTCAATTCCTTTAACAAGTCCATATCCCTTAAGATCAAAGAATTCTTGGTAATGATGCCTACAGGATGGCGGTACCTTAAAAATACCTCCAGGCAAGCTCTTGTAATTTTAAATTCCTGCTCTGCGGGTTGGTAACAATCTGTATTTCCCGAAAGCACAATGGTGGCAGCCTTCCATTTAGCACTTTTTAGTTTGGTCTCAAGAAGCCTTGCAGCATCTTTCTTTACCAAAATCTTTTGTTCAAAATCTAAACCCGCGCTTAAGCCCCAATATTCGTGCGTATTTCTGGCATAGCAATAGATACAACCATGTTCACAGCCCTGATAAGGATTCATCGAGTATTCCATCCCGACGTCCGGACTGGTAACTTTATTTACAATTGTTTTAGGGAAAACAGGCAAGTATTGTGTTTTCCTTTGTGTGCCCTCTTCACCTTCTTTTCTGCAAAATTCAAGAAAATCTTGCTGTATTTCGTGTATGTGTTTAAGAAATTTGTTTGGAGTATTTTGCTGTGCTCCTCTTCCTTTAATAAAATTGTTATGTTTCAATATGTGGATTTATTCCAAATTTATGGAATATTTCCTATTGAAGCAATTTAATTAATAGAGACATTCACTAATTGTTTTTTGGTTCCTCTTTTAGCATAAAACAAAACCGCGTTATCATTGAAGTCCATTAGAGGTTTTGAAACCATAAGCGGCAAGCGAGCTTCTTTATCATCAATAATTTTTTCATAACTCATTTTACCATGTTTGTCTAATTGGATTACAAAGACATTTCTATTCCGACTATAGCCCTGTTTAAAAATTATACGTTCATTATTGAGTAATTGAGGGTTTTCAGCCGAGCTACTTATAAAAAAGTAAGTGTTATCATTTTTGGTATAGGAACAATAAGATGCATAGGCCCCGTCACCCTGTGTTACTTCAGATTTATTAATATTTCTTGCCCAAAGCATTTCACCTTTTAGATTGATCTTCGCACTCACTATATCATTATGATGATAACGTTCCACCCGTAGTCTGCCTCCACTAGAATTTGCCTGTACACTTGATGTAACAAAATACTCCTCTGCATTAAAGAGTATTTCGTCATCCCGTGTAAAGCTTACATTTTTAAATACCAGGTTCTTTACATGCTCTGCGTCCTCCTTTCCAAACTTGTCTGACATAAACTGATTTGAAAAAGGATTGTATTTCCTTATTTGGACTTCTAGTGTTATAGGGTCTAATTTAAAATAACCCAACCCATTATACCTGTTATCCTTTCGATCAGCATAAAACCCAACACAAATAAGATTCCCTTTTCGAAGAATAGGTTTTAGTGCTTCAGAGTATTTACCAGAACTGTCAAAGTTTTGTGTAATGGCGCCTTGTTTTGACAGCATAATAAGTTCATACTGAAATTTACGTTCCAAGGCAGCAATTCTTTTCTTCTTAAAATAAGCCTTTCCAATAATGTATGCACGTTCCATGTTTGGGGAGACTACTATATTTTCAAAAGCATAATTCTTATCTTCTATTTCTTTAGAAAAATCTTGTTCGAATATCTTTTTAAGCGAAGCATTAAATAAATAAATATTGTGTTTATTAATCTTTCCCTTCTTAAAATGTGTGCTAATTATAAATGCGCTTTTATCATCGTTAAATAAGGCAGTTGTAGTAAAACCAGACGAAAAATTTCTATTGTAATAGTTGCGGTCATATGGTTGTTTTACCTGATCTGACCGAATTGAGAGTAACTTCTCCTGGGTAAAATTAAAATCTGATATTGGACTTCGGTGAACTATATAATCATATGACATAGTTTCCAAATTATAATCCAAAAACAGTAAATATAATTGTCCGTTTTTTAAGTAACCCTCTATAAGATCAGGTCCCTTTAATTTATAATTATATTCTGAGACCAGTTCAAGATCTTTATTATAATGCTCTATAAAATAACCCTTAGGTTTCAGGATCATTCCCGTATAGTACGATCTTACCAAAACAGTTCCACCAGTTCCATCCTCAGAAATGGAGACTAAATTGGAATACTTATATCTGTCGTTATACTTTTCTCCAAAATCATAGGAAATAGGCATGTTTTGCGCGTAGATAAAGCTTGCAGTAAAAACTGCAAAAAATATGATAAAACGAATTTTCATGATAGATAATGAATTTTAAGCTCATCAGGTTCCGGGAAATTCTGCTTTTCTTTTTTCTAAAAAGGCAGTAGTGCCTTCTTTAAAATCGGCTGTTCCAAAACAGCTTCCAAATGCATTTATCTCGGTTTCAAACCCTTTCGCATTACTCTTAAAACCCGCATTTACGGCTTTTATTGCATAAGAAATTGCAACAGGAGAGTTATTCGTTATTCTGCCTGCTATTTTAAGACATAGTGGTAAAAGTTCTTCTTGAGGAACCACATAATTTACCAGACCATAGGATAAGGCTTTTTCTGCGTCAATCATTCCGGCTGAAAGTATGAGTTCCATCGCTCTGCCTTTTCCAATTAATTGGGGTAAGCGTTGCGTTCCACCATAACCCGGAATCACCCCAAGAGAAACTTCAGGCAGGCCCATTTTGGCATTATTACTGGCTATTCTGAAATGACAGGCCATGGCTAATTCAAGTCCGCCGCCAAGCGCAAAACCGTTTATAGCCGCGATGACTGGAGTAGATAAGTTCTCTACAAGGTTAAAAAGAGCCTGCTGCCCTTTTGTTGCAAGTTCTTTGCCTTCCTTTACGGTATAGTTTGAGAACTCTGAAATATCCGCCCCGGCTACAAACGCCTTTTCACCACTCCCGGTGATTATAATGGCTCGTATCATCTTATTCTTGCCCAGAGTCTTAAATGCTTTACTTAAGTCCTTGATCGTTGCTCTGTTTAACGCATTTAATTTTTTTGGCCTGTTAATAATAATTGTAGCAACGCTACTTTTAATCTCTATCAGGATATTTTCAAATTTCATATTTGATTATTTTATTAATTTTTTGCTCCTTTTGGAAACATAACAGTGAATACGGTTCCTTTACCAGGCTGAGAAGTAAAATCAATAGTTCCGTTATAAGTTTCAACAATATTCTTCACCATGCCAAGACCTAAGCCCATCCCACTGGTTTTAGTTGTAAACTTGGGTTCAAACACTTTATCTTTAAAGCCATCCTGAATTCCAATACCATTGTCCGCCACAGATATTTTTACTTTATCTCCCTGTGAAACCACCGAAACTAATATTCTTGGTGATTCTACTTCTGGAACGGCTTGTATTGCATTCTTCACCAAATTGGTAATTACACGTACCAATTGGGTGCGGTCTAGCTTGGCAATAATTTCCTCTTCATCTGCCATAAAATGAATGTATTTTTCATTAAAAATGTCCAATGCCAGTTTAACTATTTTTACGACATTTAAATTTTCATTCTGTTGAGCAGGCATTTCCGCAAAGCTTGAAAAAGCGGAAGCAATACTGCTCATGGTATCTATTTGTTGAATCAAAGTCCTGGAATATTCCTTTACTTTGGTTTGTACATCAGGATCTTCAGGATTAAATTTTCTTTCAAAACTTTGAACACTTAATCGCATAGGAGTAAGTGGATTTTTAATTTCGTGAGCTACCTGCTTGGCCATCTCGCGCCAAGCCTGTTCTCTTTCACTCCGCGCTAGTTTGGCCGCGCTTATTTCTAATTCATCAATCATATCATTATATGAATTAATAAGTTTACCTATTTCGTGACCTGGATTTTCAATAAGGATTTTTTCATTTCTTTTCGTTAGGTCCGTTTGTGTAATCTTATCAGAAATGGTTTGTAATGAACGGGTTATGTATTTTGAAATAAAATAAGCAAGTACAATGGCAATGAGCAACATAAAAAGATAGACGACAGATAGCCGAATTAAGAACTCCCTAAGTTCCATGTCGTTAAGAGTGTTATCCTCAAAATATGGCAAATTTAATATGCCAATTGGTTTAAATTTATCATCGTTTATGTAGGTATATGAAGCCTGATATTTATCCCCCGCAGCAGTATCGTCGAGTATATAACGCTTGTCCACTGTATTAGATAACATATTAATTATTTCCGCTCCCAAGTGAAGAGATATGGAATCATTTCTGAATCTAGGTTTTGAGCTCTTGATTAAATTCCCCTGAAGGTCATAAATATTGAAATTAACATTTTGGACATCAGCAATCCGATAAATTTCATCTTTAAATATCAGCGCTAGATTTTCTGTAGTTACCGGGTAAGTGGTTTCCTGTAAAGTATAAGCTATGCTTTGTTTTATCTGACCCTCCTTCCGTTCCAAACGGACCTGGTGATAATCTTTAGATTGCTCCCTATATTGGTATATAGTAACCCCAGCTATTAATACTGATGCTATAACCACCAGTAAAATCATAGCGACAAAAATTTGGGATCTAAGGGATAACTTTTTAAGCAAGGACTCCTGATTTGAGTTTAAAGATAGCAATAATCAAGCCAAAGCAGCCTATCAAATTCTTCAAATTCAAGTAGATTAAGCGGTGGGATTCTTGTCTCTAATTCTCTTGTACAAACGAATACCAAGCATCAGAAGAATACCAAGGACAATAATCCCCAATACACCAAATATCCAATTGAAAGTACCCTTTAATATGACCAAAAAAGTAACCGCAAAAAGTATCACAGTAGCGCCTTCATTCCAAATACGCATAAAATTTGAAGTATACTTTATTTCATCTCGCTGTAATTGAAGGTATATTAAATGTGTTTTCCAGTGATAAGCAATTAGCAATACTACAAAGAACAATTTAATAAGCATCCATGGTTGATCTAACCAGGCTGGTATTAACAATAGCAACCAGATGGCAAATATTGTACACAAAAAAGCTGAAGGCCACGTAATTATATACCATAACCGTTTTGTCATAAGCTTAAGTTGATCAGAAAGTATTTCCTTATCAGGAGAAGGCTTATCGGCTGCTTCAATATGATAAATGAACAATCGGGGTATATAAAATAAGCCTGCAAACCATGTTACAACAAATATCAGATGCAATGCTTTTATATAATTGTAGTATTCCCCCATTATTTCCTATATCTAATTGCCCCTATACCAGCTTCCCATAATTTATTATTAAAATCCGGAAGTTCTTTCTCTAAAAATTCATCTCCACGGATTTTCAACTGCTCCCATTCTTTGTCCAATTCATTTTTGCGAAGCCTGCATGATGTATTAACTCTAGGTATTGTACTGTTAGTTTCGTTTATTAGAAATAAATACTCTGCTGTAAATTTATTTGGAAAGTTTTCCACATCGTCATAGGCCTTGGATTTACGTTGTATCATATCTTCATCCCATGCGTTCAATTTCTTATAGAGAGTCATCCCAGCCTTCCTAAGAGTATTATCTTCAAGGTTATTTATGATATCTTTAAGTTGCGTCTTAGCACTAAATAGAGTATTTATCAATAAGTGCATTTGGGTAACATTTAGTTCCATTTCCGTCATAAATGCATCGTAAGCGGCATATTGACCCTCCTGAGTTTCGAAACCTGGTGTTTCAAGAATTTTAGCTGTGGTACTTGCTGTTTTTTCTCCTTGTTGTAATTTTAAAGTATAGCTTCCGGGCGGTACCTTATGCCCCCTGAAGTTAGCTTCAATATATACATCAGGGATACCCGGAATTATCGGATAAAGCATGTCCCATACAAATCTGTTTAGTCCTATTTCTGTAGAAAGAAGGGGGGCCGGAGGTGGTCCTCCACCGTTATGCTTTTTATAATTTGGATCTTTTTTAGAACTAAACTTTCGAATAAGCATTCCCTTGTCGTTAAGAATTTCCAGAGAAATTTCCGTAGAATCAGAGCTCTTGGGTAATTCATAATACAGTACCACCCCATTAGCGGGGTTGACTCCGGAAAAAGGATTCGTTCCTTTAAAACTATCCGAACTCTTATTTAAAGGGCTTTGCCAGGAACCATTATAAGCATCCTCAGGCTGCATTATTTTTAAATCCCCATTTTGAGTTTTGTGCTGGCCAAGTGCGCCGAGGTCATCTAAAATCCAAAAAGATCTTCCTGAAGTGGCTACGATCAAATCGCCCTGATGTACCATCAGATCCGTAATAGGTGTTATGGGTAAATTTAGCTGAAACGGCTCCCATAAGGTTCCTCCATTCCAGGAAATATAGATCCCTTTTTCTGTGCCGGCATAAAGAAGATTTTTACGTGAAGCATCTTCCCGAACAACTCTGGTAAAGGAACCGTAAGGTATTCCGGAACTAATATTTGTCCAGCTTTTACCATAATCATTGGTTTTGTATAATGCAGGAGTGTAATCATTAAACTTATATCGGGTAGTTGCTATGTAAGCAGTAGCCGGGTCATGTGGAGAAACTTCAATAGCATTAACCAAACATTCTTTTAGACCCCTGGGCGTAACGTTTTCCCAGGTACCCCCACCATCCTTTGTTAAATGAACAAGCCCATCATCACTCCCTGTCCATAATACTCCCTTTTCATGGGGCGATTCAATAATATGAGCTATTGTTCCATAATTTTCAGCACCTACTGCCTCAACGGTATAAGGACCTCCTCCTTTACCCTGTTTGTCGTCCATATTGCGTGTTAGGTCTGGAGATATTTCCTCCCAGTTGAGCCCTTTATCCCTTGTTCGTAAAACCAATTGGGCACAATGATAAAAAGTGTCGGGTTCATGTTGAGATTTTATTATTGGGGCACTCCAGTTATATAGGTATTTCATATCCCTAGCAGCTCTACCTAAATACTGAATAGGGGCTGCCATTATTTTTGTTTCTGACTTGGTATCCATATCAAGTATTTCGATAGTCCCTAAATAATTGCCCCCCATAACGTACCTGGGATTATCAGGATTAAATGCCAGAAAAGCACTTTCACCACCAGCTGCATAAGTCCAATCGCGTTCAGAAATTTCCCCCCGGCCTAATGAAAGACTGGCAATTTTTACAGAGGAATTGTCTTGTTGCCCGCCATAGATGTTATACGGAAAAAGCCTGTCAGCATTTATACGGTAGATCTGAGCGGTAGGCATAATATCCTGAGTTGACCATGATTTTCCATGATCAAAAGTTATAGCAGCTCCCCCATCGTTGGCTATAACCATGTTTTTTGAATTATCGGGATTAATCCAGAGATCATGGTAATCTCCATGAGTACCCGTGATCAATTCCCATGTTTTACCTCCGTCAATAGATCGTAAAGCCTGAGCGCTCATGACATAAACCGTATTTTCATCATTAGGATCCGGAAACACTTCAATATAATACCAGGCTCGTTGCACCAATCTGTTATCACCACTTACCATCGTCCAGGAATTTCCGGCATTCTCAGACACAAACAATCCTCCTTTATCTTGCTCAGAATCACTTTCAATTAATGCATAAACCTTATTAGAATTGGCCGGGCTTACGCCGATAGCCATCTTACCTTTTTCGGCAGGCAGGCCTTCATGTATTTCGAACCAATTTTCTCCTCCATCAACAGATTTATACAGCCCGCTTCCAGGCCCCCCACTAATAACTATATTTGGTTTCCTTTGATGCTGCCACATTGCGGCGTAAAGCACCTCAGGTGTATTGGGATCCATCGAGAGTTCTGAACATCCGGTAAGTGTATTTACAAATAATACTTTCTCCCAGCTATCTCCGCCATCAGTAGATTTATAAATTCCGCGTTCTTCATTAGGTGCATAAAGTGCTCCCTGAGCGGCGACATATACAATATCCGGATTGTTAGGGTGAATTACAATACGTGAGATATGCTGAGTTTTACTCAACCCCATCTTATTCCATGTTTTCCCTGCATCCGTAGATTTATAAACTCCATCTCCATACGAGGTCATAACACCTCTTGGTGCGTGTTCACCCATACCACAGTAAACAACATTTGGGTCAGAGGCCGAGACAGCAACTGCACCTACAGAACCAGTTTCAAAAAACCCATCAGAAATATTCTCCCAACGTTGACCGGCATCGGAAGTCTTCCAAAGACCGCCTCCTGTAGTACCCATATAATAAGTTAAAGGATCTCCTATAACTCCAACCGAAGTAACGGACCTTCCTCCACGAAATGGTCCTATATTGCGATACTTAAGTGGTTCAAAATAAGTCTCTGCATCCTGAGCAAGGCCCAGGCTAACAGTGAATACAAGAACAAGTCCGACATAAATTTGTTTCATCATAATAGTATTGGTTCTTTTTATAAAGTTCTATTCTTCTATAAACAAGTAATTCAGGTTTAAATCATTAAACGCTTTATTAAATTCTTTGATTTCTTTATCAACCATTCTGTTAAATGCGCTGAGTTGTGCGTTGATCTTTGCGGTTAATTCATTTTTTACAGCAATATCCTGCTCAGTTGGGGGGAAGTCATCTATAGAGACCAAACTATTCAAATGTGCCAGCTTGTTAGTGAGCCGGATTGGAAAGTTCAAAGGATCCTGTCCACTGCGGTTTTTAGTTTGATATAGCGCCTTTTCAATCTCTTCAAATCCCTTTTTCATTTCCTTAGCTTTTTCCACTAAATCCTCAGTTGTGGAATTTCCTTTATACTGTTTCATAAAAGCATCTAATTGGGAAGTGATTTTACGTATCTTTTTAATGGATTGATGTGCATTATCAACTGTAGAATTTATATCGCTGATAAAATCGTATTGCTTTTGCATATCATCTACTGAAACTTCAGCTCTGGGATCAGCCAAAACGGAAAAAGTTTCGGATATACTTGTGCCATTTCTGTTTAAATATACTTTATAGGATCCCGGTACTGCCTTTGCCCCCGCCAGATTGGCCCACCATAATATCATACCATCCAGTTTTTCTGCGCCTTTGCCCCGTGTATCCCAAACATGGGTATTTCCTTTATTTTTAACTTTTAACTTTTTATCCTTTTTTTCACTATAAGTGCTAAAATTAGCCAGAGTATCGCCAGACATAGACATGTAAGTTATTGAAATGCTATCTTTCTTATCCCAGTCATTTAGATAAAAATGAGTCACTACGCCCCCCGGATGGTTTTGTCCTTCTGTTTTTGAAGGTTTACTGGCTGCCTGCCCTTTGGTCCTGTAGGCGGCTTTAGGTTTATAAAGTATTGTAGCGGCATTTTTTTTCGCAGTATCAAGTTGATGAAGCACCGTAAGATCATCAATTATCCATAAACTGCGCCCCTGGGTTGCTACAATAAGATTATCATCCTTGATAGTAAGATCCGTTACAGGAACTATAGGTAAATTAAGTTGAAAAGCCTGCCAGTTTTGCCCATCATTAAAACTAATATACATCCCGGTTTCTGTTCCCGCATATAGGAGACCCTTTCTTTTTGGGTCTTCCCGAAGAACTCGCGTAAAATGTTCGTTATTTATACCGTTCGTTATTTTTATCCAGGTTTTTCCAAAATCATTGGTCTTGTACAAGTACGGTTCAAAGTCGCCCAACTTATAGCGCGTAGCTGCTACATAACAAGTGCCCTCATCAAAAGCAGACGGCTCAATACTGTTTATCATACTCCATTCGGGCATGCCGGAAGGTGTGACATTTTCCCAACTTTCACCCCCGTTGCGTGATACATGAATAAGTCCGTCATCACTCCCCACCCAAAGCAGACCTTCTTTTAGTGGACTTTCATTTGCTGCAAAAATGGTACAATAATACTCCACTCCGGTATTGTCCTGTGTAATTGGTCCGCCGCTAGATAGAAGTTTATCAGGATCATTTCTGGTTAAATCCCCACTCAATAGTTTCCAGCTCTGTCCCTCGTTCTCACTCACATGTACGTGATTGGAAAAGGTATATAATTTCTTTGGATTATGTTTGCTAAAAATAATAGGGAAATTCCATTGAAAACGGTATTTCATTCCTTCAGCTCCATATCCCATTGGATTATCGGGCCAAACATTCACTCCGCGAACAGTTCCGGTCTTGTGATTTACCCTTGTTAAAAATCCTCCGTAGCTTCCTCCGTAAACAATATCATTGTTTAAAGGGTCTACAGCAATGTGTGCTGATTCACCTCCGGCCGTTTCTTCCCAATCATCTTCACTAATACTTCCACCATCACTGCGATGTTTAATACGTATTGTCGAATTATCCTGTTGCGCAGCATAGATTCGAAAAGGAAAATCATTATCGGTTGTAACCCTGTAAAACTGAGCTGTAGGTTGATTGTAATACGTACTCCAGGTTTCACCTCCATCATAAGAAATCTGAGCTCCTCCATCATCTCCAATTATCATACGTTTAGAATTTTCAGGCGCGATCCACAAATCGTGATGATCCCCATGGGGTGCATTGAAGGTGTTAAAAGACTTTCCGCCGTCTGTAGATTTATGGTAACGTACATTCAAAACATACACAACATCTTCATCCTCCGTATCGGCATATAATCGGGTATAATACCAAGCTCTTTGTCTTAGCTTTCTTTCACTGTTAACCTGTGTCCATATTTTACCGCCGTCTTCACTTCTATAAAGACCACCTTTTTCCTTTTGTTCAACAATGGCCCATACGCGTTCAGAATTTTTAGGTGATACGGTTACACCAATAATTCCCAAAGTATCTGTTGGGAACCCTTCGTTTTTTGAAATTTCACTCCAGGTTTCTCCACTATCTGTGCTTTTCCATAAAGCAGAGCCATCTCCACCGCTGCTTAGGCTGTAAGGCGTCCTTTTTGCCCTCCATGTAGATGTATACAAAATTCGCGGATTGTTAGGATCCATAACCAGGTCAACCGCTCCTGCTTGTTCATTTACAAAAAGGGTGTTACGCCAGGTAGTACCCCCATCTGTACTCTTGTAAATACCACGGTCCCGAGTTGGTTTATAAATATTTCCTAATACTGCAGCATACAAAATATCCGGGTTATCTGGATGTATTCGAATACGAGGTACATGTCTGCTTTTTTTCAGACCTGCGGACTTCCATGTCTTACCTGCGTCCTCAGTTTTCCAGACACCATAACCAGAAGATACATTCCCCCGTAAAGTTTTTTCACCACCGCCAACGTAAATTACGTTGGGATCACTTTTCGCGACTTCCACTGCACCTATACTGCCTCCAAAAAACCCATCTGAAATATTTTCCCAACTCCTGCCACCATCTGTTGTTTTCCAAACACCCCCTCCTGCAGCTCCAAAATAAAAAAGATTGGGTTCTCCCGGAACTCCGGTTACGGCCGCAGATCGTCCACCGCGAAAAGGGCCTGCCAATCTATATTCAAGGCTTGAATATAATGCTTCAGGGTATTCAATTTGGGTATTAGAATTAGCACGCCTTTTTTGAGCGTAGGTTAGAGAGATAAAAGAAAAAACAGCCAAAATTAAAAGTCCGGCTTTAACAGTATTCATCTTCATATTATTCTTATTTGAATTAGTCTGGCTAAATGTAGGAAAAAAGTAGCGAATTTAGAATGGAATATCCGAGTAGATGATTCTATTTGATCAAACCAATTATATTTACTTTTTAGGTGTTGAATGGACCTAATTAGAAGCGTTTTGAACGCTTCGTGCAGAAATATTCCCTAATTTTACTATTGAGAATTTATTGGAAAATTCAACAAATAAAGCAAGCTAATCTAAATACCATATGCTCGTGTTTCCTAGATTAAGAAAGAAAACAAGAATACCTATAAAGAAATAATCAATGATATTAGAAAAGAGAATACCATTAAAATATTGGTTTAAAGAAATAAAATGGGACCTGCTCATTGTAAGTGTCTTTTCGGTAATTATTTATTTTATTAAGCTTTATTTAATTGACCTGGATATTCCATTAAGTATAGGGGCATTTTTAGGAACAGCTATTGCCTTATTATTATCTTTTAAACTTTCGCAATCCTACGATCGTTGGTGGGAAGCCCGAAAAATTTGGGGTGCTATAGTTAATGATTCAAGGACTTTAGTGATACAGCTAAAACAGTTCTGTAAAGAATCCGATAACAGTATTGTGAAAACTATGGCGTATAGACAAATTGCTTGGTGTTACACACTAGGGCGGCATTTGCGAAAACAGGATGTGCTTGGTAATTTGGAAGACTTTATTTCTGAGGATGAAATAATATTTATAAAGCAAAAAAATCATGTCCCTCTGACTTTACTGGACCATCATGGGCAAAATGTAAGATCCCTCCATAGGGAAAATTTACTCAATGATTTCCAACAAATACAGTTAGATTCTACCATTTTGAAATTTACGGCCTCTATGGGCATGGCTGAGCGAATAAAAAATACAGTGTTTCCCAGAACGTACAGAAATGTTCTACACTTTTTTATTTATATTTTTTTGTTATTGTTATCATTGGCACTTGAAAATATCTATGGGTTTTTGGAGATTCCATTGTTAGTTTTAATTTCCATTCCTTTTTTTATGCTCGAGAAAATTGCATTTGTCATTCAGGACCCTTTCGAAAATAAACCTACAGATACGGCTATGACCAGCATTGCACGTAACATTGAGATCAATATTAAGGAGCTTCTAGGGGAAAAAGAATTTCCTGAGCCTTTAAAGAATAGTGGGTTTTATATTATGTGAATGTATTCTAATTCTCTTATAAAATGTAAGTCATATGTTTTTATACTTATTTAAAAAGTTAGCCCAACCAATTAATTTTCTTAGTCAAAAGTATTCTATAATTGGAATTTTTGTTGTTCTAGGTGTTCTCTTAAGCTGTAAGGAACAGTCTGGTTTAAAAGATACCGTATCAACAGCAAAAATATATCTCACCTCACTCGACCAATCCCAATTATTAAACGAGGTCGAAATTAAGAAGAGTGATATCTCAGTAACCACTTCTGTAGGATCGACAATTAACCTGGACCCTTCTGTCTCTTACCAGATAATGGATGGTTTCGGATATACGCTTACTGGTGGTAGCGCAATGCATTTACAAAAGATGACTGCCCTCTCCAGAAGCAAGATAATAGAAGAACTTTTTGGTAAAGGTGCTAAAAGTATTGGTGTGAGTTATTTAAGAGTAAGTATTGGCGCCTCGGATCTGGACGAATATCCCTGGTCCTACAACGACCTCTCATCAGGTAAATCCGATCCTGATCTCGAACATTTTACAATGGCCTACGATACACTTTATCTGATACCAACTTTAAAGGAAATACTTAAAACATCACCCCAAATAAAAATTATGGGCTCGCCCTGGTCGCCTCCCGCATGGATGAAAGATAATAAAGATACACGGGGTGGCAGCCTGATAAAAGAATACTATCCTGCCTATGCCAATTATTTTGTAAAATACATAAAAGCAATGGAAGCTGAAGGTATCCCAATTGATGCTATTACTGTTCAAAATGAACCTTTGCATCCGGGTAATAATCCAAGCTTATTAATGCTAGCTAAGGATCAGGGAGAATTTGTAAAAAATCATTTGGGTCCTGCTTTTAAAAAAAATGGAATTAAAACTAAAATAATCCTGTATGACCATAATGCAGACAGGCCAGACTATCCTATTTCTATCCTGGACGATCCAGAAACTGCACAATATGTAGACGGTTCAGCATTTCATTTATATGGAGGCACTATAGATGCCCTCTCCAAAGTTCATAATGCACATCCTGAGAAACATCTCTATTTTACTGAACAATGGATAGGTGCTCCCGGTAATTTTGAAGAGAATCTTAGTTGGCATATAGAAAATCTTATTATTGGAGCACCCAGGAATTGGAGCCGAAACGTATTACAATGGAATCTTGCAGCTGATGAAAATCAACAACCTCATACAGATCGAGGTGGCTGTACCCGTTGTCTTGGAGCTATTACTATAAAAGGTGATAGTATCATTAGAAATCCGGGCTACTATATTATTGCCCATGCTTCAAAATTTGTGCCTCCTGGTTCTGTTAGAATAAATTCTAACCAGGAGGAGAATTTACTTAATGTGGCCTATAGCACTCCAGAAAATAAAACAGTAGTAATTTTACAAAATAAGAAAAATGAGACTATTACTGTTGAGCTCAATAAAGAAGAAGAAAAGTTAATAATCACTTTAGGCAGTAAGGACATAGCTACATTGGTTTGGGAATAATAAATCTCAGACTAGTACCTTTTTTACTTCTTTTCTTAAATAAAATCCGGTAACCAGTGTAGCTAATACATCCGCAATTGGGAATGAAATCCAAACACCCAATTCGCCTAAATAATTTGGTAAAGTCAGGATTAAAGGAATGAAGAAGAATCCCTGCCTGGTTAATGTAAGTAGTAAAGCGGGAACCGCTTTCCCGACAGCCTGAAAGTATGCGGCCCCTATTAGTTGCAGGGCAATAACAGGTGTCGCGGCAAAAACCCATCGCATTGCAGAAGGAGCATGTTCCAATACAAAGGCATTTGTTGCAATTTCAAGGGCTGGCATATTTGGCTTATCACTTAAAAATAAAGATGTGATCTCTGCAGGAAAAATCATAAGGACCACAAAGACCAGAGTAGCTAAAATGGCAGCGTAGATGATAGCTGTTTTAATTGACTCCCTTACCCTATCATATTTCTGTGCCCCATAATTATAGCCTGCAATAGGAAGGAATCCCTGGGTAACACCAAATACAGGGAATAGTGCAAACATTAGCATTCTTGCAATAATGGCATAGACAGCTACCATTGGTTCTCCTCCCAGGGCAAATAAAATATTGTTCATAAGCAAATATGTGATACTTGTTACCGCCTGCCGCGAGAGGGTAACAAATCCCAGACTTCCTATTTCTCGTAAAATATCTTTATCTAATCCGAAATGTGACCAATTAATTTTTAATTCAGAGTTTTTTGATCTGAAGAAATAAAAAATATAGGCAAAACACATAAAATAACTAGTCGTAGTTGCCCAGGCTGCACCCGCCATTCCCCAATCAAAGACATAAATGAATATGTAGTCTAATAAGAGGTTGCCTATTGATGGAATAATCATAGCAATCATAGCAAACTTAGGTTTCCCTTCAGCGCGAATAACTGTATTGCCCATCATACAAAGAGCTAAAAAAGGTACTCCGTATAAAACTATGATATAATAAATCTTTGCCGGATCAAATATGGCCCCCTTACCCCCAAATGCAGGAATTAAACTATCTACATAGTAGAGACCTAAAACCACCATAGCAATGGTGACCAATAAAGTTAGCGTAATCTGATTCCCAAAGGTTTTAAGTGCCTTCTCTTTATGATCTGCGCCAAGAGCGCGAGAAATAATACTGCTTCCCCCAATCCCAATTGCCATTCCCAATGCCGCAATAAAAAATGAAACTGGTAGAACTACATTAATGGCCGCTATAGCAATAGAACCAATCCAGTTACCGACGAATATAGTATCTACCAATATATTGAGGGACATCACAAGAATGCCTATCGAAGCGGGTACTGCTTGTCTAATAAGGAGTTTTCCAATGGGTTCCGTCCCTAATTGATCTGCGGAGACTTTCGCCATTATTGTGCACTAATTATGAAATTAAACATATACTGTTTAGATGATTTCATCCTTTACAAGTCCAATGATAATAAATGAATGCCAGGCATTAAACCGGAAGTATTTCATTTTCATGCCAATTATTTATCCATTCCGCCATTAGAGCCACCCAGGAATCACTTTCATTTAAGCAAGGAATATGAATATAGTCCTCACCGCCCGCTTCCATGAATTGTTCTTTGCCTTCCATAGCAATTTCTTCAAGAGTCTCGAGGCAATCACTTACAAAAGCAGGTGTAATCACGGCTAGCTTCTTAATTCCGGCTTTCGCCAGACGTTCAAATTCAAAATCTGTATAGGGTTTTAACCATGGATCACCGGCTAAACGCGATTGGAAAGAAGAACTCACTTTGTCTTCGTTCAGATTTAACTCCGCCTTTACTAATTCTGTGGTATCATAACACTGATGTCTATAACACGTATTGTGTGCAACCGAGTTTATCTGGCAACAACTTCCATCTATTTTACAATGGAATTTAGTTGGATCTGACTTTCTTATGTGTCGTTCCGGAATACCGTGATAAGAAAATAATATATGATCATAATCAAAGTTCTCTAGTCCCTTCAAAATTCGTTCAGAAAGTACTTTTATGTAATCCGGATTTTTATAAAACGCCGGTAAGGTAGTAATTCTTAGTTCCGGATAATTCGCCTGCTGTTCCTGCATTGTTTTAACTACAACAGTCTCATAGGAAGACATGGCATAGTGAGGGTAAAGCGGTACCAGTAATATTTCACTCACTCCTTTGTCTTTTAATTCCTTTAAGGCATTCTTAATACTCATTGAACCATAGCGCATCCCGAGGGCAACAGGAAGTTCTGTTTGCTGCCGGACTTTTGATGCAAAGCGTTCTGAAATTACTATTAAAGGAGATCCTTCTTCCCACCATATCTTAGCATATGCCCTTGCCGATTTCTTTGGACGTGTTTGGAGAATAATTCCTCGAACAATCAGGTTACGCAGCCAATTTGGTACATCAATCACGCGCTCATCCATCAAAAACTCGTCCAGATATGGTTTTACTTCTTTTGCAGTAGGACCATCAGGAGATCCTAAATTCACTAGTAATACACCCTTCATAATTCTTTTTTAAGCTACTTTTTTTAACAATGCAAAAATACTACTTGGAATGAAACTCCGTTAAAATATGGTGAATACTTTTCTGATGTCCTTATAAGTAATCCCTATTGAGCTAACCACTCCAAGCGGGAATTAGTTAAAAATTGCACTGGAATCAGAAAATATTTTTACCTCGTAATAATTACACGGGGATCCAAACAAACCAAAATAATGCGCTTAACCTTTGTAATCATTTGCTTTGCTTTATCACTGATGGGTTATTCCCAGTCGGAGAAAAGCTTACTATGGGAAATATCCGGTAACGGCTTAGAAACATCTTCCTATTTATACGGTACCATGCACGTTAGTAAAAAGATTGCTTTCCGATTAGACGATGTCTTTTATGAAGCCCTTGATAAAAGTGAAGTAGTCGCTCTCGAATCTGATCCTGAAACCTGGTTGGAAAGTGAAGAACGTTTTGGTTCAAGTTCTCAGAAAGAAGGATATGGTTTCACCACCAAAGGATTTTATACACATTCCTTCGCTTTGCAGCATCCACGAAAAAAAGATCTTGCATCTTACCTGGCATTTGAAGAAAGGTTAGTAAACAGTATCCTTTACAGAACCAATGAATATTCACAAAATTTTGAGGAGGACACCTATTTGGATATGTTCATCTATCAGGCAGGAAGTCGGTTTAACAAGCCTATCCTTGCGCTGGAGAAACTGGAGGAGTCAGCAGCACTGGTAGGAAGGGCTGGCCTGAATTCTATGAAAATGAAACCGGATGAATGGCTTCAAAAACGAATGCAACAACAAGATCTGATGTTTTTAATGCAGGATGCATATAGAGAGCGTAATTTAAGCTTATTAGATTCTATTGATAAAGCGATGTATACTGATCATTATCTAAAAAATATGCTCTATATCCGCAATGAGAACATGGCGAGAAGTTTAGATTCTGCAATGCAAAAAGCCAAAGTTTTTGCAGGAATTGGAGCAGCTCATTTACCAGGTGTGCATGGTGTAATTGCATTATTACAAGAAAAAGGATATGTTGTACAACCCCTTGTTTCTGAAGCTACGGAAAAAGGTCAAAAACTCAAAGACAAATTCGTTAAGAAAATAAGGGAACATTCTTATAACACTTTTGGGCCAGATGATAATTTCTTTACCATTTCACTCCCCAATAAATTATATCCAATTTCCGAAAGAATTACTACGGTTTACGTTTCACCAGATTTGGCAAATGGAAGTTATTTAATGGTAAACAGGATACCCACATATGCCAGTTTGAAAGCGGGAGGAGATTACACTTTGGGGGATATTGAACAATTATTATTTGAAAACATACCAGGAACCATTTTAAGTAAAACACCTATTATAAACAAGAGGTATAAAGGCCTGGATATTAGAAACAAATTAAAGAATGGTGATCATCAGCGATACCAAATTTACATAACCCCGCTGGAGATACTTATTTTTAAAATGGGAGGAGAAGGTGATTACGTCATTAATTATTCCGATATAATATTTAATAGCCTCAAGTTTAAGGCACCTAATGAAGGGAGTAAGCTCATTTCTTCAGTTTACAAGGACTTTGAGATATCCATGCCAGGACTTCATAAATTTACAAACGCATCAAGAGGAGGTAGTCGCAGCATTGAAGGATATGACCACGTAACCAATTCTTATTATTTCCTTAAGAAGACTACCCTTAACGATCTAAATTTTATTGAGGAAGACACATTTGAACTTAAACAAATTCAAAAACGAATATACCAGGACCTTAAGCTTAAACCAAAATACAATTCTTTTGAAAATAAATCTCTTACTTCCAAAGCTGTTTGGGATTCAGTAACGGGTCAGAATTTATATCTGAAAACAATAATAAAAAGGGGCGATTATTATTTGCTAGGCGCGCGTACCAACAGTGAAATAAACGCAAAGGATTTCTTTAAATCTTTTAAGATTAGAGAAGTATCTTATCCCGAAACATTCAAAAAGGTGGTCGATACTGCTATGCATTTTAGTACGGTTACATCTATAGATCCTCCGAAATTTGTTGAAAACAGCAATTACCAGTTCAGTAATAAGAAAAAAACAAAAGCATATAGTCCCTATTCCAAAAAGACAATTTATCAAAACAAAAATAATGAGGCAATTGAGATAGAGATAACAAAATCACATGACTATCTCACCTTTTCCAATATCGATTCTATTTGGGTTTTACGGAAAAAACAATATTCTGATAAACAATTTAATATTCAAAATGAGGAAACCAAAACATCAGGTGATGGTTACCACGAATTACAATTCGTAATAACCGATACTGCCAGTACAAGGGGTATTCTAATTAAAAATATCATTCGGGGTGGATTATTCTACCAGTTAAAGGCAGTAGTCGATACCATTTCAGAACCCAGTCCGTTTGTAAGTGCCTTTTTTGACAATTTTAAACCGGAAGGCGAGCCTATAGGAAGAGATCTTCTTGAAGATAAAACAGCAGATTTCTTTGCTGCACTAAGAGAAAATGACAGTATAGTCATAAAAGGTTATAGATATCTTTTGTTTGATGAACGCCATATAGATTCATTAACCTACTATATTTCACAATACTCCTTTGATGAGGACAAAAAGCATATACAATCTTACCTCATAAACAAATTAGGAGAATTGCAGCATCAAAAGGTTATTCCCTTCATGAAGGATTTATATGCCAAATCATATAATAATTCTAGTGCCCAAATTAAAATTCTGCAGTCCATTGCCAGGAAAAAAACTGAAGCCTCCGCGAGTCTATTGCTTGATCTTATGTCACAAGATTTGCCTCTGGTTTCTAATACGGCGGAGATCAAGAGTATTTTTAAACCGTATGAAGACAGTTTGGAATTAGCAAAAAGATTATATCCCGAGTTGCTTGAATACAGTTCAATTACCGAATACAAAGCGCCTATTTTTTCACTTCTGGCACAGCTAAAAAAAGAAGATCTCGTAAAACCCGCGCAATATAAAAAATACAGAGGCCGGCTTTTAAATGATGCTAAAATTCTCTTGAAAAGGCATCTCGGTGAACAAAATAACAATCAATTAAAAACAAGGCAGGCAAACTATATCAGGCTCAGAAATAATAAAATCCTGGAAGATTATGTTGTTTTACTATATCCCTTTTCCGAAGAAAAAGAAATGGGTCAATTTTTTAACAGACTCCTTTTAGTAAAAGATCCACAAATTCGAAGCACCTATGTTACACAGCTTGCATTAGATGAGAAAAGTATACCTGCTGCAGTGATCAATTCTATGGCCTATGATATTAATAGCAGGCTTTTGTTGTATACCAAGTTAATACACCAAGGGAAATCTGACATTTTTCCACATCAATACAGTTCTGAACAATCCTTGGCTGAAGCCCTCATTTATAAGGACAGAAGATTTGACAGTAATAAAGATAAGGTTATATACCTAGGTGACAGGTCTGTTAATTATATGAGTAACCCCTATACCGCGTATTATTTTAAGACACAAAATAGCCAGGATTATCATAAGAATTTTAAAGTCCATATTGTGGTATTTGCAGATGACACCCTCTTCAATTCAGTTCCATACTATATTAATGACGGATTGCGGATGGCAGATACGGATACTGAGGAGGAGGCAATCAACTTTGTGACTGAAACCTTTTTATTAAAAGATCGAAAAAGGGCTATAGCTTACAGGCCAAACCAGTATCGTGGTTATGGAAGTTTTGGCTTCTAAATTGTACTTTTGTTTTATATGCAAATGGACATGAAATTATTTTCTTTATTTTTTTTCTTTTTATTATCTCTTACTATTAGTGCCCAACAGCTTATTTGTACAGATCAAGACAAAAAAGCATTTGATATTAAGATTAGAGAAATTCAAAATTTAAAACAATCAGATTTTGGCAATACAATGGTCGCCGTTGGTGAAACATTTCTAGGAACCCCTTATGTAGCCAAAACATTGGAAGTAGGAGAATCTGAATCTTTGGTTATAAATTTACAAGGGATGGATTGTACTACCTATGTGGAGAATGTTTTGGCCTTTAGTACTTTGTTAATTGAGGATAAAATGAATTTTGATTCATTCGCCAATACTCTTGAAAACATTAGATATAAAGATGGTGAATTAGATGGTTATGCTTCCCGATTACATTATTTTTCTGAATGGATCGTTAACAACCAAAAGAAAAGATTGTTGGAAGATATAACTTCAGAAATAGGGGGCACGGAAATAAAGAAAGACATTAATTTTATGAGTACTCACAGGGATTTGTATCCCTTCTTGCAGGACGAAGAAAATTTCAAAAAAATTAAGGCTACAGAAAACTATCTTAACCACCAATCTATTTGCATTTTGCCCCAGGATCAGATTGAAGCTAATGAAAATAAAATAATGAATGGCGATATTATTGCTCTAACCACTTCTATTACAGGGCTTGATATCACCCATACAGGTATTGCCATTAGAGAAAAAGATGGCCGCATTCACTTACTGCATGCTTCTTCTTCAGGAAAGGTTGAAGTATCTGAATTACCATTAGTAGAATATTTGAAAAAGATTAAAAAAAATACCGGGATAATGGTTGCAAGGCCATTATAAATATTGTGGTTCAGAGATCCGGAACCACAGCTTTGTAACTAGTCCTATTTACTAATGTATTCTTAGTAGATTACTATGGGTACCAAACCCAAAATATAATTATAATTCCTTAGATCCTTAACTATTCAAAAAACTGATTATTGGGTTCTTCAAAAGAATGTTGTTTACCTCCCCAGACAATAATTTATTCCTCCCACTAAGTGTTTCTGAAAGTCGGGTTCGTCATAAGACTCCTCGGTATGGCCTCCACCGGTATAAAAAACGCGACCTCCATCAAATTCATGATACCATGCAATGGGATGGTTATCTCCGTTTGTGCCTCCTTCATATGAAGTTTCATCCAAGTAGATAAGCACCTCCATATCCGGATTTATATTTTTATAATTATACCATTCATCATTGCGCTCCCAAGTATCATTTAAATGAGAAGTAGATAAATGCTGTCTGTTTACGACGTTCATTTTGGCCACTCTTACATTGGGGTCATTTGGATGGCTGGTAAAATATGCCCCTACCAACTTACCATACCATGGCCAGTCATATTCAGTGTCACTGGCGGCGTGAATTCCCATGTAATTACCTCCATTGTTAATATAATTCTTAAATGCCTGCTCCTGATCCGCGCCCAATACGTCCATAGTTGTACTTAAGAAAAGAATCAAATCATATTTTTTTAAATTGGTGTCATTAAATTGTAATGAATCTTCAGTTTGTGTAATTGAAAAACTGTTCTCTTTCCCTAAAATTTTGAGCGTTTCTACTCCTTTTTCAATAGACTTGTGCCTATAGCCCATGGTTTTTGTAAATACAAGGATTTGAGCCATTTCTTCTTTTTTGACTTCAATATTTTCTTCTTGCATTTGCGGTTGAGAAGATCCTGTAAATGAGATGCAAAAAAGCAAAAAGGCAATAAATTTTACGTGTGTTTTCATAAGTGTTTTTTATAGATGTTTAAAGATCGAGAATTCTTCCGAATGATACTACTAATTCCCTAATGACATTAAATATTTCTTTGGGGTTGTCCCGTATTTCTTCTTAAAAGATGAGATAAAATGACTAGAAGTACTATATCCTATCCTATGTCCTACTTCGTTTACATTATACTCGCCAGATTCTAGCATTTTACGTGCGAAATCCATTTTATAGTCGAATAAAAAACTGAATACTGGTTCTCCATACACTTGCTTAAAACCCTCCTTTAGTTTTTTAAGTGAGAGGCCAATCTCTTCCGATAACTGTGTCAGGGTAGGCGGTTCTGCCATACGGCTTATCATGATTTCTTTAGCCTGTTTTATTCGTTTTATATTATCCTCATCCACCAAAAAGGGGCATTGTTCTAAATCTGCATCTTCACTTTTGTTGAAATACAACGAAATTAATTCATATACTTTGGCTTTAACATAAAGTGCCTTAATTGAAGGATGGAGATTATAATTAATTATTTGGCTAAGTATAATTGCAATTGCAGGAGTAACCCCTTCCTGGGAATAATATTTTTTTTCCTTATTCTCATTGCTCAAAAAGGGAATATAGTCCGCTTCTTTTGAAAAAAGAGAATGAAACCTTCGGATGGTCATAATAACTGATACCATCCATGACATGGGATTAAGTTCCAAATTTAACGGGAGGTCTAACTGCGTATTATACAACAGTAAAGAATTCTCTTCGGACACCTCCAAGGCATAATGGCTATCATTAAAAATAAATTTTCCATTCCCTTTTAAACAAAAGTGGAATTGAATAAAGCTGCTATCAATATCCCGGGTAACTTTTTGAATCTCAGGGCCTTCATTTTGAATTTTTAACACATAAAAATCATCATCAATCAAGACTTCGGCAAAAGAACCTTGAGCGATATTTTTGGAATCTGTTTGATGTGAATTCATACTTATTCTATTTAGAAACATTCTAAATAGAATGTTTATCAACAGCTGTTAGGGCTATAAAAGTACAGGTTTTTCACGTATTTCTGATAAATTGGCTATAAAAAAACTTAAAGCGATATATATTGTACCTCCAGCGTTATTTTTATTAAGTGGATGCCGCTATTTTTGTGAGCTATATTGATAATGCATGAAGAGGTATCATATCTCCAAACATAATTCTTTTTATACCGTTGGGTTGAGTTATAAAAATGCCGACGCCGTATTAAGAGGGAAATTTAGCTTGGACCAGGAAGCAGCCGATGCGCTTTTAATGGAAGCGAAGGTAATTGGTGTTGATGGACTTCTTATTACTTCCACTTGTAATCGGACAGAATTGCACGGCTTTGCACAGCACCCCTTTCAGTTAATTAAATTACTTTGTGATCATTCACAGGGAACGGTAGAAGAATTTCAGGAAGTGGCCTATGTATTAAAAAATTATGAGGCAATTAACCATTTGTTTCTTGTAGGAACAGGATTAGACAGCCAGATTCTGGGCGACTTTGAAATAATAAGTCAATTAAAACGCAGCTTTTACCACTCCAAAAAACATGATCTTACAAATCACTTTTTGGAACGCCTGATTAATTCGGTCATTCAAGCCAGTAAGCGAATTAAAAATGAAACAGAAATCTCAACCGGGGCTACCTCAGTAGCCTTTGCTTCTGTTCAGTATATTCTAAAAAACGTTTCCAATATTGCAGAAAAGAATATTTTACTTTTTGGTACGGGTAAAATAGGCAGAAATACTTGTGAAAACCTTGTCAAACATACAAATCATTCTCATATAACCCTTATTAACCGAACCAAGGATAAAGCCGAAAAAATTGCGGGAAAGTTTAATCTTGTAGTAAAAGATCATGGAGATTTGCAAACAGAAATCCGTAATGCAGATGTCCTAATTGTGGCTACCGGAGCTAATTCTCCTACTATCTCGAAAGAACTTATTTATACCAACAAACCACTGTTGATCCTGGATTTGTCAATTCCGAAAAATGTTGCAGATAATGTATTAGAATTAAAAGATGTATCTGTATTACACCTGGATCATCTATCTCAAATAACAGATGAAACTCTTGAACGCAGAAAACAATTTATTCCTCAAGCCGAATCTATTATAGATGAAGTGAAATCAGATTTTAGCCAGTGGCTGGAAACCAGAAAATTTGCTCCGGTTATAAAAGCGCTTAAAAAGAAACTAAAATCAATGAAAGAAGAAGAACTGGATTTTCAGTCTAAAAAGCTCTCTGATTTCAATTCAGAACATGCCGATATCATAACCGAAAGAATCATACAGAAGATTACTAAACAGTTTGCCAACCATCTAAAGGAATCTGAAAATGATGCTGATGATAGTTTGCAACTAATACAAAAAGTCTTTCAACTAGAATTAAACTCCCGATGAATAAGGTCATTCGTATTGGTACCCGCGATAGTGAACTAGCACTATGGCAGGCAAATGACGTAAAGAAAAAACTTGACAAGCTGGGGTATTCCACACAATTAATACCTGTAAAATCGGATGGGGATCTGGAGTTGAATCAACCGCTTTATTCCATGGGTATTACAGGAATTTTTACAAAAACTTTGGATGTAGCAATGCTTACTGATAAAATTGATATTGCTGTACATTCAATGAAAGATGTACCTACCATTTTCCCAAAGGGCATTGTGCAGGCAGCCGTTCTGAAACGTGCAAACTACAGGGATATATTGGTACACAAAGGTCTGGATTTTCTAAATACCGAAGGAATTATTGCTACTGGCAGTTTAAGAAGAAAATCACAATGGTTACATCGCTATCCGCTTCATGAGGTTGTTGGTCTACGAGGAAATGTAAACACCCGATTGAAAAAACTAGAAGATAATTCCTGGGATGCTGCAATTTTTGCGGCGGCCGGCCTTGAACGATTAAATAAAGTTCCGGAAAACTATACGGAACTTCAATGGATGGTACCGGCACCTGCTCAAGGTGTTATGATGATTGCAGCCAAAAAGGAAGATCAGTTTTGTATTGAGTCGCTTACCTCTTTAAATCATAAAACCACAGAACTCTGCTCGCAGGTTGAACGTGAGTTTTTAAAGGAATTAGAAGGTGGCTGTACGGCACCAATAGGCGCTTTAGCTATTATTGAAAACGACTTTTTACTTTTTAAGGGTATATTATTGTCTCTTGATGGGCAACACACTGTTAGCATTGAGAAGAAAATTAGATCAGCAGATGCGGCAGATTTTGGTAAATCCTGCGCGCAAGAAGTCCTATTTAACGGGGGGAAGGAATTGATGCGGGATATAAAAATCCGGATGAGCCAATGAAAAATATACTTTCTACAAAACTCCTCACTCCTGATCAAAAAACAATTCTTAATGACGCTGGGATTCTATTTCAGGAATACGAAGCCATAAAAATCGATTTCCAAGAATTTCAGTTAGCCGGCGATTTTGATTATTACATTTTTACCAGTCAGAACGCGGTTAGGGCATTTATAAATCATAATTCCAATTTTCATAAAAAAAAGGAATTGGGAAGGGAGTGCTTTTGTGTAGGGGTTAAGACTAAGTTACTTTTAGAAGAAAACGGCTATAAAGTGGTAAAAATGACCCATAATGCGGCTGAATTAGGCCGTTTTATAGCAAAAAGCCATAAAAATGGATCATTTTTATTCTTTTGCGGAAATAGAAGAAATGATGACTTACCTGATATTTTGACAAAGGATAAGATTCATTTTGAGGAAATTGTAGTATACAAAACGGAATTAACACCTTTGCATTTTTCAGAATCCTATGATGGCATATTGTTTTTTAGTCCAAGCGGGGTAAAGAGTTTTATTTTGGCTAATGAGGTGGGTAATAGTACCGTATTCTGCATAGGAAATACCACTGCAGAAGAGGCTTTTTTATATACTGATTCTATAATAGTTGCAGATATTCCAGTTGTAGAAGATCTGTTGAAAAAGGTCGCATTGCATTATAATTTGAGCATTAAGAAATAATATGAGTATAAAAAACGATTTATTTTTAAGAGCATTACAAGGTGAAACTGTCGAGCGTCCCCCTGTTTGGATGATGAGGCAGGCAGGTAGATACCTGCCCGAATTTCTGGAGATTAAGGAAAAATATGATTTCTTCACTAGATGTCAGACCCCGGAATTAGCTTCTGAAATTACAGTCCAACCTATTCGTCGATTTGGAATGGATGCCGCCATCCTTTTTAGCGATATTCTTGTTATACCTCAAGCTATGCAAATTGAAGTGCAAATGAAACCCGATTTTGGACCCTATTTGCCCAAGCCTATTCGCTCTCAAAAAGATGTGGATCGCGTTTTAGTACCCGATGTTAATGAAGAATTGAATTATGTAATGCAGGCTATTGCCGCAACTAAGGAGAAATTGCAAAATGAGATTCCTCTAATTGGTTTCGCAGGTTCTCCATGGACTATTTTATGTTATTGCGTACAGGGGCAAGGCAGTAAAACCTTTGATAAAGCCAAAGAATTCTGTTTTACACAACCAACAGCTGCTCATAACTTATTGCAGAAAATTACTGACACCACTATCTCCTATTTGAAAGCCAAAGTAAAAGCAGGCGTAAATGCAGTTCAGATATTCGATTCATGGGGTGGCATGCTTTCACCCGATGACTACAAAGAATTTTCATGGTATTATATCCAGCAGATTATAGATGCCCTAAAGGAGGAAACGCAGGTAATTGTCTTTGGCAAAGGTTGTTGGTTTGCATTAGGCGATATGGCGAAATCCGGTGCAGCTGCACTTGGAGTGGATTGGACTTGTTCGGCCCGAAATGCCAGATATTTGACAGGAGGGAAAATAACCCTCCAGGGAAATTTTGATCCTTCCCGCCTATTGTCTCCCCCTGAGGTCATTAAAAAAATGGTCACCCAAATGATTAATGATTTTGGAAAGGATAAATATGTAGTTAATTTGGGCCATGGGATTTTGCCCAATGTCCCTGTGGAAAATGCCAAGGCTTTTATTGATGCCGTTAAAGCATATGGGCAATAGCACAAATTTATTCAACACTTAGATGGAACCTATTAATGGATGTCGGATAGCTTTTTAAATAAACCATTTATTGTTGAGCCATTAGTAACGGAAGATGCTTCTAGTTTACATAGGTTAATGACGTCAAATAAAAAGGATTTTCAACGCTTTTTCCCGATTACACTATCCCAAAATGAGACTATTGAGGCCTCTGAAAAGTATATTCTTAGTAAAAGTGAAGCTTTAAGATCAAAATCAGAGTATACTTTTGGTATAAAAACAGATAATGCTGTTGTGGGTTTGATTATCTTAAAAAAAGTGAATTGGGAACTTAGGCGGGGTGAAATAGCCTATTGTATTGATAAAATATATCAAGGTAAAGGTTGGATTACCCGAGTCGTAAAAGAAATCAGTGCTTTTGCATTCACTGATCTCGGCTTAAAAACCCTGGAAATTATTGTATACAGGGAAAATAAAGCCAGTGTTAGAGTAGCTGAAAAATGCGGGTTTGAATGGAAAAAAACATTTTTAAAAGGCTATACACCCCGAAATGAAGAACCCATTGATATGGAATTATATGAAAGATCATATGAAAAATAAATTCTACAGTTACATTGAAGAACTTCAAGACACAATTACTTCCAGATTAGAAGAAATAGATGGTTCTGCTAAATTTCGTGAAGATATTTGGAAACGTCCGGAAGGTGGTGGAGGCAGGACCAGAGTAATAGAAGATGGTTCGGTTTTTGAAAAGGGTGGAGTAAACATTTCTGCTGTTCATGGTGCACTTCCTAAAAGTATGCAAACCTATTTTGGTGTAAAGGATGCAGATTTTTATGCTTGCGGTCTAAGTCTGGTGCTCCACCCGGGAAATCCGATGGTTCCAACTGTGCACGCCAACTGGCGCTATTTTGAAATGTATGATAAAAAGGGTGCATTGGTAGATCAATGGTTTGGGGGAGGTCTCGATCTTACACCATATTATTTATTTGAGGAAGATGTTAAGCACTTTCATTCAGTTTGTAAATCATCTTGTGATACCCATGATCCAAATTTTTATAAAATCTACAAAAAGAAATGTGATGAATATTTCTGGAACAGTCATCGTGGAGAAGCACGAGGAGTAGGAGGTTTATTTTTTGATTACTGCAAAGTTTCCGATAATATGAGCATTGAGGATTGGTATAACTTTGTCACCGAGGTTGGAGATAGGTTCCTGGAAGCATATATACCAATTGTTATAAAAAGAAAGCCTCTCGGATATAGCAATAAACAAAGGGATTGGCAAGAAATTCGCCGAGGTCGTTATGTTGAATTTAATCTGGTTCATGACAAGGGTACACTTTTTGGATTAAAGACTAATGGCCGTATTGAAAGTATTCTTATGAGCTTACCCCCACATGTTCAATGGCAGTATGACCATCATCCGGAAAAAGGTAGTGAGGAGGCCAGATTAATTAAAGTATTAGAGAATCCAAAATCATGGATTTGACATCTTTTAATTGTAATTTAGAAGCCAAGCCCTCTAAAAATGCTACAAAAAATATTTCAAATAGATGCCTTTACAGATCGGTTATATTCCGGTAATCCTGCTGCTGTTTGCATCTTGGAAAACTGGATAGAAGATAGCATAATGCAAAAAATTGCCATGGAAAATAATCTTGCTGAAACCGCCTTTGCCGTTAAAGAAGGTTCTCAATATATTATTAGATGGTTTACACCTGAGTTGGAAGTAGATTTGTGCGGGCATGCAACATTGGCAACTGCTTTCGTCCTATTTAACAATTATAATCTGAATGACTCTTATATTGAATTTTTTTCGCCTAGAAGCGGAAAACTGTTGGTAGAAAAAGGTGAAAATGAATTATTAATACTGGACTTCCCTACAGATGAAATTAAATCTATAAAACCAATCCAGGCTCTTGTCGAAGCAATTGGTAAGACTCCGGTGTGCACGCTAAAAGGAAAGACCGACTATCTCCTTATTTATAATTCACAGAAAGACATTGAACAATTGAACCCAAATTTCTTTCTTCTTAATCAACTAGATGCCCGAGGGGTAATTGTTTCCGCCCCTGGAGAGAGTGTAGATTTTGTATCGCGTTTTTTTGCTCCCCAATGCGGAGTCAATGAAGATCCTGTTACCGGTTCAGCCCATACCAGCCTAATACCCTATTGGTCTAAGGTTCTCGGGAAATCTGAGCTTGCAGCCAAACAGTTATCTAAAAGAGGGGGTGATATTTATTGCGAATTCCTTGACAAACGGGTTAAAATTGCAGGGAGGGCGGTTCCATATTTAAAAGGTGAGATTATTATTTAGAATATATTCATTTCTGTTACCTTTAACTTAAAATAAAACCAATGTATCCACTTCGAAGAAATAGAAGATTACGAGCAAACAATGCGGTCAGACATTTGGTTCGTGAAACAATTTTAACCCCTAGTGATTTTTTAGTTCCATTATTTGTTGTTGAAGGCCATGGAATTAAGGAAGAAATTCCTTCAATGCCCAATTATTATAGATTGAGCCTAGATAACTTGGGTAAAGAAGTAAAAGAACTCTGGAAAATGGGCCTATGTGCTGTTCTGCTTTTTGTAAAAGTGCCCGAATCACTAAAGGATAATAAAGGAACAGAAGCTCTAAATGAACATGGTTTAATGCAGCGTGCAATTAACTCGGTAAAAAGCGCTTGTCCTGATATGCTGGTTATGACAGATGTTGCACTTGACCCTTATTCATCATATGGGCATGATGGAATTGTGGCTAATGGCCAGATTCTTAATGATGAGACAAGTGAGATATTGGCACAAATGAGTATTTCACATGCAGAGGCAGGTGCAGACTTTGTAGCTCCCAGCGATATGATGGACGGTAGGATACAAATTATCAGAGAAGCTTTGGAGGATGAGGAATTAACCAATACAGGAATCATGTCTTATTGCGCCAAGTATGCAAGTGGATTTTATGGCCCATTCCGTGATGCTTTGGAATCAGCTCCTGTAGACAAGGCCAATGTTCCTGCAGATAAGCAGACCTACCAGATGGATCCGGCCAATAGGATAGAAGCTATTAAAGAAGCCCATATGGATGTTGACGAGGGTGCTGACATTATTATGGTAAAACCGGGAATTTGTTATCTGGACATTGTAAGAGAAATAAAAGATGAAGTAGAAGTGCCCGTGGCAGTATACCAGGTTTCGGGAGAATATTCAATGCTTAAGGCTGCCGCAGAAAAAGGTTGGCTGGATCATGATGCCGTTATGATGGAACAATTGATCTCAATAAAACGGGCCGGTGCAGATATCATTGCCAGCTATTTTGCAAGAGAAGCAGTAAAACTAATGGGCTAGTAATCTTACTAGCCTCACTTTACCATAGTTCTATGGGAAGATTTCCTATATCTTATTATCAATTTTATTTTTTAATACTATTTGGTATATTATCTTTTTTGTCTTATGCACAGGATAGTTCTAGAGAAAATTCTGGCAATCAATTCGACCAAATAACTAATAGGTTTATACCAATAGATCTGATTTCAGAGGAAACGGACCATAAAGTTGATTCTATTATTATTAATGGCATAAAGAGCCAAGCTTTTCCCGGTGCCCAGATTTTAGTTGCGAAAAAAGGTGAAATCATATTTCATAAAACTTATGGTTTTTATACTTACGACAGTATTCAACCAGTAGCCCTGAATGCCATCTATGACCTTGCATCAGTAACAAAAATTACAGGCCCCTTGCTTGCTTTAATGAAACTATATGACGAAGGAAAACTTGATCTGGATATGCCTTTTAGTCGCTATTGGAAACCCTGGAAACATATAAAAAACAAAAATGAACTAAGCCTTCGCGAGATACTTTCACATCAGGCTGGATTGAAGCCTTATATAGTTTTTCTAAATGAAGTTCAAAAAAATGGGCGAACAAAACGAAAATTTGTCCATTCCGAGCCTTCGCCAAGATTTCAAAATCAGGCTTATGAGAATCTTTATGTAAAAAATAAGTTTATTTCAAAAATGCACAGGAAAATTAATAGATCCAAGGTGAGTGAAGATAAAATTTATCTATATTCCGGGCTGGCATTTTTAATATTTCCGCAGCTCGTTTCACAACTTAGCGGCGAGTCTTACGAGTATTACTTACAAAAAAACTTCTATCTGCCAATGGGGGCTGCTACACTTGGGTTTAAGCCCAAAACAAAGAAATATCCTAATGCTATTGTCCCAACCGAAATGGATACTGTTTTCAGGAAAGGTATTGTAAAAGGTTGGGTTCACGATGAAAATGCCGCTCTTATGGGAGGAATCTCTGGTAATGCAGGCCTTTTTGGGACAGCCAGAGACCTGTTTATATTAATGCAGATGTATCAGAATTACGGTATTTATGATGGCCACAGGTATCTTTCCGAAGCTACCCTAAAAGAATTTACAAAAGTACAGTATTCTGAGAATGACAACAGGCGTGGTCTTGGTTTTGACAAGCCCCTCCTAAATAATAGGGAATTGCCCATATCCGAGGCCTATCCGGCGATGGATGCAAGCATGGATAGCTTTGGACATAGCGGTTTTACAGGAACCTTTATATGGGCCGACCCAATAAACCAATTGGTATTTATTTTCTTATCTAATAGGGTTTACCCCACTCGCGACAATCGAAATTTATACGAGTTGAATATCCGAACACAATTACATCAGTTGTTTTATGAGGATGAGGGGCATCAATAAATAATCAAAATAGTAAATCATATTATTAGTATTTTAGTGTTCTAATCAATATTTATGGAATTATTACTTTTTTATGCTTCTGTGTCTATCTTTTTTTCTTTTTTGTGTTCCATTTTAGAAGCAGTTTTATTAAGTGTAACGCCAACTTTTATTAATGTTAAGAAAAAAGAAGGGAAGCATTATGCTGTTACACTGGAAGAATTGAAAAAAGATGTGGACCAACCACTTATAGCTATCCTTACGCTAAATACAATTGCACATACTGTTGGTGCAATACTGGTAGGCGTTCAGGCTAAGGTAGCATATCAGGAAATATATGGGAGCACTACCCGTAGCCTTTTTGGTATCGCATATACTGAAGAAGTCATGGTAGGAGTTGTATCTACGATCATGACGATACTAATACTTGTACTCTCAGAGATCATACCAAAAACAATTGGTGCTACCTATTGGAAAAAACTAGCCAATTTTACAGCAAAGGCTCTAAGAATAATGGTTCTGGCCTTAAAATGGACCGGCTTACTATGGGTGCTTCAGTTATTTACGCGACTTATTGGTAAAAAAGAAGTTCATGGCAGTGTCCTGAGCAGAGAAGATTTCACTGCAATGGCAGATATTGCTCATGAAGAAGGTGTTTTTCAGGAATCAGAATCGAAAGTGATTAAAAATCTTCTGAAATTTGATGAAATCTATGCAAAGGACGTCATGACACCTCGTGCTGTCATGAAGTTAGCCGAAGAATCTATGTCTATCAAAGACTTTTTTGAGGAAAACCCAAAACTACGGTTCTCGAGGATTCCTATATATGGCGAGAGCGTAGACATAATTACCGGTTATGTTCTTAAAGACAATGTTTTAGAAGAGATTATCCATGAAAACGGAGATATTCCTTTATCAGAAATTAAAAGGGACTTGTTAGTTACTAAAAGGAATACCCCTATACCACAACTATTTGAAACTTTGATTGCGAAAAGAGAGCATATTGCTCTGGTTGTCGATGAATATGGCTCCGTTAGTGGGCTAGTTACCATGGAGGATGTCATAGAAACCTTATTAGGGCTCGAAATAATGGATGAAAGCGATAATGTTGAAGATTTGCAGCATCTGGCCAGGAAAAAGTGGGAAGACAGAGCTAAAAAAACGGGTATAATTGAATAAAAAATGGCTACTGCATATATTAGTACCCCTTTGGGGAGTGCAAAACTTGAAGGAGATGAAAATGGGCTTACCTCTGTTACCGTGCTCGAAAGAGATGAATCCGAAAGCAAAATAATCCCTGAAGTCCTCGTGGATGCGTCATATCAACTAAATGAGTACTTTAAAGGTGAACGACAGAATTTTAACCTCTTGATAAATCCGGAAGGTACCGAATTTCAAAAAAAGGTTTGGACCTCATTATTAGAAATACCTTACGGAAAAACCATGTCTTATTTGGAACTTTCAAAGAAACTTGGTGATGTAAAAGCTATTCGCGCGGTTGCTTCAGCTAATGGAAAAAACCCTTTATGGATAATTATCCCCTGCCACAGGGTAATTGGTTCTGATGGTTCATTAACAGGTTATGCCGGTGGTTTGCACCGCAAAAAATGGCTGTTAAACCACGAGAGTCCCTCCAGGCAACAATCCTTATTCTAATTCTCCAAACCAGTTGGTTTGTATAAGCATAATTCCAAAATCGAAATTGGTGCTAATAGGATTTTTGTCGTAGATTTTATTCCTATTATCTACTTAAGTAAAAAAAAGGGTTTATTGCAATGATTATTAAACAAACCAGATAGTTGGTTCCCTACTTTTTTAATTTTCAACAAAACGAGTCGGTGCAAATTCCAAATTAGTGTTTCTCAATAACCCACCTTCTTCGGAAATAACAATTATTCCGCCTTCCAGGATTTCTTCATCTACTAACTTGGCGTAACCCATGAGAAATGTATTGCTTATTTCATTATAGTCAAAAGCTGTAAGTTCAATATCCAATCCAACCTCATCCTGAACTTGTTGTACAATGGACGGCATATCAATTACTCTATTTTCTTTTGTAATAAAATCATAAGTGGCCGGCCCAAAAGGGATATTGGAAGGCTGTGCATAAAGATTGAGATAATATAGTTTCTCATTTACGATACTGGCCTCAGACTGAATAGGCCCGGCAAAGAAATACCTGTTTATTGAGAAGAGGTCTTCCTGTATTACTTCCAAGGTCCGTAAATCATAAAGCGTTAATTCATAATCAGACGCCGAATTCCCACTGATAATAATCAACTCTCCTTCTTTATTAATCAAAATACTTGGTACCGATTTTCCAAAATCAAAAGTTCTTATTAAATCATTACTTTCAGTATCTAAGACAGAAAGTTTATAGTTGGACTGCTGATCCAGAAAAGTAATTAATAGCCGGTCATCATAATATAAAGGTTCAAAAACATCATTTACGTTAAATTCCACAATTAAATCTATCTCCTGATCAGTAGCCAGATTAATAGTCCTTATTCCATAATTTGCAGATCCTACAGGGCTGAAATATCCCAGAAAAAGTTTATTTTCCGAATTAGCTCCCCAGATAACTGATCTATCATTTGATATGGTATAAAACTCATTTAGAAAAGTACTCTGCCCAGTTACATAATTTCTTTGTACTGCAGAAAAACTGCTGGCTGCATAGCTGAAAAAAGTGAGAAGGTCTGAAACCTGTCTCAAAGTAAGGTACTCTCTGTTAATATTGCTTTCTGTCGTTAGGTTGAATAACTCACCTTCATCAAGAGTTCCATCGTAGTTAAACTGAAAAACACTTTGAAAATTCTCCCCTATTACCGTGTAATTGGGCATTTGAACTTCAGAAACCATATCGGATTGGTTGTCGTCATTGGCACAACTCAGAAAAAGTATACCAATAATACAGAGGTGGAGAACCCACCGGAACCTATAAAATTTCATGCAGCTTTTTTTTTAAAGATACATAATATCTAGTAGGTTGAGGATAACAGTAAAAGCAAGTTGATTACCAATATGATTTACAGTCAGGATTGGGGTTACGGTTAAAATTAATTATTGGAAATTGCGTCATCTGCTTTGATGTCTTGCGAAACACCTAAAACATTCTCTTCCCCTGGTGTAATAATATCCAAATCACCTTCATTGTCTGAGTCATCATTAGTGCAGGATACAACAAAACAAAGAGAAAATACAAAAGCCAGTGAAAGCAGCTTTTTAGTAACATTTATATAGAATTGCGGTTTCATATCAATAATGATTTGTAATACTATTTAGGGATATTAAAACGTTTTTATGTTCTTTTTATTGAATGTTGGGATTGTAATTCGATGAACTGCAACCATTTTGCAATAACAACTCCTATCTTGGATCAAACTGCTAAGCAAGGAAGGATTACAGGTTCTGAATATTGTTGTTATCTTTAGTTGAATAGAACCAAAGAGCAACAATTTTATATAAGGGTGTATTCAATTTGAAATTGAAGTTAATTTAATAGTTATTTGGGATGATACAGAAACTAAATCTTGAACATATCCTTTTTTTAGACATCGAAACTGTTCCTGAAGTAGCCGAATATGCTCAATTAGATGATTACAAGAAAGAGCTATGGGAACACAAATCACAGTATCAACGCAAAGATGAGTTGACTGCTGAAGAATTTTATGAAAGGGCAGGGATATGGGCAGAATTTGGTAAAATAATATGTATCTCAGTAGGGTATTTTTCATTTAAAGATGATGTTCGTAATTTCAGGGTTACTACATTTAAGGGTGATGAAGTAAAGATTTTAAAAGACTTTATACGATTGCTAAACGAACATTATAGCCGTCCAAAAAACCTGCTTTGTGCACATAATGGTAAGGAATTTGATTTTCCGTATATAGCGCGCAGATTAATTATTAAGGGAATGTCACTCCCATATAAGTTAGATCTTTTTGGTAAAAAACCCTGGGAAGTGCCTCATTTAGATACAATGGAGCTATGGAAATTTGGAGATTTCAAGCATTACACCTCCTTAAAACTTATGGCCAATGTTCTGGGTATTCCCTCTCCCAAAGAAGATATTGATGGTAGTATGGTCAGAGCTGTTTATTATGAAGAAGGTGATTTGGATCGCATTGTAGCTTATTGTGAATTAGATGTTATCACTTTAGCACAAGTCTTTCTAAGATTGCGAAATGAGCAGTTGTTGCGGGAGGATGAAATCATTCATGTTTAGAATTCTTTTTTAAATATCCCCAATCAGTATTAATTGAATTTTAATTGAATATAAACAGGGAAGTGGTCACTGTATCCTCCTTTATACTTTTGCCCTACATACGTTCTAAATGGGTTTCCAGCATATTTGCCATCCCATTCTTTAAGCTGATGGTCGTCAAAAATATTAGCATGCGCAAAACTATGGGTGCCTTTTTCATAATTGAAAAAACTATGAGAGACCAGAATCTGATCAAAAAGTGACCAGGTTCTTCTATAGTTTGCACTACCTCTTTCCGGAGTCCATAGTTTTTCCAATGGATTGTACAGCAATTTAGATTCTACCAAAGTCTGAACACTCTGGGCATCCGGACCATCATTAAAATCTCCCATGACAATATAATTTGGATTTGAATAATTTTTTTCAATTCCAGTCATATAATCCCTAATGGTCTCGGCAGCTTTAATTCTTTTGTAATCCGTTTCTACATCTCCATTTCTGCGTGATGGCCAGTGATTAACAAAAACATGAATTTCCTCTCCGTTCAAAACACCGTGAATATAGAGTATGTCTCTGGTGGTGTCTCTTTCACCTTCAGGATTGAAAATCAGCAAAGGAATAGGTGTCGAATGTAAGACCCTAAAATTCGATTTCAAAAATACCAAAGCCGTATCTATTCCTCTTTCATCCGGAGAATCATAATGAACGTAATCGTAATCCTCATTTTTTAAAGCCCCGGTGGAAATCAGGTCCTTAATAACCTCTTTGTTCTCAACCTCTGCTATACCCACAAGTACTGGTGGTTTGTTAGTGGATTTAATCCCTATTCTGGAAATGGTATTGGCAAGTTTGAGTAACTTCTTTTTATACCGCCTTTTGGTCCATTTTTTCTTTCCCTTTGGGGTAAAATCTATATCAAGTGTATTTTGATCATCTCCTACATCAAAAAGATTCTCCAGGTTATAGAAGGCGATGGTATGAACATTTTTGAGTTTATTTCTTTTCAGAAATGAAAAAATCATGAATTTTTTATTTGGTTTCCAAAATTACGAAAATCACTTGGTTCCAATTACTTAGATTTGCACTATAATTTATCAGATGTTAGAGAAGCAGAATACAGAATATGAAAAAGCAATTCTGGTGGGTGTTATTAACAGACAGCAGAATGAAAAGAAAGTACAGGAATATCTTGATGAACTGGAATTTCTTACTTATACAGCAGGCGGCGAAGTATTGAAACGTTTTGTTCAACGAGTCGATGTACCCAACCCAAAAACATTTATTGGCAGTGGTAAAATTCAGGAAATAGAGGCATATGTAGACGAAAACGAAATTGGGTCTGTCATATTTGATGATGAGCTTTCAGCCGTTCAGCAGCGTAATATTGAGAAAATACTGCGTTGTAAAATTCTGGACAGAACAGGATTAATACTTGACATTTTTGCACAAAGAGCCAAAACCAGCTATGCCCGTACACAAGTAGAGCTCGCGCAATATGAATATTTATTACCTCGGCTGACCGGATTATGGACGCATCTTGAAAGGCAAAGAGGAGGTATTGGAATGAGAGGTCCTGGAGAAACGGAAATTGAAACAGACCGTCGGATAGTCAGAGATAGAATAGCGCTTCTAAAAAAGAAATTAACCAAAATTGACCGCCAAATGGGTACCCAACGCGGAAACCGTGGAGCCCTGGTGCGTGTAGCCTTGGTAGGGTATACCAATGTAGGCAAATCAACACTTATGAACGTTATAAGTAAAAGTCAGGTTTTTGCTGAAGACAAATTGTTTGCCACGCTAGACACAACTGTTAGAAAAGTGGTGCTGGGAAATTTACCCTTTTTGTTAAGCGATACCGTTGGGTTTATACGTAAACTACCTACACAATTAGTAGAGAGTTTTAAAAGTACCTTAGATGAGGTTAGAGAAGCAGATCTTTTGCTTCATATCGTAGATATTTCACATCCGAATTTTGAAGATCATATTAATTCTGTGAATCAAATATTGAACGAGATTGACTCTTCTGATAAGAAAACAATAATGGTCTTTAACAAAATTGATCTTTACGAGCAGGAAATTTTAGAAGATGATGATTTGGTGACGGTAAGGAGTTCTAAGCACTTTACAATTGAAGAATGGAAACATACCTGGATGCAACAATTGGGTGAAAATGCAATCTTTATTTCTGCTCTGAAAAAGGAGAATCTGGAGGAGTTCCGTAAAAAAGTATACAATGCGGTAAGGGAAATACATATTTCGCGATTCCCCTATAATAATTTCCTCTATCCTGAACACCTGGATGGATATTAATTAAAGTCTATTACTTTTTAGATTATCCATCTGAAATTGTAAGTGAATTATGCCTCTGCAAATCATAGGCATCAAGTCATTCATCTGACAACTGATACACTTCGTATTTTTCACAACAATATAACTCTACTTCACAACAATAATTTAGAAATTCTAAAGAAGCGAACTACATTTACATTGTAATTAAGTGTTAGTGTTTAACCCCAAATCAAAGCATAACTTAATTTAAGTGTTATTCTTCCCGATGTTAATCGGGATGATCGAAACCCAAATCGGCACTTAACCAAAGTATTAGATTAACAAACCAAGTTTTACAAACCTACTTTTCTAACAAAGCCCCGACGGAAACGCCGGGGTTTTTTTGTTTATTAATAGTATGAGTATTAATATCCTGGAAATAACAATCAAAAACTTTCGTCTATATACTCTAAAAGTCTAAATAATTAATGCCGTAAGATTCTTTCATTAAAAGTTTAAAATGCATTTCACCGAAGTAAATAAACCACTCATATTTTTCACAACATTCAGAGATGGATTCACAACATATTTTATGATCAAAAGTTTGTTCAACCTATCTTTACGTAGTAATTAAGTGATAGTGTTCAACCCCAAATCTAACCCTGAACTTAATTTAAAGTGCTCGATTCCCCAAATCGACTCTTAACCAAAATACTAATTGACAAACCAAATTTTACCAACCTACTTAACTAAAAAACCCCGACAGATCTGCCGGGGTTTTTTAGTTGTGAATATTCAGACCGTGTTAAAACTTATAGCTTAACCCTATCGTATAGTATGTCTGAAGGTCGTTATCGATATTATCAAAAGTAGCAGTTGGGTCTCCTAATGTAGTAAGGGCATAGTTAAGAGCCTCTTGTTTATTATCCCTCAGACCAAAATCAAATCCAATTCCTATCATTTTCCATAAGGTATAACTGAAGGAGTTCGTCCAGGTCCAGTTAGACAAATTAGAACTCTCATAACTTTGGAACATAGACAGGTTTGTTTTAAAATTGATTGCACCTAAGTCTTTACTGTAATCAGCAACGATCTTTGCTCCCAAAGAGGACTCGAAAATTGAGTCTCCACTGCTAAAAACAAAGTTGTAGTTTAATGGATGGATCACTATAAAAAGATCTTTAGCAGGAGTCCAGGTCGCACCCACACCAAGATCCAGATACCCCGGATCGTTAAAGTTACTTAAAATGGTAGTTCTGTATTCTACAAGGCCTGAGATAGCAAATTTTTCGCTTAATTTTCGTCCGTATAATGATGAAATATTAAATATATCTGTCGCCTGTCTAAAGCCATCTCGATCATCAGGATCATCCTTATCATCAAATTTTACCCAATTAAGATTTAGAGTTAGTGCACTCCTCCAGAAGTATTTACTTTCGTTCCTATTGGCAAAACCATTAACTGTAAACCCTAATGTTCCTGCTGAATTATTAGGGGTCTCTTGAGCATACCAATTATTGAATCCGGAAAAACTACCTCCAATTGTACCAAATGCCCCAACTTTCCATCCGGGTAGCGCATCTATCTGAGCCTGAATAGCATCTGCCCTACCTTGAATTGCGGCTATAGAGTCAGTTTTGCTGGCCTTCGCTGCTTGCAATTCCTCCTTAGTTTGTGAAAAGGAATATACGGTACTGGCTAACATAGCCAGTATCAACAATATTTTTTTCATAATGTCTAGATTTTATTTAGAAGGGCAAATGTAAGGATTATTGGGAAAATTTAACATAAATGAATTCTATTTCCTTTTATACAAAGGCACGGAAGAACAAGCCTCTCCATACATGATACTTTTAGCTACTGGTTGAAGCTTAATGGTAGCCCATAGATAGGCATTTGGTGGAATCGGTTTATTGCTACAGCCCTTAATTATTACAGGTTTATCTTTAAAGTCGGAGACTTCAAGATTTTCAATTATTGATTGAAAAACAGTTGTTTCCAGATCTTCCAAAGAGCCTAAAACCACTTTCTTTACATAGGGCTGCAATTTTGTGGAGATTAGCATAAAAGCCCATCCTGGTATTATGGCATCTGAAGAGCAGTTAAGAGCGACATAGGCATCTTTATATTGCTCCCAATTATGCGAAGCTATTTGGTTCCTAAATTCCTTCTCTTTAAGTATAAGACTCTCAAACAGCCAGTCCTTTATGTCTATTTGTAACCTGCTCCCTTGAGGATAGTATTCTTCCAAATCAAGGGTTACCAGTTTACTTTGGGCTACACGATTAACTATTTCAGACATACTTCAGAAGATTTACTTTAAGTACTAAATTAAAGAAGTCCCAACTCCAGTTTGGCTTCTTCGCTCATTAGATCCTGGGTCCAGGGAGGATCAAAGGTAATTTCAACTTCCGCATCTTTAACAAGATCCAGAGATTTTACCCTTTCTTCTACCTCAACAGGCAAAGTTTCGGCCACTGGGCAGTTGGGTGAGGTAAGCGTCATCAATATTTTTACATCCTTGTCCTCATTGACAAAAACATCATAGATTAATCCCAATTCATAAATATCTACTGGAATCTCAGGATCATAAATTGTCTTGAGAACAGTCACTATTTTCTCGCCAAGTTCTCGCGTATTTACCGCTGCTTCACTCATATCTATCGGATTAATTATTTAATTCAATTGTGTTTGGTATGCAATGGCATATAATTTCAATTGCTTTATCATACTTACCAACCCATTCGCCCGGGTTGGAGATAAATGATCTTTAAGACCTATTTTATCAATAAAATCTGTATTTGCCCCTATAATATCTATCGGTTTTTGATTACTAAAGACTCTAATTAAAATTGCAATAATACCTTTAGTAATAATAGCATCACTATCGGCTGTAAAAACAAGTTTGTCCTCCTCCAGTTCTGCATGCACCCAAACCTTACTCTGGCAACCTTTGATTATATTGTCTTCTGTTTTATACTGCTCTTCAATTAATGGAAGTGATTTCCCTAATTCTATCATATATTCATAGCGCTGCATCCAGTCATCAAACATGGAAAACTCTTCTACAATTTCATTTTGAATTTCTTCAATACTCATAAAAAGGATTTCGGCTAAAATACAATAAGTATTAGTGGTTTTCAACAGTTTGGGAAAATGATAACACGCTCTGTCTAGGTTAGCATTTGCTTAGCCTTTTTTATTCCTTCCACAAGAATGTCCACTTCCTCTTTAGTATTATAAAAGCTAAAACTTGCCCTAATAGTTCCTGGAATCTTATAGTAATCCATAATTGGTTGCGCACAGTGATGCCCTGTTCTTACTGCGATTCCTAATTTATCCAGAATCGTACCTATGTCATATGGATGAATGCCTTCTAGATTAAAGGAAATGACTGATGTTTTATGCCTGGAAGTTCCGTATATCTTTAGCCCCTTGATCGAAGTAAGTTCCTTAGTGGCATATTCCAGGAGCTCTTTTTCATAACTGGCTATTGCCCGGTAACCCAAAGAATTTATATAATCGAGCGCTGCTCCAAAAGCTATTCCACCACATATATTTGGAGTCCCCGCCTCAAACTTGTGAGGCAGATTAGCATAAGTTGTTTTTTCAAAGGTGACCTCTGCTATCATCTCTCCTCCACCCTGATATGGTGGTAATTTCGTGAGCCATTCTTCCTTTCCATATAAAATACCTACCCCAGTTGGTCCACAAATTTTATGTGCAGAAATTGTGTAAAAATCAACATTCAACTTTTGAACATCTATTTTAATATGGGGAGCTGCCTGAGCACCATCAATAAGAACTGCTGCTCCGACTTTATGTGCCAATAAAATAATTTGTTCTATTGGATTTATTGTGCCCAAAGCATTAGACACATGATTACAAACCACCAATTTAGTACACTTCGAAAGCAGCCTATTGTATTCCTCCATAATGATGTCGCCCTCATGGTTCATTGGAATTACTTTTAAGATAGCGCCTGTTCGATCACATAGCATTTGCCAAGGAACTATATTGGAATGGTGTTCCATGGCAGATACCAGTATCTCATCTCCTTTTTTTAGAAATGATGTAAAACCATTAGCCACCAGGTTAATGCTGTCTGTAGTTCCTGAAGTAAAAATAATTTCATGTGGTTCGGCCGCATTTATATGTTTTTGAACCTTTATACGTGCATTTTCATAAGCATCTGTAGCCTCCTGAGATAAGGTATGCACCCCTCTGTGAATGTTAGCATTATAACGAGAATAATAATCTACAATACTATTTATGACTTGTTTTGGTGTCTGTGAAGTAGCCGCATTATCCAGGTAAACTAATGGATATCCATTAACTTTCCTTTTGAGAATAGGAAAATCCTTGCGAATAGTTTCAATATCCAATTTGGTTATAATCATAAGACCAGAGCTATTTATAGCTAAACTAAATATTAAAGGTCAAATCCCAGCTGAACACCTAATTTCTTGGCAATCAGCCTATTAATTCTCATTTTTAATTCAGGAATTCGAACACTTTCCAACACATTATTGGCAAACGCATACATCAAGAGTGCCGCAGCTTCTTTTTTTGGTATTCCTCTGGTTTGCAGATAAAAGAGTGCCTCTTCATCTAATTGTCCAATAGTGCAACCATGAGAACATTTTACATCATCTGCAAAGATCTCCAGTTGTGGTTTAGTATTGATAGTAGCCTTGTCGCTTATCAAAATATTATTGTTCTGTTGAAAAGCATTGGTCTTTTGAGCAATCTTATCCACTATAATTTTGCCATTGAATACCCCTATAGACTTTTCTCCATAAATTCCTTTGTAATCCTGATGGCTTTCGCAATTAGGTTCTCTGTGATGTACCAGGGTATGATGATCTACATGCTGTTTTTCACCGAGTATAGTTACCCCTTTCATGGTAGAATCAATATATTCTCCATTCTGGTAATAATTAAGATTATTCCTGGTTAACTTTCCACCAAAGGAAAAGGTATGAACTTTCACTACACTATTGCTCTTTTGAGAAATGTAGGTATTATCTATTAAGGATGCATTTTTAACGTCGTTTTGAACTTTGTAATAATCTACAATAGCATTCTTTGCAGCAAAAATCTCAGTAACACAATTTGTTAATACTTCATTGGAAGTAAGACTTTGATGCCGCTCAATAATCTGAAGTTCGGCATTTTCTTCTGCAATAATTAAATTGCGCGGTTGCAGTAACAATGCAGCTTCATTACCCGTGGCAAAATGCAATATTTCTATTGGCTTTTTGGGCATTTTATTTTTGGGGATATAAATATAAGCCCCCTCTTTACTAAATGCTGTATTTAGTGTTGTTAGTGATTCATCTTTTGAGGCTACCTTATTAAAGTAAACATCTATTATCTGCTTATACATTGGTTTGCTCAGGGCGGCACTCATAAGGCATATATCTACCCCGTCATGTGTGGTTTCAGAAAGGAATGAACTATATACACCATCAATGAATACTATCTTATAAGTATCTATCTCATGCAGAAAATACCGCTTAACATCCTTGTATTCCAGGGCATTTATCTGTTTTGGAAAGATGCTGAAATCTATCTTTTGTAAACTGTTTAAAGAGGTGTATTTCCAGGCCTCCTGTTTTCTGTCAGGAAAACCTTTAAGTTCGAAGTTCTTAATTGCCTCCGAGCGTATATCATGAACCGGATGATCCACATCTACATTGTTCTCAAATGCCAGGAACGAAGAAACCAGTTTATCCTTTAAATCCATAATTTTGTTTTCTGTTTATTGTCATTATAAAACAATTCGCTTTCAAATAATCAATTGATTCAACTGAATATTAAACAACCGATTCATTTTTTAACCAATCGTAGCCCTTATCCTCCAATTCCAATGCTAATTCTTTGGTGCCTGATTTTACAATTTTACCGTCGTGTATAACATGTACAAAATCTGGAATAATATATTCCAACAATCGCTGGTAATGAGTAATAACTATAATAGCGTTGTCTTTGCCCCTAAGTTTATTCACCCCATTGGCTACAATTCGCAAGGCATCAATATCCAGACCGGAATCTGTTTCATCCAAAATAGCGAGTTTTGGTTCTAACATTGCCATTTGAAAAATTTCATTTCGTTTTTTTTCTCCACCTGAAAATCCTTCATTTAAAGAGCGAGATAAAAACTTTCTGTCAATTTCCAGCAACTCGGATTTCTCACGGATAAGTTTCAACATTTGGTTAGCAGGCATGTCTTCTAATCCGCGTGCTTTCCTGGACTCATTTATTGCTGTTTTCATAAAATTGGTTACGGAAACCCCAGGTATCTCAACAGGGTACTGAAACGAAAGAAAAATTCCTTTGTGCGCTCTTTCTTCAGGAGAAGTATCTTCCAGATCTACACCATCCAATTCTATATTCCCTTCTGTAATTTCAAATTCTTCTTTTCCGGCAATTACTGAGGCAAGGGTGCTTTTCCCCGAACCATTAGGGCCCATAATAGCATGTACCTCTCCTGCCTTTACTTCCAGGTTTATTCCGTTTAATATTTCATTACCTTCTACACCTGCGTGCAGATTATTTACTTTTAACATACTCTCTTTAGTTTAAATATTCAGGTGCTTTTGGCATTTTATTAAAGTCGTCCTTTTGATGTTCCAAATATACCTTAGCCCTCTTTTCCTTAGCCAAAGTTTCAAATTTTTTCATAGTAATTAACCTACTGAACCTTCAAGGCTGATTTCCAATAATTTTTGGGCTTCAACGGCAAATTCCATGGGAAGTTTGTTAAGTACTTCCTTGCTAAAACCGTTTACAATTAGGGCAATAGCTTTTTCCGTTTCTATTCCTCTCTGATTGCAATAAAAAATCTGATCTTCTCCTATTTTACTGGTAGTGGCTTCGTGTTCAATCTGTGCCGTTTTATTCTTTACTTCTATATATGGGAAAGTATGTGCCCCACAGTCATTTCCCATCAGCAAAGAGTCACATTGCGAAAAATTCCTGGCATTCTTGGCCCTGCTGTTCACCTGTACCAATCCTCTGTAGCTGTTTTGTGACTTCCCGGCGGAAATCCCTTTAGAAATAATGGTGCTTTTGGTGTTTTTCCCTAAATGGATCATTTTAGTTCCCGTATCTGCCTGCTGATAATTATTTGTTACTGCGATGGAATAGAATTCACCTATAGAATTATCTCCTTTTAAAACACAGGATGGGTACTTCCAGGTAATAGCTGATCCGGTTTCTACCTGTGTCCAGGAAATCTTGGCGTTTTTCTCACACAACCCTCTTTTTGTAACAAAATTATATACTCCTCCTTTACCTTCTTTATCACCAGGGAACCAGTTTTGAACCGTGGAATATTTTATTTCCGCATTATCCAGTGCGATAAGTTCCACCACGGCAGCGTGTAATTGGTTTTCATCTCTCGATGGTGCCGTACAACCTTCCAGATAACTCACATAACTTCCCTCATCAGCAATAACCAGAGTGCGTTCAAATTGTCCGGTGCCAGCCTGATTTATTCTAAAATAAGTCGACAATTCCATAGGACATCTTACCCCTTTTGGGATGTAACAAAAAGATCCGTCAGAGAATACTGCAGAATTTAAGGCGGCATAGAAATTATCTTTTTGTGGTACTACAGTACCGAGGTGCTTTTTAACTAATTCCGGATGTTCTTTTATTGCTTCGGAAATAGAGCAAAAGATAATTCCTTTTTCTGCCAGTGTTTTTTTGAAAGTAGTTGCAACAGAAACTGAATCCATAACAATATCCACTGCTACACCGGCAAGTTTTTTCTGTTCATCCAGGGAAATTCCCAGTTTTTTAAATGTATCCAATAATTCAGGATCTACTTCGTCTAAACTTTCGTACTTCGGTTTTTTATTAGGTGCCGAATAATATGAAATATTTTGAAAATCAGGTTTTTTATAGTGGATATTAGCCCATTCGGGCTCTATCATTTCCTTCCAGGCACGGAAAGCTTCCAGGCGCCAGGAAGTCATCCACTCCGGTTCCTCCTTCTTTTTAGAAATAGCGATAACAATATCTTCATTTAACCCTTTTGGAAAGGTGTCAGACTCAATATCGGTATAGAAACCATATTCATATTCTTTGGTTTCCAGTTCTTTTTTTAATTCTTCTTCGGTATATGCCATAGGCCACTAAATCCCTCACAGGGACCCCATATATTTATAATGAAAAACTCTCACCACAGCCACATGTGCGCTGTGCATTAGGATTATTAAAAACGAATCCCTTACCATTGAGCCCTCCGGAATACTCCAGAGTTGTGCCCACCAGATAGAGAAAACTCTTCTTATCTACTATGATGCGTACAGCATTATCTTCAAAAACCTTATCGGCCTCATCAACTTTATTGTCAAAATTTAATTCATAGGATAAACCGCTGCAACCTCCACTTTTCACACCAACCCTAACAAAATCCTTTTCAGCATCAAAACCTTCCTCTGTCATGAGTAAGGTAACCCGCTGTTTTGCTGTTTCTGATACTTTAATCATCTTTTATCCTTATTTGGTATTATTCTAAATAGTTTACAAATATAGGGTATAGTTAGGGTTTTATCATAATTACTAACATTATAATAACGTATAAAACCATAGAGGTTATCTATTGACTTTTAGATAAACAGGTGAAACGGATAGATAAAAAAGGATGATTATAGCCAGGCTTTTGAGGTGAGCCTTTAACCGATAATTTTTATTTGATTTTTATAATTACAAGGTCTGAAAGTCCTTTATTTATGAGGTTTGGGAAATCATCACTGGAACTTTCACCAACCAGAAGTATACTCTTATCAAGATTTTCAACCGCATCAAAACCATAATCCAGATTTGACCCTCCAAAAGTGCCCTGCCAGATCAAATTTCCATCAGGGTCTGTTTTTATGAGCCAAATGTCGTTTTCTCCCTGATTTTCTTCAGCATCCCCATCAATACTTTTTGAATTTCCGGTAATAATAAATCCACCGTCGTATGTAGTACTTACCCCCTGGGCGGCATCGAACTGCGAACCTCCAAAGGTTTTTTCCCATAACAGCTTACCGTTATCATCTATTTTTATAAGCCACACATCAGATTCTCCATGATTTATCGAAATATCCTTATCAGTGCTAAACGTGTTCCCGGTAACCACATAACCCCCATCATATGTTTTGGCAATATCATAAGCGACTTCAATGCCCGAACCACCAAAGGAACGCTCCCATATTAATTCGCCTGCAGCTGTTAATTTAATCACCCAAAAGTCGTAGCTGCCCTTGGTATTTGAAATATCATAATCATCACTTTCAGAAAACCCTGCCATTACAAAACTCCCATCGTCCGCTTCAATAACCGCATGCGCTCTATCATTGTTGGTGCCTCCGTAGTAACTCCTCCATTCTAAATTGCCATTGGCATCTATCTTGGTTCCCCAAAATTCCCCCACACCATGTCTGGTAAGATAATCACCCTTGTAATAAGTGCCATCGTCAAGGGCGGCTGTAATATCCAAAAAACCTGCGAAGAAAAATCCTCCATCAGCAGTTTGTAATAAATCATATGAATGATCATGGCCCGAAAATCCAAAACTTTTTTCCCATTCAATAACCCCTGATTCATCCAGTTTTAAAATCCAGTTATCATGGAATCCTTCGTTCTTACTTCCATCCCCATCATCGCTCATGGCGTAACCCGTAACGGCATAGCCACCATCTGAGGTCTGGATTATTGACTGCCCACGGTCATCCTTACTACCCCCATAAGTATTACTCCATGCTACATCTCCTTCCTCGTCTAACTTTAAAACCCAATAGTCATTTACTGGAATAGACTTGTCTGCAAGATCTCCATCGGTACTTTTTGAATAACCGAGAATTGCATATCCGCCATCGTTCGTATGAATTACTGATTGTGCCGTTTCTTCGTCTGTGCCGCCGAAACTCTTTACCCAATCAATCTCACCCAAAAACACGGCCTGGTCATAGCCGTTATCCTTAATTACAGAATCGTCATCTGAACATGAAAAGAAAAACAGCGCTATGGCTACTATTATAATGTTTTTCACAACTATTCTAATTTGACTTTTTAATAACAAAGAGACCGGAATTGATATCATTCACAATAATCTTTTCACTTTCAAAATAAGGATAAACACTCCATACGCCTTCAAAAGCGGCAGTGTTATTAGTCGGATAGGAATCAAAAAAACCTTCTTCTACAATACTTTGCCCGTCTATGCCTGAAATATCAAGAATTCGGACCCCAGCAGTATAATTTGCGAGATAAAAAATATCTCCTTTTACATAGCCGTTATGATCAATTGCAGCAGTTTCTCCTAAATATGTTGTGTGTAAGATTGGATTGTCAAGATCAGAAAGATCAAAGACCAGGGTACGCGAATCAAAACCAAGTTGGATCTCATCTAATTCATCTCCCAAAATAAAATAGCGTTGGTCTTCAGAAAACCACCCCTGATGTGTATATCCTATATTAGTGTATTGAAAAGTACTGATCTGCATGGGATTATCTTTGTCTGTGATATCCACAATAGCAACTTGATTTTCATTCGCCCCTATGAAAATTTCCTGTCCGGTATAATCAGCGTCAGGGCCATTATAGCTAACAACCTGTGCATCATGCGAGTACCCGTTGGCACCATAACCCCCTGCAGCGATAGGGTTTTTGGGGTCCTGAATATTAATGAAGTGTGCTCCTCCGTTAAAAGTTTCAGTACCAACCGCATACGCATATCCGCTTACTTCATTGATAACAATATTATGCGCATTTCCAAAACCAGTATAGCGGGTATCTGCCACAAAAGTTTCCGGAGCATTCACAACATTTCTCAATTTGGTTAAATCAAAAACCTGCATCCCATGACCGCCGGCCTCCGAGACAATAAATGCATGGTCCTGGTAAACTTTTATGTCTCTCCAGGAACTGGATACAGTTGCTGAAGGTAATTTTCCAAGATAAATTAGTTGTTCAGTATCCGTTATATCAACAAAAGCAGTTCCATTATTCACTCCAACCAAAGCGTATTCCTTCCCGGTAGTGATGTCTGTCCAACCCCAAATGTCATTTGCTGAAGAAGCACTGAAATCTGCCAGGGAAATCCGACCCAGAAAATCATAACCATTACACGGATAAATACCTGCCATACCATTATTACATGGCATAAAACCTGTTTGCGGGTTTTCAACAATATCATCATCCATCATCATGGAATCACCATCATCAGCGGAAGAATCATCGCTATTAGAGCAACCTGCCAGAAATAGCAGGCATGGGAAAAGTAGGAGTGTTTTTTTCATTGGGCAAAAAATAATAATTCTTTTTCGCTATAAAGATAATATATTATTCGCATCCGCTTATTTTTGTACCATGCTTGAAGATAAGAACCAGGAGAAAACCTCACTAGAACAATTGGGTGAATTTGGATTGATAGATCATCTGACCAAGAACTTTAAATTGCAACATAAATCATCTATTAAGGGAATTGGTGATGATGCCGCAGTGCTTGACCTAGCAGACAGAAAGACTCTTGTCTCCACAGATTTATTAATTGAGGGTATTCATTTTGATCTCAGCTATATGCCGCTAAAACACTTGGGGTATAAAGCTGTAATAGTTAATTTATCTGATATTTATGCGATGAATGCAACAGCTACTCAGATTACTGTGTCTGTAGCGGTCTCCAATCGATTTCCTTTGGAGGCTTTGGAAGAATTCTACAAGGGTATTGCACTGGCATGTGAGCTTTACAAAATAGATCTGGTTGGGGGAGATACTACCTCTTCTACTACAGGAATGATCATAAGTATCACGGCAATAGGAGAGGCAGCCCAGGAAGATATTGTTTATAGGAGTGAAGCAAAACCAAATGATCTCCTGGTGGTTAGTGGTGACCTGGGAGCTGCATATATGGGGTTGCAGGTTTTAAAACGTGAAAAGGAAGTATTTAAGGTTAATCCAAATAATCAGCCAGATCTGTCTGTATATAGTTATATTATTGAACGGCAATTAAAGCCAGAGGCCAGAAAAGATATCGTTGAGTTATTAAAAAAACTGAATATTCAACCTACCTCTATGATTGATATTAGTGATGGGCTTTCTTCTGAAATTCTTCATTTGTGTAAACAGAGTGATGTTGGATGTAATCTTTATGAAGATAAAATTCCATTAGATCCAACAGTAATTTCAGCATGTGAAGAATTTAAACTGGATAGCACTTTGGTTGCTTTAAGCGGGGGGGAAGATTATGAGTTGTTGTTCACTATTGATCAAAAAAAATTCCCGGAATTAAAGGGCAATCCTAACTTTACTGTTGTGGGGCACATAACAGATAAGAATGAAGGTGCACACTTAATATCCAGGAATAATTCTAAAATTCCACTTACCGCTCAGGGGTGGAATTCATTTGCCAAAGCATAATTAAGCTACTTGTTGGGTAGTCCTATGTCTTTTTTGGTATAAGTCTTCCAAGGTATCATTGATCTCCTGAAGTTCAGGTGTTAAAACGGAAAGATTTCCGCTTACATCTGTTGTGACTTCTTTGCCACAGTGAACACACTTATATTCTTTTATGTGCAAGGTTACTTTCTTGGATACGGAATAGTGGTGGCCAAAAATATTACAAAATATTTTTTTCATAATGTAGGTTTTAGGTCTGCATTGGTAGGGTTTGGGGATCCTTAATATGCATTAATAAACTTTCAGTAAAAGTTAATGAGATTTAAAATTCAAATAACTTAATTTCAGAACGCATCTACCTCGCATTTTATTGAGTATCCCCTATAAATTTTATGCTTTTTTCGATGAACGTCTCTTTTTACGACCAATTGTAAGTTTATGAGGATGAATTTTGTTTTAGATTTAGTCCTTTTTTCATTTATCTTTCACGTTTTATAAATTCTATGATTAGAATAAAGGAGACGCTGGTAACAGCTTTTGCGCTTTTCTCACTTTTCTTTGGGGCAGGAAATCTTATTTTACCTCCTCAACTCGGATTTAAAGCCGGGGAATTATGGTGGCTTGTTGCTTTTGGGTTTGCTGTCTCAGCCGTTTTAATCCCAATATTTGGAATACTGGGTCATGCCAAACTGCAGGGAACAATGTTTGATTTTGCTTCTAAGGTATCATCTTCTTTTAGCTTGATTTTTTGCTTTATTATTTATGGTGTATCAATATCCTTACCTTCACCAAGAACGGCTTCCGTCACCCACGAAATTGGTATTGCTCCTTTACTTGATAATTCCAGTCTAAGTACAAGTATTGTATATTTTGTTTTAGTATTCATTTTTGTTATGAACCGCTCAAAAATATTGGACATAATAGGGAAATACTTAACCCCTGCAATTATTCTAATCCTCTTATCTATTATGGGCATAACACTATTTTCATTCCCATTAGATTTTGGAACGAACACTTTTAACAATCCTGTTATAGAAGGAATTTTGGAAGGTTACCAGACCTTTGATGCTATCGGTGCCATTGTAGTGGGAGGGGTTATTATAACTTCTATTAACCTTAAGAATAAAGAAGCTTCTTATGAGAGTAAAAAAGCTTTGATTTTCAGGGCCGGTTGGCTGGCGGGATTTGGTTTAATAATGATATATGCCGGATTAATTTTTACAGGAGCGGTGATGCATGGACATTTTGATCCAGCAATTTCACGTACTTCACTTATCACCGGAATAAGTAAAATTACTCTGGGTTCTAACGCTAACTTATTTTTTGGCATATTAGTAAGCCTGGCTTGTTTTACGACTGCGGTAGGAATTGTAGTAGGTACGGCAGATTTTGTAAAATCGCGTTTTCCAAAATCAAACAAAGCATATTTGATTACTGCTCTGATCAGTTGTTTTCTTGGAGTGTTAATGGGGCAATTTAATGTAGATTATATCATCGCCATTGCATTGCCAATTCTAATGTTTGTTTATCCAATTACAATTGTTTTAATCCTCCTCAATGTGATTCCTGAAAAATTTGGTTCCCCAAAAGTTTTCAGAACGGTTGTATTCACGACTATCCTTTTTAGTGTCCCTGATTTTTTAGGAAGTATTGGTTTAGGCAATGAAATAGAATCCATTACAAGATGGATTCCCCTTAGTAAATTAAGTATGGGCTGGGTATTACCTGCTTTGGTTGTTTTCATTTTTGCCAATATCAGGGAAAGAGGATTGTCCAAAACTTCCGGTTTTTAGTTCATATCGCTATCCCCTATTTGAGATAATCTGAAACTAGTTTTTTCCATTACTTATTCATAAGATTTTCAATCTCTTCAACTTCAATCGGGATATTTCGCATTAGATTAAATGGAGCTTCTTTTTCTGTAATAACTACATCATCTTCCAAACGGATACCCATCTTCTCATCTGGAATATAAATCCCTGGCTCTACAGTAAAGACCATATTCGATTTCATTGGTGCTTTTAATTCTCCATAATCATGCGTGTCTAATCCCATATGGTGACTCGTGCCGTGCATGAAGTATTTTTTATAAGCGGGCCAATCCTTATTCTCATTTTGTATATCGGCTTTATCAAGTAATCCCAAACCAACAAGTTCAGAAGTCATTATTTTGCCAACCTCTTTATGATAGTCTGCCCATAAAGTCCCGGGGACTAACATATTCGTAGCTTCATTTTTGACCCGAAGTACCGCTTCATATACCTGGCGCTGCCTATCAGTAAATTTACCATTTACAGGAATGGTCCGGGTCATATCACTTGCGTAATTTGCATATTCAGCTCCTACATCCATCAGGATTAGGTCGCCATCTTTACATTGATTGTTGTTTTCTATGTAATGCAAAACGTTTGCATTATTGCCTGAAGCTATTATTGGAGTATAAGCAAATCCTTTAGAACGATTACGTATAAATTCGTGAAGATATTCAGCTTCCAATTCATACTCCCAAATACCAGGTTTCAAAAAATTTAATACGCGACGGAAACCCTTTTCTGTTATATCGCACGCAAGCTGGATAAGTTTAATTTCCTCAGCCTCCTTTACGCCCCTTATCTGTTGTAAAATGGGATTGCTCTTTGCTACACGGTGCGCTGGAAAATCATTCTTACATTTTAAAATAAAACGGTCCTCCCTGGTTTGAGTCTCTACAGACTGTCTATAGTGTTCATTGGTATTAAAATAAACACATTCAGCTTCGGTCATCAGACCAAAAAATACCTTGTCAAAATCTGATAACCAATGTACAGATTCTATACCCGATACGGCAGTTGCCTGGTCCTTATCTAACTTCGCTCCTTCCCAGATTGCTATGTGTTCGTTAGTTTCCCTAACAAATAATATCTCCCTGCTTTTTTTATCAATCGCATCTGGAAAAAGCAAAAGGATGGATTCTTCCTGATCTACACCACTGAGGTATAAAATATCTCTATGCTGTTGAAAGGGCATGGTGCTGTCAGCGCTAATTGGGTAGATGTCGTTGGAATTAAAAATCGCAATACTCTTTGGCTTCATTTGAGCCATGAATTTTTCCCGATTCTTTTTAAACAGTCCGCTATTTATTTGTTCATATTTCATAAAAGAAAGTACTTTTCTCAAAAATAAGCATAAGCATGTTTACTTCAAAAAGGTAGACCATATTAAGAAGTATGCAGACTCGAATAATTCCTCAGTAAATCATTAAATGAACGGAAATCTATTATTATATTCTTGTCCGCACAACCACAAATTCATATTTTCACACACCAATATTTATTTTCAAACCGATGAAATATAATCTGCCACTAATTGCATTTTTTACTTTTTTTATAAGTATCGTTCAATCCATAACAGGTCAATCCAATAATATAGAGGAAGCCCTGATGCTCAAAAAGCAAATGGAGGCTAATTCTCTGGTTAAAAATATTCCTTTCTCAAGTATTGGCCCTACAATAATGAGTGGAAGAGTTGTAGATATTGATGTAAATCCTGATGATCCTACCGAATTTTATGTTGCCTATGCCTCGGGCGGCCTTTGGTATACAAATAATAACGGCACCACATTTTCACCTGTAATGGATAATTCCGCCACACAAAATATTGGGGATATCGCAATAGATTGGGGTTCCGGGACCATATGGGTAGGAACTGGTGAGAACAATGCTTCACGTTCCTCCTATGCCGGTATCGGTCTCCTGAAATCTACTGATAAGGGCAAATCCTGGGAAAACAAAGGGCTTTCAGATTCCCAGCATATCGGCAGGATTGTGATAAATCCCAATAACCCCAACGAATTGGTTGTGGGTGTAACCGGCAATTTGTACACTAACAATCAGGAGCGTGGAATTTATAAAACTTCAGATGGAGGTTCCAGCTGGGAAAAGACCCTTTTTATAAATGACGCCACAGGCATTATCGACCTGGCTTTTGTCCCTGGAAATTTTAATATTATTTATGCGGCTGCCTGGGAAAAAGATCGAAAAGCCTGGAATTTTAAAGGTAACGGTAGTGGTTCTGGAATTTATAAGAGTATAGATGGTGGCTCTGGCTGGACCAAGATAAGTGGTGGGAACAGTGGATTCCCTTCCGGCGAAAATGTTGGGCGTATTGGATTGGCGGTATATGATGAGAATACTTTGTACGCAGTCCTGGACAGTCAATTTCGAAGAACAAAGACGGAAATTGATCCTGAAGAATCTGACGGACTCACTAAAGATCAATTTAAAAGCATGAGTGTCGAAACTTTTTTAAAATTGGATAATAAGGAACTTGATAAGTACCTGAAAAGAAACGGGTTTCAGGAAAAATACAAGGCTGAGAATGTAAAACAACTTATTAAAAGTGGTACGGCAAAACCTCAGGATCTTGCCAGCTACCTTGAAAATGCGAATTCCTTACTATTTGATACCCCGGTTGTGGGGGCTGAGGTATATAAAAGCGAAGATGGAGGGTTAACCTGGAAAAAAAGAAATGAAAAATACCTTGATGATCTTTTTTACAGCTATGGATATTATTTTGCACAGATCAGAGTAGCTGCCACTGATAAAAATAAGATTTATTTGGGAGGTGTTCCTATAATAAAGTCTGACGATGGTGGTAAAACCTTCACTTCAATTAATGGGGAAAATGTACATGCAGACCATCACGCACTTTGGGTAAATCCTCAAAAACCTGGACACCTAATTAATGGAAACGATGGTGGAGTAAATATCTCATATGATGACGGAGCTAATTGGATCAAAAATAATACCCCTGCCGTAGGTCAGTTCTACGCTATTAATATTGACAATGAGAAACCTTATAATGTATATGGCGGGCTTCAGGATAATGGTGTGTGGAGAGGAGCCCACAATTCTGTGGAGAATAGCGAATGGCGGCAGAAAGGACGTTATCCCTGGAAAATGATTCTGGGTGGTGACGGAATGCAAGTCCAGATAGATAAAAGGAATTCAGATATTGTTTACACCGGATTTCAGTTTGGTAATTATTATCGCCTTAATTTAAATGCAGATAAAACCACTCGTATACAACCCAAACATGACTTAGGTGAGCAGCCTTACCGCTTTAACTGGCAGACACCAATACTGCTGTCTGCACATAATCAGGATATTCTTTACCTGGGGAGTAATAAAATTCACCGTTCACTAAATCAGGGCGACGCCTGGGAAGTTATTTCAGACGACCTTACGCTGGGAGGGAAAAAAGGGAATGTGGCATATGGTACTTTAACAACAATCAGTGAATCTCCCTTAAAATTTGGTTTGATTTACACTGGCAGTGATGACGGTCTCGTGCATCTATCTAAAAACAATGGCGGCAACTGGGATTTGATATCAAGTGAGCTACCACAAAATCTCTGGGTCAGCAGGGTCGCTGCCTCCAAACATAAAAAAGAACGGATATACGTTACCCTTAATGGTTACCGCAATGATGATTTTACACCTTATGTTTATATGAGCAATGACTACGGTAATTCATGGAAAAATATTGCTTCCAAGCTTCCGGCTTCACCAATAAATGTAATAATTGAAGATCCCGAAAATGAAAATCTCTTATTTATAGGTACAGACAACGGACTATACCTGTCAGTTAATCAAGGTAATTCCTGGGAACTATTTCAAAACGGAATTCCCAATGTTGCTGTACACGATTTGGTAATTCAACCAGAAGCTAAAGACCTTTTGGTAGGGACCCATGGTAGAAGTATCTATAAGGCAAATATTTCGTGTTTACAGGAAATGAACGAGAAAATCCTCACCAAGGAATTGCATGTTTTTAAGCCAGATAACTTAAAACACTCTCAAAGATGGGGTAATCCTTATAGCTCCTGGTCAAAACCAAATACTCCCGGATTGGACATAATATTTTATTCGAAAAAATCATCGAATTACTCAGCAAAAGTTTTTTCTTCAGATAAAACGCTTGTGAGTGAGTCCGAGTTTAAGGCAGACAAAGGTTTAAATATTATGTCTTTTGATGTCTCATTTTCCAAGAAAGGCAAACTGGATTATTTGAAAAAAAATAAGGTGAAACTTAAAACGGCCAAAGATGGTAAAACCTATTTACCTATTGGTGCCTATGAGGTAGAAATTTCCTCGGCTGCAGCCAGTCAAAAAATTAATTTTAAAATTGAATAACCCTAATTAATATGCAATTAACACTAAGTATCCCGGCACTTTTATTTCCAGCCATTTCGCTAAGTATGTTGGCTTATAATGCCCGATATTTGGCAATAGCAGCACTCATTCGTCAATTACATAAACAATATCAGGAAAAGGCATCCCGCGTCTTGGGAATACAGGTGCGTCAATTAGAAAGACGACTTAAAATTATAAAGAACATGCAGGCTGTTGCAATACTGAGTTTCCTGTTCAGCGCCATTACTATGTTTCTCATCTACATAGAACAAGATTTCTGGGCCAACCTCATCTTTGGTATTAGTCTTCTTGCTCTTATGATTTCTTTAGTTTTATCCTTGGTTGAGGTACAACTCTCTACAAACTCCCTTACGACCCAGTTGGCAGATATGGGAGATAAAAATGAGAAAGAATAATATTAATCATAATCCATAAATTCATTTTAGTCCTAGTTATTCTGGGTTTATGGCGGTTTTCTCAATGAAAGTGAATCAAACTCTTTGTGTTTGCTTAAAATCAATCTAAATACCATTCTAATAGGTCTGGAAATTTGTTAATGATTTACTCTTGACTTAAATTTGGTCAACTAAACTTTAACTAATGAGTTCACTGATTAAATCGTCCATAGCCCGGAAAGTGGTAATGGCACTTTCGGGTCTTTTTTTGGTATTGTTTTTGGCACTTCATGTAACCATTAATTTAACCTCTGTAATTTCCCCCGACACTTTTAACCAATGGTCCCATTTTATGGGCTATAATGGACTGGTACAATACATAATGCAGCCAGTGTTAATTATTGGTGTTATTGTACATTTTGTAATGGGAATAGTTCTTGAGTTTCAAAATATGCAGGCACGGTCAATTAAATACACCAAATACAAAGGAGCTGCCAACGCTCCATGGGTTTCACGTAACATGATAATAACTGGTCTGGTTATCCTTGCTTTTCTGGGGTTACACTTTTATGACTTTTGGATTCATGAAATGACCTACAAATATATAGAGGCCAGCCCTGAAGACCCTACACGTTATTATACGGAAACTGTTGAGAAATTTGCTCCCATATGGAGAACTGTTCTTTATATTGTTTCTTTCGGATTACTCAGCCTTCATTTATGGCATGGCTTTGCCTCATCTTTTCAAAGTATGGGTTTAAACAATAAATACACCCCATCTATTAAATCATTTACCAAAATCTATGCGGTAGTAATTCCTTTGGTATTTGTCTTTATTGCTATATATCATCATCTTAACCCTATAACTCATTAATTATGGGCATTCTTGATTCAAAAATTCCATCGGGGCCTTTGGCTGAGAAATGGACAAAATATAAAAATGAAATAGATTTAGTAAATCCTGCTAATAAGCGTAATATTGATATTATCGTTGTAGGTACTGGTCTGGCCGGCGGTTCTGCTGCCGCTTCTTTCGCAGAATTGGGATACAATGTTAAAACATTTTGTTACCAGGATTCACCGAGAAGGGCACACTCAATTGCCGCGCAGGGTGGAATAAATGCTTCTAAAAATTATCAAGGCGACGGTGACAGCGATTACAGACTATTTTATGATACAGTAAAAGGTGGTGACTATAGGTCGCGCGAAGCTAATGTTTATCGTTTGGCCGAAGTGTCTGGTAATATTATTGACCAATGCGTTTCCCAGGGTGTGCCATTTGCCCGTGATTATGGCGGACTATTAGATAACAGATCCTTCGGTGGAGTTTTAGTTTCCAGAACCTTTTATGCCAAAGGACAAACAGGGCAACAATTATTATTAGGGGCATATGCCGCGATGAACCGGCAGATACATCGTGGAAAGATTAAGTCACATACAAGGCATGAAATGCTGGATTTGGTAATTGTGGATGGAAAAGCAAGAGGAATTATTACTAGAAATCTCATTACAGGTGAAATTGACCGTCATTCTGCACATGCAGTTGTAATAGCTACCGGGGGATACGGCAATTTATTTTTTCTCTCTACCTATGCCATGGGTGCTAATGTAATGGCCGCCTGGCGTACACATCGCAGAGGTGCTTTTATGTCTAACCCGTGTTTTACACAAATTCATCCAACTTGTATTCCGGTATCAGGAGAACATCAATCCAAACTTACCTTAATGTCGGAATCTTTAAGGAACGATGGCCGAATATGGGTGCCAAAAAGATTAGAAGATGCTCAGGCAATTCGAGAAGGTAAATTAAAGCCTACGCAATTAAAAGAAGAAGACAGGGATTACTATTTAGAACGCAGATACCCGGCTTTTGGGAATCTTGTACCACGGGATGTTGCTTCAAGGGCTGCGAAAGAACGTTGTGATGCGGGATATGGAGTAAATAAAACTGGAGAAGCGGTATATCTGGATTTTGATGCTGCAATAATGCGATATGGAAGTGAAAAAGCACTCACATCTGGCCTTAAAAATGCGGACGATGCCCATATAAGAAAACTTGGAGAAGAGGTTGTTGAAGCGAAATATGGAAATCTATTCCAGATGTATGAAAAAATTGTGGATGAAAATCCATACAAGACCCCAATGATGATTTATCCTGCGGTACATTATACGATGGGAGGTCTATGGGTTGATTACAATTTGCAGACTACCATTCCCGGATGTTATGCAGCAGGAGAGGCCAATTTCAGTGATCATGGAGCAAACAGGCTTGGAGCATCCGCGTTAATGCAAGGTTTGGCTGATGGTTACTTTGTTTTACCATATACTATTGGTGATTTCTTAGCCGACGATATCCGTACAGGCCCTATACCAACAGATTCTGTAGAATTTGATAAGACCGAGAAAGACGTTTTGGATAAGATCAATAAATTAATGTCCGCTAAGGGAACTCATTCTGTTGATTATTATCACAAAAAGCTTGGTAAAATCATGTGGAATAAATGTGGTATGTCTCGTAATGCTAAAGGATTAAAAGAAGCCGTTGAAGAAATTGCTGCTTTAAGGAAGGATTTTTGGGAAAATGTAAAAGTACCTGGAGCTGCAGATGACAAAAATCAGGAATTAGAAAAAGCAGGTCGTGTGTCAGATTTCCTGGAACTTGGGGAACTTTTTGCCATGGATGCCTTGGAACGTAAAGAGTCTTGTGGGGGTCACTTTAGAGAAGAATATCAAACTCCTGAAGGGGAAGCTTTACGTGACGACGAAAATTTCAAGTTTGTGTCGGCCTGGGAATATAAAGGAGAGCCAAAAGACGCCAAATTGCATAAAGAGAATTTGATTTATGAAAACATTGAATTAAAGACTCGTTCCTATAAATAATAAGCTATGAAGATTTATCTTAAAATATGGCGTCAAAAAGATGCTTCCTCAAAAGGAAAAATAGTAGACTACACCATGAATGGTGTTGAAGGCGATATGTCCTTCCTGGAAATGCTGGATATATTAAACGAAGATTTAATTTCGAAAGGCGAGGTGCCTATTGAGTTTGATCATGATTGCCGAGAAGGTATTTGCGGGACATGCTCTCTTCAAATTAATGGACGTCCGCATGGTCCGGACAGACTTATCACAGTATGTCAACTCCACATGCGAAGTTTTAAAGATGGGGATACCATAGTAATCGAACCTTTTAGAGCTAAAGCCTTTCCGGTAATCAAAGATTTGATTGTGGATAGAAATGCATTTGAACGTATTCAACAGGCTGGTGGTTTTATTTCTGTAAACACTTCGGGTAATACAGTTGATGCGAATAATATCCCTATTAGGAAAGAGAACGCCGATAAAGCTTTTAATGCGGCGGCGTGTATTGGTTGTGGAGCATGTGTTGCGGCTTGTAAAAATGCCAGCGCTATGCTATTCACTTCAGCCAAAGTATCACAGTTTGCCTTATTACCACAAGGACGAATTGAAGCAGCAGAACGCGTACAGAACATGGTACGCCAGATGGATCTGGAAGGTTTTGGAAATTGCACAAATACTGGTGCCTGTGAGATAGAATGCCCAAAAGGTATTTCTTTGGAGAATATTGCCAGAATGAATAGAGAGTATTTAGGTGCCTCCATAAAAGGTTAATAGAAAATTGTACATATTTCTAAAATCCCGGGTAGTATTATCCGGGATTTTTAATTGCAATATCTCCAACTCTTTTTTGCTATTTTTACCATAACTATAATGCTATGAAGTCGTCTGCACACAATATTACTTCCAAATTGCCAAAGCTGCCTGAATCTATATTTACTACCATGAGCAGGCTCTCAAAAGAGCACAATGCTATTAACATATCACAGGGTTTTCCCAATTTTGAACCAGATCCTGTTCTTATTCAATTGGTTGCAAAAGCAATGAAAGACGGTTATAATCAATATGCTCCTTTAGGTGGTATCTATTCTCTTAAAGAGGTAATTGCTGAAAAGATTGCGCTTTTATATGGAACTAATTACCATCCACAGTCTGAAATAACCATTACAGTAGGAGCAACACAGGCTATTTTTACCGCTATTTCAGCAATGGTTTGGCCAAATGACGAAGTTATTGTTCTTAAACCGGCCTATGATTGTTATGAACCAGCTATTAAAGCAAATGGTGGTATTCCTGTATTAATTCAATTAACGGGCAAGGACTATTCCATAGATTGGGATGTATTTAAAGCACATCTTAATGACAAAACCAGGATGGTCATTATTAATACACCACATAATCCCAGCGGGATGGTATTTTCAAGTTCCGATATGTTAATGCTCCAAAGTTGCCTAAAAGACACAAATATCATTTTGTTAAGTGATGAAGTTTACGAGCATATAGTATTTGATAGTAACTCCCATGAGAGTGCTTCCAAATACCCGGATTTGGCATCACGAAGTTTTGTTTGTGCCTCATTTGGTAAAACTTTTCATGCAACCGGTTGGAAAATGGGTTATTGCGCGGCACCGGCAGAACTAATGAAAGAATTCCAGAAAATTCATGAGTTCAATGTGTTTTGTGTAAATCATCCATTTCAGCGAGCACTGGCTGAATATCTGAAGCAACCAGCTCACTATTTGGAATTAGGTCCATTTTATCAGGAAAAGCGTGATTTGTTTTTATCTGCAATCAAAAACTCAAGATTCAAATTTAGTCCTACTCAGGGGACATATTTTCAACTATTGGATTTTTCAGAAATCAGTAATGAAAGTGATATTGCTTTTACCGAAAGACTCGCTAAAGAATCCGGTATTGCCTGTATCCCAATTTCAGTTTTTAATAAAGATCTTGTAGATAATAAACAGATTCGGATTTGTTTTGCAAAAACCACGGAAACGCTCTTAAAGGCGGCTGAAATCATCATAACAATCTAGCTGATCCCTTATCAAATTATCTTTGGTCTATACATTTATTCTATTCCATTGCATCCTGAAGTAGGCCCATTAAACTTGCAATTTTCGAGGGTTCCAGCCATCTTGTGATCACTACCAGGTTATTAGCCCTGTCAATAACAATAAAATTCCCGCCAAAACCGGCGGCATAGTAGATGTCTTCTGAAAGTGCCTCCCAATGGCGATCTCCTTTATTGTTAAGCCACCACATATGACCATAGTTAGGATTTGGTGCCGAAGGTGTGGTTGCTTCTTTTATCCAGGCCTCGCTAAGAAGTTGTTCTGAGTTCCATTTTCCATTATTTAGAAATAGTAAACCAAAACGGGCCATGTCCTCAGCGCTTATAAAAATTCCTGCTCCTGAATGACCACCCCCTGTAACAGATTTCATTTTTATTCCGTCAATCACTGTCCAGGCGTTGTCGTAGCCAAACCAGCGCCATGTAGTTGAAGCTCCAATTTTATCCATTACATACTCTTTGAGTACTACAGGAACAGGTTTTCGCCAAACGTGAGTTAATGCATAAGCCAGCACATTTACACGCACATCATTATATTCCATAACCGTGCCGGGTTCATTGAGTTCTCTAAATTTCCAATCATTTAAGCCTCCCTCTTTTGGCGGCCTGTCTGCCCAGTCCTTGCCTCCCCATAACTCACCAGACCAATCTGAATTTTGTTGTAGTAAATGCTTCCAGCTAATTTTGCTGTTGTGTTCCCCTGCAAATGTGCCATCCCAGATATAGGAGGAAACTTTATCATCTGTACTTTCAATTAGATGATTATCTACAGCAAGACCTGCAACGGTAGACAAAAAACTTTTAGTCACACTAAAAGTCATGTCAACACGTTTAATATCTCCCCATTTTTGAACAATGTAACCGTTTTTCAATATTATACCTGCCGGACCACCTCGTTTTTTAGTAGGTCCTAAAATTTGATGAAATGGTTCTCGTTCAAATCCTTTTAAAATTGCAATCCGCAAATCTCTTGACCCCGAATATTCATTGTTTTTTGCAAAATCTACTGCTTCATTGAGTTTCTTTTCATTAAAATTAAAAGTAGATGGCGACCTTTCCTGCCATTTAGCATTTCTTTCAGGAAAATAATAAGCTTGCTGACCAATAGCAGGATTTATTGAAAATATTAAGATAGCGAGGACAAGAGTTTTTATATACATTGTTTATATTATTATTTTTTCAAGTTAGTCAAATTCAGCTTCATTAGCCAGTCCATTTGTTTATCTCTGCCTATATAATAAGGATGTCTTCCAAACTTTATAAATCCATTCTTTTCATAAAATCTAATGGCATTGCCGTTTTTCTCCCACACTCCGAGCCATAAGTAGCTCTTATTTTTTTTGGTTGCAATATCTTTAATATGATTTAGCATCCAATGTCCAATTTGGTTTCCCTGAAATGTACTTTTTACGTAAATCCTTTCTAATTCAATTGCATTTTCATCCCTTATATCACTTTGTGCTTCATTTTCATTTAATTTGAAATATCCCAAAACCTCATTTTTCGATAAAACCAAATAAAAAGATGTCTGTGGGTCTACCATTTCGCATAAAAACTGTTCTTTAGAAAAAGCCTTTTTCATATAAGCTTTAAAATCATCAGGGTTATTGTCCTCTGCAAAGGCATCAATAAATGTCTTTCTGGAAATCGAAATAAGTCTATCTAAATCGGAATTAGTACATTTTGATAAATGAAGTTTCATACCGGAGTGAAATATCATCTAAAATAAAAAAAGGAGTAAAACATATTGCTTTACTCCTTTAAATATTTTGTGATTATGTGCTAAAACATAAACAGTTTTCTGGTCAACATTACTATACCGCTAAAAAAGTCGTTTCGGTATACCTGGATTTCTTCTTCAATAGGTCTGTGGTTAATTTGTGCGTCCATAACTTTTGGAATTTTAATAAAATAAGATTTGGGGTTTAATAAATAAAGTATAAAGATAATGTGTGAGACTCAAGCTTCTAAAAATATGTTGTGAAGTATCTCTAAATTGTTGTGAAAAAAGTAACTGATTTCTATTTATCGATAAAGTGTTTATTATGATCGTTAAACGGTCATCTCCGGAATATCCCCTTCAACAATTAATGTCCCTTCTGTTGCCTTTTTTATAGTATCAACTGTTACACCGGGAGCCCTTTCGAGTAATTGGAATCCCTTTGAAGTAACCTCCAGAACCCCAAGATTGGTAACCACTTTTTTTACACAACCAACACCGGTAAGGGGTAGCGAACATTTTTTTAACAGTTTTGATTCTCCTGCTTTATTTGTATGCATCATGGCCACAATTATATTCTCTGCAGATGCAACAAGATCCATTGCTCCGCCCATACCCTTTACCATTTTTCCGGGTATTTTCCAATTAGCAATATCTCCATTTTCAGCAACTTCCATAGCTCCAAGAATAGTAAGATCAACGTGTTTTCCACGGATCATTCCAAAGCTAGTTGCAGAGTCAAAAAAAGAAGCTCCAGGTAAGGTGGTAATGGTTTGCTTGCCCGCATTAATTATATCCGCATCTTCTTCACCTTCATAGGGAAATGGACCCATCCCTAAAACGCCATTTTCACTTTGAAATTCCACACTAATATCATCATTGACATAATTAGCCACAAGGGTTGGAATACCAATTCCAAGATTGACATAATATCCATCTTTTACTTCCCTTGCAATTCTTTTTGCGATACCAATTTTATCCAGCATAATATGATCCTTAAATAGTATTAGTTCTTAGATCGCACAGTTCGTTGTTCTATTCTCTTCTCATAGTGTTCTCCCTGGAAGATTCGTTGTACAAATATACCGGGGATATGTATTTCATTTGGATCAAGACCCCCGGCAGGTACTAGTTCTTCAACTTCTGCTACTGTTATCTTAGCGCCACCACACATACAAGGATTAAAATTTCGTGCAGTCCCTTTGAAAATCAAATTCCCGGCTTCATCACCCTTCCAGGCCTTAACGAATGAAAAGTCAGCATCATATGCGTGTTCAAGAACATACATTTTGCCATTAAATTCTCGTGTTTCTTTGCCTTCTGCTACTTCTGTCCCGTAACCTGCAGGTGTATAAAACGCTGGAAAACCACTTTGCGCTGCCCTGCACTTCTCAGCAAGGGTTCCTTGAGGTGTTAATTCAACATCTAATTCCCCACTTAACATCTGCCGTTCAAATTCGTCATTTTCACCAACATATGAGGAGATCATTTTTTTGATCTGATGTTTCTGCAGTAATAAGCCCAGACCAAAATCATCAACCCCTGCATTATTGCTAATACAGGTAATATCATTTACTCCCAGGCGAACAAGCTCCGAAATTGCATTTTCAGGTATCCCACATAGCCCAAAACCGCCCAGCATAAAGGTCATTCCGTCTTCCACTCCTAGTAACGCGTCCTTTACATTGGCCACTGTTTTACGTATCATAAGTACTAAATAAGATAATTATAAATATTATTTCCTATAACTACTAAAATACATTTTTAAATAAAAAAATCCCGCTAAAAAGCGGGATTAGTTTAATTCGTTAAATCTTTTAAAATAAAAAATTATTACTAAAAATCGAGATCGTCAAGGTCATCTTCAAGATTATCTTTTCCCGGGGTTTCTTCATTTTCTTTCGAGCAGTCCACATTAATAGTAAGTTCTTCGGGTTTTGGAAATTCCTCCATAGAAATTCCCAATTCCTCATTTGCATAATTACTTTTCATATATAAAGCCCATATAGGTAATGCCATCGAAGCTCCCTGACCATAAGATATAGTCTTAAAATGTGTAGCCCTATCTTCGCCACCAACCCATACACCGGTCACCAGATTGGGCACCATTCCCATAAACCAACCATCACTTTGGTTCTGTGTTGTTCCTGTTTTACCGGCAATGGGATTTGTGAATTCATAAGGATACCCGGTGATAATTTCTTTATATACCGTTTGGTCTTTATTGCCGGAATGCCTTAATCTTGTTCCTGAGCCACCTTGTGTGACCCCTTCCATTAAATTCACCATTGCATAAGCCACTTCTTTACTAAGCACATCCTTAGTTTCCGGAACGTATTCATAGAGAACTGTACCATTCTTATCTTCTATTCGGGTTACCATTACCGGTTTTACATAAACACCCTGATTTACAAAAGTTCCATAAGCACCTACCATTTCATATACATTAAAATCCGGGGTCCCTAAGGCAATTGAAGGTACTTCAAGAATTTCCCCCGTTAAACCGAGATCTTTTACAATAGCTACAACAGGTTTAGGTCCTACTCTGTCAATTAACTGAGCGGTAACCGAATTTACCGAGTTGGCAAGCCCGCGTTTTAAAGTATACATCTTTCCGGAATATTTTCCATCAGCATTCTTGGGGCACCATGGTTCAGGGTTTCCGTGTTTCCCTGCTTCAATACAATACTGACTATCCGGAAGTGAATCACAGGGTGATAATCTTAATTGATCAATCGCGGCAGCATAAACGAATGGTTTAAACGTTGAGCCGGCCTGTCTTGCTCCCTGAATTACATTGTCATATTGAAAGTGTTTATAGTTAAGTCCACCTACCCAGGCCCTAACATGTCCTGTTTGTGGTTCCATCGACATCATTGCAGCCCTTAAAAAGGTTTTATAATACCTTATGGAGTCTAATGGAGTCATAATCGTATCCTTCTCCCGTATGTCACTATTCCAATCAAATACTGTCATTTCGGTTTTTTCCGTAAATGATGCCCTGATCTCTTTTTCAGATACACCATTGGCCTTCATGATACGCCAGCGTTCCGAAGTTCTCATGGCACGCTCAATGATTCCGTTTGTCTCTTCAGAATTCAGCTCCAAAAACGGGGCCGTTGCATTTCTATCTGGCGTATTTTGATGGAAAAACTCTTTTTGAAGTCGTTTCATATGTTCCATCACGGCATCCTCGGCGTTTTTCTGCATTCGGTAATCGACGGTGGTATAAACTTTAAGCCCGTCTAAATAAATATTCCACCGATCTCTTTCGCCTTCTTCTGCAGGTTTGGGATTTTTATCAATCCAATCGTTAAGAAATCTTTGTAAATACATTCTAAAATAGGTGGCGAGGCCATCCCGATGAGATTCCGGGGTGAAATTTATGTCCATTTTTAAGGCCCGTAATGAATCGCTTTCCTTTTCTGAAATAAAATCATATTTCTCCATTTGACCCAATACGGTGTTGCGTCGATTCAATACTAATTCTTCTCTTCTCATGGGATTATATAACGAAGAATTTTTTAGCATCCCAACCAGTACAGCAGACTCCTCAGTCTTTAACTCAATGGGTTCTTTTCCAAAATAAATTCTTGATGCGGAGCGTATTCCGTCCGCATTATTGATAAAATCATAGGTGTTTAAATACATGGCAATAATCTCTTCTTTTGTGTATTGCCTTTCCAGACGTATTGCTATAACCCATTCCTTAACTTTTTGGATAATTCTGCCAGGGACACCGCCAGATATCCTTTTAGTAAAAAGTAGTTTGGATAATTGTTGCGAAATAGTACTTGCCCCGCCTCGTTTTCCAAGGAATACTATTGCTCTTATTGTACCTATAGCATCTATTCCTGAATGCTCGTAATATCTTGCATCTTCTGTTGCAACCAGAGCCTGAACCAAATTCTCCGGCAATTCATCATAGGACACGGGAGTTCTGTTATCATCTAAATAAAACTTTCCAAGGGTTTGACCATCTGAAGAGATGATCTCGGTGGCCAAATTTGTCTGTGGATTCTCCAGTCGTTCAAAAGTTGGCATTTCTCCCAAAGCTCCCCAGGAAGCCAAAAGAAATATTAAAAATATCAAAAAAAGGCCTGAAGCAAACAGAATCCAAAACCATTTAATAAACTTAGAAAAGTTGGAAGAAACCTTCTTTTTCCGGGCTTTTGCCATAACTTATTTACGCTTTTCAATTAAGAAACCAACATCAGTGATGCCTTCTAGTTCCATGATCCCATCTGCGTTGCCATTTTTGCGCATAGCATGGGAAATTTGTAAAGTATATACGCCCTTAACGGGAAAAATGATGTTTTCCTTATACCAAAGTTTATTTTCTTTAATACTTCCATATCCTTTCCCTAGCCATTTACCATCCGGCATAGCCATCTCATACTCCATGGTATCCCTTTGTATATCACCATTAGGGTATTTCAAATCTGCTATTAAAAATAGATTACTGTAAGGGAAAGATTCATCATTTCTTATAGAAATAAAAATGTCATTCGCGCTAATCGTGTCATTTTCTGTGAAGCTAAATTCCTTAGCGTCGCTTTTAGACCATATTCCGCCGGGATTTGCCTGAAATTCAGAATGAGTCAGCTTATCATTACATGCCAAAATCAATAAAATCGAAATTGAAAAGAAAATTCTTTTAGGCATTTTTGGCAGGTCTTTTTCTGTTATTCCTTCTTTTTTTATTCTTGTTCCCCTTGTTTCTTCGTTTTGGGCGGTCAAACCTTGTAAGGCTGTCCTGCCCTACAACATTTTCAAAAATCAACTTTTCTTCTTCAATATTTTCAACCGCAAACTCCTCAAGGCTGGCTACTGGTTTTTTTGCTTTATTCTTATCCAGTATCTCCTGAACTTGCTCTTTGGTCAGTACATGCCAGTTAGAGGCGTCTTCTTTATAGGAGAACCATAGCAACCCTTTAAAAATGTCTGTTTTTTGACAAAAAGCTACTCCTTTTTCAGTGAATAATTTGCTTTCCTGAGAAGGGAAATCTTCCAATGCCTCTAAATATAGATCCAGTTCATAGTTCAAACAACACTTTAGCTTACCACATTGGCCTGCTAATTTTTGCGGATTAAGTGAAAGTTGTTGATACCTTGCTGCAGAAGTACTTACTGAACGGAAATCCGACAACCAGGTAGAGCAGCACAATTCCCTTCCGCAGGAACCAATGCCTCCTAAACGTTGTGCTTCTTGTCTATAACCAATTTGTCTCATTTCAATGCGAATGCCAAAGGCCTTCGCCATATCCTTAATCAATTGTCTAAAATCAACGCGTTCTTCTGCTGTATAGTAGAAAGTAGCTTTAGATCCATCTCCCTGAAATTCAACATCAGAGATCTTCATCTGTAATTTTAGCAAAATAGCCATTTCACGGGCACGCTTTTTTATCTCTTCCTCCTTGTCCCGGCACCTCTGCCATTTGTCAATATCCTTTTGAGTTGCTTTGCGATACACTTTAGGGATTTCCTCTTCAGAATCGGAAACTTTTTTTCGCTTCATCTGCACCTTTACTAATTCTCCGATTAAGGTTACAAGACCAATGTCATGACCAGATTTAGCCTGTGTTGCCACAATATCACCAATGGATAAGGACAGATTTTCTGTGTTCCTGAAAAACTCTTTCCTGCTATTTTTAAACCGAATTTCAACACAATCAAATGGCTGAGAACCACTTGGCAGGGACATATTGGAAAGCCAGTCAAAGACGGTCAATTTATTGCAGCTATCTGTGCCGCATGTTCCATTATCTTTGCATCCACGTGGCTGCCCATCCTTGCCGGTTGAACAAGTGTTACAACCCATATTTTATATCTTGGTTTAGCAAAAACAAAAGTTGGATTTGCCAAAATAGGTTCATAAATAATTATTGAAGGTAAAGATAGTACTTTTTTACTGTGATGGAAAGCGGTAATTATTGTGCAAAATAATCGATCTTCTTATTCTAAGGTGATGTAATAAGGTCTAGATAATGAACTCCAAAAACTTCTAAAATTAATGCCCCTTAACTATGAACAGCTTTACTTTTTAAATTTTAATACGTCCGATCTTCCTTTTTTGAAAATTTTATTACTAACCTCTTTTCCTTTTCTAAGCCTTTTCTGCTCTTCAAAAGGAAGTTCATGAATTTCTTTGCAATGGTCTGAACAACAATTGTTCATTTTAGCCGCACATGCCTCACATTGAATGAAAAGTAGATGGCAAGCTTCATTAGCACAGTTAACATGGGTATCAAATGATTTACCGCATTGATGACATTGGGCTATGATATCTTCTGTTATTCGCTCACCTCTCCTGTGATCAAATACAAAATTCTTTCCAAGAAATTTATTTTCAAGATTCTTCTGTCTAACCTGACGGGTATATTCTATAATTCCTCCTTCAAGCTGAAATACATTTTTGAACCCTTTATGTTTATAGTAGGCACTCGCCTTTTCACATCGGATACCTCCAGTGCAATACATTACCAGGTTCTTGTTTTCCTTGTAGTCTGATAAATCTTTTTCTATTATATCCAATGAGTCTCTAAAAGTATCAACATCTGGTGTGATTGCATTTTTAAAATGTCCAATTTCACTTTCATAGTGATTTCGCATATCAACCAAAACTGTATTTGGGTCGTCAATCAATTCATTAAAATGTGTGGCATCAAGATGTATCCCTTTGTTCGTTACATCGAAAGTGGCATCATTCAAACCATCCGCGACAATTTTTTTCCGAACCTTAATCTTGAGTTTTAAAAAGGACTTATTATACTGTTCTATGGCTATATTCAGTCGAACATTTTCAAGAAATATGATGCTGTCCAAATGTGAATTGAATTTCTTAAAATTATCGGCCGGCACAGACAATTGGGCGTTAATGCCTTCTGGAGCTACATAAATTCTTCCCAGGACATCAAGTTCGCTCCAATGAATGAATAAGTGATTCCTAAATAATTTTGGATTGAGAATATGTGCGTACTTGTAAAAAGAAATAGTCAGACGTTCCTGCCCGGCCTCTTCAATAAGAGTTTCCCTTTCTTTAGCACTTAATGTATTGTACAGTTGCATGCTATACCAACTTATTAAGTTTAAGAATGTATTAGAATGCAAAATTAAACATATTCCGCTTTAGCACAAGAGAAAAACCAATTGATTTTGAGGCTAATAGTCATATCTGGGAGGTTACTCATGCCCGTATTAAATAAAAAAAAAGAGTCTTGAAAATTCAAGACTCTTTAAGGACCACTCCTTGGTAATTTTCTTTTTCACAGATTAACCTGATAGGATGCGGTCACCATTGGCCCAAAGTTCCTTGGAACCATGGAATATTTTGTGTTTAAGTACGAACACTTAACTGGGAGATGCGGGAATACTAAAAAGGTTGCTTTTGACATTGTTATATGAAAAAAGAAATGGTAATTTAGCTCTCCTAATTTTATAGAAAATCACAAATGGCTAACGATAAAGAAGCGAAACTTAAGGCATTAAAACTAACATTAGATAAACTGGACAAAACCTATGGCAAGGGGGCCGTTATGAAAATGGGAGACTATGTTGTTGAGGATGTAGAAGTTATACCTTCAGGTTCGCTCGGCTTGGATATTGCCCTCGGAGTAGGTGGATATCCTCGGGGAAGAGTTGTAGAAATATACGGCCCGGAATCTTCCGGAAAAACCACGCTCGCTTTGCATGCAATAGCCGAGGCTCAAAAAAACGGTGGTATTGCGGCATTTATTGATGCAGAACATGCATTTGATAGATTTTACGCCAAAAATTTAGGTGTCGATATTGATAACCTTATCATTTCACAACCAGATCATGGGGAACAGGGTCTAGAAATTGCAGATAACCTAATTCGCTCAGGGGCAATAGATATAGTTATCATAGATTCGGTAGCAGCATTAACGCCAAAAAGTGAAATTGAAGGTGAGATGGGAGATTCTAAAATGGGTTTACATGCCAGATTAATGTCGCAGGCTCTTCGAAAATTAACAGGCTCTATAAGTAAAACACATTGTACTGTAGTCTTCATTAATCAGTTAAGGGAAAAAATAGGTGTAATGTTTGGAAATCCTGAAACCACTACTGGGGGTAACGCTCTAAAGTTCTATGCCTCTGTAAGATTGGATATTCGCAGATCTACGCAAATAAAAGATTCAGAAGGCGCTGTACTGGGTAATAAAACAAGGGTGAAGGTTGTCAAAAATAAAGTGGCTTCTCCTTTTAAAACTGCAGAGTTTGACATAATGTACGGTGAAGGAATATCTAAGGTTGGTGAAATTCTGGATCTTGGAGTGCAGTATGAAATTATCAAAAAAAGTGGATCCTGGTTCAGTTACGGAGACACAAAACTTGGACAGGGAAGAGATGCAGTAAAATCGCTTTTGCAAGATAATCCAGAACTCCTGGAAGAATTAGAAGGTAAAATAAAAGAAGCCATTAGCACTGTAAAGGCATAGTTTAAACAGGCTCATTTTCTTTATTATTCGGTTTTCTAAGCAACCATTAGCTGATATTATCATCTTGTACTATAGATTTTAATAGCTGATTATGAAAAGAATAGTTTCCCTGATTTTCGTAGTATTCGCATTTGTTTTGTCTTCTTGTAGTTTGAGCGATGACCAACCTAATTATTACTTTATTCCATTACAAGTTGTAAGTGCCGAATTACCTGTATCATTTAGTTTGCATGAGAAATATGAAATTAACGTAACTTATGTGTTGCCTAATGGATGTGTTTCTTTTGAAGGTTTTGAAGTAAGCCCCATTGCAGAAACAACGAGAAATGTAGTTCCTATAGGATCGCAGTTTGATGATCCGGAATGTGTAGATGGAATGGCCGAAGTAGAAGGTTCATTTAACTTTATCTGTCTTTATACAGATACCTACCTCTTTAGGTTTTGGACGGGTGAAGATGAAAACGGCGACCAGGAATATTTGGAAATAGAAGTTCCTGTAACCCAATAATCTACTATTTTAGGTCTGTTAATCTAACCAATATTTTGAGTCTGAAAGAACTCATACATAATTGTAAAAGAGGAGATAGAAGTGCGCAGGAACAATTGTATAGAAATTATGCAAAAATATTGTTCGGTATCTGTCTGAAATATTCGCGCAATAAAACGGAGGCTGAAGATAATCTGCACGATAGCTTTATGACCATATTCGATAAGATTGGTCAGTATAAGTTTAAAGGTTCTTTTGAAGGTTGGATAAAGCGGATTACTGTAAATACCGTACTTCAGAAATATAGAAAAGAGGAATATCTGAAAGTAGTAACAGATAATGTCGCAGAAGATTCCGAGGTTGATTCAGAATATTTGGACATTGAACTCCGCACCCTCCTGCGTTATATACAGGAACTTCCTAATAAATATAGACTCACCTTTAATATGTATGTCCTTGATGGGTTTACGCACAAAGAGATAAGTGAACAATTAGGAACATCAGAAGGGACTTCAAAATCAAATCTGGCCAGGGCCAGGATGATTTTAAAAGAAAAAATAAAGAAAGAAAACAAAAATATTGCTTAATTACCTAAGCCATGAAAAAAGAAAACATTGATAAATTGTACCAGGAGAAGTTGAAAAACTTCAACGAGGTTCCGGACGAAAAAGTTTGGAATGCAATTTCGAACTCTCTGGATAAAAAGAAAAAGTCGCGCCCAATTATTCCTATTTGGTGGAAATTGGGGGGAGTAGCGGCAATTTTTGCCCTATTGTTGTACGTTTTTATCCCTTTTGAAAACGATCAAAATACGGATCAAATAATTACTGATGTTGAAAGTGCTCCTTCTTTGGATAATTCAAGGGCAGATGATGTTGAAACTCTTTTGCCGGCAGACAATAATGAAGAAGATAATAATGTGGTAAACTCTTCTGAGGTAACAAAAGATTCAGGAAATCCAAAACCTGTTCGTGGGGCTGATATGTTCAAAAATAGAACGCAAGATATTGAGGCCGCAATTACTACGTCATCTGAGACTTCAAATTCAAAGACAGAACGAAATACCGATAATTTTCAAACTACAGACCCTGAAACGGAAATTACATCTGTTCGTTCAGAAAATACCCCAAACGAGCTTACGGAAAATGAAGTAACCGAAATAATTAAGGAACAGCGGAATCCTGAAAATGACAATTCTGAAATTGCCGCCAATATCAATTCACCGGTCAAAGACCCTGTGGTTGCAGTTCAAGAGAAAACTAATTCTGATGATCTCGAAAACGATACTCCTTTAAAAGAAGCCGCTATCGCCGCTGGAGCGAGCAATTTGGTGAAGGAAAAAGAGCAGGAAAATCCAAAATCTGATATGGGTAAAAAGTCTATTTTCGATGAAATTGAGAAATCTCAGGAAACTGAAGTGGCCCAAAATAATGGTAATAAATGGTCTGTTGGGCCCAGTATTGCACCGGTTTATTTTGATTCATTTGGGAATGGTTCACCAATACATTCAAATTTTGTGTCGAATTCCAAAAGCGGTAATGTTAATTTTAGTTACGGATTGATGGTTTCGTATGATATTAGTAAAAAGTTGAGTATCCGCTCAGGGCTGCACAAAGTAGATTATGGTTATGATACAAATGAAATATCTTTTTCGGCCTCACTTACCGCATCCACTAACGATCAAATAAACAATATAAATTATGCGCCCACTTCAAAAAATTTGGTTGTAAGGAATATTGAGGACAATAAAATATCAGAGCAGGCAAGTAGCCTGGAATTTGCAGTGCAGAGCCCTGCCCGGGACGGCAGAATGATTCAGGATTTTGGTTATTTAGAATTGCCCTTAGAGATAAATTATGCCTTGCTTGACCGTAAATTTGGGATAAACGTTATAGGTGGGTTAAGCTCGCTTTTTCTTGTGGATAATTCAGTCGTTCTTGAGGCAAATGGAAATACGGTTGAGATGGGTGAGGCAAATAATATTAATGATGTCAATTTAAGTACAAATATTGGTTTTGGTTTGAATTATAAGTTTTCACCCACCTTACAATTAAACCTGGAACCTATGTTTAAATATCAATTAAACACATTTACAGAAACATCGGGCAATTTTCAACCATTCTCTATAGGGATTTATACAGGTCTGAATTTTAAATTTTAGTACCTCTACTGATTGATACTTTTATCAACTGTATATTTGAAATGGGAATATTACTTCAGCAGCCTAAATATATATGCTCTATACTTTTAAACCGTTTGGTATATAATTTATAATCCATTATTCCCTGTTAGCAGGATTCGCTTAGCTCCTTTAGAATAACGGTTCTAACTTGTTCCCGTAATTCCGATTTTTGATTTTCTATTAATCCTTCGGTTTTGAAAAAGGAATGAACCTTCACTCTGGCAATCCCCGGACCTCCGCTATAAAATGTGAATGGAAAACGGTTTTTGTTGTCATAAAAAGTAATTGGAACTACGGGGATATTATGGGCTATTGCCATTTTAAAGGCACCATCCTTAAATTCATCGAGTATTATATTCTCCTCAGGTACACCGCCTTCGGGAAAAATACAAATACTGAGGCCTTGATTTAATCTTTTCTGTGCTCTTCTATATACAGCTGTCCTGCTTCTGCTGTCTTCCCTGTCAACCAGAATACAAACACGCTTATAAAAAAATCCAAAAACAGGAATGTTAACCAACTCTTTTTTACCTACAAAGACAAATGGGTTCTTACTTGTTTTTAACATCATCATAATATCCAGCATACTGGTATGATTTGCTACCAACATATAGCTTTGACCCTTTTCTAACCTTTGCTCGCAAGATATTCTTGGAAAACAAAACATCCCATAAATAATAGTATTTGCCCATAAATTACGTGCCAGCCAAAAAAATTGCGGATAAGTCCTTTCTGAAAGGGTTGTTAAGAGAAGCAGAGGGGAAAAAACAAAAATTGGAAGACTAACGAGGATATAAAACCAAATACGATAGAGAATGTGCCCTAAATTTTGCAGAGGTAAGCGCATAAATCAAAAATAACAATTTTAGCAGGGTAATCGTATTTCTTTTACTTTTGCTTCTGTAATTTAAAATTAATGGCAAGAATATTAACTGGTATACAAAGTACAGGAGTTCCACACTTAGGAAATATACTCGGAGCGATTATACCTGCAATCAATATGGCAAAAGATCGTAAAAATGATTCTTTTCTGTTTATTGCTGATATGCATTCGCTTACTCAAATAAAAAATGGCGATGAGCTGAGACATAACACCTACGCAACTGCTGCCACCTGGTTAGCATTCGGGCTCGATGTAGAAAGTACGGTGTTTTACAGACAGAGTGATGTACCGCAAGTAACACAATTGGCATGGTATTTAAGCTGTTTTTATCCTTATCAACGTCTTACCTTAGCCCATTCATTCAAAGACAAAGCGGACAGGCTTGAAGATATTAACGCAGGGTTATTTACCTATCCCATGTTAATGGCTGCAGATATTTTGCTATATGATGCTAATATTGTCCCAGTTGGTAAAGATCAGTTACAACATATAGAAATGACACGAGATGTTGCATCGCGTTTCCAGACGCAAATGGGTGAGACTTTTACAATGCCGGAGGCTCAGGTCCAAAAAGATACCATGTATATTCCAGGGACAGATGGGGCGAAAATGAGCAAAAGTAAGGGTAATCTCATAAATATTTTTCAGCCCGACAAAAAACTGCGTAAACAGGTGATGAGTATTGTAACGGACAGCAAATCTCTTGAAGAACCCAAAGACCCGGAAACGGATACCACTTTTTCATTATACCAAATTTTAGCTTCTGATGCCCAGATTTCTAAAATGCGGTCTAATTACTTAAATGGAAATTATGGCTATGGGCATGCCAAACAAGCTTTGTACGAATTAATAATTGAAAAATTTAAATCTCCCCGAGATAAATTCAATTATTATATGAATCATCTCAATGAGGTGGATGACGCTTTATCAATAGGTGCTGAAAAAGCTAAAAAAGTAGCCGATACAGTTCTGGAAAGAGTTAGGAATAAAGTAGGATACTAAAATTTTGTTAACCAACTACCTGGTTTGTAACTAAGCTTTTTACTCAAAGAGCAAAAGTTAATCTGCAGTTTTATTAGTGTATTTTATCGATGAACACCCTAAATAGGTGTCTTCAGCGTCATAAATCCAGCACAAACAAACTACCTGGTCTGATTTAAACTAAATAGCTTCATACTTTTTCCCGGGTAAAGGCCGTATCATTCCTTTCATTTCCATGTTCAAAAGACTGGATACTGTCTTAAATACAGGTAATTGACATTCCAGGGCAATTTGATCTAACAATTGACGCCCGTCTTTCTGTAAGAAAGAGTAGATTATCCTTTCATTATCATCTAATTCTACAAAAAGTTGCTTTTGCACAGCGACAGTTTTATGGTCTTCCAATTGCCAATCCATTAAATAAATCAGATCTGCCGCTGAGGTTAGCATATGTGCCTTTTGACCCTTAATAAGATTATTACATCCTAAACTATATTTATCTTTTGCTCGCCCGGGTACAGCAAATACATCACGATTATAGCTGTTTGCGATATCTGCAGTTATAAGACTGCCTCCCTTTTCTGCAGATTCGATAACGATTGTAGCCTCGCTTATCCCTGCAATAATTCTATTTCTTTTTAGAAAATTTTCCCGATCGGGGTTACTTGAACTCCAAAATTCAGTCAAAAAACCTCCGTTTTTAGTAATATCTTCAACATATTTAAGGTGTGCTTTTGGATATATTTGATTTAGTCCATGCGCCACGCAGGAAATGGTCTGAAGTCCGTTTTTTAAAGCTGCTCGCTGTGCGCAAATATCAATTCCATATGCAAAGCCACTTATTATAACAGGATCTAAGGGCGCTATATCCTCAATAAATTTTTCACAGAAAGCCCTGCCATAACTCGTGCTATTCCGAGTTCCCACTATACTTATGAGTTTTTTATTCTCAAGCTTAATGTTGCCCTTTTTAAAGAGTAAGATTGGACCATCTAAGCAGTGTTTTAGATAGGCAGGATAATTGGCATCCATAAAGTATGAATAGGATATCCCATTTTTAAGAATAAATTCATATTCTACTTCTGCCGCATAAAGATGTTTTTTGTTGTGTAATCCGCCTAAGGCCACAGATCCAATTCCTGCAATTTTTTCAAGTTGTTTCCTTTTATCCGTAAAAACCGCAATTGGACTGCCACAATGAGCTACCAGCTTTTTAGCCGTAATATCGCCGATATGAGGGATATTTTGCAATCTTAGAACTGCAATTAACTCATCCTTAGTCATTTATAAATATTTTCAAGTTATTCACAAATTACATAAAATATTATGTTAATAAAAAATTCTTTCCTCTAGTTTGAAGCCCTCAAATTTTTCTTCATCTTTGTGTTTATGGGAATTGAGCATTACATTCAAGAACTTTTATACCGATACAACTGCGTTGTAGTTCCTGATTTTGGTGCTTTTCTAACGCAAATGAAATCTGCGGTACTTCTAAAGTCAACAAATACCTTTTACCCTCCATCAAAACGAATATCATTCAATGAACAATTGTCCTCAAATGATGGTTTATTGGTTTCATACATGGCCAATGCGGAAAACAAGTCATATGAGGAGATATTAAAGCAAACCCTGGATGTTACCAAAGCCTGGAGAAAAGAATTACATGCAGGAGAAAGGCTAAAAATATCGTCTATAGGTGAATTATGGTTAAACAGGGAAGGTAAATTACAATTTCAACCGTCAAATGAGGTAAATTACCTTACCTCTTCTTTTGGTCTTTCATCTTTTGTGTCTCCAGGGGTTACACGTGAAAATCTTAAGGAACAAGTAGTTGAGTTAGAAGAAAAGATACCCTTTATTATTACGCCAGAACAACGGGAAAGAAATTCTTTCAGGCCCTATTTTAAATATGCTGCCATAATATTACTAGCCCTAGCAACGGGTATGACAGCTTATAGGTTTTATGGTGAAACACTTAACAAAAAGCAACTCGTTCTGGAGGAAGCACAAACCCTTGTGTCTAAAAATATTCAGGAAGCAACATTCTTTAACTCAAAACCACTTGAATTGCCTGAACTTAAACTCCACGTGACTAAGAAAAGTAAGGGTAATCACCACATAATTGCAGGGGCATTTAGAATTCGGGAAAATGCTGATAAGAAAGTTACACAATTGCGTAACAAAGGCTATAACGCAACATATCTTGGCGTTAATAGTTATGGTTTACATCAGGTTACTTTCGGCAGTTACGAAAATCCGGAAGAAGCTTTAATCTTTCTAAAGAAAGTAAAGCGTACAGAATCACAAGACGCCTGGATGTTGTCTACAAAATAGTTTCTTTCTTTTTCTTCAATGCAATTGCTGCGTATCTTTGAAAAAAAAATTATGCAGCCAAAAACACCCAATGATTCAAGAACAATAATGACGGATATGGTTTTGCCCAGCGAAACTAATCCATTGAATAATCTTTTTGGTGGTGAGCTATTAGCGCGTATGGACAGGGCTGCCAGTATAGCTGCAAGAAGACACAGCCGCCGCATTACAGTTACAGCATCTGTTAATCACGTAGCGTTTAACCGTTCTGTTCCACTGGGCAGTGTGGTTACGGTTGAGGCTAAAATATCCCGGACCTTTAGAACTTCAATGGAAGTTTATATTGATGTCTGGATGGAAGATAGATTTAGCGGGGAAAGCACCAAAGCCAATGAAGCCATTTATACTTTTGTTGCAGTGGACGAAACTGGAAAACCAACTGAAGTGCCGCCTATAACCCCCGAAACAGCGCTGGAATCTGAACGTTTTGAGGGCGCATTGAGAAGAAAACAACTTAGTTTGGTCCTGGCTGGTAAAATGAAACCAAATGAGGCTACTGAACTCAGGGCATTATTCATGAAAGAATAAATTCATTCTGAGCTTTATTATTTAGAAATCGAAATTGTCAGGATCCGGGCCATACCGTTGATCCCTATTCAGACTGTCCAAACTAGCCATATCTTCTGAAGTTAACTCAAAATCGAAAATATCAGCATTTGCCAAAATTCTATCCCGCTTAGATGATTTAGGAATAGTAATAACTCCTTTTTGCAAATCCCAGCGCAAGACTATTTGAGCAATAGTCTTATCGTATTTATTTGCAAGTTCTTTAAAGATGTCTATTCCGAAAATCCTGCCTTGCATCATTGGAGACCAGGCTTCATATTGAATATTTTTATCTGAACAAAAGTCTATAAGGTTTTGTTGCACCAAATATGGATGAAATTCCATCTGATTTACCATAGGAACTATCTTTGCTGTGCCCATTAAATCCTCCAGGTGATGTTGCATAAAGTTACTTACTCCTATTGCTCTAATTCGTTTCTGCCTATAAAGATGTTCCATAGCTTTCCAGGTGTCCTTATATTTTCCCGCAACCGGCCAATGTACCAAATAAAGATCTAAATATTCTAATTCAAGTCTGTTAAGGCTTTTGTCAAAAGCCTTAAGCGTATTATCATAGCCCTGGTCTGAATTCCAAACTTTACTCACAACAAAAATATCTTCCCTGGGCACATTACTTTCCTTTATTCCCACGCCTACCCCTTCTTCGTTATTATATATAGATGCAGTATCTATATGACGATATCCGGTCTCTAATGCCCATTTTACTGCGTTTATTACTTCATCCCCGTCTTCAGAAAGATAAACCCCCAAACCGAAATACGGCATTTTAACTCCATTGTGCAATGTAAAAGTCCCCTTAATATCAGTTATTGATCCCATATCCTATTTATTATTAAAGTCGGTAAATCCACTCCTCAGGATTTAATCTTGTAGCATCCTTGTAGAGGTAAAATTTTAGTTGAGTCAGACCATTATACCGATTAGTATATATCTTCCCCAGCTCTTCTTTTAAGCTTACTTTATCGCCCTTTTTTACATACAAGTCAGAAAGATTGTAATAGGTGCTTATGAAGTTCCCGTGTTTGATCTGAACGCCTTTATTACCTCCCGGTACGGACAAAATTGCAATTACTTCCCCTTCAAAAACGGCTCGGGCAATAGCGCCTTCATCCGTTGCGATAATTACTCCATTACTCTGATGTTTAATCCCGGGATATACAGCATCTTTGTATATGCCAAAACCTTGTTGTTTAATCCCCTTTTCAACCGGCCAGATAAGTTTTCCTTTGTTTGCGGAAAAATTATTTGCCACCAGGGTCGCTTCCGGTGTTAAAACAAACTTATTTGATCTTGCACTTTTTCCCGCCTTCTTATTCGAGGCAACTATAGCGCTTCGGATTAATCGTTCTATTTGTTGATCAATTTTTCGCGCTTCCTGTTTTTTCTTCTTAATCGCGGAGGCATAATTACTCTCATTTTGCCGAATTGACTTTAATAGATTTTTTTGAGCTTTTATCTCATTAAGTAATTCCCCTTTAGCCTTTAAATTCTGGGCCAACAAAACCTCCTTGTCTTTTCGTTGGTTAGTTAAATCATTATTTAGTTGAGTAAGTTCTTCTGTTTTCCTGACAATATCCTCCCCCTGTTCTTTTCTAAACTGAGTATATTGTTTCATATATTGTAATCTTTTAAAGGCCTGAAAAAAATCTTCCGAAGACAAGAGAAACATTAGCCTGCTTTGCTGGGATCTATTCCGATATGATTTTTGGATCATTATGGCATATTCTTCTTTCAAGGCATCTAAATCTTCCCGAAGCTTGGAAATATTTCGAATATTGGCATTTATTTGCCTGTTAAGAAGGTTAGCTTGCTGATTAGTAACACGGATCAATTGCTGCCTAACGTTAATCTTCTGATCCAGCACCTCCATTTGATCCAGAACAGTTCCTTTTTGTTTTTTTTCTGCAAATAACAGTCTGTTTATATCCTCAATTTCCTTTTGCAGCTGTTCTCTCCTGGTTTCCAGGGCTTTTTGCTCATTGGTTTGCCCATATGCATTTGAACCCAGTAGCGCTAAAATAACAAATAGTATATATGCAGGATATTGCTTTGCAATTCTCATTTTACTTCAAAACTATTTCTTCAAATCCTTTTGGTATTTTATAGGGAAAATTCAATGTTCTATTCAATTCAATATTTCTAAATTGTATGGCAATATTGGTGATTTGGTCAATATCAATTGCTGTGATCTGAATAGCCTCAGGTAAGATTCTGTTATTTTTTTCCTGATACGATTTGTAATAAATCTCTAATAGTCTCTTATTCCAGGGTTGAGATAACTGCTGTGTAGCGATTTTAAAATTCTTTGGTTCAATTAAGAATAGAGTTTTGAACAGATCACCCATATTTTTAGGCTTAAGCTCGTAATATTCCTCCGTAGCAAGAGAAATATATTTCTCTGTCCGTAAATCAAATAATGCCTCCCCTAGTAATAAATTCTGTACTTTGTTAAAATCTAAGTCGGTTCCCAATAGCTTGCTCAAATAAGTGAAGTCTCCATCAAAATACTCATTTTGAAGTTTATTATAGAAAGTTACTCTTTTAGGGGTGATTAATGCCTTTACAACGCCCAGAGGGGCACTCATCCAAATTGCTTTCCCTTTTTCAATTCTTAGGCTCACATTAAAACTTTGAACGGCTCCACCATCAGTATACTGAACTTTCATCCTCCCGCTTATAGTCTTGAACTCTAATTGGTTTTTATAATGATTTTTGATAATTGCCTTGGTGGTAAGCCTTTCATCCACTTTGCCTGCTGAAACTACCTTACTTGATTTGCAAGAGAAAGAAAGCATTGCCAAAACGGTAATTATGATCCATCTATTCCAACTATAGGTATTATATTTCATTAGATCAGGAGCCAGATTTGATTTTACTAAGATACATATTTGCCTTTGATGAGTTTCCTAAAATTGTATATGCATTGGCTAACTCTCTGTATATATTATTACCAAGTTCAATATCGTCGATAAGAAAATCCAAAGCATTTTCCAATTCACTTATTGCTTCTTTCTGTTTTCCATTTCTATTTAGGCCCATCCCTTTTGCGTAATAAAAATAAGGCTGGGATGGAAATTCCTCCAAAGCCGCATCTGCTTTGATAATTAAGGAAGTATAATTCTTAATACGTATTAATTCACCTATTTCTTCCTTAAACTTCAAAAGAGGGTTCAGGTCCGTACTTTGGGCAGAAGGAGCTTGTTTTATTTCATCAACACTCTTAGGGCTATCCAAAGAATCTTTGATCTTACGTGAAAGTGTTTCCTTAAACGAAGAGTCTTTCAATTCTTTCAAAATATCTAAAGACTCCTGATAACTCTTTCTTTGGAAGTAAATCAGGGCCAGGTTTTTTTTAAGTTTACTATTGTCAAAAGAAATTTGCTCTTTAATTATCTCTATGTTATTACCCTGTTTTTGCAAAATCTCCACTACGACATCTAAATACCAAAAGTTATCAGGTTCTGAATTTAATGCATCTATCCCGTATTGCTGAGCCACTACATATTGCTTATTTGCTAAATATGATTTAGCTAGCTCAAAGTCAACAACATTGTATGTGCTATCCAGGTTTTTACATTTAAGAAAAAGGTTAATGGCCTTATCATAGTTCTCAATCCCTTTTTGCATTAATGCTTCAAAAAATGTTTCCTGAAATTCGTCTGTATAATCTTCCAAAAATACTTCAGAGCTTTCTTCTTCCTGGGCATAACTCAGCTGAGAGAAAATAAATATTCCCGAAATATAAATAACCCATTTAAGCCCAAACTTCATATTATACGACTACATAAATCCAAACCAATAAAGGCTTTTTATTTTATTCCTGTACTTCCAAAACCACCTTCACCTCTGGAGGTTTCAGTTAAAATTTCTGTTTCTAGCCATTCAACCCGTTCATGTGCTGAGATCACTAATTGTGCTATGCGTTCTCCATTGACAATGGTAAATTCTTCTTTGGATAAATTCACAAGAATCACGCCAATCTCTCCTCTGTAATCTGCATCTATTGTCCCTGGCGCATTAAGCACTGTTATTCCTTTTTTAGCCGCCAAACCGCTTCGCGGTCTTACTTGTGCTTCATATCCGACAGGAATTTCCAAAAATAATCCGGTTTTAACCACAGCCCTTTCTAGTGGTTGTAACGTAATTGATTCAGATATATTGGCCCGGAGATCCATCCCGGCCGAAGCTGGCGATTCATATTCCGGGATAGAGTGATCTGATTTATTGATAATTTTTACTTTCATTTTATCTGTTATTTTATTTGCCCTTTATACCTCTCAAAAATATTCTTTTAAGTGTTTCATTTTCCATTTTATAGAGTAAGATTAAAAATACTAAAAGCAAGGCACTACCTATTATCAAATTTCTGTCGAACACATAAAAAGAAAGCATTGCAAACAGGATTGATAATCCTAAGTAAAAAGTTATTTTTCTAAAGTTATATGGAATGGGATAGTACTTTTTGCCTAAGAAATAAGAGATTAGCATCATGCTTCCATAGGCCGCCAGGGTAGCAAATGCCGAAGCATAGTACCCCCAGTCTGGAATAAATAAATAATTAACCCCAATTGTAATTAATGCCCCTACAACAGAAATATAAGCGCCGAATTGCGTTCTGTCTGTCACTTTATACCAAACTGAAAGATTGTGGTAAATCCCCAGGCAAAAGCTCGCTAATACTATCACCGGTACTATGGGCATAGCCTCCCAATATGCCTGGTCCTGAATAAAAATAACCTTTAAAACATCTGCAAATACCACAACCGTTAATAATATTACACTTCCCAGGACAACAAAATAATTTGTGATTTGGGCATAGGCACGCTGGGGATGTTCAGAAGAGGAATGGCTAAAGAAAAAAGGTTCTATCCCAAGACGAAATGCCGTGGCAAAAAGAGTCATAAAAAGCGCCAGTTTATAACAAGCAGAATATTTACCCATTTCACTCTTAGCAATATCCTGTGGTAATAAATCCGCAAGCAATATTCTATCAAAAACCTCATTTATTGTAAAAGCAATTCCGGCAATCATTACGGGCATTCCATACTTTAACATCTTAAGCCATAGTGCTTTGTCAAAAGTTATGGGCCTTTTAGTATAAAGATTACCCATCATAATTAAGGTAATTCCGCTAGCTATTAAATTAGAAATTAATATGTATGATATTTCAAAATCAGGTATGTATATGGCATTCAATAAGCTTTCTGGATTCGCATTGGACAGACCCGGAAGCAAAAGGAGGAAAAAGATATTCAACCCCAAATTCACAACCACATTCACCGTTTTCACCATCGCGTAGCGCATGGGTCTTTCATTTGCCCGAAGCCATGCAAAAGGAATGATCGCAAGTGCATCCAGGGCCAGAATAAATATGACATACTTAATATAGCGCTGTTCTACATTTAACAACTCAGCCATTTGGTTTTGCAACAACAAGGCCAGAATCGTAAATAATAAGGTGCTAACTCCCAAAGAAATTAATGAAGTGGTAACCACTTTATTTTTATCATCTTCACCATTGAAGAACCTAAAAAAGGCAGTTTCCATGCCATAAGCCAGGATCACATTAAAGATTGCAAACCATGAAAAAATTAATGTCACCTCTCCATATGATCCCGGGGGCATAACTTTGGTATAAATAGGAACCAAAATAAAGGACAGCATACGAGGCAACACAGTAGCCAAACCATAAATGAATGTTTGCTTAAAAAGTTTTTTAACTAAACTCAATGGCTTTTAGATTTGGGCTTAAAATTAAGTATTTAAACCCATGGAACAAAGTCTGTCGTTTGGCGTTCACTGATATATAAGCGAAGGTTTCTTCTTTATTCCCGTGATTTTAAAATAGGCTACTTTACTATTTTGCGGATCTTCTGTGATAATTTTATAACTAACAACTGCTTCATCTTTGTCCAAATCAAATGGAAAATCTGCATTTTCTCTTTTTATTGAACCAGGTGGTTGATTACCTACTTCCTCTTTAGGATCTGAATGCATTATAATGTCTGGTTTTTTGTCCTCTCTAGTGTCTTTATAATTGCAGATAATCTTCATGTTTTCTCCTTTCTCTTTTATCTCTGCTTCCAATACATGTCCCTTGAAAAACACTTCTAAAAATTCTATTTCATTACCGGCCCCTACATCAACTGATAATTGCAAAATAAAACCCGTGCCACTTTCTTCCCTGCCACCTGCATATTGCTGGTATGAAGGATTATTTATGCTGAAAGGGGGGTCAGTAGTTAATTTCTTTTGAGAGGAACATCCGTAAAGGCTAAAAACAGCAAGTATTATTAATGTGTTTTTCATAATTCTCTTTTATTTAAGCTTTCGTAAAGATATAAAACCAAATTTGGTGCCAAAAAAGTTAGGTCAGCATCTATGTTAATCTTGCCAATAAATAATCCCGCTTAAAGCGGGATTATTATAGTTTATTCAATTAATAAAAACTGATAAATAGCTAATTGTTCAATGCTTCCGCTCCACCTACTATTTCAAGGATTTCACTGGTAATAGCGGCCTGACGAGCCTGATTATAAGTCAATTTTAACTGATCTCTTAATTCAGTGGCATTATCAGTGGCCTTATGCATTGCGGTCATCCTTGCTCCATGTTCACTTGCAAATGAATCTCTTATTGACTTGAACAACTGCGTTTTTAACGACTTAGGAATAAGTTCTTCTACTATAGCTGCTTTTGTGGGCTCAAAAATATAGTCCGTTGAGGTATTTGAATCCTGTTCCATAGGCAATATTGGCAAGAATTGCTCAGTGGTGACTATTTGTGTAGCCGCATTTTTGAATTTATTATATACTATTTCAATTTTGTCAAAGGACTCATCAGTATATAATTGCATTAATTCTTCAGCTATTTCTGCTGCATTATCAAAAGTAAGTTCATCATAGATTTTGCTATGGTCAGAAACAACATCATGTCTTTTGCCAATAAGGTCGTGTGCCTTCTTCCCTATTGTTATAAAATGAACTTTCTTACCCGCATAATTGTCTTTATGCATTGATAGGCAGTGTTTAATTATATTTGAATTAAATGCCCCACACAGTCCTCTGTTAGACGTAATTGCTACAATAAGAACATTATTCACATCTCTCTGGTCTGTATATTTACTTCCAGTATCACTATCTATACTTCCACTAAAATTTTGCAGCAATTCTGTAAGCTTATTGGCATAGGGGCGCATGGCAGTAATGGCGTCCTGAGCTTTTTTTAGCTTGGCAGCAGACACCATTTTCATGGCGCTTGTTATCTGCATGGTAGAGGATACCGATACTATTCTATTCCGTATTTCCTTTAAATTTGCCATTTTTTAAATTGTGAACTCAGAGATTAGTCTTGATATTTACCCACCAGATCTTTACAAACAGAAGTCAAGGTATCTATTACCTCATCGGTTAATTTACCGGCTTTCAAAGTATCTAATACATCTCGGTGTTTAGCATTTAGAAATTCTAAATAGTCTTTTTCAAACTCCTTCACTTTGTTAACCGGGACATCTCTTAATAGGTTTTTAGAGCCAGCATAAATAATAGCCACCTGATCTTCAACTGTAAAAGGGTCTGCTTGAGCCTGCTTTAAAATTTCCACATTACGCCTACCCTTTTCAATTACATTTAAAGTAGCTGCATCCAGGTCAGATCCAAATTTTGAAAATGCTTCCAATTCCCTGAATTGTGCCTGATCCAGTTTTAATGTCCCTGCTACTTTTTTCATAGACTTAATCTGAGCATTACCTCCAACCCGCGATACAGATATCCCCACATTAATCGCCGGGCGTACTCCTTGATTAAACAAATCCTGCTCCAGAAATATTTGCCCGTCTGTTATGGAAATAACATTGGTAGGAATATATGCTGATACGTCACCTGCCTGAGTTTCAATAATTGGTAAGGCCGTTAAAGATCCACCCCCTTTTACCATAGGCTTCAAAACTTCTGGTAAATCATTCATGTTCTGCGCTATAGCATCATCATCTATCACTTTGGCAGCCCGCTCTAACAATCTTGAATGTAAATAGAAAACATCCCCAGGATAAGCTTCACGTCCCGGAGGTCTTCTTAACAAAAGTGATACTTCACGATATGCCACGGCCTGTTTAGAAAGATCATCATAAATAATTAATGCAGGTCGGCCTGTATCTCTAAAATATTCACCAATAGCTGCACCTGCAAAAGGTGCATACACTTGCATTGGAGCCGGTTCAGAAGCATTAGCTGCTACAATAGTTGTATAAGCCAAAGCGCCTTTGTCCTCCAGGGTCTTTGCAATAGCAGCAATAGTTGAGGCTTTTTGCCCAATTGCTACATAAATACAGTAGACAGGTTCTCCGGCATCATAAAATTCTTTCTGATTTATAATAGTGTCTATACAAACGGTTGTTTTACCTGTTTGACGATCGCCAATAACCAATTCGCGCTGACCTCTTCCTACTGGTATCATAGCATCTACCGCTTTAACACCAGTTTGTAATGGTTCATATACAGGCTGGCGGAAAATAACCCCTGGAGCTTTTCGTTCCAGTGGCATTTCATAAAGTTCTCCGGAAATGGCTCCTTTTCCATCGATTGGATTGCCAAGAGTGTTTACAACCCGACCTACAATGCCTTCTCCCACTTTTATGGAAGCAATACGCTGGGTACGTTTTACAACAGCACCTTCCTTAATTTCTCTTGAGGGTGCCAATAGTACAACTCCAACATTATCTTCTTCAAGATTCAGAACAATACCTTCCAAACCACCTTCAAATTCAACTAATTCACCATATTCAGCATTAGATAGACCATATACCCTGGCTATCCCATCACCCACTTGTAATACGGTACCTATCTCATCTAATGAAGCTTTAGCTTCAAATCCAGATAATTGTTTTTTTAATATTGCAGATACTTCTGCGGCTTTTACTCCTGCCATTTTATTTCAGATCTAAGATGATAAAAAGGAATTAACTCCTTTTACATTCGTAATTTCTATTTAAATACTATTTGTAAATTCTCTCTTTAAATTATTTAATTTATTGGAGATACTCGCATTATATTGTAAATCCCCGATTCGCAATATAAAACCTCCTATTATACTTGCATCTATTATATTTTCCAAGGTGACTTTATTACTCGTTATTTTCTCAACTTGTGCAAGAATCTTCTTTTCCAAGGATGGCGTTAAAGGCACCGCGGTAGTGACTAAAGCTACATTCTCTCCCTTTAAATTATCATTAAGCCTAATATATTTTTTGGCAACTTCATTTAATAAGCCTATCCGTTTTTTTGAGACAAGTAAAGAGAAGAGTTCCTTGGTCAAATCATTGACATTCTTAAAAATCTCCTTTAGAACTTGATTTTTTGATGAGCCCTCAAGAATTGGGCTTTGCAGCATTTCTTTGAGCTCATCGCTATCAGAAATGGTTTGCACTATATTACGCATATCCTCATCAATTGAGTCCATAACTTTTTTCTCAATTGCAAAGTTTAAAGTAGCTTTTGCGTAACGTAGGGCTGCTCTTGATTCGCTCATTATAACTTAATTCAATTTAATATCACCAAGCATGTCATCAACCAGCTTCAACTGCTTTTCTTTATTGGACAATTGCTCTTTGATCACTTTTTCGGCAATTTCAACAGAGAGTTGGGCAACCTGGTTTTTTATATCTGCAACGGCAGCTTTTTTCTCGCTTTCAATAGTGGCTTGTGCCTGTTTTATTAATTTATCCCCTTCAGCTTGAGCCAGATCCTTAGCATCAGTGACAATTTTGTCTTTTATTTCCCTTGCTTCTTTTAAGAGGGTTTCGCGTTCCGCCCTGGCTTCCTTTAATAATTTCTCATTATCTGCAGTTAAATTCTGCATTTCCTTTTTAGCTTCTTCCGCAGAAGCCAATGCATTTTTAATTCCCTCTTCGCGGTCATTTATTGCATTCAGAATTGGATTCCATGCATATTTCCATAATAAAAATACCAATGCCACAAACAGCAAAGTTTGCCAAAAGAACAAGCCTAACGAAAAATCTTCTATTAATTTCTCCATACCTATTAAATCTTAATCGTTCAATTTTTGAATTAAACTAATGGTGGTAACCAACCGTTACCACCATTAGTTATCTTTCTAGTTTTCTGCAGTTGCAAAAAGTGCAGCAAAACCAATACCTTCAATAAGCGCTGCAACAATAAGCATCGCTGTTTGAATTTTTCCGTAAGCTTCAGGTTGACGCGCAATCGCTTCCATAGCCTGGCCACCGATTCTTCCGATACCCACTCCTACACCGATTACAATTAATCCTGCACCTACAATTCTTGGAATTGTCATAGTATATATAATTAAAAATTAAACATTCAAATTAATGTGCCTCTGCATGCTCATGTTCCTCAGAAGCAAAACCAAAATACAATGCCGACAACATTGTAAAAATATATGCCTGTAATAAGGCCACCAGAATTTCAATTAATGAAATGGCAAATGCAAGTCCAAAGGACAACGAACTGCCAATCCAATTTTTAAAAAGGAACATTAGTCCAATTAAGCTCATAATAACAATATGTCCTGCCTGCATGTTGGCATATAGACGTATTAATAATGAAAATGGTTTTATAAATATTCCTAAAACTTCAATCGGAATTAATATAACATATAAAGGAATTTTAGCGTACCATGGCATTGAATCTCCCAGTGGATCAAATAAGTGTTTCCAGTAGGTCTTTGTCCCTGTTAAATTGGTAATCAAAAAAGTCAGAATTGCCAATGCAGTTGTTATTGCAATATTACCCGTTACGTTAACCCCTAAGGGTGTGAGGCCAAACATATTCAAAAACCAAATAAAGAAGAAAATAGTAAGTAGAAAAGGCATATATTTCTTATACTTTCTTTCTCCTATTGTGGCAATTGCAATATCATCTCGTATATATAAAATTATTGGTTCAAAAAACCTTCCCACACCTTTGGCGATTCCTCCATTTTTAGAATACGATTTGGCTAATCCTCCAAATAAAAGAAGCATTAAAAAGCCCGTAATCACTATCATCATGACACTTTTGGTTATCGAAAAATCTAAAGGTTTTATATTGGAAGCATGGTGTTCAGCATCATAATTAATAGTCCCAGTCTCGTCTGTTTTATAAATTTTACCGTGATATAATTTGTAATGATTATCTCCTGAGGTGGCTACTTCTTCTCCATGATGGAATTTGGAAGATGAAAAAAGTACCAGACCATTATCCCAAAGAATAACAGGTAATGGAAATCCAACATGATGTTGCTCTCCCTCACTATCGGAATAGGAAAACAAGGAGAAATCATGAGAATCCTTAAGGTGGTGTTGTATATACTCGTCTATTTCTGTTTTCAGGTCGGTTTTGGATTCTTCTTCACTTATCTCCGCTGCCTTTGCGAATATCGTCACACTGAAGAATATTGTGAAAACCAGAAAGAATTTTACCAAAAGAGGATTTCGCATATCACTTATAAAAATGGGTCTCTAAAAATCCGTGCAAATGTAAGCTATTCTCTTAAAAAGAAAAAAGCATTTAGAATTTTATTTTTCCCCTGAAAACAGGTGATAGCGATTCTATTGATGATCAATTTCCCGCATTAGTTTGATTAGTGCAAAAGTCTCTATGAGCAGACATGTAAAATACGGTATAAAAAAAATGAAAAATTCAACTTTTGTGAGCTTACCATCCAACATAAAAATTGGATCAAAAATCAGGAAGTAGATAACGAATTTTAAAGTGCTTCCGAACATAAATAAAAATCCGAGATTTTTATTTTTCTTTTCAGAAAAATAGAGCAGCGCCGAGTATATCCCCAAAGCCATTGCAAAGTTTATCAAATAGCCCAGGAGCAGGAGGCGATAATCCAAATCCAGGTTTCGAGCGAACAAAAATCCGGCGTGTAGTATGCCAACAATCAAAAGCGTACCAAGTAGCAGGCCCGAAAAAGTGATAATTTTTTTATTCAAATCAGGAGTTCAATTTTTTGGTTTGCTGTATTACCAAATACATTGAAATGGCAACTGCAAATAAAGTAAGAATTATGGTATAAGTATTATTTTCGTTCTGATACTTCAAATCGAGCCATTGGCCTAACCTGGCTCCTAAATATATAATAACTCCCATTTGAACGGCTATTCCGGTAAGACTTAGCCAGTATTTAACTTCCTTTTTCCCTTTCGCCATTTTAATTGAAATATCTATAAGACTATTGCAAGCACAAAAGACCTAAGCGTTTCTAGAAGTTTAGGCTGGGCTCAATGGAAAACAAAAAATGGGGCGATCAGGAAACCTTAGCTGGTTCACTTTTACTGCCAGATCCACTAGCAACACCAGATTTATAGCTCGCGCCTGAACCTGAATCCGTCGAACTTGCTGTTGCAGTCTTAATTGTGTCATTCGAACTTATTCCTCCTTTACCCTTCATTGTACATGATGCATTAAATGTAGCACCTGGTTCAACTGCCAGTTTAGCAACAGTTACTGTACCTTCAATAACGGCAGATGCCTTTAGCGCCAATAAATTTGACACTTGCAGTTCCCCGTTAAAACTTCCTTCAATATCGGCATTTACACATTCTACTTTGCCGTGAATGTAGCCGCCTTTGCCAATTACAACCTTTCCGGAGGTTTTTACGTTACCATCTAGTTTACCATCTATCCTAAAGTCGGCTTCGGATATTATGTCGCCTTTTATTTTCGTATTCTTTTCAATTCTGTTGGGTTGTCCGCCTATTTCGTTCATAGTTCTAGGTTTTTTGTTATCAGAAAACATCTTGTTTATGGTTTTGGGGTTAAAACTTGATTTTTATATTCTTGTAAGTTTTTATGTATTTGAATGATTTTATAGTTGGAAGATAAAATTACAAAATTCTCATTAGCAATTCGGTAATCCTTGTTTTTATTTAGGAGTTCTACATAACCTAAAGCGTAGTCTTTTGATTTAAATCCATGAACAACTATAAATTCCATCTCCAGGTTATAAATATCTTTAGAAACGAGATTATTATACTTTAAATCCCCGATAGATTTCTCCAATACTTTTTTTAGTGCCAACGCCTTATCGTCATTCTGTCTTTTAAATGGAAATATGACTTTCCAATTAGCCGTTCCTTTTGATTCAATTTCTAATGAGAAGTCCTTTGGCTCCAATTTGGGTAACTGTTCGGCAATCATTTGTTGTGCCTTTTTACCTTCAGGATTATTCGGATAATTCAGTGCTACATAATTGAGGGCTTCCTTAAAATCGTCATAGCCTTGAAGTCTGCCTATGGCACTGGCCTTTAGCATCTCAAATTTTGGCACGATAGGATCTCCGGTATACAAATTTATGTTGGCTTCGGCGCCTGTTATAACAGTTAAATAATCTTGATTTTCATATAGTTTATAAAGTTGAGCGTATTTGGCATCAGGACTATCTTCTGAGCCTGCTAAAACTGCTTTTGGATTTACTAAAATTTCAGCATACCGCGAATCGGGAAAGCTTTGGATAATATTTTGTTTCATACTTTCGGCAAGTGGACTGCCAGATTCCTCATATATCTTGTACAAGTTATACATGGATGGAAGTACCAGGCGTTCTTCTGGCTCTGACTTCAAAACAGTCTCCAATTTGCCTGCAGCCAAAAGGTTTTCCTTAAATTTCTCCTTATAAATTAATCCCAACTGGTAGTTTGCAAAATTTCTTTCCAATTTAAGACTATCTATAACTGCAATATCGGTGGGTATCTGATCCAAATAATATTCTACTGAATATTTCTGTTCTTCCGTCATTTCTTCTCCAGCGTCAATACCACCATCAGCAATGAGCGGATCCCTTATGCCTTCTGTAAGTTGCTTTGTATTTCTATTGCTCCAACGCCAGTCATCTTCCAATACCCGGTCTCCCCATCTGGTTTTAAAGTCGTTTTTTCCATACCCCAGGCTAGTAATATTGTAAAAGTAAAATTTACCTTTATTCTGTTTCCCGCCCTTTGTTTCTGCAAAAGCTGCAAAACCAGCATTAGCCTGGTTTTCCTTTTTTAATGCGGCTTCTTCCTCAGCCAACTTCAATTTGGCAATATAATTTTCGAAAAATGCTAATTGATCTATTTTTGGAAGATTATAAAGCGTTATTACGCTGTCGGCATATTGAACCACATCTTCATACTTAATAACATCTTCCAGATTATCTAATTTTTTCTTAATAGCCCTGAATTTTTTTGTATTCTCAGGTAAGTTAGACAGAACACTATCATAATAATTCCCTGCAATTTTGTAGTCATTTCCATCGAAATTGTACTCTGCAAGATTTTCATAATTAAGCGCATTCAACTGTGGTGAATTTTGTGTTGCTCTTAAAGACTTATTATAATATACAATTCCCAGGCTGTCTGACCCAGTAGCCATATAATATTCAGCCTTCTGATTGTATATCTTATCTAAAAATGGTCTGTTTTCTCTATTTTCTTCAAGATTAACCAGCTCTTCAAGTAACTCTTCCTTATTCTCCTCAGTTATTTCCGTATTTTGAATTTGATGTAAATGCGCATTAATCATATACACCCGGGGGGATTTTCTATTTAATTCGATGATCTTTCCAAATGCATAATTTGCACTATCTCTATGTCCTAACTGATTAAATAGTTGTCCAATAATAAAATAATACCTCCCTTTCTCTGGTTGCTTTTTGGTATATGCAGAAGCTATTTTAAGTTCCTGAATGGCGGTATCGGGGGCTTTCAAGTTTATATAAGCCTGTGCCATCATTGCATGAGTGTCTGCGTATTCCTGATCGCTAAGTTGTTCGAACTTCAAGAGGCGCCTTAAATTTTTTAGCGCTAGTTCCTCGTTATTCAGTCTAATATTTGTTTTTTCTCTCCAAATTGTAGCTTCATTCAGCTTATCACTTTGGGTATATTTTCTTAAAATATAATTAAACGCCTCAATTGCTGGTATATACCGCTGGTCGAAGTATCTGGCTTTACCCAAAAGCAGAAAAGCCTCATCTGTTTGTGGGTTGCGCTCTTCATCTTTTATGTCCATACTATGCTTTTGAATAGCCTTGGTGGCTTTTTCCTCAGCAATAATAAAGTTTGGATTGTTGTTTTCAGAATCGAGTCTTATTTCATCCTTTACCTGCAAGCGTTCAACAGGTAAAACTTCCCAATAATTATCCAGATAAGACATATTGAGAGTCTCTCTCCCTTCGTCAAATGCAATATTGCCATTGTACAAGACATTGTACTTGGTATTCATCGCATGCCAATTGCGGTTTACAAAAGTGTCTTTCTTGGTAGAACAAGCGTTAAAAAGTATGCCCCCAAGAACACCAGCCAGAATAAATTTTAAACGTAGCTTCAAAATTGTTGGTATTCTATGTAATCTAAACTTAAAAACATTGAGATTATTATGCCACAGGACTTGAAAAGACAGGAATAATATGGATCCGGGTCTAAAATGTTACAACGGAATTGTATTTAACCAAAAGGGTTCTCTGAAAGAAAAGAAAAAAAACATCATGAAAGATGCAATAATCTTAGCCTCCAAAAAACAACTCAAGTTCTTTTAAGGTCTCTGTTGAGGTCTGAATATCTTTGACTATTTCTCCCTTATTTAATACCACAATACGTTCACAAACTTCTGTTACATGGATGAGGTCATGACTGGAAACTAATACTGTAACTTCCCTATCCTGACCCAGTTTTTTGATAATTGCTTTGAGTCTTATCTGAGTAGTGGGATCTAAATTCGCAAAAGGCTCATCCAATATGATAACCTGGGGTTCTCCAATAAAAGAAGCTACTATCCCCACCTTTTTTTGATTCCCTTTTGACAAATCGCGTAAATACTTTTTCTGGCCCAAAATCTCCCCATGAAAGAAGTCCTCAAAGTTGGCTAAAAGTTCATTAACATCTGTTTTAGATTGTCCTCTTAACTCTCCAATGAAATAGAAATACTCTTCAGGAGTAAGGTATCCAATTAAAAATGTTTCGTCTATAAATGCCGAGGTAAATGGTTTCCATGCTTCACTTATATTTACTTGTACCTCATTGTTAATTACTTTACCGGTTGTGGGCTGAATTAGGTCTAAAAGCAAGCTGAAGAAAGTAGTTTTGCCCGCACCATTATTGCCAACCAGGCCGAAACTTTGGCCTTTGGGTATATCCAAGCTTTCAATATTTAATACCGTTTGATCTCCGTAGATTTTGGTAAGGTTTTGTGAGTAAATCATTTCAATATATAATTTATCAGGCTTTCTGTTTATAAGCCAAAAGGGTTTTATATTTTTCTTTTTTATATATGTTTTCAATCTTTTTGAATACCACATTCTTAAAGGCAAAGCCTAATATCCCGGTTAGGGCAACAAATATGTATCCTGCCGTTGGATTAATCAAGTAATGGCCTAACCCATATATGGCTAAGGGCAATAATAATTTTGGTAATGTCAGAAGAAGTGTTTTTACATTAAAGGCTTGCTTATCTCCAAAAGCTTTTTTGTTAGAAGTCAAATCAATTGGAGTTTTAATATATGCCCCACCCCATAAAACCAGATAAGAGTTTACCCCAATATTGTAAATTGCACCAACAATAATTGCCAAATAAGCATCCCAGCCAAAATAAAGATAGAATACAGATAAGATTGTGCTAATTATAGTGGCAATTATAATCAGATACCATTTAGAAGAAAGATATTCTTTGTATTGTATGTTTTGACTCATCATAAGAGGATAATATGAACTATCCCAGCTTGGTACGAACTGACCAAAACTAAAGAGGAAGCCTCCGGAAACAAAGATGCCTGCAAAAATCTTCCAAACAGGGTTCTCATAAGCCTCAATGCTATTTGTAAAAAACAATAGCCCATAAAAAAGGAATATAAAACTCATGATTACTGTGGTTTTAGACCGTTTATTCCTCTTTATTAGTTTAATATCGTTTTTAAGAAAAGTTCCTAAGTTTCCAAATCGATTTAACCAGGTATAATCTTCAGATTTTGCAATATCGTGTTTAGTGGCTAAACCGGCATCCAGATACATATTCCTTTTAAAATAGTTAAAAGCCCCATAATACAGCCCAATTAAGGCTCCCCAGGAAATTAAAGAAGTCCAGGGAAGTTCATAAAACAAATTAAAAATGGGAGAAGTGTAACCCGTGATATCAAACCATTCATAATACTGACAAATAGCCAAAATTGCCAAAATTGCCACTAAAGGATAAAAAACGCTATCCTTATTATTCATCATGATATTGATGAAATTATTACAATAAAATAGGGCCATGATTCCCAAATGCCAACCTATGACCCCTGCGGGATTATATCCTTCAATAATAAGAACGATGGAAAATGGTACAAAGAAAAAAGCGTGAGCCCAATTAAAAAAAGAAAAAATAGTCTTTCCAAGGGAGTATGAAACCACCTGGCTTTTTTTAAAGGGTAGATAAAGCAAAGGTTTGATGTTCAAAATAGGCATCTTTTGTAGCATATAGCGAATATAGATGTCCATCACCAGGTAATAAATAATATATTTATTTACAAACTTCAGTGGATCTCCCAGCCCATTTTTCTCAATAATAAAATAGGATCCAACCCCTAATGCGAGAAATATGGCAATAAAATACAAGGCCCCAAAAATCATTAAAATCTTAAATGCCACATTTGTTTTAAAAGAAGCTGCCCTGAAGAATGATTTCCATTGCAGCTTAAAAAAGTGTTTGAACATGAAGGCTGGTGTTTTTTTGTTCAGAAAGTTAGTTGGTTAAATTTGTCCTTTGTTACAAAGAGAAGCTAATTTCTCACTATAAATCCAAAGCATTCCTTAATTTTGCAAAAATTTTTTTACTGATGAGTGATTTTTATTCCCTGACTATAGACAAGATATCCCGATTAACCCCGAATTCGGTTGCCGTAAGTTTCGTTATCCCTGAAGAGCTGGAAAATAAATTTGCTTTTGAGGCCGGCCAGTATATTACAATTAAGCACAAAGTAGACGGAGAAGAAGTTAGGCGTGCATATTCTATTTCCTCAAGTCCTAAAGACAAACAAATTACCATAGGTATTAAAAAAGTACCCGAAGGGCGCTTTTCCACATATGCCAATACATCACTCCAAGAAGGAGACCAATTACTGGTTATGCCTCCTGAGGGGCGCTTTGTTTATAAAACTTCTAATAAAAAGGGAAATATCTGTGCTTTTGCCTCAGGAAGTGGAATTACACCTATTATGAGTATTGCCAGAACTGTTTTGGAAAGTCATCCTGAAAATACTTTTGTATTGGTATATGGTAATCAAAATAAATCCGAAGCCATGTTCCACAACGAGATATTAGAACTCGCAAATACCTATAAAGATCGGTTTACTGTGCAGTTTGTATACAGCAGGGCCCGTGAAGAGGATTCACTGTTTGGAAGAATTGATACCTCTGTTATAAATTTTATTCTTAAAAATAAATTTAAAGAAATCCATTTCAACACATTCTACCTTTGTGGTCCTGAGGCAATGATAAACCTTAGCTGCGATACATTAAAAGCAAATGGAATAGCTGAGGATTCCATTTATTTTGAACTCTTTACTACCAGCGAAAATGAAGAATCTGAAACCGTAAATCTTGAAGGTAAAACAACCGTAGAAGTTTTATTGGATGATGAAGTATACTCCTTTAGTATGGATAAAAAATCTTCTGTCTTAGATGCAGTCCTGGATGAAGATATAGATGCCCCATATTCTTGTCAGGGAGGTGTTTGCAGTACATGTATTGCAAGAATTACCGAAGGCGAGGCTAAAATGGACAAAAACCAGATTCTTACGGATAGCGAAATTTCAGAAGGGCTAATTCTTACCTGCCAGGCTCATCCGGTAACGGCTACCTTGAAGATAGACTATGACGATGTTTAATTTAATAGCTGTAGTTGTTAACACTTTTCAATAAACCATAGGCTGGTCTATAGTTATTTAGGTGTTATGAATTTTCAATATCATCATTAATAACTGAAATGAAGGGTCCTGATACTTGTCAAGACTACTTGTTAGTTATTTTCTATCTGAAAGCAAGCCTAGAATATAAATAGGGTCGCTTTTTTATTTAAAAATCACATAAGACAAACCCGCTTTTTAGAAACTATGTAGTTTGTTTTAATTGTTTTTTTTGAATAGCTGTTCAAAAAAATGCGTTTAATCCTCAAGAGCTAACCATAAATCTAATTTTACAAATTATTAACTCCATTTTTCTATGACTATTATAAACTAAACGGTTTGTTCGGTTCATTTTAGGTTGCAGGTAATCTTGAAGTGATCTTAAAGAGAATATCAACCTCCAAAAATACCCTATTCGGGAATAGTTCCTTAAAAATCACTAGTCCAAATCGATAGATTATTGCTTATTTATTGGTCGCTTTTTTTAGTTTTTAAAACAAAAAAAGGTCTAAACAACAAATAAAATACCGTTGGTCGATATTTTTTACCGACTAAGTGGTCGGTAAAAATCAGGGCAGGTAATGCCGTTTATCGGAAATTTAACATTTTAACGAATTTTTAAAGTCATACATCCTTTAATATTCACCTTCCTGGGGTTTCAAGGGTTCTTTGTTTATAGACTTAACGGTCTGTTTAACCCTTAAACCCAAATCTAATGGATAAGAATTTAAAACGCATGGCCACCATGCACCGGATGCAAGTTGCTGGATTAGAGTTGTTTTATAAGAATGGCTATTATAATACCAGTATAGATGATATTTTAAAGTCCCTTTCTCTTTCTAAAGGAGCCTTTTACTATCATTTTCAATCTAAAGAAGATTTTTTCGTAAGTATTGTTCAAAACTTAATTGTTCGTAAAGTATATAGTATGCTTATTGAACCAATAGAAGGTAAGGAAAATCCCTTCCCTGTCATTGAAAAATGTTTTGAAAATGCCTTGGAAACAGCAGAGCATAATGATATGGACTACGGTTTTATACTGAGTAATTTTATTTCAGAATTTAACCGAAGAAATACTGTTATTTCTAATTACTTAATGGATATTTATAAAGTTTGGGAAGTTAATTTAATTACCTTACTTCAAAAAGGAAAGTCTGATGGTTATGTAGATAGACATGTAGACAGCGAAGGTGTTGCAACATATTTAATTTCCTCATACATGGGTGTAAGAACTTTAATGGTGCAGGGTAATTGCAGAAATTTGCGATACAAATACATGCAACAATTGAGGCAATATTTCAATTCATTAACTCAAAAGGAGGCCGTACAATAAAAAACTACCTGGTGTCAAGTAGGGCGGAAATCCGGTTAATAATAGTTTCAGGTACTATTGTGGACATGACATTATCATATCCCTCGGGCATATTGTTTCCATAAATGGAAGTTGGAATTAATGGATACTTTGTTCTGTCTGAGAGAAGATTGTTTTCTGGTGCCTGACGAAAAGGAGAAAAACCGGCATAAGGATGTGTAACTCCCCATAAGGTAACAGTAGGCACATTAAATAGTGCAGCCAGATGGCCATTCCCGCTATCCATTGACACCATGAGGTCCAAATTGGAGATTAAAGCCAATTCTTCCTCGAAAGATAGGATATCAATAGTGTTTATACAATTTTTACACGTATCTGACCATTGTTGCAATTGTTTCTTTTCTAATTTCCCGCCTCCAAAAAAAATAATTTTATACTTATTGGTATTATTTAGTGATAAAATAATTTCTTGCATGAGACTATGAGGATAGGTTTTACCTGGGTAAGCAGCAAAAGGAGCGATGCCCACCCACTTTAGGTTATCTGGGCCGACCAATTCAAGTACTCTTTCAGGTAATACTCGTTTTGATAGAGTTTTTGCGCTTTCCAGAGTTATTGGGAATCCAAGTTTATAAAAAACATCGGCATAGCGTTGGAAAGTAGTTTTTAAAGGCTTGAAGACCTTATTTTTATACGCAGTCAATGCCCTTTTCTCTTTTCTGCCCTTATCAATTTGTATAACAGGAATGTTGCTTGACATAAAGAACCCCTTCAAAATGGAACTTCTTAGCACATTGTGAAGATCGGCCACGGCATCAATTCCCAGTGTCTTCAATTCCTTAAATAATCTCCACAAGCCCATAATTCCTTTATGATTACCATCAACGTCAGCTTCATAGACATGAACATTTGATAATGTGCTAAACAATGGGCTAAAAAAGGCTCTTGTAAGTACTGTAATTTGTAAATCGGGATGTTGTGCAGTAAGTGCGCTTATAACAGGAACAGTCATTGCCACATCTCCCATGGCCGACAAACGAATAACTAAAAGGTGTTTGTATTTATTTTTGCCCACGCAAAACCGGATTTAACTCCTCATCATTGTACATTTTCATTTGCCTGTAGGTCTTCATAAAAATGACACCTCGTTCAATATCAGAAAGCAATTGATCGATTGCCGTAGACAAGTCTTCTTTTTGTTCAAGTAACACTTTTAACTTCTGACCACATTTTTTAAGGTGTTCCTCAGATGCATCAGTTCGTGCGGCCTCTTCCTGCATGTGATAGATTTTTAGCGCCAAAATTGAAAGGCGATCAATGGCCCAGGCCGGACTTTCGGTATTGATTCTGGCATCCGGAATTGTTTGTACCGACTGATATTTATTTAAAAAATAACTATCAATATATTCCACTAAATCAGTTCTGTCCTGATTGCTGGCGTCTATTTTTCGCTTTAATTGCAATGCTTTTACAGGATCTATTTCAGGATCTCTTATTATATCCTCATAATGCCATTGAACCGTGTCAATCCAATTCTTTCTATATAGGAGGTGGTCAATATCCGCTTCAGGATATGGGTTATTAAATGGCTGATTCACATCATCCTTTATGTGATAATTATTAATACTTTCTTCAAATATCCTAAAGGCTGAATTACTGAACATAGTGGCTTAAATTTGATACAAATATACCCATTATTTCAGAATCATTTCTGTCAATAAAACTAGAAAGGGGGTTACTATGGAAACTATAAGAACTATTTCCTTAAGAGTAGCTCTTTTGATTAATTCGACATATTTCGCGAGAAAAATAGCTCCCGGAAAAAAGGTAATTAACACCGGATAAGTATCATTTGTTGTTTTGAAAAAAGTAACTATCAACCCAAGGGCAAGTGAGATGGCGATAAGACGCATAGTTATTATTTTACCCACACCTAATTTGCCCATTTTAATAAATGCCAAAGCCGCGGTTATAATAGTTATTATCGCATAAATAGCAAGTTTGGTGCTATTCATCCAATATGCTAATATGTCGACCTTGAAGGAAAATTGATAATGATTCTTCAAAAAGTTCAGATTATCAGTTATAATCAGAAAACACAACACGATAATTCCTATAGCCAAAATGCCAGTCAGAGGAACTAACCAATTTTTAATATTCTTGGGCTCGTAGAAATAAATAGCAATGCAGACCAAAATGAGATATATAATTGCCCAATCGTAAAAAAGGCTTGCAATAAGGGTCCAGATTGTAGCATCAAATATCTTGAGTTTAATATTCTTCAAAGATTTTAGACTAATAAGCCTTCTTATCGCCAATAAGAGGAAGAAACTACAAAACACACCATTGTCATCAAGTAAAACTTCAGGAAAAACAACAATTAATAAAGCATAATAAAGAATGGCAAATGAATTTGTTGCCGTAATTTGATTTCGTTTTACAATAAAATCAACTATAAAAACACTAAATAACAGAACCCCCAGGACAACAAATTTAATCACCAGTTGTTCTGGTTCATAGTGGTTCTCGTATAGTACAAAATGGACAAACCAATAGAATAAGAACAAAAAACCAAGAAGAAGAATAAAGTTTATCGGTTTTGTTTTTCCAAAAATGCCTGATATCATCCTGGGTTTTTATATTTTTGTAATGTAAATATAACCAAGATGAGAGCATTTTTTGAGGGCATAGAAGATTTATTCGTAAATGTACTTTTCTGGCCTTATGATTTTTTTCGATTTATTTCTAACTGGTGGACCTCCAATACTGTAAACTGGATATTTGTAATACTGGGAGCAATAGCAATGATATATTGGCTAATGCAGCTGAAAAAGTTTGACGATAGCGGAGAAGAGGATAAAAGTATTACTTCCCATTCGTACTTATAACAACCAATTTTAGGGTTTATTTGATTGCGTTAATAAAATCATTAACCCTGATAACTGTTGATTTTTAAAGATCAAATCCCAGATCTTTTCTGTAGTACATATTATCAAAGTGAATTTTATCAATATTTTGATAAGATTTTCTAAGTCCCTCCCTAAAATCTCTCCCAAAGGAGGTAATAGCGATAACCCGGCCGCCATTAGTCAGGATTTTTTGATCTTTAAGTTGGGTTCCTGCATGGAAGACAATGGACTCATCTACCTGGTCTATCCCTCTAATTTCTATCCCCTTTTTATAAGCCTGTGGGTAACCTCCTGAAACCAACATGACAGTGGTAGCCGTTCTTTCATCAATTTCCAGTTCAATGGAATTCAGTTTGCCATTGGCTACTGCATTAAACAATTCAACCAGGTCGTTTTTAATTCTTGGAATTACAACTTCAGTTTCGGGATCTCCAAGTCGCACATTATACTCAATGACAAAAGGATCCTCTCCCACTTTTATTAAACCAATAAAAATAAATCCTTTGTATGGCAAATCGTCACTATGTAAACCTTTTATGGTTGGTTTAATAATGCGTTTATGTACTTTTTCTAAGAATTCCTGGGAAACAAAAGGAACGGGTGAAATGGCTCCCATGCCTCCTGTATTTAATCCAGTGTCTCCCTCTCCAATGCGCTTATAATCTTTAGCCATTGGTAAAATTTTATAATTTTCTCCATCAGTTAAGACAAAACAACTAAGTTCTATTCCGGATAAAAACTCTTCTATTACTACCACTGAGCTTGCAGCGCCAAACTTTGCACTGATAAGCATATCCCGAAGCTCGTTTTTAGCTTCCTCCAGGTCATGAAGTATTAGGACGCCCTTACCGGCAGCCAGGCCATCAGCTTTAAGAACATAGGGTGGCTTTAGAGATTCCAAAAAAAGGAGTCCTTCTTTAAAGTTATCAGAGGTAAAACTCTTGTAAGAAGCTGTTGGAATTTTATGCCTCATCATAAATTTTTTGGCATACTCCTTACTTCCTTCCAGGGTAGCCGCCATTTTTCTTGGACCAATCACAGAAATGTGCTTTAGAGAAGCTTCCTGAAGAAAAAAATCATGTATTCCATTCACCAAGGGATCCTCGGGCCCGACAATAACCATGTCTATCCCCTCCTTTTGCACAAGTGACTTTATTGCTTCAAAATCATTCACATTTATCGGAACATTACTTGCTATAGCGTCAGTTCCAGCATTTCCCGGAGCGACAAATAATTTATTTAATTTGGGGCTTTGCTTGAGTTTCCATGCAAGGGTATGCTCTCTGCCTCCCCCGCCAATGATAAGTATATTCATAGGTTAAAAGTATAGCTAAAGTAAATGTGTGCTAAATTATCATTCATATTATTTAAGAAAATTCGCGATGTTCCTTATTTTTTAATTCTTCAGGAGATAAGGAACTAAAGTATTCATAGACTCTTTTTAAGCCTTCAGATCTCTCCACTTTAGGCTCCCAGTTTAAAATTTTCCTGGCCCGGGTAATATCTGGTTGTCGCTGCGTAGGATCATCTTTAGGTAGTGGTTTATGAATTATTTTTTGATCGGTTCCCGTTAGTTTTATGATTTCCTGAGCGAACTCCATAATTGTGGTCTCATGCGGATTTCCAATATTGATAGGATCTGTATAATCGCTCATAAGTAATTTATAGATCCCCTCAACCTGATCATCTATATAGCAAAAAGAACGGGTTTGCTTGCCATCTCCAAAAACGGTAAGATCCTCGCCCCGCAGTGCCTGTCCCATAAAGGCAGGGACCACACGACCGTCGTTCAATCGCATTCTTGAGCCATAGGTGTTAAATATCCTAACAATCCGGGTATCAACGCCGTGAAAGCGATGGTAAGCCATAGTGATGGATTCCATAAAACGTTTTGCTTCATCGTAAACACCTCTGGGACCAACAGGACTGACATTGCCAAAATAATCTTCATTTTGAGGATGTACCAATGGATCTCCATATACTTCAGAGGTAGAGGCAACAAGAATAGTGGCGTTCTTTTCTTTTGCCAACCCAAGAAGATTAAGGGTTCCTAATGAGCCTACTTTTAATGTTTCAATTGGAATTTTCAGGTAGTCTATTGGGCTTGCAGGAGAAGCAAAGTGCAAAATATAATCCAATTTACCAGGAATATGAACAAAAGTTGTTACATCATGATGGTAAAACTCAAATTGTTCCAGAGGAAATAAATGTTCAATATTTTTTAGGTCTCCTGTAATAAGATTATCCATGGCAATTACATAGTAACCTTCTTTGATAAACCGGTCACATAAATGCGATCCCAAAAATCCTGCAGCGCCGGTAATTAATACTTTTTTCATTATTTTATTTTATTAATTACTATTTTCCATATTAATACGCCTTCTCTTCTCCTGAAATTCCATTTAATACAGTTTGAATGATAATTTTAATATCCAGAAAAAAAGACCAGTTCTCAATGTAAAAAATATCAAATTTTATTCTGTTCAGGATGTCACTATCTTTTTCTATTTCTCCCCTATAGCCGCGAACTTGTGCTAATCCCGTAATACCGGGCTTAACGAAATGACGCAACATGTATTTATTCACTCTGTTAGCATATTCATCTGTATGTTTTATCATATGCGGGCGAGGTCCTACCACAGACATATTTCCAAAAAGCACATTATAAAATTGGGGTAATTCATCAATACTGGTCTTCCTCAGAAACTTTCCAATCTTAGTCACCCGCATATCATTCTTCCCCGCTTGTTTCATATCAGCCGATGTGTTCAGTGCCATTGATCTGAATTTGAAACAGGTAAATTCCTTATTGTCATAACCAGTTCTTTTTTGCACAAAAAAGACCGGCCCTCTTGATTCCAGAGTAATTATTAACGCTAAAATAGGTGCAATCCAAATTAAGATTCCAAAAATTACTATTAAGGAAAATACGATATCAAAAATTCTTTTTATTAAGGCGTTGATAGGATTGTGTAAGGGAATATCACGTAAAGAAAGTATGGGGAGGTAATCGTAATATTCAAACTTCAGTTTTTTCGAAAAGATATTTTTATTGTCAGGTAAAAATTTAAGTGTTTTTAGATTATTGTCCGCAAAGTCAATAAAATCTGAAAGCTCCTCGTTTTTTAATTCTGAAACCGAGCAGTATATTTCATCTATATTTTGCTCTACAATATAAAGGAAACAAGCGTGTATATCAAAGTTGGTTTCTCTGGGGCAAAATTGCTTCTTAAATTCATAGCCATATTCAGTTCTTTCGTTAAAAACATTTATAAGCTGTTCTGTTTTTTTGTTCTTCCCAATAACTACAACATTTCTTGTATTTCCTTTGATTTTTTGGCGATATTTCAACAAAAGGAAATATCCAATAAACTTAATGGTAGATATTGTAAGGAATACAAAAACCGCATATTTGGCCAAGGCTAACCTACTCATATTGGGTTGTTTAAAAAACCCAATAAATGCATATAATATTAAAAAGAAGAAGAAAAACTGTCTGAAAAGTAAAATTAAAATTTGAGTTACCTTAGTATATCTGTATATGACATAAAATTTCGTGATAAGTGCTATAATAATCCAAGCCAATGAAATATAGGCATGAAAACGTATTGGGCTTTGTAAATTAATCGGCAATAAATATGCAAAAATATTTATTATCAATAAATCTATTCCATATGAAATGGGAGAAATTAAACCTGAATATCGGTGTTGGTTACCAAACATTAATTATAAGCTGTACAATTGTGATATAATCTAAGTATAAAGATAATTTTAAAAATTAAAAAACAGATAAAACCGAATTAATGATTAAAATTCAGCTAGTTAAATATAAAATTGAATTGGAATATTTTTTGAGTTAATTTTTTGAAAAGACTTCTTTAAATACCATTACTATAAACTTACTGTTCCCTACCAAATAACGTTTCCACATACGCTTAGGTTCTTGGGTAAAGCGATAAAACCATTCCAGTCCTAACTTTTGCATCCATGAGGGTGCTCGTTTTACCTTCCCCGAAACCACATCAAAACTACCGCCAACCCCCATAACAAAATTTACTTTTGCTAATAAGGTTTTGTTCTCGTATAGAAAATTTTCCTTAGTAGGAGAACTTATGGCTACAAATAGAATATTGGCCTTGCTCTCGGCTATCTCTTTGGCTATAGTTTGCTCCTCTTCTTTCTCAAAATAGCCATTTCTATATCCAGCTATAATACTTGATGAATATTTTTTGGAATAGATTTCCACTATTTTTTTTACTGTTTCTTCTTTAGCTCCAAAAAAGAATATCTTGTAATTCTTTCTAAAAGCTAAACTTACTAAATTGTCCATCAAGTCTATCCCTGCAACCCTCTCTTTTAATGGTTTTCCTAACAACCTTGAAGCCCAAACTACTGACTGCCCATCTGCATTTATCAAATCGCTCTCATTAACACTTTGGCGTAATTGCAAATCCTTTTGCATCATCACAATTTTACCTGCATTTACTACCACATGATGAATTTGTTTAGCTGATTCAATTGATTCCTCAATTTTCTCAAGCGATTCTTTCATGCTTAAATTATCAATATTGGTATTAAGTATCTTTATCCTCTGCATTTAGAAACTATCTTTTCTCCGTTTTACTCTCACTAATGAGGCTATAAATAAGTAAGTTGCTGAAAAAAGTGTAGAAAGTAATCCCCTTATGAACATCCAAAATAGATTCAGTTAACCCCACCCCAAAAATGACGCCTATAAAAGCAAACAACAAAACATCTCTTTTCATAATTGAAATGTAGGCAGGAAAGATAAAAATTGAAATAATACAAATACTACCACCTAAAAATCCATTTCTTGCCAAATTGCTTAATATTTGATTATGAGGGTTATATCTATATTTATATCCCATTGTGAAGTTCATCCTTTTGTATTCCAGGACCAACTCATCGGTCAAATCCCCAGTGCCAGTTCCAAATAATGGGCTTCTTTTTATTATTTTAGTAGAAGCCTCTAACATTCCAAAGCGAGATGAAATGCTTTCGTAATTATCCTTGTCAAAGCCAATTTTATTGATTTCTTCAATCTGTTTAAATTTCTGTTTCAAGCCCGGTGAAGAAAATAATGCTGTCAAAGTTATAATGACAGTTGCGAACACCAAAAATATTCTCTTCGTTCTTGATTCCACTAATAATAATATTGAAATTACTAAGGAAACAAATGACAATAAAAACACAATTCTAGAGGCTGTTAAAATAGATGATATAATAAAGAAAATTGCAAAAACCGCTAAAAGTTTCGATTTGTTTTTTTTATATGTCAAAATACTAATCCAAAAGGCAAGCAAATTAAACATTCCAAGGTAAGTCGAATGATAGATTTCATTTTGTACTATCATATAAAACCTCTCTCCAAAATTAAAATAGTAAATAAATAAATAGGTTAGGTATAGATCAATAATTACTACAAAAATCAAAAAAGAATTAAATACAAGCGACTTTTTCACAAATTTTCCCAAGCTTAAAAATATAACAGGAAATGCAATGAAGCTTAAGTTTCTTGTAATAAAGCTTAGACCTGAACTTAAATTTTGGGTGTTAAATAATCCTAACGAATATATCAGTAAAGGAACCGTTAAGACTAAAACAAAATACTTGTTTGGAATAGTTCTCAGGCCATTATAAAACAAATGACACAAGGCTATTACCAATAGGCCTATAATGACCATACTGCTGTAATTTAACTTTACAGGTAGAATGGTAAATCCCAAAAAAAGGATTACTAAAATATTAGTTGATATCTTAAGTATTTCTCTTATACTCATAAATCCAAATCATTAAAAACGCCAGATTAAAAGGAAAATTTACAATGGCATTGCCAAAGAATAGTGGGATAATTATTAGAATAATTAAATTAAAGTTTTTGTTAGTTAAGTAATAAACTCGCATAATTAATCCCATAAATAAAATCAGTCCTAAAATCCCATATTCGACAAATATTTTTAGAAAATCATTATGGGGATCTTTATACATAAATTCGTAAGGCATATTGCCTTTTGTTAATGAATCAACACCTAAACCAAAGAAAATTTTATACAGAGGTTCTGCTAAAAATGAGATCATAATTTCTAACCAGTATACAATTCTCCAAATAAATGACCCGTAACCACCAGCTTTAAAAGATTCTGCACGTTCTTTTAAAAAGTCCCAATTCAAATAATTAATTGTGTCTATTTGACTTGAGATTTTTTCGGAAAAATTTAAAACCAGAATAGTCAAACCAATGAAAACAAATAATAGTATAAGCTTTTTTACAGAAGAAATCTTTTTTGATTGGATCAAACTATATGCCCATAAGCTGAGCAGCACCAGCATAGCACCTGAAGATTTTGTGAGAATCAGGGAAACAAACAATAGGGCAAGAAATAAATACCTCCACCTAGAAGTAAAAGGCTTATAGAACAACAAAAAATAAATACACATGACCAGGATATAAGCCAAATGATTCGCGTGACTGAATATGTTTTGATATCTACCCAATTCTAAAAATTGGTAAATCCCTATGGGAATACACAAAGCGAAATATACTATTAACACCTTAAAACTTTTGGCAATATCACCCTTGCCAAAATGGGATATCATAATTGCAAACATTAAGTAACTTACATAGCGGGCAATTCCCTTAATTGAATAGACTTCAAAAGAAAGGTATAATACAGAGTGCAAAAGAAAAAAAGCGATTACCGTTGCGACCAAACCAAAATATAGTTTGATTACACCATTTAATTCCATTTTGGAATTTCTAAAATATGATAAATAAAAAAGTGTGGTTATGGGTATTAAAACATAGAGTGCCTGATGAAATACTGCCGCAAAAAGAAAACATATAATTATATAAATTACTTTCACTATTCAAATTTCCTAATTATCTTATTATATAAATAAAATTTAAAGTACTTCTTAAGTTTCTCATCTTCAATTTGGGGTTTTTGATGAAGCATACTTTTAAAATAGCCGGCAAAATATTCAAATCCCATCTTAAATTCTCCTTTCATCGCTGCAAAATAAAAAGCCTTTAAGATTACGTAAATTAACGTGTGTCCCCTATAATAAGCATGATATCCCTTGTTATAAGAATTCGCAATCCTTACATTCACTTCTCTTGAGGTTACTCTGGCACTCTTGATAGTTTCTGTCTTCCACCCTTTCAAATGAGCCCGGGCTAAGGAAACTGTATCAGCGGTGTGTGCAATTTGATAGCCAGATTCCTCCAGACATTTTTTTTTCCAAACTCTGCATCCTCCGCGTACAAAATTTTTATTGGCAATATGCAATTTTCCTTCCTGGGTATAAATTAAACCACTGGTGATACCAATCTCGGTATGATCATTTAAAAACTTTGTGAGCTTTTCATAGTATTCTTTTTCCGGAAAAATATCACTATCTAATATACCTATAAAATCAAGAGAGTTATACAAATCTAGTTCCTCTAAATAATTCATCCCGGTTTTGATAATTGTTGCATACTTTTTTCCAACCCTGTAAGATGTATCATCAAAGTTTAAATTAACCACCTTGAAAAGTTCAACATTTTTAACCGATTCTATTTTTTCAAGATATTCTTTGCTTCCGTCAGTACTATCGTTTTCGACAATAATAAGACATGTGATAGGTATTGTTTGACTTTCAATATGACTTATGAATCTGTCAATATTACCCATTTCATCTTTCAGAGGAGTTATTAAAGCTATAGCGTTAGAACTTTTAGTCATTATATGTAATTATGTTATTTATTTTAAGAAGTTCTCCAACAATCTGTTTCCCGGGATCGTTGGTTTGATAAAAAAATAGATCCATTTGTTTTATCTTATCCTGAGGCACGTCTATTACTCTAACCAGATAATTATATTCATTTACGGTGATGAGTTGTGGTTTAAAATCAAAATTTTTCTTTAATATCTTTTTGCCTTGTTTAATTTGAATTTTGACTCCCAGTATATGATCATTTAGAAAATCCTGATTAACAGGTCCATCAAGTTTTAGGACTAAAGTTTTCTTATTTTCCTTTTGATCTCTTATTATGCCTATTTCCTTTACTTTAATATTCCCTCCAAAGGAAAAATTAACTTCTTTTTTATTGCTAAGTATGTCCAAACCACGTTCAAGGTATAACTCAGTCTTTGTTTTTAGTTTACAAGAGCTTAGAATTAAAAAAATAACTAACACATGCAAACTATACTTAGGCATTTTTCCAATTTTTGATTTCATCCCTTTGAAGAAGATCATATAAGCTATCTATCTCACTGGAATAGAATTCAATTAATTTCTTTTTAGTATCTAAATCTAATTCTTGTCTCACCAGGGCTCTTTCCATGATTTTGTTGCTGAAATACTTTCGAATACGTTGAGGTAAAACTTTCTTTACTTTCTTTAAAGACTGCGCATTAACATTAATTTCCCAAAGTTTACCAAATATATTATTCTTAGGAACACCAGACGGATTATAAATTCGATTTGTGTCTATTTTGAAGTTGGGTATTCCTATAAAACTACTAAGGTCGTTAATTAACTCCTGAGGAGAATTCTTTAAATCTTCCTGTAAGTATATTTTTACATCATTAAAATACTCCTGATAACTTTCAATCTGTTTTGTGTAAAATCCAAAATCTAGATAATTATAATAAAAACTCCAGTTATTTGTCAATCTTCTTTTTACAGTTTCTTCGTCAATAGCCTCTAAAAATTTTAAATCTTCATTGAAATTTTTCCGATTATGCCAATATTGAGACCATGCCCTTTCTACTGGGTTTCTAAGGATAATAACAATCTTAATGTCCTTAGCTTTCTCACCATAAATTTTCTTAATATTTTTTATTGCAATTTCATGTTTATATAAATAGGAAGTTGATGCGTCACCTATTTTTTGATTGTTTTTAACCTTGCTAAGATCTCCCGCATACTCCTCTAAATTTGAGACAATAGTGGGCAAGTAACTAGGGCTTTGAAAATTAGGAGGGTTATTATAGAAGGTGAAAAAATGAGATTCTTTTTCTCTTGGAAAAAGAACATTTCTACTGCTTTCTAAATGGTAATACATAGATGTTGTTCCACTTTTTGCAGCACCTACAATCAAAAAATCGGGTAAATTAACCTCCTTGTTTTCAAATGTTAATTTCATTTATTTAATTTTTTAAAATGGGGAATAGTAACTTTTAATTTTGAGTTTACGTTTAAGATAAACAGCACCTATTATATTCCAACTCGAGATGCTGACAACGGTAGCAATTGCTGCCCCAAGGATACCATAAATTGGCACTAAAGTGAAATTTAGCGTGATGTTTAAAATTAAGGCTATCAGAACAATGTTTTGATAAACTTTTTGGTGTCCTGTCATTTGCATAATGACCCCAACAGATCCTGACATACTATTAATCAATTGACCTACGCATAATATAATCAAAATACCAGCCCCAGAGATGAATTCAGCACCAAAAATGCCCAAAATCCATTCACGACATATAAGAATAGCCGATACGATGGCCAGAGTGGAAAAAAAGTTCAATCGTGTTGTAAAATGAATCAATTTATGAAACTGTTTTTGATTTCCATCATTATGACTACTTGCCAGTTTGGGCGCTAAAATTGAATTAATTGCTTGTAAAGTAAAGCTGGTTAAAGTAGCTACTTTAAGTGCAACATTATAGATTCCAATCTTGTCTACAGATTCATAGATTCCCAACACAAAAGTATCTGACCAACCTAACAGAACTAAAATGGTTGAGGACAGCATCATTGGCAATGCTTCTCTGAGAAACACCCACGAATTTTTAGCAGAATCAAAAGAAATTTTCTGAAAGCTCTGTACAGAAAGATATAAAGACAGAACAAACAAAGTGCTGATGCCAAAAAAATGAGCCTTAATGGCGTTTATTGGAGAGTCCGTAATTGCCCACAAGATCAAAAAAAACAGAACAGTAAAAAAAAATCTGCCCGGATTGTTAAGAAAAGCAAACCATTTATTATTTTTTCTGGCCCTTAATAATCCTGCGCATACCAGTGTGCCAGACCATACAGGTATTGCTAGTACAGTCCAAATAAAATAAGGTTCTAACTGAGGTTTTCCAAATATATCATAAATGATATAATCCTTGAGTAAAAATACTACAATGGCAATTATTGATGATCCTAAGAAAGATTTCAATAATACCTTATAAAATAACCCAGTATCATTAAGATTCGCATCGGAAGAGTAGTATCTAACTAAATTAACATCGAGGCCAAACCTTCCCATAATACCTCCAAACAAGAATATTGAAAAACATAGTGATATTAAACCTAATGTTGCAGCACCGTAATATTTAGCTACTAAAAAAGTAAACAAGTACCCCATGAATAGGCCTATGGTTCTTATGGACAAAAAAGAAAATCCTTTTAAAAGGATTTCTTTACTATCAACATCATTAAGAGCGTTCTGAACTTTCTTTTTCATACCCTATTCTTATTTGGCACCTCTGTATTGTCCTTAATTTGAAATTTTAACCCCCACTGTCTTTTGGAAAATTGTTGGTCGAGATTCCTTTAATTCCAGGTGGTCAATTTTCAGAACCTGAGTTGCCGGGATGGTATCACCAACCAATATCTTCAGGTCATTAATCTCCGTAAATGGGCAATCTGCCAGTACAACTTTAAATTCCTTTCCTTTATACCTAAATCCTGTGTAAGTGCTATTCTGTTTCATCTCGGGTAGGAATGCCCTCTGCGCATATTTATTTCCAATAATCCTGTTGCTTACAGATGGCGGGATATTTCGGGTTTCATATAAAGGCATCTCATATACAAGATTAAACTGAATGTCTTTTAGGCTATCCCCTGCCAATACAATTTCTAACCTTTCATACGCATCCTTGAAGACGGCAATTTCATGAATCCCTGTTTTCTTCCTAATACCATTATTCACTATCCTTTTATGCCCAAGAGCATATTCAAAACTAGTGTCGATATGGTAATATCTGTTCGCCATCAGCTTTTCATCCTTAACGGTTTGAGGGTCCTCCAGGGCTTCATAATGCTCTTTTATATAGTTAGCAAGATGTTCTGACACCTTTAAGGCGCCACTGCTATTCAGGTGGCTAATATCGGCAAAATCATAGAGGTGCAGATTTAATTCGTCCCATAGGTCATTGTAATCTATATAAGCAACCCCTTTTTCCTTACAATGGGCTTTGATCAATTCCAGATACGTATAGTATTTGTTATTCATATACCTCCTGTGGATAGGAGCGCTCACAAAAATCAAAGGAACATTCTTTTCTTTAAAAAGCCCGATTACATTATCGATTACTTCCTTCTGTCCTTCGCTCAGTTTTTGACTTTGAATGATTTGAGGGGTAGCAAATGTCTCCTTGCCACTGGTGTTCTTTACCCAACTTTTCTTGTCAAAGTACATTTGGGTCTTAAAGCCCTGGTAGTAGTCATCATTCCTTTTTAGAAAGAACCCCGGCATAAAGAACCGATCTTTCCAAAGTGCGTGTTCCCTTATTGCAGGAAACACATTTAATACGTTTTGTCTTCCGTATAATCTATTATGTACTTCAATCTTGCCTAAAGAGATGTCCATATAGTCCAGCGTACTGTACTGAAAAGATGCCACGCGTTCATTAAATGGAGGTTCCATAATGGTGGATTGGAAAATATCAACCACACCCAACCTGATATTTCTCTTGGTAATTGCCTCCTCAATGACGGGAAGCGTAACCATTAAATTTTGTACAGGCGCCCCGTAATTGAAGGACTTCGCTTTGATTTCATTTTCAAATACCCTCGGGTCAAACGCGGTATATGCATGTGAAGACCCAAAAAAAGCAATGGCAATGTCCTCCCGGTCACTCCGATGTTCCTTACTTTTTATCGATTGCAGATTTTCCTTGTTCAGGAAAAACCTACTGGAAAACGCAATAAGTCCAAGGACTAAAACCGAAAAAAATATAGCCTTAACAAAAAACTTGAGCATCCTAAAATTGAAAATAAATGAATTCCGTTGGAGCCATATCCCCGTAGACTCCAAATACGAGAATAACAAACACAATGCAAACATACACAAAGTATCTAAAAACCATGTTTTGAGAGGACAACCATTGCAAGGCCGCTTTCTTTTTATGAAAGATATCAAATAACAATAATACAGCAATAGCCACAATGGCAACCCAAAATTCTACCTTATCCAACCCTAGCTTAAACAAACCGCCATAGTAAAGACCTTCATAGTTGTCTACAAGGGAATTTGAAATGATAGAAAAGGCATCTTTCAGGCTGTTCGCCCTGAAAAAGACCCAGGATATACACACGATAAGAAAAGTAATCCCTGCGAATACCAGTTTGTTGGAAAAGCTATCCCTTTTTACCCTAAGCGTATTATAGGTATAGGTCCTAAGGGGAATTAATGCCTTTTCAAGCATAATGATCAACCCATGGATGGCGCCCCAAATTATAAAGGTCATGGCCGCCCCATGCCAGAGGCCACTGATCAAGAAAACGGCAAATAGGTTAAAATATGTCCTTACTTCCCCTTTCCTGTTGCCCCCTAAAGGGATATACACGTAATCCCTGAACCAGGTGGACAATGAAATATGCCACCTGCGCCAAAACTCCGTGATGGATTTAGAGAAATACGGGCTGTCAAAATTCTTCATGAGATCAAAGCCCATGGTGCGGCCAATCCCTATGGCAATGTCCGAATAGCCAGAAAAATCACAATAAATTTGAAAGGCGAAAAATACAGTCGCCACTATGGTTTCATACCCGTGGTACTCCGAAGGATTATTGTACACCTGATTGACCAGGATAGCGACACGGTCTGCAATCACCATTTTCTTGAACAACCCAAAAGCCATTAACAGCAAGCCGCTTTTTACCAACTCATAGTTAAACCTGTAGGTTTTGTAAAACTGGGGTAATAAATGCGACGCCCTTTCAATGGGGCCGGCTACCAATTGGGGGAAAAAGGCCACAAATGTAAAAAAAGACAGTATGTCTTTGGTTGGTTTAAGTTGATTCCTGTATATGTCTATGGTATAGCTCAATGTTTGAAAGGTGTAAAAGCTAATGCCTACTGGCAATACGATATTCAAGGTGCTGACTTCTATGGATTTGCCGAACAAGCTGAAGGAATCTACAAAGGTTTCTATAAAAAAGTTGGTGTATTTGAAGTAGCATAAAAAGCCCAGGTTCACCAATAAGCTAAGCCCTAGCAATAATTTCCTGCGTTTGTAATTGTTGGTTTGAGGCAATTGATAGCCCACCACGTAATCTACCAAGGAGCTGATGACAATCAAAAACAAAAAACGCCAATCCCACCAACCGTAAAAAAAGTAACTTGCAGCTAGCAAGAAAATGTTTCTAGCCGTTTTATTTTTTGCGACTATCCAATAAAAGGCAAAGACCAGTGGAAAAAATATGGCAAAATCCAGAGAGTTAAATAGCATATGTTACTGTTAAGCAGGTCCAAATTCCTTATAGAATTCCTGTTTGGTTCTCCGGAGGTAATTCAGCATAAAGGGTTGCGTGGTCGAAAATCCTTTTAAAAAGTTTTCATTACTGTCAACATCGCTAAAAATGTTTTTTTCTTTATTTGTCAAAACAATAATTACTAATTAGTTCATTACTCCGCAAAAATCAAGAATAATCTTGTCCAGGGCAGGTTTTAACTCTTTAAACTCCTTATGAGCAATTAGTTAAGTAATAATCTCAGCTCGCATGGTGGCTTCTGGCTCTGTTCCAAATGTATTTAGTCTATATCTCGATATTTAACTGGTTTTTAGAACACTATTTCGTGGCCTTGCCGCAAAAGTACGATAATTCTTAGCTTTTTCAATTTTGCTGGTTGCCTCCAGATTGTTTTCTTTTAATATCATTTTTGCGAAATCATACCACGTCATAGCTTTCCCATCTGTAAAATGATAAATGCCATATTCTGTATTCTGAGAAGCAATCAAATTCAAAATATATTTTGCCAAATTATTTGCATTCGTTGGACATCCCGTTTGTTCATCTGTAATATATAGGACCTTCTCTGTTTGGGCTTTATTTAAAATAGTTTTATAAAAATTGTTCCCATACTCAGAATAAAGCCACGAGGTCCTGATAATGTAATATTTATCTAAAATTTCTTGGATAGAACTTTCCCCAGCTAACTTTGACTTTCCGTATTGATTAATCGGGTTAGGAGTATCCTTAATTGTATAGCCCTCCTCTTTTTCACCATCAAAAACATAATCTGTAGATATATGTATTAAAACTACATCGTGTTTTTTGCAGGCCAACGAAAGATTTTTAACCGCAAGTGCATTAAGTTCAAATGCTGGTGCAGGTGTTTTTTCTGCCTGCTCTACATTGGTATAGGCTGCACAATTAATGCAGTAGTTGTAATTCTCAGATTGAAATACTTTATTTATATTTTTGGTGTCGGTAATATCCAATCCTTTGGAGTCCAAGAATTTAAATTCCAAAAAATCAAAATTATTAGCGATTTTCTGTAAACATTTTCCCAATTGCCCTTCAGAACCTGTTACCAAAACACTTATCATAATCGCAGATTTTGATATAGGGGCAGAACTTTGTCTTTTTCTGATAGAATTAATTGGTCTTTTGGAAATTCCCAGTCAATTCCAAGATCCGGGTCATCATATATTATTCCCCCTTCTGATTCTTTATTATAATACTGATCACATTTATAAACAAATACCGTATTATCATCAACTGCCAAAAAACCATGTGCAAGTCCTTTTGGAATAAACAGCATTTTTTTATTCAATTCTGATAATCTAATTTTTAAGTATTTACCAAAAGAACTACTTTCTTTCCTAATATCAACGACTACATCTATAACTTCTCCTCTTGTTACACGAACTAGTTTACTTTGTGCAGCAGGCCCCGTTTGGAAATGCAAACCCCTTAATACGCCCTTAGAAGAAATAGAATGGTTGTCCTGAACAAAATCTATAGACATTCCTAGATAATCCTCCAAAGCCCTTTTATTATAAGATTCAAAAAAAGCCCCTCTATTATCTTTAAAAATAGTTGGTTCTAAAACTATACAGCCTTCAATATTAGTATTTGTAATTGTCAATTTTGATGGTTTTTTTGCCTTATAATATTAAACCTGCATCAAATATTCCCCATATCCACTTTTCAATAGAGGCTGTGCTAATTTATGCAGTTGTTCCTTTGAAATATACCCCTGTTCATGAGCTACTTCCTCAACTGCAGCACTTTTTACCTCTTTTCGTTCTTCTATTACCTCAACAAACTGTGCTGCCTGCATCAAAGATTGAAATGTTCCGGTATCTAGCCAAGCGGTTCCTCTGTCCAAAATACTTACACGTAATTTTCGTCTTTTCAGATACACTTTATTGACGTCCGTTATTTCCAATTCGCCTCTTGCGCTCAAAAGAATACTCTTGGCAATATCCACTACGTCGTTGTCATAAAAATATATGCCAGGTACAGCATGGTTAGATTTAGGCTCCGAAGGTTTTTCTTCGATACTGATAGCCTTACCTTCTGAATTAAATTCGACTACTCCATAACGCTCCGGATCATGTACTCGATACGCATATATGATTCCTCCATCCGGATCATTATTAGATTGTAACAACTTTGCCAATCCAGAACCATAAAAGATATTATCTCCTAGAATCAGTGCCACTTTTTCCTGCCCAATAAAATCTGCTCCTATAATAAAAGCTTCGGCAAGGCCGTTAGGCATTTCTTGTACCGCATAGGAAAAAGAACATCCATATTTCTTACCGTCCCCTAATAATTCCTTAAAAAGCGGTAGATCTTTAGGGGTAGAAATTATTAAAATTTCTTGAATTCCCGCATACATAAGAGTAGATAAGGGGTAATAAATCATTGGTTTATCGTAAATAGGCATGAGTTGCTTACTAACTGATAAAGTCAATGGATGTAATCGCGTTCCAGAACCTCCCGCTAAAGTTATTCCTTTCATTTGCTTATAAGTTATTGGGAGACATTTCTTTGCTTATACATTTTTTCATAATACTCCATATAGTCCCCGGAAGTAACATGATCCAGCCATTCCTGGTTTTTCAGATACCAATCAATAGTTAATTCCAGGCCTTCCTCAAAAGTTACTGATGGTTTCCATCCAAGTTCATTGTTTATTTTTCTGGCATCTATGGCATATCTTAAATCATGTCCCGGCCTATCTTTTACGTAAGTAATTAGTTTTTCTGAAGTTCCGTCCGGCCTGTTTAATTTTTGATCCATCAACTTGCAAAGAAGTTTAACTAACTCAATATTTTGCCATTCATTAAAACCTCCAATGTTGTACGTCTCCCGGTTTTTACCTTTATGGAAAACCAGGTCGATTGCTGCAGCATGATCTTTTACAAATAACCAATCACGGGTGTATTTTCCATCCCCATAAACAGGCAAAGGCCTATTCTCAATGATGTTATTGATGAAAAGAGGAATGAGTTTTTCAGGAAAATGATTTGGGCCGTAATTGTTAGAGCAATTGGTGATCACATAATGCAGCCCATAGGTTTCTCCATATGCCCTTACAAAGTGGTCTGAACTCGCCTTTGACGCAGAATAAGGCGAATTAGGATCGTATGGTGTGTTTTCGGTAAATAAGCCTTCCGAGCCTAAAGACCCGTATACTTCATCTGTGCTAATATGATAAAAACGTCTGTTGTTTTTCTTATCCTTCCAAAGATCCCTGGAGGCATTTAATAAATTTACGGTGCCTATAATATTAGTGCGAACAAAAGCCAAAGGATCCGTTATGGAACGATCTACATGAGATTCCGCCGCCAGGTGTATCACACCGTCAAACTTGTATTTGTCAAAGATCTTTTTTATAAATTGTTCATCCAGAATGTCTCCTTTCAGAAAGGAGTAATTGGGATAGTCTTCCACATCCTTGAGGTTTTCCAAATTCCCGGCATATGTTAATGCGTCTAAATTATAAATATTGTAGTGTGGATATCCTTTTACAAATCTACGAACAACATGTGAGCCAATAAATCCAGCCCCGCCTGTTATTAATAAATTCATAATTTTAAGTTTTTAATTTTGGAACCTGGTTAAGAGTTTTAATCAATATATATGCATATCTACCCGAATAGCGTCTACTAATTATTGAATTTCTTTTGCCTTTTTGTTGAGAAATTTGATTATATCGATCAAAAAGAAAATAGCAATAAAAATTAGTGGAAGTAGAACTATCCTTTTTCCAAAAAAGGAATTTTGTTCCAATTGTGGCTCTCCAAAGTAAATGATACTAATAGCGTTTTTTTGTTCCTGCAGTTCTATTTTTTTTCTTTCTATGTCCCGAATAAGATTGCTTTTCAATCGAAAGAGTTCAGTTATATTCGATTGTTTCTCATTGTCTACTATAATTCGCTGTTCAACAAATGGACTTTCTGTACTGGCCATTTTATCCGAATATCTGGTAATTAATTCATCTATCTGGACCAAGAGGCTTTCATCTTGCCTTATTCGTGTTTGTGCATTTTCCTGATTTATTTTGATCAATTCACTATAGTAATTATTAGAATTGATATACTCCACAACCTTCTGTGTAAATACTGGTCCGTTCTTTGGATCTTTATAGGTAAATGTAATTCTATGTTCGAGAGAACTCTTACTTAGGAATTCAGATCTAATAATGTCGGAAAAAAATTCTTCATCCTTAAATTTCTCCAGAAGCTCCAAATATTCAAGATTGTCATCAGAGCTGGTTTCGCCCACGATTTGATCTATCGTAATATCATAGCCCTTTAAGTCTGTCGATATAAAGCCGATTTTATTAAAAAAAGTAGTATCCCCAGCCTTTATTTTGGCCTGAATTTCTTTCACTACATCATATAAATAATCCTTACTTTCCAAATTGGGTTTTACAATCACCTCTGTTTTAAGCTTATCAGTCACGATTTGATTTAACCCAAATCCAAGAATTGCGCCAGCTACAGCCAAACCAAATAAAATCAGGAAGTTCTTCTTAATATAGAGGAAACTGCGCAAAAACCAATTGAACAAATTCTTAAAACCTCTACCAATCATATTAAATAATTGCCCCAAATCTATTTCATCATTTGACGAGGTATCATTAGTTGTTTGATTATCAGCCATATTTAGTTAGGAATTAAAAATTTGCTTTAGAATTTTGTCTGTTATAAGGTAGGTAGGTTTTACACCGGTAGTTCCCAGGCCTCCTGAGGCCAGCGTACTTCCAGATTCTAACGGATTATCTGACGCGTAATATGCATATCTTACTTTGACTTTTTCCCTGATGCTTTTCCTAATCTTGGAGGCAGCCTGAATGGCTTTTTGATAGTGCACCCCTTCCATCTCCAGCCCAATAGCATGCCAGGTTGACTCGTGAAAAAATCTAAGAATATCCTTATTTTGCAGGGAAGTTCCTAATACAGTTACCATGGTCCCCTGAAGAACTTTTAAGCCATTCCCTTCAAAATCGTTGGCGCTAAGTTCATTGTTAAAGGGGTAGTTATCCGCTGTACCTTCAAAAATATGGGCAGAAGGAATCATTAAATCTCCTTTACCCCCCTCAAGAATACCTGCTTTCCCCATTATTGAAATTGAAGCCACGTCTAAAAAAATGTTTTCACCATTTTCTAAAACATAAGGTTTTAGAAGTTCATCTATAGTTTCGTATGCCTGCTCCCCAAAGGCATAATCCATTACAAATATAACAGGTTTTTTGTCATCAGGAAGGTCTGTATTAAGTTCATAGCAACTGGCGTCCTGACCCAATTTCGCCATATCAAATATCTGAACATCAATATTCGTTCCTGAGCTGTCTTCCAAAGTAATCATACCGTTACGTTTTGCTGTGGCAATTACTTTATTGCGTAAAGCAATATTATCGGTGGAACTTAGAGCTTCATAAATCTCAAGGGATCCGTTTGAAGGAAACTCTTTGCTAAGCGCTTTTCTGGCATATAAAGAATTTACCACGCTATGCATATTGGCACTAATAATATGAATTGGTCTTTTTAGTAAATTGTATTTTTTTAAGGTTTTCTTTATGGTTTTGGCCCATATTTCACCGTGAATATGATGTCCCAGTCTATCCCTTAACATACTGCTAAACGTAATCACTCTTTTCTCGCCACCTGTTTCTTCCTCAATAGATAACTTACCTAACCAGTACAGAATCTTCAAAAACCGTTCAGGCTCTTTCTTTGTTGCCAGTTTTTCATATACTTCCAATACCTCAACAAATGATCTTCCCAGGATGTTTGCAGTATGAATTAATGCAGTTTCTTTTTCCTCCTGAGTAAGTTTAGTTTTGGTAGCTGCTTTTTCCAATTTTTTCCAATCACGAATAGTCTTATTTGTGTCTTCAATTAATACTCGTTGGCATATCTTATCGGCTTCTATATACAAAAAAGTAAGATGCGTAAGGATGTCATAAATATCTGAGCGACCTCTTGTAATCTCAACATTCATCTGCTCATTATCTATTCGATAGCAGTTTCTTCTCCTCTTGGGGGGGATAATTGGCTTAAAGTGAGATTTTCCATAACCTTCATCTGAGGTAAGATTAATATATCTGCACTGCTCTATTCCGGAAGGTAATCGTTCCAATACATAAACAAGCCCATTAAGTTCGGCCTTCTCTTCAGCAAGTGAACCATAAATCTCCGGATGTAAGGATAAAAGGGCATTTCTCAAAGTTTCTCCCGAAACCCCGGTAGGTTTATAAAAGCCTCTGTTGAATAAATGACGCATAGTAATATACATCCGCTCAATAGCATTTGTAGACTCCTGTGCTCTGGTATTATCTTTAATTATCTCCATAGACTTTAGCAAAATTACATTTAAAATTTTATGATTTAACTGGGTCTATGAAATTAAGTCTAATCGTGTGGTTAAAGCACTTCTTCCTAAAACCAAAATTACTGTTCTTATTCTTGCTGTAATGCTAACTTTTCTGCCACTGACCTATCATTAGAAAGGCGTTGTACTTTATTTTGACCTCCTAATTTTCCGATAGATTTCATAAACTTTTGAAAACCACCTTTTTTAATGGAAGTTACCTTTAATCGCTGAAGTATTTTACCATCAATAAGGTCAAAATAATAACTATTTTGTTCTTGTAGGGATGTATCAAGAGTCTCAATAAATTTAGACAGATCTGAAGGTTTTCGTTCAAATTCGATAAACCACTCGTGGTATGGAAGTTCATCCTCTTCAGGTGTAATTTGCGGTGCTACAGTAAACTCGTTGATAGAAGCATCACATGCATCAACGGCCTTTTGCATTGCAACTTCAACCTCTTTTGCAATAACATGTTCCCCAAAAGCAGATATAAAGTGTTTTATGCGACCGGTAACGACAATTTTATAAGGCTTTATTGAAATAAACCGAACGGTATCTCCAAGGTTGTACCCCCATAGACCTGCATTGGTAGAAATTATCATTACATAGTTCGTATTTAATTCTACCTCACCAATCGTAAGCCTTTTTGGCTGATCATCAAAAAATTCATCAGCCTTAACAAATTCATAGAAGATGCCTGAGTCCAGCAATAACAACATTCCCTCTTCCTTTTGCGTGTTCTGATACGCAAAAAATCCCTCACTCGCCGGAAATAATTCAATGCTATCTACTCTGCGGCCTATAAGCTCTTCAAACTTCGCCCTATAAGGTTCATAATTGACTCCTCCATAAATAAATAGTTTAAAATTTTTGAACAGGATTCCTACATTTTTTTCGCTTGTAGATTTTAATTTTTCAAAATACATCTGAACCCATGAAGGTATGCCCGCAATCAATGTCATATCTTCATTTATTGTTTCCTCAACAATCTTTTCTACCTTGGTTTCCCAGTCCTCAATACAATTTGTTTCCCAGCTGGGTAAGCGGTTTTTTTGAAGGTAGTTGGGCACATAATGCGCAGAAATGCCTGATAATCTTCCCAGTTTAATCCCGTTCTTTTCTTGTAATACGGGACTTCCCTGTAGAAATATCCACTTTCCATCAACAAAATCAGAATTTCCGGTTTCATGGATATAATTCAGTATTGCATTCCTTGAGGCAAGAACCTGTTCTTTAATAGATTCGGAAGTAATAGGAATATATTTGGCGCCTGAGGTGGTTCCTGACGTTTTTGCAAAATAGATCGGCTTTCCGGGCCAAAGAACATTTTCCTTGCCCGCCACAGCTTGATCTACATACTCCCTCAAAGCTTCATAATCTCTTATTGGGACTTCATTTATAAATTCGGAGTGGCTATTTATTTGTTTAAAATTATGATCAATTCCAAATTTGGTGTTTTGAGCCTTTCGTATGATATGTTTGAAGACCTTTTCCTGACTTTTTAAAGGTTCCCTGGCCCACCTGGCCGTCTTACTGGCTATGTATTTTGCAAAAATTCTGGCGGCTAAAGATTTAAATGACATCTTTCCTAGTTAAAATCAATATAATCAGCCGGGTTTACCGGATTACCTTTGTTCCATAGCTCAAAATGTAAATGAGGTCCGGTAGTTAATTCTCCGGTGTTTCCCACAGAGGCAATAACCTCTCCGGCCCTAACAAAGTCTCCCTGGTTCTTGTTCAACGAGCCGTTGTGTTTATAGACTGAAAGTATTCCGTTTTTATGCTCCATAATTATGACATAACCTGTTTCAGTTGTCCATTCTGAAAAAATTACTGTTCCAGCAGCTACTGCTTTGACGGGAGTATCTTTAAGAGCAACTATATCTACAGCATAGTGCTTGTTTTGAGCATCATATTCCTGAGAAATTGTGCCGCTTACAGGTGAAAACAGCACAAGGCCCTCACCTTCTTTATTGCTTTCAAAAAGATTGTACTTATCCTCTAATGCCACTTCTGCTCTCAGAATGGAGTCCTCTCTGATAGGAGAAAGATCAACAGTGGAGGGATCAATTTTAAATTGTTCAAAAAGGGAGTCTCTATTAATTTGATTGTTTTCAATATCCCCTCGCAGGACCATACGGATATTATTTAAATACTTATTGGTATAATTTAATACTGTAATCAGAGAATCTGTCTTATATGTTAATTCCGTTGCCTGTCTTTTTAGCTTAGTCGAAGAATAACCAGGTATATATTCTCTTAAAGGAGTAAACGCAATGAGTAAAGTTGTTAGTCCGATAAGCCCGATAATAAACAGGGATCCGGTAACAAATACATTGAGTCTGCTAAGCTTAAAAGAAATCTTTTCCTCAAAAGTACTTTCGTTAAGTATCACCAGTCGATACTTATGAAGAAGCTTTCTCCGAATTTCTTTTCTCTTTTTTCCTTTTTTAGCCATAAAACACAAAGATAAACTTCGATTTGAATTAAGCAGTAAATACCTTTTAAATTTATAGTCTTCTACATTTCAGACTACGTTTAATTTACGGATTGGAAACATTTTTTGACTTTTACAATTTAAAATAGATCTTCCCGTTACTATTAACAATAATATAAGTACTTTTTTAGTACCTTTGTAATCCATTAAATTATAAAATTATGGTATCATTAATGACCTTTTTAGCAATAGGTCCCTGGCAAATAGCCATAATCGTCATGGTTGTTTTACTTTTATTCGGGGGCAAAAAAATACCTGAATTAATGAGAGGTTTGGGGAGTGGAATTAAAGAATTTAAAGATGCCTCTAAAGAAGACGATCAACTTGAGGAGAAAAAAGAAGAATAATTAAGAAATTTCTTAATAGATAAAAGGTGCCAGTCATGGCACCTTTTTTTATGGATATGAAAAGATTATATCTTCATATTATACCTGTCGTTTTATTTATATATTCCCTTTTTTAATGGCCTAACAGACAATTTCAACCAAGGTTTCAGGCCGTTTTGTAGTACTTTCCACACAGAATATAATAGATATTCCACCTTTCTTTTTATCGATGAAATACATAAGTTGATCGTACACGACAAAAAACATCTCTTTCACAACAAAAAATAAATAAGGAGTATTAATACGTCTAATTTCGTCGTTAAATCAATCATGTTGGTGAAACTCTGCCTAAACATTTAAAACACAATGTCAAAGAGCGGATATTCATATTTCCCAAGCTATTGAACTAATGAATACAAAATTAATACAGCTTCTTCTTGCCAGTCTATTTCTAACAACAATTGGGGTAAGTGCGCATTGGAATGAATCTATAAACGAAATTATATCGGCAGATGTAATAACTTATCATAATAGAAACTTTGAGGTTACCAATGGTGATGTTAAGACTTCAACACCCAATACTGATGTTGATTTTAAACGAATGGCCAGAGAATATGGCATCCCTACAAGATTAGTCAAAGATTTTTCAGCAGCAAAAAACGGATATTACATTATAGCCGGAGTTTACGGAGATCGGGCTAACGCCAATAAATTTGTTCAAAAATTGAGGCTAAAGCAACTAAGTCCTGTTATCATTACGCATCCTGTTAGTAAATTAAACTATGTTTCCCTGGCCCAGCATGAGAATTGGAAAGAAGCCATTAACTCATGTTCCACAGCAATGAATGGGAAATATAAGTCAGAGGTTTGGATTATGAATGTTCAGGGAAGTAATTCGGAACACATCGTAAAGAAGTTAGATGTTGAGCGCAACGAATTAAAAGAAAACTCACTTAATACATCAAAAGAATTTATTAAGGCGGCAAAGGAAAATAAAATTGCGGCCCGAATAGTCCCCGGATTCAAGGGTTTAAAGAATGGCTATTATATAGTTGCAGGTGTTTTTGGAGATGTTAACAATGTAAAATCTTTCCAGGAAAAGCTAAATAAAGAAAATTTGGTTTCCAAAGTAGCAACTCACCCCGAAAGTGAGTTAAACTATGTATATATCAAAGAATCTAAAGACTGGGAAGAGGCAATAAATGCCTGTAAGTCTAATCTAGATGGAAACTATAATGATAAATTATGGATCATGAATGTCTTTGATCCAAATGAAGTAGCAACTGCAAATGATTCGCATACCTCAGAGAATAAGAAACCTGTTTCAGAATTCTCCAATAAAGTCAATCTGGAGTATATTAATCCTCTTGCGCCTTCTCGAATACTAAAAAAGGGGTCTTCTATTTTTACTAATGATAAACTGCTTCAAAAGGCAGATTTATACTTTAGTAAAATGTGGTATGCCGAAGCTGCCGAACTTTACGAGCAAGTATTGGAACAAGCTCCTAATATTCAATCTTTTAAAATAATAGAAAAAGCCGGGGATTCACATTATTATAATACTAATATGGAAAGAGCTTATTACTGGTATGATAAGCTGTATACTAGTTATAAGAATGAGATGTCTGCAGAGAATATCTTTAAATATGCCAATTCTTCAAAGGGTACCGGGAAGTATGCCCGAGCCAAACGTTTGATGCGATTATATGATAAAGAAATGAAAAAAGGAAATTCGCGTGCATTGGAAGATTTATCAAGGGCAACTCACAATGAAATTGTTTTAGATAATATATTAAATACAGAGGAAACAATTAACATCGCGAATTTGTCAATAAATACTGAATATTCAGATTTCTCCCCGATGTTCTATAATGATGACAAGATGGTATTTTCGTCGGCTATGGATTCTTCTTTTTTTAATACCAGACGGTATAAATGGAACAATCAACCCTATCTTGATCTATATGTCGCTAAAATTAATAAGGAATCACAGGAAGTTAAGGATGCTATTAAATTTTCAAAAAAGATAAATACCAAATATCATGAAGCATCCGTCACATTTTCCCAGGACAATCAAACGATGTATTTCACTAGAAATAATTATGGCAAAAAATTAAAACGAGACAAAAACGGAAATAATAATTTGAAAATATACATGTCCAAAAAAATAGATGGTGAATGGACTGAAGGGAAAGAACTCCCATTTAATAGCGATGATTTTTCTACGGGCCATCCTGCCCTTAGCCATGATGGAAAGCAACTGTATTTTGTTTCTGATATGCCCGGAAGTATGGGGATGACCGATATTTTTGTAGTTGATGTACTTGGTGATGGTCAATTTTCCGAACCCAGAAATCTTGGTCCGGAAATTAACACCGAACGAAAGGAGATGTTCCCTTTTATTAACGAAAAGAAACTGTATTTTTCTTCAGATGGACATGTTGGCTTGGGGGGGCTGGACATATACGAGGTTGCTTATGATGACGAAGCAGGTTTTCTGGAGGTAAGGAACTTAGGACAGCCGGTAAACAGTAAAAAAGATGACTTCTCGTATATCGTAGATGAAGAAACCCAAAAAGGCTTTTTTGCATCAAATAGAAGGGGTGGTAAAGGGGATGACGATATTTATTCATTTCAAAGATTAATTCCTGAAGAAGCAAACGAAAACGCAATTGCAGGGGTTGTAACTGAATTAGTCACCGGAGAAGTAATGCCCGAAGCATTGGTAATGCTTTTAGATGAAAATAATATTAAGCTAAAAGAAGTAGTTACCGGTGAAGATGGAAGTTTTGTGTTCGAGGATCTTGAAAGCTCTACAAAATATATCCTCAAAACCGTTAAAGACGCTTATTTTATTGATGAGCAATCTATACTTACTAACGAGAATGAGTTGGTGCAGGCCGATGTATCAATGAAAAAACTTAAAGAGCTAATTATTCTGGAAGATGGGATCAAAAAGTTAAAAATAGATATGATCTTCTTCGATTTTGACAAGTTTTATATCAGAAAAGATGCTGCGAATGAACTGGATAAACTTGTTGAGGTAATGAATGAGCATAAAACCATGGTTATTAAAATTGAATCCCACACAGATTCCAGGGGTAAAAGAGCATATAATAAATATTTGTCAGATAAAAGGGCAAAATCTACACGGGAATATCTGATCTCACAGGGAATTTCTCCCGATCGCATAGAAAGCGCTATAGGATATGGAGAAGAAAGATTACTCAACGAATGTGATGGTACGGTTAGGTGCAGTTCAGCAAAGCATCAGCTCAACAGGCGTTCAGAGTTCATAATTGTAAAGATGTAGTAGTATAAAGTAGGAATAATTAATTCCAAAGACGGCTGTTTATAGATACTCACTCGAATTCTTAAAACCTCTGTTTTTCCTTTAAGGGTTCTCTTTAATCAATTGATTTTCACAACCCTATGTGGCATTTTCACAACAAAGCTACTTGCTAAAATACGTATTAAAAGAAAATTTAGTTATAAATATAATCTTACATCTTAAAAGTCCAGCCTATGAAACATATTTTACTTTTTAAAGAAATTTATACTGAGGCCTTCAAAAATCTCGGCCATGTAATAATAAAAAATTATTTCAAAGTATTTTCCTGGTTTTGTTTTATCTCTTTTATCATTGTGCTTTACGCATTTTTGTTTAGAGTAGCTACGGGATTTGCATTCGATTAACACCAAGCAACCTAAATACCAAAGAGCGCCCTTAGCCGGGCGCTCTTTTATTTTCTATAACTTCCTCAGACTCTTCAATAAAGGCGGCGCTTCATGCATTTAAACGCCTATTTCATGCCTTTCAAAGATACTGGAAAGCAAGGCTGTTCTTACGCCAAATATTTATGCTCTTTAACCGATTTATATACCATACTTAATCATTAAGGAGATCTTTGTCTTAACTAACGTCATAAAATACACTATATGGAAAAAATATTACTCTTCAGAGAGATATATGTAGAAGCTTTCAGAAACTGGACTAACATGTTTTTAAAAAAATACTTTAAGGTATTTTCCTGGTTCTGCTTTGCCTTGCTACTTATCACTATTTATGCATTTGTATTCAGAGTTGCTACCGGTTTTGCATTTGATTAATTCAAAGAAATACAATATACCTAAAAGGCCCTGAAAAGATTATTTTCAGGGCCTTTTTTAAAATATATGTCTTTTTGTTTTCTATTTAAATTGAACTGTTTTTAAGATGGCTTCAAGTTCAAACATATAATCCCTCTTGTTCGTCGCAGGGGCAAAAGTAAAGCCTTCCAGGATTAATTTTCTGTTATTTTCCTTGTCATTAATAATATAGGTCAAAAAAGGCCCTGCCATAGGATAATTTTGAATTTCCCAGATCCCTCTCGCTTCAGCTGCTTTTTTTCCTGAAATCTCCGCTGGGAAAACATAAGGAGCAAATGCCTTCTCCGTGACCATATAGGTAGTTTTATTAGGTATATCTGGTCCTGGAATATACTTTTTACCAATAGAATCCCTCATTTTTACAATATCTCCAACGAAAGTAGAATCATTTTCAAAACTGTCCCAGGGCATAGAGTACACAATGATATTCATAGTTCCTTTGGGAATTTCACGGTCTATCCAAACAAAATTATCTTCTTCTTTACCCACCTTATAAATTGATGGCAGCCTAAGTGAAATGTCAAATTTGGACTGTAATATTGTATCTTTATTAAGAGAGCGTAAAAATCTTTTTTGGGCCTCTTTCATTTCTGTATTTTTAAAAGACGTAATGATTTTATCAGCCCCCGAATCCAGATTATTAATGAGTTCATCTTCCGTTCTCCCTTTAATTACACCGACCTTTTGAGGTGTTGCGTACAAATCGGTTTTTATATGTGCCAGATCCAGGCTGTCTAAACTAACGTATAAAACGGAACGTCTATGACGTGTCATACCCGTAAATACTTGAAGGGGCATGTGTTCTATAGAAAATTGAGGTTCATTCCAGGTAAGTCCAACTATAGGTGCCGCAAAATGTTCTCTTACTTTATCGCCCACCTTACCTTCCCAAAGCTGGTTATCCATTACAACAGCCAGCGAATTGATTGCGCCAACCGAAACAGGTTTATATGTCTTTTTATTTTTGTCGTTACAAGAAACCAGTAAAAAAAGAGAGATAAATAGCGTTCCAAAGTATTTCATATAATTCATTTTAGGATGAACAATCACACAGTTTCAATTTTGTGCCTGGCTGTAGATTGTTACCGCTAATACCGTTCCATTGTCGTAATTTTTCAATAGTAATTCCGGGATATTTTCTGGAGATAGTCCATAATGAATCGCCTTCTCTTACCGTGTGAACTTTAGAATCGCCCGAAAAACTAACTGCGGGAGTAGATTTTATAGATGCTTTTTTACTTGAAGAAGCTACGGTTACCGGCTTTCTGGGATATATGGTGAGTCGTTGACCTACTCTTAAATTATTACTTCTAAGGCCATTCCATCGCTTAATTTGGCTAACACCAACACCATAACGTTCAGCTATCCTACCCAGGTAATCCCCGCTTCTTACCCTATATCGTATTCTGTCCTCAGCTGTAACCAATTTCGGTAAGGCGCTTTCTTTGCTTTTATTCTCTTTTTCTGCGAATGCATAAATAGCTGCCTCGTTGGCTACAAATTTACCAATAGCATCTTTTGGGAGACGTAAGAAATATTCTTTGCCTTTTATTCTGGGAATAATATCTAGTTTGTATGAAGGATTCAGAACTTTTAACTCTTCATTACTTACGCCTACCAGTTTTGAAATTTGATCAAAAGTTATAAGGTTTTTAACATGCACTGTATCAGTTTCAAAATAAGGCCGTTCCGCCTTATTTAACTTAATTCCATGTTCGCTGGCATACTCGAACAAATACATAGTAGCTAAAAATGCCGGTACATACCCTGCGGTTTCTCTGGGAAGATTTCTTCTTATATTCCAATAATTAGTATAACCACCCGATCTCCTAATAGCTTTGTTTACATTCCCGGGGCCTGAATTGTACGCAGCCAAAGCTAAATCCCAGTCTCCAAAGGTTTCATAAAGTTTAGAAAGATATTTACATGCCGCTGCAGTTGATTTAATGGGGTCGCTACGTTCATCTACATAACTACTTACATCCAATCCATACATCTTACCTGTGCTATACATAAATTGCCAAAGACCAGTAGCACCTACTCTTGACTTTGCCCTTGGGTTTAAAGCGGATTCCACGATTGCCAGATACTTAATTTCCAAAGGAATATTGTAATTGTCCAATTCCTGCTCAAACATGGGAAAATAAAATTGACTTGCTGTAATCATGCGCTCCATAAATTCATGTCTCCGCAACAAAAAAGACTGAATTACTCTTTCCAGTGAAGGATTATATGCTATGTTAAATGGTGTTTTCTGATTAAGTAATTCTAACCGTTCTTTTAAGACATCAGTATCAATGGTAAGTTGTTTTAAGGAGTCGGTTTCCATGTTTGAGACATAATTATACATGTCATCATAAAGGCTTGCGTTTTCATATAGTTCCTTCATCCATAAACTGTCATATTTGGCAGCCTTAGAATTATCCTTAAGATTGTAGCCTTCACTTATCCCTGCAGATTCGATTGAATTGTCCTTTTTTGTCAGGGTTTCCTTGAATACAGCTTCAAGGTAAATTGGTTTTTGGATTATTTCAACCTTTTCTTTATCCGATTTATTTATTGAGGATGTGGCCTCCGAAATAGGGGTTGTGTCTTGTTTTTGTGCCAATAGTGGCCCAATAAAAACAAGAAGAAAAATATAAAGAATGATTTCTCTAATTGCGGTCATAAATCTGATTTTTTACCGAAGGGTGTAAGCGAAAATCGTATTTTTTTATGAAACATTAAAATATTGCTTCTTAAACTATTTTTAAAAAACAAAAATACCTGTTAATCGATAACGCCTTTATGCTCCTAATATTGCCGCAATTCCAGGTAGAGATTTGCCTTCCAGGCTTTCCAACATAGCGCCTCCACCAGTAGATACATAGCTTACTTTATCTTCAAACCCAAATTGCTTAACGGCAGCCACTGAATCTCCTCCTCCAACTAATGAAAATGCTCCATTTCTCGTTGCTTCGTCAATAAAATTACCAACAGATATGGTGCCTTCCGCAAAGCTCTCCATTTCAAAAACACCTACAGGACCATTCCATAGTATTGTTCTGGAGGAAAGTATAACTTCTTTAAATAGCTCTAAAGTCTTTGGTCCGGCATCCAAACCCTGCCAGCCATCCGGGATATCATCAACAGCCACAATTTTTGTGTTTGCATTGTTATTGAAGTCATCAGCTGCTATGACATCTACCGGGAGATGAACCTGGACTCCCAGTTCCTTAGCTTTTTGGAGTATGGAAAGTGCAAGATCCATTTTATCATCTTCACATATGGAATTACCAACTTTACCCCCTTGTGCTTTAATAAAAGTATAGGTCATCCCGCCCCCAATAATCAAGTGATTTATTTTGCTCAGGATATTTTCAATAATAGTAATTTTAGAGGAGACCTTAGCTCCCCCAAGTATTGCTGTTACCGGTTTTTCTCCCGTTTTCATAACCTTATCTATGGCCTTGATTTCTTTTGCCAGCAGGTATCCAAAACATTTTTTATCAGGAAAAAAACCTGCCACTATAGTCGTAGATGCATGAGCTCTATGGGCTGTGCCAAAAGCATCATTGACAAAAATATCTCCTAAGTGTCCCAATTGTTCTGCAAAAGTTGCGTCTCCTTGTTCTTCTTCAGAATAAAAGCGAAGATTTTCCAGTAAAAGCACTTCTCCGTTTTGCAATTCTGCAACCGCTCTTTCAGTCTTTTCACCTACGCAATCATCTACAAACTTCACCTGAACACCTAAGACTTCTGATACTTTATCGCAAATATGGGATAATGATAATGCAGAATTTCTCTCTCCTTTAGGTCTCCCAAGATGACTCATAAGTACTGCACTGCCACCGTCTTCCAAGATTTTAATTATTGTTGGTTTGGCTGCCTCAATTCGATTCGCATCCGTTACATTAAAATCTCCATCTAATGGAACATTAAAATCTACCCGTACTAAAGCTTTTTTATTTTCAAAATTAAAATCATCTACTGTTTTCATTCGGAATAATTGTTTTGAGAATGGCAAATGTAAAGATTATTACAATTCAGTTAAAGGCGGCTCCATTAATTTATTGTTAGATAATCAAATGTCATATATTTGAAGGGATGTTATTTAAGGATATTTTAGGGCTTTCACATATTAAAAATCATCTTTGGTCAAGTGCTGATGCGGGGCGCATACCACACGCTCAATTATTTATAGGCCCTGAGGGTTGCGGAACACTTGTAACCGCTCTTGCTTATGCTCAATATTTATTGTGTAAGAATTCAGGTGGTGAGAACATACCAATTGAAGATTCATGCAACCTGAAATGTACTTCTTTATCTCATCCGGATTTTCACTTCGCATTTCCCGTATCCAATTCAGAGAAAATAAAATCGCATGCTGTAAGTAATAATTATTTACACGAATGGCGGCAATTTATAAAAGAACAACCTTATGGTAATCTTTTTGATTGGTACCAACTTATTGGTATTGAAAAAAAACAAGGGCATATTGGAGTTGACGAAGCTCATGATATTGTAAAGAAACTATCCTTAAAATCCTATGAAGGTGGATATAAAATAATGGTTCTTTGGATGGCTGAGACTATGAATATCGCCGCTTCAAATAAACTACTAAAATTAATTGAAGAGCCTCCGGATAAAACTGTATTCATATTTATTGCAGAAGACGAAGAACAGATACTGCAAACGATACGTTCCAGATGTCAGACATTACATTTTCCGCCATTATCTGAAGATGCAATTGCTGTTGCATTGATAGAAAAAGGGCTAACGAGAGAAGAAGCGTTAAGAGTTGCCCATGAAGCGAATGGAAATTTTAACAAAGCCATGGATCTTATGAACAAAGATTCTGAAGAATTAATTTTTGAAAAGTGGTTTGTTCAATGGGTACGCAGTGCGTTTAAAGCAAAAGGGAATAAAGCGGCAATTCACGAATTAATTCTCTGGAGTGAAGAGGTAGCCAAAACCGGAAGAGAAACTCAGAAAAAATTTTTAAAGTATTGTTTAGCTGTAATGAGACAGGCCATGCTGTTGAATTATAATGTCAAAGATTTGGTCTATATGCGCATTCATATTGACGGCTTTCAGCTTGAGAAATTTGCCCCTTATATTCATGAAAGAAATATTTTATCTATAGTAAACGAATTGGAAGAAGCCATATATCATATAGAGCGCAATGGAAATTCAAAAATTATATTGACGGATCTATCCATAAGACTAACTCGTCTATTACATAAACCGGCGGCCTATTCATAATATTCTATTCCAATTACTTGATAATAAACCTGTTATAAAATATATATTATGGAAAACATGCTGAATAATGCGGCCACTATTTTAATCTTACTATTCCTGATAATTACTTTTTTACAAAGCGGTATTGACAAAATAATTGATTGGAAGGGAAATCTAGGTTGGTTGCAAGGGCATTTTAAGGATACGCCACTAAAGAACCTGGTTCCACTACTGCTGGCGACCATACTTCTTACAGAAATGATTTCAGCCACTTTATGCGCTATAGGGTTATATCAATTAATTTTTATCGGAGAAGACACCATTGCACTTTATGGGGCAATCTTGTCGTGTATATCCTTGCTTATGCTACTATTTGGACAAAGAATCGCTAAAGATTATGATGGGGCAAGAACCATTGCAATTTATTTTATTCCGGCAATTTTCCTTGTTTTTCTACTACAGCCTTAGATCAAAATCAAAATTGATACATCAGATTAGCCGATCATTTGGCTTTAAAGAAAGCTTCTTATAAGAGTTGCATTGGCAAACAAAGACCAGATATCAGTTCTTGTACTTCTCGTTCAAGATTTTCAAAACGTCCTGCGTAAGATCCTTGGTATCAGTACCATATAGCACACTACCACCAACTCCGCCGCTTAAGATATACGTAAAGCCATTACTTTTTCCATAGCCATTAATCTCCTTCTTTACTTTACTTATCAAACTATCCATTTCTACCTGACCTTCGGATTGTATCTGTTGTTCTTCCTGCTGTAATTGTTGGCCCATAAACTGACCCCTTTGTTGCAACAAACCATACTCTTCCTGGGCTTGAGTTTGGGGCATGCTTTGAGCTTTAGTCTGAAAAGCCTGTGCTTCTAATTGAAATGCCTGAGAAATACTATCTCTTCTTTTATTTAGTGCTTCTGCTTTAATCTTATATCTGGCTTCTATATCAATTTTTTCCTGATAACCATCCATCAATTTTACGTTATCAACAAAGCCAATTTTATTTTGCTCACAAGCTGCTGCTACGATTATAAAAATCGCTAAAACTATTTTCTTCATGTGGTCCTTAAATTTAGTTCGGCAAAAATAGTAAAGGTTTTTGTAATGTTTTGAATTTTATTCAATAATTAGTCTGGCTGCTCTTTAAAGAGAATCTATGCTGTTTATTTGTCTTTTAAATCTACAATAGATATTGTTTATGTAATTTCATGTTTACATGCATATTGTCTATTATTGCTGACGTTATTTAGCTTCTTATAATTGATAAATTACAAGAACTTTAGGTAAAATATACTGCGTTGAAGAATATGACCTTAAAACGCTTTAAAACGCTTTTTCATCCCTTTTTGAGAATATAAAGAAGAGATGAATATTCTTTTGTTCTCCACGCGCTTATATTTGATTTGAGTCCAACCAAAAATGCTTTTAAAAAATTTCCCTTACCGTGTTTATATTTTTCGGAAAGCAGAGAGACGTAGAAGGAATCGAATATCATGGGCCTGGTTTCCACTATCCTCATCCCATTTTGAGTAAACAGCTTTTTAATAGACAATTGTGAGAAATGGGAAAGATGTCTGGGAACATCATAAGCGGCCCAATATTCTCTATAATATTTAGCATCATAAGATTGGAAATTTGGAACTGCAAGGATCAAAGCACCATCTTCATTTAGTAGAGATACAATTTTGTTTATCTGTAAATCCAAATTCGGTAAATGTTCAAGAACATGCCACAGTGTGATTACCTGAAAACTTTTTTTCTCCAAAAGATCAATGTTTGCTTTTAGGTCCAAACTCTTATTAATTGCCAAGTCCCTCGCCATTTTATTGGGTTCAATTCCAAATGTTTCCCAGCCATTATACTTTGCGGATTCAAGGAAAGAACCAGTGCCCGCACCAATATCCAATAGTGTTTTATCTGAAGTGGTATATTTATTAATTAGTCTAACTTTTTTCCTAAGGTTGCGCCTTTTAATATATTGATAGAGTTTCTCAACTAAAGTTTTTGAGGAATCTGTGTGTGAAATATATGCTTCACTATTATAATAATTCTCCAGGTCCCTCGGCTCCGGGTGTGTTCGTAACATATTCAATTCCGTGTCTAATAATAGTTCGAATTCTTCACCGGAAACCGAAAAATCTTTGGTCTTTAAAAATCTCTTCATTTTTAATAAGTATCGCCTAGAATGTCTTTTTGCTTTTCGAAGATAGTTTAAAACACTGTCTTGAAAAAACGAAATTATTTTGTGTATCTCCCTTAAGAATCGAATACTTTACAGCTTTTAAGTACTCTGTTCTTAATTTTAAAAGTGAATTCCAATCATTGCTGTAGTAGCAGAAACCGAACTCCCGTATTTTAGATGCCGAATGGTATAGTTCATTTTTGTTCCACGTGGAACAGTCATTCTTTATCTTCCCATATATACGAGCAAGACACTTATGTCGCTTGGAGAAACTCCGCTTATTCTGGAAGCTTGTGAAATTGTTGCAGGTTGTATACTTAATAGTTTTTCCCTGGCCTCAAAAGAAAGGGATTTTAACTTATTATAATCGAAGTTATCCGGAATTTTGATGTTTTCTAATCTTTGAAGTTTGTCTGCATTATTTTTTTCTTTAGCAATATATCCTGCATATTTTACCTGGATTTCAGCTTGCTCCAATACTTCTCTATTTAAGTCATTGCTATTTACATAATTCGAAACCTTTTCCAGTTTTAACATATGAGACATCGTTACTCCCGGTCTGGAAAACACCTTAAACATTTTATCAGACTGCTTTACAGGCGCAGAATCCACATCTTCCAAAATTGGATTAATCTGTGCCGGATTAAAACTTGTATTTTTGAAAAAGTCAATAAAATCATTGGATTTCTTTTCTTTTTCTCGCATTGCATAAAGACGCTCTTCTTTTGCAAGTCCTATTTCATAACTTTTTGGGGTAAGCCTGAGATCTGCATTATCCTGTCGTAATAAGGTTCTGTATTCTGCCCTTGATGTAAACATCCTATAAGGTTCTTCTGTGCCTTTAGTTATCAGATCATCTATTAAAACCCCTATATAAGCTTCATCTCTTTTTAAAATAAAGGGATCACTTTCATTTATTTTTAAATGTGCATTTATGCCGGCCATTATCCCTTGTGAAGCTGCTTCTTCATATCCAGTGGTACCATTAATCTGCCCGGCAAAATATAGGTTTTGTACAAGCTTGGTCTCTAAGGTATGTTTCAATTGAGTGGGAGGAAAATAATCATACTCTATTGCATAACCAGGTCTGAAGAACTTTACCCCTTCAAAGCCAACCACAGATCTTAACGCCTTGTATTGTATATCTTCAGGTAGCGAAGTAGAAAAGCCATTCACATAGACCTCCACTGTATGCCATCCCTCCGGCTCGACAAAAATCTGATGACTGTCTTTATCCGCGAATCGATTAATTTTATCCTCAATAGATGGACAATATCTTGGGCCGATACTTTTAATTCTACCATTAAACATTGGCGATCTATCAAAGCCCTCTTTTAATAATTCATGTACCTCGGCATTGGTATGGGTCATATGGCAATCACGTTGTTCCTTTAATGTAAAGGATTCCAAAAATGAAAATTTTTCCGGATTCAAATCTCCCGGCTGTAGTATCATCTTAGAATAATCTAAAGATCTTCCATCTACTCTGGGTGGGGTACCTGTTTTCATTCGGCCGCTTTCAAACCCAAAATCAGTTAGTTGCTCTGTAATACCTGTCGCTGATTTTTCACCAGCTCTGCCTCCACCAAATTGCTTATCCCCGATATGTATAAGCCCATTTAAAAATGTACCATTAGTAAGTACTACAGCCTTAGAATTAATATCCACCCCCAATGAAGTTCTAACTCCTACAACCCTATCGCCCTCAACTAGCAATCCATTAACCATTTCCTGGTAAAAATCGATCAGGGGTGTTTTCTCTAAAGCTAGTCTCCATTCTTCCGCAAAACGCATTCTGTCATTTTGCGCTCTAGGGCTCCACATTGCAGGGCCCTTAGATTTGTTCAACATCTTAAATTGAATAGCTGATTTGTCCGTAACAATTCCGCTATAACCGCCAAGGGCATCAATCTCTCTAACAATTTGACCTTTAGCGATTCCGCCCATAGCCGGATTACAGGACATTTGTCCAATAGTCTGGAGGTTCATTGTTACCAGTAATGTTTTTGAACCTAAATTCGCCGCCGCCGCCGCCGCTTCAGCTCCAGCGTGACCACCCCCTACAACAATTACATCATAACTCTTTTCAAACATTTCTCTATTATTGTTTCACGTGGAACATATACATTTTTTCATCCTCCTTAGTGCTCATTTCTTCCTTCTCATTTTTGCCTTTATCCTTATAGCCCAACAAGTGTAATACCCCATGAGCCATAACCCTTAGCAATTCCCTATTAAAATCTTCTTTGAATTTTACTGCATTATCTCTAACCCTGTCTATCGAAATATAGATTTCTCCAGATATTACTTTCTGTTCGGAATAATCGAACGTAATAATATCTGTAAACGAATTATGTTTTAAGTACTTCTGATTTAATTTAAGCAAATAGTTATCAGAACAAAAAATATAGCTTAAATCTCCTAAAACCGCCTTCTCGCTTCTAATAATATTAATAATCCAATTGGTATAATTCTCCGCGTCCTCTAAACTAAACTCTGTTTCATAATGAAAATTAATCATCGTTTCTAAAATAACTTCTTACTCTTTCCTGATAATTTTGCCGCAAAGGTAATGCTTGCCTGTTTAAAACTTCTATTTCATTTTTATAATTCTTAAGAATATCAGGCCTGGTTAGTACCGGATTTTGGAATTGTTTGGTATTGGTTTGACTCTCCCTTTCCTCTTTTCTACCCTGTTTCAGAGCAGCATTTTCCAGTTTTAACAATTGATGTTCAATAAAATTCATCCTATCCTTTGTTCTTTGGGTTACTCCATTTTCCAGAAGGTCGTTTTCAAAATCCTCCATTTGCTTTATGAGTTTCTTTGCAAGCGCCCTGTCACCCGCATCCATCATGTCCTGCAATTGCTTTTCCAGTTGTTGCTTTAGATATTCCTGTTCCTTATAAATCTCATAAATTTCCTTCATTTCCTCCTCACTTATACCTCCTTCACCTTCCCCGCCATTTTCCCCATGTTTACTTTTATCACCCTTTTTTCTTTTGCCTTCTTTAGTATCCCCCATTTGGCCCTTATCACCTTCTTCGCCTTTGCTCTTATCGCCCTGTTCCCCTTCTTGTCCATTTTGACCCGGCTTTTGGCCCTCAGCTCCCCCTTTTCCGCTTTCTCCCATTTCACCCATTTTTTCTTTAAGCTCACCCTGACCCTTAATTATGTCTGGTAGTTGAAATCCATCATTTGGATTCCCCGATCCAGATCCCGCCTTCATGCTTTGCTGCATATTATCAAGGAGGTCAGCCAAAAAATCGGCTAAGCTATTTGAGGCATTTAAAACATACTGTTCATATGCCGCGCCCTGATAAATCCTATTGTCCGCAATACTCTCCAGTGATTTGTCTATATTATAATAAACTTCCGTTATTTGTTCATTTACAAACTCGGATAGTTCAGCCCTTCTTAAAGACAGAGCAAACAAACTATCATCTATATGCTCAAACAAATTTCGCAATTCCTTCTGTTTTCTTACGCTACCAGAATAATTTGACATATCAAAGTCTGAGCCTTCTAACTGATCATATAATTTCTCCTGTTTAAAAGAAAAAGTTACCAAATTGTCCAAAATCTGTCGTAACATTTCAGCGTCTTCGGTAATAGTCGATTCCCCACTCGAAGAACCTGATGCACTCAATTCTTCACTCATTTCCTGCATCTTTTGAGAAGCAGCCTTTTGCTTTTGTTTGGCTTTGTTCGCAGATTTGTTTTGATCGCCATCATTGGCAGATGGTTCATCACCTTTATGTTTATTCAGCTCTTCCAAAGCCTCTCCCTGATCATCTTTAATTCCCTCTTCTTTATTATTATCAATTTTCAGATCAAGCGGCTTTTTAAGGTCTTTATTGTCCTTTTTAAGCTCCTCAAGCTCCTTTGTCAGATCTTTGAACTGTTCATTCATTTTCTTCTGCAAGTCAGAAGTTGACTCATCAATTTCTATATTGGATAGCGCTTCTTGCTTTACAGCCAATTTCTCTAAATCCCTGGCCAATTGCGCAGCCTTTTCCGTTACATAATAGCGCTTTGTTAATTCCAGTAATTGTTCTAAATTTCTTTTGCTGTTTTGTTGTTTCTTGCCCAGTTCCTCCAATCTCTTTGATAATTCTTCTTTGTCTATTTTGTCAGCTACCTTATTGAGTTCTTCCAGCAATTTTTCATTCTTTTTTGCCTCTATTTCCTGGCGCTCAAGGCGCTCCATCAGCATTTTGCTGAGCTTATCCTCTTTGTCGGATGATTTAAGATTATCCTTTAATTGTTTACTGAACTTCTGCATTAATTGCTCCTGATTCTGTTGTTTTTTTAAGAACTCTTTTACCTGCATCTGATCATTGAAATTGAGGCTATTCTTTTCTTTTTGTTCCCTATTTATTTCTTTTAGCGATTGTTCCTGTGCTTTAAACTTCTCTAAAGAATTATCCATATTCTTAATTATGGCTTGTTGAGCTTCTAATTCTTTGTTATACAATTCATTACCGTCCATTATCTTTGTTGTAAACAATTGTGTTTTAGAAGTCTTTCCGCTGTGAATTGCATCATTGTCTACTGCTTCAAAATAGTAAGTATAAGCTCGTCCTTCTTCAAGACTTAATCCGGTAGGAAAAGTGTAATAAAACTGATTGTAATTTGCATTAGGAGTCCCCAGGCTCATAATCTGTTTCTCTTCTTTATTATTATCCGGGTAACAAATTAATTTAATTGATCTAACTTCATAATCATCTGAAGCTTCTCCAATGAAATAGGCCGTGTTAGGGCTTAACGAATCCATAACCCTATTTACAGAAATTGAAGGATAAGCATCCTTAATCACACGGAACTGATAATCGAGCTTTTCATAATTCGCAACATTCTTATTTGAAGTAGCTAAAGCGTAATAAAATTCCTTATAAATAGTCTTACTAAGTGAAAATATATTTTGTTCATTATCGAATGTAATAGTAGTGTCATTACTAATTAAAACAATTTCATCCGTATTAAGTCCTTCAAGTTTCCAGCTCACTCTTGTTCCTTCCGGAAAGCTTGCGTTTCCAGTACCTTTAAGAATATCCGAAGGTATTTTAGTATATGCCGGATAATCCAGGGTAATCTCGAAGAATTGTATCGCTGGTGTTTTCAAAGATTTTAATTCATAAGTCCTGGAATCAACCTCATTAGCCTTAAAAAAGAATTTTGTTGTAATTAAAGGTGCCGTAAAAGTATATTCATATAGATCATCAGCCTTTTGAAGCAATATCTCCTTTCCATTCACAACTATATAAACTTCAGTTGGCTTGACCTTCCCTTCAGTTGCTACCTGAACTGTAAAGCTGCTGTCTTCCAAAACCTGCAAATCCCCCGATAGTAATTTGAAAACAAAAGGAGCAGGTGGTTCATAAGCCGTATCATAATTTATAACCCGTTCATAAGAGCCAAAAAATGAGTTAAAATTTCCTGAAATCCATAGCACAAGTAATGACAAAACAGGAATCGTCACATATTTTAGGTATTTAAAGCTTTCTTTAAGGTCTATAGCTCTAGTAAAAGGCACCATTTTTAAATTGTCTGAACGTTGTTGTATGCTTGCCAATAAAAGTTCAGACCTGTCATTGTCTTCAGCTAAATCGAGCAAATTGTATAATTTATCCCCTATTTCCCCAAAGTGTTTGCCGATTAATAAAGAAGCTTCTTTATTACTTATTCCTTTTTTGAGTTTTAATAAATAAGAAATTGGAATTGCTATATAACGATACAATAAGAATGCCTCAACTACCAAAAACAGTAATAATAGAATAAAACGACCCTCTGAATTAAGCCAGAAAAAGTATTCTATTCCAAGTGTTACTATAAAATATAGCACACCAAAAGCTAAAAAAAGTAAGCTCCCTTTTATTAGCATTTTTGTATAATACTTACGGCTAAACTTATTCAGTTTGTCCAATATGTTGTTATAACTACTCAATTTCTACTATATTTAATACCAAGATACCTGTTAAACTAGATTTTTGCCTCAAATATTTGTTAAAAAGTAGTGAATGAAAGATTTAAAGTACCTTGCGGCTTTTACCATTCCAATCTCGGCCTTTATTGGAATTTACATTAAGGGCTACTGGAGTTTTATCACTCCGGTATACGCATTTGTGTTGATCCCCGCTTTAGAGTTGTTACTTCCTGTAAATACAACAAACTTTGAAGGAAAGGAAAGAGAAGCTAAACTAAAGAATAAACTTTTTGACTGGTTACTTTATTTAAATATTCCTTTAGTTTTTGGGCTCTTTTATTATTCATTAAATGAACTTGCTGCCAGCTCGATCGCCACCTATGAATTAATAGGAATTATTATATCCATGGGGATTGTTCTGGGAACCAACGGCATTAATGTAGCACATGAATTAGGTCATCGAGCAAATGTTTATGAACGTTTTTTGGGAAAGCTATTACTTCTTCCGTCTTTATATATGCATTTCTACATTGAACATAACTATGGGCATCATCTTCACGCGGCAACAAAGGAAGATCCTGCCACAGCAAAATACAACCAATCGGTATATTCCTTTTGGTTAACTTCCGTTACACGACAATACATAAATGCCTGGGTTATTCAGGGAAAATTGCTGCAATCCCAAAACAGACGTAAATTCTCATTATATAATGATATGTTGTGGTATACCATAATTCAGATTGGACACTTATGTTTTATCTACTACTTTTTTGGTCCTTCAATTTTAATATATGCAGTCCTGGCTGCTTTAGTTGGCTTTCTACTGCTTGAAACAGTTAATTATATAGAACATTATGGCTTGATTAGAAAAAAACTACCCTCAGGCCGATATGAAAGAGTTCGGGAGGTTCATTCCTGGAACAGTAATCACGTAATTGGCCGCATCATTTTATATGAATTGACGAGACATAGCGACCACCACTATAAATCATCCAAAAAATATCAGATATTGGATTATCATGATAGTTCACCCCAGATGCCCTTTGGTTATCCAACTTCAATGGTCCTGTCATTTCTACCTCCACTATGGTTCAGAGTAATGAATCAAAGAATTCCTGATGAAATGAAAGAAGCAAGCTTATAATTTATTTTATTGTGCTTTTTTAACAACTATCTTTGTCGCCAAACTTTATTTAAATGACTGAAAAAGTTCGTGTTCGATTTGCGCCAAGTCCAACGGGTCCACTACACATAGGCGGGGTTAGAACTGCCCTGTATAATTATCTTTTTGCTAAACAAAACAATGGAGATTTCATTCTCCGAATAGAAGATACCGATCAAAATCGTTATGTAGAAGGCGCAGAGAAATATATCATAGATGCATTAAACTGGTGCGGTATACCTTTTGACGAAGGTCCGGGAAAAGAATTAGGCCATGGCCCATACAGACAAAGCGAACGCAAATCACTTTACAAAAAATATGCAGATCAACTCATTACTAGCGGAAAGGCTTATTATGCCTTTGACTCGGCTCAGAGTCTTGATGCTCACCGGAAAGACCATGAGAGCAAGGGTAAAACGTTTATTTATAATTGGCATAATCGTTTAAAGCTGGATAATTCATTATCAATCAAGCCTGAAGAACTCCAAACCAGGCTGGCTAATGAAGAAAATTACGTTATCCGTTTTTATAACCCACAGGATGAAGTATTGCATTTAACTGACATGATCAGGGGAGATATACAGATTGACACCAACATATTAGATGATAAAGTGTTATTCAAAAGCGATGGTATGCCCACATATCATCTGGCTAATATTGTAGACGATCATCTTATGGAAATAAGTCATGTTATCCGCGGCGAAGAATGGTTACCTTCTTTGGCTCTGCACACACAATTATATGATGCTTTCGGGTGGCAGGCTCCTGAATTTGCACATCTGCCATTAATCATGAAACCAGAAGGAAAAGGTAAATTGAGCAAACGCGATGGGGAAAAAGGCGGGTTTCCTATATTTCCCCTATCATGGGGAGATTCCACAGGGTATAAAGAAGCGGGTTACTTTCCGGAAGCAGTGGTCAACTTTCTTGCCCTTTTGGGATGGAATCCCGGCACTGAACAGGAACTTTTTAAATTGGATGAGTTGATTAAAGCTTTCGAACTGAGTCGGGTACATAAATCGGGCGCCAGATTTGACCCTGAAAAAACCAAATGGTACAATCACTATTATCTTCAAGTACAAGATGATGTGGTTTTACTAAACTCCTTTAAAACTATTCTTGCTGAAAAACTCAATCATGGACCCGTCTTTAACCTTAATCTTGTAAATAACGATGATTACATTGCCAGGGTAATTTCTTTGATAAAAGAACGCGCATCTTTTGTGTCAGACTTTTGGGAACTGGGCAGCTACTTTTTCCAGACACCAAATTCTTATAACGAAAAGGTGGTTAAAAAGCAATGGAAAGAAAATACACCTAACATTTTAAACAACATAGCTTCCCTTTTGGAATCCCTTGAAGATTTTTCCTCTCCTGAACTTGAAGAAATGGTTAAAAATTGGATTGGGAAAGAGCAATTATCATTCGGACAGGTTATGGCTCCTTTAAGATTAGTTATGGTCGGGGATTTAAAAGGCCCCCATTTATTTGATATTATGGCATTGATTGGCAAGATAGAAACTCTAAAAAGAATTAGAATAGCTTTGGAGAAATTGTAACAAATGGGTAAAAAACCCGACATATCTTCTACATCACTCAAATATTATTCACTAACCTAATTTATACACTATGGGCAATTTACTTCTTATACCTATTGTTTTTATAGGCTTCCTTATTCTTATGGCTTCATTTTTCATTGTTAAACAGCAAACTGCCGTGGTTATCGAACGATTTGGACGATTTCACAGCATCCGAAATTCAGGCTTACAGATGAAAATACCTATGGTAGATCGTATCGCGGCTCGTCTGGGTCTTAAAATACAGCAGTTAGATGTTATTGTGGAAACCAAAACTTTGGACGATGTATTCGTAAAATTGAAAGTTTCAGTGCAATATGTAGTAATTAAAGAAAAAGTATATGAGGCTTTCTATAAGTTAGAATATCCTCATGATCAAATTACCTCTTATGTTTTTGATGTTGTTAGGGCAGAGGTTCCTAAAATGAAATTAGACGATGTCTTTGTAAAAAAAGATGATATTGCTATAGCAGTAAAAACTGAATTACAAGATGCCATGCTAGATTATGGCTATGATATTATAAAAACTTTGGTAACCGATATTGACCCGGATGCTCAGGTAAAAGAGGCTATGAACAGAATTAATGCTTCAGAACGTGAAAAGATAGCTGCACAGTTTGAAGGAGACGCTGCTAGAATATTAATAGTTGAAAAAGCCAAAGCTGAAGCTGAAAGTAAGCGTTTACAAGGCCAGGGTATTGCAGATCAAAGGCGCGAAATTGCAAGAGGTTTGGAAGAGTCTGTTGAAGTTTTAAATAAAGTGGGTATAAATTCACAGGAAGCCTCAGCTCTAATTGTTGTAACCCAGCATTATGATACACTTCAATCTATTGGTGAAGAAACCAATACCAATCTTATATTGCTGCCAAATTCACCACAGGCAGGAAGTGACATGTTGAATAATATGGTAGCTTCTTTTACTGCAAGTAATATGATAGGTGAATCCATGAAGAAACAAAATCCTAAAAAATAAACAAAGAAGAAAATATTGAGACTTTTTAAAGCTCCTGCCCGAAACAAATCTGTCAGGAGTTTTTCTTTTGAAGTTATTTTCTGAAAATCGCTGTTTTTATATCACCAATAAACAGTAAAACCTCCATAGGTTCTTTCTGCAAGCGTATTTAAGGCTTGGGCCTTATGAGGTATTTGCTAAATGTTAGAAGTCCTTAAAATGGCTGAAACTTCACCAATTAATATAAATAATACCAATCGTAATATTTAAATAGATAAGTATTACTTATTCTGCGGTTTTTGCTCTATTTTGGCCCATGTATCACGAAGGGTTACGGTTCTGTTAAATACCAATTTTTCTTGTGTAGAATCTTCATCCACATTAAAATATCCTAATCTCTGAAATTGAAAACGGTCATTAATGTTCGCCTCCTTCAGACTAGGTTCCACATAACCAGTAATAATCTCCAACGAATTTGGATTAATGAATTCAAGAAAATCTTTATCCTTATGAGCGTCGGGTGTTTCATCTGTAAAGAGTCTATCATACAATCTCACTTCAACCGGTATGGCGTGTTTAATTGAGACCCAATGTAAGGTGCCTTTTACTTTTCGCAAACTTTCCTCGCTTCCACTTCCGCTCTTGCTTTTAGGGTCATATGTACATTGAACTTCTAAAATATTTCCATCTGCATCCTTAGTACAACTCTCCGCTTTTATGATATAGGCATTCTTAAGACGAACTTCGCCGCCTAGTTTTAATCTAAAAAATTTTCTGTTAGCCTCTTCCCTGAAATCCTCCTTTTCAATATATAGCTCTTTAGAAAAAGGAAGTTGGCGAAAACCTGCTGATTCATCTCCCGGATTGTTTTCTGCCTTGAGCCATTCTTCTTCGCTGTCCGGATAATTGGTTATTACCACTTTTAAAGGATTTAGAACAGCCATTACCCTGGGGGCAATTTTGTTGAGATGTTCTCTAATGTGAAATTCCAAAAGTGAAACATCCACAACATTTTCGCGCTTAGCTATCCCGATGGTGTCAGCAAAATTCCTGATAGACTCCGGTGTAAAACCTCTTCTGCGCAACCCTGATATGGTAGGCATTCTTGGATCATCCCAACCATTTACCAGACCTTTCTCTACTAATTGAAGCAATTTACGCTTACTTACAACAGTATGGCTTAAGTTCCTTCGGGCGAATTCTCGTTGTTTTGGTCTTATTTTCTTTGGATCAGTTACGTTGTCCAGAAACCAATCATACAATTCTCTGTGTGGAGCAAACTCAAGAGTACATAGTGAGTGAGTTACCTGCTCTATATAATCACTCTCCCCATGCGTCCAGTCATACATAGGATAAATACACCAATCGGTATTTGTTCTGTGATGCGCTCGTTTCAGGATGCGATACATAATGGGGTCCCGCATTAGCATATTGGGCGCAGACATATCTATTTTAGCCCTAAGAACATGAGTTCCTTCCTCATAAAGACCGTCTTTCATTCCTTCAAAAAGTTCAATGTTTTCCGCAACAGACCTGTCCCTATATGGGCTATTGACTCCCGGTTCTGTGGGAGTGCCTTTTTGTTTGGCCATTTCTTCAGATGATTGACTGTCTACATAGGCTTTACCCTGTTTTATAAGCTCAAGCGCCCAATCAAATAAAGATTGAAAATAATCAGAGGCATAACGTTCAGTATCCCATTCAAATCCCATCCACTTTACATCTTGTTTGATGGCGTCTACATACTCTTGTTCTTCTTTTATGGGATTAGTGTCGTCAAACCTCAGGTTTACAGGTGCATTATATCGCAGGCCAAGGCCAAAATTAAGGCAAATTGAGCTTGCGTGGCCTATGTGTAAGTAGCCATTTGGTTCCGGTGGAAACCGAAATCTTAACGCATTAGAAGGAAACCCATTAGCCAGGTCTTCTTCAATAATATGTTCTATAAAATTAAGTGATTTAGGTGATTCACTCATGAATTCAATTTTGAAGCACAAATGTAGGAAAAATGAGGGTATGACAACTAATAAATGATCCTCACCATACAATAACCCGATTTCACAACATATTTAAAAGGTGCTACAACATTAAATTCCTATCAAGGTAATTAAATGACATATTTGTTGTTAAATACACTGGTAATTTCGAGTAAAACTTTAACAACGCATGTAAAACGAAAAAAACAACGAACGCCCATACGGTTTGCCAAAACCCAAATCCAGTAAGAGGTAAAACTGTAGTTCCCCCAAAACTACACTACTTATGAGAGCAAAACTATCCTTTAAAATCAAGTATTTCTTTTTGACCATACTGCTGTTAGGATGCATGCAACTCAGTGCACAGGTTTTAAATGGCCCTGTTGCCGCACCTAACCAAACACCACCTCCCGGAAGTTCTCCCTGGGACAAGGCGTGTGCCTCCAGTTCTTTTAACGACTACTGGGTCAATTTCACATGGAGCCCTCCCTTAGTTAACGGTGATAATGAATTTATTCTTGAACTCTCAGATGCGAGTGGGAGTTTTGCAAGTCCGGTAGAACTTGCCCGAGATGCTACCAAAAACACGAATTTTGACTTCTACATCCAATTTTCACTCCCAACAGATACAAGAGGTGAAGGTTATAGAATGCGTGTTAGAAGTACCAGTCCGGCTGTTATTGGAGCAGCATCTGTTGCATATCCAATGTATTATATCGATGTAAATTCCGGTCTTACAATTAGACAGCAAGGCAATGCCGACTTTGGAGACGGTACAGCTGAAGTCTGCAACGGCAACTCCATTACCCTGGAGGTTTATAATCTTCCTAATGCAAATACCTATCAGTATAACTGGTATAGAAGCGGATCGCCTTTAGCTGAAAAAAGCGAATCCATAACGGTTTCACAGGCAGGAATGTATAATGTAGAAATTGATTATGGCTCATGTTCCGGATCTGGTAATACCCTTTCAAACATTATTGATGTAACAACAGGGGCTAGTTTAGGAATAGCTATTAACACTCCAACTAAAACTGATTTATGTTCCGGTGAAACTGAAAATCTTGAGGCGAACATAAATAATCCCAGTTTAACGTATACCTGGTATAAAGATAGCGCAGTTATTCCTTCATCTGATAATTATATTTATACTGTAGATGCCTCTGTACCGGGGTTTGAAGGAGATTATCAGGTCGAAATTTTTGGTCCAGGAGCCTGTGTGGAAAGATCCTCAGCAGTGACCATCACTAATGCCGGAAATTTTACAGTAACCAGAAATAATCCTGCCAACGTAGTAGTTTTACCAGGACAAAACGAAACATTAAGTGTAACAACTGACGCTTCTTCTCCCGCTTATCAATGGTATAGAGATGGTAGCCCCGTATCGGGTGCTACAAGCAACAGCTTGTCCGTAAGTGAAACAGAAACCGGTATATATTTTGCCCGTGTTTCCTTAAGTGGAGGACCTTGTTCTTCAACCTCAATAGATTCTGAAACGACTACAGTAGTTACTCCAGCTTCATTTGAGATTGTAATTGATTACGCTTCTGCTTATACGGCATGTGCGAACAATAGTATTGTCCTTGATGTAACAACTATTAATGCAATAGACTCAGGAGGAGGGGTGACTGATGTAACTGCTTCTCTTATCTCTGCATTTACATACCAATGGAAAAAAGACGGTAGTCCTGTAAGCGGGGAAACCTCAGCAAGCTTAAGTTTAACTGACATTACTGAAAATGGTAATTATGAAGTAGACGGCAATATTACTACCTATAACGCAACTTCAAACTCCCTGGCTGTTCAGTTATTGGTAAATGAGACTTTATCTATTAGCAGTACCGGTCTTATTAGTTGTGGTCCTGCAGAACCAATTACAATAACCACCACCACGAATTTGTCTGGTGAATCTTTTGATTGGTTTAAAGATGGTGTAAATCTAAATACTACCGATATAGCTCTGACGGTTACTGAACCAGGAACATACCAATTGGTACTAGATAGAAATGGTTGTCCACTTCCTTCCAATGAAATCGCTATATCTGGTCTGGATCCTGCTTTGATAACTCTAGATCCTTCCGGCACAATTGTATTTCCGGAAAATAGCTCCAGAATAGTTACCGCAAGTGGTGGTGACTCATACAGATGGTATGATTCTAATAATACTGAAATGAGTAATTCCTCTTCAGTAACATTTACAGAGGAAGGTTCTTATGTTCTTATAGCAACTATAGGGAATTGTGAAGTAAGCCGGAATGTAACGGTAGAATATCTTGACAACTTTAAAATACCCAATGTTATAACCGTCAATGGCGACGGAATAAATGATCAGTGGATTATTCCTAATTCCTACTCCAATAAGGCGGAAGTGAATGTAATCATTTTCAATAGCGCAGGTAAGGAAGTATTAAATGAATTCAATTATCAAAACAACTGGCCTGAAACTTCAATGTCTTTTGCCAAGCAAAACATGGTCTTTTTCTATAAGATTAAAGACTCTGATGAAGTTTTAAAACAAGGCACCATAACCATTATTCGTTAAAGAGTAAAATGAAATTTAAACTAGCATACCTGTTATTGTTCATCATGGCGCTTACCAAAGTAAGTGCGCAGGAAGATAATCCTTTTATCTCTTATGATGTGCCTTCCCAGAACCTATTAAAGTTTAATCGGTTTCTGATAAATCCGACTTTCTCAACGGTTCGTGAGGACTTGTCATATATAAATCTTTTGCACAGAAACCAATCGGTATCTTTTGATGATAATAATCAGTTATATTTCCTTAGTTACAGTGGTAGGATTAACGATAGATCCGGACTGGGGTTAAGTCTATACACGCAGAGGGAAGGGGTTGTTAGTAATTACGGAGTATTAGCCAATTATGCTTATGGTGTGAAATTAAGTGATAAAAGTAATTTCACCTTTGGAGCAAATTTATCGTATTACAGTAGTGGCCTGGATCAAAACAGAGCTAATCCTATTGAAATAGATCCGCTGCTGAGTGGTTTTCAGGATAGTTCTCTACTTTCCTTTCAACCAGGATTTAACATTTCATATAACCAGTTTGATTTCGGTGTGTTTGCCGAAAACCTATTTGATTATAACCTGAAAACAAGTGAATCTATTACAGACTTTGAGGACAAAACCTTCTCAGCTCACTTACAGTATACCTATGAGTTAGAAAATAACGCAGGAGTATTTGAAAATTCTCGTTTGATGCCATTGGCCCGGGTAAGACAAGTTGGCCAGGAAGATATTGTTTTAGGCGGTAATATTATTTTCGACCTGCCTAAACTAGGTTGGGTGCAGGCCGGATATGATAGTTATTATGGAGCTTCAGCCGGAATTGGTTTTAACCTTGGAAAAAGACTTTCTCTTGGATATACCATGGAGAAAGGTCTAGCTAATAGTCTTGACAACTTTGGTACTACCCATGAAATTTCTTTTGCTTACTCTTTCACACCTAACCTTACTGAAGACAGGGTAATGTTAGAAGAAAGCGAAGAAGCAATCGCAAATATTGAAGAAGAACAAGAGGCAATAGAAGAATCTCTCGCTTCCGATGAGGAGGAGATTACAGAACTCAAGCGTCGTCTGGCCGAAAATGATGCGATTCTTGCTGAACTGATGTTCAGACAGGACTCTATGGAGACAAATCGCGAAAAAGATCTTGAAAGAAGATTTGAAATGGTTATGCGCATGGTGCGTAATGAAACCAATGGGGAGCGACCTGATCTTGAAGAAAAGGCCAGGGAAATGTATTTTCTTAATAATGACAAAACAGCGCTTGTCGAAAATGTTGAGAAGCGAAGTCCTGCTGAGTACAAGCCTATAGTCAAGAAGAAAACTCAGGCAGACGTATTTATTCAGGAAGCTAAACGGAACAATGTCAAGGGCCAAAAATTCAGAGATCTGGATGGTGTGGAAAATGGATACTATGTGGTTGCGAATGTTTACAAGGGCGAACACTACCTGAATAAATTCATAGACAATCTTAATAATCAGGGCTTAGACGCTGATTATATCGACAATCCTAAAAACGGATTAAAGTATGTATATCTAAAGAGATACGATACCTGGAAGGAGGCACTGGCCGCACACAAATCCGGAATAAATGGAACCTATAGCGGCGAGCTATGGGTGATGAATGTAGAAAATCGTTATACCAACGAGGCTTATGCTGAAAATTCGAATAAAGTTCGTGAGAAATCGTCCGAATATGACACTGATGTTCTTCAAAAGAATGTTGTTGTCAGGGATAATGTAACAGGTAGCGAGCCAAAGTCGAAAAGTCAATTTATTAAAGGTATTGCATCTGCTTATTACATAATAGCAAATGTATTTGCAAATCCTAAAAATGCCAATCGTTTCGTAAAATTATTAAACTCCCAGGGCCTTAGTGCCAGCTACTTTATAAATCCCGAAAATAACTATCGGTATGTTTATTTAAAGCGACACGAATCCTGGAACAATGCTCTCATATCTTACTACTCTAAACTAAATGACGCATATGATGACAAAATGTGGATCATGCGCGTCACACCAAACTTAATAACCTAGATGAAACCAACCTTTGCTAAAAATATTCTTTTTGCCTGTGTGGTGTTATTTTCCTATATAGGTATTTCACAAGAATTCAACAATTTTGAAGTTAGGTATCAGAATAACCTTAGGGGTGACCTGACTTTCATAGCCAACAATATTGTTAACCGAAATGGAGGTACGGGTAATACAGAACCGAATGATCCGTATAATTCTACCGGAAACTCTTCCACCTACAATGACTGGCTGAACATGCAGTATATTGACGTGGATAGTGATGCTTCTACTTTTAGTTCCAGTAGAGCAACCTTTAACTTTCCACAAGCCAACTGTAATTTAATTCGTTATGCAGGCCTTTACTGGTCAGCTACTTATCCAAGTGCTCAGGCCGGTCAGGCTTTAGGCACAGGGAGGCAAAACGATTTTAACCAGGTAAAACTAATGGTTCCCGGAGGTGCGTATATTGATGTCACCGCAGATGAGGTTTTATTTGACGGATTCACCAGCGGAGATCCTTCCGTTACGCAAAATAGTCCATATGCCTGTTATGCAGATGTAACATCGCTTATAACCCCTTTGGCAGATCCTTCAGGGGATTATACCGTTGCAAATATTCGTTCTGTAGTAGGATCGTTATCTCCTGGTGGAGGTGCAGCCGGTGGCTGGACGCTGATTATTGTTTATGAGAACCCCACATTATCAGGAAAATTAATTACAACCTTCGATGGATTTGCCCGGGTAAGAAGTGCTAATCCTACTGTGGATATCAACTATAGCGGGTTTAACACCATTCCCGTTGGCCCTGTAAGGGCAACCTTGGGAGCCGCTGCATTAGAAGGTGATAATAGAATTACTGGTGATAGAATGCGAATCAGAGCGGCCAGTAATCCTGGATTTACGACTATTAGCAATGCAGTAAACCCCGCGAATAACTTTTTCAATAGTAATATTACTCTAGATGGCGCTATTACCAATAACCGTAATCCTAACAGTGTAAATACTTTGGGTTATGATACGGATATCTTTCTTTTGAATAATCCGTTAAATTCTGTGATCCCCAACGCCGAAACTGATGCCACTTTTAGATTTACATCAAGTGGAGATCAATATTATCCTTTCTTTAACTCCTTTAATGTTGAGATAATAGAACCCAATATTGTTGTAGAGAAGACAGTAGAAGATATTGCGGGTAACGATATTACCGGTTTAGGTGTAAACTTAGGGCAGTTATTAGACTATGTCCTTGGCTTTCAAAATATTGGTAATGATGACGCTGCCAATTATGTCTTAAGAGATGTATTGCCAACAAATGTGACTGTAATAGAATCGGACCTTGTCTTGCCTCCTGGAGTAACCTATGTTTACGATCCTGTGGCTCATGCAATATCCTTCAGTATCCCACCAAATCTGATTGAGGAAGGGGATCCACTTTCTGAAATTAGACTTAGGGTGAAAGTTGCCGAAAACTGTTTTGATTTTGTAGATGCCTGTACAGATTTAATAGCAAATCAGGCTTACTCTACCTATCAAGGCGTAATCAATACTGCACAGATAACGGACGACCCCAGTGTGTCTGACTTTGATAATTGTGGTTTTGTTACCCCAGGTGCTACGAACTTTTTATTGGATGATCTAGAAAGTTGTGATTACAACAGAACCGTTCAGCTTTGTGGTGATGATTTACTCCTTGATGCCGGTGACAATTTTGATTCTTATGTCTGGTATAAAGATGAGAATCTGGATGGTTTAATTGACCCGGGTGATACTTTGTTAAACGACGGAGACCCTGATGGTGATCCTAGTACGCTTCTTATTACTGAGGTTGGTATTTATATTGTAGATAAAATAGTTGCTGATCCTTGTAAAGGATTTCAGGAAATTATAACAGTGGAATTGTTTGGAACTACCCAGATAAACCCTATAGTTACCTTAATAAATGATCCCACAAATACTGTGGAGGGAGAGGTGGTTACCTGCCCTAATGACGGAGATTTATTACCAAAAATATTCCTGTGTGGGTTGAACGACACCGAACTCATTCAAATTAATATTCCCGATGCAGATAGCATTGAATGGGAGCAGCTTGATGAAGCAAGTTGTGGTGCTTCGGTTGCAGATTGCGCCAATAAGGATTCCGGATGTTCGTGGAACAATGTAGGAACGGGGAACAATTTCGTTGCTACAGATGCCGGTCAATACAGGCTGATTATCAATTATCAAAACGGATGTTTTAGTAGGTTTTACTTTAATATCTTCAAAAATCCGCTTGATCCACAATATAACGTTACAGATCTTATTTGCCTTTCACCAGGAAACATTACCGTAACAAATATGCCTGTTGATTACGAATATCAACTTCTGGATGCCACTAGTGGGGCCATTCTTGTGCCATATAGCGCGTTAAATGGTCCTAGTTTTACAATTAACTCAAATGGTGCATATACAGTAGAAATGCGTCAGCAAGGAGTAGTAGATGGTTGTATTTTCAGATTGGAAGATATAGGTGTGCTTAGCCGTAATTTTCAAGTAGACATTACAACTGAAAATACGGACTGTAATGGTCTGGGCGAGATATCTATTTCCGTTTTAGATGTAGAGCCGCAATATTATTATGAAATATCACAAGGCGGTACAACCGTAGATACACATGGGCCAACTGTAGATAATAACTATACCTTTCTAAATCTTAATCCCGGCACCTATGATGTAGATGTAACTACAGATGATGGATGTTCCTATAATGAACAAGTCATTATTGTTGATGAATCTGACCTGGATCTCGAAGCCAGGGTTTCGCAACATATTAGTTGTAAAGAAGGAAATATTCTAATGGAATCTACTGGAGGCAAGACACCACATACATATGCTATATGGTCCTTTGTAGATGAATTAGGGAATACGGTTACTTCATACCCAACTCCCGGAGACATCCCCCCGTCTGAATTTCAGACTAGTCAGATCTTTGATGTTTTAATACCAGGTGACTATACATTTGTTGTTGTTGATCGAAACAACTGTTTTGCTATTTCAAATACTGTAACTATTGTTCTGGTTCCTTCAGTAACCTATGACCCAACTACAGTTATAGATGAAACTTGTTATGGTGCTTCTGATGGCTCAATTTCATTTAATATAACAAATAGTAACGGATATCAATTAACTTTTTTCCTTATTGATTCTAGTGGTGTTGAGATAGCCAGTAATTCTTCTGGTATTTTCAATGGACTGCCCCAAGGGGATTATACGGTTAGGCTAAATCAGCGTAAAGGAAGTGCCTCTTGCGATTTCTTTGAAGATTATACAATCTCAGGGCCAGTAAATGGTTTATCCGCTTCTGCTGTTTTAGTTCAAAATTATACCTGTATACAATTAGGAGTTATTGAAGCACAGGGAGTTACTGGTGGTTTTGCTCCTTATGAATATAGCATTGATGGAGTGAATTTTGTATCCGGAGCTGGTGCAGAAACTTTTTCTAACCTCACAGATGGTACCTATAACATTACGGTAAGAGATGCCAATGGTTGTGTTTTTATAACCAATCCTGTGACGATTGATCCCCTGAATGAACCCAGCGACTTGACTTTCACAGCCTCAACGCCTACGTGTCCAGCGCTTACATCTGATATTACTGTCTCCGTAGTTGACGGAAATACCCCTTTTGTTTTTGAAATTATAGCACCTGCGGCAATTCCGGCAACCTCAACTTCCGGTAATTCTGCAGACTTTGATGGCCTCACGCCAGACACTTATACCCTCAGGGTTACAGATGATAAAGGTTGTGTTTATGAAGAAAGTTATACGATTGCTCCCGTAACTCCTATTGGGGTTGTAGGACAGTTGATAAGCAATATTTCCTGCCTTGGTGATACAGATGGAGAGGTCTTATACACCGTTTCCGGCTTCGCCACTTCATACGACTATACTGTAACCGGACCATCTGCATTTAGTGGTTTAGGAGAAACAAGCGCAACAATATCCCTGCCTAATCTGGCTGCGGGAACTTATGATATTACAGTAACAGATAACGATACAAACTGTACAGACACAGCAAGTGTCACGGTAAGCGCCCCAGCCGCGGCCCTTGTGTTATCGGCTAGTGAAACTCAGCCCACTTGTACAGACCCAGGTAGTGTAATACTTACTGCGGTTGATGGTTGGGGAGGTTATAATTATTCTTTAACCTATCCTGATACAGTTACAATTGTGACTAATGCAACTGGCGCTTTCGCTGGTCTTGTCCAATTAGGAACATATATTGCATCGGTAACTGATGCGAATGGTTGTGTTGTTACTACAACATTTGATTTGAATGTCGCATTACCGCCTGTATTAGCTATTGTACCAAATGATGTTTGTTATGATGACCTAACTGGTTTAACATTAACAGCAAATGTAACATCTGGTGGTGACGGCAACTTTGAATACCGAATTAACGGAGGCTTATATGATACAAACAATGTATTTGCAGGTTTAGGTCCAGGTACTTACACCATTGACGTAATTGATGGAAACAACTGTACTGGTACAGATACAATAACCATAAATCCGGAATTAACAGTGACTGCTTCTGCAGCTAATATAACCGCCTGTGGAACTACAACAGATGTAACTGTGAGTGCAGCCGGTGGTGATGGTAATTTTGTTTTTGCTATTGTTGCCGATGGAGTACCTCCAATTCCAGGAGATTTCGGGATTGTAAACCCTATAACTGTTACAGGTGCCGGGGACTATGATGTATACGTACGTGATAACAATGGAAATGTAGCATTTTGTGAAGCCATGTCCGACATAACTATTGTACAGGATGCGCCTATAATAATTACCCCAACATCAACTCCTACCATATGTTTTGGAGATAGCAATGGAACTATTACTATAGTTGCTGCTGATGGAATGGGTCCATATGAATACAGCATAGATAATGGAACAACCTACCAGGCAACAGGAAATTTTGTAAACCTTCCCGCAGGTACATATCCTATAAGGGTAAGAGATGCGAACAATTGTGAAGAGACCGCTTCAATAGATGTCATTGAGCCTGCTCAATTAGTTGCAGAAGCTGTTCAAACACAGCCATATACCTGTCTTCAATTAGGTGAAATAACGGTAGGAAGTATAACCCCAACAACGGGAGGTTCGGGAGATTATCAATATAGTCTTAATGGAGGTTCCTGGACGGCATCTACGCCTGGCGGAACAACCTTTACGGGTCTTATAGATGGTACCTATTCAATTAGGGTAAGGGATGCAAATGCGGTTTCCTGTTCTATAACGATCCCGGATGTTATAATAGCCCCTTTACCTGTTGAGCCAATTTTAAGTACGACCGTCACATACAATTGCGATGGTACAGGAAATATTACGGTATTACCTAATGATCCTTCTTATATGTACAGCATAGACGGAGGAGCGCTGCAAGCTTCTAATGTCTTTAATAATGTGGCCATTGGCAGTCATCCCATTACGGTAGATTATGGGAGTGGATGTACGGTGGATACGGCTGCTATTATAGTGGCTGGAAATGCCTTTGACGCAAACATTACTAATTTTACCAATCTAAGTTGCAACGGTTCGGCTGATGGTACTATTACTTTTGAAGTTGAAAACTTCGACCTTATAAATGGGTTTGAATACTCTGTAAATGGAGGTGCTTTTTCAGCTCCACAAACAGTTTCTCCTGTAACCGCTACTAGTTTAAGTGCCGGGGCACATACTATTGAAGTTAGAGATTTTCTAGATAATTCTTGTGCTGTTACACTTTCTGAAACCCTGACTGAACCAGCTCCTTTAGTTGCTTCTGCAAGTATTACAGTGGAGTTTACTTGTAACAATACGGGAGCTACGATAACTGCCAGTGCAATTGGAGGAACGCCAAGTTATGAATATCAATTAGAAGATAATGTGGGTGGCATAATTACGGCTTATCAGGCCGGTGTTGATTTCGTAAGTGTTCCTGCCGGAGATTATATCGTAAGAGTAAGAGATACAAATAATTGCGAAGATCCAATAGATGCACCTATTACGGTAGTTGCACCTGTGAATCCAACATTTACAACCACGCCAACAGCATGTTACAGTGGTGCTAACGACGGAACAATCCTTGTAGATGTAACTTCACTTCCGGGTAACGGAGGATTTCAATTCAGTATCAATAGTGGTCCATGGCTAACGCCTACACCATCTACTGCAACAAGCTATACATTTGGCAACCTTTCATCAGGTAATTATACTATAGATGTTAAAGATTCTTATGGATGTATAGGTGTACAACAAAATGTAACTATTAATCCAAGGCTGGCAGCCAACGCAGTTTTAACCACAGACCTTACTTGTTTGGCCCCTGCATCTATTACTATAAATGCTAGTGGTGGTTCCGGTACATATTCCTATGAATGGTCTAATGATGCAGGTGTAACTTATTTTAACACCAATTTCGTTGGGAATGTCTTTAGTTCTAACACAGCGGGTACCTATGTTTTCCGAGTAACCGACACAACAGCACCTGCTGCATGTATTGTAACCACTAATTCGGTTATTATCAGCCCTGCAGATACTCCTGTAATTACAACAGTAACACCAACACATATTCTTTGTAATGGAGATAGTACGGGAATGCTAGACGTAGTTATAGATACTTCTATTGGCAGCCCTCCATATGTAATAGAGGTTATAGAAACTATTTCAACAACAAATTATGGAACCCAGACAACGGGTCTTCCTGCTGGTGACTATGAAGTTACTATCACGGACGCGAAGGGGTGTGTTTCTCTTCCTTTTGCGGTAACTATAAATGAACCAAACGCTATTGTTTATAATATTAATTTGATCCCTATTACCTGTAACCCGTTAACGGGAACAGATCCGGGGTCTATTACTGTAGAAAACCTTACTGGAGGTACAGCAGAATACACCTATTACTTAACAGGTAATAACGGCTATTCTGCATCTTATTTAACAACTGCCGGAGGTGAAGATCATACCTTTGCTATCCTTGAATTTGGTATTTACGAAGTTGATGTAGTTGACGCTAATGGTTGTTCTTTAAGAACCACAAATATTATTGCGTCGCCTCCAAATGATTTGGATATTGATGTGTCAACCCTAACCGCAAGTTGCGCGGCAGGTGGTACAGCTATTGTTACAGTATCATCTGCTGTAGGTAGTGGTAATTATGAGTTTGCAATTTTAGATAGTTATATCATTCCTTATTCGGCTTCTTATCAGGCTCCGGATGTTGTTGGTGGAGATACTTCTACATTTACGTCGCTTATACCAGGGGTAACTTACACCTTTGTGGTTCATGATTTGACGACTAATTGCTATTATTTTGAAACGGCTGCTGCGCCAATAAGCTCCCCTTCAAACATGACCATATCCTCCCTGGTTGAGGCTAATGTCACTTGTACAGGAGCGGCTGATGGTAATGTGAGTTTTACTTTTGATAATTTTGATGTTGGTGCCACACAAGTGGACTATGAGATTTTTAATGCACAGTCTAATGTTAGCACTACTTTTACCGGTTCTGCAGCAGTAAATCCGCCTGCTGGGCCAGTAAGCATATCTAATTTCGCAACCTTACCTCCGGGTATATATTATGTTTTATTAACGGAGGTTAATGGGGCATTTGCCGGCTGTTCAATTGGTTCTTCTAATTTTACCATTGACGAATCGTCTAACGTTTTGGCCGTTACAGCAGCATCTCCAATAAATGACAATTGTAATGTAAATGCCGGAGTTATTACCGCGACACCTCAGTTTGGTACCGCACCATATGAATTCCAATACTTGCTTAATACGGCTCCAGCCCCAACTGCGGCTTCTCCTGGATGGACAACAAGCACTACGGCGAATGTAGAATCCGGAGATTATATTGTTTACGTGAAAGATGCTTACGATTGTATACAATTCGACCCTGTTACCGTGGCCTTAGATGCAACACCAGATATTTCACTGGCAATAGTAGATGAATGTGTTGCAGAAGGAATGTTTGAGATTCTGGTCACTCTTGATGCTCCCAGTATAGCACCATACCAGTTGAGCATTAATGGAGGGCCATTCCAAAATATAGTTTTTGATGGCAGTAACCAATATCTCGTTTCTGGATTAAATTCGGGTGCCGCCCAAAACATAGAAGTTCGCGACGTAAATGGTTGTGCAGATGCCGAACCATTTACGATAATACCTCCTCTGGAATTTACAGTGATGCAAACTACATTGCTGGATTGTGAACCCGGAGCTGCAGCCAATGCAGAACTTACGATTGAAGTAACATCGGGCTCAGGTAATTATGAAATTGAAATAGATGGCCCTGGTGCTATTGACCTGGCCCGTGTTGCCCTACCAGGCAATCCATATATTTGGACTGGAGCCAGTGGTGCTGGATCTTATGTTGTTAGTGTTTATGACATTGGCACTTCCCCGCCTAATTGTCCGCAAAGTATTACGGTAGATGTCCCTGCCGCTATACTTCCAATATTTTCGGAAATACACACCAATGTTACATGTAACGGAGGGGCAGATGGTTCGATAACATTGATTGAAATAGACAATGGTAATAATCCATTGACTTATACCTTAACTCCTATGCCTGTTGGTGTGGTTTTAAATGACAAAACCTTCGAAAACGTTCCTGCCGGAACCTATGATGTAAGGGGAACAGGGGTTAATGATTGTTTTACAGATATCTTTTCAATTACCATTACAGAGCCGGCCATTATGAGTGTACCTGCTCCAATAGTTGTTGAATTTGGTTGTACTTCAGGTAATAATCCAAATAATGCTACTATTACAGTAGATGATGCCTCAATTACTGGTGGAAGCGGAGTTTATGCAATTTATGAATTCATAAATGACCAGGGAACTCCAGCACCAGGGGATGATGTAGTGGTTCAAACAGGATCAAACACTACCTATATAGAAACTGATGTTAATGGCGGTAGTTATACTATTAATGTCTATGACAGCAATGGATGTCTTGGTTCTACAACCGCAATAATTTTACCATACGATGAATTACTGACGGCTAGTGCAGCGATTACTAATGCAATAACATGTAATCCGGGTATGGATGGTGAAATTACCATAACAGTAATATCCACTACGAACGATCCGGCCAAATTTGAATACAGTATCGACAACGGCGCTACTTACCAGGCCTCAAATGTGTTTAGTGGCTTGGATATTGGTGCCTATAATTTCTTAATAAGGCATGTTGACACTGGTTGTATTTTAACTGCTTCTGAGACTATAATGGATCCTAATACCTTTGATATAGTAGTTACTAAATTACAGGATGTCATTTGTTTTGGTACTGAAACAGGAGAAGTCACTCTGGAATTAACCGATGCAACTTACGTAGGGCCTTTTGATTGGACCATCTATGATACCAATGGTACTCCTGCAAACCTTGCAGACGATATTCCTGTGAAAAACGGAACAAGCCCAACAAACGGACCAACTGCTGTAATTACTTTATTTGCAGGCGATTATATCGTGGAAGTTATTCAAAACAACCATCCTAATTGTACAAATACTCAATTATTCAATATTGCCGGTCCACCGGCAGCAATTACCGCCAATACCAATGTAACACCAATTACATGTCTTGGTAATGACGGAATCATTGAAATTATTGATGTTCAAGGTGGATGGGGTGGCTATTCCTACTATGTAGGCACAGTTGCGCCAACCGGTCCAGGTGATTACCTAGCCAGTCCAAGGTTTGAAAACCTTGTGGTTGGTACCTATGAAGCGTGGGTAATTGATTCAAGTGGTTGTGAGGAGATGATCCAGAATAATATTGTCCTTGCAGACCCTGCTCCAATTACGGCTATTTTGCAGATTAATCAGGAAAACTGTACCAATCTTCAGGGAGAAATTGAAGTAGTAGGAACAGCTGGCGGTCAAGGAAGTAATTATACCTATCAATTGATCAAAGACGGAGCCCCTTTTGGTGCGCCACAAACTTCAGTCGTATTCTCCGGTCTTGGTGCTGGTTCTTACGAAGTTCAAATTACGGATCAGTGGTCTTGTACCGCAACTATAGGTCCGGAAGTACTCTATGAGGAAATGTCCTTAATAAGTACCGTGGTAAAACCAATTGATTGTACTGTAACCCCAGATGGAGAAATTACAATTACAGTTACCGGAGGTTCTGCCAATCTTAATTATACAGTGACATTCCCGGATCTGATTACATCGGCAGTCAATAATACAGGTGTATTCACGGGATTAAATCAGGCTGGAACCTATTCTTTTGTAGTAACCGATTTGAACACTACTAATCCGGTTTGTACAAAAAATATAACGCAGGAATTAGATGCACCAACTCCTGTTACATTTGACCCACATACCGTGGTAGATGTCTCTTGTAATGGACTGAGTGATGGTAGTATTACCATAAACCTTGCGCCGGTTGCTCCGGGGGTAAATGATAACCCAATCTATACATATAACCTATATGATTCCTTCTCTGTTCTCATAAGTGGTCCGCAAACAAGTCCTGTTTTTAACGGCTTGCCTGCTGGTTCCTACGAAGTAGAAGCAATCTCAGAAAGAGGATGTTCGTTGAGAGAAGTTGTTGTTATAAACGAACCATCTGTGTTAACAGTATCTGCGGTAACTACAGCATTTAGCTGTAATCCAAATAATACTGTGAATACAGCTACAATTACTGCAACAGTAGGCGCAGGAACAGGAACGAGTCCGTATTTATACAGTATAGATAACATCAATTTCCAGACATCAAACATATTTGATATTGTAGATAATGCCGCTGTTCAAAATATCACTGTTTATGCGAGAGATGCAAACGGTTGTACAGCTATGGATGCAGTAGTCATTGATCCTTTAAATGTGTTTACGGTAATGGTTTCTCAGGATGCTGCAATCTCTTGCGCCGGTCCGGAAGAAATAACAATCTCCGTTACAGATGATGGCAATCCGGCCAATTCGTATACATACGAATTGCTACCATTAGGCAATCCTAATGGCGTTTTAACAGCAACACCCTCAAACACTACAGCAGAATTTGATTTAACTGCAGTAGGAAGCTATACCTTCAGAATTACTGATACCGCAACAGGATGTTATGTAGATACTGCGCCTTATACGATAGCCCCATATGATCTGATAGACGCAATAGCAACTGCTACATTACCTGTGGTGTGTTTCGGAGATACAAATGGAGCTCTTGAAGTAAATGTAACCGGCTATACTGGTGCCTATAGTTATGAAGTGTTTACCGCTGCTGGTGTTAGCACTGGAATAACAGGTTTAGGAGATACGACGACAAATCCTTTAACTATTTCAGGTCTTTCCGGTGGAAACTATTTTGTAAGGATAACTGAAACTGTGGCACCTTTATGTGTTGAGGATTCCAATATTATCACGATTGTTTCACCAGATATGCCTCTTACTGCAACAGTAGGTGAGGTATCTAATGTAACCTGTTACAATGATCAGGGTGAAATCTTGGTAGATCCTGAAGGAGGCTATGCGCCTTATGATATAGTATTGACAAATACAACAACCGCTGCGGTATATACCATAGCTGATGTAAATAGTTACCTGTTTACCGGGCTTTCGGCTGGCAATTATACCATTGCTATTACAGATGATGGTGGTTGTATTCTTAATGATACCGAAATTTTGGTTCAGCCAGTTCCGATCACGGCAGACATTACTGCAACACCTACTACACTAGTTTGTTATGGTGATACGAATGCCACGGTTACAGCTATAAATGTAATCGGAGGACAAGGTATCTATCAATATCAATTGAATTATTATGATCCAACCGGAACTGTTATAGATTTTAGTAGTGGTGGACAAACCACTCCAGTGTTCAACAACATTGGTGCTGGAATATACAGCATTACCGTTTCTGATGGATGGAATTGCGATGTGGAGACAATTCAGGTTGCTATTACTGAACCAACAGATGTTGCTGGTTCATTAATTCAACTGGTTCCTCTTACATGTACAAACATGGCGGAAATTGAATTGACGGCTACAGGAGGAACTGCACCATATGAATATAGCACGGATGGCTTAGCTTATTTGTCAATGTCGGGAGGTAATACTCATGTATTTACTGTTCCGGCCGGGGTATATCAATATTATGTGCGTGATTCTTTTGGTTGTGAAGCAACTATTTCCAATCAGGTATCTATAGATGCTATAATCCCATTGTCTATCGTCATAGATGATAGCGCTGCGATCATAAATTGTACGGGCGAAGCGACGGCAACAATTATAGCACAAGCATTTGGAGGTTTAGGCAGCTATTCTTACGAATTGTTTGGCGACGCCGCTTTAACTAATCTAATTTCCGGACCACAAGCAAGTGGAACCTTCTCTATGCTAATTGCCGGCAGTTATTATGTTCGAGTGACAAGCATGGATTGTATTGAGGTTTCAAATGAGATAATTATCACCGAACCTATGCCTCTCCAAATAGACAGGCAAGAATTCACAGATGTTACATGTGCGGGACAAAATGATGGAACGATAACAGTTGAAGTTTCTGGAGGTACCGGTACCATACAATACGCCATTACGCCAAACTTGAATCAATTTGATACTGAAAATACTTTTGTTGATCTTGAACCGGGAGTTTACGATGTAATTGCCCAGGATGAAAACGGGTGCTTTATACCATTCCAGTTCACTATTACAGAGCCAGCACCTCTAGACGTTACTTATACCGCCTTAGCTGAGGTGTGTCTGGGAAGTGAAGATGGTTCAATTACGTTAAATATCTCGGGAGGTACTGCACCATATAGTACGGCATTTAATTCTAATAATCCTGCAGATTATGTATTAGGTCAAACTTCATTCGCAGGTCTGGCTGCCGGTACCTATGTTATATTTGTGCGTGATGCTCAGGATTGTGAAATTAACGTAATTGTTGTAATTGATCCGGGTGTTAACTTAAATGCTATTGTAGAACCGGTTTATGAATGTACAGATATTCTTCCTGAAAATTATGTAAATATTACTCTGGAAGACCCATCGGTTCTCGGTTCTGTTATGTATGCTTTAGATTCTACAGACCCGGCAGATATGCAATTGAATCCGGATTTTAGAAACATTGGTCCCGGAACTCATTTTATTGCAATTTCACACGCCAATGGTTGTGTACAAACTGCTGATTTTGAAATTATGGCTTTTGAACCATTAACTCTGGTTCTGGAACAACAGAATCTTAATGAGATAACAGCAATAGCAGGAGGCGGACTAGAAGATTATACATTCTATTTCAACGATGATAATAATGGTACGGATAACACCTATTATATAACAGAAACCGGCACCTATACAGTTACGGTAATAGATGAAAATGGGTGTGAAGTATCCGCACAAATATTCATGGAGTTTATTGATATAGAAATCCCCAATTTCTTTACCCCAGATGGTGATGGCATGAATGATTATTGGATTCCTGATAACATTGAAGGCTACCCCGAAATACTAATAAAAATATATGATCGTTATGGTAGGGTAGTCGCCGAGGAAACGATAGTTCCGAATGGATGGGATGGCATATATCATGGAAATGAGTTGCCTACAGGAGATTATTGGTATGTTATCAAGTTGAATGGGGAACGTGATGAAAGAGAATTTGTAGGACATTTCACCCTTTATAGATAAAGAACTTAACCTAAAGAATTATGAGCAAGAGATTGCTGTCTTTAATAATATTACTTTGTGCATTCACAACGAGTGCTCAAGAGCTTACGCTTCCGCAGTTATCGCAGTATTTAGCAGATAACCCCTTTGTTATATCACCAACCTATGCGGGAATAGGTGATTATATTAAAGTGAGAATAAATGGTCTGACGCAGTGGGTAGGAATAGAAGATGCTCCAGACACTCAGTCTTTGGCCGCTGACGGCAGGGTGGGTAACCGCTCAGGAGTGGGTATGATTCTTTATAATGATAGTAACGGAGAAACAAAACAAAGAGGGGCAAGGCTGTCTTTTGCACACCACTTGACTTTGGACAGGTATGAAGATGAATTTCTTTCATTTGGTCTTTCATACAATTTCAATCAGTTTAGGATAGATATTGAAAATTTTGATGGTCTGGACCCTAGTGTTACTGATGACCGTTCTACAACCAATCACAATTTTGATGTTGGTATTTTGTATAGAAAAGATAAATTTTATGCCAGTCTAAACGCTTCTAACCTTTTAGATAAAGACCTTTCTAAGTTTAATCCAATATCAGAGCCTAACGAATTAAGGAATTATTATCTGTATACCGGTTATAGATTCAGTAAGAAAAAAAGCAACTTTGAAATAGAGCCTTCTGTTTTCTTTCAGTGGTTTGAAAGTGACGGACGATCCGTAACCGATTTGAATGCAAAATTCAGGTGGTATGATTTTGAAGATTATTACTACGCCGGTGTAACCTATCGTTTTCTAAATGATCAGGTGGGAAGCCCATTATATATAGCGCCATTAGTTGGACTTAAGAAAAGTAATTTTTATTTCGGATACTCCTACCAGATTATATTGAATGAAATACTCGGTTTTAGTACGGGTACCCATGTAGTTACAATTGGGGTAGATCTCTTCCAGGGTATTAGCAATTGCAGGTGTACTTATTAAAAAATCTCAAGTGTTTAGGTTAAGTTTGCAAAAACTTAATAAGACGTGGGTAAAATTACAGTACGTAATATCAGGGTGTATGCCTATCACGGGTGCTTAGAGGAAGAAAGTATTATTGGCAGTGACTACCTTGTTACTGTCGAAGTCTTCTCGGACTTACAAAAAGCAACCGTTTCGGATGATTTAGCAGATACTGTGGATTATGTGTTCATTAACAGAATAGTTAAGGAAGAAATGCGAATCAGTTCAAAACTTCTTGAGCATGTAGCAAAAAGAATATTAGATCGCGTTTTTGATGAATTGAAAAGTGTTGCGAAGGCGGTGATTTCAGTTTCTAAAATAAATCCACCTATTGACGGGGATGTAGAAATGGTAACTGTAACTCTTAAGGAAAAGAGGGTTTAAGTTTTTTTCTTAGTTGGAAAAAATAGTACCTTTGCGCCTTTAAATGGCATCGTGGCCGAGTGGCTAGGCGCAGCTCTGCAAAAGCTTGTACAACGGTTCGAATCCGTTCGATGCCTCCAAAAACCTCTCAATTAATGGGAGGTTTTTCTTTTAGGCACTTGTTACTCTCTTATATATTCAATTCCCTGCTCTATGTTTAATTTGTCTTTTGGCAGAAAACCTTTAACAATAAGTACAAGTCCGCATATAACCAGTATTACTCCCAGGACCTTTTTCACCAAACGAATCCTTTCTGTGGTAAGCTTACGCCGAAGTTGCTTGGCCAGTAATATTTTGAAGATGTCTACAATGAAATATGCTCCAAGCATAGTTGAAAAGAACACAATAATTCTATCGGATTTATTGTCAAGGCTTGGGCCCACAATTATAATAACACCCAGCCAAAATACAAGCACTCCGATATTAATAAAGTTGAGCAGGAAACCTTTAATAAAAAGACTTAAGTAACCGCCTTTTCTCGGTTTTATATCCTGTTTTCCTTTTATATAATCCCTGTTAAAAAAAGTGGTAAGGCCGTAAATTAGTAGAATTACACCGCCAAACACATAAAGGCCTGGCTGATTGCTTAAATTTTCAAGTAATTGAAAACTACTGAAATATGCAATGGTAAGAAAAATTATGTCAGCCAGAATAACGCCCAGATCAAAGAATAAGCCCGCCCTAAATCCTTTTGTTGCGCTAGTTTCCAGAAGTACAAAAAAAACAGGCCCAATCATAAAGGCTAATAAAAAACCTAGGGGTATCGCTGCCTGAATATCTTCTATCATTAAACTATAGAATTCCTTTACATTCTTGTTACTTTACCTCCAAAAACAGTTTTTTCGTCCATTTTTGTCGGATCACCAAAAACTAACACTTCTCCTCCGGCTTTTACGGTCGCCTTTACATAATCTGAAGCGAAAATCTCGGCGTTGGATCCTGCATTCACATTTACTGTGGTAAATTTTGTTTTAAACTCCTTTCCTAAATAAGAACCGCCCGTGTTGATTGCTACATCCTGTACATCCGATGTTCCTGAGGTGGCTATAACTCCTCCTGAAACAGATCTGATTAACATCTGTTCCACCTCTGCTTTTATTTTTAACTCACCTCCCTCCTGAGCTTTTAATTCAATTACTTCCTGACTAATCATATCTTCCGAAGCAATTCTTGCGTCTTCATTAACGTCAATTACCAGTAAATTTTGTGAATAATAAAGATTTACAAATGTCCTGTATCCACTAAAAATCTTGGTTATCTCCATCCGTATTTTAAGAACTCCATCAGTATTTACAAAATTAACCTTATCTGTATTTGCTCCGGTAATTACGGCCTTGTCTTCATTTGATTTTATCAGGTTCACAGATAAGCCATCATAAGCTTTAACCTCTGTGAATTTCGTCAAATTTATATTGATTTTTTCATCCTGAGGTCTTAGCGTCAGCATAAAAAACAGGAAGAAAACAAAGAGTATTACTTGTTTCATCATGTTGGTTTTAGTGTTTATCCTATGAAAATAAACAAATTCTATTCCAAAAATTATTTATTCCTCAGGTTTGCCTAAAAGTGAGAAATCTAAATGGCGTTTTACTAAATCTGTGCTTTTTACCATTACCCTCACCATATCTCCAAGCTGGTACTTTTTATGGGTACGTTCACCAATTATAGCATATTCCCTTTCATCAAAGGTATAATAATCATCCTTTATATCTCGTATTCGCACCATGCCTTCACATTTATTTTCAATTATTTCAACATAAATTCCCCATTCTGTAACTCCCGAAATAACCCCTGTAAATTCTTGATCTTTATGCTCTTGCATAAACTTTATCTGCATATACTTAATAGAATCGCGTTCCGCATTCGCCGCCAAACCTTCCATATCTGAAGAGTGCTTACACAGTTCCTCATAAATTTCCTTTTTGGGAGATTGACCACCGTCTAAATAATGCTGCAACAATCTGTGCACCAATACATCGGGGTATCGCCTAATAGGTGACGTAAAATGTGAATAAAAATCAAAAGCCAAACCGTAATGTCCAATATTGTCTGTGCTGTAAATTGCTTTACTCATGCTTCGAATAGCTAAAGTGTCTACAAGATTTTGTTCTTTCTTACCTTTAACATCCTCCAGAAGCTTATTTAAAGAACTGCTAACAGCTTTTTTATCCTTTAAGTTAAGCTTATGTCCAAAACGATAAATAATACTGTTTAGTGCCATTAACTTTTCTTCATCTGGCTGATCGTGTATTCTGTATACAAATGTTTTTATTGGTTTTTGTTTACCAATAAACTCTGCTACTTTCCGATTTGCCAGTAACATGAACTCCTCAATTAACTTATTTGAGTCTTTTGCTTCCTTAAAATAAACACCTTGCGGTTCGTTTTCGGAGTTAAGATTGAATTTAACTTCCACTTTATCGAATGAAATCGCTCCGGATTCCATCCTTTTTTTCCTCATTTTTTTAGCTAAACGATTTAAAGTATTAATTGCATAAACAGTATCCTCATCTACAGTATAAGCTTTGTTTCGTATTGAAACCGATTCAGGAATTGATTTTTCGCCGGTTTCCAGGATATATTGGGCCTCCTCATATGCAAATCGTTCGTTTGAATTTATTACTGTACGCCCAAACCATTGATTTTTGATTGAACAATCGTCATCCATTTCAAAAATAGCAGAGAATGTATATTTATCCTCATGTGGCCGCAATGAACAGGCATTATTAGATAATACTTCTGGCAACATTGGTACAACCCGATCTACGAGATAAACAGAAGTTGCTCTCTCGTAAGCTTCTTCTTCTAATACGGTATCTGGTTTTAGATAATGAGAAACATCGGCAATATGGATACCAATTGAGAAATTACCGTTTTCTAAAGTTTCAAACGATAGGGCATCATCAAAATCTTTTGCATCCTTAGGATCTATAGTGAATGTAAGAAGTTCTCTTAAATCTTTTCTCTTTAAAATTTCTTCTTGTTTTATTGAAGTATCTAAGGTATTTGCATAATTTTCTACTTCTGCCGGAAATTCAGAAGGCAATCCATATTCAGCTAATATGGCATGAATTTCAGTATGGTGTTCACCTGGTTTCCCAAGTATTTCAATTATTTTACCTAAAGGAGATTCGGTATTATCAGGCCATTCAATAATTTCTACAAGTACCTTTTCCCCATTCTTCGCTTTACCTATGTTCTCCTGAGGTACAAAGATGTCTGTATACATTCTTATATCTGTTGGTCTTATAAATGCGAATGTCTTTTGTAAATCTACTATACCAACAAATCTTTTCTTTTTTCGTTCCAGAATCTTCTTAATTTCTCCTTCTGGTTTTTTATTACTTTTTTTATTGAATATATCTACTTCAACAATATCACCATGAAAAGCTCTGTTAATTCTATTATAAGGTACAAAAACGTCATTCTCTAACTCATCTACAACAACATAAGCATTTCCTCTCGCTGTAATATCTACCTTTCCCTGATAATAATTTCCATTTGTGATTGCCTGGTATTTACCTCTTGAATTTTCAAGTATTCGTTTTGCATTTTTTAATTCACCCAATCTTCTAATTAACAAATTTCTGCTTTCAGTATCAATAAGTTCCAGCTTTGAAGCAACTTGTTTATAATTAAAACTCTTTGATGGCTCCTTTTCCAGGACTGTGAATATACCCTTTGTAATTTCATTTTTTTTGTGGCTTTTTGCCCGTTTCTTCTTCTTCGACATTAATATCTTTTATTTGCCCGGAAAAGTACGAATTATAATCCATAGCTTTCTATTCAATAAATTACATTTAGGTTAACAGACTTAGTAACTAACATATCAACAGTTATCAATTAAATAATTATTTGTTTTATTAATTTATCTAAAAAATGATGTTTATGATTGTTTGTTAGTAGCACTCATAAAAGATTTAAAGAATTGTTGCTATAAACAAGTAAAAGAGTTTATTGACAATTTATATATTACTATATAAGCTAACAATCAATAACTTAAGTTTTTTATGAACGACTATTAATAACTGGTTTCAACATAGAACTACTTACAAGTAATTTCTTATTTATTGTTAACTACTGTACTATTTCGTTTAATATCTTTCCGTTAATTAATAAAAACAAGATTTTTTAAATATCAACAGGTTTTGTAAAGCATTTTTTTGAGCAGATTAAAAAAAATTATATTTATTTCTTATCCTCTGGTTATTAACAAATCGCTAAAATAAACACTAAGCTCTTAACCAAACAGTTACACTTTTTTATAAATTACTATGTTAACAATATTAAGAATTAGGTATACCAATGGTATTTGTAACTTTGTATTAATTGTAATACCCTTATACTATGAAAATATCAATTGGTAATGATCATGCCGGTACGGAATATAAGCTGGCAATCGTAGGTCTTCTTAAATCGATGAGTATAGAAGTAATCAATCACGGTACGGATGGCTCAGATAGTGTAGATTATCCTGATTTTATACATCCTGTTGCGGCTGATGTTGAAAATAAGAGAGCAGACTCAGGAATTATTATTTGTGGTAGTGGTAATGGGGCAAGTATGACCGCTAATAAACATCAGGGTATTAGGGCCGCACTTTGTTGGAACAGAGAAATAGTAGAATTAGCAAGGGAGCACAACAACGCAAACATCTTAAGTCTTCCTGCCCGTTTTATTTCACTTAATCAGGCTTTAGATATGGTAAAAACTTTTCTTAATACAGAATTTGAGGGTGGGAGACACGAAAGAAGGGTTGATAAGATACCTTGTTCCTAAAGAAATTACATGGGCCATTCACATTCTCATAATCACTCACATTCCCATAACCATCCCGATTTAAAAGGAAGAAATCTGCTTATTACTATATTACTCAATATAGTAATAACTCTTGCCCAGGTTGTTGGAGGAATTATATCAGGAAGCCTCGCTTTGTTATCTGACGCCCTCCACAATTTTAGCGATGTCTTATCCTTAATTATAAGTTATGCGGCCACATTATTATCAAGAAAAAAAGCCTCTGTAAACAAAACTTTTGGCTATAAGAGAGCCGAAATAATTGCAGCTTTTGTAAATTCTTCAACCTTAATTGTTGTTGCAATAATATTAGTAAAAGAGGCGATCGAAAGATTTGTAAACCCCATTGAAATTGAATCGAATTTGGTTATTTGGCTGGCATTGTTAGGAATTGCAGCAAATGGATTTAGTGTTCTTTTAATTAAGAAAGACGCAGATGTAAACATGAACATGAAATCTGCATACCTTCATTTATTTACTGATATGATGGCTTCTGTTGCTGTTCTAATAGGTGGGTTGTTGATGAAGTTTTATGAGCTATATTGGGTAGATCCTGTTCTAACTATCACAATTGCACTTTACCTTATTTATATGGGTTATGACCTTTTGAAATCTTCTACCAGAGTTTTAATGCTTTTTACCCCGAATACCATAGAAGTTCAACAAATAGTATCAGCGATCACTAAAATACAAGCTGTAAAAAACGTACACCATGTGCATATCTGGCAGCTAAATGAGGACGAGGTACACCTGGAAGCGCATGTCGATTTTGATGAGGACATTAACCTGTCAAAATTTGATCAAATCCTGGAAAAAATTGAAGAAGAAGTCTATCATAAATTTGGAATTAACCATTTGAATATACAGCCTGAATTTGGCAAATGCGATAGTAAAAAAGTTATAGAACAGGATTAATAGATGGATATTCAAACAAAATCTTTTCAAGACCTGACCAATCAGGAACTCTATCAGATTCTTCAATTACGGGCTGAGGTTTTTGTAGTGGAGCAGAATTGTGTATATCAGGATATGGATGGAAAAGACTTCAAAGCTTTGCATGTAATGGGATTAAACAAAAATGAACTAGTTGCTTATACCCGTATTTTCAAAGGAGGCGATTATATGGATCACGCGAGCATAGGCCGTGTGGTGGTGGGGAAATCCGGCAGGCAAGGAGGATATGGAAAGGAAATAATGCTGGCCTCAATAAAAGCCATTAAGGATAATTTTAGAGAGACCACCATTCATCTTTCAGCGCAGAGTTATTTGCAGAAATTCTATAATGACCTGGGTTTCACAGCTGTTGGAGAAACGTATTTGGAAGATGATATCCCACATGTTCTTATGGTAAAAGAATAGTCTGATTTCTATACAAACAATCTTATTATTTCAATAAATGCTTTAGTCAAAAACATTAGCCAGGTGCTTTTGGTCCGGCCTTCGTTTTTTACTTAACAAACTAACAAGAATATAAGTTATCAGCGCAAACAAAAAAGCCGGGATAATTTCGTGTATATCTTCCAGAGCCGGATACCTAAACCTAAACCCGAATCGCCAAATAATATTCACCAACATACCTACAACCATTGAAGCCAGGGCGCCGAGGTCTGTACCCCATTTAAAATAGAGACCACCAAAAATTGCAGGGAAGAAACTCGCCGCAAAAACAGCCCCTGCAAATGCAGTTAATTCTACTATTCCCGCCATTGGATATAAGGTAAGAACATAAACCACAAGACAATAAATCCCCATAAACCACTTGGTCCTGGGTATAATTTTATTAACCGGCATTGGTTTGACCACATGCCATATATCATTTACAAAAGCAGTACCTATAATAATGATAACAGAGGCCAAAGAAGACATACCTGCGGCGAATAATCCGGCAACACAAATACCACTAACAAGTTTGTTATCAAACTTATTCAGCATAAAACCAATTACTTCATCAGTATTATTAATGAGATAATTCGCTTCCTCAACAGTGGTCATCCCATGTACCAAAGCACCCAACCCCATTACGCATATGAGCGAAACACCTAAAAAAACAGGAGTCCATATCATCGCGAAGCGCATACTTTTTGCGTTATTGATGGAGTAAAACCGAATAAGATTTTTAGGTTCAGAAATCTGTTTCATCCCAATTGAGAGCCCAATTCCAAGGATATAAAGAAAGGACACCAATTTACCGAAAACCACAAGACCATTACCTATGGGTTTCCCAGAGCTCGTAAGGTGTTCTGTAAAGGTGATGCTATCTAAAACATTATCAACACCACCTAAATAAATAAAAGGGATCATCAACATTAATATAGCTACACCAAACATAATAATTCCCTGAATGGCATCAGTCCATAAAACACTGTACATTCCGCCCCAAATGGTATATACACAGGTAATAAAAATAATTGCAAAAGCACCATATTCATATGGAACATCTAAAACAGAAGTAAGAACATGAGCACAACCTTTGGCGATACCTACCATATACCATATTGTCGCAAAAAGTATTATGAATGCAGACAATACACGAATGCTCTTTGCTAAATTGCTTTTATAGCGTAAGTGAAAATAATCAGGAATTGTAAAGGACTTTAAACGAGCAGTTTGATATCTCATTCTGGGCCCTAAAAGCTGCCAGGAAATTACACAAAAGAACGTCCATATTAGCCCCATCCAAGCCCATGAGAGCCCATATTGAAATGAAATACCAGCCTGGCCAATATAAGTGTTTGTGCTTGCTGAGGTAGAGAAAAAAGCCAGAGAAATAACCCAACCCGGAATTTCCCTTTTAGCAACGAAATAACCCTCTACCCCCCGCCTTGCTTTCTTCTTAAAATGCCATCCGATATACAGGCAGCCCGCAACATAAATTGCAGTAAGGAAGAGTGTAATATAATGCTCTTTTAAATAGTCCATTATATTGGCGGGTTATCATCCTTATTCCGGTCAACTTTAATATCTCTTTTCATAACCAGAATGGTATTTATAATAACCAATAAGACGATACCTACATAAGGAAACCAGGTTAAAAAATCCATATTAAAAAAGGGGTTTAAGTTCATTTTTGGTTACTTTACCTAAAACATTTCTCGGGAGTTTATCTTGAAGGATATATTTGCGGGGAATTTTATAAGCAGGCAACCTGGTTTTAAGCCATTTAGAAATTTCGTCAAAATCCAGGGACTTTTTATTTGATACCAAACAAGCTGCAACTATCTCTCCCCACTCTTCGTCTTCTACTCCAATTACGGCAGAATCATTTATGTCATTATGCATTCTTAGGACGTCTTCAATTTCCAAAGCAGAGATCTTATACCCACCAGATTTAATTATATCTACACTATCACGGCCTAAAATTTTGTACATCCCATTATGAAACATAGCAACATCGCCGGTTATAAACCAACCATCTTCAGTAAAGGCTTTTCTTGTAGCCTCTTCCTTTTGCCAGTATTCTCTAAACACGCAAGGCCCTTTGATTTGTATTTCACCAGGCACATCTTCATCAACTATATTATTATCCTTATCTACCAGGCGCAGCTCTACCCCGGGTAAGGGAAGTCCAACATAGCCCGGACGTCTCTCCGACCGATATGAATTAGAAAGCCCCATCCCAATTTCTGTCATCCCATAACGCTCCAGGAGAGTTTGCCCGGTAATAGATTTCCACTTAATTAAAACAGGAACAGGTAAGGCAGCAGACCCTGAAACCATAAGCCGTAACTTAGATGCTGCTTCAGACATTTCCATTTGATTTTCTTTATTTTGACTTTCCCAAAACGCAATTAATTTATAGTAAATGGTAGGGACGGCCATAAAAAGGGTCATCTTTCCTGATAAAAGTACTCGCCAAACTTTCTCAGCGTCGAATTTGGTATGAAACTCACAACACGCACCACTCCAAAGCGCGCAACTCAATACATTGATAATACCATGAACATGGTGTAAAGGCAGAATATTTAGAATATAATCTTCTTTTTCCCATTCCCAGGCATTTACAAGCGTAGTAATCTGTGATTGTATAATACCATGAGTGGTTACCACGCCTTTGGGCTTATTTGTGGTGCCACTTGTATACAACATCATAGCCCTTCTATTGGGTAATAAATCCGGAAGAGCCGAAGATTTCTCTTTAAAGATCTCCATTAGAGGAATTATGAACAGGTCTGCGTTTGCTTTAAGCGGCTCAAGAACATCCTGGAAATCTTTATGTACCAGTATAACTTTGGCGCCGGAATCTTTTATGACATACTCCATTGCCGGCAATGGGTGTTGTACACATAAAGGCACAGCAATTCCACCCGCAGCCCATATTCCCCATTGTACAGCCGTATATTCAAAAGACGGAGGCACCAAAAAAGCTATCCTGGCTTCATTTAAATCTGGTGAATTATTTAAAAGATTGGCAGCGACAACTGAGGATTGGACCAACAATTGCTGGTAAGTGTAATTGTTACCATGAGAAACAACAGCAGTTCTGTCTTTATATAATTTGGCTTTTTGGAAAAGATCTATCATGGTTTTAAAAATTGTCCGGAATCAATTAATCCAGAAAAAGATGATTCATAGAACTTACAGATGAACTGTCTCGCCAGTTCTAAAAGATTTATCAGCAGCAAGTACAATTTTTAAACTGTTAACAGCATCGGATAAATGATTGGTCATATCAAGATCTTTTTGAATCGATCTTAAGAAATATTCTTGTTCCAACAAACAAAGCCCATCGTGATCCGGTTCATCTTCAGTGCTGACCAACATGTCTTTTTTAATAAATTTTCCATTTGCATCCAGCTCACTAAAATGTAAAATTAAACCACCCGTTTTGGTATGACCTTCAACATCATCTGAATCACCCTTTTTTTCATCAGCAATTGAAACACAACCTTTAGGCCCGATAACATCTTTTACAAAAAATGCTGTCTCACTTATCATAGGCCCCCAACCAGCTTCATACCAGCCAACGGAACCGTCATCAAAACGCACCTGTAGCTGCCCGTAATTATACATATCAGCAGCTATCTCTTCGGTTAATCGGGCTCCAATGGCACTTACACTTACGGGTTGTGCCCCTGTCATTAAACACATAATATCAACGTAATGCACCCCGCAATCAACAATTGGCGACATTGAATGCATTAATTGTTTATGGGTATACCACTTTTCTTCAGAGCTTTGTTGGTTAAGGTTCATGCGCATTACCAAGGGCTTACCAAGAGTTTGTGCTGTTTCCACAAATTTCGTCCAGGCCGGGTGAACCCTTAAAATATAACCAACGACTAATTTTTTCCTTTTCTCTTTAGCCAAATCAACAAGCTCTTGAGCCTCCTTTTCCGTTAAAGCAATGGGTTTTTCCACGAAAACATGAAGCCCGGCCTCCAGGCTTTTCCTAACATAGGCTGCGTGAGTATCGGGATAAGTACTTATGGCTACTGCATCTGCATTGGTAGTCTCCAAAGCCTCTTTAAAATCACCAAATTTAGGCAAGCCCCCCAATTCCTTAGATAGACGTTCTCGACTTTCTGGTTTTCTACTAACCAAACCTACAATTTCAAAACCTGGTAATTTGTGGTAAGCACGAGCGTGACTGGTGCCCATATTTCCACAACCCACAACAAGGATTCTAATTTTTTCCATATTCAGTTTGTTTAACACAAAGGTTTAAAAATAGCATACTTTTTATATATCTAAAACCAGTCCCCTTAAATTTAATTTAGGGAACATAAGCCATCACCATATAAAAATGGGCTAGACTAATCTAAAGAAAACGCTACTATCTGATTTCCTTTTTCTGTACCCAATTTTTCCCCTCCACAGGCAATAGCAATATACTGTTTCCCATTGACCTGATACATTGCCGGCGTTGCAAAAGCCGCAGCAGGCAATTTATATTCCCAAAGAACCTTTCCGTTATGTTTGTCGAACACCCTGAAGTAACCATCTTTAGAGGCCCCTATAAATAACAGGCCATTTTCTGTAACTACGGCACCGCCATAATTTTCTGTTCCGGTTGTTGGATATCCCTGTTCTTTTAATTCGGGAGTTTCACCGAAAGGTACGGACCAGATAAATTCTCCTGAATTGAGATCAATAGCATGGAGAGTTCCCCAAGGAGGCGAAATAGCCGGAAGACCATCACTAGTCAAAAACTTATTGTATCCCTTATGTTTATATGGAATTTCTTCTGACACAGAAAGGTTGGATCCTACCTCTTTTTTGTCGTTTTCATCCATCAGAAAACTAATAAGACCTTCTTTTTCGCTTGATGTTAATTGTGGAAAACCGGTCATCATACCTTTTCCAAGTTTAATTTGTTTAAGTAATTCCTCTTTGCTTAATTTATTGCTAATATTTATCAGAGAGGGGAATCCGCTTGCAGCCATTCCGCTCCTGTCTTTTTGATGACAAACAGCGCAGTATTTTTGATAAACACTTTCTCCATAGGAAAGATTTTCGAGCTCAGGTTTGTTTTCTTCCATTTGCAATATCCAGGGCATTTCATTTGAATTAACATATAAAATACCATCTTTGGGATCAGCCGAAGCACCTCCCCATTCGGCTGCACCATCATATCCTGGGAAAAGTAAAACCGGTTTGAGGCTGGGCGGGGCATAAATACGCTTATCCGCAGCACTTAATATAGCCTTGAGCTCTTCCTGGTTTTTAGCATAGGGGCTGACATCATTTTCTGTCAATTCTGAAGATTGACGCGCAAAAGGCTTAGGAGATGCCGGAAATGGCTGCGTTTCCCAGGCTTTTTCTCCTTTTAGGGTAGAGGCAGGGACAGGCGCTTCATTGATCTCAAACAAGGGCTTACCGGTTTCTCTGTGAAAAACATATACATAACCCTGTTTTGTAACCTGGGCTACAGCCGGGATTTTTTTACCATTTCTGGTAATGGTGATTAAATTAGGAGGCGCCGGCGCGTCTCTATCCCAAATATCGTGATGTGTTAATTGAAAGTGCCATAGACGCCTGCCCGTTTTAGCATCCAAAGCCAGCAAGCAATTGGCAAATAAATTACTTCCTTTTCGTATTCCCCCGTAAAAATCCGGAGCAGCAGAACCTGTGGGTACGTAAATAACACCCCTGGCTTCATCAACCGCCATCCCGGCCCAATTATTTGCCGCTCCAACCAAGGGGTTTGTATCCTCCCAGGTTTCATTGCCGGCCTCCCCCGGGAGAGGAATGGCATGAAAAACCCATTCAAGTTTTCCTGTTTTAATATTAAAAGCCATAATATTCCCGGGTGCAGCGCCTACATCCTCAGAAACCCTAAGAGGCATAATAATCAGGTCTTCAAAAATAGTCCCCGGCGTATTTGATATAACAAACTTATCTTTTGCCGTTTCTGGCATACCTATATGCATATCAACCTTGCCATTAACTCCAAACTCTGTAATGGGTTTTCCGGTGATGGCATTTAAAGCAAATAATTCAGGGCCTTTTGTGAACAGAATTCGTTTATCTTCTCCTTCCTCCCAATAGGAAACTCCACGGCTTGTTGAATGCCATACTTGCAAAGAATCACCATATCGCCATATTTCTTTGCCGGTTTCAGCCTGGAGAGCAACTACCCTAAGAGCCGCCGTAACACCATATAAAATAGTATCTACAACTATAGGGTTCATTTGCATCTGTCCATAATCCGGGGCCTCGTATTGCCAGGCAATTTTCAGGCGGCCTACATTTTCTTTTGTTATTTGGGAAAGGGCGGAAAAGTGATTTCTGTCAGGACCACCTAAATAAGAAGACCAGGTAGTGTATTTTGATTTCCCTTTAACAGGCTCTTCAGAATTTTGACAACCAGAAACAAATAAGGTTATAAAAAAAACAATATAATAGTAATTCCTTAAATACATTCTTCTATACTTTACTGTTTTTAAAAGTATTAAAAGAATCTAAATTTAGCTAGCTATATTTTGACATAAGCCAATACAGGTTTTATCAGAAATACTCTTGCAGGATTTCTTTTACTGATTTGTAATAAGACGCTCCAAACAAATTTAAATGGACTAGTAAATAGTATAATTGATAGATTGCCATACGATTAGACTCATCTGGTTGAGAAGGATTAATATCAAAATAAGCAGAATAGAAAGAAGCACCAAAACCACCAAAAAGACGTGACATTGACAAATCTATTTCGCTATGTCCAAAATAAACAGCCGGATCTATAAGATAGGGCACACCATTTTCAGCAATTAAGTAATTTCCACTCCATAAATCGCCATGCAACAAGGATGGATTAACATCGGGACAATAGGAATTGATAACAGCTCGAAGTTTCCCAACACCGGGGACATCATCTTTAGTTAATAATTTTTGATTTATAGCAGCTTGAAATTGCGGACTTAATCGCTCTTTTATGTAAAATGTAACCCAATTGTCATGTTTTTGGTTGGACTGTGGTAAATTCCCAATAAAATTTGGACTATCCCACCCATAATAATCGGAACTGCTTTGATGCATTGCCGCTAGTTGAGCGCCAAAAACCTCCAAATCCTTAGATTCAGGGCTTTTGGAGGGGACATACTCCATTAACAAACAAGCTCCTTCTTCTAACTCATTAACTGCGTAAACAACAGGGGTTTTTAAGGTTTTGGTTTTAGTAATTGCTTCCAAACCATCCGCTTCTGCTTCAAACATGGACCTGGCTGTCGAAGAACTATTTAATTTGCAAAAAACACGATCAGAATCTGTATATAGCAAAAAAGCCCTGGAAATATCACCACCTGAAACAGGCACACAGTTTTTGATTTTGGCTCCAAGGAGCAAACCAATAGTATCCTTAAGCTCGGGTTTCATTTTTCTTAATTAAAAAGACTCTCAGGCATTCTCTTTTATTTATAAAGAATTTTATAATACTCATCAGCCATTCTGCGGCTTGTAAAGGCCGGCACAACCCCATCAATTCCTTTAAAAACCATTTCCTGCCATTTCTTGGGATTCCCGTAAAACGTCGGAAGAACGTGCTGTTCCAGAGTATTATAGAGATTATCGCTGTCAAATTTATCCTGTTCCCAGGCAGGAGATTTATAATCCGCTTCGGGAAGAACAAATGAATTTTCTCCATCTACAGCAAATTCCGGGATCCAGCCATCATTAATGGTTAAGTTTATTGAGCCATTCATGGCAGCAGTCATTCCACTGGTTCCAGAAGCTTCCCGGGTAATTCTTGGAGTATTCAACCATACATCGGAACCTGTTTTAAGTTTTCGAGAAAGCTCCATTTCATATCCGATAAGGACTGCCATATTCGGTTTATATTTTGTATAATTTACTAAGTGATTAAACATGTCTATAGAATAATAATCTGTAGGATATGGTTTCCCTGCCCAAATAATCTGAACCGGATAGTTTAATGAAGACGCAAGTTTTTCAAAACGCTCAAGATCATATAATAATAGGTCTGCCCGTTTATATTGAGCAAACCTTCTTGCCCAGACTAAAGTAAGAACATTGGGATCAAAAAGTTTCCCCGTCTGATCTAACACAACATCAAAAAGCTGGGATTTTAATTCCAGCTTTCGCTTTTTAAAGGCCTTTTCATTAAGAGCCTTCCAGGCCTTAGCAAGAACACTATCCTGCCAAAAACGCTGGTTTTGGGAATTGGTTATCGGGATAATTTTACTTGTTCCCTCAAAACTATTCCACATATTGTTGGCTACAACCGCATGGAGCTTAGAAACAGCATTAGCCCTTTTAGCCATCCTGAGTGCAGCTACCGTATAGTTTAGCATATCATCATTAACCACTTCTTTTTGCAACTCTTCTTCTGTAAGTGTTCTTCCAAAGAAACCACAACTATTCAGCAGATGCCCATTTCGCTCCGTGTTACCAGCTTTTTCAGGAGTATGCGTGGTAAAAAACATTTGATTTTTATTAATTCCATTATTGCGCAGGTAATAAAATGCAGGTAAAGCATGCCCTTCGTTTAAATGATATATGTCTGCCCCCCCTAATTCCTGAACAACCTTAGCGCCTCCAACGCCAAGCACAATATTTTGCGAGATGCGTGTTAATGTATTGTTGTCATATAAATGATCCGTAATTGTCTTAGACAAATGATCATTACCGGGGACATCTGTGGTTAGCAGATAGATAGGCACAGAGCGAAACACTTCGGGTTTAAGAACATATGCCCGCACTTTAACGGAAGGGTTATCGTGAATTTTTACCTCTACTTCTATTCCGGAATCTTCAAGGAAATTATAGTGTTTTTCAATAAAACTGGTTTGTAAGGTCTGATCGGTGTTTCGGCCCTGGTCATAATACCCATATTTCCAAAGCATTCCTATTCCTATCATATTCTGCTTCAATTCCATTGCTGAAATCATATGAGACCCCGCAAGATAACCCAGGCCTCCGGAATAGATTTTAAGCGCCTGATGAATTCCAAATTCCATACTAAAATAGGCTGCTCTTTTTTTATATTTTGTGTCGGTTTTATAAGGATGATACCATGTATTGTATTTACTTGACATAAAAAGGTGTTTTTTAAGAAGCCACTAATTTAAAATAATAGAAATGAATCAGGTCTGAAAGAATCTTTTTTTTGGTATTATGGCATAAACTAATCCAGGTCTTCAGGATAACGGCCAATTGCGGTCCAGCCACCATCTACAACCAAGGTTTGGCCATTTATATGTGCTGCTCCTTCTGAAAGCAGAAAAAGACAGGCTTCCGCTACGTCATTTGGTTTTCCAACTATACCTCTTGGGATAAGCTTACCCCAGGTTCCGGCATAGTCTGGTTCTTCCTCTTTTGTACGTTCTGTAAGGGTTGCACCAGGGGCAATAGCATTAACTGTAATTTGATGAGGCGCAAGGGCAAGCACCAGGCTTTTAGCCATCATTTGCAAGGCAGCTTTGGTCATGGAATAGGCTGTTAAATCGGGATATCCTTTGATACCTGTAATGGAGGACATTAGAATTACACGACCCCCATCCCCTTGTATTTTCATGATTTCTCCGGTTTTTTGCACCAGGAAAAAAGCACCTTTTAAATTAAGGCCTATTACTTTGTCGAATTCATGTGGCTTAAATTTAAAGAAATCACCAAATAAGGTAATCCCGGCATTTGGAATAACAAAATCTATTCTAGCAAACCTTTCCAAGGTAAAAAGAATAAGTTTGTCGATTACCTCGACATCCCCGGCATCGCCTATAAAAACAGAACAACTATCAGGAAATTTTTTTTCCAGACTTATCAATGTATTTTCTACTACCTTTTTGTCAACCTCATTTAAAACTACTTTTGCGCCATTTTTGAGTAATAATTCGGCTATGGCATAACCTATACCCATGCCAGCTCCGGTTATGATTGCAACTTTTTCCTTTATTCCTGCGTAAATCATAGATTGCCTTTAAAACAATTAACTTTAAAACCACCAATTTTTGCTTTATAACTAAAGAGCCCTCCGCTTTGCGGATATAACTTAAGGTTATCTTCAGACATGCCGCTTCGGGCTGTTGTTATATATAAAGTTTTCAAGTCTTTTCCTCCAAAACAACAAGAAGTGACATGGGGTGCATCAACAACAATTCTCTCTTCAACTTCAGCCGTTTTTGGGTTCCAACGTCTCACACAACCACCACCCCAATGAGCAATCCATAGCATTCCTTCCTGGTCTATTGTCATTCCATCTGCTCCACCATAGGATTTGGGGATTTTGAACAGGGTTCTACGATTGGAAATTTCACCGGCCAAAACATCAAAATCATATTCCCATACCTCATAAACAGCGGTATCAATATAATAAAATTTAGTCTTATCCGGGGACCATGACATTCCATTAGATATTGAAGTGTCTTTAATTTGTAAAGTGACCTGTAAATCTTTATCTACCTTAAACAGGTTACCATAGCGAGGCTTAAGATTTTTATGCATGGTTCCTATCCAGAAGTTGCCATTGGAATCACATTTACCATCGTTAAACCTTAAATTTTGATCGGAGTTTTCCAGGATAGCCAGGCGTTTGAGCTCATTAGTCTGGTAATTAAAGGAAGTCATTCCGGTCTCCGTTGCTAAAAGTAACTTTCCCGCACTAACCGGAATTACCGCACCTATCATTTCATCAAAAACCCATTTAGAATTCTTAGCAGTATTTAAGTCGTGCCGATGAAGGATACCGGCTTCGATATCAACCCAAAATAGTTGCTCAGATTCATGATCCCAAAAAGGACCTTCTCCAAGAGTTGCCTTTGCATCATAAACAAGATTTGCTTTCTGCACTCTCTAAATAGATTTAAATCATGTTTTGCTTTTGTGTCCCAAGCCCTTCAATGCCTAACTCAACCAAATCTCCTTTTGCAAGGTAAGAAGGCGGATCTAAACCTATACCAACTCCGGCAGGCGTTCCTGTAGAAATCAAGTCGCCAGCTTCAAGAAGCATAAATTGGGACAGGTAATAAATAATAAATGCAGGTCTAAAGATCATAAACGAGGTATTGCCATTTTGCCTTAAATCCCCATTTACAGACAGCGTCATCTTTAAATTATCGAGATCTCCTAATTCATCAGGAGTTGCCAGGTAGGGGCCAACCGGACTAAATCCAGGGCATGATTTACCCTTGATCCACTGCCCTCCTTTTTCCAATTGAAATGATCTTTCAGACAAATCATTTATAACGCAATATCCAGCAATAGCTTCGGCGGCCTCTGCCTCATTTTTAAGGTAGAGTACATTTTTATTCAGAACCACCCCGAGCTCTACTTCATAATCTGTTTTGGTAGAATTTTTTGGAATAGCTACGTCATCATACGGGCCACTTAAGGTATTGGTAGCTTTACCAAAAATTATTGGTTCTTCGGGAATCGCCATATTAGATTCTGCAGCGTGTTCAGAATAATTAAGACCTATACACATAATCATTCCGGGCCTGCTGATACATGGCGCATGTCTTACAGTATCAGGAATCTCCTCTAAGTGAGCCACATTAGATTCCAGGTACTTCTCAAGTCTTTGTAAACCACTATTTTGAAAAAAATTCCTGTCCCAATCCCTGAATTCTTTTGAACAGTCTAATCTTTTGCCCTGATATAGAACACCGGGTTTTTCATTTTCTTTTTCACCAAAGCGTATTAGTTTCATAGTTGGGTTTTTGGTATGATTGGTTTCGTATCAATAGTATTCAGTTTTTCAAGAGATCAAAACTAAAAAAGCAAACTTAAACTTATATATCCTTCTTAGCAGGTTTTATGACCAATTGACACTAGCCTAAATCATTTGCCTGAACCAGAAAAAAGAGACAATAACAAGGTAAGTGGAAATTTTTAAAAAACAAGACAAAAAACTCCTGAGATTAATATTCTATTTAGTCTGTGAAGATGACCAGGTTTGAGAAATCTAAGCCGGGACAGGTCTCTATCTTAAAATGGCCTGGTATTTTGTATTATCATCCATCAGGCTGGCAGCGGTTAATATGGCCTCGTCATTTTTTAAATAATACTGATAAAGGCCTTCTCTATAAAAATAGCGCTTGATAATTTCGTCCTGAAGATTTATCTGAATTTCCTTTTGATACGTTTCGAGAGCGTTGAGTTTACGGTTATTAATTTCTGCTAACAGGTTTTTGTAGCTATCCTGGATATCTGCGCCAAATATGGCCTTATCATCACCGGTAATTGCTTCTTTTAGAGCCTTTTCTGTGTTTGTTTCAAATTTAAAATTGCTCTGCGAAACATATTTTCTAAAATCTTCATAGTCAGAAGGATTAAAGCTAAAGTCGTCAATACTTGCAATGTTATTTTGATAATAATAATTGGTAGCGAAATCAAAAACAACACTATTGCTTAAAAGAGCTTTGGTTAGCGCATTGGTTTTTAGTGAAGTTATTTCAATATCCGGCATTACCCCTCCGCCGTCTTCAACTTTTCTGCCATTTCTTGTCTTAAACTCATTAAATTTTGTGGTTTTTACAGCGTTCCCTTTTTCATCTCTGTTCCAATAATCCAAAGATTGAATGCAACGTCCGGAAGGTGTATAATATCTGGAGATAGTAACTTTTAATTGGGTACCATAGGTAAGCCGGAGAGGTCGCTGAACCAGTCCCTTGCCAAAACTTCGCGCCCCAATAATTACTGCGCGATCCAAGTCTTGCAGACTTCCTGAAACAATTTCACTGGCCGATGCACTTCCGCCATTTACCAGGACAACCAATGAGATGTCTTCATCTACAGGTTGATTTTTGGTTTTGTACTCACGGTTGAATTTTTTTACTTTGGATTTGGTAGTTACTATTAATTCGCCTTTGGCCACAAAGAGATTTGTAACATTAATAGCTTCAGATAAGAGCCCTCCGGGATTTCCTCTAAGATCTAAAATAATTTGTTCAGCACCTTTCCCTTTTAAATCGCGAAGAGCCGCCTTTGTCTGAGAAGATGCCTTTGCATTAAATTTGGAAAGCACTATGTACCCTGTATTTTCATTTACCATGTTGTAATAGGGCACGGCATCAACTTCTATAGCCTCTCTTTCAATTGTGGTCGTATTTGTTTTACCTTGTCTTTGATAGGTTACTTCAACTTTGGTATTGTTTGCTCCTTTTAATAATTCACTTGCATCATCTTTAAAATCTGAAATGGATATGTCTCCAATTTTAATGATTTCATCTCCGGCTTTTAAACCTGCTTTATCTGCCGGATAGCCTTTATATGGCTCAATAATTACCAGTGCGCTATCATATGAACGGACCAAAGACCCTATGCCGGAATATTTTCCCGCATTATTTATTTTATAAGCCTCAACGTCCTGTTCATTTAAGAATTTAGTATATGGGTCCAGATCATCCAACATATTCTTTATGGCGGTATCCATAAGTTCTGCAGGGTTGGTTTCATCTACATAATTCATGTTTAATTCCTTAAAAAGAGTGGTAAAAATTTCTATTTGTTTAGCAATTTCAAAAAAATCACTTTTAAAACTACTTCCAACGATAAGCATGACAACCGCCAGCGTCGGTATCAGTACTTTTTTACTTAATAGGGTTTTCATTAGTTACTTTTATTAAAAATTGTTTGAGAATTACCTGCATTTTCTTATCTACTTCTTCGTATTCAGGCATATCTTTTCCAAGGTATAAAAATAGAAACGCAAAGCTTCCCTCGATGTTGTTAAAAATTTGCTCTTTGTTCAGCCTGTAGCTTTCCCTTAACAGTCTTTTAATACGATTTCTTTTTACTGCACTTTTAAAATTTCTTTTGGGCACGGTAAATCCACATTGAACTTTTACTTTGGCGGGGACTTTCATATCCAAATAGATTAATTTTAAGGGATAGCTGGTAATAGATTTTCCTTCTTCAAAAATGCCATGAATAAGGCTCTCGCTTTTTAATTTTTCTTTTTTTGGAAATTTTGAAGACATAATGCCGCTAAATTAAACAATAAAAACCATGCCCTGGCAGTATGATAATTATCATATTTTTCCCTGTGCTAGGATTTTATCTTGCATTGGATTATATTTCAAGATTATACGCCTAAATACCACTTATTATGGGGGAATTGAATGTAAAGAAGCTCACCAGGAACGAGGATAAAGTTGGTTATATTGATCAATTGCTTACTGATATTGAAGCACTTGAATATATGCTGGAAACCGGAATGTTTAAAAAGAGGCCCGTTCGAATTGGCGCAGAGCAGGAATTCTGTCTGGTTGATGAAAACTGGGAACCTACTGATAAAGCGGATAAAATCCTCAAAGACATAAATGACCCACACTTTACTTCCGAGTTAACGCTTTATAACCTGGAGATCAATTTAGATCCTCTCATATTGAATGATCAATGTTTTTCTGTGCTGCACAAACAATTAAAAGAATTGCTTGAGAAAGCCAAATCAAGTGCAGCAAAACACGGCACCAAAATTATTCTAACCGGAATTTTGCCTACCGTAGACACGAAGTTTTTAGAAAATTCATATATGACCCCTTTAAAGCGCTATAAGGTTTTAAACGAAGCGATTAAAGACATCAGGAAAGAGGATATTGAGCTACATATAAAAGGGGTAGATGAGGTTAACCTTCATCACAACACCATACTGTATGAAGGCTGTAATACAAGCTTTCAATCACATCTTCAAATTGACGCGGATAATTTTGCAGACACCTATAATTGGGCCCAAGCTATTGCAGGTCCGGTACTTTCTGTATGTACCAATTCTCCCTTGCTACTTGGTCAGGAATTATGGCAAGAAACGCGAATTGCCTTGTTTACCCAAAGTGTTGATACCAGGGCGAGCACCTTCATACTAAATGAAAAGGAAGCCAGAGTAGGTTTTGGAAATGATTGGGTTACAGGATCTGTAGCAGATTTTTATAAAGATGCTGTTATCAGATTTAGAAGCCTTATAACTACCGACTTTGATACCGATAGTATGACCTTGCTTAAAAGTGGGCAAACACCAAAATTAAGAGCATTAGGGCTTCACAATGGGACCATTTATAAGTGGAACAGGCTTTGTTACGGGGTAACAGACAACGTACCTCACGTTAGGATTGAGAATAGATATATGCCATCGGGCCCTACCACAAATGATGAAATTGCAAATATGATGCTATGGGTAGGGGTAATGATGGGACGGCCAAAAGCATTTGAGGAAATTCATAAGAAAATGAATTTTAAAGATGTAAAGGGCAATTTCTTCAACGCCGCCAGGTATGGAATGGCCGCTCAGTTTCAGTGGGACGGAAAATTGATTAGCAGCCAGGAATTACTACTTGATCATTTTTTGCCAATGGCTTTCAGAGGACTTTATAGCATGGGTGTTGAACCAAGAGACGCAGAACGTTATTTGTCCATTATTGAAAATAGAATTCGTTCAAATAATGGTTCTCAATGGATGGTAAAATCATTCCGAAAACTCCAAGAAAAACATAAAATACCGGATGCGGTTAAGATATTGGTAGCCACGATGTACGAGCGACGGGAAAAGCACTATACTGTAGATATTTGGCAATTACCCAGGGGAGATGAATTTGAGATTCCTGAAGGTCACCTTAAAGTGAAAGATCGCATGAACAGAAAAACGATTTCCGCTCAGGAGAATGACAGTGCAGAATTAGTTTTAAAAATGATGCTTTGGAAAAATATCCACCATGCGCCAATATTAGACAATAATCTGGACCTAAGTGGGTTATTAACATGGACAGATGTACAAAATTATATGGACAACCCGGCTAAACTTAAAAAAAGTATTAGTTCGCTAATGACCAGGGATTTGATTACAGCAACCCCTGAAACACCTTTAAAAGAGGCCAAAGAACTTATGAGTTCTAATAATATTAATTGTTTACCTGTGGTTGAAGGAAAAAAATTAATTGGAATTATAACAACCAATGATTTATAGTTCATGGATGAAATCCAGGCTAAGGCTACAGAAAGACTAAAAACCGAAAGAATAATAGGCCACCTCTCTGGCAAGGAAATGGGCCCTACCCTGGTCTTTTTTGGAGGAATACATGGAAATGAACCTTCTGGTGTTGAAGCTCTGGAAGAAGTATTCAGGCAATTGAAGTCCGGCGAGGAGCATATAAAAGGATCGGTTTTTGGAATTAAGGGCAATTTACCTGCTCTGGTCGAAAAGAAACGTTTTTTAGACCATGATCTAAATCGAATTTGGACACATTCGGGGATAGATGAGATTGAACAAAGAAGCGAGCCAGAACGTTCAGTTGAAGAAAAAGAATTATCTGAAATACATCAACTGATTTCAGATATATTTGCGACTCACGCACCCCCCTACTACTTCATTGATTTTCATACCACCTCGAGCCCTACTTTGCCATTTATCACAATAAATGACGCCTTAATAAACCGGGAATTTGCTCGTTTATTTCCTGTGCCCATAATCCTGGGGATAGAAGAATATCTGGAAGGACCGTTATTAAACTATATAAATGAGAAAGGATATGTTTCCCTGGGATTTGAATCCGGGCAGCACTTCACGGAAGAGGCTGTAACAAATACAATTTCCTTTATCTGGTTGGCAATGATTTATTGTGGAGTGCTTACTAAAGAACAAGTACCTGACTATAAAAATTATCACGAAGAACTCAAGTTGGCGGCAAAAGGGAATAATATTTTCTATGAGATAATTCACAGACATCGTATTACTTCGTCTGATAACTTTGAAATGTTACCCGGTTTTCGCAGCTTTGAAAAATTACAGAAAGGCATAACAATGGCTAATCATAATGGGGAACAGATTACTGCGTATAAAGACACCATAGTGTTCATGCCTCTCTATCAGGCTCAGGGTGAAGAAGGATTTTTTCTTATTCGCAAAATACCCGGATGGGTATTATCATTTTCAGCATTTTTGCGCAGAATAAAATTTGATTCTTTTCTGGCATTACTTCCCGGAGTTTCATGGTCAAATGGGACTCGTGATAAGCTCATGGTAAATTTAAAAGTAGCCATGTTCTTTAGTAAACCTTTTTTTCACCTTTTAGGGTATAGGAACAGAATGGTAGATGAAACCCATTTAATATTGAATAACAGGGAAAGGGCCGCCAAAAATGAGATGTACAAAGACTCCTTTTGGTATAAAAAGTAATTGTTTTTTTGAATTTATTCTGAGCCTGAATGCTTAATTACTCAGAAGCTTGCCAAATATTGTTTTCAAGGTTTATATCGGCCATTAACTGCGAAGGATCAATTACCACTGCTTTGATTGTATTAATGGGTTTATCTATCACAAACTCAAATGTAGGATACGCCCAGGGCCAATCTGGTAATATTGTTCTCTCAATATTTGGATAAGGATTATCTTTTTGCCCTCTCATAATACGTAATGGAGTATAGAAAGTTTCTCTTGTTCCATCCTCATAAACCAAAAGAAGGTCAATTGGCATTGGCATAAGGCCTTTTCTTTCCAGGATTATTTTGGTTTTATTACTTTCGGCTTGAACTTCTTTTATTCCATAATCAATGGTATTTGTAGTTTCTGTCCAATCGGTAAGATACCAGCCTAACTCTATTCCAGAAACCTTCTCAGCCGTTCTTTTTACATCATTTGGGATGGGATGTTTAAACTTATAGTTATCGTAATAGGATCTTAATGTTTCCATTAACTTATCCTGCCCTATGACATACCCCAATTGGGATAAAAATATTGAACCTTTGTTATAAGCTGAAATGCCATAGGCTGCATTAATCTTATATCTGTCGGCATGAGTTGCCTGGGGTTGCTCTTTCCCTGATTGTGCTAACGAGTAATAGCTGTTATACGCACTTTCAAAAGGATTGTCTTTCTCTTGCTTCATCACTTCATTCATGCATAAACTCGAAATGAATTGCGTAAAGCCTTCGTCCATCCATTCGTGTTTTAATTCATTTGTAGCCAATACATGCTGAAACCAGGAGTGCGCCATTTCATGAATTGTAACGCCTACAAGGCTTTCAAACTTTCTCTCCCCGGTAATAAGCGTAGCCATGGCATATTCCATACCGCCATCGCCACCCTGTATTACTGAATACTGATCATAGGGATATTTACCAATATTCTCGTTGAAAAAGTTCATTGCTTCTGCAGTCTTTGGCTGTAAATTTTTCCAGTTTTCAAGCAGCTCCGGCTTATTTTTATAAAAGAAATGCAGGGTAGGCCCGTTTTCCATTTTTAGTGAATCATGAATATATTCAGGGTCGGCAGCCCACATAAAATCATGCACCATAGGAGCTTTAAAGTGCCAGGTAAGCGTTTTACCCCGAGGTTTTTTAACTTTACTGCCGTGCGCTTCGTAGCCATGACCAATTTCCTGAGGGTTTTGTAAATAGCCACTTCCCCCTACTATATAATTTTTATCTAGTGTAAGTTTAACATCAAAATCAGCCCAGACTCCGTGAAACTCCCTGCTGATATAAGGGTCCGCATGCCAACCCTCAAAATCATATTCGGCTAATTTAGGATACCATTGGCTCATAGATAGCGCCACACCTTCAGAATTATTCCTTCCGGAACGTCTAATTTGCAGAGGAACCTGTCCCTCAAATTTCATATCAAATGTGCTTTTACCTCCTGCAGGAATCGGTTTTACCAATTGTACTTCAAGTACTGTACCCTCAAGACTGAAAGAAACATCCTCACCGTCCTGAGTCAGTGATGAAGCTCTTAAATAACCTATCTCATCGGGATTGAGATTAGCAATCCGACTTTGGCCCTCTACAAACATTCTCCCATCAGGATCCTGAATATTTTGCAATCTAATATCCATTTCGCTCCCGGGCTGAAATGCGTTAAAGTACATGTGAAAATAAACTCTGTTTAAATCATCAGGTGAATTGTTTGTATAAACCAAAGTTTGAGTCCCTGTATATTGATAGTTTTCAACATTCATGACCACTTCCATTTTATAGTCAGCATGTTGTTGCCAATATGAATGATTTGTTTGAGCCTGCAGACTTCCTAAGCCTGCGAACAGGACAAAACTGAATATGAGGAATTTATTCTTTAAAACCATTTAATATAAAAATTATAAGCTTTTAGACATGTTACTCGCCATTATTAAGGCATTATAGGCGTTGACCATCTTTCCCGATTTAGAAACCTGATCAAAAGGTTTAGATTTTTCTGCATCTCCGGACAAAACAATTGAAGTACTGGAACTCAATCCGGATTCAATTAAGATACGTTTCACATCAGCAGCCTTAAGTTTTGGGTAATAGGAGCGAATTAGTGCTGCGATTCCTGAAACCATTGGTGCAGCCATTGAAGTACCGCCTTGAAACTCGTAATTGTTTTCAGGCATTGTTGAATAGATATGTCCGCCGGGCGCGAAAACATCAACATTCATTTTTCCATAGTTAGAAAATGAAGCAACCATTTCTGAACCGTATTTATCATTTAGGGCACCTATGGTGATAAGATTGTCTGCTATTTCAGTACCGTTAATATCGGCATGATCATTTGGAAAGTTTGTATTATTGGGATCATCCAGGTCCAGGCCATCGTTGCCAGCGGCATGCACAATAAGCACGTCATTGTCTGCGGCGTATTTTATAGCGTCATAAACCCAATCTGAATTCAGAGAATAGGATTTACCAAAACTTGCATTGATAATTTGAGCCCCGTTATCAACAGCATATCGGATTCCAAGGGCGATATCTTTATCGTATTCATCACCGTTGGGTACTGCCCGGATGCTCATTATTTCCACATTGTTAGCAACTCCGTTTACTCCCTGCCCATTGTTGCGTTCGGCGGCAATAATGCCGGCAACGTGTGTTCCATGACTTTCATCTTTTACCCTATTTTTAGGATTTCCGTTACCATAACCCAAATCCATAAGGTCATAAGGATCATCACCAACTATTTTCCTGCCGTCAAAATCCACATTCAAATGGTAATTTATACGTGCTGAAAAATAGGTGATCCCTTCGTTAAGTTGTTTAAAAACGTCAGGGATACTATCAGCAAAATTATACATCTGCTTAATTCCTGTAATATATTGAAGCAAGGCCTGATCTTCTGTTTTAATGGCAAAAACATCTTTTTTGGAATAGTCATTTTTTCCCAAATGTTTTTTTATAGCGGCATCTGCCTCTTTTACAGAACTTAGAATTTGTTCATAACGCTCTTTGTTTTGCTTTGCTTCTGAAAACTCTGTCTGTAGTTCGGCTTTAGCTTTTTCCTGAATAGCAGTATCGCCCATTTTAAGCTTAATGATTCTTGTATATTCTAATTGTTCATCATAAGCTTCACCTAAAAAGTTATATCCGTGTATGTCATCAATGTAACCATTATTATCATCGTCTAAACCGTTACCGGCGCGCTCACCTTTATTGGTCCAGATAACTTCATCAAGATCTTCATGATCCAGGTCAATACCCGAATCCAATACGGCAACGATAACTTTTTTACCTTTTTTATTTTTAATAATATCATTATAAGCTTTGTTGAGGCTGATACCTGGAATGGTATCCGAAATTAAATCTGCGTGCCCCCATGATTTATTCTCTGCATCTGTGAGTTCGGATATTTTTAGCGGTGTGGTATCAATATTTTCAAGTGGGGTCAATACCAGAGCTGTACTGCCGCATCCGGCAAGAAAAACCACAACAAGGCTCGTATAAAAAGCCGATTTTAAATGTTTAAGAGTCATATTAAATTTATATTTAGTGATGTATTTTATTATAATAACTTCCGGGCGATAAAGCTACAAATGTTTCAAGACAACCTCTGTCTGCCATTGTAACATAACAATTAAGTCCTTTTTCCCCACCAAAGGCAATGTTAGAGGGCTTCTTGCCCTTTAATAGCACCTCTTTCAGAACCTTGCCTTCCGGAGATACAATAGCTACAGTACCTTTGTCATAACGTGTGAGATACAGATTTCCCTGCATATCACATCGCATTCCATCCAGTCCAAAATCTGCAAAGTTTATGAATTTCTTTTTGTTGATTAGCTTTCCGTTCTCCTGAATATCATATTTCCAAATCACCCTCTGTACAGATTCATTCACATAAAGGGTTTTATTGTCAGGACTAACTTCTATTCCATTGGTCGTTCCCATTCCTTCTTCCAATAACAAAATTTCTCTTTCAGGGGTAACCATCCAGAGCTTACCCGAGCTTTCAGCCCAATTAGGATCACTGAGGTAAATAACCCCTCCGGGGCCAATGGCAAGGTCATTGGGTTGATTCATAGTTGAATCCTGTGCCCATACTTCAGGGATTTTGGTGCCTTTTTTAATTCTGTATACTTTATGACCCAAATAATCTGCGATAAACATATTCCCATCAAGATCAAAACGTATGCCATTGCCAATACTGCCTTCCGGTAAACTAATAAAAATTTCACCTTCCCCATCTTTATTTACCTTACCAATGGTACCCTCCTTAGCGAAATTTACGGCAAAAAGGTCTCCATTTTCGTTTACGGCAGGCCCTTCAATGCCGGCTGTGAAAGCAAACTCTGCTGTAAAATCTTCGCTCCGCGGTTCCTTCTCTTTACAGCTGCAAAGAGGATAAATAAAAAACAGAATTAGAAAGGACTTAACTAAAAATTTCATTGAATGTGTAGCTTTTATTAAGTCTGATTCCCTTTTCGGTATGTGCAACGGTGCATACTTCATTATGCGCATCGTGCTCCATGAACAAATAAAAATTATTGTCTGCAGCGGTGTTTAAGAAAGTTGCCTTTTCCTTAAGCGTTAGCAAGGGTCTTGTATCGTAGCCCATGATATATGGTACCGGAATATGTCCCGCTGTTGGCAGTAAATCTGCCATAAAAACCAGGGTCTTGCCTTTATAAATGATATGGGGTAACATCTGTTTGTCTGTATGCCCGTCGACAAACAAAATTCCAAACCCCAACTCCGAGTTTTTTATATAGGGTTGTTCTGCCTGATCTATAAATTTTAACTGGCCGCTTTCTTCCATTGGGAACAGATTTTCCTTAAGAAAAGAAGCCTTTTCCCTTGGATTGGGACGGGTGGCCCAATTCCAGTGGTCTTTGTTAGTCCAGTAATTCGCATTTTTAAAGGCAGGTTCATATCCTGTATGATCCTTATTCCATTGAACACTGCCTCCACAGTGGTCAAAATGAAGATGGGTCATAAATACATCGGTAATGTCATCCCGGACAAACCCCTCTTTTTTCAGGGAAGCATCCATGGAATGATTTCCCCATCTGAAGTAATAGCTAAAAAATTTCTCTGATTGTTTATTCCCCATGCCGGTATCAATAAGAATGAGCCGGTTGCCATCTTCTATAAGAAGGCTTCTGGCGGCAATATCTATCATATTATTGCTATCTGCCGGATTGGTTTTATTCCACAATGATTTGGGTACTACACCAAACATTGCGCCTCCATCCAATTTAAAATTTCCGGTTTCAATGGGATATAAGATCATTCATGTATTCTGAGTCGGCTGCAAAATAACAAAACCGCTAGTGATAATCCTTACTATTAGGAGTTTTTAACAATCAGTGAGAAATCTTTTTGTGCTGAACCAGGTCATGTAGCTGCTGGCCAAAATAGATCATTCTTTTCGTTTCCTGAACACTCAGCAGGCGTTCATTTTTTAATATAAGCAAAGAAGAACCATTAGATTCGATATGATAATAAGGATGGCTTTCAAGAAACAATACCATTTCATCTGTGAAGAGCTCGTGGATAGCGTTTTTGTTTTCTCCACTGAGGTTAAAACGCCTGTTGAAATCCGGATGGTTTTCGATGGTTATATCTTTGAATCCGGCCAGGGAATAAATTAATTGCAATAAACCTTCTTTATCCAGGGTAAATACCGGGATATCAACATCTAACTTAATATGCATCATAGTGGTTTTAACCACTTCCTTAGCGATAAAAGCACCCTCTGCCCATTCGAGATCAAAGACACTACAGTCATTTTCAGCATCTTTTAAAAGGTTGTAGAAATAATCAATCTCGCGCGTATGAAAAAAGATAAAATCTTCTAAAAAAGAAGTATTGGTGTTCCTTTTGGCTATATATTTCCAGCCATAATCCTTAGCTGCTACCTCGAGATCTTTTTGTCTTTTTGTAAAATACCGTTCAATGGGTTTTAGGGCTGCCACTGGTAATATTTTGCGAATAGCAAAGGGATGAAAGGAATCGGCATCATGTTTATCCAAACCTATGACTTCAATGCTTCCCCCTTTTTTATCAAAAGTGGCACGATAATTTTCCAGACCTTCCAGGACAGTATGATCAACAAAACTGCACATGGAAAAATCCAGTACCACGTCTTCGCTTTCCGGCACATCGTCTAGTTTATCCTTTAGTTTATGAAAATTCAGGAAACTGCAGAAGTATTTTACACTCACATAAAAACTCCCTTCATCCTCTTCCTTGAAAAGAAGAATATTGGGTTTAAACAAATGGCTAAGGAACAGGGAAATGCTTTTATTTAAAACCATGTGAATAATGATCGTAACCAAAATTCCGACACCTATTCCCGTAATAAGGTTTGTAAATATGGTTGTAAATAAAGTGGTTAAAAAAATTACAATTTGCTCATTCCCTATCCTGGCAATTTTTCTGAATGATTCAGGATCGGCCAATTTATATCCGGTATACACCAATATGGCTGCCAATGCCGCCAGGGGTATCCGCTTAAGCTGTTCCTGAAAAAGGAGTACAAAACCAACCAAAAACAGGGAATGGAAGAAATTTGCAGATCTGTTCGTAGCGCCGTTATTTACATTAACCGAACTTCTGGCAATTACGGTTACCACATTCAGACCACCCAATAACCCACTAATGGTTGTGGCCAGCCCTAGTGCTTTCAGGTCTTTATTGACATTCGACCTCCTGTTTAGCGGATCAAGTTTGTCTACAGCCTTAATACTTAACAGAGATTCTATGCTCGCTATAAGGGTAATTGCAAAGACGGCAAGGATAAATTCCTTCTGCAAGATCTTAGTAAAATCAGGAAACGCAAGATTAGACAGCACATCATCAGGAATGGATACCAAATAATCAACCCCAATAGGATAGGGTTTCCCAAGAAGTGTATAGCAATAACTTAAACCGACAGATAGGATCAAAATCCACATGGGCGCAGGGATTAGCTGAAAGAATTTATTCCTGATTTTAGAATAAAAGACCATGATCAACAGACTAACAATTCCTATTACTGACGCAAAAAGCATATTAAGGTCTGCAGTATTAATCAAATCCAGCAAGTCATTTGGAATTGTAAGCAATAACTCTATAATTGTTCCTCTCGAATTGTTATGGCCCACCATAATATGAAATTGCTTGGCCAGAATACCTATTCCAATAGCGGCAAGCATTCCTTGTATAGCTGAAGCCGGAAAAAAATCGGCCAAACGCCCCATTTTTAAAAACCCAAGAAGGAGCATCAATATGCCCGAGAATACTATCGCTGCCAAAGTGAATAAATAGCCCTGGTACAAATCACCCTCACCGAGGATAGTAATTGCCCCTAATAATACAATGACCAGGCCATTACCGGGCCCGGCAATGGTAACCTTAGAACCTCCCAGCAGCGCAACTATAATTCCTCCTGCTACAGCCGCGATTATCCCTGAAATAGGAGGAGCCTCACTTGCCAAAGCCAATCCCAGACCGAGAGGAAGCGCAATAAGCGACACTACAAAACCCGAAAAAATGTTTTTGGGCAGCGATTTAATAAAAATGCCGGTATGGTTGGTTTTAGCGTTCAATTTTTTTTGCGAATAATCAATAAATCAGTGGGTAAATCAGATAAAATATATTCCAGGTCATGAGGAAAAATACGATCTAACAGACCTGTTTTTTTAGGAGCATTCATTACCAGCAAATCTGCCCGTACTACTTCTGCATAATGACCTATGGAATAACCGCGTTTCCCAAAAATACTTTGTGTTTTTACCTTTATGTTTTTTAAGAAATTTTCCGGCAGGCTTTTCAGGATTTTGCGTACCCTGGAATCTTCCCTCAGTTTTAGTCTCTCCTTCATGATAGTAGCTTTCTTTAGCGATCGGTCATCTTCAACGGTAACATGAATTTCTTGCTGCCTGATCTCTTCTACTATAGTAATCTGTTGTGTCCCTAAAGTTTTAGCTACATAGAAGGCATCCAAAATAGCTACGGGTGTTTCCGGCGCATCCAGTCCATTAACCACAATATGCTTGCAGGGCGTACGTTTTGCCGTGGGTTTTATAAGCAACAAAACCGAACAATTAACTTTGCGGGTCAAATTTCTGGCTATACTTCCTACATAAAATTGATACATATTTTCGTGTTGAAGTGCACCAAGTACCAATAAATCAATATTGTATTTTGTACAGGCCTCTAAAATTACAGAAACGGGCTTTCCTTGTTCCCACTGAATTTCTATGGCATCATCCGGAAAATCAATTTTCTTCAACAGCGCATTCAGAATACCCAATTTTTCCTCCGTTTTTTCCCCAACATGAAGTAAAATTAATTTGGCATTAAAATAATGCGCAAGACGGGTGGTTTCCAGAAGGTTAATTTCCAGAGTGGGCGAAAAAGCGAAACCGAATAGAATTCTCTTAAAAGGATGGGGATGCGTTTCCATTACTTTTATTTTGGTTCAATATAACACATATATACCTATTATGATCAGTTAAATAAAATTCCAAATAATCGCCTGCTGATAATATGTTCAAGACTTTTGTGCATGTATCAATTGAAATTCTATTTCTTGATCTCTTACCAATCGGTATTCATTTTAATCACTATTTTTAACACCAAAGGAAAAAGATGGTAGAACTTGCCGGAATAATAATATTAGGGATCATTGCACAGTGGTTTGCATGGCGCTTAAAATTGCCGGCCATCCTACCCCTAATCTTAATTGGTCTTCTTGTAGGGCCTATTGCCACTCTGTATACCGAAGATGGTTCTAAATTAATAGAACCTGTTTGGAATGGGGAAAAAGGGCTTTTCCCGGGGGAAGGACTTTACTATTTTCTTTCTCTTGCCATAAGTATTATTTTATTTGAAGGAGGCTTAACACTTAAGCGCTCCGAGATTAGAAATGTTGGCCCTGTAATTACCAAACTAATTACCGTGGGCACATTGGTTACTTTTTTTGGAGGAGGCCTTGTAACCCATTTTATTTTCGGTCTTAGCTGGAAGATTTCGTTTTTATTTGCAGCCCTGATTATTGTAACCGGCCCTACCGTTATTACTCCAATCTTAAGAAATATTCCCTTAAAAAAGGATGTTTCAGCGGTATTGAAATGGGAGGGTATATTAATTGATCCTATTGGCGCACTGGTAGCAGTTCTAGTTTTTGAATTTATTAGTGTTGGTGAGGGACAGGAGTATACAAAAACAGCATTGATAGACTTTGGTAAGATTTTGCTTTTTGGAACTACTTTCGGCTTCACATTTGCCCATGCACTGGCCTTTATTATCAGAAAAAAATATGTGCCTCACTATTTATCAAACGTAGTCTCTCTCTCTGTGGTCCTTTTAGTATTTGTGGAATCGGATATTCTGGCTCACGAATCTGGCCTTCTCGCCGTTGTGGTCATGGGAATGGTTATGGGGAATATGGACCTGCCTAACCTTAAAGAGCTTCTGTATTTTAAAGAATCCCTGAGCGTATTGCTAATCTCCATTCTTTTTATCCTGCTGGCAGCAAATATCAACATAAGTGATATGGAGTTGATTTACAACTGGAAGACGGCTGTATTATTTTTTATAGTTGTACTCCTAATAAGGCCTATTGGAGTCTTTTTAAGTACCAGAGGCTCTAGTTTAAAATTGAACGAAAAACTCTTTATAAGCTGGGTAGGGCCCAGGGGTATTGTAGCCGCGGGTATCGCCTCTCTTTTTGGCTCCAAATTGCTTCAAAAGGGCGAACCAGGCGCAGAGTATATTACCCCTCTGGTCTTTATGATCGTGTTGGGGACAGTTCTTTTAAATGCTACTACGGCCAGGAATTTTGCTAAAATTGTGGGGGTATTTTTAAAACACTCCGAAGGAATTCTTATTATTGGCGCCTCAAAAATGTCAAGACTAATTGCCAATTACCTTAAGCAAAATAACAGACATGTAGTTTTGATAGATGCTAACCGTGCCAATATAGATCAGGCCAAAAAACTTGGGATAGAGGCAATGGTGGCCGATGTATATTCAGACACCCTTACAGACAATATTGAGCTTAATGATATGGGCTATTTAATGGCACTTACGGGCAGTACCGAAATCAATAAATACGCTATAGACAGGTTTAAGAATCAGTTTGGAGAAAATGGGTCTTTCAGACTGGTCAGTGCAGATGAGATGAACGATCCGGAAAATAATCCGAAATCAGGTCTTTTTTCTCATACTGATGATTATATAAAGCTGATGGAAGTCACAAGGCGCTATCCGGCGATTCACGAAATAGACCTAAAGAATGCTGAACATTACGAAAAATTGATTGAGATTACCAAAGAAGATGACGAGATTATCCCCGTATTTATAAAATCTCCCGACGGGAGAGTATCGATCATATCCTCATTCAATGAAGGCTTTGATTCAATTTCAGACGGATCTAAACTGGTCTATTTGGGCAAAATGTTCGATTTGGATAAAATACACTAGATAAAATCGCACAATCAAAATGGGCTAATCATTCAATTTGAGTACTGCCATAAACGCCTGCTGTGGAATTTCAACATTACCTACCTGGCGCATGCGTTTTTTACCCTTTTTTTGTTTTTCTAAAAGTTTTCGTTTCCTGGAGATATCGCCACCATAACATTTGGCGGTTACATCCTTTCGCAGCGCTTTTATTGTTTCTCTGGAAATAATTTTAGCACCAATAGCAGCTTGTATAGGAATATCAAACTGTTGTCTTGGAATTAATTCCTTCAACTTTTCACACATTCTTTTGCCTATATAATGGGCATTATCAAAATGTACAAGAGCCGACAAAGCATCAACAGGCTGAGCATTCAGCAAAATATCAACACGAACCAGTTTAGATACGCGCATACCAATAGGAGAATAATCAAAGGAGGCGTAGCCTTTAGAAACTGTTTTAAGCCTGTCGTAAAAATCAAATACGATCTCTGCAAGGGGCATGTCAAAATTTAATTCAACCCGCTCCGTAGTCAGATAAGTCTGATTGGTAATCTGCCCTCTTTTATCAATACAAAGAGACATCACATTTCCTACAAAATCTGACTTCGTAATTATTGTGGCTTTTATATAAGGTTCTTCAACTCTCGATACGGTAGAAGGATCCGGAAGGTCGCTCGGGTTATTAACAATCAATGGAACATCCGGATTTTTTGTAGTAAAGGCATGATAACTAACGTTTGGCACCGTGGTGATTACCGTCATATCAAATTCGCGTTCTAAACGCTCCTGAATAATCTCCATATGCAGCATTCCAAGAAAACCACATCGAAAACCGAAACCGAGGGCCGCACTACTTTCCGGAACAAACACTAAAGATGCATCATTGAGCTGCAATTTTTCCATAGAGGAACGAAGTTCTTCGTAATCCTCTGTATCTACAGGGTAAATACCGGCAAATACCATTGGTTTTACATCTTCAAAACCTGCAATAGCGTTTTTGGTTGGATTTACCGCATCAGTAATGGTATCCCCAACTTTTACTTCCCTGGCATCCTTTATTCCGGTAATCACGTAGCCTACATCTCCCGCTTTAATACTGGGCTTAGGTTCCTGGGAAAGTTTCAGAGTGCCTACTTCATCGGCAAAATAAGTTTTATCTGTTGCAACAAACTTAATTTTCTGACCTTTTTTGATAACGCCATTAATAACCTTGAAATAGGTCTCAACCCCCCTGAATGAATTATAAACGGAATCAAAAACCAGGGCTTGTAGGGGTTCATCTACATTCCCTTCCGGAGGAGGAATACGATCAATAATAGCAGTTAAAATATCTTTAATACCAATGCCTGTTTTAGCACTGGCCGGGATTACCTCTTCAGCTTTACACCCTAATAATTCTACAATATCATCTGTTACTTCTTCCGGACTGGCACTAGGCAAATCCACCTTATTTAAAACCGGAATAATTTCGAGATCATTTTCCAGAGCCAGATAAAGGTTAGAAATGGTTTGCGCCTGTATGCTCTGGGCTGCATCAACCACTAAAAGAGCTCCTTCGCATGCCGCTATTGAGCGCGACACTTCATAGGAGAAATCCACATGACCGGGAGTGTCTATTAAATTAAGAACATAAGCCTCTCCTTCATGTTCGTATTCCATCTGAACAGCATGACTCTTAATGGTAATTCCACGCTCACGTTCCAGATCCATATTATCCAGAAGCTGTTCTTTTTTTTCACGTTCCGTTACAGAACCTGTAAAATCTAACAGCCTGTCTGCCAAAGTACTCTTGCCATGGTCTATATGGGCTATAATACAGAAATTACGAATGTGTTTCATTTTCTTACTCCGGCTATTTCAAATTGGCTGCAAAGATACAGTTTTCTATTTCTTAATCCTGCCACTCGGCAATAAACAAATTCGTGTCGCGGGTTCCGCCGTTATTGCGGTTACTTGAAAAAGCCAGGAATTTGCCATTATTGGAAAATACCGGGAACGCATCAAAAGTTTTTCCATGTGTAACCCGTTCCAGATTCTTCCCATCTATATCAATAAGATAGAGATTAAAAGGGAAACCTTTTTCGGCTTCAAAATTACTTGAAAACAGAATCTTTTCTCCTGACGGATGAAAGAAGGGACTCCAGTTGGCATTACCAAGAAAAGTTAACTGCTTTAAATCACTGCCGTCCGCATTACATATAAAAAGTTCCATTTCTGTGGGTTGCACCAATCCCTGAGCAAGTAATTCTTTATATTCTTTTATTGCTTCCTCCGTTTTTGGCCTTGAAGCCCGGAAGATGATTTTTGTGCCGTCAGGAGAGAAAAAGGCACCTCCGTCATAACCCAATTCATCTGTTATTTGCAGAACTTCTGTACCATCTAAATTCATGGTATACAATTCAAGATCCCCGCTTCTTGTAGAGGTGAACACTATTTTGTCTCCCTTTGGAGAAACAGTAGCTTCTGCATCATAACCCGGCTCGTTGGTAAGTTGAGTAACAATATTGCCCTGTAGATCGGCCACAAATATGTCGAAGGAATCATATACGGGCCAAACGTATTTCCCGTTTTTGCGCAAGGGTACTTCAGGGCACTCTTTGTTGACTAAATGCGTGGAAGCATACACAAAACGCTCATTATCGGGAAGAAAATAGGCACAGGTGGTACGCCCCAGTCCTGTACTTATCACAGGAGGTTTGCTATCCTTAAAAGTCTCCTCAAAATTCATCAGAAACATCTGGTCGCACTGCATCCCCCAGGCAGAATTATTAGATTGAAAAACCAGTTTACTATCGTCAAAACTCCAATAAGCTTCGGCGTTGTCCCCTCCATAAGTAACCTGGCGAATAGATTTAAAGTGCTTTTCTTCTTTATAAATTAAGGTGTCTGACCCTGCCATGACAGAGACGGGTTTTTCATTTTCCGGCAGTACTTTTTTGGATTCGTTTTTACAACCAAAAAAGGTCAATAAAATGAAGAAGGACACAAAAGTTTTCATAGGATGCTTAATTTTGAACAAATTTAGGAGCAAAACGGATGAAAAAAATAATTCTCAGCGTATTTTTTATACTAGCCTGCGGATGCAAAACCGAACCACCCAAACCAGCCTCAATGGAAGAAGAGGTTGAAGTCCTTGCAAGCGATGAATTTAAAGGCAGGGAAACCGGAACTGAAGAAGAACTCAAGGCTGCAGAATATATAATGGGACAGATGGCTGAAATGGAACTTGACCCTAAAGGAAATGCAGGGACATATTACCAGACTTTTACATTTAAGCCAAAGACTGACCCGCATCAGCAAATAGGTTTTCAAGAGGCTGGCGACAGCACAATAACCGGGACTAATGTCATTGGTTTTATAGATAATAAATCTTCAAATACCGTGGTGATTGGCGCTCATTATGACCATTTGGGCACTGGAGGCGAAGGCTCGTTACACAGGGGCGAACCAGAAGTACATAATGGTGCGGATGATAACGCCAGCGGAGTGGCGGTACTCCTTGATTTGGCATATAAGATCAAAGGCACGAAACTTTCTAAAAACTATCTGTTTATTACTTTTTCCGGTGAGGAAATGGGACTATTAGGCTCTAATTTTTTTACAAAAAACCCAACCCTTGATCTGGAAGGGGTTTCTTATATGCTTAACCTGGACATGGTGGGCAGACTGCGGGAAGACAAAACACTTTCAGTTAGCGGCACCGGAACTTCGCCAATCTGGCCCCAGGTATTGAATTCCTCTAATCCCGGGTTTAAATTGGTATTACAAGAATCGGGCGTAGGCCCATCTGACCATACCTCTTTCTATCTGCAAGACATTCCGGTCTTACATTTTTTTACAGGACAGCATGAAGATTATCACAAGCCAACGGATGATGCAGAGAAATTGAATTATGAGGGGATGCGACTGATTAGTTCGTATTTGTTAAGCCTAGTTAAGGAGTTGGATGACGACAAGAAACTGGCTTTCAGAAAAACTAAGAACGAAAGTGAAGAAGTGCCTAGATTCAAAGTAACGCTTGGTGTAATGCCCGATTATCTATTTGACGGGAAAGGCATGCGCATTGATGGGATAAGCGAAGACAAACCAGCACAAAAAGCAGGTTTACAGAAAGGAGATATTGTCATCCAATTGGGTGACAGCATTGTTGTGGATATGATGAGCTATATGCGCGCCCTGTCCGCTTTTGAACCTGGCGACACAACCTCGGTGCTGGTATTGCGCAATGACCAAACCCTTAAGGCGCCAATCACATTCTAAAACAGACCCAAAGACTATAAGAATTTTGCAAAATAGTCAGGGGAAAACCAATAAGATAATTAGAAACAAACGCGGCCTTTTACCTATATAAAGTAAATTATTTTATAGCTTTACGGACTAACCTACCAATATATTGTGAGATTCCCCGTACTATTCTTCTTAGGAATATTACCCTTAGCCATGGCCAGCCAGACCTTTGAGGTAACCGGATCTGTGAAAGATTCCGAAGGGAAACCACTTCCATTTGCAAACGTGATACTCCTGAAAGCATTGGATAATACCCAGGTTAATGGAATTTCAGCGGATGAAGAGGGGCGCTTTACCCTGAAAGGCATCCCTGAAGACGTATACTATTTGCAGGCAAATTACTTCGGGTATAAATCTACCCTGGTTGCATTGGAAATAAAAAGGAACATACAAATTGGGGCTCTTGTGTTGGAGCCTGACAGCGAATGGCTGAATGAGGTGGTCGTAACAGGCCAGAAACCTACGGTAGAACGAAAGGCCGACCGGATTATTTTTAATGTTGAAAACACAGTACTTGGCGATGGCAGTTCCTGGGATATTCTCCGTAATGCCCCGGGGGTCGTAATCGTGCAGAACAGTTTGGAGATACGAGGACAACAAGCGACAGTTTATCTCAATGATCGTAAAATTCAATTATCCCCAACCGAAATCCAGGATTTTTTAAAAGGGCTTTCAGGTGACATGATTTCCTCTGTAGAGGTGATCCCAAACCCTCCGGCGAGTTATGAAGCTGCAGATGGATCCATTCTCAATATCCGCACTAAAGAGAATGTAGTACCAGGCTACAAGGGAAACGTCAGAGGACAATATACACAGGCTTTTTATGCCAAATACAGCCTGGGAACCAGTCATTATTACAAAAATGACAAAGTTGGTATTTTTGCAAATTATGTGATTAATCCAAGAAGAGAGATTAAAGAAGCAGACAGCTATATTAATTTTATTAATGATCAGGGTGATCGTTTTGCCGAATGGAATACGGTATTAGATCAAACTACCCGTTCACAAGACCAGCAAGTGAATTTGATTCTGGATTATAAACCAGGCGAGCGTGATCTGCTAAATTTCACATCCAACCTTAGCTTTTCCCCAAATAAAAAATTTGTAAATAAGCTTGATACCGAAATGAGAGACGGTTCAGGAGTGCTCGATTCCACACTCCAAACCAATAGCGCTATTGAAGACGACCGTAAGAACCTTTCCTTTGACCTCAATTACAATCGCAGCCTGAAGAAAGAAGGCGCCACATTAAAGGCGAATGCGCACTATACGTATTCTGAAATATCTCGCCTGCAACAGGGATCCAGTGATTATTTTGATCCCTCCGGGGCCTTTATAAGAAACTTTACTTTTGCAACGGACGCCCTTCAGGACATCAATATTTTTACCGGCCAGGTAGATTTTTATACGCCTGTAACATCCGGCAGTTTTGAAGCCGGACTAAAAGGTTCATGGATTAATTCTAAAAGCGGGATTGATTATTTTGATGTAAATAACAATGAGCCCCCCTTTGATATTGCCTTATCCGACAACTTTAAATACAAGGAAGGCGTAGTTGCCGGCTATGCCAGTTATTCACAGGATTGGGAGAAATGGTTTTTAAAGCTTGGCCTGAGGGCGGAACAAACCAATGTAGAATCGAATTCAGAAACCCTGCTAGAGATCAATACACAAAACTACTTTAAGCTATTTCCGTCCCTGTACCTTACCCGGAAACTTAGTGAAGATAATAGCCTTACGTTTGATTATAGCAGGAAACTTACCAGGCCTAAATATTCAGACCTGAACCCATTCCGGTATTTTCTAAACGAGAATAATTACTTTGAAGGGAACCCGAACTTAGTTCCTAATTTCAGCCATAACTTTAATTTAAATTTATCCATCAAGGAAACCTATTTCATAGACCTTTATTACAGAGATAACGGACGTTATATAAGTAGATTAAGCTTCCAGGACAATGAAAATCAGACCTTGAGACAGATCAAACAGAATGTACAGAAGAGCACCTCGTACGGCCTGGATTTTACTATTTCTACTTCTATTACCCCATTTTGGGTTCTATATTTTTATAACTCCGTTTTTTATGAAGACGAGACTTTTTTGGCTGAGGAAAGTACGATTGAAACCTATACCAACCGGGTGACTGGCTATTACGGGTACCTCAATAACTCTTTTACACTCTCTAAAGACAGGAGTTTTACCGGGGAAGCTTCTTTAAGGTATTTAAGCGGGTTTCTGTTTGGTTCCTATAAGGTATCCGAAAGCATTGTGCTGAATGTTGGATTGCGTAAATCTTTATGGGATAACAGGGCTGTGATTTCCCTTTTAGCAGAAGACCTCTTCAACAGGGCCAATGCCGTGTTTACTACGCGCTACGCCAATCAGGATAATTCTTTTTTAGAGAACACGGAAACGCAGTTTATACGCCTGGGCTTTACCTATAACCTGGGGAATTACCGACTTAGTAAAACGGATCGCAGCATAAAGAAAAGCGAGTTACAAAGACTTGATAACGAATAAATTCCCTTTAATACCATCTTTATTTTTAATTTTGTCGCGCTAAAAGATACCAGATGCCAAAAATTGGTGATATCGTTCTTCCGGAATTTCCCTTGTTACTCGCGCCCATGGAGGATGTGAGTGACCCTCCTTTTCGGGCGCTATGTAAGGAGCAGGGGGCAGATTTGGTGTATACCGAGTTTATCTCATCGGAAGGCCTTATACGCGATGCCGCCAAAAGTGTTATGAAGCTCGATATCTATGAGAAAGAACGTCCGGTAGGGATACAAATTTTTGGTGCAAACCTGGAATCCATGTTGCGTTCGGTGGAGATCGTGGAGAAATCTAAACCAGATATCATCGACATAAACTTTGGCTGTCCGGTAAAAAAAGTAGTAAGTAAAGGGGCAGGCGCGGGGATCTTAAAAGATATTGATTTAATGGTTTCCCTTACCGAGGCTATGGTTAAGCATACCCACTTGCCTGTTACCGTAAAAACCAGGCTGGGCTGGGACCACAACAGCATTAAAATTGTTGAGGTGGCAGAACGGCTTCAGGATGTGGGTTGTAAGGCTATTTCTATTCACGGCAGGACACGGGCCCAGATGTATAAGGGTGAGGCAGACTGGAAACCTATTGCCGAGGTAAAGAACAATCCAAGAATGCATATTCCGGTTTTTGGAAATGGCGATGTAGATACACCCGAAGCAGCCAGGCGCATGCGTGATGAATACGGACTTGATGGGGCTATGATTGGCCGCGCAAGTATTGGTTACCCCTGGTTCTTTAAGGAAGTTAAACACTACCTGAAAACAGGCTCACTGCTTGCACCTCCTACTATGGAAGAACGGGTACAGGCTGCCCGCAGGCATTTGCAGATGGCAATTGACTGGAAAGGGGAGAAGCTGGGTGTTTTTGAAACCCGAAGGCACTACACCAATTATTTTAAGGGAATACCCGACTTTAAGGAATACCGGATGAAAATGGTCACCAGTGATGATGCCCCGGATGTTTTTGCCGCCTTTGATGAAGTGCAGGAGAAATTTGGCAACTATCAGTTTGTGTAATCAGGCAAGTAGCTTTTTGGTAACCCTGCTGCTGGCAATTTTAGAAGCAATAATGCCCAGGACCACAATAGTAGCAAGAACAATCAACACATTCATTAGTTTGTATTCTACAGGATAGGCCAAAGAGGGTGTTATTTTTAACCAACCTAATGCCAGTTGCGACCAAATAAGAAAGGAGGCCAGTAACAAACCTATTATTCCACCAAAGCTCGTTACCAGAACTCCCTGGACAAAATAGATACGGCGTAGCTCCCTGATTGTAGCTCCCAGATTATAGAGGGTTTTGGAATTCTGCTGTTTGTCCAGAATCATCATGATAATTGCACCCACTACATTAAATAAGGCAATGATTAAAACCAGCGTAAAGATCAGGTAGGTGGCCAGGTTTTCGGTATTGAGCATGCGATACAGTGCATTGTTGAGTTGGCGTCTGTTTCTTAATATTATTTTATCGCCAAGTACAGCTGTGATCTGGTTTCGGACTTCGGGTACATCTGCCAGTGGGTCGAGCCCAAAATTTATTCCGGAGATCTGGGTATTGTCTTTTTCCAGGATTACCTGGGCCAGGGCTAGTTGTGTAAAAACGTATTTTTTATCCAGGTTTTCTTCAATAGCATAAACACCGCTTACCACTACCGGCATATCGTTATAGGGTTTTGCACCAAAGTTCTGTTGATTGAGCGATCCTTTTCCCGGTTTAGGCGCCAGTATCCTCAGCGGATCCCGATAATCGTTTATGGTAAGGCCAAGCAAACTGGCAATACCAAGGCCCACAACGGTCTGTTGGTTCTTTAGAGCCCAGTTGCCCCAATAGATAGCGCTATCTACTTGTGTAGCTATCCTATAGGCTGTATCCACGCCTTTTATATAAGCCACACAACTTTTTTGCTTGTGTGTAAGATATACCTGCTCTTCCAACTCCTTTGAATAGGAAACTATACCGGCTATCTCCAAAAGCTTTTGTTCTTCTTCAGGGCCAAGGGTAAAAAATTTCCCGCTTTGTGCGGTAGCTTTTAAATCGGGATCAAAAATGTTGCTAAAGGAAATACTAAACGTTTTAAGTCCGGAAAAGCCAGATAACACAATAAAAAGAGCAGCAGATCCGATGACGATCACCAGGAAGGTTATAAAATTTATAATGTTAACAGCATTCTGGCTGCTTTTAGAGCGAACGTATCTTTTTGCTATATAGAAGGGAAAATTCAAGTTAAGTGATTATTTGAAATTTAATTCATTGCTTTTTTGTGATTCCTTTTGCGTACTACGTTGTTAAAATTTTAAACCATAGCCCTGCTATCCTTAAAAATTTTGCCTGGTATTCCATCAAAAGTAATCTATAAAAACTCCAACAACAAAACTCCAAACAATCACTAGGATTTTTTTCTTCTTGGCAGCAGATCCGGGTTGGTAATGGGGTTTTCATCTCCTTTCAGAGATTTATCTATGTTCTCAATATAGTCTAGTGAATCATCAAGAAAGAAAGACAATTCGGGCATCCGCCTTAGTTGGTGTTTGGTAAGTTGGGCCAGCTGGTGCTTAATAAGCGGCTGGTTAGATTTTATGCCTTCCAAAAGCTCATCTGCTTTTTTTGTAGGGAAGATGCTCACATAAACCTTGGCAATAGAGAGGTCTGTAGTAACATACACTTTGGAGACAGAAATCAGGGTTCCCTGCATGCCGCCGTCCGTTGCTGCACGCTGTAAGATTTCGGCAAGATCTTTTTGAATGACCCCGGCAATTTTTTTCTGTCGCTGTGTTTCCATAGGGCAAAAATACGTACTTTAGGGGTTACTAAAAAACAATCGCAAACAAGTTGAGTATCAATGAATAAAATAGAGCATATTGGCATAGCGGTAAAGGATCTTGAGGGGTCTAAAGAACTCTTTGAAAAACTTTTTGGCGGCGAGCAATACAAGGTAGAGGAAGTGGCCTCAGAAGGGGTAAAGACGTCGTTTTTTCAAGTGGGCCCCAATAAGATAGAATTGCTGGAAGCCACCAGGGAAGACAGCCCTATTGCAAAGTATATTGAAAGAAAAGGGGAGGGGATACACCATATTGCTTTTGAGGTAGATGATATTGAAGAAGAAATTGAGCGTTTAAAAGGGGAGGGCTTTATAGTCTTAAATGAAACCCCTAAAAAGGGGGCAGATAATAAGCTGGTAGCATTTCTGCACCCAAAGAGCAGCAATGGCGTTTTGGTAGAGCTATGTCAGGAGAGGAAATAAGTTGCAAGCATCAAATTCCAAGCACCATCCCGATAGTTCCTTCTCCATAGTATTACGAAGGAGAAGCTATCGGGACCAAATTCCAAGTACCAAATTCCAAAGCCAATAACCTGGAGTTGCCCATTAATTTAATCCCCATACCCGAAGGTTCTCAAAAATTTCCTGGAACCTTCTTGATGTTTTGGTTCGTTTTACATCAAGGTAAAATGAACATAAGAACATATTACACCTCAGATTTACTGAAGGGATTTCAGCGCCCATTTGCAGTGAGGAGCCATCTTGCTCTGCCATAGCGGTTACGCGAAGGCGTGGCCGGTGCGTTGGCATAGTGAGGCAAATCCCCTTTTACATTTATTCATCCTAAACGCAGCAAAGGTGTTTAGGTTGAGCTTCGCCAGGAGAGGGAATAAGATACAAGTACCAAATTCCATCCCGATAGTTCCTTCTCCATAGTATTACGAAGGAGAAGCTATCGGGACCAAATTCCAAATTCCAAAATCCAAAATCCAAAATCCAAACTCCAAATCCCAAACCTGCCTACTGGTTTAAGTGCCGTAGGCATGTTTACATACCGAAGGAATGCGGGCAGGCAAGCTTCAAACCTACATTAGCGGGAATGACAACGAGAAACTATTCCCTCTTCGAAGGGGGTTAGGTGGATGTAAAAACCAAATTCCAAGCGCTTTTGCGATTATCGGCTTTTGCGTTGGCTATTCCAATTTGACATTGAAAGCCCCGCTTAATTCAACATTTACACCTTCCGGGGCCATATCTTCATGGAAAATACCTGAAAAACCTCCTATAAGCTTCGCATTGTCTTTATCGATCTTGTCAATTTGGATATAACCCCCGCCTTCTTCCTTATAGTTACTAAAACCGACGAAATTGTCACCACCATCTTTAGAAATGTCGATCGCAGCCTGCATTTCCATTGAAAAAACATGTTTGCCTTCGGTCAAACTCTCAAGGATCAACATGATGCTGATGTTATTATTCCCATTTATCTCAATGACGAATTGACTGTTTTCAAAGTCATTAATAGCAAATGCACCGCCTTCATCGACTTCAACAACATAGGTTCCGGAAAAAGAACTACCGTCACCGATGGTGAAAGAGCAGACTTCATCTCCGGTCAATTCTTGCGCATGGGTCCAAACAAGGGGCCAAAGGAAAATGATCAATACGAAAGGTAAAAGAAAAAGGATTTGAATTTTTTTACGTCTTTTCATGATATTACTTTTTATGGCTAAGACCTATAATTTTTTGTTCTACTTTAAAAATCGTTATTTGTTTAGTTCAGCATTTTCTTCATCAGTTAATAACCTTGAGTGTATAATAAACCGTACACCAAGTGGTATTTCAAGGGAAAAACTTGAGCCTCTTCCTTCCGTTATATCAACCGTTAAATGGGTGTGTTTCCAATATTCAAATTGGTCTTGGTTCATATAATAATTTACACCATCTAATTGCCCAAGTAATATATCGCTATCGTCTAAATACATATCACCTTCTTCAAAAATCATTGGTGCTGAACCATCACAGCAACCTCCACTTTGGTGAAATATTAATTCTCCGTGCTTTTCCTTGAGTTGATTTAAGACTTCTATTGCCTTATCTGTTATTGCAACTCTTTTATATTCCATAATTAGGATTCATTGAAAAAGGCTGACTGAAATTTCAGTCAGCCCTGTTACTATTAATTATCCACTAAAAGAAACCTAATTTGTTCTTATCATAGGAAATCAACATATTTTTAGTTTGACGATAATGATTCATCATCATTAAATGATTTTCCCGTCCAAACCCTGATTTTTTATAGCCACCAAATGGCGCGTGAGCAGGGTATGCGTGATAACAATTCACCCAAACCCTACCTGCTTTTATTGCTCTTGGTATTTGATATAATTGATGTGCATCCCTTGTCCAAACTCCTGCTCCTAATCCATATAGCGTATCATTCGCAATTTCCAATGCCTCTGCTTCATCTTTAAATTTAGTTACAGAAAGTACTGGTCCAAAAATTTCTTCTTGGAATATCCGCATTTTATTATGTCCTTCTAATATTGTTGGTTGTATATAAAATCCGTTAGCGAATTCTTCCTCTAATTTACAAGCTTCTCCACCAGTAAGGACTTTTGCTCCTTCTTCCTTACCTATTTTAATATAAGAAAGAATTTTTTCGAACTGGTCGTTTGATGCTTGGGCACCTACCATTGTATTGCTGTCGTAAGGATTGGCTTGAACAATAGCTTTTGTTCTTGCAACAACTCTTTTCATAAAAGCATCATAAATATCTTCTTGTACTAATAATCTTGATGGACAAGTACAAACCTCTCCTTGATTAAAAGCAAATAGAACCGCACCTTCAATTGCCTTATCCAAAAACGCATCATCTTCATCCATTACAGAACTAAAGAATATATTTGGTGATTTACCACCTAATTCCATTGTTACAGGATTTAAGTTTTTCGATGCGTATTGCATAATTAATTGACCTGTTGTAGTTTCTCCTGTAAAAGCTACTTTAGAAACACCTGAATGTGATGCTAATGGTTTTCCTGCTTCTGGTCCAAATCCTTGAATAATATTGATTACTCCTGGTGGAAATACTTCCCCAATTTTTTCTAATAATAAAGTTGCGGTTGATGGTGTTTGTTCTGCTGGTTTTAATATTACACAATTTCCTGCTGCTAATGCCGGGGGTAATTTCCAGGACAACATTAATAGCGGAAAATTCCAGGGAATAATCTGGGCAACCACACCAAGTGGTTCTTTAATATTCATTGAGAGTGTATTAGCATCCAATTCAGTTGCCGAACCTTCTTCTGCTCTAATAACCGCTGCAAAATATCGCCAATGATCTACACTTAAAGGAATATCTGCATTTAGAGTTTCTCTAATTGGTTTACCATTATCACAAGTTTCTACCAATGCAAATTCTTCTAGATTTGCCTCAATAATGTCTGCTACCTTATTAAGCATTCCTGCTCTTTCTGCCGTGGAAGTATCTCCCCAGGCAGCTTTAGCTGCATTGGCCGCTGCCACTGCATTATCTACGTCTTCTTTTTGAGAACGTGGATATTTTGCAATAAGTGAATTGTCAATTGGTGATGTATTGTCAAAATACTGTCCTCCAACTGGTGCTACGAATTTTCCATTGATGAAATTTTCGTACTTGTCTTTAAATTTTGGTTTTGAATATCCCATTTTTTAATTGATTTTAATGCGCAAACCCCTACTCTTTTAAAGATTTTCGGTTTCCTCTATTTATTCCTTAATGAGTGCCAACTTGTATATAAATGCAAAAAATTGCATCTATTTCGCTTATAGCACTAGAAGGTTATGGCAGGTAGAAAAGGGGTATAGTAAGGTAGTGTTAAAAACCGGGATGTTTACTGATATTTATCATAGAAATTGCCCATCGCTAATCGCCTTTCGCCTTTCGCTAGTCGCTGATCGGAAAAGGCAGCAACCGAGTGGCAAGGTAACAAATAGGGCTTCATCCTGAAAGTTACCTGGGTTCATCCCGCCCTAAGCGGGATGGACCAGAGAAGTCCCGCTTTTGCAAATAGGGCCGAACGCCCACAGAAGCTCCGGTGGAGCTTTTGTAGTGAGGAGCCACCTTGCTCTGCCATAGCGGCTACGCGAAGGCGTGGTTGGCGCGTTGGTGATGTAAAATTTAGCTGTTTAATTCTTTTTGAAAGCCACCTGGGTTCATCCCGCCCTAAGCGGGATGGACCAGAGAAGTACCGCTTTTGCAAACCTGCCTGACGGGATAATCTACGTCACTTTTAAGCAGATTGTTTCAATAGAAGGTATGAACTCGAATCACCTGGGTTCAATTCCTACGGAATTGGACCAGAGAATGCCCACTCCTGCAAATAGCAAACAACGTTTTGCTTCGCAAATCGCTTTTTTTCATTCCTGATCGTAAGCTCAAGCGAGCTTGGCTTCCTCCCGGAATGAAAAAACCCGTGCATTTTTGCACGGGTTTTCTGCTTGACGTGGTCCCACCTGGACCATTATAACGCAAAAGTGTACTCTACACAAACATCCTGTTTTATTGCTAAAAACATTGTAAAATCAATAGTTACAACAATTTATTAATGTTTTACGTTTTTGTTTAATTTGATTTAAATTGTTCTAGTTTTGATTTTACCGTACATTTACCGTACAAATTTAAACTACATTTCTTTTGGCTTCAGTAAATTTTTTGTACAGATCAACTCGTGATAAAGGATGTTTAGTTTTAAGACTGCTCTATCGCTTTGAAAATAAAGATCATGTATTAGGAGCAAAAACTAAAATAAAGGTTTCACAAAACTATTGGAAAAATCAACATAATTCTAAAAGAACTAGAGACATTGATGTAATAAACATAAAGGGAAAAGTAAATGCAGAGCTCCTTGATTTGAAAAATCATGTTTTAAGCGCTTTCAATGTCAATGATCCTGAAGCGGTAGATAAAAACTGGTTGAAAAATATCATAAGTGACTTTTATAATCCTCCTTCTGCAATAGAAAAACTTCCGAATGGCTTGATTGATTATATCGACCGGTATATAGAGCTAAAAGAAAATGAAGTCGCAAAAAGTACTATAAAAAAATGCAATGTAATAAAGCATTTAATTGAACGGTTTGAACAGAACTCTAATAAGAAGTTGCTGATTTCTGATGTTGACACCTCTTTCAAATTAGAATTTGAAAAATATTGTATAAAACATAATTATGCTACCAATACAATTGCAAGGGCCTTAAGGTTTATCAAGACAGTAAGTAAACACGCACATTCAAATGGAATTGAAACGAGCTATCAACTGGACAATATTAAAATCAAATATCAAAAAAGTTCATTTATCTATCTAACATTTGATGATCTTGAAAAAATAGAGAATTCCCGAGATTTACCGGAATATTTGGCGAATGCCAAGGATTGGTTAATAATAAGTTGTTATTTGGGACAAAGAGTATCAGACTTCATGTACTTTAAAAAAGAAATGATTAAATATGAAAAAAACAACGATAATATTATAAAACCATTTATTGATTTTACTCAAAAGAAAACTGGCAAAATTATGTCAATTCCTATTCACCTAAAGGTGATTGAAATACTGAATAAACGGGGTGGTAATTTCCCTAGGGAGATATCTGATCAAAAATATAACGACTATATAAAAAAAGTATGTAAGCTGGCTGGATTGACTGATATAGTAAAAGGTACTAAGAAACAGGAGTTGTCTCCTAACTCAAAAATATATCGAAACGAGTCGAAAATGTACGAAAAATGGGAATTAGTAACCTCTCATATTGGAAGGCGTTCATTTGCCTCCAATTTCAATGGTAAAATTCCTAGAACTTATCTGACCTATATGACAGGTCATAGTACAGAAAAAAGCTTTTTAAATTATATTGGCAAAAGTAATAACGATCTTGGTTTAGAACTATCAGCCTACTTTTAAATTATATGGATAGCCTTTGTTATTTTTTACGAGATCCCATCACAACTTAATATCCCAATTATGGATTTAGAAAGAATCTTACAATATCAAAAAACAATTTCTCCTAAAAGTGAATTTAAAGTTATTTCCAATAAAAGCGATTCAAAAGGTTTTCCAAATAAGTTTTACTATCCCAATGTTATTAACCACTGGCATGATCAGCGATTATTTGAATTGGGTGAAAACAATAGTTTAAAGGGTAGAAAAAAGCTTCTTAAATGGTTTCTTCTGCGGTGTAAACTTTTGTTGAATCATACAATGGAATTGTATATACTAGTTTATCAAAATGATAAAACTGATAGCAATAAAATATTCCATGCAGAACTAAAATTGAAAAAGATTTTGAAGAATATAGCTTCTATCGAAGAGAGTATTGAACAGAATTATATTACAGGTGAATATGATAGCGCTATTAAAATTCAGGAATATTGTCGTATAATTTATAAAGAGGTTTTAAAAGTAATAAATGATCAACTATATATTAAAATTCTTGAAAGTCCTATGAAATCAGAAATAGAACAGGCGGATTTTATTATATCCGAATCAATTGATATTGAAAAAATAACATTAATACAAAAAGAAAATAACACACTATCGAAAACTCGTCGAATAATTGATAACCCTAATACCACCATTTTTAAAGATGGAATTTCCTTTCAAATTTTTAATGATATTCACAAGGAATATAGTAAAGACAAGAAGCATTTTAAAGCCAACTATAGTTTTCTATTTCTTGCAATGAATAAAGATGGTTTCTTAGTATGTAATGGTCCAGGCTGGATAGGTTTTCTAGCGAATAATTATGATATAGTAATTGATAAAATTGACTATAGACAAAGTGGGTTAAATTCTAAGTCTCCTTTTTATAATTCCATAAAAAGCTCAAGAATAGCTCAAGAATAGCCCAAAGACGATCCATTGGTTCTTAAGGCAATTAAGGAATTTTGTTGTAAACATTTAATGATGCAACAATGAATAATTCCATTTTACTTCATGATCTCACCCACGAACAGTTAGGCAATTTAATTGATGAGAAATTAAAAGCTCAATTAGAACAACTTAAAAAACTACTCGATCAGCTACAAGATAGCGATGTACTCTTGTCGCGAGCAGAAACTTGCAAATTTCTAAAGATAGACAGCTCAACCCTATGGGCATGGACTAATAAAGGAAAAGTAACAGCCTACGGCATTGGTAACCGAAGATATTATAAGCGAACTGAACTCATAGAAAGCATTAAACCTTTAAATAAATAATGGCTATGAGTGCACTTGATTTGAACAATATTAGAATAAACTTTTTCAAAAACATTCATTCTTCATCGGTAAATGAAGAGTTGTTTCTTCTTGAATACCTTGATAATATAAAAGAAGGGTTCTGGCAAGATATAGTTCTTGATATAAGAAGGGGCAAAATGTCAAAAAAGAATGCTCCTGGAGTAACCATTTCAGGTGTTTTTAAAGAAGCCAGAAAGGATGAAAATTTGAAAAAACATTCGTCTATTATTGCAATTGACATTGATAAACTTGACAATCCACAATTGGATTTTGAGAGAATTGTCAAAAAACTTAAAGCTGACAAATATTGTTTTGCTGTACATAATTCAATTGGCGGCTTTGGCTTAGTATTATACGTTAAAATAGACCCCCTAAGACATCGTGATTCTTACTTTGCTATTGAAAAATACTTAGCGGAGAATTATAAAATAATTACAGATTCTACTTGTCAAAATGAATCACGTCTGCGTTTTGTTAGTTATGATCCTGGATTATTTCTAAATAAAGAAAGTGCCCTATGGGAAAAATATTTAGCACAGGAAAAATTACCTCCTAAAGTGAGCCACCCAATTGCTTTTCACAAGGACGACATAGATTATATTATGACCCAAATAAATGAAAGAGGGATAAATATGGCAGACGAGTATCTTGACTGGGTAAAATTGGGTTTTGCAATTGCTTCTGAATATGGTGAAAGTGGTAGGGATTATTTTCATGTCATTTCGGGGCAAAGCACTAAATACAACAGCAAAGATTGTGATAAGCAATATGATAACTCAATAAGAAGTTATAGCCCTTCCCATGGAGTACGAGGAGGTATAACGATTGCAACTTTTTTTTGGTATTGCCAACAATTCCAAATCGACATTAAGACACCTAAGACAATAGAGATTGAAAATCTTGGATTTGACTATATGAAAAATTCAATTTCAAAGAAAGGGGGTGCTATGAGTACAGAATTAATTCAGGAAGCCCAAATATATTTGGAAAATGAGCACGGGATTACTAAAGAACGTTCAAAGTCTATTCTGGAAAAGATCAATATTAAAAATATCACAAAGTCAAACAAAAGAACAAATGATCTTGAAAATTTCCTTCGCAAATATGATCTAAAACATAACGAGGTGACAAGTAGAGTTGAGCTTAAAGGTGTGGCAATTACCGATAGAGACATAAATACAATTTATGTCGATGCAATGAAAGTTCTGGGCTATGATATTTCAAAAGCTAAAATATATGATTTCATAAATTCTAAGTTTGTGCAATCATTTAATCCTTTTAATGATTTTTTCGAGGAGCACAAACATTTAAAAGCTGATGGAAATTTCTCGGAATTATTGGAATGCTTTTACTATGAGAAGCCGAAAATTCCTTTAAATGAAATGAGCCAGGACGAACGGGATTCGGATTATTTGGAAGTCTTTATGGAAAGATGGCTTGTGGGAATGATTTCGGCAATGCACGGCACATATTCACTTTTGATTTTAGTTTTAAATGGTCCCCAAGGCTCTGGGAAGAGCAAATTCTTTAGAGGCTTATTACCCGAGAAATTAAGTCCGTATTATGCGGAAAGTAAATTAGATTCTGGAAAGGATGATGAGATTTTGATGACAAACTCAATTTTAATAATGGATGATGAATTTTCAGGGAAATCAAAAGGCGAAGCAAAAAAATTGAAGGAGATTAGTTCCAGGGAATTTTTTACAATCCGTAAGCCTTATGGAAGGACTTCGGAAAAATTACGCAGATATGCTGTTTTATGTGGTACCTCCAATGACGAAAAGATCTTAAACGATCCAACAGGCAATCGTAGATTGATTCCTGTCAATGTGAAAAAAATAGATATTAAACGCTTTGAAGCCATTAATAAAAATGAACTTTTCATGGAGCTTTATAGATTATGGTTGCAATTAGGAGATGGATGGATGTTAAAAAAGGAGGAAATAGATTATCTCAATAAAGCTACATGGAAAAATGAGCAACCCTCTTATGAAGAAGAAATGATCATGAAGTATTTTGAACCTGCTGAAAATGAACAAGAAGCAACTCTATTAACGGCTTCCGACATCAAAAACAAGATCGAAACGGGAAGTAAGGAAAAAATATACGTTAATAAATTGGGTGCCTCTCTCAAAAAATTGGGTTTCAAGCAAATTAGAAAAACTTCTAAAAGATGCTATCTAGTAAAAGAAAAAGAAATTAATGAACCGATAATTAGGGATTTCTAAAATGACGATAAAGTACAATTAGTTGTATCACTCTTATTCTCATTACCCGGTTATGTAAAATATGGGTTTTGAAGCTATTCATAGCAGGTATGACACTATGACAATACATTTTACCAACTTTCTCTGAAGAATGCTATAGCTTAATCGGTGAAGGTATTTTTAATATCATAATAATTAGTAATTATACTGTCACTACTGTCATAACATACAGTAACCCATATATAATTGAATTTAATATCATGACAGTAACTTTAGTTAAGATGTCATAGTACTGTCGTAAACGTCACAGAATAAATTCTAAGTTTTGGAGATAAACGGATTGTCATTCCAATACAAAATAATAAATTATTTAATCTCTTACGACATAATAAGGTAATAGCTATTTTGTGGTGGTCGATAGAAACCAGTTTTATACATGATCAATTTGCTTTAAAATCTCAAAAAAACCCAATAAAAAACTATTCAATATTTTGTAAACTTTTTAAGATATTATTCTTGTGTAGAACAATATTATATGACTCCAAACAGATAGTCCGGCAGACCGGGTCTGTGTAGCTCCTAAGTCATTTTAGATAACAACTTAAGATAAATAAATTGATTGTATATCGATAGGTTTGAGCTATAATATTCATTATGTAAAATAGCAACGTAACTTGTTGATTATTAGCTGTTATGGCCTTGTGCTAATACGTAATTTGCTAAATAATCAGGAAAAAATAGTTATTCCTAAGAATAACATAATTCAAAAACCTTATAAAGACCCCCCGCCCCCTCAAAAAACTAACAAGAATTAAATGACTTTATACCCCTGTAAATAATTTTTTTGAAATGTAAATTGAAAAAAGGTGATTTTTTTCTTGTCTATTTTAATTATAATATCTCATTTTGAGAACCCTAATAACTTCGGTTTATATTAGAATAATATTCCTACTGCTTATTTAAATATTTTCTTCTTAATGTTCTAAATTTACTATCCAATTTAGATTATTTTTAATTATACCGTTAAAATAATATGATCAATTCACTGAATAGCTCAAGGTATATGGCCTAAATCTCACAATAATAATAAAAATGAAGAAACTAGTAATTTTTAATGTTGGAGGGGCATTGTCCTGCTATGCAGAATTTAATGATAAAAAAATAGTAATTGACCTTGGTACTGGAGTTGGATTTTCACCAACGAAAGACTTTTTATATCCGTTAACTAATAGAAAACCATTTGCATATGGTTTTGACGATTTAAATAGACAGAAATTTGTAATAAATCAATTATTTTTAAGCCACTTAGATCGAGACCATATCGCAGATTACGTAAACTTTCGTAAAGATTTTTATGGTTTTTTTATGACTTGCCCAAACGATAATGGCCAACAGCAAAATGTGTTTAAGATTAACCGAAATTTACTTGGTGTCGAAAGTGAATGCAGAAATTTTGTTTTGGAAGATATGGCTAGAAGAACTACAAAAATTCAATATAACCCTGTAATGTCACCAGAAAATCCCTTGGTTTCAATAGTTGATGAAATTTCTTTGTTTTATATTAATCCAGGTGTTTGTGAATCTTATGAAAATTTAAGAACTGGTTATTCAAATAATTTAAGTCTAGTACTTTTCATAAAAGTTGGTAATAAGACTGTATTACTTCCAGGGGATATTTTAAAAGAAGGAATGAAGTACTTAATAGATAACGAACCTGAATTTAAGAGTCTTTTGGAATTGGAAGGTGTTGACTATTTGGTGGCTCCACATCATGGACTACAAACATCTTTTTCCGAGTATTTATTCCAAACAATGAAGGGGAATAGAACAAGGTTAAATATTATTTCTGAAAAAGTTAGAGTGGCTACCTCAAATGAAAATCGCACAGAAGTTGATAGTAGATATTACAGTTCTGACTATAGCACGGGAGAAAATTCACTAGTTAAGAAAGCCGTAAAAACATCTTTAGGCCATATAGTTATAGATTTTGACGAACAAGAAACAGAGATAAGGCAATATGCAGATAATGTAGATGTAGTGAATGAGTTTTTATGATTAGACCTTTAAATGAAAAAAGATAAAAAAATAGGCCTGAGTTTATCAGGAGGAGGATATAGGGCCACGGTTTATCATTTGGGAACACTAAGAAAGCTAAAGGAACTAGACCTTTTGCAGCATATTGATGTTATATCGACAAATTCTGGTGGATCTATTACAGGAGCACTTTATGGTTTGTATGGACAAGATTTTGACAAGTTTGAAATTTTTTTGCTTAGAGGAGTTAAAAAGAGTGTGATTAAACAAATTCTGATGTCACGTTTTTTTCTAATTCCGGCATTAATAATTTTCTTACTCCTTTTGAGCATGGTTGGTTTGCTCTTTACTGGTGTTTCTTGGATAGTTCTGATTATGCTGATAGCAATTATAATTGTTATTTTATATTTTCAATTTGATTTGTTTCCTTTTAGCAAGATAATTCAACAGGCGTATGATAAGTTCTTTTTTCATGGTAAGACACTGTCGAGTATAAAAGACAAGGTTAAATTAGCAATTAACTCTACAAATGCGGAGACAGGTACACTCTTCACATTTTCTAAACAAAAAATGAATGACTCATCATATAGATATCCAAAAGACGGAGGCAAACCTATTTATTTCGACCACGACAATTTTCCAATTTCTAGAGCAGTAGCCGCTTCGACTTGTGTCCCCTTTATTTTTACACCTGTGAAAATTTCTCAAAGCTTTTTCACTAATAAAAAAGATTATGAAAGAGTCAAGCCTAGATTAGTAGATGGAGGAGTATATGATAATCAAGGTGTACATAAATTGGCACAAAAGAATAGTGAATATGCTTGTGATATTATCATAGTCAGTGACGCAGGAAACAGTTTGCCTTTTAAGAATACCTATAAAAATGTATTACCATTATTAATTAGGGTGAGTGATATTTTTATGAACAGAATTAAAAATTTTCAAATGATACATTTAATATTTAATCCCAATAATTTAGAAGAAGTTGCATACCAATCTTTAGGTTGGAATATTGAGAAGTCAATACCTGCATTTATTGAAAATATTCGTAAAGGTAATTTATCAAAGGCGGTTGTTAGAAGTCACGGAATAAAAGAGGAACATATTGAAGCTAGAGATTGGTCGAAAATAGAATCCTTATTAAAACAGAGTATAGATTACGACTTGATAATTAGTGAATCTAATACAGAACAAGAACTAACCATTGCTCGAGGAGTTTCTACTAATTTAAAAGCATTAACTGATGTACAAATTAACACTTTGACAAAACATGCGGAAGTACTCACGGAAATTCAAATAAAACTATATTGTCCAACACTATTCAAGTAAAATGGAATTAAAACCTAAATACACACGTTTTCGAGCATATCAACTAGGTCAACCAGGCTCTTTATTCTCATATTACGACGGCACTGGATTTACTTTGATTGAAGCTTTTATTACTAAAGACTGCATTCCATCGTTAAAGGAAGAATTTAAAAAATGCAATTTAGGTAAAAAAGGTTATATTGATTGTTTGCACATTACTAGCTGGGACAGAGATCATTGTGAAAGAAAATCACTAGAGATAATTCTTAATCAACTTAAACCAAAGCGTGTTGAATGCCCAGGTTATAATCCTGATTCAGCAAAACAAAATCAAGTTGATTGCTTCAATTTGATTAAGGATTATTACAAAAAAAATTCACAGACCGAACCAAAGGTAAGAGTTTTCCCCTTTTTGGCTAATTTGATTTCAGCATTAGACTCGGCCAAAAAATGGAATTATTCTAATATCCTTTATAATAATCCAAAGAATAATATCCAACCAAATGACAATTCCTCTGTTAAACTTTTTAGAACAGGTTGCTTTTCGGTTTTAAGTTTGGGAGACATTGATTCCAAGGCTAATAAAGATTATCTTTTGAAGTTAAGGTCCATCAAAAATGAAGTTGATGTATTATTATTGGCTCATCATGGATCAAATAACGAGGTTAATACAAAAGAATTTTTTGAGATAATAAATCCCACCTTATGTGTTTGTTCATCAAATTATGACAATCAATTCGATCATCCTATTCAAAGTGTCAGAAACACTTTATTGGCATTAAATATTCCTTTAAAAACATCAAAGAATGGAGATGTTATTATCGAAACCACTGGAGATGATAAAAGTAATTTTAGCGTTCAAGACTTACAATCAAGCAATACTGTTCAACGAGGTTCAAAAATTAATTATAAAAGCAAAAGAGCTAAGCAACATGAAAAAGAAAAGAAAAAATCTGAAGAGGATTTAATTGAAGCCATTAGAAGAGCATTAGAAAGAGGAGACTTATGACCCACCAACAACTTAAACAACTAGAAGCCAACCTTTGGGATTCAGCCAATGCCTTACGGGCTTATGGCGGACTAAAAGCCGCAGATTATGCCGTACCTGTTTTAGGTCTGATCTTCCTAAAGTTTGCCGAAAATAAATACAGCCAACACGAACCGGAAATATTAGAAACCTATCAAAAAGAGAGAGGCACGAGAATGGAGCGTACCATTCAGCAAGTAGCCTTATCAAAATGTGGATTCTATCTTCCAGATAATGCTAGGTATGATTACTTATTACAATTAGCAGGTGACAAAAGAGCAGAGGCTTTACGAGATGCCATGAAGGGTATCGAGAAGTATCAAGACGCCAAGTTTCAAGATGTGTTGCCTACAGAAGCTTATTTTGATATTGAAAAGAAAAAGGACGATATCTTACCGCAACTGCTCAAGACCTTTTCCGATATACCAAAGGATGCCAGTAGTGATATATTTGGAAAAATCTACGAGTATTTCCTAGGGAAATTTGCCATGAGCGAAGGCCAAAAAGGTGGTGAGTTCTTTACACCAACTTCCGTGGTACGATTTATTGTTGAGGTGATTGAGCCTTACAAGGGTAAAATCTACGATCCAGCATGTGGTTCTGGTGGTATGTTTGTACAATCGGCTGACTTTATCGCGCATGAAGGACATGACCTCAATGATATCTATGTTTATGGACAAGAATTTATGGGCGAAACCGTTCGTTTGGCAAAAATGAACTTGCTCGTACACAATCTACGTGGTGAAATTAGTGAGGTGAACTCTTATGAAAGCGACCCTTATAAAAGTTATGGAAAGTTCGACTTTGTCATGGCTAATCCGCCATTTAATGTAAAATCTGTAAAGGAAAGTACCGTTAAAAATGATGAGCGTTTTTACAAATACGGTTTACCCAAAACCAAAGGTAAGAGCGATAAAATCTCGGATGCTAACTATTTATGGATTTCCCTCTTTGCTAATTCTTTAAATGAAAACGGACGTGCAGGATTTGTAATGGCTAACTCTGCGTCTGATGCCCGTCATGCTGAATATGACATCCGCAAAAAAATTGTAAACACTGGTATTGTAGATTGTATGGTAAGCATGCCTACCAATATGTTCTTAACCGTAACCTTACCTGCGACACTTTGGTTTTTTGATAAGCAAAAAGTGCATACAGACCGTAAAGATAAAATCTTGTTTTTAGATGCACGAAATGTATATCGCCAAATTGACCGCGCACATAGAGAATGGACTGCAGAGCAGCAACAAAATTTAGCAACTATTGTTCGCTTATATCGTGGTGAAACCGAATGCTATTTAGAATTAATAGCCTCTTACATTAAGGAAGCACAGGAAGCATGCGCCAATATTGCACCTAACCAAGAGACGCTAGAGCAGCAATTAGATGCTTTGGTGCAAAGCTTAAAGACCTACGTTAAGGAAACTATAGACGAAAAGCGCTCACCCGGAAAAAAGAAAGCTCTTGCAGAGGCAGATTTCTTTAATGCGTTGAAAGGCTTTAAACGTACCCAAGCGAATACAGAAGGTTTAGATGATGTTAGGGCTAATGGGCTCACTACAGAAGTAGCTTTAGATAATGAAAGCCAATTAAAAACTGGCAAGCAGTTAGAGCAACGGGTAGAGCTAACGAAACGCAAGACTGATGCTTTAAAACAAGATTGTAATACCATCCTCAATCTCAATAAAATAGCGGACAAAAGTTTAAAACTAAAAAGTGACAAAGTTTGGACTAACAACAACTTATCTAAAGGTGACAAACATTTAGAAGAAGCCTTACAAGTATACCTTGAAGCCGCAGAAAAAATGAAATATTGGTTTAGTAATGTCAATTGGTTACAAAGCCGTTTCCCAGATGCTAAATATGAAGATGTGACTGGTTTGTGTAAAATGGCTGATAAAACTGAGTATGTTGAGGAACAGGATTATTCCTTAAATTCTGGGCGTTATGTTGGTGTTGATATGAGCTCTGAGGATATCACAGAAACAGAATTTAGAAATAGTATTTACGAGCAGACTTCATTGTTAAAAACTTTAATTAAAGAATCAAATGAGACTGAAAATCAGATTTTTATTGCATTAGAGAAATTATTGAATTAACATGATGTCTGAAAGAATTCCTGTATCACTATTAATAGATAATAACCAACTTTATATAGGAGATGGATATAGAGCTAAAAATTCTGAATTAGATTTAGAAGGATTTCCTTTTGCCAGGGCTGGAAATTTGAATAATGGGTTTCAATTTGAAGACGCAGATTGTATCCCGTATGATGATGTAAAAAAGGTTGGAGTAAAAAAGAGTCGTGTTGGTGATGTCGCTTTTACCTCAAAAGGTACGATAGGTCGTTTCGGTTTTGTGAAATCGAATACTCAAAAATTTGTTTATTCACCTCAGATATGTTTTTGGAGATCTCTTGATCAAAATATTCTTGATTCTACATATCTATATTACTGGATGAATAGTTACTTGTTTTTAAACCAGGTTGCTATGGTTTCTGGACAGACAGATATGGCTTTATATGTAAATCTTAGGGATCAACGCAAAATGTCAATTGATCTACCCGACCTTTCAACCCAAAATAAAATAGCATCAATCCTATCAACCTACGATGATTTAATAGAAAACAACAACCAACGCATCAAGTTATTAGAAGGCATGGCCGAGGAAATCTACAAAGAGTGGTTTGTGCGGTTTCGTTTTCCAGGCTATATAAAAACAACATTCTTCGATAAAGATGGCAGTAAAGTACCTCATGGCACGAAAGACGCTGTACCTGAAGGTTGGGATAAGAAATCAATAAAAGAGATTGTCGATAACATTAAGGAAAAATATAATGAAAAGGAACATTCTAATCTAGGGATATTTGACCTATCAAGAATGCCAAGAAAAAGTCTCTCAATTCCAGAATTTGGAGCTTCAGATGAATTAGAATCGTCCAGAATTATATTTGAAGAAAATGACATCTTATTTGGATCAATTAGGTCCTATTTTCATAAAGTAAGCTCAGCTAACAAAAAGGGAATTACAAATGTCTCTGTTTTAGTTTTTAGAGTAAAAAAAGAGATTTACAGGAGTTATGCACTTTTTACTTTTTTTAATACTCATTTTATAAAGTGGTCTATTAATTTTAGTAATGGGACTAAAATGCCTACTATTTCTTGGAATGAAGTTCAAAATTATTCAATAAATAAACCACCAGAAGACTTATTAGAATCATTTGAAGAAAAGGTTTTTCCAATGGTTAAGGAAATACACTTACTATCTGATAAGAATCAAGTTCTTCAAGACACAAGAGATTTATTATTGCCACCCTTAATTAGCGGTAAGTTATCTGTAGAAGAAATAGACAATCTTAATATGGCAACAGAGCACAAGCAAAATACTAATCAATAACTATGGCCAACTACGATATAAACGACCCAACAGATATCGCAATAATGGAGGACTACTTCAATGATTATTCATTTGAAGATTGGTCTTCGTTTTTAGATTTTGTATATTCAAAAGAACATAAATCTAGTTTTAAACCTAGTCATAGAAGTCTACTGTCTACGGCAAAAAGAAAAGTAGGTAGAGGAAAAATACTAAGCGCTAAACAACTGTCTATAATATTATGGGTTGTAGAAAGAATTGAAGAGTTAAAGTCTGATGATAAAAAGGATGATAAAGCTTCAGAATTGCTACATTCCAATAATTACAAAATACCCTTAAAGCATATTACACTTCGTGTAGCATGGCACGATAATAAGTGGAATGGCGCTATTTGTAAAGACCCGGAAAATAATACCTATTGTAACGGTTTTCATTCGCTATTGTCAGAACGTATAAGAAGACGTAAAGATGAAAGTTTAGAACAAGAAATTCTGAATAAAGGCAAGGCATTAAAAGACATTGATTACTTACCACCATGTTTCTGGTCCATTAACCTATTTGGCAATGATCCTATAAAAGCGAAACATGATAACCCTGCAGCACCTAAACTTGTTAAAATTGAAGAAAATCTACCGGCAAGGTCCATGTATAGCTGGCCTTTTGCCGTATCGTTTACCAGAACCAAAAAGGAACAGTCAGAAAGTGGAGCCTATCCTAAAAACCTAGAGGAAACACGTATTCCCAGATTCAATGCTAAAGTTTACGAAGGTAAGAGTATTGCTTTTATGTATGCCAAGTTCAGTAACCCGATAACTGAAGAAGAACAGCAATATCTAGTTGTAGGAGCAGGGATTGTAGATAGAAAACAAAAAGTATCTGATATTCCCCACTTTGGTCCTGAAGAAGAAATAGAAAAAATTAAGAGCAGACCACAGAGCAATTATAAGTATAAGAATTTCCCAAGTATGAATTGGGCGATGCAATTTAGTTTTGAGAAGTATTCAACGGTTCGCATGCCCTATCATGAATATCTCGATGAAGCCGAAAAACTGGATGACGAGGCAAAAGATGGATTTTTAGACAATATTAAAGTCGCAATATCAGAGCCAGAATTAGAATGGTGTTTTAAATATGTAGCCATGGATATTGGGGATGATGAAACCATTTATGTCCTTACCAAAATGCGAAAAGCATTAATGACCTGTAGAGATGATGGTGTTGTATCACGTGAAGACATGCAAGAGTGTATTGATAAAGTTGAAGAACTTTTGCAACTAGCTTGGGCAGCTCGCTCATATTTTCCTGGGTTTACTGCTATTAGTCGCGTATTGTTAAATCAAACCAACGAACCTAAATTTCCGTTGGAGGAATTTTATGAAGATTATAAATTAGAAGAGGATACAAGTGAGGATAAATTGTTGTCTATTCTAAAAAACCCTTCTACTCATAGTATTTCAAAAAAGCATAGTAGGCAAATTAATGAATTAAAGGACCGATTAGAGCAACGCAATTTTACATTAAAGCAATTTTTAGCATTGAGTATGCTTAATTTAAAGCCTTTTCAATTTGAACGCGTATTAAAAGGTAAATTGAAATTACCTGATACTTGGTTCAGAGAATTTGATGATGTAAAACGATCACATAAAGTTACCGAAATCATAGAAAATCCATATTTGCTCTATGAAGATTATGACTACTGGTCAGAGTCTCACGACGATGTTTATGGCGAAGAGTTAGATGCACCAATTGATTTATTTAAAATAGATATAGCGTATTTCCCAGACACACGTGTTGTGCCCAGAACAAACTTACAACGCAACATGAAGTTTGTGGATAAACGTAGAATACGTGCATTGATATTAAGATATTTAAAAACGCTACAAAACACGGGTGATTGCTTCACGACAGCAGAGAACCTTCAAAAGGTCATTACAAACTATCCGTTGTATTACGAGATAGGTGAAGACTTTGTAGTGCCAGAGAATTTCTTTTATCCTCTGTTTCCAGATTATGCCAATCACTTTCAGGAGGAACCTAAAAAGCTGGTTTTAGTTGAAGCTAATGATACCATGTATTATTACTTATCAGAAGTATACGATGCAGAAAAATATATTGAAAAGAGTGTATCTGAGTTATTAAATGCTTCAACGAATTCAGAACGGTTTCCAAATCTAGAGGAATACATTGAGGACTCAAAAGTAAAGCTAAAAAGAAAAATAGGAGATGATTTTAATGCAGAGGTATTTGCTGAAGAACGACATGATTTATTCAAGAATATCTTTGAGAATAAGTTATTCGTTGTTGCTGGTAGTGCAGGAAGTGGTAAATCTTATGAAGTTCTAAAAATCATCAAATATTTAGAAGAGCAAGAAAATCAAAAGTACCTCTTGTTAGCACCAACAGGTAAAGCAGCTTTGCGCTTAAGTTCAGATAAGGATTTTAATAATATAGAAGCATTTACTATCGATAAGTTTATTAATGATGTTCATAATAGAAAAATAAAACCTCAGGCAATAAGGGAGTTTAAAAATGTCATTGTAGATGAATCTTCAATGGTAGATTTATTGAAATTTGAAAAACTATTAAGGATATTCAACTTTAACGAACCATATTTTAAACGTTTCATATTAATTGGAGATCCAAATCAGTTGCCGGCTATTGGTTACGGTAGAGTTTTAGCTGATTTAATAAGCTATTTAAGCACAAATAATAAGTACCACAATAACTTTATACAATTAGAAACCAACTGTCGTTCTGAACTTGTAGAAAATGATGTTCTTAGATTAGCTGAAGCTTTTAAGGTTAATGTCAAAGACGATATTGATAAGGATTTAAAGCTTAAATTTCAAAATAGGAAAACTGAAATATCTAACGGATTTAGAGCACAATATTGGTCAAATAAAGAAGAATTATACGAGCAAATTAAACAAGAGTTTAAGCTGCTTACAAAAGATTTTGATGGAGACTTAAATGGAAAGTTGAATCAAGTTTTGGGGCTGTCTAAAGATGGTGATATTTTAGATAATCGAATTGATATAGAGAATTTTCAAATTCTTTCACCATATCATTCACAATATTCAGGAGCAAGCAAGATTAATGATTATATACAATCAGATTTTAAAAAGAACTTGGATTTTGAGCTAAGAAAAAATGTCTATAAAGAATCAGACAAGTTATTACGAACCAAAAATTATTATGAGAAAAAAAAATTAGTGCTCTCTAACGGTACGCTTGGTTTTATAAAAAAGGAAAAACAAGAGAAGTTTTTCTATGATGCACATGAAGGTTTAGTAGATAAGGCATTTTATGACATTCGAGGATTTGAACAAGAATTTTTTGAATTGGCTTATGCAATTACTATACATAAATCGCAAGGGAGCGGTTTTAATCATTTGTTTTTAGTATTACCAGCACGCTATGGTTTATTATCTAAAGAGTTAATCTATACAGCTCTTACAAGAACTAAAAAGTCTATCACACTTTTTATTCAAAGTGAAGAAAATGAAAAGAAGAGCGTGTTTGATAGAGCATTAGAACGGTCTTTTTCAGCCTCTCGTAAGACAAGTTTGTTATTAGACAAACCTTATAAGTTTTACGATTTAGAACCAGAACCAGGAATTTATGTGGAATCACGTATAGAGTTGTTGATCTATCATGTTTTAATGAAAAAACGCGATGAACTGGGTATTGATAACTTCAATTTTGCTTATGAAGAAAAACCGATAAAAAATGGAAATGAAGTTAATATTAAGACTGATTTTACGATTTATACTAACAATAAGGTTTGGTATTGGGAGCATTTAGGGCTATTAAATCAAAGAAAATATGCTTGGACTTGGAAAGAACTAAAAACAAAAAGATATCAGGAAGCTGGAATTTGGGATTATATCATTACCACGGATGAAAGAAACGGCATTAGTCCTATTAAAATAGAAGAGTTAATAGAATTAATAATAAAAGATGAGGTGGGCACTGAAGATAAGTACAATCAGTATTCTAAACATCATTATTATTTAAGATAATATGGCATTTTTAAACGAATCACATATAGAAGAAGCTGATATTCAATTTTTTGATATGATTTTAGGCTACCAGCATATTAGTGCTTGGGAGAAAAAATTAATTGGAAGGGAAACGTTAAAAGGTGTCGTACTAAAAGATCGCTTACAATCTAAATTGGTAGAGTTAAATAAAGATCTACCGCAAAGTTGTATCAGGGAAGCCGTAGATGAATTATGTAAAAGTCGAGCAACCTTAACACCAACCATGGCCAATAAGGAGATTTATAACCTTATAAGAAATGGTGTGCCAGTAGCTTACTTAAATTCTCTAGGACGAGAAGAAAATGATTACATCAATGTAATTGATTTTGAAAATGAAGCCAATAATGATTTTTTGGTGGTGTCTCAGTTGAGTATTGAATATTTACAAACCGAAAATATTACCAGAAGACCGGATTTAATTTTATATGTCAATGGTTTGCCTTTGGTGATGATTGAGCTTAAAAATGCAACAGAGAAAGTTAAATCTGGTTATGATACGAACTTAAGGCGTTACAAAAGAGATATCCCGCAATTGTTCTGGTATAATTGTTTTGTATGTATTTCAAATGGTATTCAAACAAGAGTTGGTGCATTTAATGCACCTTGGGAACATTTCTTTTCGTGGGTAAAATTAGAGGATACAGCAATTTCAAATGATCAGAAATCGAGATTAGAAGTAGAAGCAGAAAGTGCCTTAACGAATAAGCGATTAAGTTTGAAACTATTTGGTGAAGGGTTGTGCCACAAAGAAAAATTGCTTGATTATTTTGAAAACTTTGTACTATATCACAAGAACAAAGTAAAAATTATAGCAAAGAACCATCAATATTTAGGTGTTAATAATGCCATTGAATCACTAAAATATAAAGAAGGTAAAAAAGGGAAGTTAGGTGTCTTTTGGCACACGCAAGGATCTGGAAAATCATATTCGATGATTTTCTTCTCAGAAAAAATAAATAGAAAAATAGATGGCAATTGGTCTTTCCTAATAGTGACTGATAGGACAGATTTAGACGATCAGATTTATCGTAATTTTCAAGAGACACAGGTTATTATTGAAACCAAAGACCAGAAAGCAAATTACTATAGGCCAAGTAGCCGTAACAGTCTAAGAGATTATTTACAGTCAAACCGCTCGTTTGTATTTGCTCTTATACATAAATTCGGTATTGAAAAAGGAAAAACCTATCCACAATTAACAGATCGTGATAATTGGATTGTAATTGTAGATGAGGCCCATAGGACGCAATACAAGGGTTTTGGTGAAAATATGCGTATTGCTCTACCAAATGCACAATATATCGCATTTACAGGCACTCCACTTTTACGAAGTGAATTAACAAAAGATTGGTTTGGGTCCTATGTGTCTGAGTATAATTTTGCTCAAAGTATAGAGGATGGTGCTACAGTACCTTTGTACTATAAAAAAAGTGTTCCTAGAGTTGAACAAGTCAATGAAGAATTGGTTGGCGATGCTGCAGCGATTTTAGAGAATGAGAATCTGACAGAAGAACAAAAGCAAAAACTAGATAAAGAATACTCAACACTTCTTCAGGTTGTAAGACGCGAGGATCGTCTACAAGAAATAGCTAAGCATATTGTACAGCATTATCCATATCGCTTAAATGTTAAAAACGATGACAATGAGCGTAAGCCGATGAAGGCTATGGTGGTCTGCATTGATAAGTTCACGGCAGTTAGAATGTTTGAACTGGTCCAGCATGCTCAAAAAGAAGAAATAAAAGATTTAAGAAAGAAAATTGCCAGAGAGAAAGACCTAGAAATAAAAACTCGCTATAAGGAGGCAATTGCCTTTATGGAAGAAACGCGGATGTCTGCGGTTATAAGTCAGGAAGGCTCTGATAAGGAAGAAAAGGAAAATTTTGAAAAAGGAGGGTTAAATATTACGCCACACAGAAAATTGATGGATTATCCAGATGAAGATGGTCGCAATATTGAGGACTATTTTAAAGACCCAAACAATACCTATAGAATCGTGTTTGTTACAGCAATGTGGTTAACTGGTTTCGACGCACCAAGTGTGTCTACATTGTATTTAGATAAGCCACTTCAAAACCATACGTTGATGCAGGCTATTGCCAGAGCCAATCGAGTGATTGAGGGGAAGAAAAATGGATTGGTAGTCGATTATTTTGGGGTTTTTAGAAATCTAAAAAGAGCATTAGCAGATTATGCTGAAGGTTCTAAAGGAAAGGATAAGGCTGAGGGTGATGAGGAGTTTCCTGTTAAGGAGTTTGAAGAACTTTTAGAACTTCTGGAGCAATCTATAGCCGAAGCAAAAAGCTATTGTAAAGAATTAGGAGTTGATTTAGATGCTATTCTGAATCTTGGTGAGAGAGGGTTTAAAGAAATTGAGTTATTTGAAGAATATGCCAATATAATTCTTGCAAAAGATGAGTATAAAAAACAATTAGGATTATACGTTAATACTATCGTAAGTCTATATGATTCGGCCAAACCTGAAATATATGGTTATCCTAAAATTAAAAGGGATCGAGATGTTTTTGAATACTTAAGAAAAGTTGTAGACAGACATGTAGATCAGGATGAAGCTATTGAAAGAGCCAAAAAACAACTAGACGAATTGTTAGACACTAGTGTTGTTGGTAAAGGAGACTTAAAGGATCAAACCTATGAGTATATAATTGATAATTCTAAGCAGATTGATTTAAGTAAATTAGATTTTAATAAATTAAGAGCCGAGTTTCCAGAGAAGAAACATAAAAATATTCAGTTTGCCGATTTAAGGGAATTGATGGAAGTCAAACTGAAGCAAATGTTAGCTCAAAACAAAACTAGAGGGACTTTTTTAGAACGTTTTGAACGTATTATAGAAGACTATAATTCTGGAAGTTTGTCAATTGAAGAGGCTTATGAAGAATTAGTGAAGCAGGCAGAAGATCTATCGGAAGAGCAGGAGAGAGCAGCTAAGTATGGAATGACAGAAGCCCAACAAGAACTATTTGATTTACTTAAGAAAGAGAAGTTAACCAAGGAAGAGGAGAAAAACGTGAAGCTCGCAGCAACTGATTTGTTAAGGATTTTGTTCGACGCAGAGAATAAAATTTTAATTCAAGAATGGCACAAAGAAAAAGCCACCCAAGAAATGGTCAGGCAAGAAATTAAAAAAATATTAAACGAAGACTTACCTCAATCCTATAATCGAGAAATTTTTGCAGAAAAAACTGAAATAATTTTTCAACATTTTTATGAATTAGCAGAACGCGGGCTCGGGTTTGCTGCTTAATTTACGGAACGTTGATTCAAGAAAAAATTCAAATTATTTGTAGGTAATTTAAATAACTCTCAAAATATTAATTATCTATAAAACACTTTTCTAATATGAATAAAAAGATCCTGTATGTAGACATGGACAATGTGCTGGTAGATTTCCCAGCTGGAATTGCTCAACTCGATGATAAAACCCTTAAAAAATACCATGGTAATTATGATGAGGTACCCGGTATTTTTAATCTAATGCCACCTATTCAGCAGGCCATATAAAGCTATGCCCATCTCAGCGAATGGTTCGGCCTATATCCTCTCTACTGCCCCTTGAGTAAACCAAAGCGCCTGGAGCGATAAACTCAAATGGGTTAAGGAATACCTGGGCGACCCTGCTTACAAACGGCTTATCCTGTCGCATAACAAACACCTGAATTGGGGCGATTTCCTCATTGATGACTGTCCTAACAATGGCACTGAAAACTTCCGAGGAGAATGGATTCATTTTGGCGAAGAACTTTTCCCAGATTGGCAGGCAATGATGGATTATCTGGTAGATAAAAAATAGTGAATTTGTTAATGGTTACGTATTTGAGGGAGAATCATCAACTAAAAGGATAGGAATACTGAATACAAAAATTAACAACGTACATGACTTAGTCTTAGAGTGTGATGAGGTTCTTAAATGGAATGAACTAAAGTTTGAAAAAACTTAAGAATATTGCTCATTTACCAGCTCTTCTTTCCCAACTTTCAAAAAAATCATCTGGTATAGGATTATTTCTGCACTCTTCAACTGTATAAATTTTTTCTCCTTCATCTGTTTCGCCATCATAGGCTATCACATATCTGATTATAAATTCTCTTGTTTCCGGATGATGAAAACTGTAAGCCTTTCCTGTAGGGTAGCAAAATTTGCATTCTGAGTCTTGTACATTTAGATTAGTGACACCTTTATTCTTAATTTCTTTAAACAACCTATCCATCCTTTGGATTAACTCTCTTTTATATTGATGGGAATAATATGCTTCTTCATCCATTTCTTCAAGGATGTTGCTGTCCAGCTTACAGAATGATTGAATAACTATGGTTTCAAGTTGCTGAAGTGTCATTTACATTGTTTTAGTTATTACCAAATTATTTCAAATTGTATTGTATATAGTGTAATGTAATTTTAGGGGGAATTACACGAAAAAATCACTATTCCTTGGGGCTATATTTTATTCATTACTTCATCAATAACCCCGTCATTAAGGAAGGGTTTTAAAATTTGAGTATATATTCCAATGTTAGTGCTTAAAAGATGCCAATCCCATTTGTCTGCATATTTATCAATTAATTCAATGGACCAAGGAAGCGTTTTTTTATTGCTTAAAGCATACCAATTCCATTTGTCTGTATTTTTATCAATTAATTGATTAGACCAAGGAAGCGCTTCGTTGGAACTTAGAACATACCAATCCCATTTGTCTGCATATTTATCTATCAATTCAATAGACCAAGGAAGGGTTATGTTCCTGCTTAAAGATTCAAAATTCCATTTGTCCACATATTTATCAATCAATTCAGTAGACCAAGGAAGCCCTTTGTTATGGCCTAAATTATACCAAGCCCATTTGTCTGCATATTTATCAATTAATTCAATGGACCAAGGAAGGGTAATGCTCCCGCTTAACCATCTCCATTCCCATTTGTTTTCATATTTATCAATAAATTCAGTAGACCAAGGAAGCCTTTCGTTTTGGCTTAAAGCATGCCAATTCCATTTGTCTGCATATTTATCTATCAATTCAATAGACCAAGGAAGGGTTATGTTCTCGCTTAAACTGACCCATTCCCATTTGTTTTCATATTTATCAATTAATTCAGTAGACCAAGGAAGCCCTTTGTTATGGCTTAGATGCCCAAATGACAAATAGTCTTCATATTTTTTAAGTAATTCTAAAGACCAAGGAACGATATTGTTCATGCTTAAAGCATACCAATTCCATTTGTCTATATATTTATCAATAAATTCAATAGACCAAGGAAGGGTTTTGCTCATGCTTAAAGTGTTCCAAGCCCATTTGTCTCTATATTTATCAATTAATTCAGTAGACCAAGGAAGGGTTTTGTTCATGCTTAACCATTTCCAATCCAATTTGTCAGAGTGCTTTTCAATAGAATAGGCTGATAGTGAATGACAATAAGCCAACATCCTGCTGGTGAAATCTAAGTTGTTAATCAAAAATCTAATTACTTCCTGCTCTCTACTTATTGCTATCAGCTTCGATGTAATGGCTATTTGATTATTTACAAGTTGAAGTGACGACGATATTTTTTGAAGCTGTTTGGACATCTACAATAGTTATTATCTTAACATTAAGAACTGGTTTCTAATTGCCTAAGCTGTTTTTCCAGGGCTTCTTTTGTCTTTTCAAAATAAATATCCCAATTTTCAATCTCTTGTATAGTGACATAAGTTGGGGTAGCTTTTATAGCCCTAATTTCTTTTTCCAGTTCTTTCATAATTAGCCGCAACCGTTGTGCTTCGGCTTTTAATTTATTCTTTTCAGCGTATTTTTCTGATCTGGATATAAAGGGTTTCTTGTTTTCTAACATATTTAAGATTTCGTTTACCCTGTCAAGATCATTTTGAGCATATGCTTCTTGTAATTCAATAAAAATACTCTGGGCATGTTCTTTTAACTCTTCGGCAACTCTATCAGGGTGACACATCAATGATGCCTTCCTGAATTTTTTTTTCAACTGATTCTCCTGATCATGTGTTAAATCAAATAATATTTTATTCTTGGTTTCTTCAAACTGTTTATGATACTCTTCGTAATCGCGCTTGGCTTCTTCAAATTCTTTATTTTTTTGTTCACTTTCATTTTTTTTGGCAGCGGTGAGATCTTTTCTGATTTTCAATATTTTTTTTACTAAATCCCCCAATATTTTATTATGCAATACTCCGAAATCAAGGATAAGTTTTTCAACTTCTGATTTTTCAATACTTAATGCCGAAAGTTCCATCTCTAAAGCCTTAATTTCAAGTCGTAATGCAAAGATTTCTGGATCATCAAACAAAATAATTTGTTGATATTGGTTGGCAAATCTGTCTATTGATTGAATAGCAGAAGAGTATTCTTTATTGTCCAAATTAAGAAGTATATTGGCTATGTCCCCATTAGTGCCAAAGGGTCGAAGTTTATTTAATTGAATAGTTACATCTTCAAAATCCTCTAACATTATAAAGTTTTTGATTACACCAAGACGTTTTAGCAATTTGCTAATATCCAAAATGACTTTATCGCTTGCTGCTGCACTTGCGCCACAATATTCTTTAGTTATTTTACCAAATTGACTAATGAATTGAATCGCCAAACTTTCATTGTCTTTTGTAACGGTTATATTTTCTTTGTTTGATTGCGCCCTAAAACTCCAATTATATGAACCTGTAATAACTGTATGCCTATCAATTACACAAAACTTATGATGCATTAACTGATCACCCTCTTCATAGGGATAAGCAAATACACTAGCATTATCCATAGAATTTAACTGACCAAAATTCAATTTTCCTTTATTGATGTCATCATCAAGATAGAGCAGATTTACTTTTACATTCAATGCTTTTTCTATAAGGCAATTAAGTAACTCTTGATCTGTAAACCACGCTACAGCAACAAATATTGATTCATTAGCCCTTCGGAGTTCATGAGTGATGATTTCTTTTATATTTTCAAAATGGGCTTCTACTTGCATTAATTAAATTAAGGTAAAATAAAATTTAAGCTCACGTGTCTTCAAATTCATCATTATCAATGATAAAAAAGACTAAGGATTTTAAATATGAATATTATGAATAATTTATATTAATCTATACTAATTGCCAGATAGGACTCTCTATGAGTTTAAAATATACTCTAAAGATAGCCAATGGATGCCATTTAGCTCAGAGGTAAGTACCGGGATATTTATGAGGGGGGCTTAGATTCTCAAAATTTTAGACAAAAACTTTTAGCTATTCTAGAATTAAACTATAAAAATTTGAGCGTTAACAAGGTCCGGCCATACAAATATCGTACATTTTTTAAACGAAAAATCCGTAAACATCTTTTTAACAATGTGTTACGGATTCTTTAAGTGGTCCCACCTGGGCTCGAACCAGGGACCCCCTGATTATGAGTCAGGTGCTCTAACCAACTGAGCTATAGGACCGGTTAATACCAAATTTTGGACTGCAATATTACTACTTATTTTCCTTTACTGCAACTTCTTTCGAGGAAGAAAAGTGACTGTACACCCTCCCTGCTGCCTTTGGAGGGCTGGTTTACTTCACAAAGAATGATACAATGAAGAAGCAACGAAAAGATCAATTAGTATTTAAAAGAAAAAGGGGCGATTGTAGGCATAATAAAGTCAATCAGCCACCATATGACTAGAGTTTGATTTCATTATCTATCATTCCAATAAGTTTTCTGGCATGAAGGGTGAGTTCCTTGGTTTCAGTATTTGTAATTTGTAAATGTGAGGCTCTCATTCGTAAATGGTTCAAAAACTCCCTGTCTTTTAGTAAGCCCTCACGGTCACTTTTCAGTGGAATATCTGAATATTCTTCTTCCCTTATTCCTGTGCCGAAGAATGATGTAGAAAAGTTCTGGTCAATGACATCCTGGATGAGAATGTATTTAGCCACTACAGGGTAATAATTATTTTGAAACAATGTCATGGCATACGTTTCTTCTTCAATCATGTCATTAATTGATCCCGGCCAGGAGATCAGGAAATTCCTGATAGAATCATTCTGGATAAGGCTGATCTTACCTGAAGAAAATAATTGATCAATTGTGCCTAGTATGTTATTGAAAGTAGGCCGGTAAAAGGTTACCCCTATCAGACTATCTAACTCTTTATTTTTAAAATCCATAGAGTTGGTTAATTTAAAAATGCTTTTAGTGGAAGAAAGCATCTTTTCTCTTATTTGATTTAAATGATCAAATTCCGCGATTGTATTTTCTATATCATTCTTGACACTATTTAAAATCTCGATTTCCTCCTTTCGTTCCAATCGTTTGTAGTTCCAATTGTTAATACTCAACGCTATCAATATCCCAATCACTACCAAAAGTATCTCTCCAATGGCATACCTCATGTATTTTAAAGGCTTGTTATCATCAGCAAGTTGTTTGCGGATCTTACGGAAGAAGTTAATCATGGAAAGGAAGTGGTTGGTTGTTCTATCCCCTAATTTACTGAATTAATCTAAGAGACTATAAATCAGTGTAAAACAAATAGGAAATGGACCGCCACATTGTATACCATTACAGAAGCAGTGGTGGTTGGTCCTAATGAAATCTAACAGTTAGTATATAAAGCGAAGCGGCCCGAAGGGTGATATGATTTCATATACTATGTTAATGAGTGTTTTTCTGGATTATTATATAATTCACTTGAATTCTTCAGGAATTTCTGCTAATTGTCTGATATAAATATCTTTATAATAGACCTCAGCACCTTCCGATTGCAGAATTATTCTTCCTGAATTAAGAGGTTTCTGACTGCTTCCAATTCTTGAATTAAATAAACGCATTACGACTTTTCCATTGACAATATGTATGCTATTGCCATCCATTACAATCAACTCGATATCATTCCATTGGCCATGAGGTTTTTCAGCATCTAAAGCTTTGAACACCCTTCGTTTTGCAAGACTATCCTGAATTGCTGTTTCTAAAATTTCCGCATAATGGTATTTCCTCAAATCGGCACCTTCTTTATAAATATAGTACTTGTCTTTATATGGAATACTTGGGATATCTATCTCTACATCTCCTACAGGCCAGTAATCTCCCATATCGCCTTGTTGTATTTGTAGTTCTTGAGACCCCATCCAATAATTAGCCGAACCAGGTTCTCCAAAACCGTGGTAAAGCAACCCACTATCACGCGGGCCATTTTCTCTTGGGGGATACATTTTTTCACCCCATTTCATTTTAAGCTTCAAATGGTAATTGTTGAACACTTTCTCTGTAAAAATCATCCCCCACGCTTCACCCGTAATTCGAATGGCATTTTTTTCATCCACCTTGCTCACTGTTATAACATGAAGTGGATCATTGTCAAGTCCGTAAGGTTCAACAGTATTTCCCAGGCTATCTACATCTGAATTGTATTGAGTTCCCAAATAGGTGTGCCAATCAGCAAAATCTTGTCCATTCCAAAGAGAAGTCCATGAAGCTTCAGAATCCACTTTCTTATTATTTGTATTGCAAGAAATAAAGGAAATCAATAAAAATACTGGCAGTAATTTTTTCATTTAATTTGTCTTGATATGGGCTAAATTCTAATTATTTAAATACTCCTTGACAATGGGATATAGTTATTGATGAACTCCCGTTAATGTAAACTAATAAAGTTTATTTCGAGTTTACCCTAACTACTGGTTGTTCTTCCTAAGGTAAGGAATTATTAGGGTATTTGAGTATGAAATTCACCCAGGAGTACTATCGGAAGATTGTGCAGAGAAGGGTTAGTGAAGAGATGAAAAGGATATCAAAAAAACTGAAATAATAAGTATCAAGTTCTGGATAAATGTTGTTTTAATAAGCAATCTAATATCACGATTTCTACCAAAACGAATCAACCTTATTGATTACGGAAGCATGATTTAAGTATCTTGATAAAAAGTCATGAATGATATTCTTATCCCGAAATTACGATAAAGAGGTATCTTAGTACTCATACAACGAGTTATGCGAAAGCGATTTACTGTTCAGCGTGAAGTCGCCGTAATAAGTAATTCTAATAATATATAGAAGTGATGAGTAAAAATCGTAAAAGCACCACACCTGAATTTATAGAAAAAGCAATAAAAATACATGGTAATAAATTTGATTATTCCAAAGTAGAATATACTGGTAGCCACAATAAAGTTTGTATAACATGCCCAGAGCATGGTGAGTTTTATCAGAAGCCAACAAATCACCTATCAGGAAATGGATGTAAAAAATGTGCTTATCAATACAGTCATGGGAAGTATAGATTAACTTCTTTAGAAACATTTCTTAAAAAAGCTAAGGAAATACATGGTAGTAAATACGTCTATTCTAAAGTAGTATGGAAAAATACATACACTAAAATTACTATTATATGCCCTATTCATGGGGAGTTTACGCAAGTACCACAAAATCATATTAGATTAAAATGTGGGTGTAGAAAATGTGGTAGAGAAATAGTTAAATCTAAACTTAATAAATACAATACTGAATATTTTCTAAAACACGCCGAAAAGGTTCATGGAAATAAATATGACTATTCTAAGACCCAATGTTTTAATGCTACTGATAAATTAGAAATTAATTGTCCTACTCATGAAAAATTTAAACAAATTGCAAATCAACATTTACAAGGTTGTGGCTGTCCGAGATGTCATTTTGACCAAATGGCAAAAGATAGAGCAATGGGTGCCGAACTTTTTATTAATAAAGCAAAAGAGTTATTTGGGGATAACTATAATTACTCAAAAGTTGAATACATAAACGGGCAGAAGAATGTTTGTCTCATTTGTCCAGAACATGGTGAGTTTGAGGTTACACCAAATAATCATTTATCTAAGAAAAGTGGTTGTCCTACTTGCAATGAATCTAAATTAGAAAGAGAGCTAGCATCTATTTTGGATGAACAAAATATAATATATGAAAGACAGAAAAGGTTCAAATGGTTAGGGAGGCAATCATTGGACTTTTATCTACCTGAATACAACATTGCAATTGAATGCCAAGGGATTCAACATTTTAAACCAGTTGATTTTGGTGGAAAAGGCAAAAAATCGGCAAATCGTTTATTTGAAAAGACTAAAAAAAGAGATGATAGAAAACTCAAAAAATGCCTAGCTCATAATCTAGAAATGATTCATGTTATAGACAATGAAGAATATCTTGATAATAAATATCATTTTGATATTGTAGAACCCTTTTCAGGTAATGTAAGTTATACTACTACGTGTATAAATCATTTTGAGAATTACATAACCCATGTAGTTGATATATCACACTTCTTGGGGTTAGAAATGATGAAGAGCAAAAGAATTTGATAATGTTTTTCAAATGTTTGAAAACATAATTCCAAAAGCAATGGGAAACGATGTTACAATAAATCATCAACAAATACCAGTTCTTTGTTGAGGTTATTTGGGACAATGAAAAAGATGAGATTATAGGCATAGGACAGTTCAAAGAAGGAGATAGCCTGGATAAGTATAGTTATGTTCCTAAGATAATCTAGTTAATTTGATGTACAAGGAATGTTTGGATGGTCAGGTATCCTCTCTCACGTAATTAAAGAAATGGCCGAAATATAATCAACACAAACATTTTTTCTTCAATTTTGCTATAACTTTGAAGTAAAAGTTTCAATCCTGCTGGTTAGGGTAGGTCCAATGGTATTTTCTGCCAACCCAATGAAAATTCCAATTACAAATGCAAGACTTTCATAACCTTTTTCCCCTATGTAACCTGTACTAAATGTCTCTCCAATTGCAACATTTAAAAAGTTTGTGATGAACATGAAATAAAAACTCAGGCCTATCAAAACCAATACGATCATTCTCAACATTGGACTAACAAACCCATCATTTAATGTTCTTAGATCTTCAAAATTCAATTCTTTCTTGCGTACTGCAAATGACAACCAAGTGCCGATACATGATCCGATGATCAAATATATACCATTTTTAAATATACTTTCATCATCCATTTTAATATTGAAGATATTCGGAAGAATTAACAAAATGAAACATACCAAAGAGACACTAATGCCAGAAATACCTAAATAAACCAAATAGGTGCGTTTGATTTCACGGCCCTTCTGAAGAATAATCTCTGATTTAAATTGTTCTAACTGCTGACGGGCTAATTCAAAAAGTGTCGATGCAGCACCAATTTCCGCAATCCCAACCAATGATTCCATGTGAATTGTAAGTCTTGCTTTATCTTTTTCATCTTTATAGAGCTCCTTTAGGGCCTCCTGAACTTCATGCACATTGCGAATAAAGGCACCTATTTCAACAGGTACGGGGGCTTCGGGAAATCTCATTTGAAATTCAATATCAATTTTAGCATCATGAAATTCGATGTCATAATAAATAACCGCTTCTGGTATTATTGAGGATTTTTGATCAAGAGTATCGACATCTAGTTGGTCGCTTGTTTCACTATTTTGTTCCTTTTCTTCTATAATCGAGCTCCATTGATCCTTACTAAGTTTTTGCTTCTTTTTGAATTTGAGGTTTGTATTTTCCTTGATAGTATCATTTTTCAAAAGAGTATTCAATTTATTAATGTCAATTGTGGGACTTTCTAATTCATCTATGAACTCCTTTTGTATATCATTAAGAGATTCATTTGCATTTAGCCTCACTTTCAATGACGAAATGAGCTGTTTTAATACCAGTATATCTTCTTCTTTCATCTATTACATATCTAACTAAATGTGTTGCTTGAAGGAGGTCAAAAAGACGTTTTACAAAAATGTTCTTAAGGAATCATATTCATTTTATAATAATGTTAAGCCCACATTTCTATCGCTTATCATAAGACTTGCATTTATTTTTTTTTTGGCCAACCTCTCCCCGGACCCACCGATCTTATAGAAGCTTTCTTTTGCTCTTTAGGAGGTTTCTTTTGCTCTGTCTGTTTTACAGTACAAGTACTTATTCCAAAAGGTTTGTACAATGGACAGAAGCCTACAAAACCGGTCAGCACAAAAACGCCTGCCAATACCATTAGAACTATCGCTAGTGTGCCACCTATTAGTTCTGCAAGCACAAGCACTACTATAATTGCAGCTACAATAAAACGAATTATTCTATCTAAAGACCCCATATTTTTTTTCATGATAGCAAATGTTAATTAGAGAAATTTTTTACTAGCCAGATTATCTTAATGTGAATAGTTCTATTTGTCTTTATTTGTAGTTTTAAATGTATCAAGATACAATATTATCCCATTATTATTGATATTTCTCAAGACCTTTATGTTTCTTGTTGAGGTCATTTGGGACAATGAAAAGGATGAGATTATAGGTAAAGGAGTATTCAAAGAAGGAAATAGCCTGGATAGGGATTCTAATGTTCCTAAGGAGATTTAAATATTATCATTGTATCTAAAAGTAGGAAAACGACTTTTACTTAAACTATGTTTACTCCATTTATTATGTTGCATAGTTTTTAGGAAAAAACACAAAAGAAGGGGTTTAAGAACATGAGATAAGTCAGGTTATTCCTTTAGCGGTTTACTTACTTTCGTTCTAGTTCTCCCCTAACAACTAAAACCAATCTTTATGAGTAAGAAACCAACAATGCGAGAGAAGTTTAATAAGGAGTATGGAGAGATGGACAGCACAGAAATCCAGAAGGAGCTACTATACCAAGCCTTTAGGAGTAATAGCATAGCTGAGAAGACCAACGACAATGTAAGAGGTCTTTATACATGGCTTGTAGTAGTACCTATTATAGTAGGAATCATTCTGGGCATTGTATTAGCCTAATTTTATAACTTAGTCCAATCATCGTAGCTTAAATTTCAGAATTGAGAGTGATTTTTAATATAATTTTTTTGGATACTAACCAAGATATGGGATACTTTGTCCTAATATTGATGGCTGGGTTTTTTGTTATAGGCTTTATATGGTTTGAACTTATAGAAAAGCCAAAAGAGAATCGAGAAAAAAGGCAACTGGAAAAAAGATTAAGCGAATTGCAGAAGGCAGTGGATTTGGAAAATCAACAACAACTATCGCAACTAATATCTGAAAAATCCCCTATTCTAAGCTCAAAAGCAGATTTACAGGAAAAAGTCCATACCCTATCCAAGAATACTCCTTCTTGTAAAAAGTGTGGGGAGGATATATTCACTATTTGGGAAATTAATAATTCCACTTTAACAATTAGATGCAATGGGTGTAAAAAGAAATTTATTATCAGAAATGATGATATAAAAAATGGCTTCGTTAAAGAATTTAATACAATCTATAATTCGTTTTTAGATTTATTAGATAACTACAATCCTTATTTGGATGAATATCAAAACCATTCTTATGATTTTTCATCATTAAGAAGTGATTTTCCCAAATGTCGGGCAATTATTTTTGAAAGCAATGGAGAAGAATTAGAGGCTATCATCGATAGTATTCCAAGTGATGAACCTTCTAGAAGAATATCAGACAAAGTAAAGGATAATGTTTGGCGGAGAGATGAAGGAAAGTGCGTTAAATGCGGTTCAAATGAAAAACTTGAATTTGACCATATAATTCCTTTTTCTAAAGGTGGTTCAAACGGATATAGAAATATTCAATTACTTTGTGAGAATTGTAATAGAACCAAATCTAACAACATAGGATAGGCTTAATGCTAAAGTATTAGAAAAATTAGAGCAAATTTTGTATGCCATTATGTCAAAATCTTGAATTATTCTCAATAAATGAGTTAATTTACTGAACCCTCCCTCTGGAAAGCCCCGTAAACATTGAAAATATATTGTGCTATAAGTTTTATTATGTCAAATAGACTGTTAAATATCACTATTTTATACATACTTATTTAGGCAATAATAAAGATGATTAAAGTGATGCGCTTTACCCAGTTAATACTTAAGTTTCAATGAAGGCTATTATGTTTAAGAATTACTATTTTCTAGCCTATTAAGTTTAGTTATATAAAAAAATGAGGGTTTAAGTATTCTGTCTATTCTATTATTAAATACTTTATCTGATTACTAAGTAAATGCTATAAAAGTTTAAATAATTGTAAGGCAATTAATTACTATTATTATCTACTATAATCTCTTTTTATATTATTTACTATGATCTAGTATTATTTTATTTGTTCTTTTTTCTTTTCAACTCAATTTCACCAGTTGTCTCTCTTGAAGTCCAGTATTCACCTGACATTTTTGAAACCTTAAATCCATCGAAATTTAGCAGTACAGAGCCGTAATGTATTGCACTTCTATCTCGAATACCTGCTTTAGGCGTATTTAGATAAGAATAGAATAGTTGCTGATATCCTCTGTCTTTATCAATATTAAAGGATGAGCTAATACTGTGACTAATACTCTCTTCGGTTTTTATTTTGACAATTATGTTGAAAAAATCTTGTTTAATATCTATTTCCATTGGTATTGGTTTAGAAGTTCCACCTTCCCAATTTGATTTAATTTTCCCTTTCCATTTGCCTGATAGATTAGGTGTTTGAACTAACCAAGGGTAAAATATTCTCCACTTCCAAGCCCAAAATATAAATATTGTCCAAATGCCAATATTAATTGAAATGGTTGTTGAAATATGTGTTAGAGCTTTATTTAAGTCTAGGCTTTCAAGGTCTTGAGTTATCAAAAAAATAACTATATATATTGCAAAGACAAGGCCAATTATAGTCAGGGCAAATATTCTAATGTTGTGTTTTACCATTTTTTAAAACTCTAAATAATTCCAAAGTTGAACCATATATTCATTTACATCTTTTCTAGACCACTTTCTATTTGGTCGAAACAAATAAAGCAATTCTGAAACTTCTCCCCATTCATTACAACTATCTACCTCCTTTGTATTCTCGTATAAATAGATAATTGATTGTCTTAATCTTTCTGTCCAAGTTTCATAATTATTCATTATTCTATTTGGGATATTCCAAACTAAACATTCTAATAGAAATGAGGTAATATTATCACTTACCGTTTCTCCATCTTCGAGCATTTTATATCGAAGTTTTCTATGCAATCGTGTCAATCTTTTGAATCTACGATAAGTGTTATTGTTTTTGGCAATTCCGTTTTCTATGTGTTGCTTTGGGTAGTTTATAACTTGTTTATAGGAATCAGACCAAAATTTAGCACCAAGCACATAACTTCCATCTTTTGAATACCTACGGTAGTTCCAAGTAGGGACAACATCTGTTTCAATTCTACTTGTATTTGCTATTATAGTAATACACTTGTCCTTTCTAATAACATCACTTCGTCCAAATTTTGCAACCAGAGCGTTTTCTACATCGTCCTTAAATTCTGAATAAGAATAAGTAGAGTTTGATAGCCTGTCTAAACTAACATCTTTTTCTTCTGTGTTTGGTGGTAAATTGAACATAAATCCACCAGTATATTGTACATTGATGTCTATATCGCTATTTAGTCTTACGTTAGTATTATTTGCATAAGAACCTTGACCAAAAGTTTCTGTAGATTTAGTTTTTAGCTTTTCATCCGAACTAATTGCATCTCGAACCATTCTTTCAGAGCGTTCAAGTTTACTTTGCTCAGAATTACTTGGTGGCTTAGTCCAATTAGTTAAAGTTTGTTCGGTGAATTTTGCCATTATTTTTGGTCTTTTTCAAATGTTGCCTAACTGGTTATATCAACACTAAAAACATTCTTTCTCTTTTCTGTTCTCTGGACGAAGAGGACTATCTTTCTTTTTATCATTTAATAATTATCAAAGGTATATTTAATGTCCCCTTTCAATTATGACTTATATCATTCTTATCAATGAGACAAACGTTGATCTTTACCAACTGTAACATGGATTAAGAAATTTAAAATTAATGCTTCGCAATTGAAGAAGCCTGGATGGAAACCATAAAAAATCTATGGTTTTTAAATAGAAGTTAACCATTGAAGATAAGTATCTTCCATTTCCCAAATCTACCCTGAGTAAAACTTCCTAAAAAGGGCAGTTAATCTATTTAGTACTAGCATATATCGAATAAATAAGAGTTTGGGATTAGTCTCTGTGTGGGTGTATAGAATTAGTGTTATTTTTGCGGATTAATTAGCTTGTATACAAGTGTTTCTAATAAACATTACCACAATGAAAAATATATTTTTAGGTTTCATAATTATGTTCTCATTACAATCGTTTGCGCAGAACGATTTCAGAAAAATGAATTGGGGAGATTCTGCAACTCAATTAAAAACTAAATATCCTGATGTTAATTGGGAGACTGAAACTGATGGTAAAACTCGAATCTACTTTACCGACGATTATGTCGGCGGCTTAAAGGCGACGATTGCCTATTATTTTGTTGAAAATAAATTTCAAATTGGGGCTTATATATTTATAGAAAAACATAGTGCTAATAATCTGTATTACGAAGATTTCGTCTCTATTTCAACTTTTCTTAAGAAAAAGTATGATATGGAACTGAATGAAAGTTGGAATAATACTTCGTGGAAAGGTGATGATGATAGTATTGGATATGCATTAGCAATGGGCCATGTTGAAATAGAAGAGGCATATGAAGACGAACAGAAAGCTATTAGTCATTCAATTTCTGGTGATGGTTTCTTGATATCACATACTTTGCGTTATGCTAGTATGGATTATGTAAAGTCAAAAAGAGAATCTAGTCTAGATGATTTTTAGAATAGAATCATAATTGCGCGGAGACTCATAGCGTACGGGAATAAGTAATATTTTGATTCGCCTTTGCGTTGATAATTACAGAACGTTGTAGCAATATTGCTTTATGGCCCTAGTTTACGGACAAATAGAATCCTTAAAACAAATACGAAGAACCTTAGATGAAAAGGGGATCAGTAGATTTAACTCTCTAGGTGACCTCAATAAATTCATTAAAAACTGCGATAATGAAAAAGAGGAAATTTTCTTTAGAATTGAACATTATTTTGATCTGGAACTAGACATACTCCAAGTAGAGGGCACTATCCTCCAACGAAATTATGATACGTTAAAAAATAGGGCGGAAACAAAACTCAAAAGCAGAATACGCAACCTAAGAAAGAAGTGCGAAGGGCTAACAACTATCCAGGCGAATAATGCTATTATGGAATTAGCTTACTGGTATCAACTACAATTCTTATTAGGGGTAAAGTTTATACTTGAAAAGAGTTTTAATTTTATCATTAGGATTCAGATTCACAGATCAAGAAAAAGTCTGAAAGCAATAAAGGAAAAGATAAATACCCTAGCGGCGAATAGGCATTCCATTATTTCTACCCGTTGCGAATCGAAGTTTAATAAATTTGAATATGTAAAGAAAGTGGTCACTGATCTAAATCCCCTAATTGCCGGAGCAATAGGTGAAAACTTAGTACAGAAAGAACTAAAAAAGTTATCAGATACCTATGTACTGTTTAATGACTTTTCACTTGCCTTCGAAAAACCTATTTATAATAGAAAGAAAAATGACCGCATATACAGTATTCAGATAGATCATCTTCTAGTCACCAAAGCTGGGATCTTTATAATAGAGACCAAAAACTGGAGTAAGAAATCTATTGCGCGTTTAGATATGAGATCTCCAATTAGGCAAATACGTCGCAGCAGTTATGCTCTTTTTGTCATTCTAAATAGTAGCGAGCAAGGTGCAAGCCGTATTCTTAAAAGACATCATTGGGGGGATAGGAAATTTCCGATAAGGAGTATTGTCGCAATGATTAACAACAAGCCCAAGGAGGAATTTAAGTATGTAACCATAAAAAAATTGAGAGAGCTAAATAGCTATATAGATTCTTTTGATTCCATATTTGATGATTCTGAGGTTAAAATGATTTCAAATTATCTAAATAAGATTAAGAGCTAATTTTTTAAAAAGCCACACAATTCGGAAACCCATTAAGTTGGCTAGTTGACAAGTAGTTGGATTATAGGGTGTTAGGCGCCCTAGTCCGATGCTGCGTTCAATTAACTATTATAAAAATTAGCTTCATATTTTATTCATCTTACCTTCTTTCGATTTGTGTAATCTTAGATAAAGCTCCTTTGACAATTCCAAGGTACTGTGATCAATTAAATCAGATTTCTTGCTATTTATCAACTTTTAGATTATATTGGTTAAGGAATAAATTTAGCTTTACTACACAACATTCGAATATAGGGTATCTTTTTGGAATAAAGTTTCAAATTTACATTGCCCAAGAAAGATTATTAGTAATGGAAAACACCCAGTCCAAAGTAGACCAATTAACAAGAGATGCATTTAGCATTTTGATAATTGTATTTTTATTAGGATGTATTGTAGGCTTTTTCATTTCCATTATATCCTCTACCATGACTACTGGTTTATTTTCTATTGGTGGAATAATTGCTGTTTTTTGGGTGTATATCAAATGGGATATTATAAAAAGAACCCGCATTAAGCCATCAAAGGTCGATGAGATATCGGACCTTATTAAAGCAGATACAAATTCAAATGGATAAGAATAAAATCGCAGGTGTTTTATTAGTATTATTTATAATTATTATGAGCGCTGCCCTGATCTCGACTTGGAATCAAAGGAAGAGGCTACAATTAAAAACAGAAAAACTAGAAGTCAGTCTTGCAGAGGTAAGCGCAGCTAAAGATCAAATAGAGGAACAAAAAACAATCTTTGAAAATTTTTACAATGATTGTAAAAATGATAACAATGAAGCAGACTTGTGGAAAATAGCCAATGCTACTAATACGCTTTTTGCTTACAGTAATTATGCTCAAATTTCCAATCCAGAGGGAGCTAAACTCAAAGAATTGAATAATGCTGTGGATAATCTTCTTAGCAAAAAAGGTTATGTTCAGTATATTGAAACTAATGGCAATAAACTGTTTGCCCAAGTTAATCTTTCTTTAGAAGGTGAATTCGTAAGATTTATAACAGATAAAGCTGTAAGGGATGGTGCGATAGGTATTAAAAATTGCGGATCGCCAAATCAGAAAAAAACTGGTGATATAATTTTGAAAGGTAAAACAGTTAAAATAATTAAATTGTGTGAAGCCACAAGCAGTAAAAATGTATGGGCATATATCGCTTTTTAGAAACCACCATATTTTTCACCTTTTTCTGGCTTCAACACAACGCATTCTACAGAGCATATCTTTATTAATTGTAAGAAGAAGTATCCTTTTTTTTTGGCAGCAAGGAGGATTAGCGGTAACTAGTAAAGGCCTACAATTCGGAACCCCATTAAGTTGGCAAGCGCCAAATTTTATGGTTTTATATAAATAGCTGTTTAGAACCTTAGACTGTTTAAATTCCAAATGGCAAGCACCAAATCCCAAATGCTTTATCCGTAGGTTAACTGACTGTGCCGAAACGGTGATTCAGGAGTTTTTTGAACACTTTGTAGTGCTTATGTCCACCTTGCTCGACTTCGTAGATAAAACCCCAGTTTGGCTTGCTTATTTAACAGCTAATCGACCTTCACAAGAGTTGAAAGAGGGTTGTCTGGATGAGGTTTGTCAGAATTAAGCAACATGTTTTAGACTCACAAAATACATTTCCAATTCTCCCTTTCCCTTAACCCGGATTTTACCTCTTTTCTCAAAGGTGAAATAAGGATCATCTTTAATTATGTCATACGTATGTTGAGAAATGTTTACTTTGTCTATCTCTCCATTGCTTTCCATCCTCGAAGCGGTATTCACAGTATCACCCCAAATATCATATTGAAATTTCTTAACACCCACGATACCAGCTACTACTGGCCCAGTATGAATGCCAATCCGCATCTCAAAAATAGTTTCTTTTTTGGCTTGTTTTTCTACAATTCTATTAGCCACAAATGATTCCATTTCTATGGCAGCTAAGATAGCATTACGAACAGAATCCTCGGAAGGTACAGGTAATCCACCAGCAGCCATATAGGCATCACCAATAGTCTTTATTTTTTCTATTCTATATTTTTCACATATTTGATCAAAGGCCCTGAAACAATCATTCAACTCACCTATTAACTCCTCGGCCGATAATTTTGCAGATTTTCTGGTAAAGCCTTCAAAGTCAGCGAATAAAACAGATACCATATCAAAAGTCCTGGCATCCGCACTTCCTTTTAATTTTAGCTCTTCGGCTATTTCAGCGGGCAGAATGTTAAGCAATAAACTTTCCGAACGGTCTTTTTCTTTTTCGATTACAGCCTTGGATTTTTTTACATAACGCCATCTAATATAATATCCACCAGCAACAAAGAGAAAGAACAAACCAGCTCCAATGGCCAGATTTTTATTTCTGTCTTTTTTTAGCAATTCAGCTCGGTGGGCCATTTCTAATTTTAGATCCTTCTCAACCTGATTAATGCTATCTGCCTGCACCTGGATGGCAAACTCCATCTGCTGTAATTTTACGTCAATTTTTTTTGTTTGCAAACTATCATCAAGTACCTGCATTTGTTCAAGGTAAACCAACGCTTTACTACCATTGCCTTGAGCCTTGTAAGCATCGTAAAGACATTTGCACGATTCTTTTTGCTGATGAATATTATTTGAGTTCTTAAAATGATCAAATCCTTTTTTGCAATAGGAGATAGCTTTTATATAGTTGCCCATTTTTAGGTAAAAAGCACCTAAATAGGACATGGTCCAAGCCATCGCATCTTTATCTCCGATTTCCTCTTGGATTTTTAAACCTTGTTGATAATAACTCAGTGCTTTGGGATAGTCATCTTGATCAGCATTAATTTGACCAATATTTATCAATCTCAATGCAATCATGACCGTATCTCCGATTTCCTCGCTAATCCTTAATGCTCTTTGCAAATTGTCCAGTGCTTTGGGATAGTCGCCCTGATTTTTATAATTAAGGGCAATATTGGTTAAGGCATCAGCGATCCAAACTTTATCTTCCTTTTCCTCTACGATTTTTAAGAATCTTTGTAAATAGTCATGTGCTTTGGGAAAGTTGCCCTGAGCTGAATAAATATGAGCAATTGTCACCAACATCCAACCAATTTCATCTTTATCTCCAATTTCCTCACGGATCTTTAAGGCTCTTTGATAGTAGTCCAGAGCTTTGGGAAAATCTTCCTGATGTTCATAAATATGGGCAATAAAAATTAAGAACCAAACTACTCCATTTTTATCTCCGATTTCCTGACTAATTTTTAGGCCCATCTGATAGTGGGCCATCGCTTCGGGATATTCACTTTTGTCGAAATAAGCCAACCCCTGATAATTCAAGGCTCTAGCCATCCCTCTTTGGTAATCCTCTTTACCTGAATATTGAAACAGCCCATGCGCCAAAATCAAAACGCTGTCAGACGGGGAATGAGGATAGCACTCGACAATGTACTCTTTAAAGGCATTTGACCTGATCGAATCATGCAGGGTACTATCTTCCAAAACACCATATAAGGAGTCAAGTCTAGTTTGGGCACCAGCATAACTGAAGATGAAAACAAGGAATATAAAAACGTAATTGCTTTGCATAATATTTGATAATAATGCACATCCTGAAGCACTGAATTGTAACCCTTTTAGAGCAATGAAATTAAATTGTAAAAAAGGACTTTATTCACAAAAATATTTTGCCTACTTGAAAATTTTGAAGATGCTAATTCTTAATGGTTAAAACGATGAAGTTAAACGCCAGATTTTACTTGTGAAATGACTAACATCAGTTTATGAGGATTTCTATACTCTTTTCACATCTAGGATCGATACTCCTATTGACCGAGAATTTCAAATCCTCTAGTTTATTTTTTGCTTTTTCCAGACTCATACAAGTCCAGGCCCAATTCCCATATGCTTTGTCTGTAGGATAACTGACCGTGCCGAAACGGTGATTCAGGCGTTTTTTAAATACTTCGTAGTGCTTATGTATCCACTCTTATGATTTCAACCAAACTGAATTATGATAAGGGGATAAAGAACCCAAAAAGGAACCCTTATCCGGAAAGTTTTAAGGATATGTGAGTATATTAGTATACATATTAACTAGTTGGCAGTAATACTAGAAAACACTAGAATAACATTTTACCAAAAAGAGCTTAACAATTGTCAATTCCGCCATTAATTAATAATAGCAACTTTCGAGAAGCAAATTAATTATCTAATTGACATTTTTGGGTTTGAACTCAAATTTCAAAAAAACAAATGAAAACAACAACATTTCTAACATTTGTAGGTGATCAATGCGGAAAGGCTGAAGTAGCGATAAAATTCTACACTTCTATCTTTCCGAATTCGGAAATTAAAAGCATAATAAAATACCAGGAAGGAGAGGCTGGAGGGACACCGGAGCTTATCAAATATGGAGTATTTACATTAAATGGTACAGAGTACATGGTTTCCGAAAGTAATTTTAATCACGCTTGGTCATTTACACCAGGGGTATCACTGTTCGTTGAATGTAACTCTGAAAATGAGATACAAACCTTATTCGAAAAACTTTCTTCAAATGGAGGCAAGATAATGGTCCCTCTCGATAACTACGATTCAGGGGATTACGGCTTTGGTAAAAAATTCGGATGGTGTGAAGATAAATATGGTATTTCATGGCAACTTAATCTTACAGAATAAATTCGAATTATAATATAGGCCGTCCTACTTAAAGGGATAAACGAAATGGAAAATAAAAAATAACTACTGCCAGCAATGTATATGAAATTATAGCTAGGGGTACTACGCTTCATATACGAGCCCGTTTAGGCACCATAAAAAACAGTTTATGAATAATAAAAATAAATGGTCGAGAAGAAGATTCAGCAAAGCGGTAATTTCCGCACAACTTCTATTGGCTTCCGGAGCTTTAACACTTCCATTAGCATGTGCTAAAACCAAAAAGAGTGAAAGTGATTCCGCTTTAGACAGCTCACAACAGGAGACTTTAAAATTTGCAATGGATGAAATTATTCCTGCTAATGAAAAAATGCCTTCGGCTTCCGATATTGGAAGTGTCACATATGTCTTAAACATTTTAGAAAAGTTGCCTGATTTATCTCCCTTGTTTCAAAGCTTAACAGATAAAATTGAAGTTTATAGTTTACAAAATTCGAATTCTATTTTTTCAGATTTAAATAAGGAAGCACGTATTAATCTTTTGGTCAATTTTGAACAAACTGAACCAGAATTATTTAAGGTATTAAAAGACTTCACTTATGAAAGTTATTATACCAGTGAAAAAGTATATGAATTGATAAAATATGAACCATATCCAACAGGAACATTAGGGCCCAAGATGGAACCTTTTGATGAGAAACTTTTAAATCGAGTAAAAGAAACACCTTCTATGTATACTAAAATATAAATGTTATGAAAAATGAAGATATCGATGTTTTAGTTATTGGTGCAGGTGCTGCGGGTGCTGCTTTAACCTGGAGTCTTTCCGAAAAAGGAGTTAAACTTGTTTGTCTTGAACAAGGTGGTTGGATTGACCCTTCAACATTACCCTCGTTAAAACCAGATTATGAAACGCAATTAACAAGAGAAGGTGATTTTAATTTAAGCCCTAATTTAAGAAATCGCAAAGAAGATTATCCTGTAACAACAGCTGGCGAAAATCCTCCATCTATAATGATGTTCAATGCAGTTGGTGGAACTACGATACATTGGCAAGGTATTTTCCCCCGCTTCCACCCATCCGATTTTAAAGTAAAAACACTCGATGGTGTTGCTGATGATTGGCCAATATCCTATTGGGATTTAGAGCCATATTATGATTTTAATGATAAAATGATCGGGGTTTCAGGAGTCTCTGGTGATCCAGCAAATCCACCACGGTCAAAACGACAAACGCCTCCTCTACCATTGGGTAAGATGGGAAATACACTGGTAAAAGGTTTCGAAAAATTAGGTTGGCATTGGTGGGTAAATGATCATGGCATTATCTCAAAACAATATAAAAACAGAGTAGGCTGTATGTTGCATGGGAAATGTATGTTTGGTTGTCCAATGGGGGCAAAAGCCACAACAGATCGCACCTATTGGCCACTGGCTCTTGAGAATGGCGCCGAGATTAGAACATGGTCAAGAGTGAGAGAAATAACCGTAGATCGAACAGGAAAAGCGAAAGGAGCTATTTATTTTGATAAAGATGGAAACATACAAGAAATTAAGGCCAAAGTTATTGTTGTATGTTGCAATGGTATAGGAACACCTCGCTTATTACTAAATTCTAAATCGAGTTTATTCCCTGATGGGTTAGGGAATTCAAATGGTTTGGTTGGTAAAAATTTCATGGTGCATCCTGCCTTATTTATCAATGGTATTTTTGAAGATGTTATGGATGGTCATATAGGTCCTATGGGAAGTCCATTGTTTAGCCATGAGTTTTATGAAACAAATAAAAATCGTGGATTTGATAGAGGTTATATGTTATATGGTGAGCGGACTTTTGGACCTTTAAGTCAGGCTGGAGATGTACCTTGGGGAGAAGAACATCATGAGGTATTTAGTGAGATATTTCCACATCAAGTTGGTCTTACTGTATTAGCAGACGACTTACCTGAAGAAACCAATACAGTTGAATTGGACAAGGAAATTGTAGATTCAAATGGTATTGCTGCCGCTAAGGCCACTTATTCACTTTCAGAAAATTCAAAAAAAATGCTCAATCATGCAACTAATAAGGCAGCAGAAGTTCTGGAAGCATCAGGCGCAAAAAGAGTCATAGTTCCTCCTCCTACAAATATGTCACACTTAATGGGTACTGCAAGAATGGGCGCAAATGAAAAAAAATCTGTAGTTGACAAAAACAACAAAGTACATAGCGTTCCAAATTTATTTGTTGTAGATGGAAGTTCGTTTACAACAGGCGCAGGTGTCAATCCAACATCAACAATTATGGCATTGGCATTACGGGCGGCCGACAAAATTTGGGAAAAACGAAATGAATGGAAATAATTCTATAAAACAGTGCCTAACAATGTATATAAACCATTTTATGCTTACGCCGTCCGCGTGACGCCGAAGCTTTAGCGGAGGGACAAGCTTTTCAGCCTTCGTAGCCAAACTACTTCGGCGAAACAAGCCAGCATAGGTGCTAATAGCTTATATACCAATCGTTATAGACAATTTAAATGAGAACTCTACTCTTTTTAATGATATGCCTATTCCTCTTTCCAATTAATGGGAATACCCAAAATTTCAAAAATATAGTGGCCTTTGGCGACAGTTTCACAGATAATGGCTACATAAATGGTCATTTCTCAGGGTTTAAGATTGTGCAAAGATCGCAAGCGCCAAATTTTATGGTTTTATATAAATAGCTGTTTAGAACCTTAGATTGTTTAAATTCCAAATGGCAAGCACCAAATCCCAAAGGCCTTATTTGTAGGATAACTGACTGTGCCGAAACGTTGATTCAGGCGTTTTTTAAATACTTCGTAGTGTCTATGTCCACCTTGTTCGACTTCGTGTATAAAACCCCAGTCTTTATTTGAAAATACTATTCAAGCCTTTTTATTTCTATACTAATATCATTAATTAATCTTTTAATTTCACTGTTAAGTGTATTGTAGCCTAGGTTATTTTGCCATTCTATTGTACTTAAAATTGTTTTCAACATCGCAATAAAATCTTCATCATTCTTTAGAGAGTTGTAATCTCGTGGTATCATTTTTCCGTGTACCCACTGTCCAATTGTGGAGTCTATTTTGTGCCCTTCATTTTTATCGAAACGTTTTAAAAATTCCTGATTTATGAAATTATTATCCAGAAATTGATGAGTCTCAGATGATTACATAAGTCGATTATAGGTGTATTCATACATAAACGTAATTGAATGTCGTAAACTGTCATTAGAAATTAAATTTAATCCTTGAGATTTCAAGCTTTCATACCCACTTCTATTAAAATAAGGTTTGATAGGTACAAATGAAACAGCGAAGTCGTTGCTTAACGAATCATTATAAAGCAAATCATTTTGAAAATGATAAAGAATATTACCAATGGCTTTTTGGGATGTTTCATGTAAATAATTTACTACTGAAATCTCAATTAGATCGCCCTTCATACATTGCCGAATCTCTTTCAATATTTTGATTTCATCATTTCTTGTTTTTACATCTTCATTCCAATTATTGACACTCAAAGCAATCAATATCCCAATCACCACCAGAAGTATCTCACCAATAGCATACCTCATGTATTTCAGCGGCTTGTTATCATTAGAGAGTTGTTTACGGATTCGCCTAAAAAAATTAATCATAGTTTCTGCTTTAAACGCCAGCGCGGCAGGCTGGCTCGTTCACTAAAAATGTCTACAAGACATTTTCTTAACGTTCCGCCCTCTAAAAAAGTTGATCATCGTTTAGTATGTTTTCCTTTGTTATTGCTTGTCACTTTTAATTACCTGGATTGATGCGTTGGCAAAACGTTTACCCATTTCTATATATCCCTCCTCTGACATGTGTAAATCATCTTTTATTTC
>NZ_JBDVOC010000016.1:0-1990 GCF_039969275.1 Eudoraea sp.
TTATATATATAAAACGCCCCAAGTGATGAAAACGATTGTAACTTTAATTTTTGTTCTTTTTATCGGAGTAGCTGTTCAAGCTCAGGATTCTAAAGTTGATACCAAAGTAGAAACAATAGAAATGAGTATAGTTACTTCAACAACTAAAGAAAACACTGTTGCTCGTTTGTACAAAAACAAGAATAGCCGAGTAAAGAAAGCTTTATCTTTTACTACAAAAAGAAACAAAGCTAAATTGGCTTAATAGCTAATCCTTCAGAATTCTTAAAAACACTTGCATTAGCTGTATTTGTAATAATTGACTTTACAAAGTACTATTGGTTGAGTTTAGCCGAATAATCTCCCAGGGCATTCATAATACCGAAAAATTCATTTGCGCCTTCCTGGCTGGTTAAAGAAGTGTTTATCATCAAAAATCTGCCTATTCCGGTTGTAGGATTAAAAAACATTAATGAGGACACTCCTGGATCACCACCAGTGTGTCCAATGGCTCCATTGCCATTATGACCCATAAAGATGCCCATATTGTATTCATCATTATACGGGAAGACACTATCGCGCTCTTCAAAATGAGATTCGTTAAGTTGTTCTTTAAAATACTCTTTGTAACTGTCCGGATTCAATAGGGTTCCCTTACCCGACCTGGCTTTGATCAATTCTGAAAGATATTTGCCCATATCCTTTGCGGTAGTCCGCATCCCGCCATCGGGATAAGTAATTAATTCATAGAAGGGTAATTCAGTTTCTTTGTCAGAGTACAGTTTAGAATGCATAGACAAGTCAATCTTATCATAAGACCAGCCAGAGGCATGCATCTTTAATGGATTCAGGATGTATTTAGCGGTAAATTCATCAAATGGAACTCCTGTGGCCTGTTCCAAGACCAAAGCTGCCAGAGTAGCCCCAATATTGGAGTAGTCGAATTTTGTTCCGGGTAATTCTTGTAAAAACCCTTTTTTCTTATAATATTTTCCTCTAGTGTCTAAAATCATTGGCAGAAATTCTAATAACGTCGTTTTAGAGGAAGGTGAATTAAAGGTCTCATTCAAGTCCTTTAGCTTATCGGCAGTGATGTCATCTTTTAATACATAGGATTTTTTGTCGTAATACTTGGTATCGGTAATTGATGAAGTATGTGTAGCCAGATGCCTAATGGTAATTTCTTTTTCAGGGAAATATGGGTTGATGACTTTGAAAGGGAGATAACTATTTACAGGATCATCCAATTTTAACTTTCCCAATTCCTGTGCCTTCATGAGTGAAATTCCAATAAAAGTTTTAGAAATAGAGGCAATATTTTGAATTGTACTATCTGTATAAGGCTTTTTTGATGCAACATCCATATAACCAAATCCTTTTTGATAAAGAGGTCCGGATTCATTCACTAGGGCTACTGCGAAGCCATTTATATAACCCTGGCTATATAACTCATTTAGAGACTGAGTCAGAGAATCGGGATGAAGTAGTGCAGGAGGGAGAGAAAGCCGTTGATTTGTAGTTCTGGGGCTATTTATATGCGCTAATAGCAGGATAAAGAATAGGCTAACCGTCCAAATTGTCTTCATTGATGGGTTTTTTAGATAGAAATTGATTAGAGATGCGAGCTAAAATAGCCATTTATTGCACTATTATGAGTTCTAAAGCAGCTTGAAAGAATACTTTATTTATTGTTTCTCCTATTTTTTGGCGTTGAATTGTCTTCAGATTATCGGTTAAATACACAATAAATCGCTAAGGTGTTTTAGGGGTTAGACCCGTTCATCGACACTTTTTCGCACTTAATCCAAGTTTTTGTCAGATACCGAAAAATAAGGGTTTTTCGACGAATTACAACCGGGATGAGATGCTCATTGGGCGTTTTATATATATAAAACGCCCCAAGTGATGAAAACGATTGTAACTTTAATTTTTGTTCTTTTTATCGGAGTAGCTGTTCAAGCTCAGGATTCTAAAGTTGATACCAAAGTAGAAACAATAGAAATGAGTATAG
>NZ_JBDVOC010000017.1:0-423755 GCF_039969275.1 Eudoraea sp.
TTATATATATAAAACGCCCCAAGTGATGAAAACGATTGTAACTTTAATTTTTGTTCTTTTTATCGGAGTAGCTGTTCAAGCTCAGGATTCTAAAGTTGATACCAAAGTAGAAACAATAGAAATGAGTATAGTTACTTCAACGATTAAAGAAAACACTGTTGCTCGTTTGTACAAAAACAAGAATAGCCGAGTAAAGAAAGCTTTATCTTTTACTACAAAAAGAAACAAAGCTAAATTGGCTTAATTCGTAATTTTCATTTTAATGCCTTTCATTTAGGCCATCAGATATTTCTCGACAAGCATACATCCTACATAAAAGGAAGCGATAATGATCCAGACAATTTGTGGAATCATCCATTTATATTCCTTAATTGGGAGTTTCCGCAGTTTTTGCATATAGGCTACTGTTGCCCATAAAGTAATTAGATTGCCCAAAAAGGCAACTTCTAACTGGTTAAACAGAAAGGTGTATAATGGATATAACCATACCAGGACCAGAAGGAAAACACCAAAGTGGAAGACTGGATGTTTCCTCCCTTCTGTTTCATATACTTTATAAAGAAGCCAGAACATGATGATGGTAAGCAGAATCCACACTGTGGCGGCGGCAGAATCTATCCAGGAAAGTGCATTGATGATATTTTCCATATTATATTTATTGAAGGGTGTTTAAAGTTTTATTGGTCAATACCGGTTCCAATACCTCCCATACATTATTAGCCACTATTTTTTGTCCTTCTATGGTAGGGTGAATACCGTCTTCCTGGTTTAATTCAGGAATTCCTGCAACATTGTCCAGTAAAAAGGGAATAAGATAAGTTTCGTTCTTCTCAGCAAGTTCAGGGAAGATCTTTCTGAATTCCGTTGTATAATCCTGGCCCATGTTTGGAGGTATCTGCATCCCTGCAACGATGATAACCGTATCCGGGTTTTTCTCTTTAACCGAATTCACAATAGCCTGCAAGTTTAGTCTGGTCTCATTTAAAGGTATGCCCCGCAAACCGTCATTGGCACCTAATTCCAAAATAAACACATCTGTTTTTTGATTCAGCACCCAGTCAAGCCTGTTCCTGCCGCTGGCAGTTGTTTCACCGCTTAGACCCGCGTTTACAACCGTGTAATTTAAATTAAGGGAATCAACAATTTGCTGAATTACTGCCGGAAAAGCCTCCTCCGTATCCAGACCATAGCCTGCTGTGAGGCTATCGCCAAAGAACATAATAACTTTGCTATTATCGGTTTTATCGGCACCATTTTCCGTTTGCTCTGTTGTAACAGAAGAATTTCCACTGGTTTGGCCAGACTTTCCACCACAAGCCACTAGTAGTATAAACACTAAAAAATAACGAAACTTTAAGAGGGTCTGCATGGTTTTAGGGTCCAAAAGTCAAAATCATTTACTTATTTTGCTGCTTTGTTGCAAACAAAATTTAATTTCTGATAATGTCAAAGATATTAAACGTTGACCAACTGGGGAAGACCTATACCAGTGGTTCTAAAAAACTAACCGTTCTTGATGCTATTTCCTTTGAAATAGAGGAAGGAGACACCTTTGCCATTGTTGGTCCATCAGGTAGCGGCAAGACCACATTATTGGGGCTTTGTGCAGGTTTAGATGAACCCGATTCTGGTTCCATAGAACTTTGCGGCACCCGAATTAACGAATTAAGTGAAGATCAACGAGCTCTTTTACGCAATAGAGAAGTGGGATTTATTTTTCAGGATTTTCAATTACTTCCCACGCTTACTGCGCTAGAGAATGTAAGTGTTCCTTTAGAATTACAAGGGGTAAAGGAAGCCAGCAAACAAGCGATGGAACTTTTACAGAAAGTAGGATTGGCAGATAGATCGCACCATTATCCCTCGCAGTTATCAGGTGGAGAACAGCAGAGGGTGGCACTGGCAAGAGCTTTCAGCAATAGGCCTTCTATCCTTTTTGCCGATGAGCCTACCGGCAACCTTGATGAAGAAACCGGAGAAAAAGTGGTAAGACTACTTTTTGAACTTAATAAAGAAGCTGGTACTACTTTGGTAATTGTAACGCACGACCTGGATCTTGCAAAACGGACTCAGCATATTCTCAGACTTAAAGGGGGAAAGATAGTGACTAACGAAAGCACAGTAAACTCGTGAATAAAGGACAGGAAGCCTCATCTTTGGCAGGCACAGGCTGGCTTTTTAAAATGGCCTGGCGCGATGGAAAGGCTAGTGGGGGCAGACTTATTTTGTTTATGGCCTCTATTATCCTTGGCATTACAGCACTGGTTTCAATCCAATCTTTTAGTGATAATCTTAAAGAAAATATTCGTCTCCAGTCCAAATCACTTATGGGAGCCGATTTTATTATAGATTCAAGACAACTTCCGAATGAAAGAGTGCAGGGAATTATCGATTCATTAGGTGGGGCAAAAGGTATGGAAGTAAATTTTGCATCCATGGCCGCATTTCCAAAGAATGAAAGTAGTAAACTGGTTCGTGTGAGGGGGCTTGAAGGTGATTTTCCACTTTATGGGGAACTAGAGACAGAACCAACAGATGCTGCAATGACATATATTTCTAAAGAAGGCGCCCTTGTAGACGCCACTGTAATGCTGCAGTTTGAATTGGAAGTCGGAGATATAATCAAAATAGGTAATGCGAGTTTCCCAATTACGGGCACCCTTATATCTGCACCTGGTAATAGTGCATTTGCCAGTTCTGTGGCACCACCGGTTATTATTCCTTATGGCACTATTGAAAGAACAGGACTATTGCAGGTTGGGAGTCGTCTGGACTATAACTACTATTTTGTTGCCCCAGCTGAGATGGACCTCGATGTTCTTGACAAAGAACTCGACCCTATCTTGGATGCTGAGAATGCAGATCTGGATACACATACATCAGGGAGTAGGCAAATGGGAAGTTCATACGGAAATGTTGGAAAATTCCTCAACCTTGTTGCATTTATTGCTCTTTTACTGGGCTGTGTAGGTATCGCAAGTTCCGTGCATATCTATATAAAGGAAAAATTAAGGTCGGTAGCCGTTCTTAAATGTATGGGTGCCAGCCGAAAACAGACCTTCCTTATTTATCTGATTCAAATAACAGGTATGGGCCTTCTGGGGGGTGTTATAGGAACAATTGGGGGTATACTACTGCAACTAACATTTCCAAGTCTGCTGCAGGATTTTTTACCTTTTGAAGTGCAATTGTCACTGGCGCCTCAACCCGTTATAATGGGTTTATTACTGGGAGTGTTTATGTCTGTTCTTTTTGCACTATTACCACTTATGAGTACCTGGTATGTCTCTCCGTTACAGGTGTTGCGCATTCAGGAAGCACCAGAGGAACGTCCAAGAAAAGCCAGGGCACTTGTCTTTATAGGAATATTAATCTTTGTTTTCCTGTTTTCCCTTTGGCTTTTAGAAGACTTGCGTTATGCCATTGGTTTTGTGATTAGTATTGCACTAACTTTCTCCATATTGGCCGGTGTTGCCACGCTTTTTATGAAAGGAATTAAGAAATACTTTCCTTCCTCATGGGGATTTACCTCAAGACAGAGCCTTTTGAACCTTTTTCGGCCTAATAACCAGACTATGGTATTACTGGTAGCAATTGGGGTAGGGGCTTTTCTAATTAGCACCCTCTATTTTACCAAAGATATGCTGATAGCCATGGCACAGCTTGAGAACAATAGTAGTAGTCCAAATATAATTCTGTTGGATGTACAAAGTGAACAAAAGGAAGACGTAGCTAATAGTATTACCCCTAAAGGCCTTCCGGTATTAGATAATATTCCAATAGTTACTATGCGCATGCATACGATTAAAGGACGGGCTGCGAATGATCTTAGGCAGGATACAACCCTGACAATGAATAAATGGGTTTTGAACCACGAATTTAGGGTTACTTACCGCGATACCATGATTTCTTCTGAGACCCTTACTGAAGGTGAATGGGTTCCTGAAATTCCAAAAGAAGGTCTTATCCCTATTTCCATAGCTGATAATATTGCGAGAGATGCTGAAGTTGAAGTTGGCGATACCATTGTTTTTAATGTTCAGGGCGTATTGATGGAAACCGTTGTGGGAAATATTCGCGCTGTGGACTGGGCACGAATGCAACCTAATTTTAACCTGGTCTTTCCCAAAGGAGTTTTAGAAAATGCCCCGCAGTTTTATGTAATAACGACAAATGCTCCTAGTGCAGAGGCTTCTGCCAACCTCCAGCGGGAATTAGTTCAAAAATTTCCAAATATTTCAGTGCTCGACTTACGGCAAATTGTGACCCTAATTGAGAATATACTTGACAAGATTGCCTGGGTGATTAATTTTATGGCCTTTTTTAGTATCCTTACAGGTATTATTGTATTAATAGGAGCCGTTCGCACCAGCAAATATCAGCGCATAAAGGAAAGTGTTCTTTTAAGAACTCTGGGTGCAAAAAGCAAACAGATTCTGCAAATCACAGCCCTTGAATACTTTTATTTGGGCGTGTTGGGTAGTGGTATAGGCATATTATTATCATTGATAAGCAGCCAATTACTTGCCAGCTTTGTATTTAAAGCACCATTTGTGCCTTCGCTAGTGCCCTTTATAGTATTGCTACCCGGCATAACGTTACTTGTTCTCTTAATTGGCCTTAGTAACAGCAGAAGCGTGTTAAACAGTCCGCCTTTAGTTGTTTTACGCAAGGAAGGAATGTAAAGTAATAGAATTTTAAACTTAAGGAAGGATTTCTCAATCGTTGATACACAACTCATGTCGAAATGACCTGGTGGGGTTATAAAAAGCGGATGTAAACCATATCTGTCATTTCAAACCGAACGAAGTGAGCATGAGAAATCTCAATTTATCTATTTCCACTTACATTTTAATGCAGTCTAGATTTCTCAATCGTTGCTACGCAACTCATGTCGAAATGACCCGGTTGGGTTATAAAAAGCGGATGTAAGCCATAGCTGTCATTTCGAACCGAACAAAGTGAGCATGAGAAATATCAATTTACCTGTTTTCAATCACACTTACATGCAGTCTAGATTTCTCAATCGTTGCTACGCAACTCATGTCGAAATGACCCGGTTGGGTTATAAAAAACTGATGTAAGCCATAGCTGTCATTTCGAACCGAACAAAGTGAGCGTGAGAAATCTCATCAAATAACCTCTTGATTTATGAATTCCCATTTCGGATTAAATGAATTTATTAGTTTTTCTTTCTTTTTTCTTCGCCACTTCTTAATTTCTTTTTCTCTAAGTATAGCGCTCATCGGATCTTGGAAACCCTCGTAGTATATTAGATAAAAACAATTATATTTTCCGGCAAAAGACTTTTTTAAATTTTGACTATCAAAAAAATGTTGTGATAGTCGTCTTTGGATATTATTGGTCATTCCGATGTATATCGTGGTCTTGTTTTCATTAGTGGTTATATATACAAAGTAACGGTGTAGCATTTCTTTATTAGATTTCTCAATCGTTGCTTTGCAACTCATGTCGAAATGACCCGGTTGGGTTATAAAAAGCGGATGTAAATCATAGCTGTCATTTCGAACCGAACGAAGTGAGCGTGAGAAATCTCATTTTTCAAATATTAACTTCAATTGGATATATTGAAGTCCGTTACCAAATAAATCTTCAAGAAGTAACAATTTCTTACATTATTACATTTCCTTTTCCGTGTTTTTTTCCTTATTTCTCTCAATAATTCCCATATAATCCATTTACAACACCGGCTAAAAAACCTAAAATTCCGATGAAGGGTTTTTTGCTTCAATTCTTTTCATCCGAAATTTTTATCGCTTTGTCGCAATTTTTCCAAGCTACCGAAAAATAAGGAGCTTTCAGCGATTTATACCCTAGTTATATCACTTTCTGTAGTTATTTTATTATACCCAAATCTATTAGCATGAAAGCGTTTTTAACCTTAGTACTTATTCTTTTATTCGGAGCTGTTGCTCTAGCCCAAAAATCTACAGACTATGACAAAGTTGAAACATTTCAAATGGATATTGTTCTGGATTATAGCCTTCCTGTTTCTCACAATAGTGGGCAAATTGAGGCAGCAAAAGAAGACGCTGTTGCGCGCTTATACAAATTCAAGAATACAAGAGTAAAGAAAGCTTTGGCTTTTTCTACTAAAAAAAGTAAACCCAAATTAGCTTAATCCCCAAACCCCAAACCCCAAACCTAATGATACTATTTATCCTATTATTACCCGTTGCACTTTTAGTAAGTTATACAATTGTTTTTCCAAAAACAAAAGGAGTTCTAAGACCTATAAAAGTGCCTGCAGGACGCAGATAAGCCCTTCAATTATACTTTAATTAAAGCAGGAGCCGATTAGCCCGACTATTATTCGTGAATTCCAGGTTGTTTAATCCGGTAATTCAAACGCTTTTTTTCTGCATCCACCATTTCCTTTACTTCCTGAAGCAGTGCTTTAGCATCGTAGATTATGCCATCCTTTATGGTGTATTTTACCCCACCAACGCGAACAACTTTGTTGTCTTCAGTAAGTTTTATGGCACCTGTGCCATAGAGTACTTTCAGGTTTTCTAATGGATTTTCAGCTACAACAACAAAGTCGGCAAGTTTACCAACCGTTACAGTACCTATTTGGTCATCCATACCAAGGGCCTCTGCTCCGTTTAAGGTTGCTGAGCGAATAATCTCTAAAGGATGGAATCCGGCTTCCCGTAACAATTCCATTTCTCGGATATAAGCAAAACCATAGAGCTGAAAAATAAAGCCCGAATCTGAACCAGTAGTTACCCGGCCACCTCTATTCTTATACTCATTTACAAAGATCATCCAGAGTTTATAATTCTCCTTCCAGGCCACTTCCTGTTCGGTTCCCCAGTAATGCCAATACGAACCATGACTTATTTTACTTGGCTGGTAGAAATCCCATAATGAAGGTAAGGTGTAATCTTCATGCCATTCGGCTCTTCGGGCCCTTTGAAGATCTCTGCTGGCTTCATAAATGTTAAAGGTTGGATCCAGAGTAAAATCTAAGGAGATAAGCTCGTCCATAACTTTATTCCAATGATCAGTATAAGGTTTTGCAGCCTGTTGCCAAAGTTTACCAGCCTCTTCAAAGCGGTCCTGTTCATTGTTGTAATTGTAATCCAATGGATAATCCTGCACCGTACGGTCCTCAAAAAGTGCTTCAGGCAGCCCATACCAGTGCTCCATACTGGTTAATCCTGCCCTGGCCGAATGTAGAACATTCCATCTGGCAACATTAAGTTGGGCATGATGACAAGCTGACCGTAGACCTATTTTTTTGTTTTCATCCAATGCAGCGGTCATAATTTCGGGAGGCGCACCAAAAAATTTAACCCCGTCAGCACCTTTTTGAGCATTTCTTCGCACCCATTCACGTGCCATTTCCGGTGTACTTATGGTGGTATCACTTCCCTGTCCAAATCCGGTATAAGCTAAAATACGAGGTGCTACAATTTCATTTTTAGCACTTTTCCTTTTTAAATCTAAAGTAAAATCCACCCCCCGTCCGCTTGGCTCGCGAACTGTGGTGATACCATGAGCCATCCAGAGTTTAAAAACATAGTCTGAGTCAGCGCCCTGCGCTTTTCCTCCTATATGTCCGTGCATGTCTACAAAGCCCGGAAGCAAATACATGCCTTCGCAGTTTAATTCTTTGCCTCCTTCTTTGAGCTGTGGACGGTCCGAATCTTTTATAGCCACTCCGGGATAGCCTACTACCTTTATACTTTTAATGCGATTGTTGACCACTTCTATATCTACAGGCCCCATTGGCGGTGCCCCATTACCATTGATAAGAGTGACACCTCTTATAATCAGTTGAGAAAATGGCCCATCGCCCGAGCTACTCTGTGCAAGAATTGAAAGATTACAACATAAGGTGAGAATTAATAAGGCAAACACTTTTTTGTTCATACTAGTCTTTTTGTTTAGGTACCTCAATCTTATCTCCCAAAAATAAGGCGTTAAGGAATAATCTGTTAGTACCATACCATGATCCCCTGAAATTAGGATTATCTGCGAACAAAACTACTCTGCCATCGCCTAAGGGACTTACTATAAGTGAAGCGGAAGATTTTAAGAATTCTTCGCTGTTCTTTCTACTAATGTACCCGTCTATCAGAGCATTCCTGGAGTACTTCGCTACTGTGGAATATTCATTTCTGCTTGGTGAAAGCCATACATTATTGTTTTTGTAGACAGGAATGTCTGTATCTCTGTAGCCAAATGCCAGTGGATGGGTAATATCCAGATCGGCCTTGAGTATAATACCTCCCAGACTTTCTCTACCCAGGTTTTCATCAGCATCCACATATGGTTTTCGCAATACGGCTTTGGTAGAATCTACCTCAGATTTGGTAAGTTTCTCTTTAATAAGTTTTTTATCGATAGCCCATTTGGAGGCTGTTCCTATAGTAATAAGGGTGTTCCCCTTTTTAACCCAGTCTGAAAGTTTGGTCCGCTGCTTCTCCGTAAGACTATATTTACCCGAAACCATCACCAATGTATTGTATTCGTCTAGTTTTGCCTTATCATAATTCCGGACGGGTATTTTTGTAATCGGCATATGTACCCTGGTATCTAATAAATGCCATACCTCTCCGGCTTCATAGGAGCGAGTTCCATCTCCTATTAACATTGCGGCTTTTGGCTTTGTTAACGGACGAACATGCCTGCTGCCAAGATCAATTCCCTGGCTGTTGTATCCCGTGGCCATCCCATAGATAGGGACCTGATATTTTTCCTGTGCCTCAAGCACCCATTTATAAACTTCATCCGCATCTTTCTTCTGAAGGCTTACGGGTAGAATTAAGGCCCCATAATTAAAAGACTTGCTGGTATTATTAATCGTTGTGGTAAATGGTTTAAAGGCAGAAGAAAGTACCAATTTCTTAGACTGAAGAAAATTCAAAACTGCTGGTGCGTTGTAATCATCCCAATCGATGATATAGGCATAAGAGGATTTTTGTACAGGTTGGACGTTTACAAGATCAGTTGTAGATGTTATTTTATCTCCCCGACTAAACTTCTTTATTCCCCTGTAGTTAATATTATAAAAATTTGCCACAGACCAGGCTGAAGCATCGTAAAAAACACTGTCCCGATATTTTTTATAGGTTTCAAACATGGTTTGCACCATCCTGTACTGGGGCTGGGATGTAGGCACTACATAGGAATCATTTCCATATTTGTACACATTTATTTTGTGGATTAAGAGCTTGTCAATAAAAGCCTTTACCCTGTTTTTGTCATAGCGATCACCAAAACTGTATCCTTGAATTCCTTTTATTGCCGAATTCATCATCGCAGTCTTAAAAAATTCTTTTTGATATGAACGTAGATAGTCTTTATTCTCAACCGTAGCTTTCACTGTTGTAATACTTGATGTGTACTGGTTGCGAATAGTAAAGGGAAATGTGATGTACCCAAAAGCAGTTTTCTGCTTATGCCCCCTGGAGCTAGCTTGTTCAAACAACAGCCCAAGCCCTCCCTGAATATCCGGATAGGAAGAACCGTAACCCGGATAGGTACCGTCAAAAGCCTCTTTGGTAAAATAAAATGAGCCAATGCTGTCTAAGGCCTTGGCAAAATAGTTTCCAAACAAATTATTTAGATCTTCATAGTTCTTTTTAGGCATAATGGGGTTTAGTGAACCGTTCGCTTTCATTGGTTCAAAAAAATATGTGCTTTGTGAACCCATTTCATGAAAGTCGGTAACCACATTGGGATACCACTCATGATACCAGTTTAGTTTACCACGACTTTCCGGGTTTATTGCCAGAAGCCAGTCCCGGTTGAGGTCGAACCAATAGTGATTGGTACGCCCGCCGGGCCAGTATTCGTTATGTTCTGCATCCTGGGGGTCTGCCACAAGTGGATTGCCCTGATAGCTATTTGCCCATTGTGTATGCCGGTCCCGACCATCAGGGTTGATGGTAGGATCTATAAAGATTACTGCGTTGGTCAGGTAATTAAGTATCTCAGGATTATCAGAAGCTACAAAAGTATAAGCGCTTAACAGGGCTGCTTCGGAACTGGATGGCTCATTTCCATGAACGTTATAGCCCAAATTAATAAAAATTGGAAGTGATGAATCCGGGGCAGAGGATTTACCGGGATCTGTAAAGGCGAGGTGCCTTTCCTTAATAGATTCCAGATTAGCCAAATTATCCGGAGTAGTTATTGTTAAGATTACCAATTTACGTCCCTCATGTGTTCTTCCATATTCATGTATAGAAGCCCGGTCTGAAAGCTCAGCAAGTTTTTGTAAATAAGCTACAATAAGATCATGCCTGGTATGACGTTCTCCAATTCCATAACCCAAAAACTCTTCCGGAGAAGGAATATTACTATTGAAGGGATGGTATTTTTTAAGAAAGTAATCCTGACTGAACAGGAGGGAAGAGCTTAGCAATAGGCAAACAAATAAAATATTCTTCATGAAAGTATAGTTGAATTAGTCAGCTAAATATAGGGATAATTGACTTAAGAAGAAGTGTTGGTGCCAGAGGACGAAGTTACTCAGGAATTAATGCCTTAAGGTCTCCTGTTAAGATTAGGTTCAGGCGATGGATTGATGAAATTCATTTTCGGCTACTTCTTTAAAATTAACGATATAGTTGGTGCCTTTTTTGGAAAAGTCCCTGATTATGGTTCCTTTTAACTGACGCGTAAGATTATGAATTAATTTTAGGCCCAGAGAACGAGTATTTTTAAAATTCACTTCCTCTGAAAAACCAACGCCATTGTCTCCTATGTTTAGCACATAGTCTTTATCTCCGGTTTTCTCCAAATCTATATGAATTTCACCCTGATCATTCCCTTTAATTCCATATTTAAGAGCATTAGTTAAGGCTTCGTTTATAAGGAGTCCGAGTGGAATAGCTGTATCTATACCTAATTCTATCTGCGGAATGTTAATGTTTACCTTAACGTTACTGTCAGCACCCTTTACAGATTTAACCAGGTATTCACTTAATTCTTCAACATAGGACTTATAATCTATTTTAGAGAGATCTTCCCGCATATAAAGCATTTCATGAACCATCGCCATTGAGATGACTCTGTTTTGACTGCTTTTTATTAGATTTTTAACCTTTTCATCTTTTATTCCCCGGGATTGAAGACTTAATAAACTGGAAACTGTTTGCAGATTGTTTTTAACCCGGTGATGTACTTCTTTGAGCAGTGTATCCTTCTCATGTATCCGTTCTTCAATTTCCATCTTGGTCCTATATAAGTTATGATGTGCTTTTAACAGGTTTTTACCCAGCACTCCACCCAGGAGGTATACAGAGAACACAATACTTAAAAAGCTAAAAAGGTTTTGGCTTTCAGGGGGAACCACATTCCGGGTTATCGAAAAATCCGAAATCCCCTGAACAAAAATTAAGGTAATAATCAGCACCGTGAGGTACAAATAGATCTTCCCATAATGCCGCGTGGTAGCATATCCTGCAAATACAACAATGGCAAGTACAAAAATAAACGGACTGTTTATGCCGCCAGTTAACATGGTGACGGCTGTAGCCGCAGCTAAGCCAAGAACAGAAAGGATGTTATACGTAAGTGTTAAGTTCTTGTGAGATGTATAGGCCAGGTTATTGATTACACTCAGCGCGCCAAAGGCAATAAGTATATGGGGAACTAATTCATAAATATCGAGAAAAAAGAGACAAACCAGACCAAATATTAAGGAGAAAATAGAACCAAAATAGCTAACCCTAAGGGTCAGACGTACTTTATCCTTTATTCTGTGTTGATGTTTGATAGCTTTTTCCATGGTCTTAAGTTAAATTCATTATGTAGCTATACTACATTTAGAAAATCGCAACAATATTTGGGAAGCGAGTTCCCTTAATAGTGTAAAGCTATATATGTTTTATCAAATATTCAACAGCTAATCTGACAAAAAGTAATTTTGTTATCTACAATACGAAATATTTTAATCTCGTACCTCCTTAGGTTGTAAATTGGTCAGATCTCCAATGTTTACAGCTGTGCCGGTTTCAATGCTTTTCCTTGCTGCAATCCCTATAAGTACGGACATTGCTCCATCTCTACTTCCAGCGGTCCTGCCAAAAGGGTCAACAGAATCAGCACTTCTAAACATTTTATCCTGTAAGCGTTTATCACCTCCGCCATGGCCGCTTTTTTCCATTTCTACCATAACGGTTTCGAAATCCTTCCACAATTTGTGTACTATTATGGGCTCATTATACTCAGTTTCCTCATTATTCTGCTCCATTTCCTTGTCGTGCATTTCTGCCTGATCGATGTTCATTTCTTTATAATAAGGGATGTCCATCCAGGCTTCAATTCTTCCTTCTGTGCCGTTAAAGGCAACCCGCCAACCTTCCAAAGGAGAATAAGTGGTTAGCGAATAATTTAATTGCACGTTATTTTGATATTTTATCTGTGCGGACATCTTATCATAAATGTTTATTTCATTTCTAAAAAGGCAGTTGTCTCGGATGTACCCATCGTATTTCTCATTGTTCGTATATAGATCAGTCAAAAATTGATTTTTAGTAATGTCCCAATAGAAGTCACATTTGGATTGATGGTTGCAATTTCTGCAATTGTCCCCTCTGAAAGGTCCATTTTTACCATAAAATTCCAAATCACCGAATGCAAATACTTCGGATGGCTCAGAATTGATCCACCAGTTAAGAAGGTCAAAATGATGTGTAGCTTTATGAACCCATAAAGACCCACTGCTTTCCATCTGTCCGTGCCATCTTCTGAAATAACTGGCTCCGTGGTAAGTGTTCAGATACCAATGAAAATCCACGGAAGTTAGTTTGCCAATGGTATTTTCTGCCAATAACTGTTTTATTTTAGTATTATAAGGGCTCCAACGGTAGTTAAAACCTACTATCAGATTTTTACCCGACTTTTTTTCTGCATCCAGAATAGCCTGACATTTATTTTCGTCTGTGGTTAATGGTTTTTCTGTAAGCACATCGCAACCCATTTCCATGGCTTTGACAATAAATTCATGGTGAGTTGCATCTTTTGTGGTAACTATTACAAGATCCGGTTTCGAATCCCGGATCATTTTCTCAAAATTTGTAAAAGTAGTGCAACTGGCCCCGATATATTCTTTTCCAAAGGAGAGCCTCCCCGGATTTATATCGCACAAGCCCACAAACTCCAGGATATCTGAATATTCATCAACAAGGCGTTTTCCCCAAAAAGTGATCCCGCGAATACCTGTTCCAACAAGGGCAATTTTTAATTTGGTATTCATTCCAAAATCAAATTGTGTAATTGGCATTGCCGAAGAGGCAGCCAACATGCTAATAGAAGTCAGGAACTTACGTCTGGAAGATTTCATATCAAAGGAAAATAAGGTATCAATACCTAAAGATATGGCATTTTAAACAAAAAAGGCGTCCATGTACGGACGCCTTTTTAATGATAGCAGTTAATTTTGTCAATCTTCAATCAATACCCATTCCCCCCGGTCTATAAGTGGCTCTGCCTGTTTGAATTTGACAGTCTTGCTTTCGCCCGACATTACATTTTTTATAGTGACCCTTTCATTTCTGCCAATTTTGGGTTTTACCCTCACGATGGTTTCTGTAATCGGGGCTCTACCACCTTGATTTTGCCCTACTGCCCTGTTCCGGGCGGCTAATTCATCATTATTCGGAATTTCCTCCTTAGTGGTCTGCAGCTTTTCTTTTGGTCTTCGTACATTCCTTGCTTCCTGAATCTCATTGGTGTCAGCTGAGGGCAATTCCCCTTTAAACAAAAAGGAAACAACTTCTTTGTTTACGTTGTCAATCATGCTTTTAAAAAGTTCAAAAGCTTCAAATTTATAGATCAACAAAGGATCTTTCTGCTCGTGAACAGCCAACTGAACAGACTGTTTTAACTCGTCCATTTTCCTCAGGTGAGTTTTCCATGCGTCATCAACTATGGCCAGAGTTATATTCTTTTCAAAATCTGTAACCAATTCTTTACCATTCGACTCATAGGCATTTTTAAGATTGGTAACCACATTAAGTGATTTAATACCATCGGTAAAAGGAACTACAATGCGTTCAAATTTATTGCTGCTGTCCTCGTATACCTTTTTAATTACAGGGAAAGCCGTGGCGGCACTTCTCTCCATTTTACTCTGGTAATAATCATAGGCCGCAGTATAGGTTGCATTTGCGATCTCCAGAAAACTCTGTTTGGCGAATTCCTCTTCTGTAACCGGTGAGGTAATGGAAAAATACTTGATGAGTTCAAACTCAAAATTCTTGAAATCGTTGGCTGCCTTATTGGTATCAGCAATTACCTCACATGTATCATAAACCATGTTTGCAATATCTACCTTAAGTCGTTCACCCTGCAGTGCATGTCGTCTTCTTTTATAAACTACTTCCCGTTGGGCATTCATTACATCATCATACTCTAATAGTCGTTTACGAATACCAAAGTTATTTTCTTCTACTTTTTTCTGTGCCCGTTCAATAGATTTGGTCATCATAGAATGCTGGATCACTTCTCCTTCTTCAAGACCCATTCTATCCATCATTTTTGCAACCCTGTCTGAACCAAAAAGGCGCATTAAGTTATCTTCCAAAGAAACATAAAATTGTGAACTTCCAGGATCTCCCTGACGTCCTGATCGGCCTCTCAACTGCCTGTCGACCCTTCTGGAGTCGTGTCTTTCTGTACCTACGATGGCCAAGCCCCCTGCTTTTTTAACTTCTTCAGATAATTTTATATCGGTTCCCCGTCCTGCCATGTTTGTTGCAATGGTAACAATACCTGCATTACCTGCTTCTGCGACAATATCTGCTTCTTTTTTATGCAGTTTCGCATTCAAAACATTGTGCGGAATTTTTCGTATACCCAGCATTCGTGATAATAATTCAGATATTTCCACGGAAGTGGTACCAATAAGTACCGGTCTTTTTTGTTCCGAAAGTTTGGTAACTTCGTCAATAATGGCGTTGTATTTTTCTCTTTTGGTCTTATAGATAAGATCGTTTCTGTCATCTCTTACAATAGGCCTGTTTGTAGGGATCTCCATAACATCCAATTTATAAATCTCCCATAATTCACCTGCTTCCGTTACGGCAGTACCTGTCATACCTGAAAGCTTCTTGTACATTCTGAAATAATTCTGTAAAGTAACCGTAGCAAAAGTCTGTGTCATTGCTTCGATTTTTACATTCTCTTTCGCTTCAATGGCCTGGTGTAATCCGTCTGAATACCTGCGCCCGTCCATAATACGTCCGGTCTGTTCATCAACTATCATCACCTTATTTTCAATAACCACATACTCCACGTCTTTTTCGAAGAGCGTATATGCCTTTAATAGCTGGCTCATAGTGTGGATTCGTTCGCTTTTTATTGCAAAATCTTTGAATAATGCCTCTTTTTCCGATGCTTCCTTTTCGATTTCCAGATTTTGATTTTCAATTTTTGCAATTTCACTGCCAATATCCGGCATCACAAAAAAGTCTTTTTGCTGATCTCCGGAAATATATTCTATGCCCTTATCTGTAAGTTCAATTTGGTTGTTCTTTTCATCGATCACAAATAACAATTCGGCATCTACCTGAGGCATTTCCCGGTTGTTATCCTGCATATAAAAATTCTCAGTTTTTTGAAGCAGTTGTTTTATGCCTTCTTCACTTAGATATTTAATTAGGGCTTTATTCTTGGGTAAGCCTCTGTGGACCCTGAGCAATTGAAAACCACCTTCTTTGGTATTTCCAGCTGAGATTTCTTTTTTGGCTTCTGCCAGAACTCCGGTAAGGTACTGACGTTGTTTTTGAACAATGTCTGAAACTTTAGGCTTCAATTCATTAAATTCGTGACGATCTCCTTCCGGCACGGGTCCGGAGATGATTAGAGGAGTACGGGCATCATCTACAAGTACAGAATCTACCTCATCCACAATGGCATAGTGATGTGGCCGTTGCACAAGGTCACCAGGTGTATGGGCCATATTATCTCTAAGATAATCAAATCCAAATTCGTTGTTGGTTCCATAAGTAATATCTGCATTGTAAGCTGCTCTTCTCCCTTCGGAATTAGGTTGATGCTTGTCTATACAGTCCACGGAAAGTCCATGAAATTCAAATATTGGTGCCATCCACGCACTATCCCTTTTAGCCAGATAATCATTAACAGTAACCAAATGTGCCCCTTTTCCTGCCAATGCATTCAGGTACATTGGTAGCGTAGCCACAAGTGTTTTACCTTCACCTGTCTGCATTTCTGCAATTTTACCCTGATGCAAAGCAATACCGCCGATTAACTGTACATCATAGTGCACCATATCCCAGGTGACTTCCTTTCCTGCGGCATCCCATGAGTTTTGCCATACAGCATTATCATCCTCCAGGTTTAAGTATTCTTTTGAGCCAGATAACAATCTGTCAAATTCTGTGGCTTCCACCGTAATGGTTTCATTATTTACAAATCGCTTTGCGGTTTCTTTAATTACTGCAAAGGCTTCAGGAAGAATCTCGTTTAGAGTGATCTCAGTAATCTTGTAGACTTCGTCTTCAAGTTTATCAATTTCTGCATAAATTTCCTCATTTCTGTCAATGTCCAGAGAGGCTTTTACTTCTTCTTTCAATATGTCAATTTGCTTCTGAAGTTCTTCAGATGCCTTCGCTATTGTTTGTTTGAAGCTTTTTGTTTTTAACCTAAGCGCATTGTGGTCCAGGCTTTCAATCGCTGCTTCAAAGGATTTGATCTCTTTTAAAAGAGGTTGTAGTTCCTTAACATCCTTCTTAGCCTTGTCACCTACAAATGCCTTGATGACTGAATTTAAAATACTCATATATTATTCATGTTTTGATAGCATGCTCTTAAGGACTTAAAGTGCAATTGAATAATCCTAAAAATGAGCAATATGCTATAGAATTGTAATATCCTTTTTAAAGCAAAAGGTATTCCAGATTTTATATTTCTGCTTAAACTTCTTTAAGCCTGTCAAAATTACATAAAAAAAAAGCCTCAAATGAGACTTTTAATAGGTTTTAGGAAACTTCTTTAATATTCATCCTCATTCCAGAGGTAATCTTCTTCGGTGGGGTAATCGGGCCATATTTCTTCTATTGATTCGTATATCTCACCGCCTTCTTCCTCCATAGATTGTAAATTTTCAACTACTTCCAAAGGAGCTCCAGTTCTAATGGCATAATCTATTAATTCGTCTTTAGTAGCTGGCCAGGGTGCATCACTTAAATAAGATGCTAGTTCTAATGTCCAATACATGGCTTGATTCTGATTTTAAAATTTTTGCAAAAGTAAATTTTAAACCCATATTGCCAAGAAAAATCTGAGTAAAATTACTTATTTTATCAACAATTTAAGGTTTTGATAATTTCATAACGAAGAAAAAGTGTAATTATTAGCCTTTTTTATCAGGAATCCACTTTATTTCATCCGCCTTTAAATCGTATGACAACTTCCGTGCCAATACAAATAAATAGTCTGATAGACGGTTGAGGTAAGTTAAAACCATGCTGTCAACAGGTTCATTTTCATGTAGTAGTGATACCTTTCGCTCCGCTCTTCTGCAAATAGTACGAGCAATATGACAGTATGACACTGTTGTGTGACCACCGGGCAGGATAAAATGGGTCATTGGTGGCATGGTTTCGTTCATAATGTCCATTTCATTTTCTAATTGCTCTACATCTGAAATGCTTATCAAAGGTATATTGAGACGATCTTTTCCACTTTTTAATTGTGCTTTTTCAGGGTCTGTGGCTAAAATGGCACCTACGGTAAACAATTTATCCTGGGTTGTAATAAGAATCTCTCTGGAATGTACATCCATTTCCTGATCCCTTAGCAGTCCAAGCCATGAATTCAGTTCATCAACAGTACCATAACCGTTAATACGGATGTGATGTTTCGCAACCCTGGTACCTCCAAATAGTGAAGTTGATCCTTTGTCTCCGGTTTTGGTATATATTTTCATAGGCAATTTTACAACTTTTGAGTTGCAAGTTAGGAAATTGACCTAATATGGAATTTTATATTATGCGATAAATCGGAAACTATAAAGGATTTACTCCTTGTTCTTTTTATCCTTCCGCTCATAACCATCCATAAATTTCCTTGATTTTCTTTTTTTTGAGCTCTTTTTGCTAAAAATAGAAATGACTAAATAGATCAGGACCACTGCGGCTAAAATGTAATAGATACTGTTATTCATAGTACATAAATAATCTATCTTAAAGTTAAGAGTTTATATTCTAATCCTAAAATGTTCCTGGGCTTGTGTTTTATGAAAAAAAAGAATTCCACCAAAATACATGTCAACACTAACTATTACAAAATCGGCTAGAAGTAATTTATTCCACAATTCAATCGAGGTCTTGTTTTTCCTGATATCGCCAATATATATTATTCCCTTGGGTTGTTGTTTGGCGTAGTTTGCCATAGCCAATATTTGAGATTCTGTAAGCAGTGGCCCATAGTATTTTATATCAAATGGCTCTTTAAAAGAAAGTAATGGAAATTCGTCTTTTACTTTGTTTCTTAAAAATTCATTTCCTTTTTCAAAACCTATACTATTTGGTTTGAAGTAATTTATGCATTTGAAAAATATATTCAATGATTTTGATCTGCAGTATTTATGTTTTATGTAAAGACCCTTTGTAACAAAGCCGTAAATAAACGGAGAATGAATTCCATGTTGGTTTGTTGCCCTAAACCAAAATTTTAGATATTGAAAGGTATTAGACATTAAACTAAATTCTAATTATCAGTAAATTTGAATATTGCCATTACCAACTTGTGAATTAGTCTTCCAATAGCATCGAAAGCTCAAACCATCGCTCTGTTTTATCCTCAAGATTTTCTATAATATCTTTTAATTTTATTGATAAAACATCTATTTCTTCTCCAGATAGAGCAATATTGGCAAATTGATTTTGAAGCTCCTCCTTTTGTTTTTCTAGGTTCTGAATAGACTTTTCCAGCTTGTTGTACTCTTTTTTTTCCTCAAAAGACAGTTTTTTGCTTTTGTCATCAGACCGCCAGGAAGTTTTATTTGTTTTATTCCGGGTGCTGTTTCCCTTTTCGGCCCTTTGTTCTAAAACTACACTGTCTTCATATGCCCTGTGATCTGAATAATTCCCCGGGAAATCTTCAATAATTCCATTCCCCCTAAAAATAAATAAATGATCTACTATCTTATCCATGAAATAGCGGTCATGGGATACTACCAGCAGGCATCCGGGAAAGTCCAGTAAAAAATTCTCAAGGATATTTAAGGTGATAATATCCAGATCATTTGTTGGTTCATCCAGGATCAGGAAATTGGGATTCTGGATGAGGACGGTACATAAATACAATCTCTTTCGTTCTCCTCCGCTCAGCTTTTCTACAAAATCATATTGTTTCTTTCTATCAAATAAAAATCGTTCCAAAAGCTGTTGGGCTGAGAGTTGCCTTCCTTTTTTTAATGGAATATAATCTCCGAATTCTCGGATAACATCAATTACTTTCTGACCTTCTTTTATCGTAATCCCATTTTGGGTGTAGTATCCGAATTTAATGGTCTCTCCAACTACAATTTTTCCACTATCCGGTGGTTCAAGGCCCGTTACAATATTCAGGAAAGTAGATTTACCAGTACCGTTTTTACCAATAATTCCGATTCGTTCTCCCCTTAAAAAATTATACTCAAATTTATCAAGCAAGACAATGCCAGGGTAGGCTTTAGAGACCTTGTGCAGTTCCAGAATTTTGCTGCCCATACGTTCCATATTGATCTCCAATTGAATTTCATGGTTCTCTCTGCGTTGGTGTGCCTTTTCTTTGATACTATGGAAATCATCAATACGCGATTTGGATTTTGTGGTTCTTGCCTTTGGTTGTCTTCGCATCCAGTCCAGCTCTTTTTTATAAAGCAACTTGGATTTATGTTGTTCTACCGCTTCAAGTTCTAATCTAGCTTCTTTATTCTCCAGATAGTAGGCATAATTTCCTTTGTATGAATAAAGCTGACCATTATCTAGTTCCAGGATCTCATTACAAACCCTTTCCAGAAAATATCTGTCATGAGTAACCATAAAAAGAGTAATCTTTTTACTGCTAAAATAATCTTCCAACCATTCTATCATTTCCAGATCTAAATGATTTGTGGGTTCATCCAGAATTAACAGATCAGGCTCATTCAACAGGGCATTGGCCATTGCCAGTCTCTTTTTTTGTCCGCCGGACAGATCACTCACTTTAGCTTCAAGATTGTCCAGTTTTAATTTGGAAAGAATCTGTTGGTATTGGGTTTCAAAATCCCAGGCGTTATTCCTTTCCATAGACTCAAAAGCTTTTTGGTAAGCTTCTTCATTTTCGGGATGGTTCAAAGCTGTTTCATAGGCAGCAATAATCTTTAGAATCTCATTGTCAGAGTCCAAAATGGTCTGCTCTACGGTTAATTGAGGATTAAGATCTGGTTCTTGTTCCAGAAAAGAAATTCGAATTCCTTTACGGTAGTTTACAGCACCGCCATTTGGGACATCCTTCCCTGCCAGAATATTTAAAATTGAAGTTTTACCTTCGCCGTTTCGGGCAACCAACGCAATTTTCTGATTCTTATTTATGCCAAACGAGAGGTCCTCGAAAAGGACTAATTCTCCATATGATTTGGCTATATTTTCTACGGAAACCAAATTCATTGAAGACTTGAGTTGGAATTAGTGAAATAACGATAAAGTAGCGCGTATCTAAGACCAAGTATGGCAAATACCACTGCAATTAGCGGTGAAAACTGTTGAATTTGGAAAATCCAAAGAATCAACGTAATCCCCATTAAAACCAGTAGTGTCAAAATATATTTACCCATCCATTTTGGGATTCGGTCTTTTCTCAGGAGAAAATAACAAGCTGCAATATTGAATGGGAATGCCCAAAGGATATTGAAATTATTTGCAGTTGAAGAATGGTCTGTCAGGAACCATAAGAAGAAAATGAGTAATCCTGCAGATCCCGTAATCAGAAATAAAAAAAAGTCGAGCCACCTGCTACGTGTGCCGTTTCTAAGATCTATATATGATATTGAAAGGGTAAAGAGCAATAAAAGGAGTAACCAAAAAAGAGGTGTTGTGCCAAAATTTCCACCAAATCTTTTGTCATTATAATCAAGAACGGTACGTTCTCGAAGAACTAAGGGGCTTTGTGACTGAGTTGTATTATTCATTTGAAGCATAACATATTTGGGCAGGAACATGTACTCCTCAGAGGAAGCTTCCCTATCTATCACGGACCCCAGAGCAAGGTCTATGCCAAAACTTGACCATGAATTAGTAAGCAGATTTTGTTGTATCAGATCTCTGAAAGTGTAATGATTTTTAAGATGTTCTCCATTAAATTCAATGCTGTTTCCAAGAACTTTTTTTAATACCTCTGGTAATTTAGTGGCACAATTATCGAATAAGAAGTCGTATTTATAATCCCTGTTTTCAGGCTTTCGGTTGTTTTCCAAAAACTGAAACAAGGCATTTTGTTCTTCCAGATTAAGGTTTAATATTTGTTCTTTTACCCATCGGTTTTCCAGTTCATATGTAAAGAGGAAATCTGAAAATTTTGAAACGCTTAATGAATAAAGCAATTTTCCCTTGGCAAATTTAGAATAGAAGTTAGGGGTATTAAAATCAAAAGTCCCGTAGTTATAGACCCAATTAATTCCCTTGGCAGTGTCCTGAACTCTAAATGCGCTATGCCCGAAACTCGAATACAGATCCTGACCTGAGTCACATGTAATTATGCTAATTTGCGCATTATCTGATAATTGAGCCTGAAGCGAAAAACCAAAAAATATGATCCATAATAAGTTAAGGAAGCGAAGATTTTTAAATTGAATTATTAGTGCTCTGATCACTTGTGGAATAACTATTAACGGCAAATATCCGAATAAAATATGTTAAGAAAGAGTTAGAATAAAAATTATATTATTTTTACTGAAACCACCAGCCATGAAGAAACATATTCCACAGTTTATTACCATGCTCAATATTTTATGTGGATGTATTGCTACAGTATTTGCTGTTCTAAATATGCTGGAACTTGCTGCGCTTTTTGTTTTTCTGGGAATTGTTTTCGATTTCTTTGACGGACTTGCCGCAAGATTGCTGGATGCACAGAGCGAATTAGGAGTACAGCTCGATTCATTAGCTGATCTTATAACCAGTGGTCTTGTTCCCGGCATAGTTATGTTTCAGTTGCTTGCCATGTCTCAAACCGGTGGATGGAACCTCGATTTATCCGGTACCTCCGAAACTTTAACATGGAGCGGATTTAAAATTTCATTCCTGCCTTTTTTTGGTTTTTTAATTACTCTGGCCTCTGCTTACAGATTGGCAAAATTTAATATTGATGAAAATCAGGCCACCTCATTTATTGGTCTTCCCACACCGGCAAATGCCTTATTTATACTTTCACTTCCGTTAATACTATTATACCAGGGAAATGACTATTTAAATCAAATAATCCTAAATCCATGGTTTCTGATAATAATTACCATTCTGAGTTCCTATCTGTTAAATTCAAGGATAGAATTATTTGCTTTAAAATTTAAGAACTGGAGTTTTAAAGATAATGCCCTGCGCTATATCTTTATAATTGTAAGTTTAGTCTTACTATTGACAATGAAATTTTTAGCGGTACCTGCTATTGTATTATTTTATATTGTTAGTTCTATGGTTTATAAGATTGGTGACAGATAAATTCTAACAGGAATATAAATCAATCTTCTTTCACGCGCAATAATTCAAGCTGTTTGTCAAATATTCTTACTGTTTGGTCATAGAAAAGGTGCCGTTATTACCGCTGCTCGCGGTCCAGTTTCCAGTAATTTTAACACTTGATGCACTGCTACCGCGAAGCTCTATTACTGTGCCATCGCATTCATCTTCACCAGCGGCGTTAAATATTCCATTTTGGACCCACCAGGTTCCCTGAAAGGGACATAGAATTTGTGAATCAGTCTCTGCAGAAATATCACCATTTTTTCCAAGAATGAAGTCTGCCTGGGCAGAACCGAGGGTACCGTCAACGGTTCCATTCCATGTACCAGCAAGTTTAGTATCAATGCTCCTTACAGATGATACTTCTACAGCTTCAGGAGAACTGTCATCCGATGAACAACCAGTGGTAATAATTACCGCTAATATTATTACGGCAAAAAGATAATTAAGGTTTAAATTTTTCATAACATAAAGGAATTATTTACATGCTATCTAATTAAGGAATCTATCATTTTTTTTAGTTGTAATAGTTAACATTTATCTTTAAAATATTTAAGATTAACTTACCAAACTTACCCACATAATCAAGTAGTTATGTATATTCCGAATTGAATTTTGTATGTATGGAATAATCTGAGTATAAAATTTATCGCAAAAGGATTATGTTAAAAGTCCAATTTCTTTTTACGAAGTTCAAAATTCTGTCCCAAATAGACTTTACGCACCATTTCGTCTTCCGCAAGATCTTCAGGAATGCCCGATTTTAAAATGCCACCCTCAAACATCAGGTATGATCGTTCTGTTATTGCAAGAGTTTCCTGAACATTATGATCCGTGATCAGGATACCAATATTCTTATCTTTTAATTGAGCCACTATTCGCTGAATATCTTCAACCGCAACCGGGTCAACACCAGCAAACGGTTCATCCAGTAGTATAAATTTAGGGTCAGTAGCCAAGGCTCTTGCTATTTCCGTACGTCTGCGTTCGCCCCCCGATAACAAATCTCCTCTATTCTTTCTTATATGCCCCAGTCCAAACTCTTCTATAAGCGACTCCATTTTCATGTGTTGCTCTTTTTTGCTCAGTTTCGTTAGTTGTAAAACACTTAAAATATTATCCTCAATACTCAATTTTCTAAAAACCGATGCCTCCTGGGCTAAGTAGCCTATACCGTTTTGAGCCCTTTTATACATCGGAAATTTTGTGATCTCAGTATCATCTAAAAAAATCCGGCCCCCATTGGGTTTAATAAGCCCTACAATCATGTAGAAGCAGGTGGTCTTTCCGGCTCCATTAGGACCCAATAACCCAACTATTTCACCCTGGTTCACCTCCAGGGAAATACCCTTAACGACCTGGCGCCCTCTGTAGGCTTTCATTATGCTATCTGCTCTTAATTTCATTCAGAAGAATTATCTTTCAAATCTAAGTCATTCTACTTTCTACTGTTCAGAATTATAGTTTTTTTAACCTTATTGCAACTCCGGTCGTACCCAATAATTCTTTCATCCAAAACACCTTTGCTCTAGGTGTTCATGTCCAGCCTGAAGATTCTCTTTATTATTATTATCTGCTAACAATTTTCCATTCATTATAGAACGGCATGCATTAAACTCCTCACCTGATTTTGACATTTTTATTTTCTTTTTGTGCTTCTCTCCGTAATACAACTTTTGAAATGTAGATGCTTATCTGGTAAAGTATAAGAACAGGTACAGCCACTATAATCTGACTTGCCACATCCGGAGGTGTGATAACAGCAGAAAGTATAAGTACAATAACGAGAGCGATTTTTCGATACTTTTTAAGTATCTCCGGGGTAACCAAACCAACTTTCGTAAGAAAGAAAATAATTATTGGTAGTTCAAATATTATACCGCAGGCGATTACAGCCGCTCGTACAGTTGAAATATATGAACTTAAATCTATCTCCCGAACAATTTCATCACTGACTGAATAACCACCTAAAAAATTTATTGAAAGAGGTGCTACAACATAATATCCAAATAGTACACCAAGGAAAAAAAGGGAAGAAGCAATGAATATAAAGCCACGGGAATTGTTACGTTCTTTATCGTATAATCCCGGGCTGACGAATTTCCACATTTCATAAAGAATGTAAGGGAAACCAAGAATAAATCCAGCCCAGATAGACGTCCAAATATGAGCAGAAAACTGTTCTGCCATTTGCCTGCTCTGTACCGTAAATATGGGTTCCGTAACACAAAATGCTTCACTAAAACCCAGTAACCTGGAGAGTTTACAGAATACTCCATAGGTGGGAAAGTCTGGTTTTTTTGGTCCGAAGATTACCGTGTCGAATATAAAGTCTTTCATTAGAAAAGCCACTATACCAATCAGAACTACTGCAATAGTTGATCGAATAAGATGCCAACGCAGTTCTTCCAGATGGTCCAAAAAGGACATTTCATTATGTTCTTTATTTACTTTTGCCATTAAAGTATTCCTTCATTAATTAGATTATGTAAATGAACAACGCCTACATATTCTTCTCCATTCACAGCCAGTAATTGTGATACGCTGTTGGAGCGCATTTCTTTCAACGCTTTTATGGCAAGAACGTCTGCACCAATCGTCTTAGGATTAGTTGTCATTATGTCTTTAGCCTTCAAGCCATTTATATTTTCATATTTGTTAAGCATCCGCCTGATATCACCATCTGTAACAATTCCAACAATTTTGTCATTGTTCAAAACAGCAGTCGCGCCTAACATTTTTTCAGAAATTTCAATAATAACCTGTTTTACATCGGCATCAGCGCCTACCTGAGGCTTTAAATTGTTGCTGGCAATATCGGAAACTCTCAGATAGAGTTTTTTGCCCAGTGTTCCACCCGGATGATATTTGGCAAAATCCTGACTACTGAATCCTCTTAGTTCCAAAAGACAGATGGCGAGAGCATCGCCCATCACAAGTTGTGCCGTAGTACTGGTAGTTGGTGCCAGGTTATTTGGGCAGGCTTCTTTTTGAACAAAAGTGTTTAAAACAAAATCCGCATTTTCAGCCAGAAATGAATCTAGATTGCCGCACATTCCAATCAACCGATTTTCCCCCTGTTTAATTAACGGTACCAACATTTTTATTTCCGGCGTATTACCGCTTTTGGAGATACAAATCACTACGTCATTTTTCTGGATTGTACCCAGATCACCATGTATGGCATCAGCGGCATGCATAAAAATTGCCGGTGTCCCTGTAGAGTTCAAGGTAGCTACGATTTTAGATGCAATGATAGCACTCTTGCCAATACCTGTAATTACTACACGCCCCAATGATTCATAAATGCAATTGACGGTATGTGCAAATTGTTCATCCAATAGTGTGGACAAGTGAGCAATGGCGTCGCTTTCCGTTTTGATGGTTTTTTTAGCAGTAGCTAATATAGCTTTGTGATTACTCAATATGGTTTTGAAATTATATGTTTACGATTATAGAAATTAACTTAATATGTAAACAGATTTTAAAAGAATGTATTATATTTAAGAAAACAAAATTACACAAACTTATTTTATAGGAGATTCTAAACTACAAACAAATTAATTTATCATTTTTACCCACCTAAAAACAAAAAGATATATCATAAGTATAATTACGATTATCGTTATAATAGCAGACTTGACATACTAAATTTGCACTGATTTTGAATGAAATTGAACTACATGCTGCGCTAAAGAAATATTTTGGGTTTTCCAAATTTAAAGGACTACAGGAAGATGTCATAACAAACGTCATTCAAAACAAAAACACCTTTGTAATTATGCCTACAGGAGGTGGAAAATCACTTTGTTATCAACTTCCGGCACTTATAAAAGAGGGGACCGCTATTGTGGTATCGCCTTTAATAGCTCTAATGAAAAATCAGGTTGATGCCATCCGAGCTGTTTCCTCACATCACGGAGTTGCTCATGTTCTGAACTCTTCATTAACCAAGACTCAGGTAAAGGAAGTAAAACAAGATATTTCAGATGGTATAACAAAATTGCTCTATGTAGCACCAGAATCCCTTACAAAGGAGGAGTATGTGGAATTTTTGCAATCTGTACCCCTTTCATTTGTAGCTGTTGACGAGGCCCATTGTATTTCTGAATGGGGGCACGATTTCAGACCGGAATACAGAAATTTAAGGGCTATAATTAACAGGCTGGGCGATCATATCCCGATAGTTGGTTTAACTGCTACGGCCACCCCAAAAGTCCAGGAAGATATCATTAAGAACCTTGTCATTACAGACGCGAAGGTTTTCAAAGCATCTTTTAACAGACCCAATTTGTTCTACGAAGTAAGGCCTAAGACAAAAAATGTAGATGCAGATATTATTCGTTTTGTAAAGAAAAATAGCGGCAAGTCGGGAATAATTTATTGTTTAAGCAGGAAAAGAGTTGAGGAACTAGCCCAGGTATTGCAAGTTAACGGGGTGAGTGCTGTGCCTTATCATGCAGGATTTGATGCTAAGACGCGTTCCAGGTATCAGGACATGTTTCTTATGGAAGATGTGGATGTCGTCATCGCAACTATTGCATTTGGAATGGGCATAGACAAACCAGATGTGCGATATGTCATTCATCATGACATTCCCAAAAGTATTGAAAGTTATTATCAGGAAACCGGTCGTGCAGGCAGGGATGGAGGTGAAGGTCACTGCCTGGCATTTTACTCTTATAAGGATGTGGAAAAGTTAGAAAAATTCATGTCAGGTAAACCAGTAGCTGAACAGGAAATTGGGAATGCCCTTCTACAGGAAATTGTTGCATATGCGGAAACATCTATGTCTAGAAGAAAGTTCATTCTTCATTATTTTGGGGAAGAATTTGATGAGGTGAATGGAGAAGGTGCAGATATGGATGATAATGCAAGAAATCCTAAGGAAAAGGAAGAAGCGAAAGAAAATGTAATAAAGTTAATTGAGGTTGTACAAGGCACTAAAGAAAAGTTTAAGGCCAAGGAAATTGTCCTGGCACTTATAGGTTCTACTAATGCACTAATTTCTTCACACAAAACCGATGAAAAACCTTTTTTTGGTAGTGGATCTAACAAGGACAAAGGTTATTGGATGGCACTAATCAGGCAAGTACTGGTTGCCGGATTACTAAAAAAAGAAATTGAACAATACGGTATATTACATATTACCAGGACGGGATCTTCTTTTTTTGAGAATCCTACATCTTTTATGATGACGAAGGATCATGTATATAACAAAGAAAATGATGAAGCCATTGTTACTGCCGCTAAAAGCGCCGGAGGGGCCACGGATGAAAAATTATTACGTTTACTCAAAGACCTGAGGAAAAGTGAAGCTAAAAAATTGGATATCCCTCCTTTTGTCATCTTCCAGGATCCCTCCCTTGATGATATGGCTCTAAAATACCCTATTTCCATGGAGGAAATGTTAAATATTCATGGCGTAGGTGAGGGAAAGGCAAAAAAATATGGTAAGCCCTTTGTATTACTTATTAGCACCTATGTTGAGGAGAATGAAATAATTCGCCCTGATGATCTGATCGTAAAAAGTACAGGGGCTAATTCGGCTCTTAAGTTATATATTATTCAGAATATCGACAGAAAGTTGCCTCTGGATGATATTGCCTCCGCAAAAGGACTTGAATTGCCCGATTTAGTAAAGGAAATGGAACAAATAGTTTTTAGTGGTACTAAATTGAATTTAGGCTATTGGATAGATGAGATACTGGATGAGGATCAACAAGAAGAAATTCATGATTATTTTATTGAGGCTGAATCAGACAATATTGAAGAGGCACAAAAAGAATTTGATGGCGAATATGAAGATGAAGAATTGCGACTATACCGCCTAAAATTTATGAGCGAGGTAGCCAATTAGGTTCAAAACACCGTTCCTTAAACTAATGAAAAAACCCTCAAATTGAGGGCTTTTTTAAACTCTAATATTTCAAATAATTTTCTTAAAAGTTTCCGCTGGTAATAAAAGCAGCTATAACTCCAAAATAAAGGATCCCAAACACAAGATATATCAAGGCAAGGGCCATGCCAACATAAGACAAAATCCGACCAGTTCTTACACTTTCATATCCAGAATAATTTTCAGGATGATTCTGGTAAAGTTCCTCGGCTTTTTTGGCACTACTTAAACCTATAATACTAAATATAATTGCAAAAGGGCCACAACAAGTAATGGCTCCTATGATAGAAATTATGCCCATTGTTAAGGCATTACTCGCACCGGGTAAAGGTTGTTGATTCATTTTATATATTTTTAGAAGAGACTTATTGCTCCCATTGTTCTCTCATTTCATTTACCTGCTCCATATAGGCCTCCCAGCCACCAATGGCAGAAATTGAATATACGACATAGACAAAATAAATTATTCCTAAAACCATTCCAATAATTGCTAAAATTTTAGCTGTTTTCAGCTGACTGTAATTAGAATACAATTCTGGATTTTCTTTATACTTATTTTCATCCTTATACACTAGAAGAAAGGCAATACCAGCAAGAATAGCCGCCGGAAGGCCGCCAAAACAGCAACATAAATAGGAAAGAATTGAAAGTACAATGGCTATGGTTACATTAGGTAATTTTTGTTGTTCCATGAAATATTGGTTTGATTAGAAAAATTTTAAAATAAAGTTGGTCAATATTGTTGCTACACTGGCTATCATTAAGAAGATACTAATCTTATTTGCATATTTTATTGTCATTAAATTATCCAACAACAGAAAACCCAAAAGTAGTATTAGAGGGTATATTGCGGGATACATTTTAAAAGCCTCAATAAATTCTCCGTGAAAGAGTAAAACAGCGGCTCTTTGAATACCACATCCCGTACATTCTATACCCAAAAGCTGCTTATTCATACACGGAAGCATATAATCTTCATTTATAAAAAGCAATATGGATGAAGCGATTTTCATTATGGCAGATAAATGAACTGAAAAATACTATTATTTTTGAGGAATGAAAACAAATCGAATCATTTATTTTTTGCTAATTATAGCAGGTGCAATTATTATGGCTACGGGAGATCAATTGCTTAAGAAGGAGTACGCCATGAGTATAGGAATAATTTTACTGATGTATGGAATTTATAAATCTTCGAAAGTTTGGACTAAAACCGATGAACACAATAATGAGAATGGACAATGAGAAATTTTAAAGAAGGTGAAAAGGTTGAGGTCATAGACGATAACATTACCGGGATAGTTATAACTATTTCAGATGATTTTATAACGATACGGACGCAGGAGGGTTTTGATATGGATTTCACTGCATCTGAATTGATGCATACAGAAGGCATGAACCCCATAAGAGTAAGCAAATTTGAAGCTTCACAGGTGAAGGCAGACAAGGAGCAGGGCGGTAAACGGAAAATCCGGAAAGTTGCTGTAAAAGAGCGTAATATTGCAAAAATGGAGGTTGATCTCCATATACATCAACTTGTTCCTTCTTCAAAGGGGATGACCAATTATGATATGCTGAATATTCAAATGGAAACAGCTAAAAGACAGCTTGAATTTGCCATTCGCAAGAGAATACAAAAAGTGGTGTTCATTCATGGAGTGGGAGCAGGGGTTCTTAAAGAAGAATTGAATTATTTATTTAAACGGTACGAAAATGTAAAATACTATGATGCAGATTATCAAAAATATGGCTTAGGTGCTACTGAAGTCTATATTTATCAGAATTCCTGAATAGGTTATTCTTTGGTGGTTATGGTGCCAAAATCATTAATTCTCAGGTCAGTTATTCGAAGACCTTCCTCATTTACCAGTGAAATACCACTTAATTCAATTTTGTGCTCATAAATGGTAGTATCGCTTTCACTTTGCACAGTTGTAATAAATACCTCTCCCCCTTCACCTTCGTACTCCTCAACAACCGTAGGTGTAACTGGTGGCACTGCATCGCAAAAATAATTTTTAGAGATATTATCGGAAAAAGTCCGGTATATTAACTGAGATTGCCCCGGAATTGCACTCTTAATAGTGTCTGCAGAAACTTCATTTTTAAGGATGCCACTTTGCAATTCGAGAACTAAAGCTTCGGCTGTATTGAGTTTAAAGAAGAGTGTGCTGTTAATAGTTGTAGTAGATTCACAAAATGTGATACTGACATCATTAAAATCTATCGTTTCAATTATTAAATCACCATCATCACATGAGCTGAAAAAGCAGAAAATAAAAATTAAAAATACTCTTTTCATGCCTCAAATTTAAATGAATTTAAGGCTAATATCCTAGTGACTTGACTTGATTTTATGAAGAGTTTAAGTTTATTTCGATTATTTTTGGTTTTGTTTCTCAATCTAAAGCTTGTTCATGCAAAAGATCTATTTTGATAATGCCGCTACAACCCCCGTTAGGGAAGAGGTAATTGCAAAAATGCAGGATGCCCTGGTCAACTCTTATGGTAATCCTTCTTCTATTCACGGATTTGGAAGAAGCGCCAAAACAGAAATTGAGCAAGCGCGCAAAACAATTGCCAAATATTTGAACGCACAAACTTCTGAGATTATTTTCACATCCGGCGGTACCGAAGCAGATAACATGATATTAAGGAGTGCAGTCAAGGACATGGGAGTACAAACCATTATTACTTCAAAAATAGAGCATCATGCCGTATTGCATACTGCAGAAGCCTTACAAAAGGAGTTTGGCATCCATATTGAATTCATTAACCTTGATAGTTTTGGCAACCCAGACATACAGCATTTGAAACAGCTATTATTGGCAGATGATTCAAAAAAATTAGTTAGCTTAATGCATGTAAACAATGAAATTGGGAATATTTTGGATCTTCAAGAGATAGCGGTACTATGCAAGGCTAATGATGCGTTTCTCCATTCAGACACAGTGCAATCTATAGGTCATTTCAATTGGGATTTACAGCACACACCAATTGATTTTATGGTGGCTTCAGCACATAAATTTCATGGACCCAAAGGGGTTGGATTTGCTTTTATAAGAAAAAATACCAATTTAGAACCTCTGATACTAGGCGGTTCACAAGAACGCGGTTACCGGGCAGGAACTGAGCCACTACACAATATTGTCGGGTTAAAAGAGGCGTTCGTTGCTGCCTATGATAATCTGGAAAAGGAAAAACAATATATCACCGGTCTTAAAGAATATTTTATTAAAAAGATCAAAGTAGTTATACCTGAGGTTAAATTTAACGGATATTCGGGAAATTTGGAAAGGAGCACCTATACTTTGGTGAATGTTTGCCTGCCTTTTAGTAAAGAGAAATCGCAAATGCTTTTGTTTCATATGGATCTTAAAGGGATTGCTTGTTCGGAGGGCAGTGCCTGTCAATCCGGCGCCAGTGGCGGTTCACATGTACTGGCAGAAATTTTGTCTGATGAAGAACTGCAAAAGCCTTCTGTCAGGTTTTCGTTTTCAAAATATAACACCAGTGAAGAAGTAGATTACGTAATTGAGGTTTTAAAGGAGTTTAGTCAGACTTAGGATTTTTATTCACTCTTAACCTTTCCTTGTCATATGGAAATTTGCGCACCAGCTTTTTCATCATTTTGTCAATCAGGTCGGCCGTATTTTTGCCTGATTTTTTATTGATTTCATTCTCGTACTTCCACAGTAATTTCCCCGTTTTTCCATCACTTATTTTTATGCCGATTCTACCGTAATTAGAATCACCAAGGAAATAGTCCATAAAGCTAAACTCAGCCGGAATTCCTTTTGAGAGCAGGATATTTAAATCCAAATTCCCACTTACTATAGCATCCACGTCCAGAATTTCAGAAAGTTCTTTAATTGTATAAGTATCTATATTTTTATAAGTAATGTTATTTTGGGCGAGTATGGCATTGGTGTTTTTAATATTTTGAAAATCAACTGTGAATTTCTTCTTTTTCTTTCCGAGGCCAAAATAGGTCTCCAGGGCATCCTGTACCGCATAGCCTTCATTTTCTGCTAAGATATTTGATTCCTCTTTGGTAATATTTTCCTCTAAAGCAAGATGGGTAATAAACGGAATAATGGCCAGCACATGATGATCCTTACTTAGGACATCAAATTTACTGCTTTCGTATACATTTTTTTGAGCATTGATCAAAGAACCGCAGGCAAGAAGGGCAATAAAAAGTAATTTTTTCATTTTAAATTAACTAAAAACGCATACTTAATTTCAGGTTGAACACACGGGATGTCATATAATTGGGAACCGCAAACTCAAGTTTACTATCCACATCTCTTACCCATGTGTTGGTTATGGAATTTTGATTATTAAATAAGTTGTAAATCTCAAAACCAACATTTAATTCTTCAAAGCTATGTAACCAGTGACCTTTTGGGTATTGTTTATTTAATCCTACAAAAATATAGGAAATACCCAGATCTGCACGTTTATAATCTCTTAATCTATTCTGAAAATTATAAGGATCGGCATAACTTGGCGAACCTCCGGGTACTCCGGTGTTGTAAACAAGATTCAAGTACATCCTTAAACTGGGTATTGTAGGGATATAATCCTGCCACAATATGCCTATTTGAAACCTTTGATCTGTTGGCCTTGAAATATACCCTCTATTATCAATATTTTCTTCTGTTTTAAGGAAACCCAGGCTTACCCAGGATTCTGTTCCCGGAACAAATGCGCCATTCATTCTCATATCAAATCCATAAGCATATGCTTTCGCATTATTTGCCGCGGCGTAACGTATTCTGACATCATCAAGAGTGTATGGATTTACATTAGTCAAATTCTTATAATACAACTCGCTTAGCAGTTTAAAAGGCCGGTTCCAGAGTTCAAAGCTATATTCGTTGCCAAGTACAAAATGTATTGACTTTTGAGCTTTTACATCCGGTTGAATAGTTCCTGTGGGATCTCTTAATTCGCGATAAAACGGGGGTTGTTGATAAACCCCTGCGGCAATTCTAAATAACATATCGACCTTCCATGAGGGTTTGATTGCAAACTGTCCTCTTGGGCTGAAAATGATCTGAGAATTACTGGAAAACCCTTCTCCGCTAACCGTCCAATATTGGGTCCTGAACCCTAAGTTATAGTAAATATTACTGCTATTCCACAGTGCTCTTCGGCTATATTGAAGATATGCGGATAAACGATTCGTTTTTACAAAATTCAAGGCAGAAACAGATGTGTAAGGTACTATTGCTGCGTTAAAAGGTTCTTGCGGTTGGTTGTTTATAAACTCATCAGTTGGAGGCCTCACAGAATAGCCTAAAGAGTCCAAAAATTCGGATTCACGAATTTGATCTCTAAAGTCCTCATGGGTATATTTGATCCCCCATTCCCAGGATTTCTCGTTTTTACTCAGTTTGCCTTTGTGCGCCACATTCACTATGAGTGCATCAAGATCATTTCTTGCTCTTTGAAACTGAGTACCTAATCCCCGTGTGGAGGTTACCTCACCAAGATTATTGCTGCCTAGATCTGTATCAACCTCTCCTAATTCATATTGTGAAATGACATCGGAATACTCTTCTTCCGTCGTATGGTAAACAGAAGTTATAAAACTTAGTGAAACATTGTCATTTACGTAATAATCCGCTTTTAGTGCCCCAAGGCTGGTTTTATAATTATTATCTTCTTCTCCTTGATAAAACACAACAAGAGCCTTTGGATCGCTAATTGTTCCAAAGTTGGTCTGTCTGGAAAGAGGCACATTTTTATAATCATTAACTGAAAGATTTCCTAAAAAGTTAAGGCTAAATTTTCTGGAAAAATGGTAAGTAAGATAAGTTTGTAAATCTGCAAAAGCTGGAGTATAATTTGTATTGGTCTGCTGGCTATTTACCAGAAGACTATTGTTCCTGTATCGGAGGCCGGTTACACTGGTAAAATTTTTATTTTTAGATAAAGTTTCCAGTGTAATTCCTGCTCCAAGAAAACTAGCTTCTATATTCAACCCGAATTCTGTTGGATTTTTATAAGTAATATCCAAGACAGAGGAGAGCCTATCCCCATAATGAGCCTGAAAACCTCCAGCAGAGAATTCCAGATTTTGAACCATATCGCTATTTACAAAGCTTAATCCTTCTTGCTGACCGGAACGCACTAGAAACGGGCGGTAAACCTCAATGTCATTGATATAAACCAGGTTTTCGTCATAATTCCCACCTCTTACAAAATACTGCGTACTTAGTTCATTATTGGAAGAAACTCCCGGTAGTAATTTCAATACATTTTCTACACCTGCATTGGCTCCAGGAATTTTTCGTACGAGTTTAGCGGAAATGGTTGTTATACCTTCAGCGCTTTTTTCTCCGGTTGCCGTAACTTCAACACCATCTACCTGAATTACATCAGTTTTCATTACCGGGTTGAATTCAAAAGTCTCATTAGTAGTGAGGATTAAGTTCTCCAGGATTACATTTTTATGGCCTAAATGAGTAAAAATTATCATTATTTCCTTGTCGGGAATTACTTCCAGTAAATAAAATCCGGTTGAATCCGTAAAGGTACCATGACCCTTGGTAGTTATGTTTACATTGGATAAAGGTTCATCATTAACTCCCAGAACTACCCCCGTGATTGATGCCTTTTGCCCGCTTACCAAAGTAAGCGAACCCAAAAGAGTAAGAAGGAATAAGAGTTTAGAACACTTCAAAAGTTTATTTTCTGTAAAAACTACTGGTAAAGGTATTTGAATTCCCTACGTTATCTGTAACGATTACTTTAAGTTCACATTGCGTTTGATTTAGAATTTTATCGTCAAAATTATAGGTAAGTGTTTTTGTTTTGGGTTCGTATTCCATTAATATCCATTCACCATTTAATGTGGCAGAATAAGTGTCAATGCCACTTAAGTCATCAGAGACCTTAAGGCTGAGATAACGGTAGTTATTCAACCATTGCTTTTCCTTAAAGTTCTTAGGACGTATTTTTGGTTGAATTGTATCCTGAGCGAGGGTATAAGTCCCAAGGCTTCTGGTTCTGGTTGTAAAGGTTGTCCCTCTTTTAAAAGTGGTCATGTAATTAGCCTTCTTTTTTTTATCGAGACGGGCTATAAACAATTTTTTTCGCTCCTGTGTCGAGTATTTGTTTACATCAAAAGTTATTGTAAAGTTTTTGTGTGCCGGGATTCTATTATTGTGAATCAAAACTGTATCCTTACCTTTTTGGAGGTCCATATAAAAATTATAATAAAAGGTATTCGCCGGAAAATAGACTTTTGCTGCATCCAGGTCATAATTATTAGGTTGCTTGGCGACAATAAAATAATCTGTCTTCAATTCATCCTCAATCACAAGCGGCTGCTGTCTTTTTCCTTCAACAGGAATAACTAGTTTTACAAGATTATCATGCAGATCCTTTATAAGGATTTCCACCTTGTAATAAAGTCCTTCTCCTACTGCAATTTTACCTTCATTATATATTTGTTTATATATCTCAAGTCGATTGCCCGGTGCAATAAAGCAGCGTTGTATGCGCTGGTTATATTTCCCAAAATGGTCATAATCTATCAGAGTGTTGATAAATCGGGTTTCTTTAAATGAGAACGATTCAAAATTAAAATCAGTGTAAATTTTTCCATTCACTAATTGTTGTACAGAATAGATTCCATTCCTATTGGCCGCGAGATCCTGCCGGTCATAGGTGTTTATTCCAAAACCAATTGTTCCGGAGGCGTACACCTTATCTGCCAGATAAGATCCATCCTTTTGCTTATTGAATTTGATTTGAATCTTTTTACTACTTCTATTTACCTGAGCGTTTACAGACAAAGGATAAGCAAATAAACTAACCAGAGTTGGATTGGTAGCATCCCGCACATCTAAACCATAAAGCAGCGGGTTAGTGGGTTTTTCGGAAATACTACTTCTTATTTCAAAATGCAAGTGTGGTCCGGATGACCCTCCGGTGTTGCCGCTGTAAGCAATAACCTGGTCTTTTAAGACCTTAAGGTCGCCATAATCAGGAAATACCTCAACTTCATATGATTTTTTCTCATATTGAATTTTTTTAATAAAAGATTCTATTTCCGGCGAAAACTTTTGAAGATGTCCATATACCGAAGTATATCCGTTGGGATGGGCAATATATATCACTTTTCCATAGCCCCATAGGCCTACTTTTATTCTTGTTACCGTACCATTTCCTATCGCATAGACGGGCAATCCCTGTCGCTGTTGAGTTTTAATGTCGATACCAGAATGAAAATGATTTGATCTTAATTCACCAAACGTACCAGCTAGCACTAAGGGTATATCCAAAGGAGGCCTGAAAGTGTTTAGAGGGTACTTTTCCTGACCCAAACCAGTAAGAACGGAAAGAAGAAGGAGGCTTAAAATAGGTATTCTCATAGCTGCTAAGTTGACGCGAATTTAATTAATACGAGTTAAACTTGGAAAAAAGGTCTGTTAACAACCATAATTTTCTTTAATATTTATTTCAATTTGTGGAATAGTATTAATCATTGGATTTAGAGTCTTACTTCTGGAATAATTGCAAAAACAATTGCTAAGTTGTTTGAGGTGTGTTAACTTTGTGTAAAACGTATTGTAATTTGCATATGAGCGAATTGGTTGAAATCGTTGATTCCTTAGAAAATAAAATTAGCAAGCTCCTACACAAAATAGAATTGCTAAATCAGTCTAAAGTAAGGTTGGAGCAGGAAATTGTTACTCTTAAAAATGAGGATGAGACAATAAGGAATACCATTTTGGAATGGGAAGAAAGATATAATTCTCTCAAGCTTGCAAATTCAATGCTGGGCAGTGATAATAATAAAACTGAAGCAAAGCTCAAAATAAATACATTAGTTAGAGAGTTGGATTATTGTATAGCTCAACTTGCTGAGTAGTGTTACTAAGAAATATGGGAGAGAAGCTGAAAATAAAGCTCTCTATCGCAGATAGGGTATATCCTTTGACCATTGACCCAAGTCAGGAAGAAGGACTAAGAAAGGCTGCAAAGAATATAGAACAGCTTGCAAAGAAATTTGAGCAAAATTATGCCGTTAGAGACAAACAAGATGTATTGGCCATGTGTGCCTTACAGTTTGCCTCTAAGATTGAACAAAGAGGCATAGATAATACAGAGGATACCAAAGAAGTTACAGAACGTTTAAGGGCGTTGGATCAGCTGGTAAACTCTAAGCTTAGTATAAAATAAGTTCTTTAACATAATACAAAGTTACTGCCCACATTGGTATTTAATTTTTGACGAACTCAACACTAATTTGTTTGAAAAGGGTGAGTTTAAGTTGTAAAAGCAAGCCTTCTTGTAAAGGATCCTTGATCAATTTGTTAGCCCTAAACCTGTTTATAGGAGTTTGTACAGAACTTCACCAATGTGGGTTTTTTTATTTAAAATTGGTTTTGAATCATTTTGAGGCCTGATCTCGATTTGTTTTTTACCCCTTGGGGATTAGCAATAATAGTTTTAAAGTCAAATTACTAAGTGATGGCGCGCATCTTTTTAAGCGCTGCATTCATACTTTAACTAGGGACAGGAAAGTATTAATTATTAAAATAGGTTATGGATATTACAACGATTGCAATAGCAGCTATAGTTGGTTTGGTAATAGGATTAATTGTTGCAAAAGTCTTAGAGAAAGGTAAGGCATCAAAGACCGTTGCAAATGCGAAAAAAGAGGCGAATTCTATCTTAAAAACCGCTAATAGTGAAGGCGAGAATATTAAAAAAGACAAAATTTTTCAGGCTAAGGAGAAGTTTTTAGAATTGAAAGCAGAACACGAGAAAGTAATCATAAACAAAGACAAAAAGATAGCTGAATCTGAAAAACGAACACGGGATAAAGAATCGCAGATTAGCGGAGAACTGGCTAAGAATAGAAAGCTAAATGAACGGCTTGAAATAAAACTTAAAGATTTCGAGCACAAATCTGAACTTTACGATAAAAAGCATTCTGAACTTGAAAAACTTCATAAAAGTCAGGTTCAGCAGTTAGAGGTTATCTCCGGTTTATCCGCGGAAGATGCAAAAAGCCAGCTCCTTGAATCTTTAAAGGAAACGGCCAAAACAGATGCTATGGCTTATTTGCAGACCACAATGGAGGATGCTAAGCTTACAGCTCAGCAGGAAGCCAAGAAAATAGTTATAAACACAATACAGCGCATTGGTACCGAAGAAGCTGTTGAAAACTGTGTGTCCGTATTCAACCTTGAATCTGACGATGTTAAAGGTCGTATTATTGGAAGGGAAGGACGCAATATCCGGGCTCTGGAAGCTGCAACAGGAGTAGAAATTATTGTTGACGATACCCCTGAGGCCATCATACTTTCCTGTTTTGATTCAGTTAGAAGAGAAGTGGCCCGATTGTCTCTGCATAAGCTGGTTACAGATGGAAGAATTCATCCGGCCAGGATTGAGGAGATTGTACGAAAAACTGAAAAGCAAATAGAACAAGAAATTGTTGAGGTTGGAAAACGCACTGTTATTGATTTGGGCATTCATGGATTGCATCCGGAATTAATTAAAGCTGTAGGAAGGATGAAATATAGATCTTCTTACGGACAGAACTTATTACAGCACTCGAGGGAGGTGGCAAAACTTTGTGGGGTAATGTCCGCAGAATTAGGGTTGAATCCAAAAATAGCGAAGCGGGCAGGTTTATTGCACGATATTGGTAAAGTACCAAATACCGAAGCAGAAGTGGAAACACCTCATGCAATTTTAGGGATGCAATGGGCTGAGAAATTTGGAGAAAAACCTGATGTCTGTAATGCCATTGGAGCCCACCACGATGAAATAGAAATGAAAACCTTAATATCACCTATTGTACAAGTATGTGATGCTATTAGTGGTGCTCGTCCTGGAGCAAGACGACAGGTACTGGACTCCTATATTCAAAGACTAAAAGATCTGGAAGATATCGCCTTTGCATTTGGAGGTGTTCAAAAAGCCTACGCCATTCAGGCCGGTAGGGAATTGAGGGTTATTGTTGAAAGTGAAAAAGTAAGTGATGAGAAAGCGGCACAGCTTTCTTTTGAAATCTCTCAGAAAATTCAGACAGATATGACCTATCCTGGTCAGGTAAAAGTTACAGTAATACGCGAAACACGTTCGGTAAATGTGGCCAAATAAGGAGCCACTTCATACAAATTTAAAAACGAGCTTAAAGCTCGTTTTTTGTTTCTTATATATTTGGTTGTCCTGATATAGTACATTAGTTAATAACAGGATCGTTTTAATCAACTACAAATTTAAAACCCGCAGTAATTATTCCTGCGCTTAAACCAGTATTTCTTTTGTAATAATTATACTTCAAATCAATACTTTTCAATCCTACTTTCAATTTGTGTTGTTTCATAATTATGTTGGTATAATTAATGCCGAAACCATATTGATTTGCATTATAATCAGACAAATCATAATCTGAGGTATAGAATTGCGAAGTGGAAAGATGTTCGTTATATGGGGCAAAATAATCCGCGGCCTTTTGGTTGTAAAAGCGATATGAAGGATATAAAGTAAATTTTTCCGCAATTTTTACGGGGAGTTCAATACTTAGCGTGTTGGAATTTATCCCCCAATCATCAAAATAATATCTATAATATGAACGCACTACAAGGTATTCATTGATAAAAAAGTTAAGCCGGCCTCCTAGTGCAACTTTAAATCTGGAATCTGGCAAGCGTTCAATATCATCTGCCAGATGGAAATTATCAATAAAAGAATCTGCAACATCACTAAAATAAACCCGTTGAAAAGGTGTGGAAAGCAAACCTTGCTGTAGCACAAAATCGGCTAAAAAAGCTCCTTGTATGTTTTTGGAAAGGATTTGCGACAAACCAACGCCAAAAGAATAGGAATTGCGATTCTCATCCGTTAAAACAGTAAAAGACGGGTTGTAATCGGGGTTTCCTGTAATGGTATTTTCTAAAAATAAAAAATCATTCAATCCCCTTCCGCCCGGGGCAAAGGGTCGAAGTTCATAGGGATAAATAGCCTTCCATTTATCAAGAAATACATTTGCACTAAATCCAAGTTCTGTATTTTTCTCATTAAACAACCTGGTATAACTACCTCCAAAACCCAGTGAGGTGTAATCATACTCCGTTGAAAATGAAAGTTTTCCGCTCCATATAGAATTTCTGTCATCTGAACTATGGCTGTAAATTCCAGTAAGATTGTACCAGGTATCATCCCGAGAAGCGCCAGAGGAAGCAACAAAGGGATCTGCAAAACCTTTATCAAATGGATTAATATTACTGGATGAGGCGGAAGTATATGCCGATATTCCTGCATCCACCGTTAGAACGTCATCATCACTTAAGGGAATTGCAATTACCAAAGTTCCGGTAATATCTGTTAATTCTTCGGTACCAAGTCCACCTGTTACTGCAGCATTATTGCCATCCTGGGAATAGTAACTAGCTAAAATGTCTATCTCAGCGGTTTCCAAAACCCTTTTTTTATAATCCCCTTCATTTTGTCCTGTATTCTGAGCATGGCAAATACCAAAGACCATGAAGAGAGAAATAAAAAGAAGGAGCTTATAGTTTGTCATAATTTTTCTAAAAAAGGAGAAAACTGAATTATTCTCATCCTCAAATTAATTACATCCACAACCACCACCTGTTTTACCCCCATTTGCACCAACCGCTGCTTCGCGATAGGAATGAAAAATTGTAATGTTTCTGTCGCACAATTTTTCTGATAGCTCCATATCAGGATCATTGATATTTACTTTTTCATATCCCTTTACTGCAACACAGCTACTAAAAGCTATAGGGATACATGCTACTAAAACAATTTTTTTAATCATATCCTGTCTATTTCTATATTATCGGAAGTAAACACCTTCCCTTTTTCATCAATAATTACGCATTCAACTTTCGGTAATTGATTAATTCTGTTTAATCCTGTTTCAATGCCCATTACAAACACAGATGTTGCAAGGGCATCTGCCAATTCTGCTTTTGGAGCAAATACGGTTACACTCAAAATACCGGTTGCGGGATAACCTGTTCGCGGGTCGATAATATGCGAGTATCTAATATCATTAAATTGCACAAATTTTTCATAATTACCTGAAGTTACCACTGCACCATTCGAAATTGGCAAAATGGCAGCTACTTTGGTTTTATTTAGTGGATTTGTAATAGCTACGGTCCATTCATTACCATTGGGTTGTCTGCCCCATGTATTCATATCTCCAGAAGCATTAATAATACCTGCCTGTACATTGTTTTTGAGTAATAAGGCTTTCGCCTGGTCTGCTGCATATCCTTTCCCTATGGCTCCAAATCCAATTTTCATTCCTTTATCTTTAAGGAAAACCGATTTATTACTGGAATCCAGAATTATTTTTTGGAATCCCACCTTAGAAACGGATGACTTAATTTCGTCGTTTGAAGGCATTTTCTTCATGCTACCGTCAAATTTCCAGATTTTGTCCATAGACGCATAGCTTATATCAAAAGCGCCATCAGTTAAACCTGAAAGACCTTTAGCCCTGTCAATTAAGCTGTATAATTCTGCACTTACTTCAACAGCCTTAATTCCGGCATTCATGTTAATTGCAGAGGTCTCGGAATTCGGGTCCCAGGAAGAAATGAGTTTTTCAATTCTGGAAATCTCCCTAATTGCAAGGTCTATAACTCTATTGGCCTCCGTTGAATCTTTTACGACCACTGTAATTTGAAAACCACTGCCCATTAATTTTAGGCTTCGATTAAAGGATTGCTGAGCCGATAAGGGACCAGCAATTAAAAGAATAATTAAAAGGGTGCTAATTTGTTTTACCATTTACCCGGAAAAAGATTCTAACAGATTGATATATTCTTTAACCGATATTTTCTTATAACCAGTTTGCCCCAACATCTTGCCATCTTTGTCCAGGACAACAACCAATGGAAAGTATCCGTTACTATTATAAGTGTCCGCCAGTTGCTCATTCTTTTTCTGCTGCTCAACTGGGAGCATATTTTGTTTTTTACGTGGGAAATCTGCCAGCAACAAAACAAAATGGTCTGCAGAATAATTTTTGAATTCTTCAGAGCTCCATATCTGCCGATCAAGTTTTATGCAAGGTGCGCACCAATCAGAGCCCTGAAATACCAAAATTATGGGTTTATCTCCAGAATTGGCCAATTCTTTGGCATCGTTGAAATCTGTCTGCCAATCCTGGGCCCAAATTGTCCCTGATCCAATGAATAGCACCAGAAGTAAGGTTCTTATTTTCATATGATAGGTTAACGCTTTTTTTTAAGATTTCGTATCCCATTTTTGATAGGAACCAGTTACTTTTATTAGGATTTTGAGATAATTTTGATTCGAGCAGATAGTTTTATAATCACATATGGTAGCAGGGAATAAATACTGCTAAATCTATAGCGTCTTTTTGATACTTTTCAAAAGATCATTGCTTTCTATTACGGTAGCAAATTCATTATGTAAACTGGCCAAAGCAACTTCATGAATTAATTCTGCTTCATATTTTATACCATTTGCACCGACCTTATCAAAAGTAGCTGTGGCGTCTGAGACAACATATGTTTTATATCCCAAATTTCCAGCCATTCTTGCGCTACTCGATATGCAATGATCTGTGGTAAGACCAGCAATTATCAATTCATTTATTTCCAGTTCATCCAATTGTTGTTTTAAATCTGTGCCCATAAAAGCACTGTTCACCTCTTTCTCTATAATTGTTTCATTCGCCAATGGTTTAACAATATCCTTAAAATAGTTCCCTGTCTGACCCTTAACAAGTGGGGAATTCGGGTTGGTGGAATTATGTTTAATATGAAAAATGGGAAGCTTATGATTTCTCCAGAAGTCCAGGACTTTTCTTGCATTTGATTCAGCTTGAAGATTATTTCTATGACCGCCGTAGTAGTCAATATCATCTAATCCTTTCTGAATATCTATAAGAAGCAATGCCGGTTTACTCTCAGAATTCATATTATTCAATTTTATAAAGAATTGGATTAAAGGCTTTAGAAGCAACCATTACTTTGTCACCAAGCTTCAGGGATTGTATTTCAGATTTATCAGCGATTACCTTAACCACATTGTTTTGAATAAGCACTGATACAATAACGACAACATCCTGAGGTTCTATCTTCAATACTTCCCCAATAAATTTAAATTTACCGCTGATTTTTTTGTTTGAAAAGATCTCATTTGGAATACCTTTCCTGGTAATTTTCCCCTGTTCAAGTACAAAAACCCGATCAGATAGTTTCATAATCTCGCCTAGATCATGACTTACCAATAAAGTGGTCAGACCATATTCATTATGAATTCTTGTGATGTAATCCTGGAGTTTTAAACGAATTTTATAATCCAGAGCGGCTAGTGGCTCGTCTAATAGAAGAATATCGGGTTTCCGAACCAGAGCTCTCGCCAGTGCCACCCTTTGTTGCTGCCCTCCTGAAAGTGTTTGTGGTTTTCTATTTTGCAGATCACCAAGTTCCATCATATCTATAAGATCTGTAATCACTTTTTTATTCTGTCCTTTATTGGATGCAAACTCCAAATTTTGTAACACAGTCATATTTGGAAATAGGGCATAATCCTGAAAAACATATCCTATATTTCTATTTTGGGGAGATAAAAAGGTTTTAGTTTTGGTATCAACCCATCTGGTGTTGTCTATTGTTATTTCACCCTTATCGGGCTTTAATAAGCCGGCAAGGATTCTTAAAGTAGAGGTTTTTCCGGCACCAGATTCGCCGTAAAGAGTAACCAATTCCCCTTTTTCAATTTCACATTTTATGCGAAGGTTCATTTGTCCGTCAGAGGCACTTAAACTTTTATGAATATCAATTTTAATCATTTCCAAAAGCGCTTTAGATACCCTCCGTTTATTAAATAGACCGTAAGCAGGATACAAAAGGTAATGATAAATAATACCGTGGCATAGAAATTAGCCGCAGCATAGTTCATCGCTTCTACTTCCTCGTAAATGGCAATGGATGCGACTTTGGTTTTACCGGGAATACTACCGCCTATCATCAGTACAACTCCAAATTCACCTACTGTATGCGCGAAAGCAAGCACAATTCCGGTTAATAAGGAAGCTTTACAATTTGGAAGGAGTACTTTGAACAATGTGGTCCATTTTGATTTTCCCATTACCTGGGAAGCTTCCGTAAGTGAATGAGGCAGGATACTAAGGCCCGATTGAATGGGGTGAACCATAAAAGGCAGGCTATAGATTATGGAAGCAAGGACAAGTCCGCCAAATGAGAATACCAGTTTTAGGCCCAGCCATTCATTTATCCAATTCCCAAATGCGTTTCCCGGGCTGAAGGCTACAAGGAAATAAAATCCCAGAACCGTGGGAGGCAAAACCAAAGGCATGCTAACAAGAGTTTCTATAAAAGGTTTAGATCTTGACTTCGTGTTTACCAACCAATATGCCATTGGTATTGAAATAACCAATAAAATTACCGTAGTAACAACAGCCAGTTTTAAGGTAATAAAGAGTGGATCCCAATTCATCATTCAGAGAGCATAATTTCATTAGTTTTAACCATAGCACATACGGTTAATTCTTCTTTTAAACCAAGCTGATCCACAGCGTTGGTAGTAATTAAAGAACTTATTTCACCCGCCGGCGTGTTGATCTGGATACTGCTTAACAATAAACCACGTTCAATACGCTTAACTACCCCTTTAACCTGATTTTGAAGGCTTATTAAATGCTTTAGGTCCTTGCCGATAATAACTTCTGTTTCCTTAAATAAAACCTTTACTAAATGGCCCACTGTTAAATAAGAAGCCGTTTCCGGAGTTTCTATGATGATGGCCTTAAACAGTATTTGATCAGGAAGCTCTACAGTTACAAGCGACAAACTGCCGTTTACCTGCACTTCTTTAATATGACCTTTTAAACTATTCATCTACCGAATATCCGAAATCTTTTAATATAATCTTTGCCTCTTTGGAGAAAAGAAATTTATAAAATTTATAAGCCTGTACATTATTTCTTTCTGGTTGATTTATTACCACTACCCCCTGTGAAATTGGAGTATAACTGGAATCATCTATTAAAGCCCAATTGCCCTTGCCCTTCATTTCCTGTGAAAGGACCACCGATTGGGCCGTAAATCCGATTTCAGCCGATTTCGAATATATAAATTGATTGGTTTGGGCAACACTTTCCCCGTATACCAATTTATTCTCAAGACTATTTAGTAGTTCTTGTTTTTTTAGTACTTCCAGAGCGGCCTGTCCATAGGGAGCTGTTTTAGGACTAGCGAGTGCAATATGTTTAATTGTAGAATCATTTAAGTTTTCTATTGATATCGGCAGTCCGTCAACCATTGTCCAGAGCACTAATTTTCCATAAGCGTAGATTTCAGGAGGAGCGGTAGTTAAACCTTTTTTATAAAGGTCCGAAGGGTATTTCATATCAGCCGAGACAAAAATATCAAAAGGGGCACCTTCCATAATTTGAGCTGTATGCTTGCCTGAAGCACCTATGACCAATTCACAGCCAATACCGGTCTTTTCAGTGAATTTTTCCATAATTGGCTCTAAAGCGTATTGCGTATTGGCCGCAGCCGCAATTGTAATTTTAGAAGGTTCATTATTTGCGCCATTACAGGCATAAACAAGAACTATTGAAGCGATTCCTATTAGGTTAAAAACTAAATTTTTTGCAATCTGCAATTTATTACATGGAAGGACTTTAAAATTCCAGTTCCTCATAAGCCACTTCTTTAGTGATATCCTCTACATTACCCGGATATTCTTTTCCCCTTAACCGGCCTACTGTGTGAGCTTTTAGTTCATCTTCCGGATAGGATTGAATTAATTCCTGAATGGTTTTTTTATCCAAATCGTCCTCAATATGCTCCAGCCATTTGTCTGCCAGTTCATCCGGCAAAATTAAAGGCATTCGAGGTCCTGCTGCTTTTGGATTATTATGGATCTTTGACATCATAGAATTGCCCGCCGTTGTCACAATAGAAAAGGTATTGATCAATTCCCCGGTCTCTGTATCCACCCATTCGCTCCAGAGCCCGGCCAGTGGCAAAGGTTCATTATCCTTCCTGCTCACATAAAATGGATAGGTTTTACCGGCATAATGATGATGTTCATAAAAACCGTCAACATAAATAATACATCTTTTATTTTTGGCTGAATTTCGGAAGGAGGGCTTCTCAAAAATAGTTTCCCCTCTTGCGTTAAGTGTATTGTTCCACAGTTTTTTTAATTGTGACTTATCTTTTACCCAAAACGGCACTAGGCCCCAGGTTGCAAGAGTTGGTTCATATGGTGAACGATCGGGATAAATAAATAATTTTGGGTGATTAAAGCCCGATATATGATAAAGTGGCAGGTCTGATAAGGGCGCAAGTTTTTCTATAATCTCCTCAATGGCCTGCTCGTTCCCGTAATGCCTGGCCCGTTTTAATTGAGCTTCCAGACTTGCCTTGATATCGTAACACATATCTCAATTTTTATCATGAGGATGAATTAAATTTAAGAAATTTTGTTCAATAATTGATTTATCGTGGATTTAGGATAATTTCTGAATTTACCAATATTAGAAGAGATAACATGCAGGTTTGTACTCCAACTTTATAAGGGCATCCAAACTAGTAATGCCGACTGAATGATAAAAAACAGAATAAATGGAATTACAAAATACCCCATAACATCTCTGGCCTGTAATTTAGTTCCACTTGCCATTACAGGAAAAATTATTAATAAATAGAAAGGTTGAAGGGCATTACTCAGACTTTCTCCATAGGCAATTGCCATAGAAGCTCTTGCAATCATGGAGGTAACTTCCGTTTCACTCAACCCTGTACCAAGTTCTTTTATTACGTTAATAATACCGGGGCCTATTACAGCAAACTCTCCACCTGCCGAAGGAATGGCAAAATTCACCAAACCACCGGAAACATAGGCCAAAAATGGATAATTGGTCAGGGTGGCAATGGATACCTGAAGATCAGCAATTTTTGCGCCCAAACCGGTTGAAAGCATTATACCCATGATACCCGCATAAAATGGATATTGAAAAAGTATTCCTGAGATATTACTGCTTGAACGTTTCATGGAGATACTATAACGCAATGGCGTTTTATGCAGAAATAGGCCCAGGATCAGAAATATAAATATGATAATATTGAAGTTCAGATTAAACCCATTAAGATAAAAATAGTGACCGATATAAATGAAACCAAAAATTGCAATGGCAATTTGTAAAAGGGCACTATTATTAAGAAGATCTGAGATAGCACGAAAAGGAAGTTTATAGGAATCCGCCTCCTCTTTTACGGAAGATTCTTTTGGCAGATTATCGAGAACCAGGAGATCAGATAGTTCCTTTTTCTTGTTGTCTTTAGGAATTAAAATAAGAAATAACAGCGGACCTACCACAACAAAGAGCAGGATCATTATAATGTTCAGTGATGATCCCAATGTAAAAGAAGTTGGTATCAATTCGGAAAGAATTCCCGCTTCAATTAAAAAATTATTTTCGGTATTTAATAATAGCGCTATTGAACTGGAAGCCCCGGCAACCCAACTGCCCATACTAAAATATACGCAGGCTATTAGAAAAGGATAGTTTAACCCTTTTACTCTTGCGGCCAATTCTCTGGCTAAAATTGCCACAATTACGACCATTCCAAAACTGATCAAAGCCATCAAGGCACCAGAAACAAGTACAAACAAATAGACCTGACCCGGAGTCTTTATGTAACGCGTTATCCAATTTATCCCTTTTTCAACCGTTTCTGATTGGGCTATACTAGCTGCTGTTACAATGACAAGGATAATCTGCATCCCAAAGGCTAACAAGGACCAAAACCCTCCATACCAACCCTCCAGAACACCCATGAGTGAGGCATCTGTCCATAAAAGAGCAGCAAATCCAGTGACCAGGGTGAGGAGCAATGCAAAAACATAGGCACTGGGCATATATTTAATAAAGAGATCCGTGAAAATTTTTCCTAGTGCTGAAATCATATTATTTGCCAATCAGAAGTCCGTGGTTAACACTCAGCTGATAGATTTAATAAATATAGCAGTAAAATGCTGAACAATAAATCTGAGTCAAAAAAAATGTGCGATGAATTTTGTTGAACATCGCACATTAATAGATTTATCAGTTAGATTTTCTAACCCGAACAGGATACTCCGGTCGCTTGGGAGTTACAGGGGGATTACTTTTGAGCTGCTCCAGCACAACTTCAATGGCTTTTTCCAATTGAGGATCCCCTCCAGAAATAACTGCCTTGGGCAATTGTTCTATTTCAATATCCGGCGCAACACCTTCATTTTCCACCCGGTAACCATCTTCATTCCAAAAGGCGACATTAGGTGCAGTAACCGATCCACCATCTATGAATTCCGGGTATCCTAAAACGCCTACTAGCCCGCCCCAGGTAGTTTTTCCAATTATGGTTCCCAGTTTAAATTTTCTAAACATCCAGGGGAGATAATCTCCACCTGAGCCTGCTGTTTCATCAATAATCATAACCTTAGGACCTTGTATAGAAGCACTGGGAGCTTTGAGATCGTTACCATATCTGAAATTCCAGGAGGCCTGATAGGGTTTCTTTAGCATATCTATATAGTAATCTGCCAATTGCCCGCCACCATTATGTCGCTCATCAACAATTATAGCCTTTTTATTAGCCTGTGGGAAGAAGTAGCGTTTAAAATATTCATGTCCCGCCCCTGCCGTATTGGGAACATAAACATATGCTACCTGTCCGTTCGTAGCTTTGTCTACTTTTTTAATATTTCCTTCAACCCAATCCCTGTTTCTAAGGGAACGCTCACTTTCTATAGGAACTATCTTCACTTTTCGTGAACCAGACCCGTTTGCTGAGGCTGAAACTGTAAGCTCCACTATTTTATTTTCAGTGTTTTCAAAGAAACTATATAGATTTTGATCTGTAGTAACCTCATTTCCATTCACTGCTATTAAATATTCCCCCACAACAATGTTTACCCCAGGTTCCGTCAACGGTGAACGAAGCTCTGGTGTCCAGTTTAGACCTCCATATATCTTAGCAAAGCGATATCGGTTGTTAACCACTTCATAATCTGCTCCAAGCAGTCCTCCGCCTACTTTATCCGGGTTATTCATTCGATCGCCCCGACTACCAAATCTATGATGCCCAACAGCAATTTCACTACACATCCATTGCATAACTCTGTAGAGATCACTTCTGCATGTGACATCAGGTAGAAAACTTTTATATTTTTCTTTCATGGCATTCCAATCCAAACCATGCATTCCGGGGTCATAGAAATAGTCCCTGTTCACACGCCAGGTTTCATCAAATATATTAGACCACTCTTGTCGGGGATCTATTTTCACCTGGATGGCGCCTATATTTATTTTACCATTTTCTGGTTTTTTACCCACCTCTGTGATTCCCCATGTCTTCCCTTTCAGGTATAACATTTTTTTCCCCGCAGCAGCAATTGTGTACCAATTTGCCGGCATAACTTCCTCGTCTTCCCGCTCTTTTAGATCATACATTCTAAGAGACTGCGGATCGCTGTAACTGCTATGCGGCTTGCGTGATAAATAAAATAATTTCCCCTCTTCCGAACAACTTAAACCAGAATACATTCCCGGTGAAATAGGAAGGTCAATAATTCGATTTGAAATTTGCCCCCAATCAATTCTCAATGGAGGAGCCGTTTTATTCTCCTTCTTTTCATCCTTATCTGTGGAATCCTTTTTAGTTTTTTCATCGTCCTCGTCATTTTCTTCATCATTTTCTTTAGCCAAAGGGGATATAAGTTCTTTTTGTAATGTTACCAAATAGATGGAATTTGTCATTTCCATGTCCTGATTAGACTGATCAAACCAATTCACAACCGGACCGGCATCTGTGGAAGCAAGCATATAAATATATTTACCGCTTGGATCAAATATGGGTTCGCTAACGTTAGAAAGTCCATCGGAAAGTTCGAAGGATAGATTTTGATCCAGGGAATATACGTAGGCTCTTTCAAAATTTGTTTCTGTAATAATCGTGTATGACACCCATTTTGAATCATGAGACCAGGATCCAAAAAGTTCCCTGAAAACCCCTGGAAAATAAAGTTTATCTGTTCCAATTTTAGTGATCTTTCCACTGGATGTATTGACCATAAATAAATTACGTCCATTATCCACGAAGCACAATTTCTTACTGTCCGGTGACCAATGTAAATAGGCGTAAAAGCCAGAACGGGAAATAGGAAACTTTTTTATCGCCCCATTTTCTAATGTTTTAAGATGCAGGCTGTATTCACCCGAAGCATCAGAAAAATAGGCTATTTGTTTGCCGTCGGGCGACCATTGCGGGTATTTCTCATGAACCCCGGGAGTTTGGCTAATGTTTTCCACATCGCCTTTTTCAGCAGGTACGGTAACTACTTCACCCCTGAAATCAAATACTGCCCTGGCCCCGGAAGGTGAAATACCTGCACTTCTGACATAGCTGTCTCCAGAGACATAACGTGGTCGAAGTTCCAGCAGATCTGTGGCGATTGGGATGGTAATTTTTGTGCTGGATAAAGAATTGGAATCAAATAAATGTAAATATCCGGCTTGCTCGTAAATTAAATCATTGTTATTGGTATTCAGACTTATCACAGGAAAATCGTCATAATTTGTGAGTTGGGTAACCCCCTTGGTATCCAAATCATAGGCATATAAATTAAATTCCCCGTTGCGGTCACTTCTAAAAAATACTTTATTACCTATCCATTGCGGATTGGTGTCATTGCCACCAGATGAGGGTTTGCTAATTTCGGTAACCTCATAGGTTTCTATATTGTAGATCCATATTCGCGACTGCGTACCTCCTCTGTAATTTTTCCACTGGTTAAAAACTTCATATAAAGGGGTATAAGCAATGTATTTTCCGTCTTCTGAATAGGATGCGCTAAATGCAGTAGGAATAGGAAGTTCCATGGGCTGGCCACCTTCAATTGCTACGGTATAAAGCTTGGCATGTCGGTTTGTATAGGTAGATCTGCGAGAGATGAAAAGCACACTTTTACCATCAGGTGTAAAATCCCTGACCTGATCCCAGCCCGGATGCCATGTTAATCTTTTAGGAACTCCTCCTTGCGCGGAAACAACAAATACGTCTATATTACCGTCATATTCTGCACTGAAGGCGATTAAAGAACCGTCTGGTGAAAAAACAGGGTTCGATTCTACACCCTCATCAATTGTTAGGCGTCTAGGATTAGAACCATTTTTATTAGCTATCCAAAGGTCCTCGGCATAAATAAAAGCGATATTATTTTCACTTATTGCCGGACTTTTCATTAACCTCGTATCAACGATATTTTGAGCATTAATCTGAGAAAGTCCTATGGATAGCAGTATGGCCAGGAAGAGTTGATTTTTAATATGCATAGTCATGTACGAAGAATTTTAGTTAGATATAAATTTATATTAATGGAGGGAAATTCAATAAAAGTATAATGGTTAAATATAAGGTGGATTTTGGTCTTACGAAATTTGAGAAATGAATTTTTGTAATCAAATGTGTGTTTAATAACCGAACTTCTGAAGACTTAGTTGGAATCAGATAGATTTTGGACCCAATTTTCCAAAGTTGTTAAGTATTGAGGATGTAACTTGGACCAATAAGGAAAATCACTCTGTCCAACATCATACATGGAGTGTGAAGCACCTTTTAATACTATTATTTCATATTTTTTATTTTGAGCTTTCTCAAGGGCTTCGGAGATGATTTCGTAACTGTCCGTAGGTATAATTTCATCCAAACTACCCTGAACAATGAGTACCGGTTGCTTAATTTTTTCAAAATAGGGTAGAGGAGTATATTTCAATTTTTTATCTATTTCTATTTCATCAAGGTTGGGAACCCATACTGTATCAAACCACTCCTGAGATTTATTGGCGACGATCTCTTTCTGAAGGGTTTCTTTGGAAATTTCACCTGCAATAGTTTCAAAAACCATACGCTCTAAATTGGTTGCTGCTTCGATATCCTCGCCAAGTTTCTCCTTATTTCTGTTCTTCCAGTAATTAAGATCACTTTCCAATAAGGTAGAGCCAGGGCAGCTCACGGCAATGCCATATTTGAGTTCTTTTAATTCATTCAAAATATATGGGATCTTGCTAGCTCCCTGGCTGCTGCCTTTAATACCAATATGGCTAATAGGGATGTTTGTCTTTTGAGAAAACCACTTAATTGCATTAATATCATCTGACACAAGTTCTTCTATACTGGCCTGTGACCAATTACCTTCAGAAATCCCTGTCCCCCGTTTGTCATAAATAAATGTAGTAGTACCTCGTTTTGCAAAAAGCTGGGCTTCCGCTCTGGAAGCACTCCTGTCTGAATTGCCAGAGGAAGTGACAATAATCATGGCTTTTTTGGTGTCTATGGATGGATGGTAAATAGTGCCATTCAATTTCAGATCATTAGTTTCAAAGCTTACCTCCTCCGAAGTTGGGGATTGTATTTTGCCCCTAACTTTATAGAAGGTGTATGGGATTTTCATGGTATCTACCGTAAGGGAACCCTGTAGTTCAGAATTATTATTCGCCCATTTATTTTTAAACGAATAGGTATAAAAATCGCTTTGTAATTTAAAATTAATTGAATCTTCTTTTACTTCAAGCTCCCTAAATGGAATTCTGTTGGCATTTTGTTCAAGGCTGGTAAAATAAGCCTTCCATTGAATGGAATCCTGTTCGAGTTCAATAACAATGGAGTCTGCAAAATTTCCTTTTTCAAAGAGGCCGCTATAAATACCACTGCGGTCGGATAACTCTGGCTTAGTGGTACAGGATATGATCGAAAGGGTCAGAATCAAATAGAGGTATTTTCTCATGGGTTATTAATGTTTAACTTTTAGAAACTGAGTTCTTTTTTCTAGCTTCTATACTATATACCATTGGAAGTTTATTCCCAAGGTGTTTAATTCGATACTTTCCAGGTTCGGGTTCTACCGTAAAATTAAAACAGTTGTACGGGGAATAATCATATTCCTCTAGGGATATCACTTCAAGGCCATTGTTTATAAGACTATTCATTACTTCACCTATGCTGTGATTCCACATTACGTATTCAAGCGTAAGATTAGCATCCCTGTTTGCATAGGTTCCTGTTTCAGTTTCCACAATTGGCCCGGAATTGAAATAGTTATATTCCACTTTACTAAATTCATTATCAAACATCCAGACTACCGGATGAAACTCTACGAAAACAAGTTTGCCGCCAGGTCTCAAAAAATGAGAGATAACTTGCCCCCATTTGTTAATATCAGGCAACCAACCAATGGTGCCATAGGATGTATAAATAATATCAAATTCCTCCTTTAAATGATTGGGCAGATCATAAAGATCACAGCAAATAAATTTGGCGTCTATTTTTGTTTTCGATGCCAATTCTCCTGCTCTTTCAATAGCCTTATCTGAAAGATCAACCCCGGTGACCCTGGCTCCAAGCCTTCCTAAAGACAGTGTATCCTGACCAAAATGACATTGCAAATGCAATATATTTTGACCTTTTATATCCCCCAGAAGATTTAATTCAATGCTTTTAAGTGATGTTTTCCCATCGAGGAAACCTTTCATATCATAAAAATCAGACTCCATGTGAGTATCTGTCTTTCTGTTCCAGGAGGCCCTATTTATTTTAATATAGTCAGATTTCGAATCCATGTCCATTCAGTTACTTTTTATTACCTTTTGAAGGTACTGTTCCTTTGTTATCCTGTAGTACAAAGAGTCTTCAATACCCTTGCAGCTATCATTTTTCCAGTAATCCATCGAAAGTTTTTCCAAAACTTTTATGGAGGCTTTATTTTGTCTGGCAACCCTGCCAATAATCTCTTTTAAATCTAGCTCTAAAAAGCCATATTCAAGACACGCATGTGCAGCTTCAGTGGCATAGCCTTTATTCCATTCTTTCCTAAAAAAGCGAAATCCGAGATCGACCAAATTTTGTTCGTTGAGCTTTAGTCCACACCAACCAATAAAGGAATTGGAGGCTTTTGTAATGACTGCCCATCTGCCAAATCCGTTTTTCTCATAATCCTTGTAATTAAGAAGAAATTCCTTCGCCTTTTCGACACTGGCAAATGGAGGATCGCCAGTATATTTTATAACTTCCGGATCTGAATTTAATTCCCACATACTTTTGGCATCATCAAGTGCGAACTCTCTGAGTATTAATCTGGGAGTTTCCGTTATAAGTTTTACGGGACGCTTCATTCCTTTAGCAATTTTATCACAAGCCCTATTTGTCCTAAATGGTAGATGTCGTGGTGTAACATTCCTTCAAGTACAAAAGAATAAGGATGGTTACCCTCAAATTCAGGATCATAGTACAATTCATCTAAAAAGCTATCAGCCTTATCTTGTATTAGCTCCAATAATTCCCGGAGCGTGCTATTATCCTCTTCCTGGATCTTATCCCAGCCAATAGCCTTTAATTCGTCATTTGACCTCCAATTATCCGGATGGGCATCTGTAAGTTCACCTCTACCGGTCTTTAATTTTATGATAGCATCCTTCCTCCATGAAATAATATGCGCCATAATTTCGGCAATACTGTGAACAGAGGAAAGAGGACGTACAAATAGCTTATTTTCGTCTACTTTAACTAACTTTTTTTTATAAGAAGGACCTGCCCAAATCAGACCATGATGAACTTCATGTAATTGTCTAATTATTGAATTTATTTGCTTATTCATAACTAGTTGATAATACGTATCTCTTAATGCGACGAATTATTTACAGAAATGTATCAAAGACCACAAAATTATAATATGATATCCAAAGGCTTCGTTTCTTTCCAATTACCCCGGGTAAAATCGGGGAAGTACTGCGGAGCGCCCTCATTAGCAACTGAGAGTTCACTTAAAGGAGAAACTGCACTCCAGAAACAACCTTCATAAACATTTTGATCAAGGGGCAAGCCATTTCTAAGACATTCAATAATCCGATAGACCATCATTCCATCCATGCCACCATGGCCACTTTCACTGGTAGTTGAGGATAAGCGTTTGTATAAAGGATGATCATATTTTTCATAAATCGCTGCAAGTTGCTCTCCTTGAGCCCATTGATGATGATTTTCGGTAATACCTTCAATACCTCCTTCTAAAGCTACCCGGGTGGGGAAACCAGCCAAGATTCCTTTTGTACCTTGTATCAAATTAAGTCTTGAATAAGGCCGGGGACTTGTTTCATCCCATTGTACCATAAGTGTTCGCCCGAGACTTGTCTTAATAATTGAGGTGTTCATATCACCTCCTTTGTAATCCAATTGATTCCATTGATGTTCCGGAGGATAATTTTCTTTGGCATATATGCCTCGACCAAGAGCCGGAGAGGAATAGGAGACTAGACTTTTAAAAGTGTCCTCCCCACGACCCAGATTCATATATTGAGCTACCGGCCCAAGACCATGAGTAGGGTAGAGGTTCCCGTTTCTTTTTGCATAATGGTAAGTACGCCAGGAACCGGTTCCGCGATCAACCTCATCCATCTGTGTCCTTAAATCATGAATATAAGCAGCCTCCCCGTGCAATAGCTCACCAACGAGTCCTAATCTACACATATTTAAAAATAGTAACTCGTCGCGGCCATAATTTACATTTTCCATCATCATGCAGTGCTTCCGTGTCTTTTCTGAGGTGTCTACAATCTTCCATAGCTCATCAATGCTAATAGCCAGGGGGACTTCAACAAAGGCATGTGCTCCCTTATTCATTGCTTCAATGGCCATTGGGGCATGATTGGCCCAATTTGTGGCTATAAAAACCATATCTGGTTTTACTTCTTTCAGCATCAATTTCCATTTGTCCTTATCGCCGTAATACGTGGCGATGTTTTGATGCCTTTGGCCATTTCCCATTTCAGTAACCACGGTAGCCCATTTAGTAGCAAGATCTTCGTACAAGTCACATATAGCAACTATTTCGGTCCCTGGCAGGGAGGCAGCGAATTGTAAATGAGCTGGTCCTCTGGCGCCTACTCCTATTACCGCGACCCGAACGGTCTCCAACTTGGGAGCGGCAAATCCACCCATATACATTGCACTTGTAGCACGAGTATCTTGTCCGTAACCGGTAAACGGTAAAGTAGTTGCCGCAGCCAAACCTGCTGCCGATAAAGAGGTCTTCTTAATAAAATTTCTTCTGTCAATGTTTTTCATCTAAATACATTTAGAATTCAAGAGGTAATTTACTGTTTTTTCGAGAAAAAGCGAGGCTACTGCACATTAGTTGTGAATTATCCCTTTGCTGTTCCAAGAAGATAAAGAATAATTCCGGGACCCGATTTTATCCTATTTATCTCCCAATCAAAACTGTCCTTGTTTTCTAGTTGTTCTACGAGCTCTTGCATTTCCTTAACTGAATACGTGCGTAGAGAGGAAACTAACCCGTCCCACCATACAAAGAGGGGGACAATAGGGATTAAGTAAGTAAAGAGTATCCTGCCAATTTTAAAAGGCCGGATAAAAGGAGTAGTAAATAGGACCGTTATGGGTGAAAAAAACATCGCCAGTAAACTAGGTATACTTCGCTCCTGAGCTTCGAAGACCCCAATAGATGATCTGGAGTCTACGGCGTTCTGTAAAATCTGATGGGCATCTATTGGTTTAAAATGATGTAAGGATAAAAACATGGTTCTGAATCCCTTTAACTCTTTTGGAACTTCTCTGGCATCAACTGATTTTGTAGAATACTCGAAATTATCTGACTGTTGTTGAGTGTATTCGAAAGCCGGGATGTTTGGATAATAATCTGTCAAATGTATTTTTAAATCCGGATGATTCTTTTTAAGTTCAGAGTTTAACCACAGCAATCCACCCCCTCCTCCCGATCCAAGATCGATGATACGATTCTCCTTACTATGTTTAATCCCTTTTTCAATTATGGGAATAACTGGCTTATACATTTTGGTTTTATTTGATAAGAATTGCAGAAAGTCTGTTCCGTAATTTCTTAAGAAAACGGGGAACCAACTTTGATCTTCCAGTTCAAATAAATGAATCCTGCTCATGAAAAATAATTTGATTTAATCAGATGTGATTTTTTTGCGAGAATTAATGCCTCAGACCATATTAAATTGGTCATATAAAAATCCTTATAATTTTCAAGATAAATAAATTCCCTTAAATACAACATAGGACCACTTGGCAGGTAGTGTTAAAGAGTTATCTTCTTGTTTCTTCATTACCGATAGCAATATATTTTATTCTGCAAACATCTAATGGGTAATTGCTCTATTTATATTGTGTTTGAAAATGCCTTCATAAAAGGGAGTTGAATATGACTTTTATCATTTGTTATTCATAAATCTTAGAATACTTTAGAAGGATTAAAACAATATAAAAATAAAGCAACATGATAAAAAAAAGGATTTTGATCATGGGCGCTGCTGGCCGTGATTTCCACAACTTCAACACAGTTTACAGGAATAATGAAAATTTTGAGGTAGTAGCTTTTACTGCTGCCCAGATTCCTAATATCTTAAACCGTAAATACCCTGCCTCCCTTGCAGGGAAATTATATGCCGATGGCATTCCAATTTATGACGAAAAAGACCTTAAAGAACTAATTGTGGATTTGAAGATCGATGATGTTGTATTTTCATATTCGGATATTTCATATAACAATCTGATGCACAAAAGTGCCCTGGTCAATACTGCTGGCGCTAATTTTGTTCTTTTAGGCAGAAAAGAAACCTCAATTAAAAGTACTAAGCCAATGATTAGTGTTGGTGCTACCAGAACCGGTTGCGGAAAAAGTCAAACTGCCAGGCGATTAATTGAGATACTTATTGAAAATGGACTCAAAGTAGTCGCAATACGGCACCCAATGCCCTATGGAGATCTTGAGGCGCAACGAGTACAACGCTATGCAGAACTCGATGACTTGAAAAAATACGACTGTACGATTGAGGAAATGGAGGAATATGAACCCCATATTGTTAGAGGAAATGTCATTTACGCCGGTGTGGATTATGAAGATATAGTAAGGGCGGCAGAAAATGATCCTGATGGTTGTGATATCATTGTATGGGATGGTGGAAACAATGATTTTCCTTTCTATGTACCTGATTTACATTTGACGGTTACTGATCCCCACAGAGCAGGACATGGAACGAAGTATTATCCGGGAGAAGTAACTTTGAAAATGGCAGACGCCGTTATCATTAACAAGATAGATAGTGCGCATCCCAAAGACATTGACAAGCTGAGAAAAGTGATCAACAAAATGGTTCCTGATGCTGTTGTAGTTGATGCTGCATCTCCAATTAGTGTTGCTGATCCTTCGGTTATAAGAAATAAAAAAGTACTTGTGGTAGAAGATGGGCCAACATTAACGCATGGGGGAATGAAACTTGGAGCGGGTACACTGGCTGCAGAAAAATTTGGAGCTTCTGAGATCGTGGATCCCAGGCCATACCTTGTAGGGCAATTAAAGGATACCTTTGAGACTTATCCGAAAATTGGTAAATTATTACCAGCCATGGGGTATGGTGATGACCAACTGAGGGATTTGGAAGTTACTATAAATAGCTGCGATTGCGATGCCGTTGTTATTGGCACGCCCATAGATTTAAGCAGAATTATTAACATTAGAAAACCAAGTACCAGAGTTTTTTATAACCTTCAATCTATTGGTGAACCCAGCCTTGAACAAATAGTTGAGGAATTTTTAGTAAAACAAAATTTACAGGTAAGTTTAGAGGAAGTAGTTCATTAAGTATTAGATGAATTTTCTACATTTCCAATAAAGTAAAGAGCGTTAACACGCTCTTTACTCATTTTGAATTTCTTTTGATTCAAATGATAAATTAAGTTGCTGTAATCTTGCCTCTTTTTCAGGGGTTAAGGTAAAATATACATTAATAACTCCATTCTCTGTTTCAATGTCAAAGCTACCCCGGAGTTGATTGTACGGATGAATTTTGTTCGATTTATTAAGCTTACCAGCCTTTTCAAAAATTTCCTTTGCTTCGGCCATTCTGTGCGCACGTGATTTATCCATGAAAAAATTCTCGGCCAGAAGCTCCTTTTCCAATTCAGGACCCCATTCTTTAATTAATTGTATAACCTGTTGTTGGCGCTCCCTTAGAATATCTGATATAGGAAGTTTACGGGGTTCTAATTCCAAGGTCTCAAATAGTAATTTTTCTATTTTTTTAAGCGGCCATGGAGCCGTATAGGTAAGGTTACCGAAAGCCATTATACCAATTCCATAATCAGGATAGAAAACATAATTACTTCCAAAACCCGGTAAAGCACCTCCATGCCTGACCAACTTCAGGCCTTCACAATTGGTATGGATCCCTAATCCGTATCCGTATCCGGATACAGTTGCACATGGTTTCTCATTAAAATCCGTGGCTCGGGTATTTAATCCGGAGAATTGAGGCGTATGCATCTCCCTCAGCGAACTGCGTTTTAAAGGTCCCTTATCTTCATCACTCCTGGGCGGCCAGGCAGAAAGGTGAAAACTAACATATTTACTAAAGTCTTCTATAGAAGTTATTAATCCTCCCATGGCACCATAAGATCCGTCATGAAGCATGGGTTCCAATTTCCATTGATCATCTTCCCATCGGTAACCTATTGCCAATTGTTCCTTAGGAATTTTATCATATTCCCAATAGGTATGCTTCATTCCAAGAGGAAGTAAAATATGCTCTTTGATATATTGTTGATAGGGCATTCCGGAAACGCGACTGATTATATTACCCAACAAGGCATATCCGGTATTACTGTATTCAAATGTATAGGAGGGTGGGTTAGAAAATGCAATACCTTCATTAAGAAGTTTTATAAGCATTTGATCAGGCTCATCCAATTGGCGGTCACCCCACGGGTTATCCTCAGGAAAACCGGCGGTCATGGTCATCAGGTTTTCAATATCTATAATGGGAGAGTCGGATGTAAGGTATTCCAGACCTGACATTTCAGGGATATAATCAGCGACCGGATCGCTAAGAGATAATTTCCCTTCATCCCTGAGTTTCACTATCGCCATAGCTGTAAAACTTTTACTCATGGATGCTATACGAAATGCAGACCCGGTAGTTGCCGGAAGTTCCTTCGAAATATCGAGCAGCCCAGTGGCTGAGGAAACTACCAGATTATTATCCACAACAATGCCGTAAGCCACCCCAGGAATTTTACGCTCTTTAGAATGCTCCTCTATCAGTTTCTGAATTTCTGCAGAAATGCTCTTTATCTTTTCCACACGATCATCGGACTCAAAAACAGGTGCCTTGTAAGCAACTGAAACGGTTCTTGATTTCGTAACTACTTTTTGTTCAGAATTTTGAGGTGATCTACATGATATAATCAGGCAAATTGATAAAAGTTGAATAAGATGGATTTTGGCAATTTTCATCAGATGTATTTTTTACTTATCAATAATCATTTTCATATAAGCTTAACCTATTATGCAGCTTATTTAATTCATTTTGTAAACTATCTATTTTTTGCAGCAAATTGAAAACTGCATCAATACCCTCAGTATTTATATTCAATTCCTGGTGGATTCGAATCATTTTTTCCACATCACTAATTTTATCCTGATGAAGATAGGAAGTTTGTTCCAGGGTGGTGATACTAATTAAGCCCTCTTCATGGAGCTCATCAAAAAATGAAATTTCCACACTATAATGTTCACATAACTGAACAATTGGTATAAAATCTTTTAGCTCCATATCTATCTTAGTTTTGCCAATTCCTTAATTAATTCCTTTTCCTTATCTGAAAGATTGGTTGGCGTTTTTATCTGATACGTAATGTAAAGATCACCAAACTGACCTTCTTTTTTATAAACCGGAAAACCTTTGCCTTTTAATTTTACCTTAGTCAGGTTCTTTGTTTCCGGTTTCACTTTTAGCTTTACTTTTCCATCAAAAGTGTCAATAACTACTTCTCCTCCCAATAAGGCTTTATACAAGTCCAGATCAATTGTGGTGTAGAGGTTGTCTTTATCACGTTTAAATTTCGAGTGATTAGAGATAGAGAATTTAATATTTAAATCTCCCCTTGGGCCGTCATTAATCCCTTCGCCGCCATGCCCTTTAATTTTAATTACCTGACCGTTTTTTACACCCGCAGGAATAGTTAACCTTATATTTTTGCCATTAACTGTAAGAGTACGTTTGTGTGTCCTGTAGACATCTTCCAATTCTAGCTGCAGTTCCGCATTGTAGTCCTGTCCTCTAAATTGAACATTTCTTCTTTGACTTCGTGCAGATCCTCCTCCAAACATAGAGCTAAAGAAATCTGAAAAGTCCTCTTCCGAATATTGGCCAGGACCTCTCTGCCGTCTACCTCTATGATGTTGCTGCTGCTGTGCTTTTTCAAACTCTTCGGCATGTTTCCAGTCCTTCCCGTATTTATCATATTTTTTACGATTTTCAGGGTTGCTTAGCACCTCATTCGCTTCATTAATTTCCTTGAATTTCCGCTCTGCTTCTTTGTCGTCCGGATTCAGATCGGGATGATATTTTCGGGCCATTTTCCGATATGCTTTTTTTATGTCATTTTCCGTGGCCTTTTTATTTATACCCAGAATTTTATAATAATCAATGTAGGTCATTTATTTTTCTAAAATTATTATTGTCAAAGGGTTAGAATTTATTTATTAATCGGTGTTAACTGATTTACTTCCCTTTTAAGCGCTTTATTCCAACTATGATAATAATTGTAATCAGTATCAGGAAGAATAGAGTTGTCGACAGGCTCTTTATTAGCGTAAAAAAGTTGGTTATATTGATTTGTGTAATTGATAGGTCTGGATAATCATACAGCATGGTGATTATTCCAATATTCTCCAAATAGTCAGCTACTCCTGCTATCATGGGTATCAGGCATAAATAGAAAAAGTGTGTATTTAATTTATCCAATTTTTTCAGGAAATAACCAATTAACAACGAATAGGTTATACCGAAAAGCAAAGGATATATCATATCAACGGGAATCTGATTATATAAATAAGCTTCACGGCCTTCTTCTCCGAACTTGTTGAAAAGTTCGTTTACATATTCAAAATCATATCCCTGTGGCATCATATCCAACAATTTCATTCCACCGGAATAGGCAACCGTTTTTGGAATGGTTACAAAAAGCATAAATGCATAAACCAGATTGGTAAGAAAGAAAAGTATAGCAACTTTTTTACCTGATAAATTTTCAGATATGATTTTTCTTAGATTATTCACCAGACATTGTATTTGAACTAATTATGCTCCTATTAAAGGTAGAAAAATAGTTTGGTTTTTTCGTTCTAATTATCAATACATAGTATTGTTATTTGCTGAAGTCTCTGGGATTTGTTGCATGGAATCCCAGTGCTCTACAATTTTTCCATTGGCATCAAACCTAAAGAAGTCCATGGTAACATATTCCTCGCTGTCAGGCCAAATTTGACGTGTATGAAGAGCTACCAGATTACCTTCAGCCACAGATCGCACAAATTCAATTGATTTGTCGGGATATTCACTAGCCATCCTATTGAAATAATCAACAAAGGGTTGAGTCCCGTCCCCAACCAACGGGTTATGTTGTATGTATTCTGCACCTACGTATAATTCAACTGCTTTTTTAGGATTACCGTTATAGGCCATTTTGTAAAAGGCTATGGCATTTTCTTTGATTTGTTTTAAAGTTGCTCCCATTTCTGAAGATTTTATTCATTAGATAGTGGTACAAACCTCGCTTTTAAATCGGGATCTTTCATATCCTTGTCTAAAGGATACATAGGCCTTAGAATATTTTTATATCCCAGTCGGTCCAGGTCCTGATCTACTCCTCCTGGTGTAAGTGCCATGATCCAGCCGCCCCTCATATTATATAATTCCGGTACCAGATAACCTATTTTAACGATAACTATATCAGATTCCCGCGGATTCAATCCCAAGCGGGTAAAATCGGCTTCTTTATGATATGGTTTACGCTTTTTGGTTACAATAACATCCACGCTGCCAACTCTGACAACTACTTCGGTTTCTGCATGTATATCGCCATGCTCAATGGCCATAATAACCCCATCTAATTCAACCGGGCCTGCATATCTATCATCAACCATGGCACCCACCGAGGCTTTTATAGGATCTCCTACCTTTAATTCTTTGGCCTTTTCAATTAGTTCTGGCCCGGGAATTGATGCATATATTAATGAGGGTCCGCTATTAGACTTGAATTCCTTTCGAGCCAATATTTCCTTAAGGGTCCAGCTAACATCTCCAGCCCCTCCAGCCGTAGGGTTATCTCCCATATCACTGATCATGAAAGGTTTCTTTTCACTGGCAATGGCCATATCAAGACTTTCTAATAAAGTGGCGGTAGGGGCTACAAATTCAAACTCTGACCTGACCTGCCAAAAATGCCGTGCTAGCTTTTCTGCGGCATCACCTACTTCTTTTTTATCATCTCCTGTTACCATAACCACTGCATGGTTACGGGCTTCGTCTGCCCATGCATATCCGATCCAGATGGCAGCATCAATGACTCCTTTACTTTTTGTAGCATCAGGCAACATTGCATACAAGCTTTTTCCCGGTTCTATCCTAGTACTGGTTTTTTCTCCCGGTAACAATATTGGAACTGGTATCCAGGCTTTATATTTTGGTTTCCCTTTCCTGTTTTCTAATCTGTTTAAGAGGTTATCAACTGCACGTTTTTTAGATTCAAGTGCATCCTCATGGGGTGCCATACGATAGCATGTTATAAGGTCTGAGTTTTGAGCCAGACGCCAGGAAACGTTGCCATGTAAATCCATGGAGGTAGAAATCAGGGTTTCTTTTCCCACAATTTCTCGAACACGAAGTATAAAATCTCCTTCCGGATCTTCTAGTCCCACTACACTCATTGCCCCATGGATATCAAAAAAGAGACCATCATATGGGCCATTTTCTTCAAGCATATCGAGGGTTTTTGACACTAGTGATTCATAGGCTTCCCTGGTGACAATCCCACCAGGTAATGCATGTGCCCTTAAAGTAGGAATCCATTCGGCTCGTTTTCGGTTAACTGAATCTTCTGCAAGAAAAGGATAAAAGGAGAAAACATCTTCTGCAACCCTGGCATGGAATGCTTCTTCATGGGTTAGTGCTGGAGAAAATGTACTGGATTCTATGGCCAGGCCGGCTATTGCGATGCGAGGTAACTTTATTTCTGGTACCTGTTTTCCTTCACTTTGCTTACAACTGCTTGAGAGTATAAAAATCAGGATATATGCCATTAAACTTTTTAGAACACTCATTTTCACTTCATTTCCTTTTGTTGTTCCAATTGATCTTTTCTTAAGGTTGGATATGTAATTCCTAATTGTTCCAGGTAAGAATCATATTTGGATTCATCATAATAAAATGGAACAAGTAATGGTGCATATAATTCCATAATTTCCTTATTAAGATAGATAGCGGGCTCATCTGTTTCGGAGACCATAGGAACATACTTTTGTTTGCTTGCTTGTTCTTCATTAAAATATGTCCATGCCTGCTCTACCAATTCCGGTTTTAGAAGTAAATCAAGCAGCGTCATAGCTTCAACTTTGGCTCCGGCAACTACACCTTTGTGTGCAATAGGGGTTGCCATAGCAATAGAATTAGACCAATGATGGCCTTGTAAGCCGGGAATGTTAGAAGGATATCTTAGTGTAACAGTGGGTATTTTCCAGGAAATATCACCAATATCATCAGATCCACCACTTACTGGTTCTAGTACAGGAAGGCCTATGGTATCTAATTTTACAGCCAGTCCGGTCGTATCTTTTGGCGAGTTCACTTCGCGCTGCACAGCTTTTGCCAGCATTTGATCGGCTTCACTCCACTCAGGTAAGCCTACTTCCAAAATATTGGAATACATATCATCTGCAATGGGTTTATTAAAATGCCTTGGCCATGCTGTCCCTAATATTTTACTACTCATCTTGGTCCTTGTCATCATAGCTGCACCTTTTGCAATATCGTTTGCTCTTTCATAAACCTCCATGATTTTCGGGTAGGTAATTTCCCTGAAATAATACCAGATAGAGGCTTGTGAAGGGACCACGTTTGGCTGATCGCCCCCATTGTTTATAACCGAGTGAGATCTTCCCAGAGGATGCAGATGTTCCCGATTATATTGCCAGCCTATATTCATTAATTCAACAGCGTCGGCTGCACTTCTGGCCCTCCAGGGAGCTCCCGCAGAATGTGCTGATTCTCCTTCAAAAGTATACTCCACTGAAATCATACCCGTGCCTCGTGCAGGGCCGTAGGAGACATTCATGTTATTAGAAACATGTGTAAATATACATAGGTCGACATTGTCAAAATAACCATCTCGGGTGTAATAAGCTTTTGTTCCCAATTGTTCTTCAGCCACTCCGGGCCATATGATGAGTGTTCCGGAAATATTTTCGCGCTCCATTATTTCTTTTACTGAAAGTACGGCAACAACATTTAGGGGTGTCCCGGAATTATGACCTTCTCCATGTCCCGGAGCACCTTCTACAATAGGATCATGATAGGCTACACCTGGTTTTTGAGAAGCTTTTGGAATACAATCAAGATCACTTCCTATGGCAATAACAGGTTTTCCTGATCCCCATTTTGCCCACCACGCCGTTGGTACACCAGATATCCCATATTCTATTTCAAATCCGTTTTTCTTTAAAATATCTGTAATATATTTTGAAGTTTGTTCTTCCTGAAAGCCTAATTCAGAAAAACTAAAGACTTTATCTACCATAACCTGGGCCATTTTAGCTCTTCCCTGTACTTTTTCCTGAACCTCTTTTTTTAACAATATCAGTTGATCTTCCTGGGTTTGGGCATATCCTAAATTTAGGCATGTAAACAAAGTAAGAACTGCAATGAGGATTTTATTCATAGATGGATATAATTAGTTTTAATAAATCTAAATGTACAACAGGATTTTAAAAAAAAAGAAATTATTAAAAATTGAATTGGATAATTTTAGGAAATGTAATAAACACCTGATTAAACTGCCGACCAATATTTTTAATCACTCACAGTACCCAGCTCTGTATTTATTAGTTCAATAATCGCATCTATTTCGCGCAAGGCCTTACTATAAACAGTGTCTTTTGCCGAAGTCAGATAAATACTTTCCACAAAAAAATTTTGCATTTCCACTTCATACAGTTTTTCGGGCTTTACGGCTTTAAAAGCATCATAATTCACGGTACTTTTAAGTAATGGGGTTAATTCATTCATAATAATGTCCCAATGTATGGTTTCCAGTTTGTTGACATTGATGTAAGTGGTCTCCAATTGCTGAATTGAACTGGTTATCTCATCATTTTTAAGGAGCTTTAGGTTTCCACTGTTAACCAAGGTCTCATAAATATTACCACTACTATTAAAATCGGAATATTGAGATAATCCCATAGCAATTAGGGCAAGTGAATCTGATTTAGTAAAATCTTGTGCTCTGATTATTTTGTTGGCGTGTTTGTAAGTAGCTGAGAAATAGTTGTTAATTGCTTTAAAGTGTGTAAGCTCCTTTCTGTCATCTTCAATCTGTCGTTGAATATTTCGATATAACTTTTTTTCTTCTTGCCTCTCTATCCTGTCAATATTCCAATTATTGAATTGTAAGGCTATCAGAATTCCAATGACCACCAAAATGATCTCACCTATGGCATAGAACAAGTATTTTGTAAACTTGTTTTCTGTAAATAATTGTTTCCTTGTATTTCTGAAAAACTTTATCATCTAAAAGTCTTTTGCTTTAAAAGGGAGAGTTAGCGTTTAGTGTTCTTTATTTGTATGAAAACCAGGCATAAGTAATTCTAGTTATTTCTGGAAGACAAAATTGCCGTTAGTACTAAACCAAAACCAATGCCGGCTATTAAGCACGCTACGAACCAAATAGGGGAGGTTTGAAGAAAGAAAAGGCCAATTCCTAAACCAATTAGCGTAGTTCCACCAATAGCCCAGGAACTTTTGTCATTTTTGTTTACTGCCATAGTTTTTAATTTAAAATTAGCTTCAAAAGGTAGGATCTCTATAAAAAAGAAACTATGATTTATGTCATAAAGGGATAGGCCAGAGATATAAAAAGATTCAAAAAAAAGGGAGATGAATACTGCACGTTTATTTGACGCCTTCTTGCATATTCTTTTGAACGGAAATCATGGATTGTTGTCCTACCTTAAATAATCCTTTTTGAGGTCTGTTAAGATCTACAATAAGTGTAGTAAGGGCAGCAAATGCCAATATCATTGGAATTACAGCAACCAAACCCCTTGGTTTGGTAAAACCTGCTTTAATACCAATTGTTGTCATTGTCATGAATGAGATGGCCATGAGCGTTAACCATATGCTCATAGGAATCCGATCCCGCAAACCTGCAGTGACTCTTTTTTCATGCAAATCAATGATGTTATTAATAGATTGAATCATCATTGCTGTATTCGTATTGGGTTGAGCTAAAGCCGCCGCAGATACTTCACCCCATAAAAGGTAATGCAGCTCAACTGATTTTATGAGTTCGTTGTTGATATTTGTACTACTAACGGCCTGGAGACGGGTGTCAACGTATTCCTTTAATAATTGCTTTACTTCTTTTTGGTAAATAGTATCAATTATGTCTGCCCTGAGGTAAGCAGTTCCAATTGCGTTGGCTTCTTCAAGAACGTATTGTTTACGATGGTTAAATTGTCCGGTGGCAATTGAAAAAGTAAAAGCCAACAAGAACCCCAGTACTCCTATTAGACCTCCAATCATAGGTGTCAGAGTGGCGGGTTCCACCTCTTCCTTAAAACTTTTGAAATGTCTGCTGATTTGATAACCAATTTCAAAACTGATCAGCATCAAAACACAAATACTTAAGTAGATAATATAGATGGGTAAGGAATCAAAAATAGAGGTAGTCATTTTTTACTTAATTGATTATTATTCAACAACATCGTAAGTGTAGTCGCATTAGTCTAACAATTTCTGAGAATCTATCTCCGAAAATAAAGTTGATATAAAAGTAGAAATAAATGACAACATGAGAATAAAAAAAAACAAATATAGTAACGTCTAACACGAATTTATTATGGCTTAAGTACATATCGCTCTTCCCATATATATTTCACTCAAAATGATGAATGGTTAATTTCACCTTTAAGAATCTGTTTGGCATCTAACCCCATCTTTTTATAAATTTTCATGGCACTTAGTTCGGGTAAGTCCAATTTTTTAAGGCGTTCATTTTTAACAAAAAAAACATCACCAGACATTGGGTTTGGGGCACCGGGAATATAAACGGAACTTAGTTCATCATCAATTTCATCCATTAAAAAACCAATTTGCCAGACTTCTTCAATATCTACGAGTACGACATCCTTTAAATTCTCAGAATCCACGCCTATCGCAGACTCGGTCATTCCCTTTAAGAGGGTATAACCAGGTATATTTGATAGAATAGTTGCTTCAATCCAATTTTTTAAATCATTGGCTTTTTTTGTATTGGCAAATAAACCGGCAATAAAGCAGAGCAGTAATAATACAAGCAACGCAATTATTCCTGATAAGGTAATTCCCCCAATGGTTTCCAACGGGATTATATCGGCAATTGGGGTAACTAATTTTCTAAAAATTTCCAGGATCTTACCTATAATTAACAGTACTAAAACAATAGGGATTACAAAAAACAATCCGCCAATCAGGGTTGTTTTAATGAAAGACGTAATACGTTTCATAGGCGCTATATTTATAGTTGGATTAATTATGAAATTAATTTTTCAATTGTATAAAATTATTATCTAAAGATAACGAAGTCACCATATATCGCTATTATTATTTTTAATCCTCACTTACAATGATTGAAACATTTCCTGTTTTTTGACCTTTTTCCACATATCTGAACGCTTCAGCAACTTCTTCGAAAGGATAAGACCTGTCTATTACAGATTTAAACTTACCCTCTTCTATCAGTTTTTTTACCAGGAGTACGCTTCGCTTTATATTTGGTGGATAGGGGAATTTTACGGTTTTTCCCTCCTGGCCCGGAAGACTTCCTAAAATGGCCGAAATTAGGGAATAGAAAATATTTTGAGACCAAGGGCCCAATTCAGAGGAGATATAAGAGCCACCCGGTTTTAATAGCAACTTACATTTACCAAAAGTACTTTTACCTACGGTATCAAAAACATAATCGTATTTCCCCTGATCTTTTGTAAAATCTTCAATGGTATAATCAATGACTTTCTTTGCCCCCAGTGATTTCACCAATTCTAAATTTTTAGTATTGCATACGCCGGTGATTTCGGCCCCAAAATAGTTGAGTAGTTGAACAGTGGCGGAACCAATACCTCCGGAGGCCCCATTGACCATTACTTTTTGGCCTTTTTTTAGATTCACCTTATTTATAATGTTATAGGCGTAATGAGCACCTTCAATACCTGCTCCTGCCTGCTGATAGGTGTAGTTTTCGGGAATAGTGGAAACACCTTTGTCTACTGAAATTACCAGATATTCAGCATATGAACTTAAAACACTATCGTCAAACCCAAAAACCTTATCTCCGGCTTTAAATGTAGTTACCGCTTCACCCACCTTCTCGACATCACCAGCAAATTCAGTCCCCATAATGATCTTTTTTGGTTTAAACAGACCCATCGCAAACCGCATAATAAATGGTTTTGCCCTCAGGTTGGCACAGTCCGTCCTATTTACAGAGGTTGCTCTGACCCGTACCAGGATTTCATTCTCCTTGGGTGCAGGTTTTTGGACCTCTTTAAGTTGTAAAACATCTGGGGATCCGTATTGAGTGTAAACAATGGCTTTCATTTATTAAATCTATTTTTGACCGGCTGGCAACATATTCCTGATAGCACTAATTTTCCATTTGTTTTCACTTAACACTACTACAAAACTACTCCACATCTTTCTTGTTGTTCCATGGGTATTTTTAATTTCATAACGGGCATCCACTAATGCGCACTGTGGATTAAAAAGTCGAATTTTTTCAATTTTGAGGGTCCTTGTGCCCGGATTACTCATTGAACTTTGCAACATCCCTTCCATAGATTCCTTTTTACCCCTTCTCCATTTCCCGGAAGAAACCAATTGATCCACGTCTGCTGTTAAAATACTTTCCAGTAAAGCAACATCTTTCTTTTCTCTTGCCTGCGCGTAGTTCTCAATTAGGGAGTGAATATCTACAGATTGTTTTTTACTGGGAGTGTTTTCCTGAGCATTTGAGATGGTCAGGACCATAAAATTTAATAAGATTAACCGAAAGATATTTTTCATAAATTTAAATTGTAAGAGTTCTAGTTTTATAATTTCTTTTACAAATATCTTCATATTCTTAATTGTTCATGGGAAACAGAATAATCCAAACCCACGTTTGTTACTTACATTCAGTTTTCATATAAATACCTGTATGATCGGAATTAATAGAATATTTATTAAATTAATCTTCCACTGAAAAAGTCTTAAGCATTTTTTTGGAGGATGCATTTGGGACCTCAGAAATCAAAACGTAATTTCCAGGCTCGAGCTTTACTTCGAAATATCCTATGGAACCTTCGGGCATATCATTTACACCACCTAAAAATGAAACCCCGTCAGGAGCTGGTGTTATAAGACCTTTTGGGTCTGCCCAGTTCATCCAGCTTTCCAGAGCTTCAAGATTTGCATCATCACTCAATTTAACCAAATTCAAATCATGTCCTACAAAATTTTCATGTGTAATCTGATCTTTAAAATGAATGGAGAAAATTTGTAACCCCTTGGCAATAGGGTCATTGATAATTATTCCTTCAGTACTTGAAATAGTCATTTCAACTGAGGCCTCTGGAGGGAGGTGTCCACTATCTTCTTCGGTTACAATTAGTGCTTTAGTCATTCCCATGGCATTGTGGAATGTTCCGTTGGCCATCTTCACGTAGCACTCCATGATGTAGTAACCGGGCTCTAATTTTATTGTTGTAAGGCTTGAATTTTTTGGAGAGACTAATCCGGATCCCCCGGAAAAAACAACCTCAAAAAACCAGGCAGGCAGCTTATTAAATTCGGCAAACCCTTCTTCGTCATTACCTTCATTAATTAAGTCCATTCCATTTTGAAAGGGCGGTATTACTTCCTTTTCTGCATCCTCTAATGTCTTTCCGGCAGGATATTTATCCAACAAAAAGAAATGAGTTTCATTAGATTTATTAATGTAATTAAAGGTATTCCAGCCTGAAGGAATCGTATCAACCGATTGGAAATCCATAACTTCTGTAACAATTTCAATTATATGATCCTTTTTTTTATCAGGACTGCAACTTTGTATAAATAGGAATATTATAAAAAGGAAAGGGAAAATAACTACAAGAAATGAACAGTAAAATTTTTTTAAAGGTTTCATAATATTGGTTGTTTTAGTCTAAATTAAATCTTGTTGATAAGTATTAAAGTCATCGTTTTCGGTCCAGGCTGATAATGATCTGATTCGAGATCTTATAAATATAGAAACTTCCTCTAATTTATATAGCCACCTGAGCATATAGCAGTATTAATATAAGGTTTTTTAAGAAATCGCATTGGACTATCTAAAAAATGGAATCCACTGGAATTTTGAGGCTATCTGACAAAAAGTAAAAGATGAATTAGAATTTTAAAGAAAAATCCTCTATTCTGTTTTAGAACGACTTAATTTTTCTTTTAGGTTTTCAAAGCTTATCAGATTAAGACTTTCTTTTCTGTTTTCATCCAAAACCTTGTATTCATAAAATGGATTAGTATTCTTTATACTATCGCCAAGAGGATGTTTTTTGGACAAAATACCAACTCCCCAATCAGTATCAACACAGCAGGAATACAAATCGGAATCGGAACGCGATTTTAAAAAGGCTTTCCAGGTAGTACCATTCCAATAGCCACTTGCCGGAGAATTCTTGTACTGATAATCCTCCCTTGCGTGCCATTCCGTTGGGGGGTTGCAGTCATGTAGTACTATAAAACCATCGTCTTTTATGTAGTCCAATGAATTTTTGATGTCCAAATCTACCTGTGCTGCCAGATGCAGACCATCAATAAAAATAACATCAAACTTAATGTCCTTGGATAAAATTTCACCGTTATTTAATTTATCAAAGAAACTATCACTGGTAATTTTAAAATCTATTGAACTTTCCTTGTATTCCACACCCGGGTCTACACTGTATTTGGTGTTGGCTTTTATGTGGTTATAATTGTGCTCCGGATTTCGGACGCCTATTTCCAAGTAACTGGTTTCACGCTTAAAGAGTGATACTAAAAAATTTATCACCTCGGTTCTTTTGGGCGTTTTTTTGAGTTCTAACTTGGTTACTTCAAGGGTGTTTTTATGAAATGGATCATTTACCACTCGTCGGCCGTGTTTATTGTAGGTTTTTATTTTTTTTAAAAAGTTCATATATAAGATGTTTTATGATAGAGTTCTAATTAAAAATTAACTAGTTCATACTTTTTTGGATGGTCTCGAACTTGTTTTCCAATTCAATAAACCTGTCCAAGGCGTCCTTCCCAATCTCCTGATCAGCCTTGTTCATCATATTGTATAAATATTTGATTTGGCTCGTTAACATGGGTTGCTCATAAATTCCTTCCCTGGTTCTTAATTCATCAAGGACTATTTTTATTTTAGATAATTTAGTTTTATCCGCTTCAGTTATTTTCTCTTTATTCTCCAGAGCTTCCTGTTCTTTTTCCAAATTATTTACAAGTAATAATGCCTTATTTAATAAGTCGCGTACCTTTATTTGAAAATCTACCTGTTCATGTATGATTTTTTCTGAAGTTCCTGTAGCTGTTACCCTGGGATCCAAAAATACTTCAAAAGATTTAGATAATATCATCTCATCAATTGTGAGTTTTGCAATATATAATCCTGGTTTTACCAGAGGACCATTTATATAACGGTCTTCGACTTTCTTATTCCATGGCCCGGTTGAGGTCATATCCCATTTAAAACGATTGAATCCTTTTTTTGCATTAAATTTATCAGATATCTGATAATTAAGGAATTCGGTGCTCATATCACGTTTTACACTATCTTTTGAAATTCCGGTTGTATCGCTAATGTAAGTATTTACAACTTCTAAGCTTTCGTTTAAAATTTCCAATTTTAATAGAGAACTCAAATCTTCTTTTAAGAAGTAATCAATGGTTACCCCAGGTTTGGGATACTTTGGGAACTCACTTGTTCGGGCCCCGGAAGGGGCTCTATATCGAATTGCGGAATTGGGTTTGAATAATATATTATTCTGGTTATTCACTAAATTCTCTTGCCTCAGGAGGTTTATATCATCTAAAATCCAAAATCCACGGCCCATGGTAGACAAAATCAGATCTCCTCTATGAATTTTTAGATCGGTAATAGGTGTAATGGGCAGATTTTGTTGGAATGCCTTCCATGCTGCTCCATCATTAAAAGAAACAAAAAGCCCATATTCTGTACCGGCAAATAAAAGACCTTCCTTTACAGGGTCTTCGCGAACTACTCTTACCGCATATTCTTTTGGTATCCCATTGGTACCTGGTGTAAGTAACTGCCATGACTCACCATAATTATCGGTTTTATAGATATAAGGCTTCCGATCGCCTAACTGATATCGAAGAACGCAAACATAGGCCTTTGCCGGATTGTGCGATGAGGGTTCAACAGCATCTACTCTGCCACCAGGCGGGAGGTTTTTTGGAGTTACGTTTTTCCAGGTTTTACCACCATTACGGGTTACATGAACAGGACCATCATTAGCACCAACCCAAATTAGTCCTTCTTCTAAAGACGATTCCTGAATGGCATAAATAGTACTGTAGAATTCTTCACCTGTGATGTCTCGGGTAATCGGACTACCGGATACCACTTGTTTATCTGCTTCAAAAGCTGTGAGATCAGGGGAAATGATTTTCCAGGTTTTACCTTCATCAGTAGTTTTATGTACATATTGTGATGTATGATAAATGACTTTTGGATTATGAGGGGAAACCATAATAGGGGATACCCGCTGAAATCTGAATTGCAGGTCTTTTGGATTATGCCCGTACATATTTGAGGCTCCTACGTAAAATGATTTTTCGGTTCCGGTTTTTTTATTAAAAACCGTAAATCGGCCTTTACAATTGGAATAAACAATATCCGGATTTGTTGGATGAGGTACCGCTGGCCCGGTTTCACAACCACCTGTATTTATGATATAGCCAATTCCGGCAGCCTGAATTCCATATGGAGCCATACTGGGTACTGCCACAGTGGAATAATTATCCTGCTGCCCACCGTAAAGCCAGTAAGGATATTGGTTGTCTACCTCTACCTGGTAAATTTCTGATGTAGGTTGGTTGTATTGAGTAGACCAGCTTTTACCTCCATTATGAGTTACGTTTGCGCCACCATCATTGCTTTGAATAAAAAGGTCTGAATTTTCAGGATTGATCCACATATCGTGATTATCGCCGTGGGGAACTGAAAGTGATGTCCAGTTTTTCCCCCTGTCAACTGATTTCATATAGTCTGTGGCCATACTATAAATAACATCAGGGTTTTGTGGGTTTACTTTTAGGTTCGTGTAATAGAAGGGTCTGGTACGTATTTTTTTGTCGTCAGATACTTGTTCGAAGGTTTCACCATGGTCAGCTGAAATATATAAACCGCCTTCTTCATCAGGAGCTTCAATTAATGCATAGAGTAGCTTAGAATCTGCCGGACAAACTTCAAGGTCAATTTTACCAATAAGTTTTGCCGGAAGTCCACTTTCAATTTTATTCCAGTTTTTCCCCGCGTCAATAGATTTATAGATTCCTCCTTCTTTAGGTATACCTCCACTAATTATGGTCCAGGGCTTGCGTTCGGCTTTCCAGGCTGCCGCATAAAGGATATTGGGGTTGGAAGGCATCATTTCTATATCGGAAATTCCGGTTTTATTCGAAACGAACAAAATGTTTTTCCAGGTTTTACCCCCATCTGTGGTTTTGTAGAGGCCCCTTTCAGGATTTGAATTAAAAGCTCGTCCCAGCGCGGCAACATATACTATATTATGATCGACCGGATGTATACGAACAGCCCCTATCTGCCCAACATTTGTGAGCCCGGATTCTACCCAGGTTTTACCACCATCAATAGATTTATACATGCCTTTACCCTCAATCAGGTTGCTTCGCAAACCGTCTGACCCTGTTCCAACATAGATGATATTTGGATCGTTTTGGGCAACAGCAATTGCCCCGATAGAAGGGGTCTTAAAAAAGCCATCCGAAACATTAAACCAGGAAGTGCCGTAATCTGCTGTTTTCCAGACACCTCCACCCGTGGCACCTAAGAAGAATGTAGCAGGTTTAGATGTAATACCCGCTACAGCCGTAACTCGCCCGCCTCTATATGGTCCGACATTGCGATATTCCAGCGAAGAAAAGTCCTGGGAATAAATTACGGAGAAAATGGAAGACAGGAGAAAAAATACAACGGCAACAAATACAGTTCGGATAATAATCATTTAATATAATTTGAGTTTTAAAGAAGAATTGGATTAATTATTACAAGGGTGAAAGATAAATTCCTTTGATCATTTTTCCTATTACTTTAAATGATTATAAACTTAAAACTTCTTCGCCCTCTTCTTTACCTCTCATTATTTTTTTCAGACTTATTTCCATTAAAATCTTACAAATACTACTGTCCGGGCTACTTAATTTTTAAACGGGGAATCTTTTTTTAATGAATTTTATTTGTCCGTTATGATTTGATTCGTGTTCGCATACATGAAACCATTTACAATAATTATTAGTAGGTTGGTCCTGGAAAAATGGTTCAGTCTTGTTAAGCCAATCATCGGTTCTTTTGGCAAATTCTTGTTTGGTGTTTTCCCTTACAGCCTCCAATTTGGAAAGGTAGTATTCTATTTTATTGCCTTTAATCTGTGCCCGGCCTTTTTCACCCAGACCCATAGGGACGTCCCACTCCTTTTTTATATCCTCGTTCCAGGTACCCCATTCCAACTCTTCAAAAGTGTTTAATTGATAATACTTTTCAGTAGCTGCCAGGTGAAGCAGCATGGCACCTATAGAATTAGATTGTTCATCAATTTGGTAGTCTAATTGTTCCACGGTCAAATCTTTAACGCCATAAACCAACCATGTCCGCATCATGGTCATGGTAGATAAAAGTGTGCCGATTTCCGGGGCATATCCCTCTTTGGGCCCGATAATATAAAGCCCTTCTGTGTTAGTAATTGATTTTTTATGGGCAAGACTTATTAGCGGGGTTGAGATCAGCCCTGCTGTTAGAATTGTGGATCCTTTAATAAATTTTCTTCTGTTGGTTTTGGAAGTGTTATTTTTCATAATGCTAATATTATAAGTCTACTTGGTATCCATGTATAATCATTATTCATTTGAATTCTCCTTACTTCTTTTCTTATTCAATCCGGCACCTATTGCAACCCCAAATAACAATACCCTTGCTGGTACCGGTTATTAATACTGATTTCATAGTGCTATATTCAAAGTTGGTTATCTTAAACTCCAGAGAGTTTATTTGATGACTGATAAGATAGTAATTTCTTTATTATTGAGATTAATTAGGCAATAAAAATGAAGAAGTTTACTCTATAGGGTTTAGTTCTTGTCTATACTTCTTTAATGCCAATAGTGAGAAATAGCGCTTGTAGTTCCTGTAGGACACCATGGTTGTTTTATAAAATAACCCGCTCATTGGCTGCACCGGCCAGTCGCCATCTTCAAGCTGCTGGTCAATAAGCCAGTTCAACGCTTTTAATAGCCGGGGGTCTTTCGCATAGCCTCCGTTTAATAATGCTAGTATGCACCAGGCTGTTTGATCAACTACACTGGCATCAGCCTGGATATATTCTCTTGCAAGGGCAGATTCCTGTGCCTCTCCCCAAGCACCATCTTCTTTTTGTTTGGACCATAGATAAGTACACGCACTCTGTATTGCCTTATGATCCTTACTCATTCCATACATGGTCAACCCTTCAACAACAAAACAAATTCCATAGGTGAAACACAGGCCCCAAAGGGCTTCCCAGCTCCCATCTTCATATTGGGAATTCAACAGGTATTTAACAGCCCTGTCTATAGCGTTTTCCATTTCAGTGGTAAACAAATGGGGCCTGCTCTGTTTTATTTGTACAAAACACTGAATTATACTCGCTGTACATTCTACATAAGAATGGTCAACCATAATATCAACAAATACATTAGCCGCGTTAAACCATTCCAGTTTCGGGCTCCCAATGGCTTTGTCCACACTGGTCCATCCGCCGTCATCTCCCTGAAGTAACATAATAAAACCAATTGCTTTTTTTATTCTCTCATCAGATAATAATTCATCACCTAAGCCTTCGGTTTCCAACAGTGCTTTAATGGCCTCAGCGGTACAATCTGATACTACCCAACCATTGTCCAGATAGCTAAAAGTCCAGCCGCCTGCTCTGGGAAGACGGTGGTATTTAAAAGGGTTTTTTAACTCCTTCATCACCTGGTTATCCAATAGGAATTTACGGGTCTTAATGGCTAAAGGTTTTAGCATTGGATCAGTACATTCTTTACCCATAGCCTGTAAATAGAATCCACTATCCCAGGTATAGGTATTTGTAAAGCCCTGCATCAATATTTCATTTTCATTCTCCCATAAGTACAATGGAAGTTTTTCCCAGGATTTTTCCAGTTTCTCTTTCTCTCCCCTAAAATGGTATACCAGGGTGTTGTAAACCGCATTTACAGGGGCTTGCCTTATAAAAGAAGAATTTTCATCCTCATATTCTATGTGTTCATATACAAGTGCCAGCGCCTTCTTTTTGATATATTTTGGGATAATGGGGTCAATTCTTTTAATCCACCACATGGAGATTTTAAATATTCTTGTTTCCGGGAAGATATTATCGGTATCTGCAAATGTCCCTCTATGTTTGGTAAAATTAATTTGCTTATAGGGTTGGAGGTACAATTCCTTCCTTAATTGGAGTATTAGTTCATCTGGTTCTATGGCCAGGCGTTCACGATAGAAGTAACACATGGGTAAATAAATAATCCTAACATAACCTGAAATTTTACGCGGATGAAACGGAAACCAACTGGGTAATATATACAACTCAGGGGGCACAGGAGCAACCCCTTTATAAGAATACAAGTTTAGAAATGACAGTATAAATTTGCACCAACTTGCTGAATACAGGGGGCCTCCTTTTTCATGTATCCAATTCAATGCTTTTTTTAATTGCGGTTCCGATGCAGAATGATCTAAAAAGCGCAAGGCGACATAATTTATTACGCTGGTAAAAATGGTACCAACTTTTGATTCCTGATGTATTCCAAAACTACCATCGGCTAATTGATGTCTCAGAATGTACCTGCTCATCTTCGTTTTTATTTCCATAGTCATAGGCTGCCCGCATATTCTCATGGCAAAAATGTATAAAGGCAAAAGAAAAAAGGGACCGTCATATGGAACAGGCCAGGTTCCTTCTTCGGTTTGATTTACAGCCATCCAACGGTAAATCTTTTGGATAGCCTGCTCAATTTTTTGCTTGGGGTTGACCATTATCGGATAACAAATTTCAATTTAAGGTAAATAAATCTCAGGCCTCTGCACAAGGATAATTAATTGTAGGTTACAGGATTCAGATTACTTTGTAAATATAATTCAATTTAGTTTTGAATAATTGTCTTTATGAATACTTATCCTGCTTTAGAGTGAATAAAATCAAATGAAATTTTTAAGTTTTGTATTGAATGCAATACATTTGTAGTGAAAGCTTATAAATAATAATCACTGTTTTCTTTGAATCAACTTTATTATCAGGGAAAACAAACAGGAAATTAATTATAAGGATATTTAGTAAAGACTTATGTCAAATATCGGAGAAGATAACAAAGTTGATGTCCTGATTGTTGGCGCTGGTATTGCCGGTGCAACTTTGGCGGCTAATTTAGCCAAAACGGGAAAGAACATTGTGGTTATTGAGAAGGATCTAAGTGAAAGAGATGTTATCATAGGTGAATTGTTACAACCTGGAGGAGCACAGAAACTTGACGAGATGGGCTTTACTTCATTTATAGACCATATTGATGCTCAGCCTGTTTATGGTTATGATATAATTTTTGAAGAGCAGGATTACGTTATTCCCTATCCAAGTAAAAACGGTGAACCTTCTGGGTATGGTTTTAGAAATGGTGCTTTTTTACAAAATATAAGAAAACATATACTAAGTCAACGAAATATCAGAGTCATTGAAGGAACTGTAACCCATTTAATTGACGAAAAGGATACAATAGTTGGCGTAAATTATAAACGAAAGCTGGCGAATGATGAAGAATCCGTTTATGCACATCTCACTGTTGTTACAGACGGCCCTTTGTCTAAATTCAGGGAGAAACTTTCCAAACCGATAAATAAAGTGAACGGATATTTTCTTGGACTTCTAATGAAAAATTGCGAGATGCCCTTTGTAAATCATGGACATCTTGTAATGGGTGATCATCCGCCGATGGTTATATATCCTGTTACTTCTACATCCTGGAGGGTATTAATAGATTTTAAAGGAGAAAAACCTCCGAGGTTGGGTAGGGATTTTAAAAAACACCTCTTGGAAGAGTTTGAAAGCGCGATACCCCGATCTGCCCGTACAGCTTTTATAGCTGCGGTAGAAGAGGGAAAGTTCAAGACTTTTCCTAACCACAGACTTCCGGCTAGCCCTATTAAAAAGGCAGGCGCTGTTCTTTTAGGTGATGCATTAAATATGAGACATCCATTAACAGGCGGGGGAATGACCGCTGCCTTTAATGATGTGCTGAGATTGAGTAATAATCTGGCATGTATCTCAGATTTCAGTAATGAGAGACAGATAGGAAAAGCCATCCAAAAATTTTATGAAACACGTCACCTGGGAACACAAACTACTAATATTTTGGCAGATGGCCTATATGGGGTTGTTTATAATCCAGACTTAAGAAAAGCATTTTTCGAATATGTAAGCAGGGGGGACAAATATGCTGAAGAAACCTGTTCTATCCTTGCCGGACTGAACAAAGACAAAAAACTATTGCTGAATCATTTTATTGGAATGGCCCGTTATGGTACTCAATTGCAAATAACGAATTCTGAAAAATCAAAGGAAACAGTTACTCAATCTCTCACTATGGTAAAGGATGCTGTAGGTATTATTACGCCTTTACTTCTTTCCGAAAAACCAGATCCCGGAAATAAATTAATGCTGGAAGCCTTAAACCGTATCGTATAAAATAAGAAAATTATTTCTCAGGACTTCGTTTCCGGTAGATTAACCCCTTTTAGTAAAATTATAACCCCCATAGCTAGTAGCCAAATTACTTTGACATGAAATAGTGGTTTGTAGATTTCAAAATTGTCCGGGATGCCCATGATTATGCCCATTGCCGCGAGTCCCAGGAGAGCGGTAAACCATCCCAGTAATGGGTTGACAATTTTCCATTTTACAAAGCCCAAACCTAGTAATACCAGGCCAACGCCGGAAAAGATTCGTCCAAACCGCACAAAACATGTCACATATTGGTTTGTAGAAAGGATATTATCCATGAATTGTTGAATTTCCGCAGCCGACTTACCCATGGTCTGTCCAACTCCCCATGCTCCAAAATTATAGTAAAACGCCGATGCTATAGCCAGTGTCATGGTTCCTATAACCACCATTCCTGCACCTGGAACCAGCAGGACCCGATAGGGTTTTTTGGCTGTAATGGAGGCAAGTGCAAACATAGCAATCGCCATGGTCACCCAGCCAAAAATATGAAATCGAAACATCCAAATCCAATACCATAAATCCTCACCAATTGCAGTAAAGTCTGTAGCGACAATGTACTCGCCTATATGGTGCGGTGAAAGTACCCAGCCACCCCATAGCAGAATAGCTGCAAAAATAAATGACCAAGCTGTAAATTTAGTTTCAAAATCTTTTTTCATGATAATATTATTGAGAATTTTCGACCTGGCAAAATTACAAAAAGTAAGTATCTTAATTTACTTTATCGAAGAAATTTTATCTGTTAATAGGTTAAACGATCGGTCATGAAATCCAGTTATAATTGCTTTTCTTTTCTCCAAATTTTGTTATCCGAATTTGCTTATAGTTCGAATAGATTCTTAAATCTGGCAATATGATAACCTTTGGATAACACTAATTGAGATTGTTCACTTTCTGGATTTAGCATTGGATTTGTGTGATTCATATGAATAAACCAAACTTTATTCTTTTCCTGAGCAGGTAATTTATCAAAAAGTTCCATACTCTCCAATACTGTTGGGTGTGGAATCTCTGAAATATCCCTGTTGTCTATTTCAGCTTCACTGAAAAATCCGGCATCGAGAAAGGCATAGTCAACTTGTTTTATCTCATCAACAATATTGGACTCCCATTTATACCATTTATCAATATCCGGGATAAAAAGGACGGTTTTATTAGGGCCTATTATCTTGTATCCGATAGTTTCGGAATATTCATCCCGATGCGGCACAAGAAACGGGATAACACTTAGATTTGAAGTAAGCGAAATCTCTTGTTTATTATTCAAAGATTTTAGGGAAATATTCTGATTCCCCACGAGTTGACTCCAGGGTCCGTTATTCCTTAAATAGGAATCCATAACAGGCATTGCAAACACATTGATATTGGAAGCACCCATCGCTTCTGTTCCTAGATACATCAGGCCTGTATAATGGCCAATATGGGCATGTGTCAGGAAAATGCCATCCGCTATCTCATTTATATTTTTTGGGAGGTGGTTCTTTAATATTTTAAGCTGTTCCGTCATATCAGGAGTTGCATCAAACAAATATTTCTTGTTATTTTCAGGATCAACTACACCCAAAGAAACTACTTTTCTGCTGTCATCCGGATTTTGGAAAAGTGCTTGACAACATTCTTTTTTGCAGGCTATATGTGGCGAGCCGGCATCCTGTACATTACCAAGTATTATCAAAGAAGTTTGTGCAGGCGCTCTCTGCTCAGTTACACTGACAGTTGTTTTTTTATCCGGAGCAGGATTGCAGGCGTAAACGAAGCCCAATAAAAAGAGAATTATTTTTTTCATTTATATTTAGTTTGTGCCCATTCTGTCCATGAACCGTCATATACCGATTTGTAATTCTTTAATACCAACTCGCTTGCCAGTAGTATAATACAAGCCGTAACTCCAGAACCACAACTAAAAACCAGAGGTTTTTCATTAATTTTCAAATTATTGAATATTTCCGAAAGATCTTCCCTGGATTTAAATTTTCCATACTTCAGGACATCGGTGTATGGTAAATTAAGGGAGCCCGGTATATGTCCGCTTGGCAAACCTTCTCTGGGCTCCGGAGCTATCCCTTCAAATCTGCCTCCTGAACGCGCATCAATTAATACAGACTCTTGTAAGCTTACATTGGAAGACACAAAATCATAATCCTTAACCATTTCGGACTGAAATTTTGCTTCAAAATTACCCGGGATAATATTATTTTCTTTTTGCTGTACGGTCTCATAGCCCTGACTTACCCATTCGGGCAGGCCACCATTGAGTACAGCTATATTTTGATGTCCCATTGCTTTGAACATCCACCAAACCCTGGGGCTTATGTAAATCCCAAGATTGTCATATACCACAATTTTACTTGAATTATTAATTCCTAATTTTCTACAGCTATTTTCAAATTGTTTAGGACTTGGAAGGGTATTGGGAAGTTCACTGGACGTATCACTAAATTCATATTTCAGATCGAAATGTCTGGCCCCTTTGATACCGATGTTTTCAAAATCAGGTTTATCAGTTTTTGGGCTGGCATCTAAAACTATTACATCGGGATCTTCCAGATGATTATATAGCCAGAGAATAGATACAATCGGTTCTGTCATCTATATATGGTTTTAAGTTCGGCAGTTTATCATTTTTAAATAACACGAATCGATACTTTGTCAATCTGTAAAAAGTTATTGGAGATTATCAAATTCAATAAATTCATATTCCGGAGAAGACTCTAAAAGTTGTCGTAGAATTTCGGCATGACCATTGCCAAATATCACTAGAATCCTGTCATTTGTATTCTCTGTTATCTCCTGTAATTTTCTAAAAATCCTCAAGTTTCTGTTATACCACCAAATTGACAAAATATCTGCCCCACGCCCATGATCTAATTTAAAATCACCCACTAAATATACACCAAACCCATACTGATGTGATTCTCTGGAATTCATATGTTTAAAATATTCCAGTAAATTTATATTTGGAATATTACTGGCTTCTTCTTTATACCATTCCCGATAATATGCATTGTAGGGATCATCACTTTGAAAATCGAAATCACGAAATAGTTTCTCAAAATAAATGGAATCAAGCTTTGCCAAATCTTCATCATAGGATGTGGCGTTAATGCTATACAAAGTGTCTAGTTTTAGTTCAGAAGCCAATCTAATGGCAATCTGAAAGCGTTCGTCTCTCTCGTCCCTATACCTGCCTTCATTGTAACCTCTTAATTTATCTGTAGCCTTCCAGTCTTCAAAGGCCTCAATGGCAATTTTTGTTGGTTTAAATGCTTTTATATACTCTACCACTTCTGTAACCTCTGACTTTTTGGGCTCTACTAAAACATCAATTTTATCTTCATCCGCAGTTTTATTAACATCCAGGCCGGGATAATCCAGGTGAAAAGTTCCAACAACCAATACTTTAGTCTTTTTCTTTGGAAAGTATTCAGATGCCGGTTTTAATTTAGGTTTCGGAATCAACTCTTTTTTTTGAGAACAGGCGAATAGAATTATAGGGATTATCAATAAGGAGATACGCTTCATTAGAATCAATTTATTATTTTATTTATAGGAAGAAATAAACTCTTCCAAAACCGCCTTTTTAATTAACCGGGGAGGCAATAGTCCTTGTCCTAAAACAAAATCATGAAAAGCAAGCTGATCAAATTTATCTCCCAAAATCAGCTCGGTTTCCGCCCTTAGTTCCATCAATCTTAAATAACCGTTGAAATAGGAGGTAGCCTGGCCAGGAGCCCTGAACTGATACCGTTCCAATTCTGACCGCACCAATGCTTCAGATAAAACAATCTCCTGACTTAATATATATCTGGCATCCTCTGGTGTAATCGTACCTAAATTCAATCCCGGATCAAGAAAAGCACGGCCAGACCTTACCAATCGGCTCCAAAGAGTCATAAATTGCCCTTCAACGGGTAAAAATGGTTGTATTATCTCTTCTGAATACAAGGCCCAACCTTCTATATTCACACTATTTGCCGCAAAGATTACACGTGCCTGAGAAACACCTCTTTCCACCATGGCTGTAAACTGTAGTTCATGACCTGGACGACCTTCATGAGCAGTTAAAGGCCAGGAAGCGGCCAAATGTGTAAAATCATCAATTTTTAAGGAAGTCCCATCAGAACCCCCGGTTGCTTTTAAGGGTAATACAAATTCCCCGTATTCACCGGTATTCCCAATAAGACGAGGCGGACTCATAAATGGGGCAGGAGCAGCAGCACTTTCCGCAGGAGAAGCCAACCGAATTACCATTTCCCGATCAGGGAGAGTCAATATTTGACGGTCTTTTATAATTGCCTCAATCTCTTTGATCTGTTGTCTGTATACGGTTAAAATGTTTGCACTATCCAGTTGTTCTTTTTTCATAGAGCGAAGAACATCCCTGTAATCGTTAGACGGATAGTTATGTTTTTCCGCGATAATTTTTCCCAATACCTGCAACTGAGTCTGCAGTTCTTTAAATGCTACCATTGCTCTACGTTGCAATTCTTCTATAGGCATATCCACTCCATATTCTTTTAAATTATATGAATAGATAGCCAGAGGAAGTTTAAAGTCTGTTCTGGTGTTGGGTAAAACCTCCTCCCGGATATAATTGTGGTAACTTTCCAATTGGGAAACCAACTTTTTATAATCCTTTTCAAACCCTTTGATCTCGTATTTTTTAAATAAGACTTCAATTTCTTTTATATACTCTTCACTTGTTTTAAGGTCGCGTTCTACTTCTTCCTTATAAGGTGCAATTCTATTCCGGTTTTTGTTCCATTCCCTTTCCATTTCTTCGCGAGCCAGGTTTGTCAAGGGTACATAGCCTTTTTCACTACCCACATATTTTTTTAAACGTACCAGGGCCGCCTGTCTGCGCTCCGCAGGAATGCGCTCTTCCAATAAACCACGGATTCCGCTATATATCCTACTTGTAGTATTGTAATAGGGTAGTAAATTGGCTTCAGTTAATTGAATTTCTTCAATCTCGTTTTCTGTACTTTCTATTAAGATGAGCAGATCTTGCTTAACGAGTTCATCACTGGTTTGAGGTAGTTGGGTTTTAAAATATTCCGCAACCTTATTTAAGTCCAAAAGAGCCCGTTCATTAAACCCTTCTGTGAGATCAGAAATTTGGTCATCCAGGCCATCAACTCCCAGTCTGGCAGCAGATTCCGGATTATTCTTTGCAATTACATCCAGTAGTTTTTCGGTATATTTATTACTTTCTGTTATCCATTGTGGAGTATCCTGGGAAAAACTGTTTTGAAAACTTATAATACAAAATAGGAAGACCAGGCTTATTAAGTTGAAGCAATGGTTCTTAGTGCAATTTATCATATGTTTTAATATTATCTTTAAGTATTGAGGTTTTCTATCACCTTTATAAGCTTTTCCTGAACTTCCGCTGCAAGACTGCCTAATTTCTCGTTTTTAACAGTACTCATAGAAGCAATTGGATCTACGGCGGAAACTTCAACTTCTCCATTTTCATGCTCTTCAACAATTACATTGCAGGGAAGGAAAACACCAATTTTATCTTCACTTTGCAATGCTTTATGCGCGAAATGGGGATTGCAGGCACCCAATATCTTGTATTTCTTGAAATCAACATCGATTTTATTTTTTAATGTTTCTTTCACATCGATTTCGGTAAGTACTCCGAAACCTTCTTTTTTAAGTTCTGTCGTAACTAGTTCAATCGCTTCTTCAAAGCTTTTTCCTTTTACAAGGGTATTAAAATAATAGCTCATTGTTTCATATAATTTTAGTAATGGATAATTCCAAGAAGTTAAGAATAGCCAAAATGACTACTGGATTTTCAATAGCAGAAATATACTTAATTAATACGAATTAAGGTATGAGATAACCCCCATTTAAGTGTATTATCTTTTGTTGCTGTGGTTGTTTCAATATTATAAGGCTTCCACAGGTAGAAATGTCACCAATAATGATCTTCTGTTTATTCTTCGGGCACTTCAATTTCTTCATCCCAAATGTATTTCCCAAACCATTTCCAATTGTGCCAGGTAGCCGCAAGCCTTTCTTTTGGTTTATTTATACCATGCCCAAACCCTTTGTAAATTATTAATTCGGTTTCAACCTCTTTATCCTGAAGTCCTTGAAACAATTCATAGGCATTTGCCACCGGAACTCTTTTGTCAAATTCACCATGTTGGATCAGCGTTGGGGTGGAAGCATTATTTATATTGGTCATAGGAGAAGTTTTCTCGTATATTTCTTTATCGCTCCAGGGTGTTCCTTTCAAATACTGCCTGGTAAATGGATGAATGTCTGTATTTACGTAATAAGTCATCCAGTTTGAAATCCCTGCACCCACCGATATCGCCTTAAATTTGGTTGAGTTTGTAGTTAAAAAAGCAGAAATGTAACCGCCCTGGCTCCAGCCCATAGCACCTACTTTATTGCGGTCTATGATACCTTTTTCTTCCAGGGCTACAACTCCGGATAATACGTCCCAGGCATCTCCAACCCCCAAATTCTTAACATTTAATGATCTGAAACTTTCACCATAACCCGCTGAACCTCTATAATTTGGTCGTAATATAAGCGCTCCTTTATTAAGCCATTGCACCATGGGGTAAACATATGATGGGGTAGGGCTGGGGATGGAGATTCCTGTAGGCCCTCCATGAATGATCACCAGGAGCGGATATTTTTTGTTTGGATCATAATTCTGAGGTTTGTGTAAAATGCCTTCTATAATAGAACCATCTTTACTTTTCCAGGATAGGATCTCACTATTTGCTACCAACCAATTATTGATTTGACCCGTCGACCGGGTAATTTTTTTTGAATCTTTTTGTGGGTATTCACTCTGGTAGATTTCTGTTAAATCATTGTCATTAGAAGCTGCGTATGCCATTTTCTTACCATCTTTTGAAAAGGAATAATTCCAGATTCTCTTAGCGCTGATTACCAATTTTTTTGTCTTCCCATTTTCAGGATTTATTTTTATAACAGGACGTAGCGTTTTTTGCCAGGCGATTCCATATATTCCGGTTGGAGTCCATTTTAAACGATAGATGTCCTCATCAAAATCCACCGCCAATTGTTTATTTTGACCACCATCCGAATTAATTCTGAATAGCTTCCCGTTCGTATAATAGTTGGAAGTGCTATCGTTGAGGTGTGATTGATATAGAATCGATTTTCCATCCGGAGACCAATCCACAAGGCCATCATAACTTAAGTTTTTAACAAGGATTTTATGAGATTTAGTATCCATATCGTAGATTGAAATATTAGCTTTGAAAAAGCTGTTTATTAAAGGGTTGGGTTGATGTTCAAATGCTATTTTCGTGCCATCCGGAGACCATTTAATCCTATTAATGGAAAACGCCGCACTATCGATTAATATTTTAGCTTTGAGCTTTTCGGTATATATAGTATCCTTTAGTTGATCTGGTCTTAATTTTTGGTTGAATTGTGCTGGTTTGAAATCTGCTAGCCAAATCTGATTTAAATTGTATTCCTCATCTTCTATGGCAAAACCTCCATATTTTTCCTTACGTTTTTTTTCTTCTTTGGATTTGTCTTCAGATTGAAGAAATGCAATTTTTTGACCATCCGGAGACCATTCAAAATCCTTGATGTTGCTATCAGTATGGGTAACCTGAAAAGCTTCGCCCCCCTCCACGCGAATTGCCTGAATTTGGGTTTTTTCATCCCTTTTGGACAGATAAGCAATCCATTTACCGTCTGGCGACCACTTAGGACCAGTACTATTGCCTTTAAGGTTATTCGTAAGCTGAAATGGCGTATCGGAGTTCTTTGAAAGCCATAATTCCCTGTCATATCTGTTTTCTTTCCAATCTGTAGCTTGCGACTCAAATACAACATTGCTTCCGTCTGGTGAAATCACAGCGTTATAAAAAGATCTTAAAGAAATAATATCTTCAAAAGAAGGTGATTCAGATGTTTGGGCATTTAAAAAACTAAAACATATGAAGGCAACAAGTATCAGAAATCTATTTTTCATATTATAATTAAAAGGTATTTACACCGGGTTTATGATTATTCCAAAAGCAAACTTTTATTATAGTGATTTCCAATCTTTCCATGATATCTCTCTACCAGGATAGGCAACTTTTTTAAAGGGCCAGGTTTCTTGTATCCAGGCTTTAACAGAGTTAAATAGTATTTTATCCAGTCCGTCATCCAGTTTACTGGAGCGAATCCACATAGTTATGCTGGTATCATAATCACCTTTTGTTGTGGGATTGATATAAAGGCAGCCAATAACTTCGCTTTCATCTAAAGATACCACGGTATATGCAAAAGAATTTCGCATTTGAAATTCCTTCTGATGCCATCCCAAATCAATTAAATCCTGTTCAAAAGTTAAGTCTTTGGTTGGCCAACTAGATAAAGGATACATTTTTTGCAAATGATCAATACTGGTCATCACCGCATCATAGTCTTTAACTACATCATTCACAGTTAACATACGTATGCGCAGGTGCTGATTCTCAAGCGTATCAGGAACCTTAAAGTCTTTAGGAACAAATGGTTTGGTTTGTGAAAACATGTTAATGGAGAAAAGTAGTATTACTGAACAATTAATTAAAAATATTTTTTTCATCATAATTTGGGGCTGAATTTATGGATTATTTTTTCAAACCGACTTTTTTGTGAGAGTGATTTACTTTTTTTGAATTTTAAAAAAAAAGAAATTAAAAAAGGCGGTCGAAAAGAGGGACCACCTTTTATTGCAATTATGTTATTGACTTATTCTTCTTCCTCGAGTTGAGCTGCCAGCCCGTGTACATCAAAATAATCCGATGACTGCACAATCTTCCCATCATCATTGACCGAAGAAAGGTTAAAAAATTTAACTCCTATTTCTTTTCCGCTTTCTGTATGGGTGGCGGTCCAGGTACCATATACCCGTATAACTGCTGCACTGGCGTTTGCATTTTGTCCGGGGAATACAGAGCCGGACCAGAAGCCATTAGCTGTAGAGTCTGGCATTACGATACCTTCGTGGTATTTAATATTGTCAAAGCCTTCATGATAGCCTTTTAATGCCTCAACCAGCTCTCCTTTGCCCAGCCATTGGTTCCCGTTATAAGCCGGTGGGCTCCATTTCATGTCATCGGCGAGCAGAGCGCTTTGAGCCTCAATATCTTCGTCCCCATGTGCCTGAAAAAAAGCGCGAATCACGGCTACTTTTTTATCAAAGTCCGCAGAATCCGGAGCCTCTGTTTCCTCCATAACCATCTCCGCTTCTTTTTCTTTTTCTTTGCAGCCGAAAAGCGTTAATACGGCTAGCATTAATAGTCCAAACAGTTTTGTTTTCATCAATGTTGTTTTAAAAGGTTAGTATTACCGGGGGAGTGATTAACAAGATATAAATTTTTTCGCAATACCTCTGTGTCCTGACGTTCAAGAATGAAAAGAGTCTAGGACAAAAGTGATTAAATTGAGGAAATGAAAAGATTAAAAAAAGGTCGTTTTACGCTCGCTAAGATGAAAACAGGGTTTAATCTATGGTTTGGCCGTGCTTAATCTGTTCTCCCTTATTTTTCCGCAGATCAAAATTGCCATAAAAGAAAAGACGGAAGGTGTGGTTCAGGTTATAGTCTGTCCCGTTGAGTAACTGCTGGTATACCAACATATAGCCGCAGTCAAAACTCCAGCTTTTGCTTAGTTTTTGTTTGATCCCCACAGTAAATCTATTTTGATCAAAAGTATTGTACACTACTTCTTTACCAAAGTTTAAATGTATTTCATTGGCGACTAAAAAAGAGGTTTTACCCTTCTTCTTAAAGGGAATACTAATACTGAGAAGAAAACGGATGCGATTAATAAAAAAATCGTCCTGTAATGATTCCCCCTCCTCCACATTGTTAAAAAATCGCTGCTCTGTACGTATCCTGAACAGGCCACTAAAAGTTGGCCATGTGTCTGCCAGGATTAATTCCTGGTATATCCTGTTTTCGTTTAGATAAATAGTCCAGTTTTCGTCTTTGGCAAGCCAAAGGTGTGCATAGCCACCGGAGAGTTTTAGGTTATCGTTAAAATTGTATCGAGCCCCGAAACGGATAAAATTAAAACTAGGATTTGCTACAAAATTGCTACGCCGAATATGCAGGTCGGCCAGGCCGGACCAATGATTGGCAAGCTGAAAAACACTGTTAAGTGAAATCCAGGTCTGAGACTGCTGATTTACATTTTTGGTCGGTGGTTCTGTTTCAGTTTGTGCATATATGCAAACAGAAAGGAAAAAGAGAACTAAGCAAAGGCTTTTTATCCTGATACGGATCACTAATCCAATTTTCTGCAAATATATCTGATTGAATGACCAAGACAAATTAAAAACAATTCTTTTGCGCTTTTTCGAATAGCCCCCTGAATAAGATCAGCAATTTCCATAAAAGCTCATGCTATATACCGTGTACAGGCTGGAAAATATCTTGTTTTAACGGATTCCTTTAGCCATTAAATTATTCTTTGGAATTCAGATCCTCTGATATGGACAGCATATCAATGGTTTTCTCTGTATCGTTTGCATCACCAACTATTTGAATTAAATGATTTCCATAATCAAGATCGAGCTTTTCAAAAATCTTAACATAGTATTGACCGTGAATCCCTGAATGATCTTCCAGGCTAAATTCACCGTATGATGTGCCATCAAGGAGAATTTCAACCATACCACCTCTGGGACTTCTATATGCATAATATTGAACTGCTGTTCCTGTAAAGTTTAGCTCTGCTGTGCAATTAGCATATCCTTTTGCCAGCGTGGCCCCTGAAGCATTCCAATTCTCGCTATAAGATTCAAAGCCTTTGAATTTCCATCCGGGGTCATTGTCTTCGATAGTGTGCCAGGAGACTTTTGTTTCAGGAACAGATGCAACTGTAATTTCTGAGCTCATTTCTGGAATAATCCAGTTATCACCTTCAATAAGGCCACCCATAGCATTAATAACAATGTCGTTTACAATATCAATTCCCCGTTCAGCCATATCTGTAAAATTATCGAGAGGAATAGGCATATTAAACCTTGTCCGCTCTATATCATAGCCATCTGCAAAATCAGTCTTATTAAATTGTACTTGTAGTTCTTTGTATCCATAGAGCAAACCAAGGAGTCCGCCCCAGGTTGCTGTAGGATTATCTGAGTCCCAACCGCACATAGCTCCAATACGTATAGTTTTTTTATAATCCCCTTCTCCATATAATAGACTTACCATAGATGCAGCAAAGTTTATCCCAGAGTCCCACGGGTATTTGTATTCATATCCGTCATTTATAGAGTGCTGATAACGTTTAGCAACTTCATCACGTGTTTTTTCCCAGTTGTCCTTATCAGGATTATTATTGTAGGCTGCTTTAACAAAATCATACATATCAGCAATATAGGACCAGTCTGGAACTCTCTTCCTGGCTTGTTCGGCCATCCAGATCATTTGATCCTTACGAGAAAGTGACTGGTCTACAATAGCAGCAAGAGAATACATGATAATATAAAACTCGGCCGCCCATTCAGAATGCAGGTAGGCAGTAGTTCTAACCGGCATGTGGCCTATCTCTAAAGCAATATCAGGCCGGCCCGGTGCAAAAGCACCAAAGATCTCTGTGGTGAGTTGTGCATCTATCATATCCCACATCGGGTTGTTTTCCGGTAAAGAAGTATCAGGCGGTATTGCCCCGTTTTGCATTTGTCCCAAAGCGGATAGGTTTGAAACCCATAGCTTGGGTAAGCCAATATGCTTTTGCCACTCAGCACTTATTTGCTCTCCTGTAAGCATATAATTGTTATACTTTTCAATGGCATGTTGATAGACATATTCAATATCCGTATCATCATCAGCTCCCCATGGATTTTGATCGAGGACATAATCATATTTGCCAGGCCCAAAATCTGAATCCGTAAAAAACGGGAAATCGGTGCGCGCGTTTTCAGTTGGCAAACCTGTCCAGTTGGCAATGCAACTACCCAGCCAGAAACCTCTGAGCTTGTCTTTGTATACAGTTCTGTTTAATTCGTAATAAATTACCTCCTTATTTTCCGCACTATCCGTCATTTGCCCGAGGGTTATATTAGCAATTAGAATTGCAAGTAAAAATGATCTTAAAGCTTTCATTTATTCTTTATTATTATTTTTCCCTGGTGCCTTCCTTCACCAAAACTTCATTCTCTTTAGGAGTTGGTTTTGCAATCTCCTTGAGCTGAACAACCTCCGGGGAACCGTATTTTGTATATACAAATGCTCTCATGAGATTTTCATATTATTTCCCCTGTAAATTCTCTCTTCGAATTAATGAGAATGTGATACTAATATGCGCAAGATAGTAGGTAGGTAAAATCATAAAATCAAGTTTAGAATATCCCAAAAATTCCGTGAGAGCAATTATTGTATCCGAAAATACAATTAGAAAAATCCCAAATATGTAAGTCCACTTAAATGCTGTATCTCCTTTAATTCCTATGGATGTACCAAATGTGAAACAGGAAATGAGCAAATAAATAAGTGCAGCATACAGCAGTATCTTATCATCTATGGAAGGAACCAATAAAAGGTAGTAAAACAATAAATAAGCTATTAGAACAATGAGGGTGAACCTCCATTTTATTTTTCCATTTACCAACGCAAACCCCAAATATCCCAGATGTGCAAGAAAAAATAATGCAATGCCCTTACTAAACATCATACTATCTCCAAGCTTATTAGACATGAACCAGTCTCCGGCGATGGAAAACAAAAATGCCCCCATAATCATCCAGGTGTCATTAGGTTGTTTTGTCTTTCTGAAATTGAGAATTAATATAATGAGTATTCCCACCCCCGCTGATCCGGACTTATAAAAAAAGTCGGAGGTGTTCAATGCCACAATTGCCGATATTACTGCAAAGAGTAGTAGGAAGTAAATCCAGTTATTTTTAAACCTTTTACCTTTCATTTTTATTTCCATCCCAAAAAGGGATTCAAATAAAAATACGAAATTTTGCTAAAAGGAAGACAGGCCATTTGTCCTGTTTGCAATTTACCATCGCCATTAATGTTATCCTGTATTTCAAGAAGGGTTTCTTTAATAAAATGACGATGTAATGAATATCCTTTAAAAGTACTACCCGGAATAAGTAACTTGACTATTATTTTGTTTTGATCATTTTTACCGAAAACCATCCAAGCACCCCAATGAGTACTAATATTAAAGCCCACAGCCAATTTTTATTTTTGAATAAAGGCTCATTTAACAGAACTTCCTTTTTACCAATTAGCTGCTCTTTTCCCAAATTAAGTGCAGTTAGTTTATCCGGGACTTTTGACGTGAAGCGTTCAATATCGTAGTTGGGTTTTACCGCTTGTTTATTTCCATAGGTTAAATAATAAGTTGCGGGTTCTGTAAACCGCGCAACCAATTCGTGAACATAGCCTTTGACTGTAAGTTTATCAATTGTTAAAGGCTCATTATCTTGATTGTGGATGCTTATTTTCAGTTTTTGAAGGATTGTACTATTAAATACAAATTCATTTTTTTCCATGGAATTAAGCGTCCCTGAGGTTAATGGCTGATACCTAAATTTCCATCCTTGTTCCGTTTTTACACTATCGGCCAAATACGAGATCGTTATTGGCCTGTAATAGTCGAATCTGTTTTTGACATCAATTTTAATGGAACTCACAGGAGCAGGTGCTTTCAAACTAATTTCAACTGTCGTAAGTTTCTGTTTTTTATCTTCAATACTTTCTACTTTGTCAACAGAATACGTATTGAAGGTGCCATTTGTAACTTCATGAAATCTGATTTTTGCGAAAGACAAGTCTGGTTTTTCTTCGCTCTTTATGAGTAATCTAAAAAAACGATATTTTGTGCCGGGAAAAGTTACCCTGGTAAACTGATAATTAGTTTCAGGATTTTTGATGGACAAAATTCTATGGTCATCGGCTATGCCAAACCATTCCTGTTGATTTTGACTTCCTTCGAGCGATAGCCTCCAGTCGAAATTATCCTGTTTAAAATCCAGCATTATTTGATTTACAAGCTCTTCAGTAGGTACTTCCATTGTAAAATAATACCCTTTGTCATTATGAGTTGTATTTAATAATTTGAAATTTACTTCTGTGCTTGCTACTTTTTCTGATTTAAGATGGAGCATATAGGCCGCCTCAATAGTATCATTGGCATCAGTTAGCCCAAAAATTCTAATATCATAAAAATTTGGAGATACTTTTCCAAAGACTTCTTCAGGTAAAACTATTTTGTGCCATTGGTCCGAAGGCCCTTGTAATTTCCTTTTATAGGTAAACTGATCAATTTGCGCAAAGGAATATGAACAGATTAATAGTAGTAAACAGGCACTTATTTTGGTTTTCAATTTAATCTGAAATTTTGAATTTGTTGTATAAGAACGAAATAATCAAAAGGAGTATTCCTAATGAAAGAAAAACAATGGTTTTTGAAATGGTGTTTAGATGAGATATGTCATAAAAGAAAAGTTTCATCAAAGTGATAGAAAATAATACTATTGCCCCTATGCGCAGGTACTTTTTCTGTTTCCAGATTCCCAAAGCAATCAACAACAAGGAATAAATACCCCAAAATATACTAATCCCAAGTTTATAAGATTCTGAAGATCCGGAAAGATCCATTAAATTTATTAATTCGCTGGTTGCTATCCATAGAATAGCTATATGAAATAACAAATCAAATACTATTTTGAAATCTACTTTCATAAATTCCTGTCTGATATATGTATAGCAAGACATCATAGTTATTGCAACAAAGGCAAATGAAATATATCTTATTCCAATATTAAAAGCTCCAACCTGATAATAAGCTGATAAGGATTGTTCCATATAGCTTTCACGTAATTCGCTGAGTGCATATAATCCTTTTGTCAAAAAAATTGCAATAAATAATGTGTTTAATGCAAGATTAATTAAGCCTAATGGTCTGTTTTTTAATTTTTTGATATTCACAAAAGATAGCGCCGACAAAAACAGCAGAGAATAATTGATGATCCAAATTGTTTTGAAGTTCCTGAGATCATAGTTATAGAATTCTTCATACTCATTCATCGTTAATTTGGAGTTCGCAAAAAGTTGATCAAAATAATTTCCTATTTCCAGTCTAAAGGCAAAGTAAATTGTGCTCAGTAGTACCGCAGGAATTAGAAAAGAAACTAACTGCTGTAATTCTTTCCTGGTACTTAAGGAAGAAACGTATTTTTTGTTAGAATTCAATACGGTGATAAAACTGAATGCAGCAATGAATAGTAGCGAACTCAGAAAGTTAACATTGAGAAGCGGGGTCATTTTTGTGCCATCAGGGCCAAAAGCATTTAAATTATACTCAACAGACCAGTCCTGAAAAATGCTAATAAAAGCCAAAAGCATTAATGGGTATGAGATGTTTTCATAGACCGGAATTTGTTTTGTTCTTCCAATCCAAAATAATAGGGCGGCTTCACCAACCCATAGCAGGGTTACCCAATTTCCATCTAACTGAACGGGAATAGCAATGGTGATAAAAACCAAAACCAATCCTGAAATAAGATAGAGCAGGTTTTTATCGTGCAACTTTTGTTTGTAAATAATAGCACTGACACCAAAATGTAAAATACCATTGCAAATCGTAAATAAGCCTAAAAACTCTGAACCCATTTCATGCCCGCTCAAAATACTGTATCCAATACCGTAAAAAATAAATGAATTGGCAAGTAATAATAGAATATCGGGGATTTGAAATTTTTCTTTTTGGATTAATTTAAATGCAAGAAAAGTGACATAGAAAACGGAGAAGAACAAAAAGAGAAAACTTAAAGCCAGCGCAAAGTGTTCTGCAACTTCGTAGCCTGACACGTACCATGAACCAAAAATGATCCAGGTGAGCGCGAAGGATGAGAAATAAAGTGCTTTCCAGTATTTTCTGAATGCCAGGACAAGGATTCCACTATTTATTATTAACATGTAGCTGAAAAGCACTGCAATATTTCCCGAATCATCACCCAGTAGAAAAGGAACTGCATATGCACCTACCAATCCTATATGCGCAATAATTTGTTTGTTATAATTTAGGGCAGCAATAATTAAAAATACCGTAAATAGTACCATTAATAAAAATGTAACTAACTGCGGAAACAGATCATAAAGACTATAGGCGACATAGGTTATAATATACAATATAGCCATTGCACCACTCACCAATACTGCACTAAAATTTGCATATTTTGCCTTCAATTTTATTCCTATCCCCAAAAGTCCCATTCCAACCAAATAACCTAATATCACTCTGGTTAATGGACTTATTAAGTCATTTTCTATAGAATATTTGGCGCCTATTCCTACTCCAATAATAAGGATGGCAATACCAATTTTATTAATTAAGTTTTCGCCTATAAATTTTTCCCAATCAAAATTTATTTTTGATTGTTTATTTGTAGTAGGAGCATCAAATGAAACAGGCTTTTCCTCTAAAACGTGCTTTTTCTCTACAGCGGGCTCCTGGGTGCTTATTGGTGAAGGTTTTTGAACTGTTGAGGTTTTTTTAATTTTAGGAATTACCATCCACAGTATTATATAAGCCAAAAATCCAATACCAAAAAAGAAGGAAAATAGTAACCAAAGAAAACGTATCAAAATTCTGTTGAGCCCAAGATATTCTGCTATCCCGGAACAAACACCTCCTAAAATTCTATGATTGACATCCCTGTACAATTTTTTGGATACCGTACCGGGCTGGGATGCAGTAACAGGCTCGGATGATTTAACAGGCTGGGATGTATTACCGGACTGGTACGAGGATTTATCCTCAATTAATTCTTCTTTTTCTAAAGGTTGTTTTATTTCTGCTTGTTTTAGCTGGTTTATTTCTGCCTTCAGGGCATTTACTTCTGCTAAAAAATTTTCCTGCCTTTTTAGAAGTGTTTCGAGCTTATTAAAAAGATTATTTAAATTATCCTGGTTTTCGGTCATTTGGCTATACTAATTGTAATGAATATATCCTTAAATAAACGCAGTCTCCCGGATTAGATTGTGTAGCCAGTTTTGCTATGGTTATTTACGGGTAATAATATCCTTTTAAGGAGAGGAGAAAGTTATAAAAATATAGTACTTTTAACATTAAGGTTTCATTAAATAAAGATACCTGAAAAGCATTCTATATAAGCAATAATCATGACCAATGTTTCCCTAAGATTATCTTTAATTAAAGGGTTTATTCTCATCCTGGCATTAGTCAGCCAGATAGCAATTGCACAGCAAAGGAAAAAAAAGTCTACAGTTACTCCTAGTGGAGACACTATTGAAATATCTACCCTGGAGTTAAGGTTGATCATGGATGATTACTTCCGCAGGTTTGCCGGGACAGTTAGAGAAGCAGCTGATAGCATCATGTATTTTTCCGATGATTACAGAATTGATAATCAGGCTTTATTTTGGAAAATGAATGCTATTCCGGTGGCTCAGGGTGCCATCTTTAGTAGGGATTCTTTTACGGCCTTTATAGATATTTTGGTTTTTAGTTATCAGATGAAACTGTATTTTGAAAAGGGAGCAGGCAAGGAAGTTTTTGGGGAACATCAAGGGATTGCAATCAGAGCCTCAGATAAACTCTGGAAGAAATTAATTGATATTGGGCTTTATATTACTCACCCCAAAGATATTTCCAATGGAATTCAAAAGATTAAAGATTTTGCCGAGCAGAACCCTATTACCAGTTCCTATTTCAACAGGAAATCTACTTTAGCACTTATGGCCAGTATTCAAAAGGAGGAAAAGGTAAAATTCAAAACCCTTGCCGAAGGAATGGCTCAAAGTCTTGATGAATTAAGTACCCGGATTAATACCTATACTGAGATTCTACCAAATCAAATACGCTGGCAATCTGAATATTTATTAAATGATATATTAGCCAATTCACAATTAAATGACCGTATTGATACACTCACATATTTATTGGAAAGAGCAGTGGTATTGATTGAATCCAGTCCTGAATTAATTGATAATCAAACTTCAAAGGTATTGCGCGACATAACAGGAGAGCGAAGAATTGTTTTGGAAGCGATTAAGCAGGAAAGGATGGCTGTTTTGGAGGAAATCCGGAATGAAAGGGCAATTGTACTGCAACACTTAAGCAATGAAATGACTATTCAGCGTGAAGCGGGTTTTAAAGATTTAAATGCACTGAACAATCAGGGAATTAACCTTACATTGACAAATGTCAAAGATATTGCAGACTTGCTTTTTTGGCGGGCACTACTATTAATTTCAATTCTGGCAATAGTTACATTTATCGGAATCTTCCTTTACAAAAAGTTATAAGAGTTAAACAATTGTGCATGTTGATATTTTAAGAGTGCTTATACCTTTTTAGGAATAATCTTTTTTAATTCAAAAATATCTTTCCTCCGATGCCTGGGAATACGTATTCAAGTTAGGGGTGGATTGTTAATTAGTGACTGCTATTTTTAGAGCATTACTTTTTTACTAACACCAGGCATTGTTTTCCAAAAATGCCGGCTACACCAGCAGCCAAACCTCCAACAATACCTGTAACTAATATCAGAAGGGATGGACTACCACCCAAAGGTAATAATACTGCTATTTTTTTTGCCAGTATAAAGTCGTTATCGTTAGCCAGTAAAAATGAATAGGCTGCCCAAAATACAAAGACAGCTAAAAATGGGGTAAAGAAAACAGCTGCACGTTTTAAGGAAAACACTATTGCAGTTAAAAATGCAGCCATCATTACTGACCACCAGGGCAGAAAAAATGAAAAGACAAAGGCTAAAACAACTGTGGCCACAAAATTTAGGATTTTTGTTTTCATTTAGTTTGAGATTAAAGTTTGAGTACCAATTACAGCATCGGTTTTAATGTCGGATTGCAAAAAGTTTAAATTGTGGTAATTGCCTGCTGCCCAATCGTCTATAAAATTATCGTAATATTTGCTTCCCGGATTACCAGACTGACCACCGGGATAAATTCCTAAAGCAGTTGGTGGAGAGCTCATCTCCACAATCATTCGCCAGGAAGGACCATGATTTTTTTTGGCTGCGTTTACAATGTTTCCACCTCCCCCAATTGGTAGGTTAAACCTTGAAAACGCAGGTAAGGCCTGCAGCAAATGACCAACATAGGTGCTCTTATAGGCATTCCAGTTATAATCTCCATTTTCAGCTTTCCAACCCGTTAAGGATTTTGCTGCTTTTTTGAAACTTATTAAGAATAGATCTTTGGCGGTTTCGGTTTCAGGTGTTTCTACAATGTCCATAAATTCATCGTCGCCTTTGGTTTTTAGTAAATGAATGGTTTGGTAGGTGAAAGGTTTATCCAATGCAACATTATCAACATCGTATTCATCCCAAACCAGATCATTGAGTTCGCCCCACCAATTACTCCAAATACTAGGCCCCAGTTCTTCTGTATTATTGTTAAAGTCCCATGATTTTATTTCGTTGAATATGCTTAACTCTTCTTCCGTTAGCGTAGATGTATCCATAGTTTCAAAAATATAGGGTAGGAGTTCCGCCGCCTTAAGGTTATAATTGTTATTGTGTAAATCTTTAAAATCCTGAATGTTGAAGATGTCCTTAGAATTAAAAAAGTTGTTGATTACACGGTTTCTGTAGGTTTCATAACCATCGTTAAATACATAGAACGGATAGGATTCATCTACAGGATGCTGATTTGCTGAACTCACAAAGCCTCGTTCCGGATTTTTGGAGTGTGCATTAAAATGTTGTGGAATAAAACTTTGCCAGTCGTGTTGTGGATTGCTGCCATCCATTAAAAATTTACCCTGACCTTTCCATTTGTTTGGCAGTTTTCCTTGAACCCAAATGGCAATATCACCTTCGGTAGAAGCAAATACAAAGTTTTGTGCGGGGGCCGTATAATGTTTGAGGGCATTAACATAATCATCATAATTTTTTCCTTTGTTGAGCTCTAAAAATGTCCTTTGATTATTACCGCCTATATGACCTGACCATTTCATGGCATAGCCCGCAAGATTATTGTCGCCCATAAAGTTTTTGTCGTAAGCTACAGGACCATGATGTGTATAGCGAACAGAATCTATATAGCTAGGTTTGCCCTTTATTTTAATTTCTTCAACTCTAAAACTTACAGCTTTCCAATCATCACCATATTTGTAGTGTAGGCCTGTTTCATCTTTAAATTCAATTTTATACCAATCCAATACATCCCTGGTTGCGTTGGTTTCGCCCCATGAGATGTTAGTGTTAAAGCCTGAAATTATACCCAGGGCTCCGGGTAAGGTGGCGCCAAAAGCATTATGGGTTGGGGTACTTAATTGCATCACAAACCATATAGATGGGAGGTTAAGGCCTAAATGTGGATCATTGGCTAAAATAGGATTTCCCGAATACGATTTTTGAGCAGAAATAGCCCAGTTATTGCTGCCATTATCAGGATCCGGCTTGTCTAAAGTTTTTGGAATAGAGTCGAGCGGAAGCTCACTTTCTGGTGTTTCTGTAATAGGCACATCAATATAATCCCAATCAGTTCCTTTTGGAATAATTGGGTCTGTGATATTAAAGAAATCCGGATACAATAAATCGAAACGTTCTTTTCCAAACATTCGCATTGCATTGGTGTATTCTAAATCAGAATCTCCTCCTGCCAAATCTTTGGTCATGTACATTAAAAGTAAAGCTGTTTTTTTAACCGACCAGGGTTCTGGTTTATAATCGAGCAGTTTGTACTCTACCGGAAAGTCTTTAGGTTGTAATTGATTGATGTAGTTATTTACACCCTTAGCATATGCTTCGAGAAAAACCATAGTTTCAGTATCTTCTTTGATCTTTTCAATGGCTTGGTCGGCGCCAAATCCCATCCCTCGTCTGCGCTGTTGTCGGTCGTGGTTTAAAGCAGCTTCGCCAATAATTTCAGATAACCGACCAGCAGCAGCGTAGGTTTGAAATTCCATTTGCCATAGCCGGTGTTTGGCGGTAATATACCCTTGTGCATTGTATAAATCATTTTCATTCTGAGCGAAGATGTGCGGAATTAACTGTTCATCATAATGAACGGTAACCTTGTCCGTGAGCCCATCAATAGAAACAGTTCCCGTAATGCTTTCATCAGTTTCGTTTTGCCAGATACCTGTATATGGATTTAGAAATTTGCCGATGGGTGGAATGGAACCGAACTTGTTGTTCAGGCCATAAAAAACAGCTGCTGTAAGAAAAAGGGAAAGTGTAAACTTTAGGTACTTCATTTACGGAATTCATTAGGGTTAGTAAAATACTAAATAAAAACTAATGCTAAAGATTATAACAAAAACATATTTCCATTCGCTAATCTTTGCCTCTTCTATTTTTTGGTTTTTTATTTATTCTATTTGAATTGCCTTATCTGAAACTTGAATACTTTCCCCCAACATTTTAATACGCGAATAGGTAAAAACCGCTCCAAACAAAATAATCAGAAAAATATAGAAAACCCATACCATGATCACCATTACGCTTCCCGCCGCATCATACAATCCGGCAATATTGCTTTTACCAATGTAAAAACTAATCAGATATTTGCTCAAGCCTAAAAGAATACTAGTTAAAATGGCTCCAAACCAGACATCTTTCCATTTAAGTTTTACATCCGGGAGGAACTTAAAAATCATGGCTAGTTCCAAGGTGATTATAATAAAAGACAAGGCTGTAGAAGATAATAAAGCCAATGTGGTTGATGATCCAACGACCCAATCCTCCATATAAGATTCAAATGCTGTAATTAAGGTATCTATAACTAACGAAATTAAAAGGATAATAGAAAAGCTTATCAATAGTGCGAAAGAAAGAAACCTATCTCTTATAATTTCCAGAAACCCTGAATTCTCAGGTTTAGGTTTTACCTTAAAAATTTTATTAAGCGCATTTTGCATTGTAACCATACCAGTTGTTGATGTAAAAATCAAAACTGCAATACTGATTATTGTCCCCCAAATTGTTGACTCAAAAATATGAATATTTTCAATGGATTCAATCAATAGTTGTGCTCCTTCATTTCCAACCAATACTTCGATTTGATCAAATAATACGCCTTTCACGCCGTCCGCTTTATAAAATATTTTGGAAATGGAAAGGACTATAAGCAACATTGGAGGCAGCGAAAAAATAGCGTAATAGGATAATGCTGCTGAATGCGTAAAAATATCATCCTCATTAAATTTTGATACAGATTTTTTTAAAACATTCCAATAAAATTGTAACCCTGACATATCGAAATTTAATTGCAGTTATTATTCCGCTTTCAGATAGGCCTCTTGAAGCCATTCTTCCAGTTCGCTATCAATTTGAGACACTTCCGATAATTTCACCCGATGTGTGCACATAGTTCCAAATGGACCGGAATTTTCAAGACGGTCTGTTGTTGGCTTGTCTTTTATTTTTAATCCCAAATCAATTCTCGTTTTGGTGGAAGGTTTTATTAGCGCAAATTGTTTTTTTCTAATAACACTAACACTTGCTTTTTTTGGAGTTATGGTAACATCTTTTCCAAAGCTTTCAACCATGGTTAAGAGTTTTTCATAAATGGGTATTAAAGCTTCTTTTCCTTTATATTGATTTTTTACCAGATCGGTTGGCGTCGTATTTTCTTCTTTTGACAGTGTTACAATGGTGTTGGCAAAACCATGGGTTACTTTGTGTTCTTTCTTTAGAAAGTTAACAGCCTCAGAATGTTTAGTAAAAGACTTTAGTTTAAGCAGAGATTTCCACTCATTTAATGATTTCCCGGTTTTTTCGGGCATATTGTCTATCATTGTTTGCAGTGCTTTGTCCATAATAGATGTATTTTACTTTATCCGTTGCAATGTTTTTTCAAAGTATGGCCGATGTTCCGGATATGACACGGGCTCTCAACATTTTTAACACCTTCTAAAATAGTGAATTTGTACCTCAGTTTCAAATAGGATTGAGAGGTAGTATATATATTATTAGAAAGTTAATCCAATATAGGTCAGGGAACACGCTGCCGCACCTGGATAAATAGAAAAATTGAATTAAGAGTTAAATCTTTCATGGGTATTGAATTTCCATAGATAGTACTTTTAGAGTTATCTGCAGACACACAGATATACATTTTAAACCAACCAACTTTAGGAAAATATTTTACATATAAGGGTTATGCATTGGCCATAGTTATTTTCTATTAGAATCCAACTTAAATGAGCAAACATTTTGGTACTTTTACTAGGATATAAAAGGAATTAAAAATCGATCATATTATGGATAATAACAAGAGTCAAACTTCATCGTCTAATGCCACAAGCCACAGTGCTAATGGTGAGAGCAAATGCCCCTTTTTGAATGGGGAATTGCATCAAGCGGCTGGTGGCGGAACAACAAACCGTGACTGGTGGCCCAACCAGTTGAATTTGAGAATTCTACGGCAGCATTCCGGCTTATCTGACCCTATGGGAGAAGATTTTAATTATGCGGAAGAATTTAAATCGCTTGATCTGAAAGCTATTAAAAAAGACCTATATGCTTTAATGACCGATAGTCAGGATTGGTGGCCTGCTGATTACGGCCACTATGGGCCATTCTTTATCCGGATGGCATGGCATAGCGCAGGTACTTATCGTATAGCAGACGGACGGGGAGGGGCAGGATCAGGAACCCAGCGCTTTGCACCACTCAATAGTTGGCCTGACAATGCAAACCTTGATAAGGCACGTTTGTTACTTTGGCCGATAAAGCAGAAATATGGCAAGAAAATTTCTTGGGCCGACCTCATGATTCTCGCGGGTAACTGCGCACTAGAGTCAATGGATTTTAAGACATTTGGTTTTGGGGGTGGACGTGAAGATGTTTGGGAACCGGAGGGAGACATTTATTGGGGTTCTGAAGGTGAATGGCTTGGAGATAAAAGATATACCGGTGATCGTGAACTGGAGAATCCTCTTGGTGCGGTTCAGATGGGACTTATTTACGTGAATCCGGAAGGCCCTAACGGAAATCCTGACCCTCTTGCTGCAGCCAGGGATATACGCGAGACTTTTGGACGTATGGCCATGAATGATGAAGAAACTGTAGCACTTATTGCAGGTGGGCACACATTTGGTAAAACCCATGGAGCAGCAGATCCGGAACAGTATGTTGGTGCTGAACCAGCAGGTGCCAGCATTGAGGAACAAGGGTTAGGTTGGAAAAACACATACGGTACGGGTAATGCAGGTAGTACAATTACAAGTGGCCTCGAAGGTGCTTGGACTACCACACCTACAAAATGGAGTAATAACTTTTTCTGGAATCTGTTCGGTTATGAATGGGAGTTGACTAAAAGTCCGGCCGGAGCACAGCAATGGATTCCCAAGCATGGAATGGGTGCAGACACTGTACCGGACGCGCACGATCAATCAAAGCGGCATGCTCCTATCATGCTTACGACAGACCTCGCGCTGAGGTTTGATCCGGCCTACGAAAAAATATCTAAGCGTTTCCTTGACAATCCGGATGATTTTGCAGATGCATTCGCCAGAGCATGGTTTAAACTTACACACCGAGATATGGGTCCGATTGCGCGCTACCTGGGACCTGAAGTTCCTGCGGAAGAATTGATCTGGCAGGACCCTATTCCAAACTCCACAAAAGAACAGATTAGCGCTAAGGACATTGATCAGCTTAAGGGTAAAATACTTGATTCAGGATTGTCTGTTTCTCAACTTGTAGCTACTGCCTGGGCTTCCGCTTCGACCTTCCGTGGCTCTGACAAACGTGGTGGCGCTAATGGCGGGCGTATTAGACTTGCGCCGCAGAAGTATTGGGAAGTCAATAATCCGGCTCAATTGTCAACTGTTCTGGAGGTTCTTGAAGGAATCCAGGAAGAGTTTAACAAAGCACAGTCTGGTAGTAAGATGGTATCAATAGCTGACCTGATTGTTTTGGGTGGCTGCACGGGCATCGAAAAGGCCGCGAAGGATGCGGGTCAAAAGGTAACTGTACCTTTTACTCCGGGACGCACCGATGCATCAGCAGACCTGACTGATGTTGAGTCGTTCGCTGCCCTCGAACCAGCCGGGGATGGGTTCCGAAATTATTTCAAGCCTAAGCATAATGTATCAGCTGAAGAAATGTTGATTGACCGGGCACAACTATTGACACTAACAGTACCCGAGATGACGGTTCTTATTGGGGGAATGCGTGTGCTGAACACTAACTTTGATCAATCCAGTCATGGTGTCTTCACTAATAGTCCTGAGACTCTAACGAACGACTTCTTCGTAAACCTGCTCGATTTAGGTACAAGCTGGAAGGCGACTTCGGAATCCGATGACCTCTTTGAAGGTCGCGATCGTTCTACAGGTGATGTAAAGTGGACGGGTACCCGTGCGGACCTCATCTTTGGTTCAAACTCTGAACTCCGTGCACTTGCAGAAGTATATGGATGTGAGGACTCTCAAAAGAAGTTCGTAAAGGATTTTGTAGCGGCATGGGACAAGGTAATGAACCTTGATCGTTTCGATGATTTGGCTTAGTCATAATTCAATATGGTAGAATACCAATAATTATTAAAAGGTGGTCCGGTAACGGACCACCTTTTTTATATTGTATTGAATAATTCCTTAGAATTGTGTGTGATGTTTTATAGCGAATTGTTCCGGGATTTCTTCTTCAGATTCTCCTAAATTTTGTCTGAGGTCAATTTCAATTCCTCTTGCAATTGTAGAAATAGGAACATCATTCGCGGTGCCTTCAAAAGGATTTTCTCCGGTCCGGCCTATTCTTTCCATGGTATGGAAAATCCAGGCTACTATAATATAAAAGGGAATTGAAAACCAAACGAATAGCTTTCCGATAAGTGGACTTTTATCAATGAACTCACGACCAATTTCCGCAAATTGGGGTACCAGTGCCAGAGGCAACAGCAGTATAAATAACCACATAAAAAAGTGATTAAGAGTAGCGAACTGTCGTGGATATGGAAAGTTTTTAATACGTTCACTCTTGCCTTGCAGGGTAAAAAATTCTTGAATAACTCCTTCCAGTTCCAAAAAGGAAAATTCCCAAATTACCCCTTTTTCTTTGAGTTGTTTTAGATGGTGCGATTGCAGGTATAATAAAGCGGTTTGCTTATTACTTTTGCCCATAACATATGCATAATCACTTTCAGATATATAGGATTTTAAATCCTCTTCTAAAGTGGAATCTCGCTCTGGGGGTCCCATATCCCATTCTTTGTTAGTTTTATGCAGAAAAGCCGTTTCCCAGGGTTTAGATGCTCGCATGGCATGACGTAAAGCGGTCATCCACGCTATATGCCGATAGGTCAATGTTTTAATTTCTTTTTGGAGTTCTGAATTTTCCATTGGAATTTGAGCGTATTCATTGTTAACCATATCTTGAACAAACACCCCAAAAGTTCTTGAAGTATTTACGATTCCTCCCCAAATTTTTCTGGCTTCCCAGATTCTGCCATAGGCTGCATTATTTTGAAAACCTATTACAAAAGCTACTGCGGTGCCAATTAACGCTAAAGGAGTCCATGGAATTTTTAACCACTCCAAATCCAAAAAATAATAAGCGGCTACCCAGGAAATTATGATAGCCAAAAATAAAAATGTTTCGAAACGGGTCCACCAGGCCATTTCAAAGGCGGTGTAGCTTTTTTTAATGTGCATAATTCAAAGTTCTAAATAAATGTTTCAATAAACTACAAGATTAATCATTTCTGTATTACTGCAGGGTAAAGCCTGCTTAATGTCCATAATCCTTGTTACCGAAAATTATTTTCATTAGCAGATAAAGACCTTAAAAAATACCTGTTTACCTGCCCGACCGGCAGACGGGAATGATGTTTATTTTTTGTTAAGCTCTGGCTCCCCTACAATTAGGGATGAATAGATTAAACGAACGCTTATTAATGTACAATAAATGTAGAATGTAAAAAGCAAAAATCGCTGAACTATACCGTAATATTCCAAGGGATAAAGAGAGGGGGCAAAAGCTGGAGTTAAGTTTAAAAAAATACCCAGAACAATTAAAATAAAAGCAATTAGAGACAATCTTTTAAATTTCAAACCAAGTTGGTTCTTCCAACCTAAAGCAAATACTAATGGGGAAAAATAACCTAATGTCATTGAAAGACCGAAAACATTGTGTAGTGGATGTGGAGAAGGAAAAAAACCTATACCAAATTGGGATAACCCCGCAAACAAAATAAATATACCAGGCACAAGAGATAATTCTTTTTTCTTTGCAAAAGAGATAATTCCAATTCCAAACAGGATTAATAAGCAGCCAATACCAATACTAAATACTTGCCATTGTAAATAAAGCGGGGAGCCTTCTTCTCCTATCTCACTTACCGTCTGTGAAATGGCACTATAATCTTCTAATAGACTTCCTAAAATAAATGTTCCTAAAATAAAAGCGACTAATGTAATCCAACCTAAAGAAAGTAGTTTTTTCGTTTTCAAGATATTTTCGTTTTCATGAAGACGATTAGCTGCTTCAAATGTTACATCAGGACAATTGAGTACTTCAATTTAGCTATTGTTGCACGCACGCTAGTCCTAATCTTTGCTCTTTAATCTTAGGACAATGTTTCCACTCTCTTCGTGTGTGTATTTTTTAATTAACTCAAAACCATATTTAACATAAAACGCTCTTCCAATTTTATTTTTCTCAAAAACTTCTACCTCTAACTTTTTGTGTTCTTTTTTTACAAAGTCAACTAGTTGTGTGCCGATTCCTTTTGTATGATTTTTTGGTAGGACAAAAAGTCCACCAATTTCACTTTCTATCATACTTATAAATCCAATTATAGAATTATCTTTTTCAAACACCCAGGTTTCGGAGTCTGGTATATATAGGTGTCTCATATCCTTTTCTACCTTTTCTACAAATTTTGAATTTAAAAACGGATGTGCTAGTGTTGAGGCTCTGTACCAGATATCCATTATTTGTTCAAGATCTTGTGGCTTGTGTTTTCTAATCATTATAATCTTTTATAGTTTTCAATTTGGATCTATGCTATTATGACAGCAGCCATATGATGCGATCGTAGGATATTATGTAATGGAGAACCACAATAATACCAAAAACAAGGCTTACTTTATTAAATCCCATATTGTATAGCGACCATGTTGCCAGGGCAAAAAAACCTAATTCGATTGCAAAGCGGATAACACCAGGAGTTACAATAGGTGCTGAACCTGAACGGCTTGGGTCATTGTGTACTGCAAATGTTCCCCATATAGCGGCAAGAATAATTGGTATCCCGATTGCGAGAACGTATCTGAGCCATCCGTCACTTTGTTTCCAGCCCCACATACCGAAAGACACAAGCGAAGACATTTCAAGGAGAAATCGAAGTGCTAAATTGATTGGATGTGATCCCATAAGGTTAGATTCTGATAAATATCTAGTGCATATTTATTTTAGTAATACATCAATCTTTTCCCTAACATTAAAGTCAATTCATTTTACTTTTTTTTAACCCAATTTTTGAAGCAAGATACAATATACCTCTTCTCACAAATTTGTATGTAATTATAAATATTAGTGTCAATAAAATTCCAATTCCTACTGGTAAAATTACACCGAAGGTGTACGCCATTCCAATGACAAACCCAAGTAGATACTCTGGCCAGTATAACGGAACAAAAAATGATACCAGAACTAAACCAATCATCATATACCCCGGGAAATCCGAACCAATAGTAAAAAAGAAGGAAAGCAATATTCCAAATAAAAGAGCTGCAATAAATTTATAAATAATGTTAGTCGTATTTTGAGGAACTCCCGATTTCTCTTTATTAACTATTCTAACATGGATCCGATAAAGAAGATACCAAGTCAGTAATGGAAGGACAATACCACCCCACCAATTTGATATTCCCGGCAAGTCTGCTCGATGAAGAATATAATGTGTTGGGACACCTCCATGAAAATAATCCCAAACTAAATGACTCCATATCAACAGGCTTACAATCCCAGTAAAATAAATTCTGGTTTTTAACTTCATTTTTTATTCACTTTAAATCAGATTCGAGAAACCTAAATTACAATATTTATCATTTTTCCGAATCCTTTAGCATTTTTTTAATCAAAGAAATTTGTCCTAAATGATAGTAACTGTGTTCAATTATTCCTTCAATATTTCTGCGATAACTCCCGTATTTCGCATCTACGAAAAATTCTTCTAATTTTTCATCTGACATTAGTTCCACATGACTTGCAAACTTTTCTGCATTAGCCCACAGTTTACTCAACAGGCTATCCCAATCTTGTTTTGATTTAATTTTTTGAAGGTCAAAACTAAATTTATCGCGAATTTCGAGGGATCCTCCTTCGAAAACATTTAAAACTCCAGCTAAGTAATAATCAATATGGTAAGCAAGAGCAGCAATAGTATTTAACGACCCAATTTTGTTTGTTGCCTGCTTCCAGGTCACATCTGTTAATTGATCTTTAAAATTTGTATTGGCAATCCATTTACCTTTTAAAAGGACTTCCCTGAAACGATTTGCAATTTGATTTGAATTTTCCACGTGTATATTAGATGATTGAAGGTTTCCTATAGTGGCAATAATGGTCCTGACTATGCTTCCCGACAGAGGCCGGCACCTTGACATGTTTTTTATGCTGAACGGTGCGAGTTGGGTGGTTCGATTTCCCATTGAACCAAGCTTATATCTGAAATAATAACCAGTTTTATATTTTTTAAAAGTAAGAAAAAGTTCCTCTTATTAGCCAACAAACCATGCAGAATTTTGGCCATTGCTATCCACTTTATCTTATTGCAATTCTTTTGACATGGCAATAAATTTAAAGTTTTCCTTACCAATTGTAAAATCATGATTTCCGATATGCTGAAATCCATTTTTTCGATAGAAATTTATGGCACGTTCATTACTTTTAAGAACTGAAAGCCATATGCAGGAATTCCCTTTTTCTTTAGCTTTTTCAAGAATTAGGTTTTGTAGATTAAACCCAATTTTCATAGATAAGAAGTCCTTTAAGACATAAATTTTTTGAAGTTGGCAAACATCTTCCAGCGCAATGAATTTGGAATTTGAATTCAGTTTGAGTTTTGCATAACCCACAGCTAATCTATCTACGAAGGCTATCCAATATACATTGTTCGGTTTCGCTATACTATTTTCTATTTTGTCAACTGAGAAGGTAGCATTGAAATAATTAAGTAAATCCTGTTTATCCTTAAAAAAATGCCCGAAAGTTTCTGTAAAAGTAACTCTGCCGAGCAACGCAATAAATTCAGCATCATTCTTAATTGCTATTCTTATTTCCATTTTGCCCTTATGTTCCATCTTATGTTGCTAATTGTTGGTATATGAAGAGTAACCCCCCGATAGGGTGTTATGATTTCATATATTGTCATTGGCGGCTTTAAGTTTTAAGCCTATTCGTTCAATAGTTTTCCAATTTCGGGTGGTAATATCCTTTCCGAAATATTTCTCCAGAGCTCCCATAGCTTTTGGAGTTTTTGATATAGAAAGGTCCAGAACACTTAATATGGTTTGGTCCTTTTTTCCGATTATTATGTATGAGTTATCAGAACTTTTCCATGGCAGTTTCAAATTGGTCTTATCATTTTTCCGCAAAAATGAGACATATAATCTAATATCTTTTGTGAGTTTTACATCTTTGAATGGATTCTTGTTCAATAATTCATAAATCAGTTCAGATTTTCTAATTATTGTTGGAATGGAGAATCCAAACGATTTTTTCAAATGCTCTGAAACCTTCTTTTCAAGCATAGATATACTTTCACTGCTTGAATCAAAGATAATGTTGCCCGAATTTAAAAGAGTCACTATGTTTTCAAGTTCCAATTTTTGTAGTTCTTTTTTCAGGTCTGCCATGGGAACTTTATGATGACCACCAACATTAATTCCTCGTAGGAAAGCAACATATTTTTCTGAATTTTTCATTCAATATAGTTTTTACTTAAAAGTGTCGAATGTATTTAATGCGTGGTCACTTTTTCAATTTACTTTATACACATTATAATTCCTGGACCATTCAATTGATTGACCAGGTTTAATAAATATATGAAAGAATAATTCCGGACTTATTACATGCTTCCATCCCCAAAGATTCACTTTATTTGTTTGAAAACTTCCGGTTTCTCTAATCCCAATTTTACTATCAAGATTTATTAATTCCCATTCTGCATCAGCATTTTCACTACCTGTGAGGTTACTAAAAAAGAATTGCTCTTTAGGTGTACCATTAAATTTAATTTCATTTTCCCCGATATCCACTTTTTGTTCAGGATTAACCGTTTCCTCAAATAACTCAGGTTTTAATTGAAAAGGAAATTTTAATATATAATTGTCTCCTATTAAATCATTATTTATTGCCGTAAAATTGTGGACGTATTCATTTGTAATAATATCTTTTTCACCGGTATTTTGTAAATAATATTTAATTGTAAAACTACTTTTATGTAAAATAATTTCTTTTCTCAATAAATACGAATAACCATTAATAGCTTCTGATTTACAGTTAATTAAAATTCTATCTGCTTCAGTAATAACTTTAAATTTGGCTGGCTCAATCTCGTAAGTTTTGCTAAACAAGTATTGATTATCCTCTTTTTTTAATAAGCCCACACCTATTTTGTGAAACCAACCACCTATGTCGGTCTCCTCAAAACCTAATGCTGTATCAATTCCGAATTCATTATAAAATCCTTGTCCAAAATGATTCTCATTTTGACAATCAGTTCTTTCTACACCTGACAATTGAATATTTTGAAATTTTACTTCCACAATTTTTCCGGTCCAATCAAATCGTGAGAAATTATAATTTTCAAGAGGAAAATCAATTTGTATTTCCAGGTTTTTATTTTTAAGTATATGCGCCATAGCAAGAAAAGAGGAATAAATTAAACCTAAAAGAACAGTTTATAATATTTACATGCAATCAATATCTGCTAATGGTTTGTGTATGAAGCGCAGTGGCAATTAGCCACTATGATTTTATACACGTTGTTGTGCGTTCGTATTATTCTAATGTTTTACTTTCTTTTAAGAACATAAGTATATTCGAATTATACTCACTAAAATTATCTTCATGCATGATATGTGAAGCATTTGAAATTTCCACTCTTTTCACATTTATAAAAAGCTCTTCTAATCTATCTGCCAAATTACCAAATACCTTTGGACTTTTTTCTCCTGTTACAAGAAGTACTGGAAGATCTATTTGTTTTAATTTTTCTGGATTTAATGGCAAAAATCCCGAACCAGTCAATTCCGCAGCAGTTAAATTAATTAATGCTTGTTCTTTTCTTTTCTCTGAAAGATTGTTGAAGAATTTTTTACCCAATATTGCCTTTGCAGTTAACTGCATTGCTGAAACCATATCCTTCTTTTGAGCAGCTTTAGTCGCAGGATCTATTCCTGTTGCTCCAAGTTTAATAATTGAAATGGCTGTTTTAGGTCTTTTAATTAGAAGCGATATAATTTCTCCTGGTTTCGGAGTATTACTAACAAAAAGTCGAATTGCAGGAGGCTCAGCCAAGATAATTTTTTTAATTATCTCTGGATTGGTACAAGCCAGTTCAATTCCCATTAATGCTCCATATGAATGTCCAATTATAATTACAGGGGTGTTTCCAAAGTAATTAATAAATGCCCTTAAATCTTCAACATGCTCTTTCATTGAATAATCATTTCCCGCTTCAATTTTCTTATTAGGATAATGATATCTGCGACTATATGCTATTGCATGATAATTTTTTGAAAGAACAATTATTTGATTTTCCCAAGTGCGATAATCACTTGATGAGCCATGTATTAAAATTATTTTTTCTCCGGAACCCTTTTCTTCATAATTGAATTCATAATTATTGACAGATACTGTTTTCTTCATAGTCCGGTGGTTTTTGTTTTCTGAAATTTATGACGCACAATAGTTCGTATAAGAATAGTAGCCGATTTTGGGCTTTATCCCTATAAAATTATAAAAAAGCCGTAACGGGCTACAACCTTTTAATATAGTCCTAAACATTCTATTATTTTTATACATTGTTAGCGGTAGTTTTTTGTTTCATAAATTTCATTTTCTATTCTTTTATTAACATCAATTTTAGCATCTGTAAAAGAAAAAATCATTGTTTTGTATTCCCTTGCATATGGATTAGTTATAGAATCAGACAAAACAGCAAAATTAAAATACGGACTGGTTTCTTTCATCTCATTATCTTTTTCTCGATAGTTCTTAACCCTTATCAGATTAATATATTTCCGGTCAAGATTAAACCAGTTAACATAGTCTGCGTTGAAAGAAACCGCCTTAATTCCCACTTTTGTATAATAGTTTATCGCTCCTGCTTGTCCATAATTATCACAGATCACAAGTGTTTGGTCTGGATTGGGTAACTTTAAATAAATAGAATCTACTTTTTGAGCTAATTCTTGCCAACCCAGCATATCTGCAAAATCCTGCGGCAGTAAATGATCTTTACCATCTTCCCAGCGAAGCAGGCCATAAGATTTGTAGCGCTTTGAATGCGCTACGATATACTCCGGACTTTTATTTGGAAATGCAATACTGAAGATTGGTATAAAAACTATTACTGGAATGGCAATAGCTAAAGGTTTTAAATATTTTTTCCATCCTTCATTTAAAAGATTTGCAAGAAAAACTGAACCAAAAGAAATATAAATAGGATAAAGTCCTATTGCATAGTAGTCCTTGGCTTTGAAATATAGAAAAAGAATGAGCGTAAAAAAGAATGTCCAAAAGAAAGGCCTATACTTTCTGAAGGATTTGTAAAAAAGTAAGGCATATAGGGCGAAAGCAATCACAAATAAAGAACCCATAAAAAAAAGTAATTGTGATTTTAAAAAATCTAGTCTGTCAACATTTACCAATTGGGTGTCTGCCAATTCATTTAAATGATGAACAACAGGAAAATTGTTATTGTATTGCCACAAAAGGTTAGGTAAAATGAGTAATAAGCCTAAAAAAAGAGCAATGTATAGTTTCTTTTGAATAAATACTTTACGTTGTTCAGTTAGTAAAATAGCAGGTAACAGGCCTAAAAGCAGAAAAACGATATTGTATTTGTTTAGAAAACCAAGGGCAAATACTATTGCCGCTAAAAAAAGCCATTTCGTTTTTTGGGTGTTAAAATATTTAATAATAACGAAGTAAAAAGCTGTCCAACTTAAAACGTCCAGGGAATTTGGCTGATACAATGTGTTTAACCTTAAAAGAGCAGAAAATAAAATACAAGTTGCACCTAATATCAATGCAAACAAATTCCCTTTTAGTTCTTCAATTGTTTTCCAAACTACAAGTATTGTTAGAGCACCAAACAATGAAGGAAAAAATTTAACCCAAAATACGGAATTGCCTAAAAAATAGATAATACTGGAAATCCAGGAAGTAACAGGTGGAACGGATAAATAACCCCAGGCCAAATGATGTGCCTGATCAAGATAAAGGTATTCGTCTCTTTGTAAGTCGTATTCAGGGCTTATTAAAATGTATTGTAGTAGAAACTTTAAAAATATAAAGCCTACTAAAACCCACGTCTTTTTATTCATTGGTATTCGTATTAAATTGCCGCTTACGATCCTGGCTAAAATTAGTCGAGGATTGGGTTTTTATGGAAGAACTGGATTAAAGTTAGATAAATCCGGATTATTCCGGTAGTCTTTTTTTCACGATCGCTGTTTATTATATGCTTTGCTACCCATTAACATTTTCTATCCTGTTCGGTTTTTAGCGTAGTCTTTTCCGTAGTACTTTTTCCGTAACCAAAATGAAACCCGAACCAATAAAATTAGAGCGGGAACTTCTACTAAAGGACCAATAACCCCTGCAAATGCTTGTCCAGAATTCAGTCCGAAGACTGCTATGGCAACAGCTATAGCCAATTCAAAGTTATTTCCTGCCGCTGTAAACGCTACTGAAGCGGTTTTATCATATTCTGCTCCCGTTGCTTTTGTAAAGAAAAAGCCAATAATGAACATTAAACTAAAATAGATAAGAAGTGGAACAGCTATGATTAATACGTCCATTGGAATTTCCACAATCAACTCTCCTTTTAATGAGAACATTACAACTATAGTAAATAAAAGTGCAATCAAAGTCATTGGCGAAATAGTTGGAATAAATTTTTTCGTGTACCATTCTTCGCCTTTGAGTTTTACCAAAATCAATCGGCTCAAAATTCCCAACACAAACGGAATACCCAAATAGATAGCTACACTTTCGGCAATAGTTCCAATTGAAATATCCACAATTGCACCTTCAAATCCGAAATAAGGTGGAAGAACGGTAATGAAAATCCAAGCATAAAAACTGTATGCAAAAACTTGAAAAATACTGTTCAGCGCTACCAAACCTGCACCATATTCGCTGCTGCCTTCGGCAAGGTCGTTCCAAACGAGTACCATTGCAATGCAACGGGCCAAACCAATCAAAATCAGTCCAACCATATATTCAGGATAATCCCGTAAAAATGTGATTGCCAAAACAAACATTAAAACAGGACCAATAATCCAATTGAGGATTAGTGAAATAGAAAGGATTCTTGTGTTTCGGAAAACTTTTGGCAAAAGTGAATAATTGACCTTTGCCAATGGTGGATACATCATTAAAATTAATCCGATGGCAATGGGGATATTCGTTGTTCCACTGCTGAAAGAATTTATAATGTCTGGAAATGAAGGGACAAAATAACCAATTGCAACACCCAAAGCCATTGCTATGAAAATCCAAAGTGTCAGATAACTGTCGAGAAAACTTAATTTTTTATTGGAGGCCATATTTAAGAATTGATTTGAGAGAAAACGTAAAATAGTTCGGTTGCAATTTGCAGACTTCTTTCGTTGTATTTTTCTGCCTGTTGCGGAGTATTGTCAAATGCTTTTGGATCTTCAAAAGTTATTGGAATTCGTTTTTCTGCACCTGCAAGAAAAGGACAATCACCATCTGCCTGCGAACAAGTCATTATAGCTGCAAACTCTGATTTTGGGTTAAAAGGGTCATCGAATTTTTTAGAAAACCCGATTATAGGATGCTCGTTTTCTGCATATTTAATGCTGTAAATTGGGTTTATGTTTTCTGAAATCGTTTTTACTTCAAAACCTGAATTCTCCAAAGTTTTGGCAGCCATAGGAAAAAGAGCTGTAGATTCCGTTCCGCCCGAATAGCAAAACACATTTTTTATATTAAAATAAAAAGCCATTGTTTGTGCCCAAACTTGTGATAAATGACTTCTGCGAGAATTATGCGTACAAATAAAGTTTATACGAATTTCTTGGTGGTTATCTACTTTTATTTGGATAAAATCTATTAATGCCTGAAGGGTTTTTTTGCGTGCCTCCGATATACTTTCATTATTCAATGAATTGATAGTATTTTCTATTTTGTTAAATAGCATGGTTTTAGTTGATATTGGTTATTTGTTAATTGCGGTGCTCCGATTGATGAATTGATTTATTTTAACAACAATCTCCTTTTGGAATGTCCTGGTCTAAAAACTGTAACATAACTTTTTTCATTTTAGTCCAATTTTCGGGGTTGATACAGTAACAAACACTTGTTCCTTCAACCTTGCCTTTAATTAAACCCAAATGTTTTAATTCCTTAAGGTGTTGAGAAATGGTCGGTTGAGCAAGCCCGATTTCGTTTACCAAATCTCCGCAAGCACAATTGTCAATTTTGAATAAATGCTGCAAAATCGCCACTCTAGCGGGATGCCCAAAAACTTTCGCAAATAAAGCAATTTCGTTTTGCAGGTCGGTAAACATTTCCGTTTTGGCTAATCCCATAATATTCATTTATTAGTTCATTGCAATATTACGATTAAAATTCTAATACGCAGTTATTATAGGGTATAGTAAGTAACAGTTCTTTTACTTTTTTTAGCGTTGGCTGTAGTGGTTTAAAGAAAAAATAAATATGCACTAACTTCAGAGAACCGGACCAGGGTTTTTCATAGGAGCCGTTGTTGTGGCACTGTTAGTTTACTGAAATTACAATTTTACCATTGTGCAGTCCATCTCCAAATCGTTGAATTGCCCAAGGTAATTTGTCAAAAGTATAAGGACCATCTATAACACAATTTATCTTGTTGTCCTCATAAAGCTGATTGATGTACTCCAAGTCCTTATTAGCTTTTAACATGACCATGTGCACACGTTTCTTGCTAAATAACTTTAGTATCGGACTCATATAAAGCATTTGCAACAGCTTGCCGGACTTACCACCTATTGAAATGTATTTTCCTTCCGGTTCAAGAACCTTTAAAAATTTCCAGAGCGATCGATTGGTCTTGCAATCAAGGATTAGATCATATTGTTGATCACTCTTGGTAAAGTCTTCTTTTTTATAGTCAATTACGTTGTCAAACCCTTGAGTTTCCATCGCTTTTAATTTTTCACCAGTATCGACCCCTGTAACATCCGCGTTGTAAAGTTTTGCTATTTGAAGTCCAAATGAACCAACACCACCGCCACCGCCGTTGATCAGGATCTTCTGGCCATCTTTTATCTGTCCCGCATCGCGCAGACCTTGTAGGGCAAGCATTGCTGCGTGTGGAATACTAGTTGCCTCTTCAAAACTCATGCTATCTGGCTTTTGAGCAAGTGCTTTCTCATCTATACAAAGAAACTCAGCAAAGCTGCCAAACCCGAATTCTGAGATGTCACCGTAAACGGCATCACCGGCTTTAAACTTTGTAACATTATTTCCGACTTGCTCCACAATTCCTGCTACCTCCATTCCTGGTATCATTAATTTTTTCCTGGGACTAAATATCCCAAAGAACAGGCGATAAGCAAAAGGCCTTCCAGTGGTAATGCACCAATCGTAATCATTGATCGTTGTTGCACAAACTTTAACCTGAACCTCGGTATCATTTGGTTCAGGTTGTTCGGCTTCTATAAGCCTAAGAACTTTGTCAGGCTCTCCGTAGTTTTTAATATTATATGCTTTCATATTTACTAATGTGCCACAACGGCCGGGCTAATGTTGTTGCCTGGGTTAGAACTTAATTTTGCAATTTCACACCAAGCTGAAAATTACGCAGGAATTTTCAGAGAAGGGGAGAATTAGCAATTACTAATAGCCATTGCTGTAACCTGGCTATAATTTTTTAGCTTTTTTTTGAAAGTATTGAATCTATTTCCAGATATTTTTCATTCATGATACTTAGTCCAAATGCCCCGGCAGAAGCTGCAAATACTGAGTAATCCAAAGCTCCTTTTATTCCGGTTGAAAATGTAATCGCCAGAGCAAAGATTAACATAAGAAATCCGCTTAATTTTGCAATAAGCTCCGTTTTAAAACCTATAATCAGACAAATTCCAAATAAGGTTTCCGCAGCTGTTGCTATGACTCCAAAAGCGGGGACCAACGTTTCCGGAATTAGAGGATTAATAAATTTGGTATATTCTAAGAAACTTTCCCAATTTCCCCAGGCAGATACTTCTGCAGGCCATAATCCAAATCTATCTGCAACAGCAGATAAAAAACCAATTCCAATTCCAAATCTTAAAAAGAGTTTAATGATTTTTTTATTCATGTTTATATCGTTTTGCTTACGTACAACCGATGGTGTAAAAATAGCTTTAATTAATTTTATACAATGTTCGATCCGGGCTTTATTATTTCCTTATTGGTATCCATATTTCTTCTTCTGAATTTGGATCATTGTTCTGGTATTTTTCTCCTAATACCTCAAAGTGAGGTCTGTCGTCCAATTGATATTCTGAACCCGGTAACCAAACCATAAAAATATATTGAAATATACTGTTGTCATTGCTATAGCCTTTGTAATCAAAAACGGCATAAAGCCCTCCTGCCAAAGTGAATGATTCCATTTCTTTGGGAATAACATCAAAGTCTGTTACTTCGACTGTCGCCCACTTTTCAAACTCATTGCTCGGTTTAAAATCTTCGTAATACAATGAATCATAAACTTGCATTGAAATCATCTCTGTTGTTAAGTTGTTCTTTATTTCATTTCTTCTTGGCATAAACCCACCCCAAAGTCGACCAGTTAAATTATTTGTTAAACTCATCCTCAATCGTTTACCAATTAATTTCTTTTCTTTTAAATTTTTTATCCTTGGTTGCATTTAATTTCTGTCCTTAATTTTACTTGCACCTAACGTTCAGTATATGGTGCGTTTCAAGGCAATATATACATTGTTAGGTCTCGTTATTTATTCTATTTAAAACTACGCAAATGCCATTTCCCGATTATACTTTCTTTGGTATTCTTTGGGTGATAGACCAGAATACTTTTTAAAGATATTGCGAAATGCTTTTTCATCATTATATCCGATACTAAACATTACTTCCAAAATGGTGTTTGTCGTGGATTCCAATCTCTTTTTAGCCGACTCAATTCTCACTCTTTGAATGTATTCAAGAGGAGTGTTAGAAGTGGCTTTTTTGAATCTTCTTAAAAAACTTCTACCATTTAAGTGAACACTTTCTGCAATAGTTTCGACATTCAGTTTATGTTCGAAGTTATTCTCAATGTATTCTTGAGCCATTTTTATTGGTTCATCCGAATGCTCTTTTTGCCCGCTGAATATTATGAATTCACTTTGACTTACTCGATCGAATTCTATTTCTGAAATCTTTGATGTCCAAATAGCGGTTTCTCTTCCAAAAAATCGCTCGATCAGATATAGGGCGAAATTAAGGATGGAGTAGGCTCCTCCACTTGAATAAATCCCGTTATCTTCACAAATGATGCTTTCAGGGATTAGGTTTACAGCAGGATACTTTTGCTTGAATAATTCGTGAGCAGTCCAATGTGTTGCACAATTCTTTCCATTCACTAATCCAGTTTCAGCTAAAAGAAAAGCTCCTTTACAAAGACTTGCTAACTCTGCATCATTGACAATTCGTTGTTTTTTTATCCAGTCCACAAAGCTTTGATTGTCTTTCACGCCTTTTTCCAGATTCCCGCTTATTGGAGATATGATGATCAAATCGGTTTTCTGAACTGATTCAATACTTGCAGTGGGATTTATAGTAAAAAGTTTTTGATAGGTAACCGGTTTATCATTAATGCCAACCAAGTCGATACTAAATAATGGTTTAGACAACCTATTCAATCTCTGATGATAGGAGTTTGCCATTTTGAACATATTATAGGGTGCAATAATGGTATCGACAATGCTATTACCTAAAGGCACAATTATGCTGATATGTTTCATAATTTACAAATTATTGTCAAAGTTATAAAAACAAATTGTCGTAAACAACCCCTTAAATAGTCGTAAAAGACACCCATAAAATAGCTTATTGCGCCATATATTTGTTAAGTATATTTATATAATGGAAAAATTTAATCTAAACTGAGTCTTGAAATAGGCTCGTAAAAACAATAATTATGATTCAATCGAAAGAAGCTTTGCCAGATTTTCTAGCTCAACCAACGAAACTAGGACAAGAGATTAGTATTACTGGAAAGTGGCTTCCTTTAAAAAAAGGAGGATTATTCAGAAAGTCTGCCGAATCAAAAAAGATGCTACAAGAGTGGGAAGACATACATTCTGGAGCCAAACAACATAATGGTATGTTAGCTACCGAAATTAACCATGCCATTGGACAAGATGCAGTACTTGTTCATCATGTTTTTAAGAACCCCGAATCCTTATTGGCGTATTTCTCGACAACTGCAGAGCAACATGCCAGTGCTCTAATGGCTGTTGCTAAACCTGAGGTTCATCTGATCAGAGGTTTAAACATCAGTGATGAGGTAAGGGATGCTTTGGCCTCCAAAAATGTCAAAGGGAGTTTTGGTGAGCATCTTTTTGGTTATGTGAAGAACGATTATCAAAGGCCAGATCCGAAAAAGGCCATACAAGTGACTGCAAAGTGGACGTGTAAAGAAGAGGGGTCAATAGAAGATTTGATCTATTGGTGGCAACGTGTAGGAACTGATGCTTATGATATGGAAAAGGGCTTAGTGAGATTCGAAGTATACAGGGTAATCGGGGAAAATGCCTTGATTATACACGAGACATTCGATACCAGTGATGAGTTGCAGTTCCATCTTTCAAAAGGTACCGCAGCTAAATATAAAAACGACATCGACGGAATTGCATTCCCTGAGAATTACTTTTTCAGAGGCCCTGTCTCATGGATGATCCGTACATATTCCAAGTTCTTGCATTTACCGGCTACATACTCAAGCCAGGGTAGCAACTTCACTCAGGATGGAGGCAATATGAGTGATGGAAAATTTTAATTTTTTGGGTTAATGATGTTTTTATATTACTGCCAACGTTAAGTATAAGAATAGTAACCGATGGCGGACGAATTACTTATCAAACAGTTACAATTTTTGAAGCGTGCGACGGATCTTAACATATCTACCATCATGGTTATTATTTTTACACATTGTTATGCGCTTAAATTTTTAGCTTCTCAATTTTTTTCGCTCTTTTCCGAAAATAGGTTATTTACTTTCAATGAAATCCGGTTCAATATCAGAAGCTTTATCCAGATTGGAACTATCTTTTCTTTGTTCGCCAACATACTTTCAGATAGGTTTCTGTATGTGGCCTTTGTGAATTACTTTTTGTCCTCATATTTATAAAATTAATCCGATTTTATAGAGGGGTCATAATTTGGATTTGTATTCATCATTTGTGCACTGGTTTTATCACGCCAGAAGTGTAATTTCTCTTTCAGTTCACTGGTTTTTTCAACCTCAATTTCAGATAAATCTTTTTGTTCCCCAATATCATCCTTAAGGTTAAAAAGCTGAACTTTACCTGTGTCATAGTATTCAAGTAACTTGAAATCTCCAGATCGGACAGCGCCTCCTGCGCTTTGCATTCCATGATTGCTGTAATGTGGGAAATGCCAGAAGATAGCTTTACGATTTAGTATTGAATCTCCAGTTAGTAAAGGCACCAAACTAAGACCGTCAGAGTTTTCCGTGTTTTTGACACCAACCATATCCAAAATTGTTGGTAAAAAATCAGGACTGGTTACCGGAACATCACATGTTACTTTTTGCAATCCTTTTCCGGGCCATTTAATAATCAAAGGAACTCGAATTCCGCCTTCATACAGCCAACCCTTTCCTCCTCGAAGTGGTAAGTTGGAAGTTGAAAATGCTTTATCCAACTCATCCTCTGGAATATTTCGCTTTGGGTCCCAAAAATTTGCTGCCGACATTCCGCCATTGTCTGAATAAAATATTACTACTGTTTGGTCATCTATCTCCAGTTCATTCAGTTTATTGAGTACTCGTCCAAGGCTTTCGTCCATACTTTCAACCATTCCTGCAAATTGCACATTATCCTGGTGTTGTTTGATTTTGACCGTTTGATTGGGAAACACCTTAAAACCTTGATATTCCTCTTGATCAATTGCTTTATCAAGATCGACTCTTGAAATTGGATTTTCTACACCTGGTTTTCCTTCTAAAATGAAAGGATGACTTTCAGGAGGAACCATTTCCGCCAGTTTTTTCTGATACTTTTCAACCAAATCAGGTCGACCTTCAATAGGATCGTGGACTGCAAAATGTGATAAATAAAGAAAGAATGGCTTGTCTTTGTTTTGTTCAATATATTTTAAAGCTTCGGTAGTCATCCGGTCGGTGAGGTATTCTCCATCATCACCTTCTTCCAGTCCCTTCATTCCATATGGAAAGTAGTAACCATTCTTTGGCCAACCACGATTCCAATCAGGAATATGCTTATCGAACCCCTGACGAGCTGTTGAGGCAGAATCTTCCCCCAAATGCCATTTGCCATAAATAGCCGTTTTATAGCCATTTGCCTTTAAAATTGCGGGAAGTGTTTTCACATCATAAGGAATATGTTGGTTGATTTTCACATTCAGCATTTTTTGAAATGGAAAATCCCTTCGGCCAGTTAACCAATCCGTCAAATTAATGCTGGCCGGGTATTTTCCTGTGATGATGCTGGCCCTGGTTGGTGAGCACACATGAGAAGCTGCATAAGCATCAGTAAATCGAACACCTGATGCGGCCAGTGCATCAATATTCGGAGTTTCATAAAACTGACTACCATAACAACCAACATCTGTCCAACCTAAATCGTCAACAAGAAAAAAGATAATATTTGGTTGATTGTTTTGCTTTTTACAAGATATAAACGGTATGACAAGTAGTAAAATAATCAGAAAAGACGTATACTTTTTTCTTACTGTTTTCATGTCTATGGTTTCCACCGGTTTTAATTATGTTATAATAAGTCCCAATATAAGAAGCGTTTTTCAAGATTGGAACGATCTATTCCTGATAAGGTACTATTTTTTCATATTCCTTATTACACCAAATAAGCAATAAAAGCATAAAAAGGATGTACAAAAAGTTTCATAATCTTTACTTCTTAATTTCCAGTCTCAGGGAGTTGAATTTATTACGCATAACGGTTTGAATATGGTGTATTTGGTATTTTAACACAAATAGTTTTTAGGTTATAACTAATTTGTTAATTGCTAACATCTTCATATTTTTCACTATCTGCCAAATGCACTATATTTTTTGTTGGTGATCGTTATTTTATCATTTCAAAATCTTTTCTTCTTGTGTCTTAACCCTCCATTTTAGCGAAACAATCGCTGCAATAACCATCAAAATGACTAATGCAAGTGTAGCCCATGCCGCCCATGTATAACCGCCTTTGGTAATAAGATAGCCTGCTAATGCTGGTCCTGCTGCTACTCCTAGTACCATAGCACTTCCAGAGGCAGCCACAACTCGTCCATCATGATCTAGTGAAGCCGCATAAGCAGTGAGATAGGCTATCCCAAAGAAATAGCCTGCCGTCCAAACCAGGACAGAACCCTCAAAAAGATAAGGTAATTCAGGAGATAAGAATACAGCATAAGAGGTTAAACCTGCAAAAATTATCCCCAAAAGCAAAGGAAATTTTACTCCAAGCTTGAAACCAATTACCGCTGTTAGTAGAGGTCCTATCAGGCCTACAAATGCCTGCAAGGATAATATTTGACCCATTTCGGCGGGAGAATATCCAACTTCATTTCCAATTCTTTCAGCAAAGCCCCATGCCATTGAATCTCTGAGAGTGTACATTAGGAATACGGCAAAAATTGCAATTCCTGCAATACTGAATATTCCAGTACTGTGTATTTCATTGGAGACATTTTCTGAATTAAGATTTGCTGATCGCTGCGGTATCATGATCAATAAGAATAGAAAACAAAAGGTTACTGTTGCCAAGCCAAAATAAATACCTTGAATGCCCCAGCGATTACCTAAATATGATAAACACAGCATGAGGAGTACGATCATAGCCGTAAACAATACATTCATCATTCCCGCAATTTTTGCTGGCTGATTGGAGTTGGCAATTGTTGCGTTTCCAGTTGCTAAAGTTAATCCTGCACCAATTCCAGTAAGGGGTCGAATAAACTGCAAGAAGTCATAATTACACCATAACCCAGAAGCGAAGTTTCCAGCTATAACAACGAAGGCTCCTATGAAAGCAATTTTTGTTCGATTTATTTTTCCAATTTTCGGAGCAATAAAAATTGATGAAAGAGCCGCAGCAATGAATTCCAGACTATAGAGAAATCCAACACTTTCCTCAGACAAATCCAGAGTGACCATGGTAGAACCAATCAAGAATGGTAAGGCTGCATATGAAAGAAGCCCAACTCCCGAGATCGCCGCAAAAGAAGAAAATAGAATTTTTCTTTCACTTTTTTCTAAACTGATATTCGAAAGAAACTTCATTTATGTCTTCTTTTTAATGTTGTACAAACTATTCTTGAAACCACATCTCACAAATTTTTTCCATATGTGTGTGATCCGTTCCACAGCAACCTCCAATTACATTAAGATTCGGGAGCATTGTTTTTAATTCTTTATAGCCTTTGGCAAGAGCATCTTTATCTCCTTCATCAAGGACTTCTGATTCATCTAATTCTGCATGACTTTTAGTAGAGGAATTGGCACGAATGCCTCCAATTCTATATAACCAACTACCATTAGTTTTTAGCACGTCTTTAAAATGATTGGGATGCGCACAATTGATCATAAAATAAGAAACATAATTGTCGGTTAGTTTGTCAAGCGTTGTAAGGGCATCTTCCAATGAGTCTCCACTTGGAAGTTTCCCATCAGTTTCAACAGTATATGATATAATAACCGGGATGTTATTTTTTTTAGCAGCAGCTACAATTCCAATAGCTTCTTCATTATAATTCATGGTCATTGCTGAGACCATGTCAGCATTTGCTGCTGCTGCTATTTCTATTTGGTGAGAATGATATTCTTCAGCAATTTCTACGCTCATTTTGTCTTTTGGCGAGTAGCCATCACCACGGGGGCCAATACATAGGCTAATGGGCATCTTAAAATCCTCAGTCTCATGTTTATTCCGTAGAATTTCAAGTTCTTGAATAGCCACACTATTAATCGTATCGATCTGTAAAGATGAATACCCAACTTTCTCTATCCAATCTGGATTTGCTCTCCAAGTACCAGTTTCGAGTATGAATCCTTTACATTTTGGCTTTGAAATAGCAATGTAATTTTCGTAATATTCTTGAAGAATCTTTCTGCCTTCCTCATTCATAAGCAAATCGAATGATGCAAAATGTGGTAAGTCAATACCCTGATTGAAGATTAGAGTTGTTTCTAAGCCACCATCGGTCAAAAATGTAGATTCTTTTAATTGTGGAAGAGCTGTTCTATATTTTGCCATGATATTTTGATATTGTACTAATGATCACCAACGTCTCGGCTATGCATAGTGCGGGATTTCAAAGCATTTCACTTTTCGTTTTTGCTATCAGTTTATTTAGTGAAATTACCTTTACAACTGCATCTTAACCCGTATTACGTTTAGCCATTGTTAGTTGCTGTTTATGTTCTCAATACGTTCTTTTATTAGTCTAAAATCTATCCAATAAATATCTCCATTATCTTCTCCACCTCTATGAAAGAATAAATACTTTCCATCAGGCGATACGCTGGGACACATTTCAGTTTGATCGGTATTTACTTCAGGTCCTAAATTTAAAGCTTCTGTCCAGGTACCGTTTTTATTGAAGCTGATGTACAAATCATTGTTTCCATATCCCGCAGTGCCTTCACCATCATAAATGATGTAACTTTCATCTGGTGAAATGTATGGATGAGCGATATACTTTCCAGAGAAGTTTATTTCGTTCCCCATTCTTTTTATACTTCTATATTGCCCTTTTTCATTGATTGAGTTATAAATGACCCAATCTTCGGGCTTATCTCCTTTCTCCCCAGTGGTAAAGTATAAATTGCCATTCTCTGAAGACGTTAAATACATTATTACAGACCTGTCCACAAACGGTTTTTCTAAAGGAATTGGCTTTTCCCAACCACTTGCGTTTTTTTTACAATACCATTGATGTAATCCTGATGATTTGATAGTGTCGTTGAGTGGTCTGGTGGTTCCAAAATAGAGTCGATTTCCTTTCGGATCTATATGAGGTTCAAAATCCCATCCTTTATTTGCTTTAAAAAAAGCTAGTTCTGGGTCTGACCATTTACCGTCAACTAATTTCATAGTATAAATTTCATTGTCCTCTTCGGGTTTTCTTCTAGTAAAAAACAATTCGTCCATTTCCGGGTTGAAAGTGATTGCGAACTCAAAATTGTTGGTTGAAACAATACCTTTCCCAAAAATCAAGGCTGTATCAATCGGGATTTGATTGCTGAGCAAAGAAAGATTTGATTTTTCACTGTCTCGACAAGAGGTAATAAAGACAAGTGATAAAGTCAAAATGAATAGTGTTTTTATAAATTTCATATCATTAAATAATTACTGTATTAATTTAATATTTGGGGGAATAGCAAGGTGTTTGTATATGAAAAGTAGCGGCTTTTTAAACACTAATTTTTTGGAATACAACTGACTTTTATTTTATGTTTATACCTTTGTTTTATCAATTATTCTGCTATTTTTTATATACATTGTTAGCTGTTATATATTAAAGTTTAAGGTTATTTTCTAATTGAGTTGTATCAATTGAGGATTTAATCTTAAGCAACGGAATATTATTCTGCATTTCCAGAGACAATCCCTCTGGTAATTTACCAGTGAAATCAATTAAGTGCCCATTTATTATGTAGTTTTTAAATTCTACTAGTGCTTGACTATTTAAATATCTAGATAATAATTGTTTAAATATAGCATTGTTTAACCGCAAATTTTCGTCTTGCAAAGACATATCTAACAAATCTTGCATTAGATCATCTAAACTCATAACAAATTGACTTTGTTCTTTAATTTGAGTATCTATCAAGAAAGCGTACAAAAGTCCACGTCTATAGGGTAATTTTTGATATAAAGTATAATTTGACCAATATTTTTGAAAAGTCAGTTCTGAATTTGGAATAGTGTTGATTGAATCATTATAATGAGGGATAATCACTTCTTTGTTAAATGTTTCTATGAATTCTTCAACATTTAATTTGTCATTTTTAAGCATCAGTTTATAAGCATAATAATCCGTAAACCCTTCACTAAACCAATACTGCTCGACTTCATTTTCATTTTTAATTGTCCTAGAAATCCATTTATGAAGCAATTCATGATTGTAGAGCCAAGAGATTCTTTTTAAGCTAATTCCATCATTGTTTGATGCAAAAGAAATAAAGGAATTGGGCAGACCACTTCCACCAACAGAGTAGGCTTTGGAAGTTGTTGTCCAAGGTTCAAAAGTCGGAAGTAATGAGACTGAATAAATTCCTTTTCTAGGGTCATTCCAAAAATCGTTTTGAAAAGTAATAGTCTCCTTTAAAATATTGAAAATATCTTCATCATGAAACATTTTCCAATCACCACGAGTTACAAAGTATACGGGATATCCTTTATAGTCAAACATATATCTTCTGAAATCTCCTCCTACAAAAAATGACGCATTAAGTTCTTCTTTTGTTACCTCAAGATTCTGTTTTTTATCAACTCCAAAACTACTATGAAATAGTCCATTATTTGGGATAGCTCCCCAAGTGATTGTAATCTTTTCTTTACTAGATTCTTTATCAAATACTCCTTCAGGAATCATGAATAGTCTCATTCCAAGAATATGGAAATAGTTCTTATCAAGAATTGGTCTATATCGATACTTATTTAAAAGAGGGTCTTTAAAATCTTGGACAATTGAGTATTTGATAGTGTTTTTTAGATTAGCTTTTGTTTTAATAGTAATAAAGCTACTGTCTCTATCAAAATCAATACTTATTGGTTTTGGACTGACTTTAAAATCTTTGATGCAATTAAATATATCATTATCTCCCCAAGAACTATTCTCATATCTCAATAATAGTATTCCTTTGTCATCACTTTTATATACAAAATTCACATCTAAACTTAAACTATCACTATAATTTGGATTGATATTATAAACTAGTGAAGCTTCATGGCTTTCCTTTTTCGAGCATGAAAAGATTATCAGCAAAAAAAATATTATAGTACTTATCTTCATGAAATTTCTTTAGTAGGTTATACACTTTGTTAGCCTTTCGTTAGTTTAATTTTTTTTAAGCTCATTATCTATTGATTGCAGTAAATTTTCTGCCATTGCTTTAGTTTTTTTATATAGTCGATTCTGTGTTTCGGCATTAATTTTTTCCCCCACTAAGGCTGTTAAATAATTTGAATTTTGTGTAAGTTCGCTCGGATTGCTATAAGGTCTATTTAATGAAGTTCCGATTACTTGTTCAAAAAATTCTCCACCTAATAAAGCTCCTTTTATTATATGTTCTGTGAAATAATTATGCTGATAAAATTGAGTGCTTACTTCATAATTTTTTTCATTTCTATCATTTACAGAGTAATAGCGAAAAACAAAATCACGAAGCCTCTTATTTTTTATTAAATGACCGCTGCTACTTGCTTCTATTTGATTAATTGTGCTTTTTTCAGGAATAAAGTATGATTGCGTTGCCAGTTGTTATTTTATAAGGCTTTCGTATTTATAGAATTCTTCTGGTCCAATTTTGTTGATAAGCATTTCCCCTTCACCCTTAATATAACCGACATCATTTGCATATTCGTCCCAATCTTTAATAAGCTCCTCTAGTTTTTCAGGTTCCTGCAGAGACAGGTCATGTTTCTCAAGAGGATCTTTAGATAGATCATAAAGTTGCCATATAGGTTCATTAGCATATGGGGGTTGTAACATCATAGCTTTCCATTTTCCCTTAATGACGGCTTTGCATTCCATCATCTCAAAAAATAATGGATTTACAGAAGTGTTGCGGACTAATTCTGCTTTTCCATCCAAAAGCTTTTTGGCTGATTTTCCGTAAAACGGTGCCAGTTCAATTTCTTTATATTTAGCCGGACGTGATACTTCGACAAAGTCAAGAATGGTTGGGAAAATGTCGCAAACATGCATGCCGGTATTAGTATAGTATTTTCTCTTTTCAATACCGGGCCCTGCAATTATCAGTGGTGCATGTATACCTCCTTCTCCTGTGGTAGTTTTAAAATATGTAAAAGGTGTATTGCTTACTTCTGCCCATGCACCTCCCTGAGAAATAAAAGAATTACCTTTCCCAAGATTGCTAAAGCTATTATTAAAGTTCTCAGCTAAATATTCTTTTGAATTCCCCGGATAAGAACCTGCCTCTTTAGGATTCGCACCATTATCTGACAAAAAAACAATAATAGTGTTTTCATATTTCCCGGCTTCTTTCAATGAATCAATTAAGCGTCCGATATTATAGTCGAGATTTTCAACCATTGATGCATAAATTTCCATAATCCGCGCTTGCAATTTCTTTTGATCGTCATCTAAATCTCCCCACATGGGAAATTTTCCTGTGCCAGGATTATAAGGGACAGACTCATTTACAATCCCAAGCTTTTTTGTTCGTACAAGACGGTCCCTTTTTATTTGTTCATAGCCGGTATCATAAACACCTTTATAATTATCTAAATACTCATCAGGTACGTGAAGTGGATCATGAGGTGCTGTGTAGGCAAGGTATCCAAAGAAAGGTGATTCATCTTCCTGTTTCACAATATAATTAATCATCTTGTCTGTGAAGTCTTTGCTAGAGTAAAATTCGTCAGGAAGTTTTTCAACAATATCTTGATCCTTAACATAAAAAGTAACCGGTTCTTCTCCAGGGCCGAGAGCAAATGAATTAGTAAAATGTCCTGATCCACCACCTAGAAGTCCAAAACTTTTTTCAAAACCTCTATTTGCAGGATAGCTTTCTTCATGATGTCCCAAATGCCATTTACCTGTCATATAAGTATGATAACCATTATCACGTAAAACTTCTGGTATTGTAATAACTTGATTATTTAGTGAGCCTTCATACCCGGGTTTTAGGTATTGATTCTCAGTATGTCCAGGAGGCATTGTCCCCAAACCATTTTGATGATTATCGACACCAGTTAATAACATAGCACGTGTTGGTGCACAAAGAGATGAGACGTAAAAGTCTGTAAATTTCACACCTTGATTTGCAAGTTTATCAAGATTCGGCGTTCTAATCTCACTGCCATAGCAACCTAAGTCGGAATATCCTAAGTCATCAACTACTATCAACAGAATATTAGGCCTAGGTAATTTTTTGGAATCATTATTTTGATTCTGGCTGCAACCTAATAATCCAGCAATAAGAAATAGGATAAAGAATGGTTTAACATGTTTTCTCATTTTTTTATTTATAAGTTGCCATATTCCCAATAATTGCTGGCAACGGTTTGAATAAACGCTCGTTTTAATGCCGTTTATTTTTTGTTATATTCAGTTTTTCTATTGATTTCTTGCTCTATATGTAAACCAATTTGCTGCTTTACAAGATATTGTTGAATGGCGTTTACATCACTTTCATCTAGTACATCAGCGAAAGAAGCCATGCCGTTTTGAGCGAAAACACCTTTCAGAACAATATCCTTGAAAATACTGTGAACAGAAGGATTTAATTTGGCCAGGTTTGGATATTGAGAATGATATTCAGTACTGTTCCCAGCTAAATGGCAATTAACACAATAAGTAAAGAATAAAGATTCCCCCTTTATTACTAATTGTTCGTCCAATTCAAGCTCCGGTGGTTCAGGAACATTACTTATTTCTACTTTTGGAGGTAATGGTGTATCACCACCACCCAATTTAAATGCTAAAATTCGTCCGTAATTTTGATACTTGTGAATCGCTGCTCTTTGATCCACAGGACCGACTATTAGCTCATTACCACCATATCCGGCCATAACAGCTACATATTGCTCTCCTTCAACTTGGTAGGACATTGGGGCTGCCATGATTCCTGTTCCGATTTCAATCTCTTTTAGCAATTCTCCAGTGGCAGCTTCATAAATCTTTAAATAACCGGTATTTGTTCCTTGAAATACCAAATCACCAGCTGTAGAGAGGACACCACCATTTCCTCTTGCAACCGGGTGTATCAATTCCCAGACAACTCTGTGATTTAGCGGATCCCAGGCCTTTAGCTTATTTAATTCGACAGTATCCTTTTGGCCTAAAAGATATTTTCGATTTTCTTCTGAATATGGTGGTCCCGTTCCATCATACATTATTCCAGTACCCCATTTGAGCTTCTCGAAGGCAAATGACTCATCAGCCATGTAAATCCATGGATAGATTATTTCGGGGATATAGACAAGTCCAGTCTTGGGATTGTAAGACATGGGATTCCAGCTGTGTCCCCCAGGTAATGACGGATTTACCAATTTCGGTTCATCTTTATACCAACCTTGATCTGTTTTTTCCGGCCTGCCAGTCTTTAAATCAACGTGACTGGCCCAATTCACTTTAGTATATTTTTCTGCAGAGAGCAATTCGCCGCTAGCTCGGTCGAGGATGTAAAAAAAACCATTCTTTGGAGCCTGCATTAATACCTCGCGTTTCTCTCCTTTAATTTCAAGTTCGGCTAAGATTATATTTTGAGTGGCAGTATAATCCCATATTTCACCAGGAGTAGTTTGATAATGCCATTTCAGTTTGCCATTATCAGGATTGATTGCAAGTATAGACGCTAAAAAAAGATTATCTCCACCAGATGGACTCCTATACCAAATTGGATAGGGCGAGGAATTACCAGTACCCACATAAACCAGATTTAGCTCAGGGTCGTAAGCTGATTGCCCCCAAACTGTACCTCCACCTCCAGCTTCCCAAATTGAATTAGGATCCCAGGTTTTTGATGCCATTTCCAATTCCTCGTGTTCGAATCCTTTGTTGGGATCTCCAGGTACAATAAAAAATCTCCATTTTTCTTCACCCGAGTCAAGGTCATAAGCAGTAATATATCCCCTTACCCCAAATTCAGCTCCGGAATTTCCAATGAGAACTATATCTTTTGCGACCTGAGGAGGCCCGGTAATAGTATAAGCAACTGTTCTATCCGTAAATGTATCAACCCGCCATAACTCTTCGCCATCTTTGGCATTAAGACAAACCAAATATCCATCTAAGGTTCCAACATAAACTTTACCCTTCCATACAGCTACTCCGCGATTGACTACATCACAACAAGTCCTGCGGTTGTAAGAAGCATCAACATTTGGGTCATATCTCCAAATTTCATCTCCTGTTTTTGCATTTATTGCGTACACAAATCCCCATGCTCCTGAGGTGTACATGATTCCGTCCACTACGAAGGGAGTTGCTTCCAATCCTCGAGGTACTCTTCCAATGGTTGATCTGGCATCATATTCCCAGGCAAAACCCAAATTCTCAACATTGCCAGAGTTAATTTGATTAAGGTGTGAGTAATGTTGTTGTTTATAATTACCACCTAAAGACACCCAATTTTCAGCTGCCTCAATCATTAGTCGGTCTTCATCTATCCAACCTTCTTGTGATTCATTTTTGCAGCCGATAATGGATACAAATAGGGCTGCTGTTAGGATTTTTATTCTCATTGGTTTATGGCCTTATATTAAATATAACGTTTTGGCTATGCGTAGTACGGAAATAGATCAGCGATTATTTCCGAGGTTACACAAGCCAAATTACAATATTTTGTTTTTATATTTTTCTTCATAATGACCAAATCTGTGATTTGGTGGTAACTCCAATATTCACAGACCTTTGATTAAGCCTGAACCTCCGTATTACGTATAGGTGTTGTTGTAGTACGTTTTAATTTATTCCTTAAAAGGAGAAGAGTGTTCATGAATTATTTTCCATCCTTCCTCTGTTCGCAGAAATGCTAATGTTACACGTCCTTTTCCTTGAACTCTATCATCATTTTTAATGAAAGAGTAGTTGTTATAGAATGTTGCGATACCTATTTTATCAAAGATGTCAATCTTAAGGTCTTCTATGACAAGATTAGCCTCCAATATTGACAAGAAATGTTCTGTTTCAGATTCGTTAGTTTGTTCTACATCTTGTCTTTTTGCGATTCGGGGTCCAAATTTAGAGAACTTCGGGCTGTGAAGATGAGCAGATTTTAATTCAGGAATATTGCTATTGTTTGCATCCTCCCATACTTTCATGACTATTTGACGTAACTCTTTTTCCATTTCAGCATCGCTTATCGAAGTAATATTAGAATTGGTTGGCTTGTCAATCTGATTGCAACTAGTTATCATGAAGGCAATTGACATAATCAGTAAAAAATTCTTTCTTATCATATTATTCAATTTTAATGTGCTACAACTCGTTATATCAACACTAAATATACTCATATCTGGAAAATGGTTCTGGATAATAGTACATTTCTATGCTTTTTATCAGATTCCAATAACCCCGGTACAGCATCATTCAGTGGACTTTGGATTTGTAAAAGATCTTTTTTGGCTACATGGGTATGAATTAGGGTATTTTCCTTTTTTGAAACCCAATAGTATATTCTGAATTCATTTATTAAATTTGGTTTTATGAGTACCCTAAATTAGATATATTATTGCCGTTCTAAGTCTAACATTTCTCTGTTAAATAAGAAACTTTGTAGTATCCCAGCTTTTTGTATTTTTATGTAAAGTTATCTATATGCCAACCTCTGAAACACCAACCACTGAACAATGTAAAAATTGCGATGAAACCTTTGATGCATCCTACAATTATTGCCCTTATTGCGGCCAGGAAACAGCAGATAACCTGACTATTGGGGTCCTCTTCAGCAATACCATAGATAATTATATTTCTATAGATGCCAGATTCTTCAGGAGCTTTGGGACCCTTATGTTGAAACCGGGAGTGCTGGCCCGGCGGTTTGTAGATGGAAAACGCCTTAAATACCTGCATCCTGCCCAATTTTACCTCTTTATCTCTGTTGTTTTCTTTTTTATCTTCTCTTTTACCATACGTAAAGCGGATAATGAAGTAAGTGAGGCCCTGGAAAAGGGTTTTGATCAGGAGATCAATCTGGATTCTATTCCGATAAAACAGGATTCATTGGCGCTTGCCGAAGCTAAAAAAGTCCTGAAAAAAAGTCAGAAAACTATAGGTTTAACAGATGAAGAAATCAGGGAAATAGATTCTGTAATGATTTCAGACCCGGAGATAGCCACCGTAGATTTTGGTTTTAGGCGCGAGAAGTTAGACTCCCTTATCGCTGCCGGAGCGCCGTTAGACCAAAAAATTAAGGCGATGGGAATGAAGGAAGATGCAGACGCTTTTACGCGCAGATTCTATACCCAAATGCTCAAGTTTTATGAACAACGGGGAGGGGGTATCCTGCAGGCGTTATATGATACCATTCCTATTGCGATGTTTCTCCTTTTACCACTTTTTGCTGTACTTCTGAAAATGTTTTACTGGAAACCGGCCACGTTTGCCCACCATTTAGTATTCAGCTTTTATTTCTTCACTTTTGTATTCACCTCGTTTTGTACCATACTCCTGGTGAATAAGGTATGGGAAATTCCCATATGGTTAGAAGTACTCATATGCCTCTCTTTTGTTATATACCTGATGCTGGCCCTGCGAAATTTTTACAAGAGCTCCTGGGTGGGTGCTTTTTTTAAAGCCGGTATTATCTCCTTCTTCTATATGCTCATTATTCTACCAGTCGCGGCAGCAGGTATTATTATGGTGGCCTTTATGCTGTATTAATTTCTTGGCACCAAGTTCTAATTAGCCATAAAAAGTGCATTCACAAAAAAGAGTTTACCGTTTTCCCAGAACCCGCGGAATAAAGGGTTATCTATCATGTAAACTACCTGTCCCTTGCGGTGCTTCTCTACGCCAAAAACAAGGCTTTTAGACATTTTTTTTTGTGCTTCACTACCCGCAAAACCTGCTACCGGCGAAGTATCCTTAGAAATATAGGCAACCGTACCATTTTCCAGGTAGTTGAAGGCGTCACTTCCCAATTTAAGACTAAAATAAGTGTCTTTATACCCAAAGGCCAGCGGATGTGTCTGATCTACTTTTGTTTTAAAGATGGCACCGGTAATATCATTTTTCATCTTCTCTCGCCGTAAGTTCTCATAAGGTTCCACTAGATTTACCGTACTATCTATTTCCTTTTCCCTGGCAGATATGTCAAATCCATTCTCTCCATCCAACGAGGCAATAGACTTGCCCATAGCTATAAGCCTGCCTCCCTGATTTACCCATTCTTTCAGTTTAGCTAGCATGGTATCATCCATAAAGGATTCATAGCCGTCACCACCGGGTAGAATTAATACATCATAGTTAGAAAGATCCACACCGCCTATATAATTCTCATCCAATACAGTTAGCGGATAGTGTAATTGTTGCTCAAAGAAATGCCATATCTCACCAAAGCGTAAAGTAGAAGTTGGCTCACCTGCAAGAACGGCTACCTTTACAGCCGGGATCATTTTTACATAGCCAGACCCAAAGTCTTTTCCTTTATCCACAAATCCAGTATTAACCGCTGTTAGAGATTTATGATGTTTTTCAGCAATCCCACTCAGGATTTTGGTAAATTCCATTTTATTGTCATTATCCGCTTTCGTAATGATAAGACTTCCACGGTTATGTCGTTTTCCTTCAAGTGTAAAAGGTTTTTGCGCCTGGCGTACCCGAATTTTTTTCTGAAGTAATTCAGCTAAAAAACGGGCATCGTCCATACCGTTCCAATCGGTTAGGAAGGCATATGCATTAGCTTTCAGTGCCTCCTTTTGGGCTGAATTTTCCGTCTTTGAAGTTCCGCTTATCAAGCTTTCGGAAGCAATAGCATCTAATCCGTAAGCATAAGGTAAAGACCATGCCGTAATATCATAGGTAAGGGAATCACTTAGTTTGGCGTTGGGTTCAAAAAGTACTTTTGCCAAAGTTCCCCGGGTCTGATCCGTGGAAATTATAATACTTTGTGCATTGGTCTTAAGACTTCCCGTTTTGCCCGTTTTATAGTTAAACCCTTTTACCGTGGCTCCTGTACCATAACTATAAGTTAACTGGTGCTGATCCAGGAGTTGGGTAAGGGCCTTTAAATGATCTTCTTGCCCGTTGAGGATAAAACTCTTATATCTGTAATTTTTGGATCGATAGAATTTTTGATATTCCTCATTCAGTCTTTTCACGTTGTTGGCGGCAACTTCCACCGTAGAGATACCTGTGGTAAAATGATGCGCTATACGGTCTTTTAAGGTCAGCGTATCTCCATTCCCGGTAATGACTCCAAGTCCGGCCCTGCCTCCGCCACCCTGCTCATAGGTCATCCCAATGGCGCCATTATAGGTTGGGTAAGTGTCTCCGTAACTGGGGTAAAAAAGATCAAAGCGTTCTTTAGTAAAGTAGAACCAACCGTTAGCGTCAAAATATTTAGCATGGTTCTTTCCTATGGTCACCTGAAAATCTCGCTGAAAATCTGTAATCACTTCATGAAACGGCTCAGATGCCGGAGCAAAGTAATAAGGGGAATCCATACTTTGTTCATGAAAATCCACATGTATATGCGGGAGCCATTTGTTGTAATAGCGAAGTCTTTGCCGGCTTTCTAATTGAGTAAGCCAGGCCCAATCCCGGTTTAAATCGAACATATAATGATTGCTGCGACCGTTCCACCAGCCTTCATGATGTTCCTTGCTCGCCGGATTCAACTGATTAGGTGTGTTTTTATATTGATTGTACCAGTTCACGTACCTGTCACGACCGTCCGGGTTAATACAGGGGTCCATAATTATTATTGTATTTTCTAAATAGGCCTGCTTGCTGGTTAGCAATGCATAAATGGTTTGCATAGAAGCTTCTGTACTTACACTTTCATTACCATGTACATTGTAGCTAAGCCAAACAATGGCTTTTGTAGAATTACTCGTACCACTTGTGCTTTTCAAATGTTCCTCTCTTATGGCTTCCAGATTTTCCATATTGGCTGTTGATGAAATATAGGCCAGTAGCAGCGGTCTGTTTTCATTTGTTTTTCCGTATTCATTTAGTTGTACACGGTCTTTTGCGGCTTCAGACAAATATTGGTAATAGTCTACTACCTGATGATGGCGCGTAAATCTGGTGCCAAGTTCATATCCCAGGAATTCTGAGGGCGATTTTAGTTCTTGTGCACTTAAACTGAGGGTAATAAACAAGGATAATACAGGTAATAGTAGCTTCATAAACCTTGGTTTCAAATTAGGACGCTAAAGCTAAGAAATATTAAGGAAATCACATTTTAAGTTCGGTGTTATTCGTTTATGAGTCGCCCAATTACAAGGCTTACAAAGAATTGGTTCCTCATTTCTATGTAGTTAAAACATCTTAACGTATTTTTGGGAAGAGTAAAACCCGAGAATTTTATCTTTGATCGGATTTTAGAACTTTTTATGGAAGTAGCCTGTATACCATTTAAAAAAACCGGATATTTTTCTTCACTTATTTCCGACTATCTGGACGAAAACAAGAAGCTAAAACCCTTTTATAACAGATTTCCTAAAATTGAAGAGTTTAAGGCTCAAATAGAGGAGAAGTCCAATTCGTATCCACAGACTAACAGAAAAATACTAAAGCAGGTCCTTCAAGAACAATACCAGGGTGTAAGGGCTTCAAAAATTACCTTATCCAATATTTCATCTTTAGGTAAAGACCAAACCTTTACTGTGGTTACGGGACATCAGCTTAATATTTTTACTGGCCCGCTATATTTTTTATATAAGATAATCAGTACTATAAATCTTGCAAAAGCATTAAAAAAGGAGTATCCAAAAAATAATTTTGTTCCGATATACTGGATGGCTACCGAAGATCATGATTTTGATGAGATAAATTATTTTAATCTACACAACAAAAAGTTACAATGGAATCGAGATTCCTCGGGAGCAGTAGGAAGGTTAGATACTCAGGGATTAGATGCTCTATTTGAAGCTTTTTCAAAAGAAGTGGGCCACAATACTAATGCAGAAAACCTAAAAGATCTTTTCAAAAAAGCCTATCTGGAGCACAATTCACTTACTGACGCAACCAGACACCTGGCTAATACCCTTTTTGGGGAGTACGGTTTGGTAATTGTGGATGGTGATGATGTTAAACTAAAAAACCTTTTTATACCCTATATAAAGAAAGATATCCTTGAAAACCTGTCTTATACAAAAGTAAATGAGACTATAACTTCACTGGAATCTGTGTCTCCTGTTTACAACATTCAGGTTAACCCAAGGGAGATCAATCATTTTTATTTAAAGGATGGGTTACGGGAAAGGCTAATCGAAAAAGAAGGCTTTTTTTATATTAACAATACCGAACTTAAATTTACAAAGGATGAAATATTGATTGAACTGGATACCCATCCAGAAAGATTTTCACCTAATGTGGTTACCAGACCCCTTTACCAGGAAGTCGTCCTTCCTAATCTCTGCTATATTGGCGGAGGTGGCGAATTAGCCTATTGGCTGGAGCTTAAATCGTCTTTTGACGCAATGAAAGTGGCATTTCCCATCTTGTTATTGCGTAATTCTGCTCTGTTGGTATCAGAAAAGGAAAATAAAAAAATAAAAAATTTAGGCCTGATTCCGGCGGATTTGTTTTTGAAGCAAAACAGTCTTATTAATAAAAGAATACGGGAAATTTCCAATATTGATATTGATTTTTCAACTCAAAAGGAGCATCTAAGCAATCAGTTTGAAGCGCTTTACCAATTGGCCGAAGAAACAGACAAATCCTTCCTGGGAGCAGTAAAGGCTCAGGAAGTAAAGCAACTAAACGGACTCAACCATCTGGAAAAACGATTATTAAAAGCCCAGAAACTAAAACTTAAAGACCAGGTGATTAGATTAACAGCTATTCAGAACCAGTTATTCCCTAATCAATCCCTGCAAGAACGTTCTCTGAATTTTTCAGAACTCTATCTGGAATTGGGAGACAAGCTTATTCCTTTTTTACTAAATGCGCTGAATCCCTTAAAACAGGAATTTTTGGTGTTAAAATACTAAGCCAATTAATGGCATAGGTTTCTTTTCCAGCGTACTTTTGATAAAAATTTAGCTCATGCATAATGTGGATATAGAATTGGTAGAAATGACCCTCGATGTCATGAAATATGCCATTAATAGAATTACCAATCAATCCCCGGAACTGGGATCACCCATTAAGGAAGAGGAATTAAAGGAGCAGGCAGGGGAGACTATTACTCCTTCTGGTATAGGCGGCGAGAATGCCTTTCGTCTTTTTCGTGATGTATTGTTAAAAGCAACCGTTCCAATAGATCACCCCAGGCATCTGGCTTTTGTACCTGCGGCTCCCACACGCGCGGCCATTATGTTTGACCTGGTGACCTCGGCATCCAGTATACATGGGGCCTATTGGATGGAAGGCGCCGGAGGTATTTTCTGTGAAAATGAAGCTATGCGATGGCTTGTAGAACTGACGGGCATGCCCGAAGGTGCTTTTGGCGTTTTTACCAGCGGGGGTACTGCTGCAAATCTATCGGCCATGGTAACTGCAAGAGAATATTGGCGAAAGAAAAAGGAAAATCAGAATAAAAAAGGGTGCCTCCTTACTTCAGTGGGCGCACATTCTTCAATTAAGGCCATGGCAAAGGTAATTGATGCCGATGTGCTCCTGGTTGAAACAGATGATCTGATGACGGCCGAAGCTTTACAAGAAAAAATATCTTCCCTGGATAAAAGCACAATGGAAAGGGTTTTTGCTGTGGTGGCTACAGGCGGTACTACCAATGCGGGTATTGTGGATGATCTGAATGGGATTGCAAAAATTTGCAAGGAACTTAACCTTTGGTTCCACGTAGATGCGGCCTATGGTGGTGGCGCACTCGCAGCAGATTCAGTTAGGCATCTGTTTAATGGGATTGAAAAAGCTAATAGTATTACGATAGATCCCCATAAATGGTTATTCTCGCCCTATGATTGCGGGGCTATTATTTATAAAGATCCCGAATTGGCAAAAGTCGCTCATTCCCAGGAAGGCTCTTACCTGGATATCATTAAAGATCCGGGCGCGCATGGGTTTAACCCTTCTGATTACCAGATACAATTAACCAGGAGGTTGCGGGGATTACCGTTGTGGTTTTCACTAGCTACTCACGGAACGGATAAGTATAAATGGGCTGTAGAACGAGGTATTGAATTGGCTAATTTAGCGGGGGAATTAATTTCATCCAGGGCGGAATTGGAACTGATTCGACCTCCAAGCCTTTCCTGTGTCCTTTTTAGGCGCAAAGGCTGGTCTCCGGATGACTATACAAACTGGACTTATAAGAACCATCGTGATGGCTTAGCTTTAGTTACTCCCAGTAAATGGAAAACCAAAGAAGGTTTTGAAACGGTATCCCGTTTTTGTTTTATTAATCCGGATACGACAGAAGAGGATATTAAAGTTATTTTGGATACTATGAAATAAACTGAGTCGGTTTTACGGGACAAGGAATTCTCCGTTCCAAAGTTCTTGCCTCATGGAAAACCGCACCCTCAGATGCTCTGGTTGTTGTAATTTCAGGTATTCTATTTTATAGGGAGTAACTTCAATCACACAGAAATGATTTTCCTCCTTAAGATATTCAATTAATTTAGGATCCTCGAGCGGTGTTCCCGGTGCCAGGGCTGTGGTATAATCCTTGCGAGCTTTTTCAGGAATATCATTACTATAAGTTTCTTCTATTGCCTTTCCTTTAATTATTTTGGCAATACCTTCAACTTTTAGTTGTAAGAGCATTTCAGGATGATAAAATAATAAGCCTACCTTATTATTTTCCTTTATATGAATAATTTTTTTTGAGCGAAAATCAGTATAAAAAGAAAGTTGGAGTTCATCAGAAACCTTTCTTAAAACTACTGTTCTTTGCCTGGCCAAACGGTCCAAACCTACCGTTCCCAAAGTAAAGTAGCGAAAAGGATGCGATTGTTGTGTGCTCCCTTTTTTTAGTTCTTCCTGCATGTTTTTAAAAATCTGATCTGTTCTTTCCATATATATAAAGGTAAAAAAATTAAAAATTAGGTAGGGTATTTTTAGAGAAGATTGTTATATATATAAATTGCTATGAAAAAGTTCATTTTTTATAGATAAAATTGTGTCATAACAAGTTCATGTGTTTAGGTTGGTTTTTGATTTGAAAAGCCCTGACGATCGTCGTCGGGGCTTTTTCTTTAAACCGGGGATTTAGCATATTTATGTAAATCGTTGCTATTATAAAGTAGGATTAAAATAACACCTCACTCATCTTATTTCACCTTGTATTCAAGGCGCATGGTAATAGAAGCAGTCTTCTTTTTAGCTGAGGTATTATATGCTCCGCCCCAGCTGTAATCCTCGTCGGAATTTTGCCCGGTTATTTGAAAAACACCCATACGGGCAGAAATAAGATCGCCTAAAGTACCCCCGGAATTCTCCGCTATTTTTTCAGCTCGGATACGGGCATCTTCTGTAGCCTTCGAAATCATTTTAATCTTAAGATCTGATAATTTGGTGTAATAATAACGAGGAGGTGAGGAATTAAACTGTACTCCTTTATTTAATAGTTCCGTGATCTCACGCGATACTTTTTCAACCAGTGCTACATCATTAGATTCTATCTGAATAGATTGAGACAGCTCATACCCCCGGAAGATTGAACCAACAAAATTTCCGTTGTCGTACTTATTATCGCGTTGCTCAATAGTTTGAACGGCATTAAAAATTATGTTATCCGGGCTTATCCCCTTGGATACCAGATAATCCCTTACTATTTCCTTATCATTGTTCAATTGTTCAAAAGCGGACTTTAAAACTGTATTAAAGGCAACAAAACGCCCTTCCCAAACAATGAGGTCTGATGTGAAGTTCTCATTTCCCAGCCCAGTAATAGAAATCACCCGTGCAGGATTTGACCGTTGTACATAAGCATTACCCAGAAAATAGGCCGATATCACTATTGCGACTCCAAATATTATGGCATTTAAATGTTTCATTTATACAGCGTTAATAAAGATGTTATAAATATACCGAAAACTTGCTTTTGAAAATCCCTTGAATTACTATTTTTGCCCATGCAAAACAACGTCCTTATTTTAGATTTTGGTTCCCAGTATACGCAGCTCATCGCCAGACGAGTAAGGGAACTGAATATTTACTGCGAAATTAAGCCTTATAACAACCCTCCGGAAGACCTGTCGGGCTATAAAGCAGTAATCCTTTCCGGTTCTCCCTTTTCCGTAAGGGCAGATGATGCCCCGCACCCGGATTTATCTGAGATAAAGGGAAAGAAGCCCATGCTAGCTATTTGCTATGGAGCGCAATACCTCGCTCATTTCGGTGGAGGAAATGTTGCCCCTTCGAATACGCGTGAATATGGCCGGGCAAGACTTACTTCGATTGATGGAGATGAACCGTTTTTTTATGAGATCAGAGAAGATTCACAGGTATGGATGAGCCATAGTGATACTATAAAAGAATTACCTGAAAATGGTGTGCGGCTGGCCAGCACAAATGATGTGCTAAACGCGGCCTATAAAATAGAAGGGGAATTAACTTACGGTATTCAGTTTCACCCCGAAGTTTATCATACGAAACAGGGAAAACTGCTTTTGGAAAACTTTTTAGTACATATTGCAGGTTTGCAGCAAACCTGGACTCCGGATGCATTTGTGGAAACCACAGTGGCGGAATTAAAGAAAAAGATAGGAAGTGAAAAAGTTATTCTTGGACTGTCAGGAGGAGTAGATTCTACTGTTGCAGCCGTTTTATTGCATAAGGCAATAGGAGAACATCTCCATTGTATTTTTGTTGATAACGGATTGCTCAGGAAAAATGAATTTCAGGAAGTGCTGGACCAGTATGAGCATATGGGTCTTAATGTGAAAGGAGTTGATGCTTCGGCACGTTTTTTGAATGCTCTTGCAGGAGAAGATGATCCTGAAAAGAAAAGAAAAATTATTGGAGGCATTTTTATTGATGTTTTTGATGATGAATCGCATAAAGTTGAAGATGCCAAATGGCTAGCTCAGGGAACCATTTATCCCGATGTGATTGAGTCGGTATCTGCAACAGGAGGGCCTTCGGCAACTATTAAGAGTCATCATAATGTAGGAGGATTGCCCGATTTTATGAAACTAAAAGTGGTAGAACCCTTGAAAATGTTGTTTAAAGATGAAGTGAGAAGAGTAGGGGCCACTCTGGGAATAGAAGATGAACGTTTGGGGCGTCATCCGTTTCCGGGACCTGGATTGGCAATACGAATATTGGGCGATGTTACGGAAGAAAAGGTAAATATTTTGCAAGAGGTAGATGCTATTTTTATAAATGGTTTAAAGGAATGGGGACTTTATGATGAAGTTTGGCAGGCCGGAGCCATGCTTTTACCCGTAAATAGTGTAGGGGTCATGGGAGATGAACGAACCTATGAAAAATGTGTAGCTTTGCGGGCAGTCGAAAGTACCGATGGTATGACGGCAGATTGGGTTAATTTGCCCTACGAATTTTTACAAAAGACCTCAAATGAAATAATAAATAAAGTTCCGGGAGTAAATAGAGTGGTTTACGACATCTCTTCAAAACCCCCGGCAACAATAGAATGGGAATAAAACCTACAAGTATGTCAAAAAGATTTTTAATTACAACGGCTGCAATTATACTGTTTTCATGCCAGGCCATGGCACAGCAGTTTAGCTCTCATGCGGTAAAGGTTGGAGAAACTGTTTACAGTATTGCAAGACAATACAAGGTAAACCCGGCTGATATCCTAAAGTATAACAAAGAAATAACAGAAGCCGATGTACTCAATCCTAATACTATTCTCGTCATCCCTCTGGGCGCTAAAGTATTAAGCGCTCAGGATTCAACTGCCTTAAAACTTAAGGAGGCCACGGAAGAACAGAATAAGCCGGTTGATTTTATTACACATAAGGTTAAGAAAAGGGAAACTATTTTTAGCATATCGCAGCGATACAATATTTCTGAAGAGGATATTAAACGCTATAATACTCAATTGTACGCCAAACAATTGAAAAAGGGAATGCGTTTAAAAATCCCTAAATATCTAAAAGTTGAAGTTGAAAACGATAGTATTAACCTTGTTGATTTTGAAACTTATACAGTACTGCCAAAAGAAACAAGATGGAGTATTGCCAATAAATATGGTATCACTATAGATAGCCTTCTTGCCTTAAATCCCGAATTGTCAGATGTTACGAGTTTTCTGGCAGAAGGTCAGGAGTTGAAGCTTCCTAAAATTGCAGGCAGCAGTCTGGAGGATCAAAACGTAGAATTGTATATCTCCTATACGGTTCCACCAAAAAAGACTTTATATAGCCTTTCGCAAGAATATAAAATTAGCTCCCAGGATATTGTTCGGCTAAATCCCGAGATCGGGGAACGTGGGGGGTTAAAGGAAGGCATGGTAATTAGGTTACCGGAAATGAAAATTGACGAAAATGAGGTAAATACGGATAATTTCATATTTTATGAAGTTAAACCCAAACAAACAGTATTCTCCTTAACCAGGAATTTAGGTATTGATTATAATGAAATGCTGGAACTCAATCCGGATCTTTCCAAAGGGCTAAAGGCCGGGATGGTTTTAAAACTCCCTAAAGAGCAAAAGGGAAACTTCGAAGTGAAGAATTCTTTAATTCTTGATAAAATAAACCTTTTGGATAGCATTAATTCGGTTAACAAACCTAAACTAATTTATTTACTTCCTTTTCGTACAGATAAATTAGACCTTAGTGATATTGATAGCGCTACAGATGCAATTGCACGAAGTAATGCTATTAGTTATAGCCTTGGTTTATATAGTGGTGCCCTGGTTGCTCTCGATTCTATTGCCGAACTGGGAATTTCTGTTGATGTAAAAACATTTGATACTCAATTAAATCCAGACAAAACAAGACTAATACTTCAGGGAGAAAATTTAGAAGGAGTTAGTGCCATTGTAGGGCCATTACAATTAAATTCCTTAAAAGAAGTAGCTATTAAGGCAGCTAATGCCAAGGTTCCTGTTATTGCACCTCTGGCATCAACAAGTGATTTTGAACTCGAAAATGTTTTCTTTTCAATTCCGTCTGATCAGATATTGCGTGAACGCATGCTCGGTTTTATTAAAGATTCTATAACAGATGAGAATATTATTGTGATTACCGATGCAAAGAATAAACCGGTTGGCGAACAGATAATAGAAAAGTTTCCTTTGGCTAAATCTGTAGATCTTCAGGAAGATGAAGAAAATATTTCTTTGGATTTGGAGGTATTTGCCAGTCTTCTTTCCCTTGAAACCGAGAACTGGGTATTTGTAGAGACCGATAATTTTAAAGTGGTTTCTAGTGTAAGTTCCATTCTTAATTCGTCTAATTCAGATACCACCAAAGTGAGGATGTTTACCACCAATAAGAATAAGGCATTCGAAAATGATGTTATTTCAGGGGCGCATTTGTCTAACCTGAATTTCACCTATCCCTCTGTATATAAACAAGCTAATAATAATGCTTTCGTAAGAAGATACAGAAGGCGTTTTGGAGCAGAACCGGATCGGTATGCGGTGCGTGGTTTTGACCTTACCTTTGACCTTCTTTTAAAATTGGCCTATAAACTTAACTTATTTGAGGCCTCAAATATCATTGGGATTACGGAGTATTGCGGTAATAAATTTGATTATGATAATGAACCTTCTTCAGGATATTACAATACTGCTTCCTATATAATGAAGTACGAGGATATGAGAATAACCCTGATTAATTCCGAACCGTGACCTCAAAAGTTACATATACAGGCAAATTACGCACTAGCTGTATACACCTGCGTTCAGAAAATGAAATCATAACAGATGCACCCCTTGATAATAATGGCCTTGGACAAGCCTTTTCCCCTACAGATACGGTTGCTACTGCTTTAGCCAGTTGTATGCTTACCATGATGGGTATTAAGGCCAGGGATATGGAAGTTGATCTAAAAAATTCTGTCGCAGATGTCACAAAGCATATGGCTGCAAATCCAAGAAGGATTTCTCAGATTGATATAAGGCTGCATTTACCTGCTATAATTACTGAAAAGCAAAAAAAAATTCTGGAGCACACTGCGCGAACCTGCCCGGTACTATTAAGTCTTCATACAGATATTAAAAAGGAAATTATATTTCATTGGGATCTCTAAGATTCATATTTGGCCTTTTTTTATTTCTCTGGTCTGGCATGTCATTCGCACAAGAGGAAGAGGCCATTCTTTGGCACCCCAAACAAAGGTTGAGCTGGTCTAATTTCAAAGCCGAACCCATAGAGGGTTCCAAGGTAGCTGCCACAACGGCAAGTGGGTTGAGCTATCAGTTTTCTACAACCGAAGAAGATGGAAAATATGAATTGGATTATACGGTAAGTACTTTTTTTTATCCGGATAGATCATGGTATCAGCCAAAAATATGTGATGAAGTAATTCTAAGTCACGAGCAGCTGCATTTTGATATCTCTGAATTGTTTGCCAGGAAAATGCGAAAAATTATGGATAACACCACATTTACAAAAAATGTGAAAGCGGAGGTAAAAACCATTTATCGTAAAATAAATAAAGAACTTGCAGAATTTCAGCAAGTTTATGATAATGAGACCAACTATTCCAGAAACACAGAGCAGCAACTAACTTGGAATCAGAAAATAAATGATGCCCTTAGAAATTAAGTATCTGGCTTTGTTTGCTCTTTTGGGCTAAACATCACAAATAGTTATCCCTTGTTTTAATGCAGCAATTTTGTCCTCCCAGCTGGGAATAAATTCCTGTGCCACGTAGCCTTTAAATCCAGTTTCTAAAATAGCCTTCATAATAGCCGGATAATATAATTCCTGAGTTTCATCGATTTCATGCCTTCCGGGATTGCCACCGGTATGATAGTGTCCAAAATATTCATGATAATCCCTGATTGTACGAATTACATCCCCCTCCATAATCTGCATATGGTAAATATCATATAGTAATTTGAAATTCTCTGAACCTATTTCCTTACATAAGGCCACACCCCATTCTGCATGATCGCACATATAGTCTTTGTGGTCTACTTTAGAATTCAAAAGTTCCATCTGAATAACCACGCCGTGTTTTTCTGCCAGAGGCATAATTTGTTTTAATCCTTTTGCGCAATTTCTGAGCCCGTCTTCATCATTCATACCATTGCGGTTTCCACTAAAACAAATCAGATTGGTGTAGCCGGCTTCTGCCACTTTCGGAATCATTTGTAAATAATCTTTTATCAGTTCCTGGTGCAGTTTAGAGTCGTTCCAGCCTTTCTCAATACCAAAACCTGCGCCCCAACACATAGATGCATGAATGCCATACTTTTTCATTAAAGGCCAATCTTCGGGCCCTGTTAAATCCATTGCTGCAATGCCTAATTCATTAAGGCTTTGGAGAAAATCCTCCATGGGAATCTTGCTATAGCACCAACGACATACGCTGTGATTAATATTTCCTTTTAAATCATTGGTAATAAAAGATTTTCCTTCCATGGCAACGCCGGCAGTAGAAACTAAACCTACGGAGGCGGCCACAGAAGAGCCGATGAATGTTCTTCGTTTCATTTTATATCATTTATAACTTATTAAAGATAATTTATTTAGATTTAATAATGGAACTATTTCCCGATAGGAAAAAGCTTATAGAACTCGCTCATTATAAAATGCCTTATGGCAAGTTTAAAGGGCGATACCTGCTAGATTTGCCTGAAGCTTATTTAATCTGGTTTCAAAGAAATGGTTTTCCTAAAGGTAAGCTTGGGGAGCATATGAAGGCCATTCTTGAAGTTAAAATGAATGGCATAGAGGGCCTCATTAGAAAAATTAGGAAAGAATTTCCTCCGGATACCCAATAATTTCTAGTTGCATTTTTGTACCTTTGAATCCCGTAATATAGAAGTGCAATATGCCAGATACAAAATATGTTTTCGTTACGGGGGGTGTTACTTCTTCACTTGGAAAAGGAATCATTGCAGCTTCCTTAGCCAAACTTCTGCAAGCCAGGGGTTATAAAACCACCATACAAAAACTGGATCCTTATATCAATGTAGATCCGGGTACCCTTAACCCGTATGAACATGGAGAATGCTATGTTACGGATGATGGAGCGGAAACCGATTTGGATCTTGGCCACTACGAACGATTTTTAAATGTAAAGACCTCGCAGGCCAATAATGTAACTACCGGCAGAATTTACCAGAGTGTAATTGAAAAAGAGCGCCGGGGAGAGTTTTTAGGTAAAACGGTACAGGTAGTTCCACATATTACCAATGAAATTAAGGAACGGATTCAAATACTTGGAAATAGTGGTGAATATGATATTGTTATTACTGAAATTGGGGGCACCGTAGGGGATATTGAATCTCTACCCTATATAGAAGCGGTAAGGCAATTACTATGGGAGCTGGGTGATAACAATGGCATTGTGATACATCTTACATTGGTTCCATACCTTTCTGCAGCAGGCGAATTAAAGACCAAGCCAACACAGCACTCTGTTAAAACATTGATGGAGAGTGGAATAAAGGCAGATATTCTGGTGTGCAGAACAGAACATGAACTGTCTGATGACATCAAACAAAAACTGGCATTGTTCTGTAATGTTAAAAAAGAGGCCGTCATACAATCCATAGATGCGTCAACAATATATGATGTACCGGTGATGATGCAGGATGAAGGTTTAGATACAGTGGCACTACAAAAACTTGCCTTACCCGATAATAATGCACCGGATCTGGATCAATGGAATGAATTCCTGGACAGGCATAAACATCCTAAGTCTGAAGTGACCATTGGTTTAATTGGCAAATACGTTGAATTGCAGGATTCTTACAAATCCATTCTGGAGTCTTTTATTCATGCAGGTGCTATAAATGAAGTTAAAGTAAACATAAGATCTATTCATTCAGAGCATATCACAGCCAAAAACTTTGAAGAAAAAATGAAGGGTCTTCAGGGAATTCTTGTGGCACCTGGTTTTGGAGAACGGGGCATTGAAGGTAAAATCAAAGCTGTGCGATATGCAAGAGAAAATGATATTCCTTTTTTAGGGATATGTCTGGGTATGCAAATGGCGGTAATTGAATTTGCAAGGAATGTTTTGGGCTTAAAAGATGCCAATTCGACTGAAATGGACGGAGGTACAGAACATCCTGTTATTAGTTTAATGGAAGCGCAAAAGTCCATAACCAATATGGGAGGTACAATGCGTCTTGGAGCCTGGGATTGTGATATACAGGAAGGTACACTTGTGCATAAAGTGTACCATGGAATAACTTCTATTTCAGAAAGACACCGGCATCGTTATGAATTTAATAATGATTACAAGGAAGAATTGGAGAAAGCAGGTATGTTGGCCTCAGGAATAAATAAAGAAACCGGATTGGTGGAAATAATAGAATTGCCTTCTCATCCTTGGTTTATAGGTGTACAATATCATCCGGAATATAAAAGTACAGTAGCTAACCCACACCCTCTTTTTGTGGGCTTTGTTAAAGCCGTATTACTGCACAAAAGACAACAAACTAATGCCAGTTTGGCATAAACTCCACAATTGGATATATATTTGCAGACTATTTGGAACTATCCGTTCACAGGCAAAAGCCAAATTCATAACGGCTTAGTATTTAAATTAAGTTAAATGGAAGAAAAAAAACTGGACATAAATTCCATCATCGGCTTCGTACTGATATTTGGTATTCTCATTTTTTGGTTTTATCAAAATCAACCTACACCAGAGGAATTGGAAGCTCAAAAAGCGGAGCGGGCTAAAGTGGAGTCTCAGGTAATAGAGGAGGAACTCGAAGTTCCTCAGGCTGTTTTGCCTGAAACAAAAATAGATCTACAAGACTCTGTTGCCATTGCTGATTATAAAAAAACCATAGGTGGTTTTGGATTTACTTCAGCTAAAGAAGGCACTACCATACTTGAAAATGAAATCCTTTTTTTGGAAGTAAGCAATAAAGGGGGCCAGATAATTGAGGCCAGGATGAAGAAATATGTCACCTTCGATTCCATACCTATTTATTTAGTAAAAGACGGAAACGCCTCTTTTGGAATTAATTTTTCAACAAGGGATAATCGGGTATTGGATTCAAAGGATCTGTTTTTTGAACCATCCATGTCGAAAAATGGAGAAAATCAGGTGCTTTCAATGAAGGCAAAGGTTGCGTCTGATCAGTATCTGGAATTTCGTTATGAGATGAAACCTGATGAATACCTGGTAGACTATACAATTCGTTCTCAGGGTCTAAGTGGCATAATAAATGATACCCAGCCCATAAATCTTAATTGGAAACTCAGGGGTATCAGACATAATAAGAGTATTCAATATGAAAACAGGTACACAAGACTTACCTATAAGCATGAGGACGGTAAAATAAGCAAACTATCTGAGAGTGGTGATGATGAAGAAATTGAGAATGGGGTTACCTGGCTTTCTTACAGACAACATTTTTTTAGTTCTATCCTGGCAACTAAGACTCCTTTTGAGTCTGCAGACTTAAGCTCGAAGAATTTAGTGGAGGAGGAGAGTAAAGAAGCTAAAACAACCAAGGAATTTACTTCTATTACACCCCTGGAAATGGAAGGCGGGGAACTTTCCTATAATATGAACTGGTATTATGGACCAACAGATATTGCAGTTTTATCTGAATATAAGGAATTGGGACTGGCAGATTCTATTCCTTATGGCTGGGGGATTTTTGGGTGGATAAACCGGTATGTGTTTACCCCATTTTATGGCTTTTTAAGTTCTTTTTTACCCTTCGGGATTGCGATAGTGGTAATGACTATCCTGGTAAGGTTACTGATGTCTCCAGTTACTTACAAGTCGTATTTATCTCAGGCCAAGATGAAGGTGTTAAAACCGGAAATTACGGAACTCACTGAAAAGTACAAGGACAATGCTATGAAAAAACAGCAGGAAACCATGAAGCTCTACAATAAGGCCGGGGTGAGTCCTATGAGTGGATGTGTACCAGCACTATTGCAATTGCCTATTTTCTATGCCTTATTTATGTTCTTCCCAACATCTTTTGCGTTACGCCAGAAAGCGTTTCTGTGGGCAGATGATTTATCTTCCTATGACACTATAGCGGAGTTACCTTTTACGATTCCTTTTTATGGAGACCATGTGAGTTTATTTCCGATATTGGCATCTGTTGCCATTTTCTTTTATATGATGATGACCACTGGGCAGAATATGCAAACCCAACCGGGTATGCCAAATATGAAATTCATCATGTACCTGTCTCCATTAATGATGCTTTTCTTTTTTAATAATTATGCAAGTGGATTGAGTTTGTATTATTTTGTTTCAAACCTCATTACCATCTTTATTATGTTAGCCATAAAGAAATTTATTCTGGATGAGGACAAAATACACGCTCAGATACAGGAGAATAAAAAGAAGCCTAAAAAGGAAAATAAGTTTCAGCGTAAAATGAGGGAGATGATGGATCAGGCAGAGCAGCAGAAAAAGAATAAATAATTAAACTTTTCATAAAAGAAAAAAGCCCTGACACTTGTGTCGGGGCTTCTAGCTTTAAGTAGGTTTAGTTTGATAAGATTTGGGACTTCAAAGATGCACTATAGTTCCACTAAGAAAAAAGAATAGTTGTAAAGGCTCATTTTTTGTATGTTAACAGTTTCAATTTTGTTGTTTCGAATTTCTAAGCAGAATCCTGGACTTTTTTCCTACAAAAAAACTCCCCTGAAATTCAAGGGAGTTTACGCTACCAAATAATTGATTTAGTCTACTAAATCACCTGCTGTGATATCTGAAGACATAACGAGGTTTAATAAAATTTCCGACAAAACATCTGTTGGGACGTCTTCGAAGGAAGCGAAACCATTATAATGACCCTAATTTTAAGCATAAAAAAACTGCCGTAAAGACGGCAGTTTAAACTTTATTTTAGTAAACCTTTAAATCTAATTTGTTGTATCCGGGATCATTACTTTAGTAATAAGGTGCATGACGCCATTTGCAGCCTGTATGTCAGCGACTGCTATTTCAATATCTGTATTTCCGGAACCATCCGTGATTGTTATAATACCAAGCGATAATGCAAATGTAATATCGTCACCTTCCAGGGTAGTAGCGGTTGATTGGTCTGTAATATCTTCAGATCGGAGATTGCCATTGCTAATGTGGTGTTGAAGCACAGCGGTTAACAAATCTTCATCAATGTCGTCTACGGTGTTCCAATCGGGATTAGTGGCAAGCAGCTCATCAAATGCAATTTCAGCAGGTGCAAAGACAGTAAACGGTCCTGTACCTGAAAGAAGTGCTGCAAAATCGGTGCCTGGGGTTGCAGTCGTCAAAGCAATTGTCAACTGTTCAAAATTAATATCATTTGTTATAAAGGTCATCAATGTTGGAAAATCTATTACCGTGTCAACGGTATGAATAATGCCATTCGATGCAAGTACATCCCCGTCAACTACGTTAGAAGCGCCGTTAAATTCAATTGCAGCACCAGTGGCATCGAAATAGAGGGAGAGCTTTGTGCCATCGGTTGGCCCGTCTGCCAGGGTCTCTGCATAATTCCTGGCAAGAGTTTGAAAATTTGCTGTATTTATTTCTGAACCAATTACATGATTAAGTAGTAATTGTTCCAAAACATCAACAGGAACATCATTGATACTGGCAAAATTCCCGGTAGCTAAAAATAGGTCGAACGCAGTATTTGTAGGTGCCAGAACCGTAAAAGGACCAGGGCCTTCAAGGGCAGTTACTAAATCTGTAATTTCCAGTGCCTCAACCAAAGTGGATAAATTAGGGTTAGCCATTGCAATTTCAACAATGTTTTCACCAGATTGGGACCCACCTCCGTCATCATTGTTGCAGGAGAGTACTGTTAAGGCCAAAAGAGTTAAAATCAGGAAATGTTTTAAACTTTGATGCTTTTTCATAATTCTTTTTTTATTTGTGATATAAAAATGCAATATTTTTTGTTGACATTTTTTTTGTCTAATTAAATTTAGGATAAATTTAATATTCTTTTAAAATTGCTTTTTGATTTTAAATCAAGCTTGTTTGCCTGCCATTTAGGGTTAATCGAATTTTAACAATATTCAAAAATATTGCACGTGTAATTGATACTGTAACGTTTTTGATATCTACTCTAGTGCAGAGACTTTTCTTCTTAGCCCGAATAATAATCAAATTTTGTAATTTTGCAGCTCTTTAGTAAGTATGAAAAAAGTAGTTGTAGGACTTTCGGGAGGTGTAGACTCTAGTGTGGCAGCATATCTGTTGAAAGAACAAGGATATGATGTCATTGGCCTTTTTATGAAAAACTGGCATGATGATTCTGTGACCATTTCCAAAGAATGTCCATGGCTGGAAGATAGCAATGATGCATTGATAGTTGCCGAGAAATTGGGAATCCCTTTTCAAACGGTAGATTTGAGTAAAGAATACAAGGAACGCATTGTAGATTATATGTTTCGGGAGTATGAAAAAGGAAGAACCCCCAATCCAGATGTGTTATGTAATCGGGAAATTAAATTTGATGTTTTCTTAAAGATTGCAATACAATTGGGAGCAGATTACGTAGCGACAGGACATTATTGTAGAAAAGGGGAAATTTTGAATGCTGATGGATCTACTACTTACAGGTTATTAGCAGGGGTAGATGATAATAAGGATCAATCCTATTTTTTATGCCAGCTGTCCCAGGATCAATTGTCGAAAACACTTTTCCCAATTGGGGAGTTGACTAAACCACAGGTTAGGAAGATCGCCTTTGATAATGATTTAATTACTGCTGATAAAAAGGATTCTCAAGGACTTTGCTTTATTGGAAAAGTGCGCTTACCCGATTTTTTACAGCAAAAGTTAAAGCCAAAAAACGGGCCCATAGTGGAAGTGCCAAATAATGTGCCCCAATACGCACGAAAAGTTCCTGTTTTTAATAATAAATTTGAGGAATTGGCCTTTTATGCTCAAAAACCCGTTTACGAAATTTCCGATGGTAAAGTAGTAGGCCAGCATCAGGGTGCTCATTACTTTACTAAAGGACAGAGAAAAGGGCTTGATGTAGGGGGTACCCCTGAGCCCTTATTTGTCATAGATACTGATGTTTCCGAAAATATCATTTTTACGGGACAGGGAAAAACCCATCCCGGACTTTTCAGACGAACATTATTTATAAAGAATGATGAATTGCATTGGATTAGACCCGACCTTAGTCTTAAAGTAGATGAGGATATGGAGGTTTGGGCCAGGATACGATATAGGCAACCACTCCAAAAAGCCAAATTATACAAGGTTGATACCGGGCTTTATGTTGATTTCGAAGAGAAACAATCTGCCATAACTGAAGGACAGTTCGCAGCCTGGTATATTGAAAACGAGCTTATAGGTTCCGGAGTAATTTCTTAATTTTTCCGCTAAACAATCGGAATTTTAATAATTAAGTTTTAGCGCAGGGAGATTTGATTAAAAATATATGCAAAACAGAATAACCACACTTTTCGGAATTGAGGTTCCAATTATCCAGGCGGGCATGATTTGGGCAAGCGGTTGGCGGCTGGCCTCCGCAGTATCTAATGCAGGAGGACTTGGACTTATAGGTGCAGGGAGTATGTATCCGGAAGTGCTTAGGGAACATATTCAAAAGTGCCAGCAGGCAACGGAAAAACCTTTTGGAGTTAACGTACCTATGCTTTATCCGGACATCGACAAGTTGATGGAAATTATAGTGAAATTAAAGATTAAGATCGTATTTACCTCAGCCGGGAATCCAAAGACATGGACCAATTATTTAAAAGAAAATGGAGTTACTGTGGTGCATGTGGTAAGTAGTGTCAAATTTGCTCTAAAAGCGCAGGAAGCCGGTGTTGATGCGGTCGTCGCTGAAGGTTTCGAGGCGGGAGGTCACAATGGTAGGGATGAAACAACTACCCTGACCCTAATCCCTGCTGTTCGTGAAAAAATTAATATTCCCCTTATAGCTGCAGGAGGAATTGCCACCGGTAGTGCTATGCTTGCAGTTATGATTTTAGGTGCAGACGGGGTACAGGTTGGAAGTAGATTTGTTGCTAGTGAAGAAGCATCATCCCACCCGTTGTTCAAGGAGAAAGTTGTTGAGGCAGGAGAAGGGGATACCCACTTGACACTTAAGGAACTTGCTCCGGTAAGACTCCTTAAAAATAAATTTTACAATGATGTTCAGTCGGCCTATGAGCAGGGTTATGGCGTAGAAGAGTTAAAAAATCTCCTGGGTAGGGCCAGGGCCAAAAGAGGCATGTTTGAAGGTGACCTTGAAGAAGGGGAGTTAGAAATAGGTCAGGTTTCCTCTCTTATCCACGACATTAAGCCCGCAGCAAAAATATTATCTGATATGATGCAGGAGTTTAATGATGCCAAAGAAAGAATGAGTGATTTATAATAAAAATTAAGAATCTATTGTATTTCTCCCGGCTTTGAAGAAATCAGATAGTGGTAAAAAACCTCAATCTAATTATAGATCTAAGCGCACTCTAAGTACATAACTATCCGCCGTTATATATAATGTTGATTTATCCTCATTGAAGGCGCAGTTTGAGGTGGCTTGCCCTGTTTTAATCTTCCCCAATAGCTTTCCTTCGGGTGAGAATACAAAAACTCCGCCAGGGCCTGTAGCAAATAAGTTCCCGTCATTATCCACTTTTAAGCCGTCTGGCAGCCCTTTTTCCTTGGTAACGAGTTCGGTAGCATCAAAAAAGATCTCAACATTACTAACAGAACCGTCATCTAGGACATCAAATACTTTCCAAACAGCAAGTTCCGGATCAGAATTCGCCACATATAGTTTCTTTTCATCAGGAGAGAACGCAATTCCATTGGGTCTTGTAAATTCAGTTGTCAATAGGGTCAACTCTCCTTCCTGGCTGAGCCTGTATACCCCCTGATAGTCCAGTTCTTTGTTTGGATCATCCATTCGCTGTGGCAGGCCATAAGGAGGGTCTGTAAAATAGAGGTCACCGTTGCTTTTGTATGTCGCATCATTTGGGCTATTAAATCTTTTGCCTTTAAAAGCGCTCGTAAGGGTTTTATAATTGGCTGCTGGTTCCAATACCGAACTTTGCATTAGTGCCATCTGTCTATCCCCATGCTGGCATAGTACCAACTCGCCTTCACTATTAAGTAGTAATCCGTTAGCTCCGGGTTCTGATCCTTCAAAATTTTCACCCATAAAGCCTGAAGGCTGAAGATATAATTTTGCCTCTTCACCTGCCTTCCAACTATAAATTGCATTCCTGGGTATATCTGTGTACAATAACATTTCCTGTTCAGGTAACCATAGTGGGCCTTCAGTCCAGTCATGTCCTTCCGCGATCACTTCAATTCTGCTTGCCTTGGGAACTATGGACCAGAAGCTTTCTTCGTATGCCTCAATCTCACCCTCTTCAAATATCCTGGATACCTTATGTTCTTCCTGTTCTTTGATAGAGTTCTCTTTTTTTTCTGTCTTACATTGAAGCAGGATAAAGGCGTTTAATGCTATAAGGCATGGATATAATATTTTTTTCATATTGATTGTATTAAGCTTAATACCGGCTGTAATGCATTTAATTTTAATGATTTCACCGGGGCATGATGTAATTTACTAAAAATGCCGACTACTATTGTAAGATTCTGATGTCCTTAACTAATCGCTTTATCTCTTCGTCTTTGGTACCGTCATAAATACCTCTTATTTGTTTTTTTTTGTCGACAAGTACAAAATTTGGAGTATGGATAAAATCCTGTAAACCTCCATCACCTTGATCAACCACTGCAAAATAATTTTTTCGTGCTAGTTCATAAATATGCTTTTTTTTGCCTGTAGTAATATTCCATTTAGTATCAATAGCACCATTTTTAGAGGCATAGTCATATAAAACGGGCACACTGTCATACTCGGGCGTTACAGAAAGCGACAATAATTTTACATCGGCATCATTCAAAAACTCAGTTTGCAATTTTTCCATATTATTGGTCATAACAGGACAAATAGTAGGACAGCGGGTAAAGAAGAAATCGGCCACATAGATTTTGCCTTCATAATCCACCTCTGTTATCGTATCTCCATTTTGATTGATAAGGCTAAAAGGACCAATAGTGTGGTTAGCATTCATACCATGAAGACTCCTGTCTACCAATGCAGGATTTAAATCTGAAGGATTATAAACTGGGGGTTGTTCTTCCTGCAACCAATAGGAAAAGAAAATCAATAAGGATGTAAGTACCAGAAATATAATTATTCCCTGCCTTAAATACGGATTTTTAAAAAATTCAGTCTGCAATGATTCGTATTTATGAACTTAATATATTCAAAGTAACTAATAGATTTCTTCTATTTTTAAAGTATTGAAGTATCTATTTCTATATCGGCATTTTCCCAGGCTTTATCATATTCGGCTTTAATGAGCGCCGCCTCATCCATTTTACCCTGAGCTAAAAGGCTTTTATATAAGCCCATAAGCGACCAACCGTTTTGCCTTAATACTTCCAGGTCTTCTTTATAAATAACTTCAGCCTCATTGTATTTTTTGGCTTTTAAAAGTATTGCGCCCAGATTTTGACGTGTTGGCACATGCCAGGCCGCAGGTTCAGTATAGACCAGTTTATCTTCCAGGGCCACAGCATTTTTTAAATGTTCAATGGCTTTTGGCAAATCCCCGTTAATAGCGGCCAGTTCTCCGGCAACAACTTCATATGCTATACTGGCAATGGAAGCCGAGTTGTTATTGGCTGTAGCTACGAGGTCTTCCAGTTCAGGATCTTCTTTAAGGGTTGCAATGGCTTCCAGTTCTTCCCGGGCTTCTTTCGCATTGTTTTTACGGACAAATGCTATTCCACGGGCATAGTGCCTCATAAGATTTACATGCTTAATCTCCGGATTTGGAGCTGGTATAGTCAATATTTCATTCCATTTACCAAAACGGACATAGGAAAGCATAGGTGTCGATGCAAAATCCTGCAAAAAGGGAAGTGTTACTAATTCTCCTGTGGGTACTTTTTCAGCCGTTTTTTTAGCCGCATCTATAGCTATCTCGCTGGCTCCCAATAAACTTGAGGCAGACCAAAGAAAATGAATATTATGGGGGTAGTAACCAAGGGGGTAAAGGCCCTGGGAATAACACTGAGAAATATAATCTTCATCGGCCAAAATAGCTGCCTGATTGGTCTTAACTGCGTCTAGATAACGGCCAACTCTGATATAGATATGTGAAGGCATATGAACAATATGGCCTGCGGCAGGCATAAGGGATGCTAATTTATCTGCACTGGGAACTGCCAGGTCTGGTTTGGGGAGTTCTACCATATGAATATAATAGTGATGCGCTCCTGGATTGTCGGGATTTATTTCCATAGCTTTTTCCAGCGCGGCCTTTGCTTCGGTGATATTAGGTGACGGATTTCCATCCTTATCCCAATAATTCCATGGTACCGTATTCATGACCGATGCAGCGTATAAGGTCTGAATATTTGAATCATCAGGAAATTGCTTTACTACTTCCGTCATGGCGTTCATATATGCGATATTCAATTCTGCCACATCCTTAGTAAGATCTGTACTGTATCTGGATGTCAGCGCATTAATTAAAGCCTGTTCTTTTGGACTTGCATTAGCCGCCAGTTTTGTAGCTTTTGCGAGTGCCTCATTATATTTTTCCTTGCGCTCCTCCGGAGGCAATGGATCATTTATGTTTGGCCCCAGTGCATAGGCTTGTCCCCAATAAGTCATAGCAGAATTCGGATCCAACCTGGATGCTTCCATAAACGAGCGGTGCGCTTCTGCATGATTAAAAGCATAGGTAAGTCTTAAACCCTGATTAAAAAAAGTTTGCGCCATTTCTTTGGAGGTTGTAATTGAAAAACTAAGATTTCCAAGGTTTTCGAACAAGGGTGATATCTGTTGTGTGGTGTCCACATCGCTTAATAAATATTTAGCAACGGTACATTTGATAGTGTAATAGGATGCTTTTTGTGAATTGTCCAGGCTTTTGTCACTTTTTTGACTAGGCAAAAAATATACAAGTGCAAGTAGCCCAATTGCGAGTATTATAAGGCCTGATTTTTTTTTCATGATAGTAATGTTAATAATTGTTGTTTGTGTTTTGTTCTCTTAATTACAGGAAATCAGCCTACATTTTGTTGAATATATGCTTCCGCTTCCTCTACTTCGGGTCTACCGCTTCGCGATGATTCCGTAAGGTTTAACAAATCTTCAAAATACCTTGATGCTTTCTCCTGATCACCAAATTGTTTTGCAGCCACGGCTGCGCCATAAACGCCATTAAAGCGATTAGGATTCACACTTAGATTTTTTTCATATACTTCTAAAGCTTCTTGTGGTTTATTCATGGCCATTAACATTTCTGCCAAAAATTCTCTGGCCGGAATCAATTTACCTGGCGTAATACCATGTACTCCTATGATATCTTCCATTTCTACGGCCTCTTTTAATAGTGTAATACCGGAATCTTGTTGTCCACTATAAAAATCTAACCATCCTTGTGCTATTTTCATTTGAATTAATACCTGGTTTGCATTAGCTTCATTACCGCTATCAATTATTTGTTGTCTTAAAGTGCCCAGAATTTCTATTTCATCTTTGGAAGCATCGAAGTTTTTTAGATGAAGTGAACCTATGGCTCTGGTAAAATGAAGTAAAGAACTTTGCCATGGAAATTGATCCCATTTCACCTCTGATTCATGAAATTCAAGATTGGCCGCGACATCCCATTGCCTATTTTCCAGGGCAATTCTTGCAGGTACTGCAGCAAAGGGATACGCAATAGCGGCAATGTTTGAAGGGTACACTTTGTAAATTGTTTTCATGTACTGGTATTGTTCATTTGCTTGTACATTGTCTCCTTTTTGTAAATAAGCATATACTAAATAACCCATGGCATGAAGCTCGTTAGACCAGTGACCAGCCATTCCACTTGCCTCGGCATAACATCGCGCCGAAGACGCTGAACTTACATTAGATTGTATAGATTCATCCCATAATCCCAAACGAGTAAAGATATGGGAAGGCATGTGCTGGGCGTGTGATGAGGCCGGTGCGATATCTGCATATCTTCTTGCCGTTGGTAATGCTAAATGAGCCAATTCCGGGTAATCATAATTATGTATGATATAATGAGCTATACCGGGATGGTTGGGTTGGTCTATAAATAAGTTTTCAAGAATCTTACCTGATTTTTTTTGATTCTTGTAGCTCCTATCTTTACGATCAGCAGATGCTCTTAAGGCTAAAGCATAAAAAACGGCCGCTTCATTATCGTCAGGGTACTTATTATAAATTTTTTCCATCTTCTTTTCATACAATAGCGCCCTTGTATTTTGATCAACAGTATTCCAATCTTTATAATATACACTTATAGCATCCAAATAATCCTTTTCTCTTTCTCCTTTTGGAATTTTACTTGCAATTTCCAGAAGTTTTGATCCTTTTTCTAAGTAACTATTATCAGACTGATACCATAATGAATGGACGATACTCATAGCCACTCCCCAATAAGCCATTGCACAATCAGGATCTGCATCCAACACCTGGACAAACGCTTTTTCTGCCTCTTCATATTCAAATGAGTGCAATAAGGATACTGCCAGGTCAAAAGTCTCGCGGGTATCATAATTACAGGATAGGGAAAAGCTCACCTCCCCGAATTGTTCTGAACTACATAAAATGAGTTCGCCTCTGAGCAGATTAATAGATGCCAATTCAGGATTCGGTTTTGATTTATTTTTACAATTGGTGAAGCTAAACAAGCCTAGAATAAATAAGCCTACAAACAGTGTTTTTCTGATTTTCATTATAATACAAGTTTAATACAAAGGGGTAAATATATATGAAGTAAGCGAATAGACGTATCGTGAGACACTACACGACTTCGTTTAAAGATAAGCAATAAAAAGTTTGCAGAAATAGCTCAAAAGTTAAACTGTATGGTTCGTAGCTTTTTATACTTAGATTGGGTAATAAAAAGTATAAATACCCTTTTGTGTTAACCCCAATTAATTAAAGTTTACCAGTAACCAGCTTTTGATTCGAAAAAATATAACACACTACCTCCTAATGCTTATGGCTTTCGCTATAATGCTCTTTCAGAAGATCCCTCCCAAAATCATTAGTAAGATCCCTTACTGCGGTGTGCACGTGATTGGCATTATTTTGCGTGTTGTCATATTCTATTAATATCACAGGACTTTGTAATCTGTAGTAATGAGCCTTTCCTGGCGTTAAACTACCTGCCCATGCAAATGAGAGCTTATCCATTCCCGTGGTATTTATTTTATCTAAAAGAGATTGGGAAAATCCCGATTCATAATTGTCCAAATAAACCATAAGTAACTTCTCTAAAGCTTCTTTTTGACTCTTATTTAAATCTGCATAGGAAATACCCAAAGGATCAAGATTGGTCACTTCCTGTTTATTAGTGGTGAAAATTTCCCTTGGTGCTTCTTCGGAAAAAAGTGCTTTACCTAATTGCTCTTTTGAAAGGGAATTTACCAAATCAAACCCCAATTGGGTTTCTAATTTCAAAACTTCCTTACCTTTTTGTTTCCCTTCTCGAACTATAGCCGGGTTGGATCCCAGGAAAGAAGGTGTAGAGGCAACAATCTTGCCCTTTGAGGCGACAAAATTAAAGGAAATATGATGTCCTTCAAACCGCCATCCCCAAAACTGCTGGGTTGCCGGATCATTAAAAACACAAAAATGATAATTGAGTGCATCACGACCAGAGCCATCAGGCATTTTGAATTTGCCTCCTTCAATTTCCAGCAAAACATTTTCCAGTGCTATGATTTCTTTTGTTTTTCGAAATCCCTCTGCACTCAATGAAGTTCTGAGCAGGTCCATTGCGGCCTGTTTTTGTTCATCATTGAAGTCATGAAAAGTAGGGCCTTTTCTTATGATAGGGATAAAATTAAAATTCAACCGTTCTTCGTCATCCAGAGTGAAAATTGTTTTTGACTTTAATTCCGGATCCAGAGTGTTTAAAAATTTAGTTGCAAGAGCATTAAGTTCTTGTGAGGATATGTTAGCACAAATTAGGCTGCATCCAACCAGTAATAAAAATGATTTTAATGTCATCAGCTTCTTATTTTATTAGAGTAGTTTCCATGTTGACTGTACTTAGTAACCTTCCCGGCTTCGTCTCGTTCAAATACTATGATCTCTCCGGGTTCTTCGTCCTTTCTTATTTTTTGAAAACGATCTCCCTCCAGATGTTTAAGGAAAATCATAGACTTGGCAGGAGATTGGGAGGGTAGTCTTAATAGTACCAGCTTTCCTTCCCAGCTTGAAATATAACTTTCACTTCCCCAGGGTTGACTGCTGTAATAACCGGTATAATCTGTCATATCTTTTTTTGAAGTTTCTGCTACCTTGCCATTTTTAGATTCGTCTTTCACCTTTTGGAGAATGGCATGCATGGCTATGGAATATTTATGAGGATTTGTGCCATTTGCATTAATCATTACCGTATACGCCATTTTAGTTTTTGGGTTTAACTGTATCCCGGATCTATAACCCGGGCAACTGCCCCCATGGGAAACCCACTTTGTTCCATCACTGCCTTTATATACTGAAAAGCCCAATCCCCAGGTTGTTTTCCAATCAGGATCGGTCCAGTGTACCTGTTGCATATATTTTAGGGTGGAAGGCTTTATAATTTCTGTAATTGTCGAATCCATAAGTCGAAATTGCCAGGAAGCAAATTTCCCCAGGTCCAGTACATTGGACGAGAATCCCGCAGCGGCGGTGATTCCATTTGCCTGGAATAGCTTCACTTTTTGACGCTGCCCCTGCCGGTTTAAAGATGAATAACCTATGGCTAATTGACTTCCATATAAATTTTCAGGGAGTTGTGTTCGTGTATTGTTAAGCTGAAGAGGTTTTATAATTTGCTCTTCAACATATGTAGTAAAAGATATTCCTGAGACCTGTTCCACAATTTCTCCTAACAGGGTAAGGCCAAGATTGCTATATTGAAAATAGGTAGATGAAGGGTATAAAGTCTCCTGATTGCCCAACTCTTTTTTGATTTCCTCCTGGGTGGGAAATGGAAAATCCGGGCCCGTCCAATAAGGAAAATTGGCCTCTCTTGGTAAGCCGGAGGAATGAGTTAATAAAGTGCGCACGGTAATAGGACCACTATCTGAATATTTCTGATCCAGGTTATACCAGGGTAAAAGATCACTCACTTTATCGTCCAGACGGAGCTTACCTTCATCATACAATTTCATAATGGCTGTGGCGGTAAATAATTTGGAAATTGAACAGATACTACAAATCGTATTTGTTTCGATTTTCACATCTGCCTCGATATTTGATTTGCCAAAAGCACCAGACCAGATTATTTCCTGATCCTCAATGATTGCAGCTGATATGCCAGGGAGTTTTTCGTAATCTTTTTGGGCATCTAACCAGACTTCAATTATTTTAAAGGCTTCAGAATAGTCTTTTTTAGTTTCTTGTGCACCTGTATTGAAGCAAAAAATGAAGATTAAAGCAAAAATTTTAAATTTCATGTTAGTCGTTGGTGATTAAGTTGGTTTATAGGTGTTATTGAAATTGCAATGCAATTATTGCTATGAAATTAGTTTACTTTATTAGGAGAAGCACCAAGAAACGCTATGCTGCTCGTCCTATGTCGCAATTTCATCAATAAATCCCCGGTTAAGGTAATAATTAAATTCGAACTTCCACTTTGGATTTCATAACTACAAGACAAATATAAATTGAGAAATCCCCCTGATTATTTTCCTTTTAAATTGGACAAGAATTCAACCAAATCCCTAAGCTCCCTTTTAGTCAATACCGTTCCCATAGGGGGCATTGCCGAAGGCATATTATTTCTTTTCTTAATTCTTGATACCGCAATTTCCATTGGCTCTGCATCCGAAGTCCGAAGAATTATTTCCTCCTTGTTTTCCGCTGCAAGAATTCCCGATACCACCTGGCCATCTTTAAGGGTCAACACAACAGAGCCATACCCGGGAGCCAAACGTGCTCCGGGTTCAATAAGGGATTGTAAGATTTCTTCCCTGCTTAGTATATTCGCAATATTGTCCAGAGGGGGCCCCACTTTTCCACCTGCCCCATCAAGTGCATGGCATCTTACACACTGCGCCGCGGAATTATTCTTAAAGACATTCGCACCCGGCCAATTCCTGCCACCATAAAGTGCTTCCATATATGAATCCATAGAATATCCACTGTTTTTCAGTTTGCTTAAACCGGCAATCAAATCTTCCGATTGAGTTGATTCAACAGCCTCAATTAGATCCAGGATGACTCCGGGATTCAGTTGCTTGTTCCCTGCTTTATGAATTAGATCCTCTAATGCATCCTGGCTTTGATCAAGGGGCATCTCTGCTAAAGCACTTATCATTGTTTGTTGCTCCCTTATTGATCCATTTTTAAAAATTGGACCTATTACACCGGGTAATTCATTTTTCGAAATATTTAACTCAGGGATCATACCCACAGCGGCTGCTCGAACGTTTTCATCTTTGTCGCGCATCCCCATTTTTACAATTGAGGCAATTGCATCGTCATTTAATTCTCCCAAAGCTTCTATCATTGCTACTCTTACTCCCGGTCTTCGGTCCTTAGACAGAATAGATTTCAACTGAGAATTATAAGCAGATATTCCAAGTGTTCCCAAAATTTTTGAAGTACCAATAAGAATATTTGGATCGCTGTCCTTAAGGAATACTGGGATATCTTTCTGGATCTTTTGTTTTACAAAATTTGAATCCCGACTAATTTCTCCTCTGTAACGCCCATCTACTCTGTCTAAAACAGAGGGAGAGGCCCAGGTGCCAATTGTTGCGAGGGCTTCTCCTCGCAGATCGCCAGAAACATCAGTTCTTTTTGCAAATGAAATAAGCATGTCCAGCTCTCTTTCACCTCCAACTCTTAAGGCTGAATTAATACTCCTGCGCAGCAATGGTTCTGAAGTAAATCTTTCTTCCTGCAGAAGAGCTGCCAAAGCAGGCATGGCTTCAGGAATTGACCAGTCATCATTAATAGCCCTTGCAGCTTCTGTAACAATATATTCGTCATTGTCTTTTAAAAATAACGCCACATCTTCATTTTGTAGTCTTCTTAATACCAATACTGCAGCAATCCGCAAACTCCTTTCGGGGCTCTCTGATAAAGCAATTATGGGTTCAATTTCACCAATACGGCTCAATGCCAGTACCCCGGCATGACGTAGGTATACATCCTCATCATTGTTAACGGCCAGGAAATTAATTAAAGGCTGAACGGCTTCTGAGTATTCTATTCTTCCCAATGCCTGTGCCGCAAAGAAACGCACCCTTTCGTTTTCATATTCCAATAAAGAAATAAGTTTGTCTCCTGCCTCCTTATATTTTACATCTCCGAGGACTTTTGCCGCCTGGGCTATGATTTCGGGATCCTCATCATCCAATAAATCCATTAAAGGCTTGGCCTTCTTAATATTATCTGAAGCAACCTGACCAATTCCCCAAATTGCGTGTATTCTTGCAAATTGGTTTTTATCTTCCAGAATTACCTCTTTTAAGGCTCTGTATCCCCAGAAAGTTCGTTCTGCAAGCTCAAATTGCGCCTTTTTTCTTATTCGCATATCCGGATAAGCCAGTAGTTCAACAAGATCATCGGCAGACTGATCTTCATATGCTAAGGTCATAAGCCTTTGTGTCTCCAGTCTTTGTTCTTTTAAATCGTTTTTTGAATCCTCAACATCCAATTTCCAGACCCGTCCATAATTTTTAGTTCCCCAACCGTTAATCCAATCAGCTAAGTAGAGAGCACCGTCCGGCCCGAATTGTAAACCGGTGGGTAGGACACCACTTAAGACATCTAATTCCTTTTCCAGATCAAAGGAAGCCCCTTTTGGTTTTAAACTGAATGACCAAATATGTGAAAGTGCGGGATCACCGACAAATTCAACCAGAAAAAATTGATTCAGCCAGTCCTTCCCAAGGGCGGTCCCCGGGTTATAAACCATCCCGGTAGGGCCATTATGGTAATTGGCAATAGGAGGAATGATATAGGCTGCCTGTCCTTCCCAGCGGGGGAGATATAGCTTTTCATCCATCCATACTTTATAACTGTTGTTCTTTGGATCTGTATATTTCCCATATTGCCAATTAGATCGCCATCCGGCATCAGAACCTTCAACTATATGTACTAGTCGCTCGCTTTCTCCTCTATGGTCCCCGTCATTATCTGAAGAAATTAAATTGCCATAAGCGTCAAATACAAATTCGTGTGTATTTCTAAGTCCTCTTGCAAATACCTCAAAGTTGGTACCGTCAGGATTAGATCTCACAATCATACCCTGATTCGGATAATGAAGTGAATCACCTTCTACTGTAGTTATACTGGCGCCAATATCACCAATTCCCCAATAAATTTTACCATCGGGGCCTTCTATTGCTCCAGACATCCCGTGGGCTCCAAATCCAATATGCACAGCGAAACCATGTGCAATTGAGGTTTTTGTATCCATGACACCATCACCGTTGGCGTCCTCTACCCGCCACATATCGGGTCCTATTCCTACAAAAATATCATCGTCCCGCACCAATAGAGCGCCGGCCACATCAGTAATTTCTTCATTAAAATCTTCCAAAATACGCGTGGAAACATCTGCTACACCGTCCATATCAGTATCTTCTAATTTCCATATTTCATCTTTTTCAACCGTGAGATCCCTCCAGTCATGAATACTGTCCTTATTCAGATCAGGGAACCATTCATTGTCTTCGCTCAGCTCAGGTGCGAATGTTTTGCGTAAAAAAGCACGCCTGTCTTCAACCGTTTGTAAACCAATGGAGGCCGTCATCCAATCCTGATGTCCCCTGATATCAAATTCGGAATTTTTTTGCCTGTTGGTTCTTGTTAGATATACATTGCCTTCATCATCTATGTCAATAGCAATAGGATCGGGAGCTAATGAATCTGATGCCCATAAGTCCAATTTTAATCCATCTGCCACGTTTGGCGAAATATACTCCTGACTTGCATCTACTAACATCGTTGCAGATAAAGAATCTAACACAAAGGTTAAGGGAGTTTCTTTTGGAATTTTTGACTTTTGACTACATGAGTGTGCCAATAAACCTATTGTTATTAATGCGATAAAATATGAAAGGTACCTGCTTGAAATCATTATTATTTAATTAACGGGATTACATTAAAACATGACTATTTTTTCTTTGCGATGGAACAAAGAGATTCAATATGATTATTTAATTTATTTAGTGTTTGTGCTAGTTTTTTAATTTGCTCCTGGGCTTCCAACCATTCTTTTTGCTCTATAGCTTCCCGAACACCAGGTAAGGTTTTAACTCCATAACCGGTATAGAAGCCTGGCGCATAAATCTGATGTTTGTACCACGACCTTCTGGGTAATCCAGACGCATCGGTTAAGGCAAGTTCTGAGTGCATCAATTTATTATTCAATGCGTCAAGTTCATTATCAGAAAGTGAATTTAAATTTATTGAATTGAACAAATCTATTGTAGCTCCGAGGCTAGTCATGCTATTTTGAATTGGTGTAAAGTCCAGGTAAGGGATACTTTCTTTTTTCTCAGGTTCAATATAGGGTTTAGTTGGATCGGAGGCCAGATAAAAGGCATTTTCGCTGATCAGCTTGTTATGTTTTCCCACAGCTTTTCTCATGGTTTCACAAGACTTCATAATTTCTTCCAGGTAGGTTGAAATTGTCTCTCGCAAGGGGTCAAAAGCGAAGGGTAAAATATCGGCATTGGCGAGCCGCAATACAATTCTGCCTGCGGTCTTTGCCAGGGTGGCCCCGTAGGCAAATTCAGGGTCCTTAAAACGTTTATAATGGGAATAAGTATCATATATAGTATGATATTCTCCCCCGGCATTTTCACCACCAAATCCTAAATTTAGTGAAGCAATTCCGGCGTGCTGTATGAAAGGGGTGTAATCTGATCCTGATCCCAGGGCATAAAGCTTAAATTTATTGTCTCCCCCATTTATTTGATCCCTTGCAATTTTTCTTTCCTTAATAGAAACGCCTTTCTGGGGATCTGTAACGGCATCAGCTACTTCACTTACCAGGGTCTGCAATGTGTGAGAGCCCCCGGCGTTAAAAAACCCTCTGCCATTTCCATCAGTATTAATGTATGCAACGGCTTTCTTCTGCAATTCTTCTTTATGATGTTCTACCCATTCCGTAGAGCCAATCAGTCCTGGTTCCTCAGCATCCCAGGCGCAGTATACTAAAGTTCTTTTTGGACTTTGTCCTTTTTTAGCTAATTCACCAACTGCTCTTGCTTCCTCCATTAGAGCCACCATACCACTTACAGGATCAGCAGCACCATGAACCCATGCATCATGATGGTTACCGCGTAAAACCCATTCATCGGGAAACTCGGAACCTTTAAGAGTGGCTATGACATTGTAGGCTGGCTTCAATTGCCAGTCAAATTCAAGTTTTAAATGAACTTTTGCAGGTCCCGGACCAATATGATAAGTGAGAGGTAATCCCCCTCGCCATGAAACCGGAGCAACAGGCCCTTGAAGGGCCTCCAGCAATGGTGCGGCATCTTCATAGGAAATTGGTAAAACAGGTATTTTTGTAATAGTTGGTGCATCTTTTCTATCCAATCTTTGAGCATCTTCTGTTGCACCATAACCCGGAGTAAGTACATCTCCCGGATATAGTGGCATATCCATAACGGATCCCCGTTGTACACCAGTTTTATTTTTAAACGCTCCTTCAGGATAAACGTCACCCCGAACATAACCGTCATCCTCAGGATCTGAATAAATGATACAACCAATAGCTCCCTTTTCTGCTGCTAACTTCGGTTTAATGCCTCGCCATGACCCGTAATATTTAGCAATAACTATTTTTCCTTTTACATCTATTCCCAGTTTTTCCAACTCTTCGTAATCTGAAGGAATCCCATAGTTGACAAATACCAGTTCTGCCTCAACATCTCCATCTGTTGAGAATGCATTGTAGCTGGGTAATAATTCTTCTCCCTGTTCGGTATACGTATCACCTGCAACGGGAACTGCAGTTAATTTTGCCTTATAGACCGTGGGTTCCGTTAATTCGAGAATTCTAACTTTTGGATAAGGAAAGAGGACCTGATAGGTTTCTATTTTTGCATCATAACCCCAGGATTTGAATTGTTTTAGCATCCATTCTGCATTTTCTTTTCCATATTCAGTGCCCACATAATGTGGGCGCGCAGCCATTTTTTTCATCCAGGAATCCAAATTACCTGTGGAAATTTTGGACTCAAAGGAGGTTTCAAGATCTAATTGTTTTTTTACATTTTCAGGTTTAAATCCTTTTATATTCTGGGCATTCAGCGCCACAACAAAAAGGGCTAAAAGGATCACTAGGTACTGTTTTTTCATATTGGGTTTTATTATAATTTATCATATTAGCTAACTAATTTAAACGTATCGGAGATATTCCGATTAAACCAGCTATTCCAACTCTATCTGATCAAGACTTAATTCAAAATCTTCGTTTTTTTTGTTTCCAATTAAAATTGCAAATTGCTCCATATATTCCCCAGGATAATTGGGAAGATCTAGTTTATTTCCCCGAAATGAAGGGATCATTTCGGAAAATAGAACTTCCAAAGTCTGCCATTCTCCATTAGTTTTGATATAAGCGATATATGAATAATAATCTGAAATCCTGGTTTTAACCCTTATCTGATATTGCTTTCCATCGCCTTTAAGTCGTAAAGTTATTTTCTTAAGACTGTGTACCAATTTGGATTCGAAATTGCAGCGAACAGAGGAGAAGCCACCGTTATTTTCAAGAGATACATTCCCGGTAAAAAAGCCATCTCCTTTGTCATTAACTGAGAAATTCCCTTTTGACAGACCTCCCATAACCCCATCATTCACCACACTCCAGTTTTGAATATTACATTCTTTAGAGAAATTAAATAGAACAAAAGGTTCAGACATTATGAATATAAAAATTACTAGAAACAAGAATCTCATAAATACCAGATTGCAGATTTTCTTCTTAAATAATTAACTAAGAAGATTCTCGCTAAACAATTGCTTTTTTTAATTCTTTTAGCTCATTTTTATCTTTTACGATTTGGTTTTAGACACTAAGAGATCATTTTCTAAAAGTAATGATAAAAATAATCTCAATTTTCTTAAAAAATAACTCTATTTTATCATTTTTTACGTCTAAATAGGCAGAAAGGCAGACCCTTATGCAATTGGAAGATTCAGGTAAGCCTTCTGACGATAAAAATCTCCGCGATAAGAATATTTGGTACCCAGCATAACCAGGCAATAATTTTATAGGCCGGGAGAAAGTCCATATGCATTAACCCAGTGAATAAGGGCAGATAAAGACGAAGTGTAACAGCGGCAAAACATAGGGCGTAACTTCGGATCATCCATCGCTGATGCGCATCAATATCTATTTTTTTTATACTGGTGTATGCATTTGATGTGGTATAAAGCCAAAGTATAGCTAATCCCCCAAAACCCAGTGCAGGAATGATCCCTCCTGTTGCAAAAAATGCAATGCCCAATCCGGCAATACCACTTAACAGGACGGCTCCAACATAAATTTTCCCTAATGTCCTATGCAAGGCTAATCTTTTTACTCTCAGTCTTTTATAAAATTGAGAAAACCCTGTTAGCAAGGCAAGTCCACCTAAAAAAATATGTGTATAAAAAGCAGTGAGATATACTGAACTATTGAGGAGTGCATCGGATTTTGATCCTAAAAGACTTTCTTCATAAGGTAATCCAATAAATCGCAATGGATACAAGCCAATGAAAATGGCAAATAATCCAAGAAAGAAATAACCTGTGTTGAGGCGCCCTTTTTTTAAATCCATATTACAAACCTAAGTTAAGGTACATTAGTTTGATTTTCCGATCACAGTCCAATTATTTAACCTTTAGTAATCTTACGATTTTAATATCATATTTACAAAACGAATTCTTTTATAGCCTGCTGTCTTAGCAAAGTTTATTTTTATAGTTTTAACACTTGTAATAGGATTAATCCTAAAAGAAGGAATTATGTTTTACTTTCTAATGGATCTGTTGGGTACTGTAGCCTTTGCTATTTCCGGGGTGCTTGTAGCCATGGAAAAACGGCTTGACCTTTTCGGGGTATTTATTATTGCATTTGTCACCGCTATAGGAGGTGGAACACTTAGAGATTTACTAATAGGGAATACTCCGGTAGCCTGGATGCTGGAATCTACGTATATAATTACCATTATAGGAACTGTTATCCTTGCCATTGCCTTCAGGGAGAAACTCCGATATTTAAGAAAATCATTATTCTTTTTTGATACTTTAGGAATTGGATTGTATACCATGGTTGGAATAGAGAAGGGCCTAAATGCGAACTTACTTCCTGCTATGTGTATTATTTTGGGTACAATTACAGCTAGTTTTGGAGGTGTTATCAGAGATATTTTATGTAATGAAATACCGGTTATTTTTCGCAAAGAGATATATGCCACAGCATGCGTAGTGGGAGGATTAAGTTATTTCCTGTTACGAAAATTACCTTTAGGTGATGAATACGTCTATTTGGCGTCTATTCTAATTGTGATTGGCATTCGTTTAGTGGCTGTAAAATACAAAATTGCGCTTCCCAGTATATATAAAACTCAATAATCACTCAACAATTTCTGCCTTCAGTATGTTGATATTTTGCATGGGCCAGTCACCACTATCTACTGGTTGCTGGTTTATTTTATCAACCACATCCATACCACTAATAACCTTTCCAAAGGGCGTAAAATCACCGTCTAAATGGTAGGATCCGGGTTTTGTCACGACAATAAAAAATTCATAAGGAGAGGCTAGCATATGCGGATTATCTATTTCACTGCTGGGCATAGAGATTGTTCCTCTATCGTGTTTGTAACCTTTTCTGGTATCAGGGGGTAGAAGGTATCGGCCAATTTCTCTCCGTTTACGAGCGGTTTCCACATTGTCTGCATTACCTCCCTGTATAATAAAATCTTTTACAACTCTGTGGAACATGGTATTGTCAAAATATCCTTTTTTCGTAAGGTAAATGAAGTTTGCCTTGTGATAAGGTACATTATCATATAACTGTACCGTAAAATCACCCATACTTGTAGTAAGCTTTACTTTTGATGTTTTAAGATTTTTTTGGTAATCAAAAAAGAAATCTATTGCATTTTCTTCGGTGAGCACAAAAGGGTCCTTTTCTTTAATTTCTGTTATTGAATCAGCTATTACGGAATCTGTTTTAACTGCTTTTGGTTTTTCTGCTTTAGGGTTCGAAGCAGGGGATTGCTTGCAGGCAACAAAAAAAAATAGTGGTAATATTGCAAGGCAGGTAAATTTTATATAAGACATGAACTATACTGATTTTACGATTCAGGTAACAAAAATAAAAAAACTACCTCTTCCGGGGACAACATCACACTACAAAATGGCTCCGCAAATCCGTATTCAGGAATTAGAATCTATGAAAAAGAAGAACACAAATCCAAAAAAGGCAGGTGTTGTTGCTTTATTTTACCCTGATGAAAGGCAGTTAACAAATCTATTACTCATACTTCGAAATTCCTATCCCGGGGTACATTCAAATCAGATTGGATTTCCCGGTGGTAAAGCGGAAAAAAAGGATAAAGATTTACTTGCTACAGCCTTGAGAGAGACTCATGAAGAAGTTGGTGTAAATCCCGAGGATGTTCAGATAATCAAGTCTTTAAGCGAAATTTACATACCACCAAGTAACTTTGAGGTACGACCCTACATAGGTTTATATGATAAAAGACAAGCTTTTGTAAAACAGGAAGATGAAGTAGAAGAATTAGTTGAGGTACCTCTGATTGATTTTATGGATGATTCCAAAATGATTACTCAGATTTTGACAACTTCTTATGCAGAAAATATTGAGGTACCTGCCTTTAAATTAAAGGGTTATACCGTTTGGGGGGCAACTGCTATGATGCTTAGTGAAATCAAAGAACTTTTCAAACAGGTGTTATAAGGCATATTTTGTAGTTTTGTAAACTATGGGGTTATTTAAGGAAAATCCGTTTGGACACATTTTATTTCTAAAGAAGTGGTTAATCCGCAGTTTGGGACTTATTACGCATCAGCGCTACAAAGGCTTTAATACACTCGAAATAGAAGGTTCTGAAATAATACGAAATCTTCCCGAAAAAAATGTTTTATTTGTCAGTAATCACCAGACCTATTTTGCGGACGTGGTTGCTATGTTCCATGTATTTAATGCCAGTTTACACGGAAGGGATGATTCTATAAAAAACATAGGGTACCTATGGAACCCCAAATTGAATATTTATTATGTGGCCGCTGCAGAAACAATGCGTAAAAGCCTCCTGACCAAAATTTTCGCTTATGTAGGTTCTGTTAGTATAGAACGAACCTGGCGCGCAGAAGGAAAAGATGTAAACCGACAGGTTAAAATGAGTGATATTTCCAATATAGGAATGGCCCTTAATGATGGGTGGGTTATTACATTTCCTCAGGGAACCACTACACCCTGGAAGCCATTACGAAAAGGGACAGCACATATTATTAAGAGGTACAAGCCTGTTGTAGTCCCCGTTGTTATTGATGGTTTTAGAAGATCATTCGATAAAAAAGGATTGCTCATTAAGAAAAAGGGTATTCTTCAATCATTGGTGGTAAAGGAACCTTTAGAGATAGACTATGAAAATGAATCGGTTGATTCAATTATTGAAAAATTGGAATATGCAATTGAACAACATCCTTCATTTCTTAAGGTAATACCCGAAAAGGAGTTACTCGCATATGAAGAAAAGAATAAAGAGCGCAGGTGGAGAAGTTAAACTTCCAGCTTCTTTAATTCATTGTAGTTTTTTCGTAGTCTTCTCAGGAGAATTCCATAAAGCAATTTATAAAAAAACCAGATCAATAACAGAACAATAGTAATAGCCACTAGCACCATTCCTGTAAGCATTACCCAAAAAATCATTTCATTTCCTGCCTGTGAAGCGGCTTCTGCAATTTTTTCACTATTCACACCGTAGTTAAGATTACCATATAGGCTTACAATTAAGTACGCCACAAATATTCCTATGTTAAACCAGACATATTGGGTGACCGTTCTTTTCACATTAAGGATGTTCTTCATTAATTTTTTTGAAGATTCCGTTATGGATATGAGTTTGTAATTAGAATAAAACTTATAAATAAAATAAATTAATACAATATAATTTATGATTGTAAGCGCGGTTGTGATTTCATAAACATGCCAGGTTTTTTCTAGCTCCAAAGATTCCTTAGTGTAGGAAAACAAATTAAGAATGGCCCAAAAGACAAATTCGATTATACTTATATAAAAGATCCATTTTACAGTTGATGACGACTTCTTTTTAATCATCCTGTAGATTTGGTCATATGACAATTTGGGATGGTGCTCCTCCTTTTTTTGCCAATCTTTCTTTAGTAATTCTAATTCATCCATCATAACCTTAAGGATTAAGTATGGTTCTAAGTTTATTTTTAACACGGTTCATTTTCACCCTGGCATTCACCTCACTAATTCCCAATGTCTCAGAAATTTCATGGTAATCTTTGTCTTCCAGATAAAGAAAAACCAACGCTTTGTCAATGTCTCCCAGCTGTCTTACTGCTTTGTACATTAACTGTAATTGTTGTTCCTCAGTGGCATCATATTCGTCTGTTTTAATTCTAAAAATAACTGAATCAAAATCCTGCGTTTTTATACTTTTTTTGGATTTCCGATACAGCGTAATAGCTGTATTTAAAGCTACTCTGTACATCCATGTACTGAATTTAGAATCTCCTCTGAATTTCGGGTATGCTTTCCATAGCTGTATGGTTATTTCCTGAAAAAGATCGTTATGAGCATCCCTGTTTGTTGTGTATAAACTACATACCTTGTGAACAATATTCTGATTGTTCTCAAGTTCCGTAACAAATTTGTGCTCCAGTTCTTTGTTCACGCTTCGGGTTGGTGGTAAATTAATTATTAGTAGGTATTAATGCGAGATTGTTACATACTTTGCAATTAAATGCAAACATATTTTTTCCTGGACATTGGAAACCTCTATTGTGCAACATTAAGTATGAGTTAGTTATTTTCTATAGTCCAGGGCAGGTGGCCTGTCTCCTAATAATGGGATATAAACAAAATCTGCACCTCTTCGTTCTAAAAATTCAGCTTTCGCCTGATTAATTAGTTCCTGGTTGGCCATCAGATCTATAGCAGTTAGTGTCAGGGTTTTTGCCGCGACCATCATTCCCTTTTTACCAATTGTTGTCCCACCTGCGGCCACAGCCTGCCAGCTATGAGCAGGAGTTCCGGGAACCCAGGTTGCAGAACTCATCCCTACTGTAGGGACAGTAAAGCTAACATCACCTACATCTGTTGAGCCAAAAGCCTTGGCCTCCGTTTTATAAGGTTGTATGCTTTGGGCGGTTTCTAAATCAGCTTTGTCATACCCCATTGTTTTTGCAATCTTATCTGCAAATACTATTTCTTCTTCCGTGTACGTAATTCCTTCGACTATGGTAAGATTGTCGTGCATTAATTTTTGCAAGGTCAGATTAGGTAAAAGTTCATGTGTACCTCCAATAAGTTCATAGTCCATCTTAGTTCCCGTACCTAAAGCGGCTCCCTCTGCGGCCTTGGATATGCGATCAAAAATATTAAGCACCACATCCCTCTTGTCATGACGAGCATAATAGTAAACTTCGGCAAAATCAGGTACAACATTAGGTGCTTTACCACCACTTGTAATAACATAATGAATCCTCGTCTCTTCCGGAATGTGTTCCCTCATCATATTTACCATTGCGTTCATGGCCTCTACCCCATCAAGGGCAGAACGCCCTTTTTCGGGAGAAGCTGCTGCATGGGCTGAAACCCCATAAAACCTAAATTTAGCGGATTTATTGGCGAGCGCGGCACCAGCACTTGAGGCATTCTGTGCGCCTGGATGCCAGTGTAATGCGATATCTACATCGTTAAATAACCCATCTCGTACCATATATACTTTACCCGAACCGCCTTCTTCTGCGGGACATCCGTAAAATCGGATAGTTCCTTTTGTATTACTGGCAGACATCCAGTCTTTTACTGCTATTGCAGCAGCTGCAGAAGCGGTACCAAAAAGATGATGACCACACCCATGGCCAGCTTCCTTATCTGCTGATGCTTTCTCAGGAACTGCCTTTTGAGATAAACCCGGAAGTGCATCATATTCACCCAGGATGGCAATTATTGGTGCACCGCTGCCATATTCAGCGATAAATGCCGTCGGAATACCCGCTACACCTTTTTTTATCGTAAAACCCTCATCACTCATTGTTTTTTGTAGCAAAGCGGAACTCTTTTCTTCCAAATATCCCATTTCTGCAAACTCCCAAATATTCTGCGCTATGTCTGCATAAGCTTCAGATTTCTTATCTAATTCCATGACAACTTCGTCTTTGGTATCTTGTGCGCTAAGAGAATTGATACATAATACAATTAACGCAGCAAGAAATATTAATTTTCCCATGATCTATATTTTTGATTTTCGAGATAAATATAATCAAACGCTCAAATACTGATGTAATCGTGCTAAGAAATCATAAGAGTTTGCAATTTATAGATCCGATTCTAAAAGTATTAGCTTTTTAATCTCAAGCAAATGAACACTTCATTTAAAGGAAAATAGAGGGTGGTAATTAATTTTGTCTTGGATGAAATTTGTTAACCACTTCAGCCAGATGTGATCTATCTAAATGCATATAAACTTCCGTAGTGGTAATACTTTCATGACCCAACATTTGCTGGATAGCGCGCAAGTCGGCGCCATTTTCCAATAAATGTGTGGCAAATGAATGTCTGAAAGTATGCGGACTAATACTTTTTGAAAGACCAATTTTGATAGCTAGTTGCCTGATGATTGTAAAAAGCATAGCACGGCTGAGTTGCTTTCCTCTTCGATTGAGAAATAGGATATCTTCAAATCCCTTTTGAATTTTTTGATGACTGCGAACCTGTTTGTGATAGATGTTGATATATTTTTTATTTACATCACTAATTGGAACAAAACGCTGCTTATCTCCTTTCCCGGTCACTTTAATAAAATCTTCTTCAAAGAACAGATCAGATATCCTGAGTCCGGTTAATTCCGATACCCTAAGTCCACATCCATATAATGTCTCCAGCATGGCCCTGTTGCGCTCCCCTTCGGGTTTAGATAAATCAATAGCTTTAATAAGACTATTTATTTCTTCAGTTGAAAGGGTATCCGGGAGTTTTCGGCCTATTTTTGGTGATTCTATTAAATCTAAAGGAGTGTCTTTTCGGTAATCTTCAAAAACTAAATAATTAAAAAAGCTTTTGAGTCCGGAAATTATGCGGGCCTGAGATCTTGGCCCTACCTCTTTAGCCACCTCATATATAAAAAGTTGTAAGGTTTCACGATCCAGAGACACAGGGGTTTTACCTATTCCATTGTCTTCCAAGAATAATTTTAGTTTTTCAACATCCCTGATATAATTGGTAATGGAATTAGCTGCCAAACCTCTTTCTATCTTTAAATAGTATTCAAAATCTGTTATGGCCTGATTCCAATTCACCGTATAAAGATATTGCTTGTTTCTCTTAATTTTATGTTTCGAGTTTTTTTATCCCCTTAATTCCGTTTTACAGCTTATAAAAGAAGTGGTTTAACCAGTTTTTATAGCTATATAATACCTGATAAACAGGCTAATTTGTTATTAAAAACGAAGGGTACTTCAAGCGCTTTTTTTGCACTATACATTTTATTACTTTTAACCTCATGAAAATTATAATTATTAACGGGCCTAATCTAAACCTTCTGGGAAAAAGAGAACCTGAAGTCTATGGAAGTAAAACCTTTGATTCCTACTTTGAAGAACTTCGGTCAAAATTTAGTGAGCTACAGCTGGAATATTATCAATCTAATATAGAAGGTGAACTCATAGATAAAATACAGGAAGTTGGTTTCTCCTATGATGGAATAGTGCTTAATGCCGCTGCCTATACCCATACTTCTGTGGGTTTGGGTGATGTTGTAAAAGCAATCAATACACCAGTAGTTGAAGTTCATATCTCCAATACGCACAAACGTGAGGACTTCAGACATTTTTCCTATATCTCTTCAGGCGCAAAAGGAGTTATTCTTGGTTTTGGATTAAAAAGTTATGAACTGGCAATCCTAAGTTTTTTATAAGTTTGCAATTGGTTTTAGGTATTTCTCGTCCATATAGAAAGTACCAAAGGGTAGGAGAGAGGCCAATACAAGCATAATTATTTTCTTTGGCGCTATTTGTCTTTCTATAGAAAAGATTAGACCAAAAATCATATAGGCAACAAATAGAAAACCGTGTACATACCCAATATATATATTTGGTTCTGTAATGTTTGCCCAATATTTCAAGGGCATACTAAAACTAAATAAAAGCAAATAGGAAATACCTTCCAGAATGGCACTAATTCGAAATGTTCTAAGCATTAAAATCTAAAATATTTGCTGTGTTAGAGGTGTATAACTTCGCCATAGGCTGCTGCGACCGCTTCCATTACTGCCTCACTCATTGTAGGGTGAGGATGAACGGCCTTTAGGATTTCATGACCAGTTGTTTCTAATTTCCGTGCAACCACGGCCTCTGCAATCATATCTGTTACACCGGCACCTATCATATGGCAGCCTAACCATTCGCCATATTTTGCATCAAAAATAACTTTTACAAAACCATCGGCATTTCCTGAAGCTTTTGCTTTACCACTTGCAGAGAAAGGGAATTTACCAATTTTAAGTTCATAGCCTTTTTCTATAGCTTGTTTCTCTGTGAGGCCAACAGATGCGATTTCCGGCATACAGTAGGTACAACCGGGAATATTCCCATAATCTAATGGTTCTACGTGCATTCCGGCTATTTTTTCCACACAAAGGATTCCCTCGGCAGAAGCAACGTGTGCAAGTGCCTGACCAGGGGTAACATCGCCAATGGCGTAATAACCCGGGATGTTGGTTAAGTAGAAGTCATTTACAATAACTTTATCTCTATCGGTAGCGATACCTACTTCTTCCAGGCCTATATTTTCAATATTTGATTTAATACCCACTGCCGAAAGTACTATATCGGCTTCCAGAATTTCTTCTCCTTTGAGGGTTTTTACGGTAGCTTTAACTCCATCCCCCGAAGTGTCAACATGTGTAACTTCAGATGACGTTTTAATTTTGACACCAGCTTTCTTGAAACTGCGTTCCAACTGTTTGGAAACCTCTTCGTCCTCTACGGGAACAATATTTGGTAAAAATTCAACAACTGTAACATCGGTACCCATAGCGTTATAGAAATAGGCAAATTCAATTCCTATTGCCCCACTTCCTACAACTATCATTTTCTTGGGTTGTTTCTCCAAAGTCATTGCTTTGCGGTAACCAATAATTTTTTTCCCATCCTGAGGTAAAGCGGGTAGTTCCTTACTCCTGGCTCCTGTGGCAATAATTATATGTTCTGCGCTATACTCTGTATCCTTGCCTTCCGCATCAGTAACAACTACTTTCTTTCCGGGTGCCAATTTTCCAAAACCATTAATAACTTCAATTTTATTTTTCTTCATAAGAAATTGAACCCCTTTGCTCATTCCATCCGCCACATTTCTACTTCGTTTTACAACTGCATCAAAATCTTTATCCACTCCATCTACTTTTAGCCCGTAATCTGCGGCGTGTTGTAAATATTCAAATACCTGGGCCGATTTCAAGAGGGCTTTGGTAGGGATGCATCCCCAATTTAAACATACACCTCCCAGATTCTCTTTTTCTACAATAGCCGTTTTAAATCCAAGTTGTGATGCTCTAATAGCGGTTACATAACCCCCAGGTCCACTCCCTAAAACAATAATATCGAATTTGCCCATTCCAGTATTTTTTGTGATTCAGATTTATGAGGTCGCAAAGTTACAAAACCAAATGGAAAGCTTTTAAACTTCGTAAAGAATCTTAAATTAATCCCCGAACTTTGCCTTGTTATAGGCCTTTGATTGGCCTTTTGGAATGGAAAGAGAACCCCAGTTTTTACCCTTTATAGTCTTACCAATTAGTACTATTTGACCAATGTGATAGGAATAATGGGCTAATTGCCTGTTTAAGGCCTCTGTAAGCGTATGAGCTTCGTTTCGTATTTTTATTTTATTCTCAAAATTCACCGGTTTTATTTGTTGAATGGCATCAAAAAAACAATTCCAACCTGTTTCCCATGCAACAAGCATTTCCTTTTTTGTTCTGTATGACGCTTCAAATTCCGAATCCCTGTTTCTCCACATTTTTTCACCGTCTTCGGTAAGAAAGTTAGTCCACCTGCTAAGCATATTCCCTGATAAATGTTTTACTAGTACCGCGATGCTGTTACCTGAACTATCATATTTCCAATGAATGTCTGAATCATCTAGTTGAACAAAGGTTTTGTCGCCAAGGGATTTATAGCGATTGCATTCAAATAATAAACTTTTGATGTAATCTTCCTTTAAATTCATATTTTATTTTGCTGAGATCAAAATCTAAAATATTTTGTTTTAACAGATAGTGGTCTATTGTGATTCAGGCACAAACTGCAAGGCAGCTCCGTTTATACAATGTCTCAGTCCGGTGGTTTCCCGGGGGCCGTCCTCAAAGACATGGCCAAGGTGGCCGCCACAAACTGCACAATGCTCTTCTGTTCTTTTATACCCAATCTTGTAATCTACATCAAAGGCCACGTTCCCCTCAATTTCTCTGTCGAAACTTGGCCATCCCGTACCCGAATCAAATTTGTGCTCGCTGTTAAATAAAGCTGTTCCACAGCCAGCGCAGACATAAGTCCCCGTCATTTTATTTTTTAATAGCTCACTGGATCCCGAATTTTCAGTACCCGCTTTTCTGAGCACATAAAACTGTAGGTCCGTAAGTTCTTTACGCCAATCTTGTTCAGATTTCACAACTTTAAATGTCTCTGTTTGTTCTTCCCCTTTTTCAGCTACAGCTTCTTTTTCCTGTGAAACCCCTTTGCATCCCATAGAAATCAAAAGGATAATGAACACGTACTTTTTCATACTAAATTTATTTTTTCTTTTTCTATTTTTTTTGACGGTTTTGAACTCAAAACCTTTCAAAGTTAAGGATAACTTCATAAAAAAATCCCTGCATTAATATTGCAGGGATTATTTTTCTTTAATTTATAGATGCAACTATAGTTGTATTCTGTTAATATCTATTTCCCTTACGTTTAAGCTGCTCATAACTTCCCCAATATTAGAAGTATCCATTTTTGAGGATTGGGCAAATTCAGCCGGTACAATGGCAATTCTAAACACTTGGTTGTCTGTATCTCCGGGAGATAGGGTTCCAAGGTCAAAATCTGATTCTAAAAAGACACTTACATCCAGAAATGTAAAGTCATAATTGTATTGTAGCAACCCTTGATTTAAAATACGGGTTTGTGGTAATAACCGCCAGATATCCAGGGGTTCTCCATTACCGTCTTCCGCAACATCCCATAAAATGTAAATTAATACTACATCAGATTCAAAAACTTCCACTGTTTGTGGGAATTCATAAAATAGGGAATAGTTATTACCGGCATCAAAAGTACCTTCAATCTCAAGGACCTGGCCCAAAATATTAACCCCATCTTCCCCGTTTAACCCATCAAAACCAGGAGGTCCGGGAGGTCCTGTCGGCCCTTCACACGACAAAATAATTAAGGTTAAAAATGCGCCAAATAGTAGTGTAACTTTTTTCATAATGTAAATGTTTAATGATTAATATTTTAAGTCTGTCTTTTAATTTTTTTTAAAGTTTTACATATTATCTTAACCCAGGAAACAAAAAGCGTTCCAAAAATAGATTTTACAAAAGGATTATCTTGTAATTCGGCAAAAATTGGGCTTTGGGGTATTGTATTTCAGATAATTCCCTATTTTTAACAAAAACCCAACTAACTAATTATTATGTTAAGACAACAACGTGTTGTAATTGAAAATATTAATCCTCAGCTTCAATGTGGAGCTTTTTTTATTAAGCGAGTCGTTGGAGAATCTGTTACGGTATATGCAGATGTAATAGGAGATGGACATGATATAATTCAGGCAGAGCTTCAATACAAACACTCTTCTGAGAAATCTTTTAATACTACACGCATGGAACACCTTGGCGACGATGTCCATAGGGTTTCCTTTAAAGTTCTTAAGCAGGGCATTTATATTTACAGAATTTCAGCCTGGGTAGATCATGCTCAAAACTGGCAACATGGTATAGAGGCCAAGTTAAAGGACAATCAACATGTAAACAGTGAACTCCTAGACGGTGTTCAGCATTTGCAGGTTCTGACAAAAAAAATAAGTTCTTCTGAGAAGAAATATATAAATGATTTAATTGAATCTTTTCAAAATGAAGATTTATATGAAAATGCTGTTAAAGAAGCTATTTCAGATAAACTACATAAGTTATTTGTTAAATATCCAAATCGTATTTTGGCTAATACCAGTGAGGACCTTCAGGTTTATGTAGACAGGCTTAAAGCAAATTTCAGTACCTGGTACGAATTTTTTCCAAGGTCATCTTCTCCTGTGAATGGTAAACATGGTACTTTTAATGATTGCCAGGCTTTACTGCCTAAAATAGCTGAAATGGGCTTTGACGTTCTTTATTTACCTCCAATACACCCAATTGGTGAAGTTAACAGAAAAGGAAAAAACAATACTACAAATGCCCAGGAAGGTGATTCCGGGGTGCCATGGGCAATTGGTTCTAAGCTTGGAGGTCATAAGGAAATACATCCGGAGCTAGGTACCGAGAAAGATCTTAAGAGTCTTATAAAAAAAGCAAATGAACTGGATTTGGAAATTGCATTGGATTTAGCCTTTCAGGCAGCACCTGATCATCCTTACATAACTACTAACCCGGAATGGTTCAGAAAAAGACCGGACGGTACTATGCAGTATGCTGAGAATCCACCTAAAAAATATCAGGATATTGTAAACTTCCATTTTGAATCTCCGGCATTTAAAGAACTTTGGTCAGAGCTGTTGGCGGTGACACTAAAATGGGTTGGACTTGGAGTACAAATATTTCGAGTAGATAATCCTCATACCAAACCTTATTATTTTTGGAATTGGTTAATTGCTGAGGTTAAAAAGAAACATCCTGATGTACTTTTTTTAGCGGAAGCCTTTTCCAGACCTAAGGTAATGCAGCAGCTGGCCAAACAGGGGTTTTCACAGTCATATACCTATTTCACATGGAGGGTGCACAAGCACGAGATTATAGAATATATGCTTGAGCTTACCCAAACAGAAATGAAGGAGTATTACCGTCCAAATTTTTGGCCTAATACACCGGATATTAACCCATATCATCTACAAGGAGCCAATGAGGCAATGCACATTGCGCGTTATGCTCTGGCGGCAACTTTATGTGGCAATATTGGAATATACGGACCTGTTTTTGAGTATATGATTTCTGACGCCATGCCAGGAAAAGAAGAGTATCTGAATTCAGAAAAATATGAAGTGAAATTTTGGGACTGGTCTGTTAAAAATAAATTAACCCTAATCATAACTCGCTTAAACCAGGCCAGGAAAAATCATGAAGCATTACAACAAACCAACAATATCAGGTTTTGCCATATAGAGAATTACCATCTTTTAGCATTCTATAAATGGAACGAAGATAAATCAGATGAAGTTTTGGTTATAATTAATCTTGACTCACATTATGCGCAACGAGGAATGCTACAACTTCCCATTAGTGATTTGTCCCTTAATATTGAACAAGGGTTAACAATTCATGATCTTGTCACGGACAATAGTTATATTTGGCATGATGAGTGGAATTTTGTAGAATTACACCCTGCATTGCCATTTCATTTGTTTCACATTAAAAAATAAGAATGCCTAAGAAAAAGAAGGACTCTATTCTACAGCCTCCCTACTCATTTAATGTAGCCTGGGAAAATTTGTTGGATGATAAGAACTTTATAAAAGTATTTCTTTCTGATGTCCTTGAGGCATACGTGGTTAAGCAAAGATGGTATGGGGGTAAAGCGAGTAAACTAAAATATATAGAGCTCCGGGAATACTTCAGGATACAGCAGAAGGGCGAAATATATTATGGATTATTGCTCGAAGTGAACTTTGAAGAAGCATTTTACCAGCACTATTTTTTACCCATTGCGTTTGTTACAGACGAGAATTTTGCTGAAAAAGAAAGAATTCTGCCACTAAGTATTAACGGACAAGAAGGTTTTATTATAGATGCAATAAACCTTGAAGCTTTTAGGAAGTTAGTTTTTGAGCGCATTGTTAACGCGGAACCAAATGATACTACCCGTGTGAGGTACCATAAAAGTCTTGAATTTCATGATCATGTTTATGAATCATCTCGTTTTATGGGTCTTGAACAAAGTAATACTTCGGTAATAATCAATGATAAATCTGTTATTAAGTTCTTCAGAAGGATATATGCAGATAAAAATCCCGATTTTGAAATGAGTCAGTTCCTTTCGGAACGCAAGGGGTACAAAAATACGCCGGCATATCAGGGTAGCATAAGCATCATGGACGCAGATAATGTTAACGTTACCATTGCATTAATGCAGGAATTGGTTCCCAATCAAGGCGATGCATGGGATTTTATGTTGAAAGAATTACATAAGATCTTTAGTAACCTTGAATATAAGGGGATAAACGTTCATCATTTACCACGAACGGAATTGTTTGAAAGGTTAAATATAAGGGATGTTCCGCCTGAAATCATTGATTGGGCAGGTTTGAACGTTTTCCTAAAACTGCAGGTACTTGCACAGAGAACCGCAGAGATGCATATTGCATTGGGTTCAGAGTTTGAAGACACTGCATTCACACCCACTCATTTTAATGGAGATTACGAGGTATGGTTAAAGAATAGATTGCTCTACCAATTTCAAAATAGATTAAATACTGTTGAAAATAACCTTCATCGTTTGGAAGGTTTATCGCTGGACCTGGCTAACGAGTTTTTAGAACGTAAAAATGAGATTAGAAAACGCTTTGTAACCTTTGATTGGACCAAGCTCAAAGGAGAAAGGATTCGTGTTCACGGAGATTATCACCTGGGACAAGTATTGGTTCAGGAGGATGATTTTTATTTGCTTGATTTTGAAGGAGAGCCAGAAAGTACAATTAGAGACAGGAAGGTAAAGCAGCCACCTTTAAAAGATATAGCAGGTCTTTTCCGGTCTTTTCATTACGCGGTTTATGCAACAATATTCAACCATATGGAGGAATATGCATATTCACAGGAAGATCTTTTTCTGGCAGGGGAGATTCTATATCGTTATTTTATTGGAGTCTTTCTGGAGACCTATGCCACCCTTATACAGGAACATAATATAAATATAGGTTATCGCCAGGAACGAATATTTCTTTTGGAATATTGCATGCTCGAAAAGGCAGTTTACGAACTTGGATATGAAATGAATTCAAGACCCAGATGGGCCGTGATACCTTTGCAAGGTATTATGAGTATTATTAACGAACCTAACTAACAACATAAATATGGGCAATGTAATTCCCTATAGCTTATTATCGGATTTTGATATCAATCTTTTTAAATCAGGCAAGCATTATCGGCTCTATAATCATTTGGGTTCACACCCCATGAAATACAAGGGTAAGAAGGGAACGTATTTTGCTGTTTGGGCACCTACAGCCAAATCGGTCTCCGTAATAGGCGATTTTAATTACTGGGTAGAAGGAGAGCATCAGCTTAATGTAAGATGGGATGAAAGTGGTATTTGGGAAGGGTTTATTCCGGGAGTAGAGCAAGGTGCTTTGTATAAATATAAAATACATTCACATAATAACGATATTAAAACTGAGAAGGCAGATCCTTTTGCAAGATATTGTCAACATCCCCCTAATACAGCCTCTGTAGTATGGGATAATACTTATAAATGGAAGGATAAGAAATGGATGGATACGCGTGAGAACAAAAATGGTTTAGACAAACCGTATTCAGTATATGAAATTCATCTTGGATCCTGGAAACGTACTAAGGAGAATGATTTTATGTCTTATGTGGATCTGGCCGAAGACCTGGTTAAATACCTAAAGGAAATGAATTTTACGCATGTAGAATTCATGCCGATTATGGAATATCCTTATGATCCTTCATGGGGTTATCAGCTTACGGGCTATTTTGCGCCAACATCCAGATTTGGTAAACCTGAAGATTTTAAACTTCTGGTTGATAAACTTCATCAAAATGATATAGGGGTCATCCTCGATTGGGTGCCTTCTCATTTTCCTGAAGATGCCCATGGTTTAGGATTTTTTGACGGCTCCTGCCTATATGAGAATCCCGACAAAAGAAAAGGGTACCATCCGGATTGGAAAAGTTTGATATTTAATTATGGAAGAAACGAAGTTCGTGCATTTCTGATAAGCAATGCAAACTTTTGGTTGGATCAGTATCATGCAGATGGTCTTCGAGTTGACGCGGTTGCATCAATGTTATATTTGGATTATTCTCGTGAAGAAGGTGAGTGGGAGCCAAATATTTATGGCAATAACGAGAATCTTGAAGCTATATCGTTTATTCGCGAACTCAATCAAGAGGTGTATAGTAGTTTTAAAGGGATTCAAACCATCGCCGAGGAATCAACTTCCTTTTCTATGGTCTCAAAGCCAGTAAGCATAGGAGGTCTGGGATTTGGAATGAAGTGGATGATGGGATGGATGCACGATACCCTGGAATACTTTAAAAAAGAACCTATTTACAGAATGCACCACCAAAATGACCTTACATTTAGCATGACCTATGCCTTTACCGAAAACTTCATGTTGCCTTTTTCCCATGATGAGGTAGTATATGGAAAGCAGTCTCTATTATATAAAATGCCGGGAGATGAATGGCAAAGATTCGCTAATTTACGATTGCTTTATGGATATATGTTTACTCACCCCGGTGCTAACCTCATATTTATGGGTGCAGAGTTTGGACAGTCTTCCGAATGGAATTTTCAGCAAAGCCTCGATTGGCATTTGTTACAATATGATTTTCACTCCGGGATTCAGGAGTTGGTAAAGGACCTCAACAAACTTTATCGTTCATCACCTGCCCTTTATGAAAAACAATTCAGCCCTGAAGGATTTCAGTGGATTGATTATGGAGATTCTGAGAATTCTGTACTTACTTATATCCGTCGCGGTCACGAACCTAAAAATGACCTAATTGTAGCCTGTAATTTCACTCCGGTCACAAGAGAAGGATATCGAATAGGAATTCCAAAAAAGGGAACTTTAAAGGAGGTTTTTAATAGTGATGCGAAAAAATATGGTGGAAGCGGAAGTAAAAATACTGGCATAAAAGTTTCCAAAACCCCATGGCATGGTCATAAAACTTCAATTGAAATTACAATTCCACCACTTGGGATGGTTGTTTTCCAATAAATATGGCCAACTATAACGTTGTAGTTCATAATTGGTTGTAATATCGTTTTTCTTTTAAAAGTTAAAGTCTTTTTTTTGTGGGTTTCTAAAATCACCCTTTATGATTACGAATACAGAATTAGAATACAAAGGCAATTTATACCCTAACAGGATTGCAGAGTTTAAGCGCGATTCCGATAAATTTTATTTTACTTCAGAGAATGGTGTTGTTCTGGAGATAACGGTACTACGTAATAGTGCTATACGATTCAGATATGCTACGGAGGAAGTTTTTCAACCAGATTTTTCATATGCAATAAGTCCTGATGCCAGTAGGGGTTATAACAAGCTTGAATCCAAAGAAACCAAAACAGAATATTTAATTTTTACTTCTAAGATCACCGTTCTGATTGATAAAAAAACAATGCGAACCCAGATTTCAGATTTAGAAGGGAATATCATAAATGAGGATGAACTTGGTTTTCATTGGGAGGAGAATTATGAATTTGGGGGTAATTCGGTAAAGATGAGCAAAATCACTCAATCTGCTGAAAGCTTTTATGGAATGGGGGATAAAGCCACACACTCTAACCTTAAAGGCAAAAGGGTTAGAAATTGGGTTACAGATTCATATGCATATGCAAAAGATCAGGATCCGTTGTATAAAGCAATTCCCTTTTATGTCGGACTTCACAATAATATTGCCTATGGGATATTTTTTGACAATACCTTTGAAACTCATTTCGATTTTGCTCATGAAAGAAGAAATATAACCAGTTTTTGGGCAGACGGTGGAGAAATGAATTACTACTTTTTTTATGGCCCTGAGATGTCAAAAGTGGTAAGGGCATATACAGATTTAACCGGTACACCGGAAATTCCCCCGCTTTGGGCATTGGGCTTTCATCAATCTAAATGGAGTTATTTTCCGGAGAGCAATGTTAAGAAAATTGCTGCAAAATTCAGATCCCTTAAAATTCCCTGTGATGCTATCTACCTCGATATAGACTATATGGATGGATTTCGATGTTTTACCTGGGATAAGAAAAAATTTCCTGACCCTAAGGCCATGATACAGGATTTATACGAAGACGGCTTTAAAACAGTGGTCATGATAGATCCTGGAATAAAGGTAGATAAGGATTATTGGGTTTATCAGGAAGCCATGAAGAATGATTATTTCTGTAAAAGGGGAGATGGCCCTATAATGCGCGGTAAAGTTTGGCCGGGAGAATGTAGCTTTCCTGATTTTACCAACCCAAAGGTTAGAAAATGGTGGGCGGGTCTCTATAAAGAACTGATGGCAGAAACGGGGGTCCATGCCGTATGGAATGATATGAATGAACCTGCTATTATGGAAGTTCCATCTAAAACGGCTCCTTTAGATACCAGACACGATTTTGATGGTCATCGCTGTAGTCATAGAAAGGCTCATAATATTTATGGCACTCAAATGGTTAGGGCGACTTATGAAGGCGTAAAAAAATACGTTTACCCCAAACGTCCTTTTGTTATAACAAGGGCGGCATATGCAGGGGCACAACGTTTTAGCTCTACCTGGACCGGTGATAATGTTGCTACCTGGGAACACTTGTGGATTGCCAATGTACAGGTGCAAAGAATGTGTATGAGTGGTATGTCCTTTGTTGGTTCAGACATAGGAGGATTTGCGGAACAACCCAACGGAGAACTTTTTGCGAGATGGATACAATTGGGTGTCTTTCATCCCTTTTTCCGAGTGCATTCAAGCGGAGACCACGGCGATCAGGAACCCTGGTCATTTGATAAGGAAGTTACTAATATAGTCAGGAAGTTTATTGAATTAAGATACCAGCTGCTACCTTATTTGTATACCATGTTTTGGAAATATTCTAGGGAAAACATACCTATGCTTAAACCCTTGGTGTATTATGATCAGGAAGATTTGCAAACGCATTTTAGAACTGATGAGTTTATATTTGGGGATCAAATATTGGTCTGTCCAATACAGGAACCCAACGCGTTGGGAAGAAGAATGTATATTCCTAAAGGAAAATGGCATAACTTTTGGACTGGTGAGGTTGTAGATGGAGGAATGGAGAAATGGGTTGCCGCTGATTTTGATAAAATTCCAATTTTTATAAAAGAAGGAGCAATAATTCCCAAATACCCTGTCCAGCAGTATGTAGGTGAAAAAGCTATAGAAGAATTAATCCTCGATGTCTACTTCAAGTATGGTATTGAAAAGTCCTCAGTTTATGAGGATGAACAGGATGGCTATGATTACACCAAAGGAAATTATAGTTTAAGGAATTTTAAATTGAATGGTAAGAAAAATGAATTGATAATCCAGCAGTTTAAAAATGGCGCTTTTATTACTTCTTACAACTCATTTAAAATTAATCTGATTGATTTACCATTTAAGATTAAAGAGATAGAGATAGATAATGAAATAGTTCCAATTAAAAAATTACAGCCAAATGGCAATAATACAATACATGTAACAAAAGAATTTACAGTATTGCACATAATAGGGAAATAAATATTTTGTATTTTGAACCTAGATAATCAATAAAATGAGCGCTAAAAAGTTTTTACTGGTATCCATATTACTTCTGGGGATTGCCTCTTGTAAAGTAAATCCATTTACAGGGCAAAAAGTATTGAATTTCTATCCCAACAGTCAGATTTTCCCAATGGCCTTCGCCCAATACGATGAATTTATTGGTCAAAATGATGTCATAGAAAGCAATACGGAGGCAAAGATGATTACAAGGGTAGGGCAGCGAATTTCTTCTGCTGCTGAAAGATGGTTATCTGCGAATGGATATCCAGGTTACTTAAAAGATTACCGTTGGGAATACAATTTGGTAAAAGATACTCTTATTAATGCCTGGTGTATGCCTGGGGGCAAGATTGTTTTTTATACCGGTATTCTGCCTATTTGCCAGGGAGAAACGGGAGTTGCCGTGGTTATGGGTCATGAAGTGGCACATGCATTAGCAGATCATGGGGCACAGCGCATGAGCGCGGGCACCTTGCAACAACTTGGAGCTGTGGCAGGAAATATTGCGATTCAGGACCAAAAATCTAGAAATTTGTTTAACCAGGCTTATGGTATTGGTTCTACGGTAGGGCTTATGCTGCCTTTTAGCCGTAGTCATGAATCAGAGGCAGATAGAATAGGACTTCAGATTATGGCCATTGCAGGCTATAATCCGGTTGAGGCTGCTGAACTGTGGAAACGTATGAAGGCCAATGCAGGAGGTAATGCACCACCGGAATTTCTAAGTACCCATCCTTCTAATGACACCAGGATTGCTAATTTAACCCAATGGGCTCCTTTGGCTAAACAGGAAGCACAGAAGTTTGGTGTAACTTCATTTCAATAGGCTAATTTAAATTAGTGATTCCCCTAATAGTTGTATATTCGAAGCTGCTCGTGTAGGGCAGCTTATTTTATAAATGGCCAGAACTTTTGCAATAAAAGGAAGTAAGAAACTATTAAATGCCTGGGCATTTTATGATTGGGCTAATTCCGTATATAGCCTGGTAATTGCTTCTGCCATCTTTCCAATTTTTTATGGCGCCCTCTTCCGAGTTGCAGAAATTGAGAAAGTATCAGTGTTTGGAGGTGAAATTTCCAGAGCTCCATTGATAAGTTATCTCACTTCTGCAGCTTTCTTATTCATTGCTTTAATCACACCACTCATATCAGGTATTGCAGATTATTTGGGTAATAAGAAAATCTTTATGAAATTTTTTTGTTACCTGGGAGGAATTTCCTGTATTGGGCTCTATTGGTTTTCATTGGAAAATATTTATTTCGGCCTTGTTTGCTACTTTTTTGGCCTTGTAGGCTTCTGGGTGAGTTTTGCAATTAATAATTCCTACCTCCCTGATATTGCCTTCCCTGAACAACAGGATAGTATAAGCGCCAAAGGATTCTCCATGGGTTATATAGGAAGCGTTATTTTACTTCTATTAAACCTTGCCATGGTAATGAAACCGGATATTTTTGGGATAGAGAGCGATGCTTCTGAGGTAGCGGAGATTAAAGCTATGAAATATTCGTTTGTAACAGTAGGTATTTGGTGGATTTTATTCAGTCAATATACCTTCTACTACCTGCCTAAAGGGATTAAGCGAACAGGGGTACGTAAAAATATTATTTTCAATGGATTTAAGGAGTTAAAAGGAGTATGGTATCAATTAGGGGATGAGGTAAAGCTAAAACGATATCTCGTAGCCTTTTTTGTATATAGTATGGCTGTACAGACTGTAATGTTGATTGCCACTTATTTTGGAGAGCAGGAGATTAACTGGGGTTCAGATAGTGAACGTACCACAGGCTTAATTGTAAGTATCCTGTTGATTCAGTTAGTAGCAATATTTGGTGCAACTATGACCGCAAAGGCGTCAAAAAGATTTGGAAATATAAAAACGCTTATGGTGATAAATGTTTTATGGGTATTTATCTGTATATATGCTTATTTCTTAATTACTCCAACAGATTTCTATATTGCAGCTGGTTGTGTGGGAATAGTCATGGGCGGTATACAGGCATTGTCGAGATCTACCTATTCCAAGTTTATCCCGGAAACAAGAGATACGGCTTCTTTTTTTAGTTTTTATGATGTTGCAGAAAAACTTGGGATTGTAATTGGTACTTTTTTATACGGGTTTATTGCTCAGTTTACAGGAAGCATGAGAAATGCAACCATATTCCTGGGACTTTTTTTCCTATGCGGATTGTTTTTACTGACCAGGGTAAATAAAAAACCCTGACGTTTCCGCCAGGGTATGATTGTTGTTCGTTTTTTGATGTAGTTCTATCCCTTGGTAATATCTCCGGATCCCGAAACTTTACTATCTATTTTTGTTGCATCTCCACGATAATGAATATCTCCGGAGCCAGATACCCTTGCTTTCAGCATTTTATTAGCCGTTACTTTAATGTCGGCAGATCCTGAAATACTTGCATCTACTGTATCGGCTATAAGGTCATAAGCCTTTATATCACCGGAGCCCGAAATTTGAATATCAAACAATTCGGTAGTACCACTTAAATTGATATCTCCGGAACCAGACATTGACGCACTAACCGTTTTGGACTCCACATCCAGAGTTATATCCCCGGAGCCCGACATTCTCGTGCTAAAGTCTGAAGTGGAAATTGTTTTTTTACCAACTATATCACCCGATCCTGAGAGGGAAACTTCATTAACGCTCTCTACAGGAACCGTAATGTAAATACCGCCATTATTTTTCCATGAAGAAGGTTGAAGGTTTCTACCTTTTTTTACTTTGATTACCAATTTACCCTCCTTCACCTCAGTTTTAATATGTTCAAGCAAATTTTCGTCCCCTTCAATACTTATTTTTCCCTCTTCCCCATCAACCAGGATAACATCAAACCATCCAGACACGGCAATCACATCGTAATCGTCAGTAGATCTTTCAATGGTTACTACATTGCCGTTTCCTTTTATTTTCTGCGCATTTGTGACGGCAAAAGTGCATATGGCTATTCCAAGAGTTATTATTTTCTTCATGATAAAATATTTAAGTTATTAGTGCTTAATATTGAGTGTTTCGTTTAATTTTTAGAGAAAGTAATGCTTCCATAATCACTCGTAATGGAGATCATATTTTCGCTAGCTGAGTTACCGTAAAATCCTTTGTAATAAAGCTCATCTGATTTCTCTTTGCTAATACTGATATCAAAATCATCTTTCCCGCTAACACCGGCATATTCGGTCGTAATTTCAAAATTAAAATTATACATAGGATCATAACCTATTTTGATGCCCGTATATTCTGTTCGAATTGAAACATTTCCAGCATCCTGAGCCATATTAGCTATGCCCACAGAACCGTAATCAGCATTAATGTCTACATTCCCGTGAATAGTACCCAACTTAACGTTTATGTAGTCGCCATTTCCCTGTACATTGTTTGCTTCATCTACTTCCAATTTACCATAATCACTGGTGTATTCTAAATTTTCCATTTGTCCGATTGCCGCATTTGTATAATCGGCACTGACGGATAAATTTCCAGCTTTTTGTATGGTAAACCCTGAATAATCGGCAGAGATCTTAGCACTATTTACATATTCAATAGTTGATTTGGATGTGTAATCGAATTTTAATTCATTATTCCTGCCACGTAGTTCTCCTATTTCTAACCTGCCGTAATCACAACTAATTTTGGCATGACCATCAATACGGTCCAGCATAATATTTCCATAGTCATTATTTAGATGGACATTGTTTTTCACAGGGAGTTTAATAGTATAGTTTATTTGCATGTTCACATTGTTGCTTTTCCCCCAATTCCAACCCCAGCTTCCTTTATTTTTATTGAAAATAGTTTTTGCAGAAACCATATCGCTGCTGGCTTCAAAATCCACCGTAATTTTATCAAGCTTTTCCTGTACTTTAGACTCGTTATTGCCGCTGGTTTTAATATGAACTTCTATTACCACTCTATTCTCGTTCCAGGAAGTCAAAGTAAGATTTCCATAACTATTACTAACTTTTAGCAAGGCATCTGAATTAACATCATATTCCTTCTTAATGGTTTTCTCCTTGGAATATTTGCCTTTTAAGTCCCCATTGTTGGCGAGGGTCATAACCGGAACTGCCAGAAGTGCAATTAATGTATATTTAAATAGTAATGTTTTCATCATCGTAATTTTTAAAGGTTTTAATATTTTCTATTTGGTCCATAACTTCTTGCAGTAAATCTATTCGGGTTGAGAAATTTGTAATCATAGCACTAAGTATTAGTTTACTATTTCCTCCATTAAGTAGATCTTGTTCAAGTTTCTTATAGTTTATTTCCAGTTTATTTAATTGTACCATAGCGTCATCCACTAATTTTTTAGTTTCAGGTGTGCTTTCGTTCTCCAGCTCCTTTACTTGCTCTTCAATAAGGCTTGCAAAGTAAAACTGAGTTTGTGAAACTTCCGGAGAAATTTCAGCCAGCTGTTCATCAATGGATGGTTGATTAGTATAAAGTGAAGCCCCAACTGCGAAAAGCAACATTATAGAAGCTGCTATTGATAATGGTCTCCACCAACTATTCTTTTTAGGGATTAGTCTTACTACACCATTTTCATTGCTCAATTTCTTCAGGAATCTTTGTTCATGACCTGCCTCTGGTTCTTTTGTATCAAAAGAGCCTTCCAGGGTTTTAAACATTTCCTCTATTCGATCTTCTTTCATAATTAAGCATTTATCATTTTTTTTCTTAAACTTTCCTTCGCTCTTGATATTGTAGTCCTGCAATTCGCATAACTTATATCCATTATTGAACTAACCTCTTCGTAATCATACCCTTCAATTAGATGTAAGGTCAAAGAAATTCTGTAATTGTCTTTCAATTGTTTCATGGTTTCCAGCACTTTTTGAGCCATTCGTTCTGTACTCCCATGATCCTCGGCAACGCCATCATTATCTTCGACCTTGTACAATATTTCATCTAATCCTACCTCTTTCTTTTTCTGCTGTTTTCTGTAATGGTAGATACTTTTGTTAATAACTATGCGCTTTAACCACGCACCAAAAGTAACATCCCCTTTAAACGTATGCAGTTTCGTAAACGCATTCAAAAACGATTCCTGCATGACATCTTCAGCTTCCGCACTGTCTTTTACTATCCTATATGCCGTGTTAAACATGGCTTTGTAATAGCGGTTGTAAATTTCCAATTGTGCACTTTGATTGCCTTCCAGACACAATTGTAACAAGGCTTCAGTATGTACTTTATTTTGGCTCAAAAAGTAAATGCTTTATATAAAAGATTTATTAATTTAAGGAATGTTACACTTTTTTTGGAAAAATATCCATTTGTTGGCACAAGAATTGTCTTAAAGAAGTAGAAAAGGGTGTATTCACGGACCTTTTTGGGCTAAATACGTATGGTTTAGTAAAATATGCGTGGAACATAATAATAGTGAATCTGTCCTCTAATGACAGAATGACCGAATAAAATGCTATGGGATATTCCAATTATTCAAAATTTGACAATATGACGTTACAAGGAATTGATGAAGATTCTGAATTAATACCATTATTAACTCCTGAGGATGAAGAGGAAATGAATAATGAAAGCTTACCAGAGGTTTTACCTATTTTACCTCTTCGAAATACCGTATTGTTTCCTGGTGTAGTAATTCCTATTACGGCCGGAAGGGATACCTCAATAAATTTGATTAAAGATGCTAATAAAGGATCGAAGGTTATAGGTGTTGTTTCTCAAAAAGATGAGGAGACTGAAAACCCGGGGATTAAGGATATTAATGTTTTAGGGACTGTAGCCAGGATTTTACGGGTATTAAAAATGCCTGATGGTAATACGACAGTAATTATACAGGGTAAAAAAAGATTTGAAATAGCGGAGGTCCTCACGGAGAATCCTTATATGACAGCTACAATTCGCGAAGCGGATGAAGTAAGACCCACACCTGGTGATCAGGAATTTCTGGCTATAATTGATTCGATAAAGGAACTGGCTTTAAAAATCATAAAAAATAATCCTAACATCCCAAGTGAAGCTTCCTTTGCTATAAAGAATATAGAAAGTAATTCTTTCCTGATAAACTTTGTTTCTTCCAATCTTAATCTTGATGTAAAAGATAAGCAAGACTTATTAGAGATTCCTAATCTGCAAGACAGGGCACTTGCCACATTAAAATATATGAATGTGGAACTGCAGAAATTGAAACTTCAGAAAGATATTCAATCCAGGGTACGCAGTGATATGGACCAGCAGCAGCGCGAGTATTTTTTACATCAGCAAATGAAAACTATTCAGGAAGAACTTGGTGGTGTTTCTTATGATGAGGAAATTGATGAAATGCAGGCCAAATCCAAGAACAAAAAATGGGAACTAAAGGTGGCTGAACATTTTGAAAAGGAATTGGCTAAAATGCAACGCATGAATCCGCAAGTGGCGGAGTATTCTATACAGAGGAATTATCTGGATTTATTTCTCGATTTGCCATGGAATGAGTATTCCAAGGATAAATTTGATCTTAAGAGGGCTCAGAAAATTTTAGACAGGGACCATTATGGACTTGAAGACGTTAAGCAAAGAATAATTGAATATTTAGCGGTTCTTAAACTCCGAAATGATATGAAATCTCCAATTCTCTGTCTTTATGGACCTCCTGGGGTTGGAAAGACTTCCCTGGGTAAATCGGTGGCCGAAGCATTAGGCAGGGAATATGTGCGTATGTCTTTAGGTGGTTTGCGAGATGAAGCAGAAATTAGAGGTCATCGTAAAACTTATATAGGAGCTATGCCCGGCAGGATTTTACAAAGTGTTAAAAAAGCGGGGACTTCAAACCCGGTCTTCATTTTAGATGAAATAGATAAATTAGGGGCTAGTCATCAGGGTGATCCATCTTCTGCTATGTTAGAGGTTTTAGATCCTGAGCAAAACAGTGATTTCCACGATAATTTCCTGGAACTTGGATATGATCTTTCTAAAGTCATGTTTATTGCTACAGCTAATAATCTATCTACAATTCAGCCTGCCTTGCGCGATAGAATGGAGATAATAAATGTTACCGGGTATACCATTGAAGAAAAAGTGGAAATTGCCAAACGACATTTGCTACCCAAACAACTTAAAGAACATGGACTCTCGTCCAAAGATTTAAAAATTGGGAAACGTCAGCTGGAAAAAATTGTTGAGGGATACACCCGCGAATCTGGTGTTCGTGGTCTGGAAAAGCAAATAGCGAAAATGGTCCGATATGCAGCTAAATCAATTGCTATTGAGGAGTTATATAACGTGAAGATTAGCAATGATGATGTTGAAAAAGTATTGGGTCCTGCCAGGATGGAACGCGATAAATACGAAAATAATGATATAGCCGGAGTTGTTACCGGATTGGCCTGGACCAGTGTTGGTGGTGATATTCTTTTTATAGAATCTATTTTGTCTAAAGGAAAAGGTACGCTCAATATAACAGGGAACTTAGGCAAAGTAATGAAGGAATCTGCTACCATTGCAATGGAGTATATAAAATCTAATGCGGAAAGTTTTGGTATAAATCCTGAGGTTTTTGAAAAGTATAATGTTCATATTCACGTACCGGAAGGAGCAACACCCAAAGATGGTCCAAGTGCCGGCATTACCATGCTTACATCACTAGTTTCTTTATTTGCTCAGAAAAAGGTCAAAAAAAGCCTGGCTATGACAGGTGAGATAACCTTAAGAGGTAAAGTTTTACCTGTAGGTGGTATAAAAGAAAAAATACTTGCAGCTAAAAGAGCCAGGATAAAGGAGATTATACTATCAGAGGAGAATAGAAAAGATATCCTCGAAATAAAAGAGGAATACTTAAAAGGGCTAACCTTTCATTATGTAACGGATATGAGCGAGGTAATAGATGAGGCCATTACTGACCAGAAAGTAAAAAACGCCAAGAAATTATAGCCGATATTCATGATACTAAATTGCCCTTTCATACTTAGAATTAAGTAAAGAGGGCTTTTTAATTTGGCTTTTATTCATTTCTCTCTACTTTTAACATATGGGAAAGATTACTATTGCAATTGACGGTTATTCGTCAACAGGAAAAAGTACTATTGCCAAAGAACTGGCGAGCGCTTTAAATTATCTTTATGTAGATACGGGCGCTATGTACAGGGCAATTACCCTATTTGCTTTAGAAAATAAATGTATTGACAACGAAAATATTGACCATAATAAACTTGTCGAACTCCTTCCAAAAGCGAAACTAAAATTTCAATTAAACAAGGAATTAGGCTATTCCGAAATGTTTCTCAACGGCAAAAATGTAGAGCAGGAAATCAGAAGTATGCGAGTTTCTAAACAGGTGAGCAAAATTTCGGTAATCCCCGAGGTAAGAGCAAAATTGGTAAGCATGCAAAGAAAAATGGGAACGAAAAAAGGGATAGTCATGGATGGCAGGGATATTGGAACCGTAGTTTTTCCAGACGCAGAATTTAAAATATTTATGACGGCTTCTCCCGATATAAGGGCATCTAGGCGTTATAAGGAATTGATTTCAAAAGGAGAAAAGGTAACTTACGAAGAGGTGCTTAAAAATGTTCGTGAGCGAGATTATATAGATTCAAATAGGGCGGCCTCACCTTTGTTGAAAGCTGAGGATGCTATTGTTTTTGATAATAGCGATATGGGCTTAATGGAACAGTTTGAACGAATCCATTATTACGCCCTCCAGGTTATTGAAAAACAAAAAAAGAACGCTTAAAAAGCGTTCTTTTTTTTTATATAAATTAGTTAACTAAACGTTAGGGATTATCAATACCTGATCTGGATGAATTATATCCGGGTTACTCAGAATATTTGTATTCGCACTAAATATCTGTTTATATTTCATTGGGTCCCCATAATAGTGCTTTGCTATTTTACTTAGAGATTCTCCACTTATTACAACATGGCGATGATAAACAGAGCTGTCACCTACGGAAATATTTGCCTTTATATCTGCGGGGTGTTCACCACCAATTTCTTTTATTTTATCCCAAATTAGATCTTTTTCATATTGGGTATTGGCTTCTCCTTTAATCTTTAAAACGCCTTCTGCTTCAGCCACATTACCATCCTTTATTCCTAATTGTTCACCTAAATTGAGGACTGCCTGATATTTTGCTTTAACACTCATATTTGTATATTTTAATTGTTACTAATTGTGATCCCGAAGTTACAAAATACCCATTGATTTTAGCAAGAAATACGTAAATCTGGACCCTTATTTTAATCCTTCCCTAACACTACTTTGTAAAACAACTTTTTAATTGTACTTTTGCACTCCTTTTTTACAAATAATCAGGAGAAAAAGGAAGGACAAAAAAAATCAAATAACAGCTTCTGTAGGAATTGTTTAACTCCTGAAAGTACTACGGAATACAAATTTAATCAGCACATGGCTGAAGAAAAAGCGATAACAGAGGCAGTAGAGACTGCTGAAGTAAAAGAAGAACAAAAAGTAGAGACTCCAAAACAGGATCCTAAAGAGTTTTTGGAGAATTTCAATTGGGAGAAATACGAAGAAGGAATAGAGCGTGTTGAAGATTCCAAGCTGGAAGAATTTGAAAAATTAGTTGCAGAAAACTTTGTAGATACAGCAGATGAAGAGGTTGTAGAAGGTGTGGTTACTCATTTAACCGACCGCGAAGCCATTATCGACATTAATGCTAAATCTGAGGGTGTTATCTCGCTTAATGAGTTCCGATACAATCCAGACCTGAAGATTGGTGATAAGGTTGAGGTTCTTATTGACATCCGTGAGGATAAAAGCGGACAGTTGGTATTATCACACAGAAAGGCCAGAACTATTATGGCCTGGGATAGGGTTAATGCGGCACATGATAAAGAAGAAGTGGTAACCGGTTTTGTAAAATGCAGAACAAAGGGAGGAATGATAGTAGATGTTTTTGGAATTGAAGCATTCTTACCGGGTTCACAGATTGATGTTAAACCTATTCGGGATTATGATCAGTATGTTGGTAAAACAATGGAATTCAAAGTTGTAAAGATCAACCATGAGTTCAAGAACGTTGTAGTTTCACACAAAGCATTGATTGAGGCAGATATTGAAGAGCAGAAAAAAGAGATTATCAGTCAGCTCGAAAAAGGCCAGGTTCTCGAAGGTATAGTCAAGAACATTACTTCCTATGGTGTATTTATTGACCTTGGCGGCGTTGATGGTTTAGTTCATATCACTGATCTTTCATGGAGCAGAATAAATCATCCTAACGAAGTTGTGGAATTAGATCAGAAACTCAATGTTGTTATTCTTGATTTTGATGACAATAAATCCAGAATTCAATTAGGTCTTAAACAATTGGAAAAACATCCTTGGGATGCCCTGGGAGATGAAATAAAAATTGGTGATAAAGTAAAAGGCAAAGTAGTTGTAATTGCAGATTATGGTGCCTTTTTAGAAGTTGCCGAAGGAGTTGAAGGATTGATTCATGTTTCCGAAATGTCTTGGTCAACTCATTTGAGATCAGCACAGGATTTTGTAAAGGTTGGTGATGAACTCGAAGCAGTCGTTTTAACCCTTGACAGAGAAGATCGTAAAATGTCGTTGGGAATTAAGCAACTAACACCAGATCCATGGACTGATATTACTACTAAATATCCTGTTGGTTCCAGACATAAAGGAATTGTCAGAAACTTTACCAATTTTGGTGTTTTCGTTGAATTGGAAGAAGGTATAGATGGATTAATATATATCTCAGATCTTTCCTGGACCAAGAAAATAAAGCATCCTTCAGAATTTGTAACAGTTGGAGATACTTTAGAAGTTGAAGTATTAGAGCTTGATGTAGAAGGTCGTAAATTAAGTTTGGGCCATAAACAAACTACAGAAAATCCATGGGATAAATACGAAAAGGAATTTGCCCTGGGCACTGTTCATAAAGCTTCAATCTCTGAAATGGTAGATAAAGGTGCCATTATAGATTTTAATGAGGATATAACTGCATTTGTACCTCAACGCCATTTGGAAAAAGAGGATGGCAAGAAATTGAATAAAGGTGAAGAAGCTGAATTCAAGATTATTGAATTCAACAAAGAATTCAAACGTGTAGTAGCAAGTCACACCGCTATTTTCAGAGAAGAGGAACAACGCAATGTAAAAGCGGCTAAGAAAAAAGCAGCTGCTTCAGCAGAAGAGGTTAAACCAACTTTGGGTGATGCCAATGTGCAATTACAAGCGTTGAAAGACAAGATGGAAGCCGATAAGAAAAAATAGGTTTCTAAGAAGTCTGCTTCACTAGTAGTAAAGAAAAAGTCCTGATATATTCGTCAGGACTTTTTTTATTTTTGGTGTGTTTCCATAAAATTGAAAGAGAAAGACCTATACAATATTTGAATCCATCATTTATATTAAGGAGAAATCCCTACTTTTGTAGTCGAAAAGAGTATGTTATCTAGCGCATGAGTCAAAAAGTATTGCTTTCTTCTAAAGAGATTAACATTATACTACACCGCCTGGCTTGTCAACTTTTAGAACATCATTTAGATTTTACACAGACCGTATTAATAGGAATACAACCACGCGGAATTTTTCTTGCACAACGACTTTCCAAAATTCTTAAAGAGGATTACGGAGTTAAACAAATAAATCTGGGGCTCCTTGATATTACTTTTTATCGGGATGATTTTAGAAGAGGTGAAAAAACCCTGGAAGCCAGCAGCACTAAAATTGATTTTTTGGTGGAAGGTAAAAAGGTAGTCCTGATAGATGATGTACTCTATACAGGTCGAAGTATTCGGGCTGCCTTAACAGCCATCCAATCTTTTGGAAGGCCTAAGGAAATAGAATTATTAACCCTTATTGACCGTCGTTTTAGCAGGCATTTACCCATTCAACCAAACTATCGGGGAAGACAGGTAGATGCAATAAATGAAGAGAGGGTAAAGGTCATGTGGAAGGAAAACGATGGAAAGGATATTATTTATTTGGTAAGTAAATAGAGAGTATATGAGCGAATTGAGTGTTAGACACTTATTGGGTATTAAATATCTCAAAGAAGGAGATATTCAACTCATTTTTGAAACCGCCGATCACTTCAAAGAGGTTATTAACAGATCAATTAAAAAAGTTCCTTCACTTCGTGATATTACCATTGCAAATATTTTCTTCGAAAGCAGTACAAGAACCAAGTTGTCTTTTGAGCTGGCCGAAAAACGGTTGTCCGCCGATGTAATAAATTTTTCCGCAGCCCAGTCATCCGTAAAGAAAGGAGAAACACTTATTGATACGGTTAACAATATCCTTTCCATGAAAGTAGATATGGTGGTAATGCGCCATCCCAGTCCCGGAGCAGGTATTTTTCTTTCACAGCATGTAGATGCAGCTATTGTAAATGCAGGTGACGGAGCACATGAACATCCTACCCAGGCCCTTTTGGATTCTTATTCTATTCGTGAAAAATTGGGTGATGTTGCAGGGAAAAATGTAGTTATTGTGGGCGATATTCTTCATTCCAGAGTAGCCTTATCAAATATTTTCGCCCTAAAATTACAAGGTGCAAATGTGAAGGTGTGCGGTCCCCGAACCTTGCTTCCAAAATATATAGAATCTTTAGGGATCGAGGTAGAGTCCAATCTTATAAAGGCACTAAATTGGTGTGATGTGGCCAATATGTTACGGATTCAGAATGAACGTTTAGATATAAGTTATTTTCCAACGACCAGGGAATATACACAACAATACGGAGTTAATAAAGCAATTCTTGATGACCTGGATAAGGAAATTGTAATTATGCACCCGGGGCCAATAAACCGGGGGGTTGAGATAACCAGTGATGTGGCCGATTCCAAACAATCCATAATTCTAAACCAGGTGGAAAACGGAGTAGCAATTCGTATGGCAGTAATATATTTATTAGCATCGAAAATTAAATAGTAAATTATGATTTTTGATAAAGCAGGTAATACTACTATCGTTTACCAGGAAAACACTTCCTTGAAAAAATTCATGGCGAACCTGAACAGGTCCTATAGAAATATAAAAAACGACCATTTAATTATTAACTTGTTTTCGTTCGTTAAAATTTCTTCAAATGATATCCTGGAGTTTCTTCAGCTATCAAATACACACCGGGCTGCTAATAAATCTTTTGTATTGGTTACCAATAAAGTGGAATATGATCAGGTGCCAGATGAAATTTGTCTGGTCCCTACTATCCGGGAGGCAAAGGATATTATTGAAATGGAAGAAATTGAACGGGACCTTGACATTTAATTGATGAATTATAACCTTGCACAAATTAATATTGCCCGGATGTTGGCCCCTCTGGACAGTGCTATTATGTTAGATTTTGTAAATAGCCTGGATCGAATAAACCAATTAGCGGAGACAAGTGAGGGCTTTATCTGGCGATTTATAGAAGACAATAACGAATCGGCTACTAAGGTTTTCCATGACGATTATATTGTTGTTAATATGTCTGTATGGGAATCAATAAAAGCACTTTTCGATTTTACTTATAGGTCTGAACACAAGGATGTATTCAAAAGGAGAAAGGAATGGTTCTCTAACATGAAAGAAATGCATATGGCTTGCTGGTATGTGCCAAATGGTAAATATCCTACACCTCAAGAGGCAAAAGATCGGCTTGAATATCTTGATAAATATGGGGAAAGTCCCTATGCGTTTACATTAAAGAGCAATTTTACGTCAAAACAGGCCAGCATGTATAAATTGGAAACCCGGAAACAAAAATGAAGCTGCATATCCTGGGTTGCTATGCAGCTACGCCTAGAACATTGTCTAACCCAACGTCTCAGGTATTGGAAATAAGGAACCACCTTTTTTTAATAGATTGTGGTGAAGGAACACAGGTACAGTTACGAAAGAATAAGATAAAATTCTCAAGGATTGAGCATATTTTTATTTCTCATTTACACGGAGATCATTTTTTTGGTTTACCCGGACTTATTTCTACGTTTAGACTATTGGGTAGAGAAAAAGACCTGCATATTTATGGCCCGGAAGGGATTCAACAGGCTATTACCTTATTTCTTAAGCTTGGCAATTCCTGGACCAATTATAAGCTTATTTTTCACGAACTAACTTCAAAAAATCCTGAAATTATTTTTGAAGATACCAAGGTAATGGTGAAGACAATTCCTTTGGATCATAGAGTATATACCAACGGTTTTTTATTTAGCGAACTGCCCGGCGAGCGCAAATTGAATGTTTTGGCAACCGCAAAATATAAAATTGACAAAGCGTATTTTTCGGGTATAAAACAAGGTAAGGATATAAAAATGGATGATGGTTCGGTTATAGCAAATTCAGAACTCAGCCTGGATCCCCCTCAGACAAAACAATATGCCTATTGCAGTGATACGGGGTTTAATGCTGAGTTGGCACCCCTTCTAAACGGTGTTGACCTACTGTATCATGAGGCAACTTTTTTAGAGACCGAAGTACTTTTGGCTAAAAAAACAAAGCATTCTACAGCCAGGCAGGCGGCAACAGTTGCCAAAGAAGCTAGCGTAAAAAGATTAATTCTAGGACATTTTTCTACAAGGTATAAATCTATATTACCATTCAGAGAGGAGGCTATCGAAGTTTTTAATAATGTTGATTTGGCTGATGACGGTAAGACTTTTGAAATTTGATAATAGCTGTTTTTAGAAAATATAAATCACACCTTAGTTTATATTATAAGACTAATATGTAATACTTACCTCTATGTTATAAAAATTCAATAACACTTCACTTTTATACATCTTTTCCCCAACTTTGTAGAACTAATGCTCGTCTTTTAAACAATGCATAGAGATTTAGGGAATCATCGGAAATCATACAAAAAGAGTGCCTTAACTGAGGACGCTATCTCGGACAATCCCATGGAGCTTTTTCAGAAATGGTATTACGAAGTTGAAGCTGCTGACGGCTTGGATGAAACGAATGCAATGTCAATTTCGACATTGGGACTGGATGGATTTCCAAAGAGCAGAATGGTCCTTCTAAAAAAATATACATTTGAGGGTTTTATTTTTTATTCTAATTACCAAAGCGAAAAAGGAAAAGCTATCGAGGCAGATCCAAGAGTTTGTCTGTCATTTTTTTGGCCCAATCTGGAACGCCAGATAATTATTAAAGGAAAGGCTGAGAAAATAGCCCAAAATCTTTCCGATGGTTATTTTGAGTCTAGACCAGAAGGTAGTAAATTAGGGTCCATTGTATCTGATCAAAGTACTGTAATTGAGTCGAGAGAAGCTTTGGAAAGTGAATTAAAGAAATTGGAAGAAAAATATAAAGGCAAAGAAATTGAACGTCCGGATTATTGGGGTGGTTATCTTGTCAGGCCTGTTTCTATGGAATTTTGGCAGGGTAGGGATAACAGGTTACACGATAGAATCCGGTATTCACTTCAAGCAGATTTTGATTGGAAAATAGAGCGACTGGCTCCATAAAACTATTTTAATTATGAAAACAGTTATTCTTGTCAGGCATGGCAAATCATCCTGGGATTACGGAGTAAGCGATCAGGACAGGCCCTTGCAAGTGAGGGGAATTAATGATGCCCATCTGGTAAGCGCCGAATTCAAAAGACTATCAAAGAACATAGATTCAGCATATTCAAGCCCTGCAAACAGGGCTCTTCACACCTGTATGATATTCTTAAGGACTTTTAATTATCCTTTGGAAAAATTAAAAATTTCTGATCAGCTATATGATTTTTCCGGAGAGGCAGTAATGTCTTTTGTAAAACAACTGGATGATACCCAAAATAAAGTCCTAATTTTTGGCCATAACTATGCACTCACCAACATCGTAAATCAGTGGGGGAACAAGGCTTTAGAAAATGTACCTACCTCGGCTTTGGTGCAAATCAACTTTGATGTCTCTAGTTGGCAAATGATTAAAAACGGTATTACCGAACATATTCTTATTCCAAAACGACTTAGATAATGATTAAATCTAAAAATCAATACATCAACAGGGAAATAAGCTGGTTGATGTTTAATGATCGTGTATTACAGGAAAGTGCAGATAAAAATGTTCCATTAATAGAACGACTTCGATTTTTAGGTATTTTTTCAAATAATTTGGATGAATTTTTTAAAGTGAGGTATGCTACAATTAAAAGAATTGTCCTTGCAGGTAAGAAAGGTAAAAGTGCCTTAGGAGGTGAAAAAGCAAAGGACCTATTAGCAGAAATCACCAAAATTGTAATCGATCAGCAAACTAAAAGCCTGGAAATTCACGGGGATATTGAACGAGAATTAGAATCTGAGGGTATTTATTTTATTGACGAAACGGAGGTATCTGAAAGTCAGGCGGAATTTCTTAAAAACTACTTTCTGGAAAAGGTAAGTCCACAGTTAATGACTATAGTTCTGAATGATCTAAACCAATTTCCACTTTTAAAGGATACCGAAGCCTATCTGGCCGTACGAATGGTTCATAAGCAAACCGAAAAAAACCAAGATGACAAAGGAATAGTTGAAAAACGATATGCACTTATAGAAATTCCAAAAGGCATAGACCGCTTTGTTGTACTACCAAGGGAAGGAGATAAAAATTACATCATTATACTCGATGACCTGATTCGGTTTTGTCTGGCTCGGATATTTCCTATGTTTGACTATGAAGCCATTTCTGCACACATGATTAAAATTACTCGAGATGCCGAATTGGATATAGACAATGACTTAAGCAAAACATTTATAGAAAAAATATCATCAAGCGTTCAGGGAAGAAAAATTAGTGATCCGGTTCGTTTTGTATATGATAAGAGTATATCCATGGATACCTTAGAATTTCTAAAAGGGAAAATGGGTATTGAGGATACAGATAGTGTGATTCCGGGAGGACGTTATCACAATAGAAGGGATTATATGGGCTTCCCAAGTTTAGGAAGACAAGATCTTATGTATGATAAAATCAATCCACTACCGGTTAAAGGGCTAAGTCTGGAAGGAAGCTTATTGGAACGTATTGCCGAAAAGGACTACCTGATGTATGCACCTTACCATACCTTTTCATACATTATAAAATTTCTTAGGGAAGCCGCACTGGATCCAAAAGTAAAAAGCATTAAGATTACTGTATATCGGCTCGCCAAGAATTCACAAGTGGCGGCATCCTTAATAAATGCAGTGAAAAATGGTAAAAAAGTTACCATGCAGATAGAATTAAGGGCTCGTTTTGATGAGCAGGCCAATATCAATTATGCGGAAGAATTACAGGCTGAAGGCGTAAAACTGATCTTTGGGGTCCCGGGTTTAAAAGTACATAGTAAAATTTGTGTAATTGAAAGGGAAGAGGATGACATAATTAAGCGATACGGGTTTATTAGTACCGGAAATTTTAATGAATCAACTGCCAAAATATATACAGATTATACCCTATTTACAGCTAACGAAGCTATTTTAAAAGAAGTCAAAATTGTCTTCGATTTTTTTGAAACCACCTACAAAATATATAAATACAAACATTTGGTTGTTTCCCCTCATTATACTAAAAGTTTGTTTAAGAAATTTATTGACAATGAAATAGAGTCTGCAAAACTCGGCAGGGATGCTTACATTAAAATAAAGATGAACAGTTTTACCTCCTATGAAATGGTGGATAAATTATATGAGGCTAGTATGGCTGGGGTTAAAATACAGCTAATTATAAGAGGTGTGTGTTGTCTTATTCCTGGTGTTGTTGGTATGAGCGAAAATATTGAAGCTATAAGTATTGTAGATAAATTTTTAGAGCATCCCCGGGTATTTATTTTTGGTAATGAGGGTAACCCTAAAATCTATATCTCATCTGCAGATTGGATGACACGTAATTTAGATAATAGGGTAGAGGTTGGATGTCCAATTTATGACGAAGACATTAAGCAGGAATTAATAGATACCTTTGAAATCTCCTGGAGTGACAATGTTAAAGCCCGGATTTTTAATGGGGAACAGAACAATGTTTATAAGAATAACGAACAACCTAAATTGCGCTCTCAATTTGCTATGTATGATTATTACCTTAACAAAGTAAATTCTAAAAATTTAAAAGTTTGAAGTTCCGAAAATTGGCCTTTCAGATGGGATTATTAAGACCTTATACTATGAAAAGTCTTGATATCGAATTTTAATTTATTCAAAAATTATAGGCGGGAAGCCTATGGACTTGTTATTCTAAGGTAATTTTATGCTACCCGTGTACGGTTTCTTTTCTGCCTAAATCCTTCATTATCTCTGCTTCATATACCAAAAGTTCCTGCCATTTTTTATCTACCTCCTCCTTCTGCCCATATTTTCTGGCAAATTTCAAAAACATAGTATAATGTCCAGCCTCACTAACCATAAGTTTATGATAAAAATCTGCCAGTTCCTTGTCCTTTAGTTCTTCAGAAAGCAACCTAAACCGCTCACAACTTCGGGCTTCTATTAATGCAGCGTATAAGAGACGATGTACGAGCTGAGTTGTTCGGTTTCCTCCTTTCGGGAAAAATTTCAAAAGTTGAATAGCATATTCATCCTTTCTATATCTTCCCAGGGTTTTACCGCGGTTAAGGATCTTATCGTGTACCATTTTAAAATGACCCATTTCCTCCCTTGATAATGCTATCATTTCCTGCACCAATTCAGGATATTCAGGAAAAGTAATAATCAATGATATAGCAGTACTGGCCGCTTTTTGCTCACAATAGGCATGATCTGTAAGAATTTCGTCTATATTTTTTTCCACTATGTTTACCCAACGGGGATCAGTTGGTAATTTTAGTCCTAACATGATTTAAATTTTTGCTAAATTAAAAAGAACCTTTGAAACACGTATCGGTTTTATTAAAACTATATACGCTTATTAAAAGCAGAGGTTTGCTGTTATCTTAATATATTTGTTCTTCCAAAGATTTTTCTTTTGTTTAACTTCTTGTTTATTTTGTAATTGGAATATATAAAGCATTTGGATACTCGCAAACAATTATCTAAAATTCTGGGCGATAGTTTATCTGAAGATACACTTACCTGGGTAGAGAATAAGTCAGATTTAATTATTAAGTCAAAATCTGCAAAGGAGTTGTATCTGTCCTATAGTTTAATTGCAGGAAAAATTGATCCTGCAAAAAAACCAAGAATCCAAGGGATAAATCAGGAATTGAAAGAATATCTAATCGCCCAGAATGCAGACCTACTCCAAATAGCCAGGATTTATCTGCTTATTAGAGTACTTGAGTCAGATATAGCATATTTTTCAACTAAGGTGGCAAATCTTATTCAAGTTTCCGATACCGGCGAACTGGAGACCTTTTTGAAGTTTTTAATACTTTTACCAAATGCCGGTGACTATAAGCAAGTAGGAGTTGAAGCATTGCGAACTAATATTGGGATAATTTTTGACGCGATAGCGTTAAACAATCCATATCCCTCGAAATATTTTAATGATCAGCAATGGAATCAAATGTATTTGAAAGCAGCATTTATGCAGCGTAATTTGGGAGAGATTGTTGATGTTGAAAAACGCGCCAATGGCGATTTGGCGAGAATTATTTCGGATTATGCCCATGAGCGCTGGGCGGCTTCAAGGGATATAGACCCGATGTTCTGGCGGCCTGTAACAAGATTTTTGGAAGGTAATTTATTACAGGATATGGATCATTTGTTTAAGAGTAAAGATAGAATGGAAAATCTGGCGGCTGCCCTTTGTTGTTATTACTCACAGCAGCCGGAAGCAATCAAACTATTGGATAAGTATCCTCATTTAAAGGAAGAGGTTGCAAATAAGGCTGTCACCTGGGAAAATTTAAAAAAATAAGCTATGAAGGATAAAATGATGATAATTGACCCACATATTCATATGACATCAAGGACAACAGATGATTATGAAGCTATGGCAGAAGCAGGAATTGTTGCAATTATTGAGCCTTCTTTTTGGTTGGGTCAGCCAAGAACCCAGGTTGGATCATTTCAGGATTATTATAGTAGTCTTGTTGGATGGGAACCATTTAGGGCGAGTCAGTTTGGCATAAAACACTATTGTACCATTGGATTGAATTCTAAAGAAGCAAATAATGAAGCCCTGGCGGAGCAGGTAATGGAACTTTTACCCTTATATCTTCACAAGGAAAATGTTGTAGCTATAGGAGAAATAGGTTATGATGATCAAACTCCTGCTGAGGACAAGTATTTTAGGGAACAATTAGAACTGGCTAAAGAACTAAATATGACAGTTCAGGTTCATACCCCTCATAGGGATAAAAAGGCTGGAACAATCAAGAGTATGGAAGTGTGCATGGAGCATAAACTTGATCCCGGCAATGTCATAATTGATCACAACAATGAGGAAACAGTAAAAGAAGTTTTAGATAAAGGTTTTATAGCTGCTTTTACCATTTACCCCAAAACCAAAATGGGGAATGAACGGATGGTAGAAGTAGTGCGCAAATATGGCAGCTCAAATATCATTGTAGATAGTTCAGCAGACTGGGGAGTTAGTGACCCATTAGCTGTACCAAAAACTGCAGCCCTAATGTTAAAACGAGGTATTGATCGTAAAGACGTCATAAAAACCTGTTATCAAAATGCGTTGGATGCTTTTAGTAAAAATGGTAAAATGAAAGAATCAGACTGGCTAAATCCGCACGGAATTAATCAATCAATTCTTTTTAATGATAATAGCGTTTTACGAGGGCAGGAACCTCGTGTAGACACAGATCAAATAAAATAGAATGAACGTGGAACTCCTGGGTTACGCAAAGCTTGCCAGGCCTGCAAATTTACCCACTGCCATGGCCGATATAATGGCGGGTTCCAGTATATCTGGTTTTACTTTACTAATTACATCGGACACTTTTATAGGCGGAGATGTATATCTGAATTTAATCTTACTTATATTGTCCTCAACTTTCCTTTACGCCGGAGGGGTTGCGCTAAATGACGTATTTGATTTTAAGATAGACCAGATAGAACGACCCGAAAGACCTATTCCTAGAGGAGATGTATCTCTAAAAGCAGCTTCATTATTTGGAACCGGGTTATTGATTTCAGGAATTTTCTTATCCTTTTTTGTGAATTACCTTAGTGGTGTCATTGCATTAATTCTGGCTTTAACGGTCTTACTTTATGATACATTCTCCAAAAAATTTCAATTTCTTGGGCCATTAAATATGGGACTTTGCAGAGCCTTAAATCTAATTTTAGGGATGTCTGTATTTGGTGAAATATCTCACTGGATGTATGCCGTAATTCCTCTTTTATATATTTTTGCCATTACGTTAATTAGCAGGGGAGAGGTTTATGGACAAAACAAAAAGCATATAATTTGGGCAGGACTATTATATGCATTAGTTGTTTTTATCATTTTGATGATTACGCCCGATATACAGAGACAGTGGATTAGTTTATTTCCTTTCCTGGGTTTATTTATATTTCTGATTTATAGTTCATTAATTAGAGCATATAGAATAAATTCACCGGAAAACATTAAAAAAGCGGTGGTTAGGGGTGTACTTTCAATAATTGTCTTGGATGCCTCACTAACTGTAGCATTTGATAGTTGGCAGTTTGGTTTGATTGTTTTACTATTGCTACCAGTGTCATACATACTCGCTAGGATATTTGCGGTAACTTAAATTAAAAGCATGCAATTAAAACCCATAGAGCAGTCTTTTGCTGTAAACTTTAAATATAGTTTGCACTTTACAAACGAAGTGTTTGAAAGCAACAATAGCCTGTTAGCTGAGGTCATTAAGTCATATAAGCCGAAAGAACAGGTTAAACTCCTTTTTGTTGTGGACGATGGCGTTCTTAAAAAGCGTCCTAAGTTAATTGAGAGTATTAGAAATTATTGTCTTCTGCACGGCTCTCAACTGCAATTTACAGAGTGTCTTGTAATAGCGGGTGGAGAAATAGCTAAAAATAACTACGATAATGTAGATAAAATAATAAGTGCTATCAATAATAATGCTATTTGCAGGCATTCTTTTGTGATTGTTATTGGCGGTGGTGCGGTAATCGATATGTGCGGTTATGCTGCGTCAGTTGCACACAGGGGTGTAAAACTCATCCGTATTCCTACTACGGTCCTTTCCCAGAATGATGCTGCAATAGGGGTAAAGAATGGCATAAACGCTTATAATAAAAAGAACTTTATAGGAACTTTTGCACCACCTTATGCCATAATAAACGATAGTGAATTTTTGACAAGCCTTGAACAACGCGATTGGATTGCAGGTGTTGCCGAGGCCATTAAGGTTGCTCTTATCAAAGATGAATTTTTCTTTAATACAATTAAAGAAAATGCGATCAAATTGAAAGAACGCAATATGGGTGCCATGCTTAATACTATTTACAGGTGCGCCGAAATGCATATGGAACATATTGCCAAAGGTGGCGACCCATTTGAAAGTGGGTCTTCCAGACCATTGGATTTTGGTCATTGGTCCGCACATAAGTTAGAACAGATGAGCAATTATTCTTTGAGACACGGTGAAGCCGTGGCAAAGGGGATTGCACTAGATTTAACATATTCGCAGCTCGCAGGTTTTATTTCAGTGGAAATTTTAGATGAAATTTTAGAGGTCATGCTGGACGTTGGCTTTGATTTGTCTATTCCGATTTCAGGACACAAGGAAATGCAAGAGTTATTAAAGGGAATTCAGGAGTTTCGTGAGCATCTTGGAGGCGAATTAACAATAACATTAATAAACGGTATTGGGCAGAAGATGGATGTGCACCAAATAGATATGGAATTAATGAAGAATGCAGTAAATTCCCTAAATAATAAATGTAAAATTAATGTGGCATAAACTATGCTGATCGATGATAAATACCATCTGACTTATTGTACCAATATTCATCCGGGACAAGATTGGGCAAGCACTTTTGAGAGTTTAGTGAAATACCTGCCTATTATAAAGAATAAAATATCAAAAGAACAACCGTTTGGTATAGGATTGCGACTATCCAATAAGGCAAGCGAAGAACTTGCTATGAATAATAATCTTCCACAATTTAAAACTTGGTTAATAAAAAACGGTCTTTATGTATTTACCATGAATGGATTTCCATATGGAAATTTTCATGATGAAGTTGTAAAAGATAAAGTTCATGAACCCGATTGGACAACAAGAGATAGAGTTAATTATACTATTAGATTATTTGAACAGTTAGCCTATCTTATACCCGAAGGTATTTCCGGTGGTATTTCCACATCACCAATTAGTTACAAACACTGGCACAAGAATACTGATAGGAAAAAGACAGTTCTGGAAAAGGGCGCAAATAATTTGACCGAGCTTATATTAAAACTCTATGAACTTGAAGAAAGAACATCCAAGTATCTTCATCTTGATATAGAACCGGAACCCGATGGGATGCTTGAGAATACGGAAGATGTTTTAACGTTCTACCGTAACTTTCTTTTACCAATTGCGAAAAAGGAGCTAATAAAAACCCTCGATGTGAGTGAAGAAAAGGCAAAAGATATTGTTTTGCGCTATTGTACCCTATGTTATGATATTTGTCATTTTTCACTAGCCTATGAAGAACCCACCTTTACTTTCGAAAAATTAAAGGAAGCCGGAATTAAGATAGGAAAAATACAGGTAAGTGCAGCTTTGAAAGTTAGATTTGACACATCTGATAAAGACAAAATATGGGAATCATTGGCGCAATTTGATGAGCCTACTTACCTGCACCAGGTTACTGAAAATACCAACGAGGGAGTTAAGACTTATAATGACTTGCCCGTTGTTCTTAAAAATAAAACTGATGTTTCAGAATTAAGAGCTCATTTTCATGTTCCTATTTTTCTGGAATCTTTTGAGGAATTATATTCCACACAGGATCATATATTGAAAGTGATAACCATTCTCAGGGAAAATAACATTTCAGAACACCTCGAAGTTGAAACATATACCTGGGATGTACTTCCAGGTTCTCTTAAAAAAGAACTCTCAGAATCGATAATCAGAGAAATGAAATGGTTAATAGATAAACTATAAAAGGTATGAATAAAACGGTTGTTCTAAATGTTGTTGGTCTGACCAGTAGACTCATTGGCGAACATACACCTTTTATTAAATCCTTTTTGGATAAAGGCGAGTTAGCTTCAATTGAACCGGTTTTACCGGCGGTAACCTGTACTTCTCAAACGACTTATCTTACCGGTAAATGGCCATCAGAACACGGTATTGTTGGAAATGGATGGTATTTCAAGGATGAATGCGAAGTAAAATTCTGGAGGCAATCCAATAAATTGATTCAAAGTAACAAGTTATGGGATGAGATGAAGCAATTGAACAGTAGTTTTACCTGTGCTAATCTTTTCTGGTGGTATAATATGTATTCTACCGCGGATTATAGCGTTACACCTCGTCCTAACTATCTTGCCGATGGCAGAAAAATTCCCGATATCTATTCACATCCTCCTGAATTAAGAGACCAATTGCAACAAGAACTGGGCACTTTCCCTTTATTTAATTTTTGGGGCCCCAAAACATCGGTAAAGTCCAGTCAGTGGATAGCCGATGCCGCCATCAGTACGGACCAACTGCATGATCCTACCCTTACTTTAGTTTATCTGCCTCATTTGGATTATAATTTGCAGAGATATGGTATTAATTTTTCCAAGATCAGTAAAGATCTGAATGAAATTGATGAGGTTGTGAAAAAGCTGGTAAGCTACTATGACAACGGAAATACGAATATCATTCTACTCTCAGAATACGGCATTACCAATGTAAGCAACCCAATTCACATTAACCGTATTCTTCGATCTGAGCATTTAATAAGTATCAGGGAAGAACGAGGCCTGGAGCTTTTAGATGCAGGTGCCAGTAAAGCTTTTGCGGTGGCTGATCATCAGATAGCACACGTTTATCTTAATGATCCAACAATTAAGGGAAAAGTAAAGGAATTATTAGAAGGTGTTGACGGTATTGATAAGGTATTGGTGGACAAAGAATTAGAGGAAGCGCATTTAAGTCACGATAGATGTGGCGATTTGCTGCTGATAGCGGATAAAAATTCATGGTTTACTTATTATTTCTGGATGGATGATTCAAAAGCACCAGACTATGCAAGAATGGTGGATATCCACAAAAAGCCAGGTTATGACCCGGTAGAAATGTTCACAGACCCTGAAGACAAATTTGTGATAACCAAAGTGATATTGAAACTTTTAAAAAAGAAACTCGGGTTTAGAACTGTAATGAATATTATACCCCTAAAAGCAAATCTGGTAAAGGGTTCCCATGGTAGAATTCCTGAGGATGAATCAGATTACCCGGTTTTTATAACAAATAATAAAGGATCATTAAAACAGGAACTTTTTAAATCAACAGAGGTTTACCAGCTTATAACTAAACTGTTAACCGGTTAAAATCTTTAATCATGAAAAATTTATTTAAATACCTTTCTTTAATATTTACATTGTTATTTATATGGGCCGCTTATGTTCAATACAATGATCCTGACGCCTTGTTGTGGTATGCTATCTACGGAGTTGCTGCTGCGGCATCTTTGTTCTTCTATTTGGGAAAATTGAACTTTACCGGAGCAATTATTCTAAGTGGAATATATTTTGTTGGCACTTTTATTTTATGGCCGGATAAGTTTGAAGGCGTAACTATTGGTAATGGAGATATTGTGAATATTGAAAGGGGAAGAGAGTCTTTGGGGCTGCTAATAGTAGCAATGGTAATGCTGATTTATGCCCTTAGGTTGCGATTGGCAAATAAATCAAAGGTCTAGATCAAACTCCTTTCTTAGGAGATCAATAGCAGGGTTTATTTCTCTTAGTTTTTGATACTTCTCCTCAGGAGTATAGGCAAATTTTTTGGCAACTTCGTCATTGACGGTTATTTTCAAATCAATGCTATAATTGTTGAGTTGCTTTCTTAGAAACTTCAAAAGTTGATATTGTTCCCTTTCAATTTCTTTTTTCATTGTACCATTCGGAAGCTCAATCCATATTTCCGTTTCATCAACTATTTTAGGTTGATCAGAACTTAGATTTGAAGCCATAATCTTTTTACCTGCTTTGTCTAATTTTTGAATATAACTTCCCCAGTGTTTTAATAATTCCTCCTTTGCAAAACTTTCTTTAGGTAGCTCGTCTTCATCAATTACTACTTCTATCCTTTTGAGCTGATGTTCTTTTTTCGCCTTTAAACTGGATAATGATAATCCTGAAATTCTTTTAGATCGCTCTTTAATTCTAATGTTTTTATTAGGATCTGATATCAATACCTCTTCAGACATAACTTCCGTTAAGGGCTGAGGTTCAACTTTTTCTGTTTCAGGAGATTCTCCCTGCTCCCTGATTTCGACTTCCTTTTCATCCGGTATGACTTTTTGGATTCCCCCCAAAAATTTAGCCGATTCCGGAGATTTAGGGGACTGGCTAGCGGGCAGAGTATCAATAAAAAATGAAGTGGGTATTAATTGAATTTCACCATTCCAGGCGGTGTTGAGGTTTTCAAGATTTTTTTTTTCACCATTAAAATCAATGGAGGCTAATTTCATTAAGGTTAATTCAACCAATAATCTATGGTTTTTACTGACTTTGTAGTTAAGGTCACACTCATTTGCTATAGTTATCCCTTTTAGCAAAAAGGATTCAGAGGTTTTTTTAGATTGTTCGAGATACTGGTTTTTTGCTTTTTCACCAACTTCCAATAGGGCAATGGTGTCTTCATGCTTGCAAACCAAAAGGTCTCTGAAATGTGAAGCCAGACCGCTAATAAAATGATGTCCTTCAAATCCTTTAGCCAGCGTTTTATTGTACAAAACTAATAATTGAGGAATATTATGTTCCAGAATAAAATCTGTAGTGGCAAAATATGTATCGTAATCCAGAACATTCAAATTCTCTGTTACAGCCGCTCTTGTAAGTTTTTTTCCGGAGAAACTAACTACCCGGTCAAAAATAGATAATGCATCTCTCATAGCACCATCTGCCTTCTGGGCAATAATGTGAAGTGCATCATCTTCTGCCTCAACACCTTGTTGCTCGGCAATATATTTGAGATACTCTGCGGCGTCCTTAACGGTTATACGTTTAAAGTCAAATATCTGGCAACGCGATAATATGGTTGGTATAATCTTGTGTTTTTCTGTAGTAGCTAAAATGAAAATAGCATGTTTAGGTGGTTCTTCAAGTGTTTTTAAAAATGCATTGAACGCGGATTGAGATAGCATATGTACCTCATCTATGATATATACTTTGTATTTTCCAACCTGAGGCGGTATTCGTACCTGATCTATTAAACTCCTGATATCATCAACAGAATTATTGGATGCCGCATCCAGTTCAAAAATATTGAATGCAAAATCCTCATCTTCTTTCTGTGTACCGTCCTGGTTGATCTGTTTGGCCAAAATCCTTGCACAGGTAGTCTTACCTACTCCTCTGGGGCCACAGAATAAAAGCGCTTGGGCCAGATGGTTATTATTTATTGCATTCAGCAGAGTATTTGTAATGGCTTCCTGACCCACAACATCTTTGAAGGTTTTGGGTCTGTACTTACGCGCTGATACAATAAATGGTTCCAATTAAATAAGGTTTAGCAAACAAAATTTAAACGCCTACTGTGTTATATACAAATATAGAAATAGCCGCTAATTCTGGGGTTTATTTTAAATATATATGCCCAATTTTTATCAACAATTGTTTGGTAACAGAACTATTGCCTAAGGTTGAAAACACCAAAATAATCATTATTATTTTCTTGTGAGAATTTGAAATAGGATATTGTACCTTTGCATTAAACAGGTCCCCTTATCGCTCTAACAGTATATGTTAGTGAGGAAAGTCCGGACACCACAGTGCAGCATAGCGGGTAACGCCCGTCTCTTCCGTTATAAGCGGAAGAAGGACAAGTGCAACAGAAAGCAAGTACAGGTAATGCTGTAGTGAAATCAGGTAAACTCTATGCGGTGAAACGTCATGTATATCAGCGTTTGAGAACTGCACGTTCAAGCTGAAGGGTAGGCGGTTAGAACTTTTGGGTAACCTTAAGTCCAGATAAATGATAAGGAAGTCTCTTTGAGGCTTTACAGAATCCGGCTTATGACCTGCTTTTAGAAAAACTCCCTTGCTCTATAAGGTCAATTTTAGATTTAAGAGTGAGGGAATTTTTTATTCTGAAGCCTCATTTGATTCAAAAAAACTAAAAATACTACCTCCGTATTTCTTCATGTATTTAAAATTTTCAAGAACAGATAAATCTCTGTGTTTGGAATGCTCAATTATTAGCATACCATTTTCATTTAATAATTGTCTTTGGAAAACAATTGAAGCAATTCTTGAACAATCGTCGATGGTAAAACTATAAGGCGGATCAACAAATATGATATCAAAATTCAGATTTATTTTTTCAATAAACTTAAATACATCACTTTTTATTGCAGAAATATTAAAGTCAAGTTCTTTAGCCATTTTTGCTATAAACTTAATGCATCTGTAATCTTTATCAACAGCTACAATTTCCTTGCTGCCTCTGGAGGCAAATTCGAAACTTATATTCCCTGTACCGGAAAATAAGTCCAGTACTTCTAAGTCCTCGAAATAGTAGTTGTTATTTAAAATATTGAATAAAGCTTCTTTAGCCATGTCAGTAGTGGGACGCACAGGTAGTCCCTTGGGAGCCGTTATACGGCGGCCTTTATGTGAACCGGAGATAATGCGCATTAAAGTGCGTTTAGTACGGTAAAATCTACTACTTCTTTCTCTAACTCTTCAGTAGAATAAATATCGCTTGGTGGAATGAATAATGAAATATGCTGTATATATTCATAGGCAATATTGTAAAGCTCATCTCCCATATCTACTGAACCAAAAAGCCTTAATTTTATGGTTTCCGTATTTAGCTTCAATTGTTCTAAGGTAAATAGCAGGTAATAAATAAAATCTTCCTTGGTTATAAATTGAAAACTATTAAAGAATAATAATTGCTTTTGAGTAAGTACTGTAATATCCATCTGCTTATCGGCAACATGAACATAACAAATGGGCTCATTTCCATTGCTGTGCGAATTTAATAAGGATTGCACCATAATTGTCCCGTGGTGCATGAATTCAAATTCCCCAAAAAGATCATAAACATAATTGTTGATATTAACAAAAGGTACATAAACATTTACCAGGTCGTAACTATCTATCTCATCATATTCAACCAGATCATTGGCGAGTATTTTGACATTAAACTTAAGGTAGTTGGCAAGTTCTGCTTTATCAAATAATGGTTTAGGAACTAAGTTAAAGAGGTTATTTCTATGGATGACTACCACCTCTGTAAAGGAATAATCTGAAACCTGTGAATCTCTAAAGAGCTGCTTTAATTCCTTTAGCGTCTCATAAGGGCTTAGCTCTTTTCCAAAGTTCAGCCGCTTGAAATGTTTGATCGTGTTAGCTATTGTGTCCACAATACAAAAAGAAAGTCCATTCAAGCTAACCTGAATGGACAATTTATGATAATTTTCAATATTGTTATTGATCTCCTTTTTTGTCATAAATAGGGGGCCAGTTACCATTGGTACTTACATCTGTAAGCGAACCTACTCTAATTTCAGGTCCGTTTACTTCTTCAACACTTATTTGAGCATTTTCCCTGGACATAAGATCTTTAGGTTGGTCATATAAAATAACATCTTTTTTAACTTTGGCCTCAAAAACGGGTGCTTTGTAACCTCCCTTATCAACAATGTCAGATTTCATAGTAAATGTTTCTCCACCTTGCGCAAAAGGCACATTCATCATGCTTTTATATCGATCATCACCTTTAAACAAAGAATCCTTTACTGAAACAAATCCCAGGGTGTCAATAATTGTTACTTCCCGCAATAGGTCAATTCCGTAGACCTTGTCGAACTCCATATAGGAAGAGTCTCTTTGCTGAGTTATGGTATATTGACCTGCATCTACAAATGCTACAAGACTTTTGAAGTCATTCGCAAATTTTCCATTAACGGACCTGTAGGCTGCCTGAGAATTTCTAATATCCTTTAAACTAGAAATAACTTTAGAAAAACGTTCTTCCTTTATCTTTTTAAACTCAATAGGTCCTGTAACAGATCTATAGATTAAGTATCCAAGTCCTACACAAATTATCCAAAGTACTATCTGAAGTATGGTTTTCATTTTTAACTGGTATTAATTAACTTTAAGTGGTCTTCACAAATCTACAATTTTTTTTTAATCGTAAAAGGTTTTGTCGCAAAAATCCTCTTTATATTTGAAGGCTTATGAAATTGCTTACCGCGCCTTCTTTCTATAAACTTCTTAAGGATAACTTTCCTCACTCGCCCACACCAAAACAAGAAGTGGCATTGCAACAGCTTGCACATTTTGTGTTATCTGAAAAAAAGGAGGAAGTTTATTTGTTGAAAGGTTTTGCGGGAACTGGTAAAACAACCATAGTGGGGGATATAGTATCTAATTTATGGAAGACAACTATGAAGGCGGTTTTGCTGGCACCCACCGGAAGGGCCGCCAAAGTGATGAGTAATTATTCAAAAAGTCAGGCCTTCACAATACACCGGAAAATCTACTTTCCCAAAAAAGAAAGTGGGGGAGGCATAAAGTTTATACTTGCACCTAACAAGCATAGGGATACAATTTTTATTGTGGATGAAGCTTCTATGATCCCGGATGCACCATCAGATTCCAAGTTATTTGGGAATGGCTCACTTTTAGATGACTTGTTGATGTTTGTATACTCCGGCCATAATTGTAAATTGATTTTAATTGGTGATACTGCCCAGTTGCCGCCGGTTCATTTGCATATCAGTCCTGCTTTGGACAGCGAAAAACTGGCTTTTAATTATAACAAAGAAGTTACAACCCTGGAGTTGGATGAGGTAGTAAGACAGGCAGAGGATTCTGGGATATTGCTTAATGCAACCAATTTGCGGGAGCAATTACAATCTGGCTTCTTAGATGAATTTAAATTTGATGTTAACCCCTATAAAGACATAATAAGACTTATTGATGGCTACGACATTCAGGAAGCAATTGATAATTCATACCGCGAAAATGGCAAGGAAGAGACCGTGTTAATTGTTCGCTCAAATAAAAGAGCAAATTTGTATAATGAAAACATAAGAAACAGAATATTATACCTGGAAAATGAGTTAGCCCCCGGTGATTATATGATGGTGGTGAAGAACAATTATTTTTGGTTAAAACCTAATTCAGAGGCCGGTTTTATTGCAAATGGCGATATTATTGAAATACTCGAGATTTTTTCTATTAAGGAGCTATATGGCTTCAAGTTTGCCGAGGTAAAGGTGAAAATGGTAGACTATCCTAACCAAAGACCATTTGAGACTGTATTATTATTAGATACAATAAGAGCAGATACACCTTCATTGTCTTATGAAGAAGGAAATAGGTTATATCAGGAAGTGCAAAACGATTATGCTCACGAAAAATCGAAATACAAACGCTTTTTGGGAGTAAAGAATAACAAATACTTTAATGCCCTCCAAGTGAAGTTTTCATATGCCATTACCTGCCATAAATCGCAAGGCGGACAATGGAATACAGTATTTGTAGAACAACCTTATCTTCCCAAGGGAATAGATCGTGAATATTTGCGATGGCTCTATACTGCAGTCACCAGAGCGAAAGAAAAATTGTACCTGATAGGGTTTAAGAGCGATTTTTTTGTTGATCAGGAATGACTTAAATTAGTACAACAGATTTTTATAATGACATCTGAAACAATTATTAGCATATTTCTTGGTATTGGACTTGCCGCATCCGTAGGTTTTCGGGTGTTTTTGCCATTGTTTGCACTTAGCCTTGCAGCATATTTTGACGTTTGGGAATTGAACCAGCACTGGGTATGGATTGGCAGTCTTGCGGCATTAATTGTGCTTGGGGTTGCTACTTTAGTAGAATTATTAGCCTATTTTATTCCTTGGGTAGATAACTTACTTGATAGTTTAGCTATTCCTCTTGCTGCAATTGCAGGTACAGCTGTAATGGTTTCTACCGTCGCCAATTTGGATCCGGTTGTTACCTGGTCCCTGGCCATTATTGCCGGGGGAGGTACTGCAACAGCAATAAAAGGAGCTTCAGCGGCGGGAAGAGTTGTTTCTACAACAACAACAGGAGGTTTGGCAAATCCATTGGTATCTACCTTAGAATCTGGAACAGCTATAGTGGTTTCAACGGCATCGATATTTGCTCCCATATTTGCTATGGTACTGGTTATTATTATACTGATTTTTATTTTTTTCATATATCGAAAACTAAGGCCAAGAATTAAACACTAATAAAAACAAAGTCAATGACTAAGATAATTGCTATGATACCTGCCCGTTACGCCGCAACCAGATTCCCCGGAAAATTGATGCAGGATTTAGCAGGTAAACCTGTTATTGTCAGAACCAATGAGGCTGCTATAAAGACAAAATTATTTGATGAGGTTTATGTAGTGACAGACAGCCCTATCATTTTTGATGCTATCGTCAAAGACGGCGGTAATGCTATTATGAGCAATGAAGAGCATGAATGTGGCAGCGATAGAATAGCAGAAGCCGTGACTGACATGGAAGTGGATATTATTGTGAATATACAAGGCGATGAACCTTTTACAGACAAGGAGAGTTTAATTAGTATGTTAGAGGTATTTGAAAATGATTTGGACGAAGAAATTGATTTAGCATCCTTAATGACAAAAATTACCGATTCGGATGAAATTAATAACCCTAATATTGTTAAGGTTATTGTAGATAACAGGAATTTCGCACTTTATTTTTCGAGATCGACCATCCCTTACCTGAGGGCGACAGATATGGAAATTGACTATTTTAAACATAAAGGTGTTTATGCTTTCCGAAAAAGAGCACTTATGGATTTTAGAAGTTTACCTATGTTAACTCTTGAAGCTGCAGAGAAAATTGAGGCCATACGATATTTAGAGTATGGAAAGAAAATTAAAATGGTGGTAACGGAAGTAAATGGAATAGAAATTGACACTCCTGAAGATCTTGAGAAAGCTAAAGAGGTATGGAATTAGATTTTGGTAATATAAAAGTAGTTGGCTTCGATGCCGATGACACACTCTGGGTAAATGAAACCTATTTCCGGGAAGCGGAAGAAAGGTTTGCTAACCTTCTTGAAAATTATGAAACCAAAAATAAGGTGGACCAGGAACTATTTAAAATGGAAATGAACAACCTAGAGTTGTATGGTTATGGGATAAAAGGTTTTATGCTTTCCATGATAGAATCTGCAATGGAATTATCGAATAATCATATACCTCCACAGACAATAACTGAAATATTGAATCTTGGAAAGTCAATGATAGCAAGGCCTGTAGAACTTTTACAGGGCGTGGAAGAAGTATTGCAAAAACTGGCCAATAAATATCGGTTGATTGTTCTTACAAAGGGTGATCTATTAGACCAGGAGAGAAAATTAGAGAGATCCGGACTTACAAAATATTTTCATCATGTTGAAGTATTAAGTGACAAGAAAGAGGAGAATTATAAAAATTTACTGGACCATCTGGAAATTAATGTTAACGAATTTTTAATGATAGGAAATTCGCTGAAATCAGACGTAATACCTATTTTGAATATAGGCGCCAGGGCAGTACATGTACCATTTCATACAACCTGGGCTCATGAACAGGTTACTCAGGAGGAAATGACGAATAACCACCTCACATTAAATGCGATATCCGATATTCTTAAATACCTTTATTAAAATTATGAAACAAGACAAAGAAATGCCATTAAAGAATTCTGCAAAAATTACAAAAGGGCCTTACAGAAATTTTCCAATGGTACCGCGTGTTGTATTTGGATCCGGTAGCTTTGACCAATTAGGAGAAATATTAATGCCTCATAGAAGCAGTCCGAATGCCCCTGTCATCTTCCTTGTAGATGATGTTTTCACTAACTCAGCCTTAATGGAAAGAATTCCTGTTCAGTTCAATGATAAGACTATTCTTATTTCTGCTGACAAAGAACCAAAAACAGGACAGGTAGATGATTTGGTTAGTCAGATAAAAGAAGATTTTACAGAATTGCCTTCAGCGATAGTTGGCATTGGTGGGGGTACTTTACTGGATTTAGCAAAAGCGGTCGCAATCATGTTAAATAACGAAGGTTCTTCGGCGAATTACCAGGGATGGGATTTAGTACATAATCCTGCGGTCTATCATGTTGGGATACCTACAATAAGTGGTACAGGGGCCGAGGTGTCCAGAACAACGGTTTTACTTGGTCCCGAGAAGAAACTGGGGATTAATTCGGATTTTACCCCCTTCGATCAGGTTGTCCTGGATCCCGATCTACTTCAGGGAGTACCCAAGGAACAATGGTTCTATACCGGAATGGATTGCTTTATTCATTGCGTGGAATCTCTCAATGGAACCTACCTAAATGCATTTAGTCAAAGTTATGGTGAAAAAGCACTGGAGTTATGTGAAGAAGTTTTCTTAGGTGATATTTCAGATTCAGATTCGAGAGATAAGTTAATGATGGCTTCATGGCATGGAGGTATGAGCATTGCCTATTCTCAGGTAGGTGTTGCCCATGCAATGAGTTATGGTCTTTCTTACTTACTGGGAACCAGGCATGGTATTGGTAATTGTCTGGTTTTTCAGCACTTGGGAGAGTTTTATCCGGAAGGCGTTGTTAGTTTTAATGAAATGATGAAAAAGCATGACATTCAACTTCCTAAAGGAATTTGCGAAAATTTAACTGATGACCAATTTAATACTATGATAAAAGTGTCACTGGGTATGGTGCCCCTTTGGGAAAATGCTTTGGGCATAGATTGGGCTAAATACATAACTCCGGAAAAATTAAAATCCATTTACCAGAAAATATAAGCTCTAAAAACATTTAATTAGTACGGAATTAATATTTTATGATTATTTGATACTAATTGATGGAGAAGGCACTGATCTCTTTCTTCCTTAGAAACCCCTCACACTTTTTATGCAAAGACTGTCGAAGTTTATTTTTTTTAAAATATTAAAATGGAATCTTGTTGGTTCTTTTCCGGATGTGGATAAATGCGTTGTAATAGTTGTTCCCCATACCAGTTGGGTGGATTTTTTTCTGGGCTTGTTGGTTAGAAAGGTATTTAATGAGGAAGTTAATTATATTGGAAAGGAAAGTCTGTTCAGGCCTCCATTCGGTTGGTATTTCCGATGGATGGGAGGTGCTCCCATAGACCGTAGTAAAAGCCAAAACAAGGTGGCTGCTATTGTTAAAATATTTGATGAGCGCAAAAAATTTAGGTTAGCACTGGCACCAGAGGGTACCCGAAAAAAAGTAGCTGACTGGAAAACCGGGTTTTATTATATCGCCAAGACGGCCAAAGTCCCAATTGTAATGGTTGCTTTCGATTTTGGCAAAAAGCAAGTCAAGGTTTCGGAGCCTCAATTTCCGACAGATAACATGGAAATCGATCTTAAAAAATACAAAGAATTCTATAAGGGCGTGGTTGGAAAAATTCCTGAATACAGTTTTTAAATTCTTACCATTACCATATACACACTTGTAATTTCGGATGTGCCATTATTGTCAAAATCATATTCAGCAGAATTTGGGCCACCGTTCATTGTAAATGTTGTTGATGTTAGAGTAGCACCATAGGTTTCCCAATCCCCGGGAGAATCGCTATACTCTATGGAAAACCACTTGTTGTCTTCAAAAAACATTTTCCCTGTAACAACATAGGCATCGCGGTCAACAGGATTAATTGTTAGGGAAAAACTTCCACTGCTTTGTACCACCATAGATGAGGAACCACCTTCAGCAATAATACTAGCCTGCTCATACGGGCTATTCGCATCTCCCGGAGTAAATACCAATTGGGTTGCTTCCCAACTTCCTGCTAATTCACTTATTGTAAAATCCGGGCCTGTATCCGTTATTGTGCTTTCATCTGAATCATCACCCCATCAAAATTATTTGACAAACAATAAATCCAGTGCAGTTATTAGAAGTATTTTGCACTTTACTTTCTATAAAAAATGTAAAAATATAAATTGGGTAAGTGAAGGAAGTTATTAAGAGAAAAATCTGGAAGAATATACTTATTTAAGCATATGGAAATTTATTCCTGCATAGTATGATAGACATTCTGTACATCATCATCCTCTTCAATTTTTTCTAATAGCTTTTCAACATCTTCAGATTCATCAGCCGTAAGTTGCTTGGTAATTTGAGGTATTCGCTCAAAACCGGATGATAGAATTTCAATTTCCCTGTTTTCCAATTCTTTTTGAATAGCACCAAAACTTTCAAAAGGAGCGTAGATCAATATCCCATCATCATCAACAAATACTTCTTCAGTACCAAAGTCTATCATCTCTAATTCCAGTTCTTCGGGGTCTATTCCCTCTCCCGAAATACGGAAATTACAAGTATGGTCAAACATAAATTCTACAGATCCCGAAGTACCTAGACTACCATTACATTTATTAAAGTAACTTCTAATGTTAGCAACAGTCCTGGTATTATTATCAGTGGCTGTTTCAACCAATATGGCTATGCCATGGGGTGCATATCCTTCAAACAATACTTCTTTGTAATCACCAAGACTTTTATCACTCGCTCTTTTAATGGCGCGCTCAACATTGTCCTTAGGCATGTTTACTGCCTTGGCATTCTGAATGACCGCTCTCAATCTGGAATTAGAATCCGGATCAGGGCCACCTTCCTTTACGGCCATAACAATATCCTTCCCAATCCGCGTAAAAGCTTTGGACATGGCTGACCATCGCTTCATTTTACGTGCCTTCCTAAATTCGAATGCTCTTCCCATAAATTAATATGCTATTTATTGAAAGCAAATTTAACAAATTTAAATGGTGGGACAAGAGATGAATAATTAGAGATAAATATCTAGCTGTTTACAATGTTCTCAATGCTTTCGGCGAGTTTAAAATCATTGCTGGTTATACCGCCAACATCATGGGTGTTCAATCTTATATTAAGAGAGTTATAAACATTTGACCAATCCGGATGGTGATTTTGTGCCTCACATTCAAATGCAATTCGTGTCATTGTTGAGAAAGCGTCTTTAAAGTTTTTAAACTTATAGTTTCGTTCAATGGCACCATCATTATATTCCCACCCAGCCAATTCTTTTAGCCTGCCGGTTATTTCTTCTTCGCTTAGTTTTTCCATAAGTTTCTATTTTTCTTAAAGTTAGAAAAATATGATTTAGGCAATTAAAAATTGGCAGATTTCTTACTATTAACCGATAACATGATGATCAATAATTTCCTGGCAACTAATTCGCAGGTTTTTCGGAAGTTTATTGTCTTTGGGCAAGACTGCCAGATAACGCTCCTCATTTGTAGTGAACACCCTCTTAAAAATGGGATTGAAGCTTCCGATCCTTTCAAGGATATCCTTAATAAAGTCTTCATGATGAACCAGGTCATAGCTGCCCAAATGAAAAATTCCGCTCTTATTTCGATTAATTAGATAATGGATTTGCTGAGTAAGCTTGTAATCGCTAATTACATTGATAATCAGATTTGGAAAAACTTCTATAGGTTCATTATTCCAAATAAATTTCTTCATTTCTTTAACCCTGGGGGAGGAATTCCCAAATACCATGGGTACTCTTAAAATAGCCATTTTAGATTTAGGCAATCGTAAAAGCATATTCTCTATTCTTATCTTCAATCTCCCATAGACACTTTCAGATAAGGTTTTGTCATGTTCATATGAAGGGAATTTGCTATATGCATCAAACACATTGGCAGAAGATAAGAAATATAGTTTGCAGTCGTTTTTAACGAGATATTCCACGATGTGCTGATGTGCCTGAACTTGTGCGCTAAAATTGCCTCTTAAGGCCGAAATAATGATTTGTGGACGTATTTTCTCCAGAAGTTGATAGATATCATCTTCCTGCATGTCATACCTTATAAATTGTTTATTGTCTTCAAAAGCCCCTCCGGATGAACAATAGGTGGCGTATGTATCAAAATAATTACAGAGTTCCTTGTAAATAGCATTTCCAATAAATCCGCTTCCTCCCAGTATCAGTATTTTCTTTCCTCCGTCTTTCACCCTTTTGTCCTCCTCGTGTCTAATAACATTCTATGCTTTATAAAATGGTAATTTAACCACTTTTGCCTTTACTTTATTCTTGCGAATTTGAATATGAATCTCGCTACCTGGTTCAGACATTGCAGAAGACACATAACCCAGGCCAATGCCTTTATTCAAAGAAGGTGACATGGTACCCGAAGTGACAAAGCCAATTTTAATGCCATTATTATCTACAATTTCATAACCTTGTCTTGGAATGCCTCTTTCTTCCAATTCAAAGGCAATTAATTTTTGTTTTGGAGCTTGCTCCTTTTCTTTAGCCAGCGCCTCGCTATTCACAAAATCTTTGCTAAACTTTGTAATCCAACCAAGACCGGCTTCCAAAGGAGAAGTATCATCATTAATGTCATTACCATATAAACAATATCCCATTTCTAATCTAAGAGTATCCCTTGCAGCCAAACCAATTGGTTTAATACCATAATCTGCTCCTGCTTCCAGAACATTATCCCAAATTTGCTTTACTTCCTCGTTTTTACAGTAGATTTCAAATCCCCCTGAACCTGTGTATCCCGTTGCTGAAATGATAACGTGTTCTATCCCTGCGAAGTCGCCAACCACAAAATTATAGAACTTAATTGCCGACAGATCTACAGATGTTAAAGACTGCATGGATTCTACTGCTTTTGGGCCTTGGATTGCCAATAATGAGTAGTTTTCTGATATATTCCTAAGGTTGGCCCCTATGTTTTTATTGTATTGAGAAATATGATTCCAATCTTTTTGAATATTAGAGGCATTCACCACGAGGAGATAAACTTCTTCTTTTACTCTGTATACAATAAGATCATCCACAATACCACCAGATTCATTTGGAAAATAGCTGTATTGAGCCTTTCCAACCGTAAGTTTTGAAGCATCGTTGGATGTGACTTTTTGTATTAGCGCTAAAGCGTTGGGTCCCTCTATTAAGAACTCTCCCATATGAGAAACGTCAAAGATGCCCACAGCTTTTCTAACCGTTTCATGTTCGGCATTAACACCTTCATAGGATACCGGCATTAAATATCCGGCAAAAGGAACCATTTTGGCATTGAGCGCTTCATGGGTTTTAGTCAGTGCTGTATTCTTCATATTTCATCAATTTTGGCTGCGCAAATTTATAGAAAATTAATAGATAGCTAAATTGGATTTCACAATGTTTTATGACTTATGGAAATAAGATGTCCTAATTGTTTAACAAATAACTTTTAAGTTCATCGTAGGTATCTATCTTGATGGAAACTTTATTTTTTTCTAAGACATTTTGAATTTGAGAAGGAATGGGTAATTTCAATTTTAGAGTTTCTTCAACTACGTCTAAAAATTTAACTGGATGTGCTGTTTCCAGAAATACACCAAACGTATCCGATTTATCTTTCTGATATTCCTTGAGGCCTAAATAACCCACAGCGCCATGAGGATCAGCAATGTAATTACATGAATTATAAATACTAAGTATGGCTTGTTTCGTTTCTTCATCAGTAAAAGAATACGAAGACAGTTTGCTTTTTAGTTCATTGAAATTGTTTTTATACAGATTTCTTATCCGAATAAAATTACTGGGGTCACCTATGTCCATCGCATTAGATATAGTAGCTTTTGACATTTTGGGAGAATACTCCTGAGTACGCATAAAAAGTGGTACCGTATCATTGACATTTGTCGCGGCAATAAAATGCGCAACAGGTAATCCTAGTTTTTGTGCAACCATCCCGGCACAGATATTTCCAAAATTACCACTAGGGACAGAGAAAACGATAGGTTGTTTCTTGCTTTTGAGCTGTTTATAGGTAAATAAAAAATAAAACATTTGTGGTAACCACCTGGCCACATTTATTGAGTTTGCTGAAGTTAATTGCATTTCTGCCTTCAGGTCCGAATCTAAAAAGGCAGTTTTTACCATATTCTGGCAATCATCAAAATTCCCATTTACTTCAAGGGCTGTTATGTTCTGCCCCAAAGTGGTTAACTGCCGTTCCTGGATATCACTGACTTTACCACTTGGATATAAAATAACCACATTAACGCCTTTAACACCTAAAAAGCCATTAGCCACCGCGCCACCTGTATCCCCGGAAGTGGCAACCAGTACAGTCACCTCACTACTCTGATCCTCTGAGAAATATCCAAGGCAATGTGCCATAAATCTGGCTCCTACATCTTTAAACGCAAGGGTGGGTCCATGAAATAGTTCTAAAGTTGCCACATTTTTCTCCAATTCAATAATTGGAAAAGGAAAATCTAATACACTCTTTAGGATCTCTTTTAATTTATTTTCCGGAATGCTTTCACTTACAAATTGTTCTATTGCCTTAAAGGCAATATCACGATCAGTCAAATCTTCAATATTTTCAAAAAAAGATGGTGACAACGGTTTTATTTCCCTCGGAAAGTATAAACCTCTGTCGGGAGCTATTCCCTTAATGACAGCTTCTTTAAACGATACATCCGCAGCTTCTTTATTTAGGCTATAAAATTTCATTTGCCGGTTTTTTGGAAGTAAAATTCAAAATTATATTTTATGCATTCCTTTAGTATTTATTTTTGAGACATATACGTCATAATCTACACCAATATTGATATATACATTTCTCATAGCTTTTGCCACTCTTTCGGCAGTTTCCTTTCCTTTACTCAAGGCAAAAATGGAAGGCCCCGAACCCGAAATACCAGTGCCTAAGGCTCCTGCTTTAATAGTTTCGGATTTAACTTCACTGAAACCGGGTATTAACATCGAGCGGATAGGCTCTACTATATGGTCTACTAAAGACCTGCCAATTAGGTCATAATCCTCAAGGAAAAGCCCGGAAATAAGTCCACCAACATTCCCCCATTGTTTTATCCCATCTTTTAAAGAAATTGATGTTTTAAGTATTTTTCTTGAATCTGATGTCTTTACTTCAATCTGAGGATGAATAACAGTAGCGTACAGACCCGGAGGTGTGTTTATTTTAATAATATCCAGAGGTTCATAACTGCGCACCAGGGTAAATCCACCATATATTGCGGGTGCAACGTTATCCGCATGGGCTACCCCACTGGCTAACGCCTCACCTTGCATAGCAAATTTTACCAGTTCAATTGGTGAAAATGGTTTCTCCAGGAGTTCATTCATAGCCCATACAGCTCCTGCAGCACTTGCCGCGCTACTTCCAATTCCACTTCCGGCTTTTATCTTTTTATGTATTTCTATCTCAAATCCACCAGAATATTCGCTTTCTGCCAATAAGGCTAATCCTGCCACACCAGCTACGTTATCCATAGTTTCCAAAGGGAGTGCTTGCCCTGTTATTTTGGAGATATTAATACCCGGTTGATTTGTCTTATGTACTATCATTTCATCCCCTATTGCATCCAGTGCTAACCCAAGGACATCAAATCCACACGAGATATTAGCTATGGTAGCAGGACAAAAAACCTTAATACTATTCATTTGATTAAAAATTTCCTATTCTAATTATATCTGCAAAAATTCCGGATGCCGTAACATCGGCCCCGGCTCCGGCTCCTTTTATGATCAATGGTTGATTTGGGTATCTTTCAGTATAAAAAAGAACGATATTGTCGCTTCCTTCCAAATTATAAAAGTCATGACCTTCAGGGATCTGTTCTAAGCCAACACTTGCTTTACCATTTTTAAATTCCGCAACATATTTAAGCTTGCTACCAGAAGATACCGCTTTATCATATAATTTCTGAAACGATTCCTCATGGGTAGCAAGTGAAGCGTAGAATTCATCATTATTGCCTGTAGCAAGACTTTCCTCTGGCAAAAATGCGTTGTTCTTTATATCTTCAATGTCCAGGACATAACCACTTTCTCTTGCCAGGATTAAAATCTTTCGCATTACATCAACCCCACTTAGGTCTATTTTTGGGTCCGGTTCGGTATAACCTTCTTCCTGAGCCCTTTTAACAACATCATGAAAGGTAGTCTTGTCGTTGAAATTATTAAAAACAAAATTCAGGCTGCCGGAAAGTACAGCTTGTATTTTATTAATTTTATCTCCCGAAGCTATCAAATGCTTTAAAGTGTCTATTATCGGTAATCCGGCCCCTACATTAGTTTCAAATAGAAATGGTGCATTATATTCCCTTGAAAGCTCTTTCAGATCACTATATTTTTTGTAGTCCGAAGAACATGCAATTTTATTACAGGTAACTACCGAAATACTTTGCTTTAAATAATCAGGATAAGTATTAGCTATAGTTTCACTAGCTGTATTATCAACAAAAATGCTATTGCGATAGTTATACTTCAGAACAGTATTTAAAAACGCTGTTCTATCGGCTTTTTTGCCTTTTGCCAGAAGCTCATCCCAATTTTCTAATGGAATACCATCTTCATCAAAAATCATAGTCCTGGAATTAGATAATCCAATCACCCTTGGATTTAACTTTAGAATTTCTTTGAGGTATTTTTTCTGTTTTTGGATTTGTTTAATAAATCTCGAGCCTACATTTCCAACACCCATTACATAGATGTTTAATTGCTTAATATTTTCTTCGAAGAACTCCTCATGTAATGTATTTAGCGCCTTTTTAACGTCATCTTTTTTTATTACTGCAGAAATATTTCGTTCAGATGCCCCTTGTGCTATGGCCCTTATATTTACATTGTTTTTACCCAAGGTACTAAACATTTTGCCGCTTAACCCCTGATGGCTTTTCATGTTATCACCTACCAATGCAATTATGGCGAGCTCACTTTCCACCAAAACCGGTTTTATTTTATGTGTGGCTATTTCATATTCAAAGGCCTTATTTACGAGTGATTCTGCAATTGCTGCATCTACATCCGATATGCCAACACAAATTGAATGTTCCGAGGATGCCTGGGTAATAAGAACCACACTGATACCTGTCTGGGAAAGGACCTCAAAAAATCGCTTTGAAATACCCGGTATCCCAATCATTCCGGGACCTTCCAAAGAAAGAAGGGTAATATGTTCAACATTACTGATACCCCTAACAGATTTGCCCTGGGTGTTCTCATTTTTAGCAATCAATGTACCTTGATCTTCGGGTGCAAAAGTATTTTTAATAAGGATAGGTATGTTTTTGGATAAGACAGGCTGTATGGTAGGAGGATAGAGTACTTTAGCTCCAAAATGGGATAATTCCATGGCCTCTTCATAGGAGATCTGTGGAATTGATTTTGCCTGTTTTACTATTCTTGGATTGGCTGTATACATTCCGCTTACGTCCGTCCATATTTGCAATTCTTCTGCATCTATTGCACTAGCCACTACGGCCGCAGAATAATCAGAACCACCTCTGCCTAAGGTTGTGGGATTACCTTTGGCTGATGAAGAAATAAATCCCGGAATAACCGTTATTCTATTTTTAGTCTTGGAAAAAAACGAATTGCAGTTATTATTAGTATTTACAAAATCCACAGCAGCCTTTCCATAAGTGTCGTCAGTTTTGATCAGTTCCCGACTATCCTTAAATGCTGCATTCATACCCGCTGAGACAAAGAATTCGCTAATAATAAAGGACGATAAAAGCTCGCCAAAACTAACAATCTTGTCCGTTAACTGTGGGGTTTTTTCAGCAATTAGAAATGCACCCTCTGCTAAGGTGTCCAGGGTGTTTAGTTCGCTTTTTACCTTGCTTAAAATAGCACTTTGTAATTGAATTGGAATGAGTTCTTTTATGGTCTTTATATGCCTGTCTTCAATTTCTTTAAGACTTTCTTTATAGGATTCATCCTGTGTTGATGCTAAATCAACCGTCTTTAAAAGTAGGTCTGTAATTCCCCCAAGAGCCGATACTACGACCACGATCTTGTTAGCCTCCAAATTTTTGACGATACCCTGAACCTTCCTTATATTTTGTGCATTGGCTACTGAAGTACCACCAAATTTTAAAACTTTCATTATACTATATTATTAATTGCTTGATTTATACAGGTGTTGCTACTGAATATAAATGGATACGGACGTATATGTAGAATCTTACCCCTATGGGGTAGTAGTGGTGATGTTAGCAGCAAATTGGTGCTGGTTTGTATGGGATGAAGCCATTTTATTTATGTCCGATATGCTTTTCATAATGTCTATTATGAGAATTCAAAAGTATGACTTTTGAGCCCCTTATCAAATAATTCATGCTATTTTTGCGAAGTCATCAATTTTTTTGAAATATTTTTACAAAAAATTGCCTGATTTAGGGTAATTCGTTGGTATACAGTAGAATTTGTAATTAGCACTAGGAATAGGAATACCTATTTCAAGTATTGTTGTCACTAAATAATAGAAACCTAAAAATCTTACCTTTAATAGGGAAATGAAGATATTTACAGCCAAACAGATATACGCAGCCGACCAATTCACAATTGAAGATCAGGATATCACAAGTGACGCACTTATGGAAAGGGCATCCCTTCAGCTTTTTAGCTGGCTTCATCATAGGTTACAGGGTGCTCAGGTTAAAATTAAATTGTTCTGTGGGATTGGAAATAACGGGGGCGATGGATTAGCTCTGGCACGGCATTTAGGTGAACATGGTTACAATTTTGAAGTATTTGTAGTAAACTATAGCGAGAAGAGGTCTCATGATTTTTTGACTAATTTAGAACGGTTAAAGGACCGTAAGATTTGGCCAAACTTTATTAACCAGGATTCTGAACTCCCTTCATTAGATTCTGAAGATATTATTATTGATGCTATTTTCGGGATTGGGCTAAACAGATCACCGGATCAGTGGGTTGAGGGGCTTGTGCAGCATCTTAATAATTCAAATGCTTTTGTCGTTTCAGTTGATGTCCCGTCGGGCTTGTTTCTAGATCAGGCTGTAAAAAATTCAGAAGCGGTGGTGAAAGCGAATTATGTTCTGAGTTTTCAGTTTCCAAAACTTATATTTTTCTTACCGGATACCGGAAAATTCTCCAACCAATGGGAAATTTTGAATATTGGATTGTCTCAAAAATATACTGAGCAAACCGAGGCCACCTTTGAACTTATTGGTAAAAATGAAGTTTTGAAATATTACATTCCAAGGGAAAAATTTTCACATAAAGGTACATATGGGCATGCATTGATTCTTGGCGGCAGCTATGGAAAAATTGGTGCTGTTTCCCTTGCTTCCAGGGCCTGTATTACCTCTGGGAGTGGATTGGTTTCGGCCTATATACCCCAATGCGGATATATACCATTACAAAGTTCATTACCTGAAATTATGGTTATTACAGACCAGGGAGAAAAAGAAATCACTAATATTTCTTTGAACATAGAGCCCAACGTAATAGGTGTGGGAATTGGACTGGGAACTTCCAAAAGTACGCAGCAAGCGTTCACAGAGTTTTTAGGAAAAACTGAATATCCAATGGTCATTGATGCTGATGGTATTAATATAATTTCCGGGAACAAAGCGCTATTGAAAAAACTTCCTCCAAAAACGATACTTACTCCCCATCCGGGAGAATTGAAGCGTTTGTTAGGTAATTGGGAGAATGATTTTGATAAACTTCACAAAGCCAGGGAATTCTCTAAAAAATACGACTGCATCCTGGTACTCAAAGATGCTCATACGATAGTGATCTATAACGAAAAAGGATATATAAATACTACGGGAAATCCAGGGATGGCCACTGCAGGAAGCGGGGATGTACTGACAGGTGTAATAACATCATTAATTGCTCAGAAGTATGAACCTTTAATAGCAGCTATTTTTGGAGTATACCTTCACGGGAGGGCAGGAGATATAGCAATTGAAAACTTAGGATACCAGGCGCTAACGGCAACAGCAATAATCAATGCTATTGGTCGTGCTTATATTGATCTGTTTAATATACCACCAACAGATGTTGAAAAAGAATCCAATGAGAACTAGTTCTACTTCTTTCTAACTCTTCTTTGCACCCACGCAAGTGCATTGTTATAATCAATGTAAAATTTCATTGGCTTTTTGTAGAAGAGTTTTTCAATTTTAAAGTTATGCATATCTACCTCCTTAACGGAAACAATAGCAAATGCTTTAAGATTTTTTAACTCCCTTAAATAGCTGTAAATAGTGGGATCAACGGCATAAGAATTTTTTCTGAGACTAATAATGCCAAAGTTTATATCTCTGAAATGTATCTCTGAAATTCCTATAATTTGATAAGCCCTTTCCAGGGTAAGTGTTGCCCCTTCGTCAAAGATAACAACCATATGATTTTTGAATACCTGAACGGTGCCAATATCTAAGTTATATTCTTTAACTATAATTTTTTTCTTAGCCGGTCCGACTTTCATTTCATATAGTTTAGTGTGTCTAAAACGAAAGTATGTGCTTGGGTAAGTTTTCCGAAAAATATTAGATCAAAAGCGTATATATCGTTTATATGGTTTATACCAAGTTGAAACTGTATTCTTATTCTTACTTGTTGTAATACAGGGATATAAAAAAAGGAACCAAATAACTTGATTCCTTTATAACTAAATTCTTACATTTTGCTATGCTTTGGAGCCCTTCTTGGATTTTTTTATCTTAATAGACAGCTCATCTTTCTTTTCATCCAAGTCCATATAAATACTATCCCCCTCTTCGAGTTTTGAATTTACAATTTCTTCCGCCAGGGCATCTTCAATATACTTCTGGATTGCTCTTTTTAAAGGTCGGGCACCATATTGCTTGTCAAAACCTTTATCGGCAATGTAATCTTTTGCCTTATCAGTTAAATTCAGATCGTATCCAATATCCTTTATTCTTTCAAAAAGCTTATCTAATTCAATATCAATAATCTTGTGAATATGTTTGCGCTCCAATGGATTAAATACAACAACATCATCTATCCTGTTCAGAAACTCTGGTGCAAAAGCTTTTTTAAGCGCATTTTCAATCACACTCTTATGATGATTATGCTCCTGCGATTTTTTTGCAGCTGTACCGAAACCAACCCCTTGTCCAAAATCCTTAAGTTGGCGGGCACCAATATTCGATGTCATTATAATGATCGTATTTCTAAAATCAATTTTACGACCTAAACTATCTGTTAAGAAACCATCATCCAATACCTGAAGTAACATGTTAAAAACATCAGGATGTGCTTTTTCAACTTCATCCAAAAGAATTACAGAATAAGGTTTGCGCCTAACTTTTTCAGTTAATTGTCCGCCTTCCTCGTAACCGACATAGCCGGGAGGGGCACCTACCAATCTGGAGATGGCAAATTTTTCCATATACTCGCTCATATCAATGCGAATCAATGCATCTTCAGAATCAAAAAGTTCTTGAGCTAACACTTTGGCTAACTGGGTTTTACCAACCCCTGTCTGTCCAAGGAAAATGAATGAACCTATAGGCTTATTCGGATCTTTCAGACCAGCCCTGTTTCGTTGAATGGCTTTGGCGACTTTGGCAACAGCTTCATCTTGTCCAACTACATTCCCTTTTATAAGATTTGGCAGTTCAGCAAGTTTATTGCTTTCAGTCTGTGCTATTTTATTTACGGGGATTCCACTCATCATAGATACTACATCGGCGACATTTTCCTCGCTAACGGTTTCACGGTGAAGTTTACTGTCTTCTTCCCACTTTTCCTGTGCAATAGACAGTTCCTTTTCAAGTCTTTTTTCATCATCCCTGAGCTTAGCGGCTTCCTCATAGCGCTGCTTCTTAACCACACTATTCTTTAATTCACGCACATCTTCCAACTGATTTTCCAATTCAAGAATTTGTTTTGGAACATCCATGTTTATAATATGTACCCGAGAACCAGATTCGTCCAAAGCATCTATGGCCTTATCTGGTAAAAACCTGTCGGTCATATATCTGTTAGTCAGCTTAACACAGGCGATTATGGCTTCATCCGTATAATTTACATTATGATGATCTTCGTATTTCCCTTTAATATTCATTAATATTTCAATGGTTTCCTCCACTGTAGTCGGCTCTACCATTACTTTTTGGAATCGTCTTTCAAGTGCACCGTCTTTTTCGATATACTGTCTGTATTCATCAAGTGTAGTTGCTCCAATACATTGAATTTCTCCCCTTGCCAAAGCCGGTTTAAACATATTTGAAGCATCTAAACTACCTGTTGCGCCTCCTGCTCCTACAATGGTATGGATCTCATCTATAAACAGAATTACTTCATCATTCTTTTCCAGCTCGTTCATTACGGCTTTCATCCGCTCTTCAAACTGTCCACGATATTTTGTACCGGCAACCAGTGAAGCAAGATCTAACGTAACTACCCTCTTGTTATAAAGGATACGTGATACCTTCTTGTTAATAATTCTCAGCGCTAAACCTTCGGCAATTGCACTTTTACCAACACCAGGTTCTCCTATAAGAAGTGGATTATTTTTCTTTCTTCTGCTAAGTATCTGAGAAACACGTTCAATTTCTTTCTCCCGTCCAACAACAGGATCTAATTTGTTATCTTCTGCAAGTCGGGTTAAATCTCTTCCAAAATTATCCAAAACAGGAGTTTTGGATTTTTTGCTTCCTTTTTGACTGGAAGCTCCTCCAAAAGATCCTTCCTTGCCTTCTACAGGCTCATCGGAATCACTGGGAAATGATTCTGCTGCAGGAGAATCAATATAATCGTCCTCACTGGTGATCATGGATTTAAACTGATCTTTCACTCCATCATAATCCACTTTAAGCTTGTGGAGTAATTTTGTGGTTGGATCGTTTTCGTTTCTTAGGATACACAATAGTAGATGTGCAGTATTTATTGAAGAACTTTGAAATAATTTTGCTTCCAGGAATGTGGTTTTTAATGCACGTTCTGCCTGTCTTGTCAGATGAAGATTTTTTTTGTCTTTTTGAATACCTCCGGTATTTGGATTGGCCGGACTCAAAATTTCCACTTTGCGCCTTAAGTGATCCAGATCCACATCGAGTGCATCCAGAATACTAATTGCTTTTCCATTTCCATCGCGCAGCAATCCCAGCATTAAATGCTCGGTACCAATAAAATCATGGCCAAGTCTTAATGCTTCTTCCTTGCTGTAAGCAATTACATCTTTTACTCTAGGTGAAAAATTATCATCCATAAAATTTTCTTATTCAGTAATAAAATTAGTAAATCTATTCTTAAGAACGACAAATACCGTACCTATATTCGACAAACTTGGACTAAATGACGAAAAAAACACGGATTTACAAAAAAATTAACATCCTAATTATTAACGAAATGGCTATCGGGATGTGTTAATAAATTCTTTAATAAACTGCTTTGAACTTGCTTTGTAAGCTATGATTTTGCGTATATTGGCATGATATTTTAATCACAATAAAGCAATAAGATTTTTATATGGCTGAAGGAGAAAAATTGATCCCTATCAACATTGAAGATGAAATGAAATCAGCTTACATTGACTATTCAATGTCGGTCATTGTGTCACGTGCCCTTCCCGATGTCAGGGATGGTCTAAAGCCGGTTCACAGGAGAGTTTTATACGGTATGCACGACTTAGGCGTTCGTTCTTCAAGTTCCCACAAAAAATCTGCAAGGATCGTCGGGGAAGTATTAGGTAAATATCACCCGCATGGTGACACCTCTGTTTATGATAGTATGGTGAGGATGGCTCAGGAATGGAGTCTTAGATACATGTTAATTGACGGACAGGGTAATTTTGGATCAGTAGATGGCGATAGTCCTGCGGCAATGAGATATACGGAAGCCCGTATGCGAAAGATTGCGGATGAGATGTTGGCAGATATTGATAAAGACACCGTGGATCACCAACTTAATTTTGATGATTCCCTTAAAGAACCAACAGTTCTTCCTACCAGAATACCAAATTTATTGATAAATGGAGCCTCAGGTATTGCAGTGGGAATGGCAACTAATATGCCTCCACACAACCTTTCAGAGGTGGTAGACGGAACTATCGCATATATTGATAATAATGATATAGAGATTGATGAGTTAATAACACACATTAAAGCTCCCGACTTTCCTACAGGGGGGATCATATATGGTTATGACGGTGTAAGAGAAGCTTTTCATACCGGACGTGGCAGGGTTGTTATGAGAGCCAAGGCCACGTTTGAAGAAGTTCAGGGCAGGGAATGTATAATTGTCACGGAGATTCCGTATCAAGTCAATAAGGCAGACATGATTAAAAAAACTGCCGATTTGGTCAATGATAAAAAGATAGATGGAATAGCATCAATCAGGGATGAGTCTGATAGAAAGGGAATGCGCATTGTATATATCCTTAAAAGGGATGCCATTCCTAATATTGTTCTTAATACATTATACAAATATTCTGCGCTGCAGTCGTCCTTCAGTGTAAATAATATAGCTCTGGTAAATGGAAGACCCAAATTGCTTAATGTAAAAGAGATCATTCATTATTTTGTTGAGCACCGTCATGAGGTGGTGGTGAGACGTACCACTTTTGATTTGAAAAAAGCGGAAGACAGGGCTCATATATTGGAAGGATTAATTATTGCCTCTGATAATATTGATGAAGTTATCGCTATCATTAGAGCGTCTTCAAATGCAGATGATGCCAGAGAAAACCTTATTAAAAGATTTAAATTATCTGAAGTTCAGGCCAAGGCTATAGTAGAAATGCGTCTGCGACAGCTTACAGGTCTTGAACAAGATAAATTGCGCTCTGAATACGATGAGGTTATTAAGACAATTGCCGACTTAAAGGACATTCTTGCTAATAAAGATCGTAGAATGCAGATCATAAAGGATGAACTTCTCGATGTTAAAGAACGCTATGGGGACGCAAGAAGATCAGAAATAAATTTTGCCGGGGGCGACCTGAGTATAGAGGATATGATACCTGACGAACAGGTAGTAATCACAATTTCGCATGCAGGTTACATAAAAAGGACTCCGCTAAGTGAATATAAAACACAGAACAGAGGTGGAGTAGGGCAAAAAGCCTCCTCAACGAGGACTGAGGATTTCCTTGAGCATCTTTTTGTTGGTACAAACCATCAATATATGCTGTTCTTTACCCAAAAGGGAAAGTGTTTCTGGATGCGGGTCTATGAAATTCCGGAAGGTAGCCGAACATCGAAGGGCAGAGCCATACAAAACCTGGTGAATATTGAACAGGATGATAAGGTAAAAGCATTTATTTGTACCAGAGATTTAAAGGATGAGGAATACGTGAATGGCCATTATGTAATTATGGCTACGAAAAAAGGTACAGTTAAAAAAACCTCATTAGAACAGTATTCCAGGCCACGCCAAAATGGAATTATTGCAATTAGCATAAGAGAAGATGATGAACTTTTAGAAGCCAAACTAACCACCGGTACAAGTCAGATTTTGCTAGGGCTTAAATCCGGTAAGGCTATCAGGTTTGAAGAAAGTAAGACCAGACCTATGGGACGTAATGCTTCTGGTGTCCGTGGCATAAGATTGGCGAATGAAAGTGACGAGGTAATAGGCATGGTATCTGTAAATAATTTTGATGACGAAATATTAGTGGTCTCGAAGAATGGCTATGGTAAAAGATCCAGTATTGATGATTACAGGATTACCAATAGAGGAGGTAAAGGTGTGAAGACCATCTCAATTACCGATAAAACGGGGGGTCTGGTGGCCATTAAAAATGTTTCTGATTCTGATGACTTAATGATCATTAATAAATCTGGTATAGCCATAAGGATGAGTGTTGATGACCTGCGTATTATGGGTAGGGCCACTCAAGGTGTTAAGTTGATCAACCTGAAAGAAACTGACTCTATAGCAGCAGTCGCCAAAGTAATGAAGGATGAGGATAATCTGGAGGAAGTTGATATAATGGATATAGAAGTCGAGACTGAAGATGGCACGGCTATTGATAAAGATAACACGGAAACCGAAAAAGATTAATAAATAAACACTAATATAATTTACGTTAAAATGAAAACTAAACTTTTAATTATAACCGTTATGTGCTGTGCACTAAGCGGATTTTCGCAGAAAGCGGAACTCAAAGCCGCTGAAAAAGCTTTAAAATCTGGTGATGCAGCCTCAGCAAAAACATCATTAGATGGAATTCAGGGAATGATTAGTGGAGCGGATGAAAAAGTCCAGGCAGACTATTTCTTTCTTAGAGGTAAAACCTATGCAGATCTTGCCAAGAAGGGAGATAACGATGCTTTTGACGAAGCAATCAGTTCTTTTAATAAAGTCCTGAGCATTGAAGGTCCCAAAGGAAAGCATGCTGACGAAACAAATCAGCGTCTGGCTGCTATAACAGCCGATTTGGTTAATTCTGCTGTAGAAGATAATGGAAATAAGGAATACGAGAAGGCGGCAGATAAGCTGTATTTAAGTTATACACTTAGTCCAAAAGATACTATTTATTTATATTATGCCGCAAGTAGTGCCGTTAACGGAGGGCTTTATGAAAAGGCTTTAAGTTATTACGAGGAATTAAAAAATATTAATTATGACGGCAGCGGTGTAGTTTATAAGGCTACTAATGTAGCAACTGGCCAGGAGGAGATAATGGAAAAAACTCAAAGAGATTTGATGGTAAAGTCTGGTTCTTATAAAGACCCTAAGGATGAAAAATCTCCTTCAAAGCAAGCCGAAATAGTTAAAAATATGGCTTTGATTTATTCACAATTGGGTCAGGACGATAAAGCACTTGCTGCCTTTGCTGACGCCAGAGCAAACAATCCTGACGATGTAAATTTGGTCCTGAATGAAGCTAATTTGCATTATAAATTGGGCGATAAAGATAAGTTCAAATCACTGATGGCGGAAGCGGCTGCAATGGCACCGGATAATGCGGATTTGCAATATAATATAGGTGTAATTAACATGGAACAAGGCAATATTGAGGAAGCTCGTAAGGCATACAGAAAAGCCTTGGAGGTAGATCCTGGATATGTGAATGCGCAATTGAATCTTTCAACAACGTATGTAGATGAGGGCAATGGACTGATTGATGAAATGAATAGTTTAGGTAATTCTAAAGCGGATATAGCACGTTATGAAGAATTAAAGAAGCAGAAAGATGATCTTTTTAGGGAAGCTGCCGGTATTTTGGAAGAGGCTTATAAATTGAAACCAGACAATCAGAGTGTGCTTACACAACTTAAGAATATTTACGGTGCTTTGGGAGACACTGAAAATTTCATGAGAATTAAGAAATTACTTGGAGAATAATTTAGTTTATATTTCCAATAAAAAAACCCTGGCAAACTAGTTGTCAGGGTTTTTTATATGATCTTTTTTATTACCCTTAACTTATGGGTATATTTTCTTTGTTCTGTATTGAAGATACCAGTGTGGTCCAATCTGTCAATTCTTACTTTACCGAACACATGGATGATAAAATTATCCTGCATTATAAGACCTACATGATTTATCTGTCCCTCATTGTCGTCAAAAAACGCAAGGTCACCCGGTTCGCTTTCTTCAATAAAACTCAAGGCTTCACCCTGAGTAGCTTGTTCTTCTGCGCGCCTTAATAAGGGATAACCATTTATTTTGTAAGACATTTGTGTGAAGCCGGAAGCATCTATTCCAAAAGGTGTTTTTCCTCCCCATAAATAGGGTGCATTCAAATAGTAAAGCGCAGTAACAATCAAATTGGATTTTCCCTTTTTGCCATTTATTGAGGCCCCGTCAAATTGATGTGTTAGTAATTTTACACTTTTAACAGAGGAACCAAGCACTATTGGAATCATTACCTTCTTCTCATCATTAACAAAAGATACCAGATCTGATGAGAATTTATATTCCCCTGAATTCTTTAGGGATTGGTAATCTGATTTTTCAATTGGAACAAATTGATTGTTGCGTATCCACCCTTCAGAACCATCATAGGCATCGCGAATTTTACTCCAAAACTTTCTTTTTTCCAGGATTTTAAAATGATCACCATAAAGTAGTTGAGTCACCATCTCGCTGGAATCTTCTGCAAGAATTCTAATTGGTACAATATTAAGGTGACAAATACCGTGATACATAGGCTACCGTTGCCGCGAAAATTAATTTCTTTCCAAAATAATTGCTGAAGCACCACCTCCACCATTGCAGATAGCCGCAGCTCCTATTTTGCCATCATTTTGTTTTAAAACACTTAATAATGTAATCACTATCCGTGCCCCGGAGCATCCTAAGGGATGTCCAAGGGAGACCGCACCACCATTCACATTTACATTACTATCATTGAGTTTTAATAGTTTCATATTGGCCAGACCAACAACTGCAAACGCCTCATTAAATTCAAAATAATCGACGTCATCTAAGGAAATTCCCGCTTTGGCAATAGCTTTCGGAAGTGCTTTGGCTGGTGCAGTTGTGAACCACTTTGGTTCCTGGGCTGCATCTGCATAACTTTTAATAGTCGCTATTGGCTTTAAACCCATTTCTTTGGCCTTTTCGGCACTCATTAAGACCAGGGCGGCTGCACCATCATTAATAGTTGATGCATTAGCAGCGGTAACCGTACCGTCTTTTGTGAATGCTGGTCGTAGCGCAGGTATCTTATCTAATTTAACATTTTTAAATTCTTCATCCTCGCCAACAATGATTGGTTCACCCCGTCGTTGAGGTACTTCAACCGGAACAACTTCATCGGTAAATTTTCCCGATTTCCAGGCCTCGGCAGATCGTTTATAGGATTGGATGGCAAAGTTATCCTGATCCTCCCTGCTGAAATCGTGTTCAACTGCACAGGCATCTGCGCATACTCCCATGGCATTCTGGTCATAAACGTCAACCAAACCATCTTTTTGCATGCCATCTAGCAGCGTTGAAGGCCCAAATTTCTGACCTGTTCTCATATGAACATAATGTGGTATCAGGCTCATATTCTCCATCCCTCCGGCAATAACCACAGAGGTATCACCCAACGCAATAGACTGTGCCGCCTGCATTACGGCTTTCATTCCCGATGCACAGACTTTATTTATTGTAGTACAAGGAACAGTATCGGGGATCCCGGCAAATATAGCGGCCTGTCTTGCAGGAGCCTGTCCGGTTCCCGCCTGTACAACATTGCCCATGAGTACTTCATCTACCTCATTTGGGCTCAGACTTATTTTATCCAGGGCACCTTTTATTGCAATAGCTCCTAACTTTGGAGCCGGAATAGTGGATAAAGAACCCATAAAACTGCCAATAGGTGTTCTGGCTACAGATACAATAACAACCTCTTTCATATGAAAATCCATTAATTACGCGAAATTAATAAATTAATGTGCAATGCATTGTGTTTAGTCTCTAAAAGGCAATCGATAATGCTATTATTTTCTATTTTTGAAGAAGATACTTTCTACTATGGGGAAAACCTTAGACGGCGTTTATAAAAACCAATCACTTATTTATAAGTATATACTCTATGTTATATCCATAGCCTGTATTGTATTTTTCTTCCCAAGAGGGGGTAAGTTCAAATATGAATTTCAGAAGGGTAAGCCATGGCAGTATGAAAATCTTTATGCACCCTTCGACTTTTCCATTAAGAAAACAGCCGATGAAATTACCGAAGAAAGAAATGCGATTGAAAGAGATCAGGTAGATTATTATAGATATGACATAATAGTTGCTACGGAAGCCTACCAGGTTTTTGCAGATAAATTTCCACTTGTTTTTAGCGCTGAAAAATTTAGTAACAGATCAAGGCGTATTTTAGAAGAAGTGGGGAAGGAGTTTCTTGATTCCGTATATACTTACGGAATTATACAAAATGTTGATGATCAAATTTCCAAAAACAGCCTGTACCTTTTAAAAGATAACGAAGCAAGGCGTTTGCAATCTGATGCACTTTACAGAATGGAAACTTTGGGTGACTCAATTACCAGGATGCTAAAAGACAAGAGGCTTGGAAATTATGACTCTGACTTTAAAACACTTTTTTTTGATGTATTACAACCCAATGTTTCTTATGACGAGGTGCTCACCAAAAGAGAATTGGAAGAAGCTATTTCTGAAATCTCTCTAACAAGAGGTAATGTAGATGAAGGTAAACTAATTATTGCAAGGGGAGAGGTAGTAGAGGCGGAGAATTTGAAAATACTGGAGTCCTTAAAAGCGGAATATGAATCGGAACTATGGACTGAAAACAACTACTATTTTATCCTCTTCGGTTACACTATTCTAGTTGCACTCGTGCTTATGATGCTGTTTTTGTTTCTCAAAAAATACAGGCCCGAAGTTTTTAGGAATAACGTAAAAGTGACCTTTATTTTCTTTAATATTTTACTCATGGTATTTATAACCACCCTTGTGGTAAAATACAATGAGGCTTATGTTTTTGTGGTACCTCTGTGTATAATGCCCTTAATTCTGAAAACATTTTTTGATGCGCGACTTGGACTTTTTGTACATGTCTTAACCGTACTTATTTTAGGCTTTGTGGTTCCCAACAGCTTTGAGTATATTTTCCTTCAGATTATAGCAGGGATTGTCACCATTCTAACGGTATCTGAACTCTATAAACGGGCCAATTTGTTTATTTCTGTAGGGCAGATAACCCTTATCTATATCATTGGCTATTTTGCTTTTCATATTATTCATGAGGGCAACCTGGATAATGTGAACTGGTACACATTCGGATTTTTCGTTTTAAATGGCATGTTAACTCTTTTTGCTCAACCACTTATCTACATCTATGAGAAAATGTTTGGTATGGTCTCGGATGTTTCCCTGCTCGAATTGTCCGATACAAATTCCAAGTTGTTGAAGGAGCTCTCCAATAAGGCTCCGGGAACCTTTCATCATTCACTTCAGGTTGCGAATCTAGCCGAAGCTTCCGCAAATGAAATTGGTGCAAATGCGATGCTGGTTAGGGTAGGGGCATTATATCATGATATTGGTAAAATGAACAATCCCACCTATTTTACTGAAAACCAGGTAACCAGTATAAATCCGCATGATGATCTGGATCCTAAAGAAAGTGCCAGGATAATTATCAATCATGTGATTGAAGGAATTGAACTTGCCCGGAAGTACAATTTACCGGACAGGGTAATCGATTTTATAAGAACACATCACGGAACCACCTTCGTGTATTACTTCTATAAAAAGCAGCAGGAATTGGATGATCCTGTGAAGGAATCAGATTTTAGATATCCGGGACCCATCCCATTTTCTAAGGAAACAGCTATTTTGATGATGGCAGATTCGGTAGAGGCAGCCTCCAAAAGTTTAAATAATCCGACATATCAAATTATTGATGAATTTGTAGAGAAGATCATTACCGGCCAGATGAATGGGAATCAATTTTTAAATGCCAATATTACATTTAAAGAGATTGAAATGATAAAGAAGGTACTTAAACAAAAATTGACCAATATCTACCATCTCAGAGTAGAATATCCTGAATAAAAGGGGTATAATTCATTTGTGATGCTTTGCTCTCATCTCTTCAAATAATTATCCAACGGCACCAACAGGTTTTTGGCAGTACTAAATTCCTGGGCGAGCGTCTGGGCTTCTGTAATCATTTCAGTCGTCAGGCCTTGAGTAGTTGAAATATTTTGTTTAGCATGGTTTTGGGGCGAGGGATCCATGGCAGCCGAAACCAGGAGCAGCGCCACGCCAGCAACCTTGTTTTCTTTCACACCCTGGCCCCGCACATAGAGCATGCCTAGATTACCAATGGCCAGCGGATCTCCCTGCGCAGAAGCTTTACGATACAATTCATTGGCTTTTACATAATCAATCTTGGTGCCACGACCATTTTCATAGAGCACCCCTAGATTGAATTGTGCAGCAGCATTCCCCTGAGCGGCAGATTTACCATACCAAACAACGGCTTCCTTCTCATCCTTACTTACACCTATACCTTGCTCATACATCAAAGCCACATTGAATTGGGAATCGGCGTGGCCGTCCTTTGCAGCTGTGAGAAACTCTTTATAAGCCAGTGGCAGGTTGTTGGCTTGATATGCCGTGATCCCAGCCTGGAAATTTGCATTTTCCATAACTTGAGCATTAGTTTCGGTAGTAAATATCATTGTGACCACGAGACTTACACATAGTGTAAGACTTTTGATTTTGAATGCTTTCATATTATATCGTTTCGAATCTCGCCCAATTTACGAATTTAGAAATAGACAACTTTCAGTCAGGATCTGGGTCGGGCGAAGTCCGGCAAATCAATTACTTTATTTTCTTGTTGAAATAACTCATTCCCTGTTGTAATAGGTTTTCCATTGACTTACTTTGAGTTTTAAAAACTCCCATTTTTCCACTATAAGCCGATAACTGCTCTTTTGATAAACAGGTGTCTAGAGAAGATTTGTCAAATATAGTATAGAAGATTTGCCTTTTTGAATTATGATTAAGGAGTAATAAACAGAAAAGGATTCCATGATAATTTGGAATAATCCAAAATGAAATGACTCTGATAATTAAATAAGACTCATTTCTGATTTTTCTGTATTTTAGTCATTTATATTTTAAGAAGAAGAGGAATGTTCTCTTAGCTCTTATAGGAAATACCAAGAGTATAATTAAGATTATTGCTATAGACTATATGGATACCAATACCCTGCATACCTCCACACTTGAGAAACTATATGGCCCCGTTGAGTGTGAAATTATTCGCCAGGATGATAAAATAAGAATTGTTCATCTTAAGGATAAAAAGGGCGTTTCAAGAACGGTAGGCGTGGTTAGGTTTTATAACACAGATCACCAACCAATTAGTGCTGTCCATAGACTTATCCTGGACGGAGGATTGTTGGGGAAAACCCTGCAGCAGTCCAAAATTGATTACAAAAAGAAAATTATAGGAAAATTACCCGTGAGATTGCCGGATTGGATAAAAAATGCCTTCATGACTGATGAAGAACATAGTATAGCCTTGATTTCAAATATTCAGATAGAGATTTCTTCCGGAGATCAATTCCTATATACCAAGATAATTGAAGTCTTGCCTCCGGAATATAGTCTGGGGCATGTTTATGATACAATTCGAAAGAAAGATATTGATGAAGACCTTCTTCCTCTTTTTGAATCGGTCGATTTAATAATTGAAAATATAATACCATAAAAAATGTATAACTGTGTAGTAATTGGAGCAGGACCAGGGGGAATAGTTGCCGTTAAAGAACTTCTGGAAAAAGGGATAAAGAATGTTTTGTGTTTGGAACAGTCTGATACGCTGGGAGGGGTTTTCTCCAATGGGTATGACAATCTTATATTAACATCTTCTGTTACTTTTAGCATGTTTTCGGATTTCTGGGTTGGTGAAGGTATGGATCATCACTTTTGGAGCAAGGATGAAGCCGTTTCCTATTGGAATTCCTATGCCGGTCATTTTGGGGTGAAAGAACACATACGGTACAGTAGTAAAGTAGCGGAAGTGGTTTCAATTGAAGAAGACCACTGGCAGATTCGACTGGCATCCGGGGAATTAATAGAAACCAAACGCCTTATTCTGGCAATAGGGAACAATAATGTTCCTAAATATCCTGAATGGCAGAAGGAACTTACCAAAGTTTCTTATTCACATTCTAGGGATTATAAAAATGCCAGTGATTTTAAGGATAAACGAGTCCTTGTCGTAGGTGGCGGGGAGTCCGGATCCGATGTAGCCTTCGAGATTTCACAAGTGGCAAAAGAATGTTGGGTAAGCTTGCGTGAATCTACAGGCTGGGTAGTTCCAAGACGGCGGGGCGGTCATGCAGCAGATGTTTCCACACATCGTGGAATTTGGGATTTACCGCGTGAATACGGTAAGCGATTGAGCCCTTTTGTACTTAAACTTGAAAGAGCAAGACAAGACCCCGTTTTTGATGCCCTGGCAGATCTCAATGAAAAAATTACTGTTGAACGTGGCATCTGGGGAATATTTGGCACCAAAACCCTGGCCTTACCTAAGGCTATTGCGCATAATGGATGTAAGGTAATGGGGGATATTACCAAAGTAGAAAAGGGGGGTGCTAAATTAACTGATGCAGAAGGTACTTGTATTGAGGATATTGATACTATCGTTTTTTGCACCGGCTACCAGAATAAAGTAGACTTTATGCCCGAAGCCCTTAAGACCTGTGATCCTCGTAAGATGTACAAACATATGTTTCATCCCGATTATGGCAACCGCATTGCCTGGATAGGATGGGCGAGACCCGGCTTTGGAAGTCAATTCCCTATAATGGAGATGCAATCCAGGTATTGTGCGTTAATTTTTAACGGTGATATGAAACTACCGGAGCCTATGGAAATGAACCGAATAGCGCAGAATGATTTGACCATATATCGCACACAATATGAGAAAAATGCAGATCGTATCCGGAGTTTAGTAGATTATCATGGGTATATGAATAGTATGGCCAGAATTATTGGCTGCAACCCACCTTTATACAAATACTTTTTCCTGCACCCAAAACTTTGGCTGCACTTAATGTATGGACCTACACAAGCAACTCAATTCAGACTACGAGGGCCCGGAAATAAAGTTGAGCTATCACATCAGATAATCAGTAAACTTCCTATTAGCACTTATAATCATATTGTAAAAGCGGGCTTGAGAGGTAGGGTAAGATATGGTCTTCGAAGATTAACACCAGGTTTTCTCCATACCAATTGAGACTATAATAAAGTCAGTAGTAGCAGGTAAAAAGAGCTAATGAAAAGAGTTTTAAATCTTCTGTTCAACATATTTTGTCTTTCCTGTCTTTGGTTACAGGTGTTGGCTCAAGAGGAATCACATGAGGCGCAAGATGATATCCCGGAACCAATGGTTTTTGATTTGGTACGTGAATTGGGAGCCAAACAGGGTGAGTTAGAGATTAATGTGCTTGCAGAATTTCCCTTGAGTTCTACTTCTTCAAGGCATATTGATTGGGCTCCGGAGATTGAGTATGCCATTTGGGATGATTTTGCAGTAGAGTTCGAACTTCCCTTTGAAGACGGCACACTGGAAGCCTTAAAGATTGCTTTGCAATATACATTTGGTGAGTCTGCATCAGGACGCTTTATCCATGGGACACAATTCATGGTTGAAAAAATAAGGAAAACAGATAAATGGGATATCAGTATGCTTTATATTCCGGCTTATAGGTTTAATGAAACATGGAGTGTCCTTGCCCTGCTTGGAGTGCGTCAACAAGTTGGTTCGGATTCCCAAAATAAAACCACGACCCTTCTTCTAAATGCAACAATTTTTGCTGAGATTACGGAACGCACCTCCCTGGGATTGGAGTTTAATAATTCAGACCCGGGGGATTTCGATGAAGGTGAAGAATTAGAGTTGCTAATAATGCCACAAATACAAATCCAATTTTCTGAACATTGGTCTTTACAGACTGGCCTAGGCGCAGAATTTACTGAAGAAGGGGTTAATGCCACGGCTGCTTTACGAATGATTGCGGAATTTTAGAAGTATTTATAGCTTGATCTAGGATCAAATATTGATTATTTTCTCCTTCTTAGCTTTAATGGATGGTTCTTCTTTTTTCTCATTTACAAAATACATATCCATCATCCCTTTGTTTTTAACGTGTATTTGCCCCCTGTGCTCACAATTATAACGATCCCTAATAAGCAAATAGGTACTTTGGGATACATTTACTTTGCCTGGCTCTGATAAGGACTCCATACGAGCCGCTACGTTCACCGTATCTCCCCAGATGTCATAGGCAAATTTTCTGGTTCCCACCACACCGGCAATAATGACTCCCGTATTGATACCAATACGGACATCAAAAGGAACAATATCCTTAGGAGGTTTAAGTCTAGTTTCTTCCATCACCTGAGCAATTTCGAAAGCGGCCTGGACCATTTTATATGGATGGTCTTTGGTAGGAAAGGGTAATCCCCCTGCGCACATATAGGCGTCTCCAATCGTTTTAATTTTTTCAAGATCGTATTTTTCCATTATCGCGTCAAACTTTGAAAAATAATAATCCACAGTTTTAACAAGTAACTCCGGCGATAAATTTTGAGAATAACTGGTAAAGCCCTTAAAATCAGTAAACATTACGGTCACCGACTCAAATTTTTTAGCTTTTACCTTTCCGTTCTGTTTTAGTTCCAGGGCGGTCTCATCCGGAAGGATATTTAATAGCAGATTTTCAGATCGGTTTTTCTCCTCCTCGATGATCTTATTTGTTTTCTTCACATAACGGTACCGTTTATAGGATCCTACAGCAAGCATAAAGACTAAAAGCAGCCCCAAAACAGTTCCGTAGATGACATACTTCTGCCGTTTGGCCTGTAAGTCAGCAATTTGCGCTTCCTGTTCTAACAACCCTATTTCATCCTCTTTCTTTTCAAGGTCAAAATCGAATTGTAGCCCACGGATCTTATCATCAGTTTCCACATTAAACAAGGAGTCCTTTGCCGCAATCAATTGTGTTTGGTACTTAAAAGCATTGGTATAATCTCCCTGATTGGCATAGGCTATGGATAAACCTTCAAAAATATCCTTCAATTCAAATTTGGTACCCATTTCATTGGCTAAGGATTCCGCTTCTTTAAACGTGTTCAATGCCTTTGTAAAATTATCGTTTTGATATACTTTACCAAGTTCAATCAGAGTCTGAACCATTTGAAGTTGTTGGTTATTCTTCTTCGCAATTTGAAAGGCTTGGTCCAGATAAGATATAGCCTTCGATTTTTCACCCATTTTAAATTCAACGATACCCAATTTGGTAAGGTTGTCCGTATTATCGGCTGTATTTAGAGTTAACGGCAGTGCATCCTCATAGTATTTCAATGCTTCCCTGTAATTACCCTGCAACAGGTAGATCTCACCCTCACCCATTAAATAGGAGGTGGTTATTTGGGGCTCGTTCAATGCAGGCAAATACTGTGGGATCCGGTTAAAGTATTCCAAGGCCTTGTCGTAGTCATTGGGGGTGTCACCATAAACTCCACCAATATTTAATAAAGCTGAGGCAATACGCAATGTGTCCTGTATTTTTTCTGCAATACTTAAAGATCTCAGATAATAATCGATGGCCTTCGAATTACTTCCCTGGCTGTAGTAAACCGCTCCTAAATTATTCGCCATGTTCGCTATTCCCTGGCTATCCTCAATGGCTTCAAAAATTTCAAGAGATTTTGTCCAGTGATCCAGTACCTCCATATAATCCCCCTGATAATAATAGGCCATCCCAATATTCTTCTCCGCATACGCCTTGCCTTTTAAATATCTCAACTCATCAGCAAGTTCTCCGGCTTGCCGGGACACTTGCAGTGATCCTGAAATATCCTCCTCCTGAAGGATTGCAACACTCAGAGCGTTCAGGTTGTTTACCTGAGTTGAATCCCCAGACCCTTCCTGAACCATCCTCTTAAGGCTGTCTATTTGTGATTCCTGAGAAACCAGGCCTCTTGTCACAAATAATGCTGCCAACAAAAAGGCTACAAAGAATGTTTTATTTCCCGCTTTACTCATATCGGTTCCTAGAATTAGTCTTTTACCACCGTATAAACGTTCACATCGTCCTTGGTAGTAATCCTTATAAAATACATTCCCTGTGGGTAGTCAGTCATATCTATTTCATGTGTAATTGGACTATTTCTGCCATCTAAGGTGGTGTTAAGATATAAAATCCCGAAAATATCAAAGATATCCAGGGTAACCACCTCGGAAAAGTTCTGATCAATATACAAAATTCCATTCACCGGATTCGGGTACAAAATGAAAGATGAACCCGCACCAGTAATCCCGGAATCACACCTGCCGGAATTGGCATTGGCATTAGAAGTCGTAGAACTTTTATGTGTGCTATCCCTGCTGGTAAGTTCCCACTTTAATGTATTCCCATCAAAGCGTATTTGGAAAGTGCCTTGCCCGGGTAAAAAGATAAAGGGCAGTTCCCCAATAGCGGTTAGCGCAGCAGGCCCGGTCAACTGATTCTCTGGCCCTTCGGCGATATAAATGGTTTCGTCATTTGGATTCTCGTAGCGGTAATGAGCAATATAGTTGAGGCCATTTGGACCGCCAAAATCTTCTTCCACACAGTCTAGATACGTTCTTATTTTACGTAAATTGTTACCAGTAGGATTAACATAAATTACCCCTATACGATCATACTCATTTACATAATTCTGAGCGTTTGTGATCGTGATAAAAAAGATTCCTGTATCACCTGGGGTATAAGCTTCTCCATTTTCATTTTCAAAGATATATGGGATGCCCTCAGGGAATACATCTTCCTGGGTTTCATCATACGCATACCCTTGAATGATAGTGTTAATCAAAGAGGTATCTATGGTTGTCCCCTGATCGATTATCAGATCTCCGGTTTCAATAGTTAATGTAGCCGGATTTACCATAATGGTACTGGAATCATACGTTATATTCAAATTGGCTCCTATGGGGGCAAACATGGCTCCGGGATAGGAATAATTAAATTCTGGTGAAGGTGTTACGTCGAGCCCCGTGATAAGATTTACCGAATAGAATGTAGACACACTTCCCCCGCTTTCGGAATCATCATCGGCATGGAGAACTGCAAATACCGGAGAATAATCATTTCCATCCTCTGCACCTCCTAAGTCACCATTATTTACTACTGCTTTGAATCTGTTTTCAAAAAACACTTCTCCCGTTAAGAGATCTTCTCCGTTTACTACGGCTTTAAATCTGTTCACGACTGCTTTAAATCGGTTTTCTATATAATTCTCCAGATCCTGTACATCAAGATCAATTAGATCCATTTCATTTACAACAGCTTTAAACCTATTATTAATGGTGTTTTCTGTGGCCATCCAACTACCTCCATCCAATAAATCCAAAAATGTTTCTGTGTTCACAACGGCTTTAAATCGGTTGATCAAAGCCAGCGTATTGTCCTCAAAAAAGGTTGTACTGTGTGCCTGTGAAATTGTGGCCAGGAAATCTGTATTATTGGTTATTCCCGTAGGATCGTATAGATAATTCAAATTCAGGTTAATAGCCTCCCCATATGTTGTAACCACGGGTTCAGGAACAATTACGAGATCCTTTTTAGTAACCGTAAACGACCCGCTAATAAAATTAACCAGATAGCCTTCCAAAGCAGTTAATTGTTCATCAGTGGCATTTTCCAAATCAAATTCTGGGAAAACACGGTAGTTAGCCACTTTTGGATAAGGTGGGACGGCCGCTGTGGTATACACAATATTTGGGAGATCTACACCAATTTCAACATCTTCCGGAAGTCCCTCTACTGTATAACCAAACTCGTAGTCTTGCCCATATTCAATAATCGAATCATTGGCTATCACATTGATAGCCAGTATCCCTTCGTCTAGCAAATAGATGGCATTAGATTTGCCTCCATCTGTTCCCAGTGGTACCGTAGAATTTGTAAAGACGGTCACCGGCTCATTACCAGTAAACGGACCTACCAGGGCAACTATTTCATTTTCATCTACCGAGATAATTTCTAATTCTTCATCGTCTCCATAGAGCACTTTGGGAGCTTCAGGGAAATATGCCCCATTTAAGGAAAGGACTAAGGTGTCTGCACTGATAACTCCTCCTTCTTCAGAAGTAAATTCTGTTGTAAATCCTGTTATAACCCCGGTTTGGGTTGCTATTTGATTAAAAGCATTAGCGGCGTTAATGACCCCGGCACCTACCTGGTCTGGATTACCGGCCGGGGTTGCCGTATCTTTAAATAGTTGAAGCATATCCACAGATTCTGTCCCATACCAGGATGGTACCGCAGATTTCATTAATGCAAAGGCCGCTGCCACATGTACCACAGAAGCGGAAGTACCAAAAAAGTTCTTAAACTCGTCTCCATCTACCGGTATCCCAGCAACCTCATTCTGCCCAATGGTCAGTACATTGGTATTCACCCCGTCAAAAGACGCCAAAACGGCTTCAGTACTACTGCCGTCCGGCAGTGTTCCTGCAAAGGAAGAGAATGTCTGAGGTTCGGGACTTTCCGCTTTACGAAAATCTACCGCACCAATGGCCAAAGCTTCTGGAGTCATCTGATGTCCCATAATGGTAGAGGCACCATCAAAATGCTCTAATACCTGGAGTCTATTTGCTACGAAAATGATATACCTGAAGGGTAATGAACCCGGGTTTCCGTTGGCACTGGTGATCAGGAAATTAGCCTCTCCATCTGCGGTGGCCCTAAAAGTTATGTACTCAATAGGATCTCTAGCGTCATCATTAATCTCATCTTCACCGTCATTATAGTAATTATTGCCGACGAGCAATCGTTCCTGATGGTCTACGACCCAAAAATCTAAATCATTTGCCGCACCTAGTGCGTTATCCTGAGAGGCAAAGTTTTCGGCCCATTGCATGACGATCATATAGGTTTCTCCACTCTTTACACTAAATCTTTGATAAATATCTTCGGAGCCATCAGAGGTTCCAAACACATGGGCCACGGCATCCGGATCTGTTACAAAATCGGGGATGTTGTTACCATCAGATGCTTGAAAAATAGCCTGGTAGGCATTATCATAAAAATTGCCGGCAGAAGTGAAGTAGTAGTTATCATTTGCAGTAAATGCCTGGATAGCTTTTCCAATATTGCTTATTCCAAACATAGGTTCCCCCGGAAAGGTTAAATCATCGACTCCAATAGTATTCTCAGCGGCACCCAAATTTTGAATACCTAACTCAAAATCCCTTGGAGACAAAACTCCTGTACGAAAGGCGAGGCTGGCACCCGGTGCTATATCATGGGCTATATGACCCATGGCCCTGCCCTCGTCAGAGATTGGACTAAAGGTATATGGATAATCTTTAATGACATTAACGGGCGTGTCATACCCATTGGGGTTACCTATACCTTCTATACCCGGCAGATCTCCGTTCCCCACATCTATTGCTTCATTGGTAGGCTGTCCCGGTTCTGGTGGGTTAGCATCCCAGCTATTGGAGAACAATACTATATTTACACCGGTACCGTCTACTGGCCGGCTATCCCCACCCGGGGTAACGATCCGGAAAGATTCTCGTACTATGCTGGTAGTTTGGGTGCTGTCTCCCTGAGTGATGGCATCCCCTGTTTCTTCCAGTTTGCCGGATGTGAATGGTGTATAAAGGGCCTGTGCTGATTTAATGATGTCGAAATAATCAGTTAAGGCAGGCAAAGGTGGGTTAGGCGGAGTGGGTGGCAGAATTTTGTCAATTGGGAAAAATACGTCAATTGCTGCCAATTCTTCTGAAATGATCACAGCTGGATCTATAATAAAATCAGAATTCAGCGGGTTTGGATCATAGTTCAATCCAAAGATACCTTCTAATACATCAATTACTGCCTGTGTCTGTCCATCAAAGGGTATAATTTGTATCAGTACTTTCTCATTTGCATTGATCTGATAAATAATGTCGGATGGAATGTCACCAGCTGTTCCTGCGCCCAATGAGATGAGTTCCGGACTTACAAAGCCTACAGTTTTTCCATTTCCTGGCCCAATTATAGGAACAATAAAACTATCTGCTTCGCATACAGGGGAATTAAGGGTGGCCCTTATTTTAGTTTCATAGGTTCCACCGAACGCCACGGTCCATTTGGCATGTCCATTATCTGCAAAAACCACTGACAATATGTTGTCATGCGTTCCTGGTTCAAACGAAGTAATACCAGGAATCTTCTGTATTCCATTAAATTCTGAATCCTCTATATTATCACTTAAATAGATATAGCTGTCCTCCTGGTCTACTGTTATGGACTTGTTTGTGGGATTGGTATAACCAAAATTGGCTAGATATAGCCCATTTCCAATATCCTCTGCACAGGTGAATAGAATAACATCTTTATTACCACCCCCGGGACCGCCTTTTCCTTTTTGTGCTGTTACTGGCAATGCCATACAAAATAACACTGCAAAAAGGCCCATAGCTTTAAGCAAAGCTGCTAACCCAAATGGTGTACGATTAATATGTTCCATAATTATTGTGTAAAAGTGCTTCATTAAGCAAATTAGTTTTGTTAATGTAATACAAGATGCATATCTGACACATCCTATTTCTTTGGGGGAAATATTCCTTAAGGTAAGACCAATACTGTATTACAGGCTTTGCCTGTTATTGGATTGCACCTTGCCATACCATGTAATTAAATAATCCAGAAGCTATAGTCAGAAGATATATTCTAATGCTAGCTATCTAATTATACTTAGGTTAATTTAAAGATAGATAAGAGGTACAACTAAGATACAATTAAAAAACATTATCATTTAGTTATCACAAATTCATGCAAAATCCGGGGAGGACTATTGATAGCCAAGATATTAATAAAATCAGATGATGACACCTAATTCCTGTAATAAGGGGATAAAATGCCGCAATTTTAGGATTATCTGCATAATTATGATTCATTTCTAGTGAGATGCAAAAAATGGATGATGAATATTATTTTATTTACATTTTTATGCACCTATAAAACCCTTTGGCTTTTTATCCTGATAGCCTAGCATCAATTCATAAAATTTTTACCCACCGCATAGGCGAGATAAAGAATTACCAAAGCCAGGCCTTCGTGTTTCTGTATCCCTTTTTTTCGTATTAAAAACCAAACGAAAATGATGCTATAGATAAACAGTATTGGGAGGTCGAATCTTAGAATATATTGATCCACCTTTATGGCTGAAATCTGAGAACCAAGGCCCAGAGGAACCAAAAGGTCAAAGATATTGCTCCCAACAATGTTCCCAACGGATAAACTTGTCTGACCTTTCGATAAGGCATTTAAGGAGATAGCGAGTTCAGGCAAACTGGTGCCTAATCCAATAATGACTGCTCCAATGAAGGATTGACCCACACCCCAGTTTTCAGCGATTACAATAGCCTGTTCAATGGCTACATGGGAGCTAAGGATTACAACACCTAAACTTCCTGCCAACAAGGCAATTTGAAACCAGATCCCAAAGGTGGATTTTTCTACCTCTGGAGTAGTTTTTTTACGCACCTTGCGTTCCCGTTGCAAAAGCGTGTAGATATACAATAAGAAGGCCATAAGCAGCAAGGCACCATCATTCCAGGTAATTATACCGTCATAGGAAACAAGCGCCAACAAAATTACCGAACCAATAAGCTCAGCTCCCATTTGCCGCGCCTGGATCTTACCAATATGCACAAAATAAAATAATGCGATAACTCCAACAATGATACTGATCTGGCATATGGAACTACCAATGGCATTGCCGGTCACCACCCCCGATACATCAGTACCCGCCAAATTAAAAAAAGCTCCCTCTATCGCCACAACCAGTTCAGGAAGGTCTGTCCCGAAGGCAAGTATGGTAAGTCCGATGAATAACTCGGAGATCCTGAAGCGTCGGGCAATTTTTATGGCATATTTTACCGTGAATTCCGTGCCCAGCCACAATCCGAAAACACCTAGAACTAAAATGGCAATGTCACTCATTGATACTATCTTGGTTTTTCAAAATTAAGGGTCGTAACAAGGATGAACAATGACTGAAATCATTGGTGAACCTTTGTCTTTATGATACCTTGTGATGTAAATAAATCCGGAGTGGTTTAACCTCTCCAACCAAGGTCAATTCCATATTAATTTATAGGGTGCCAGATGATCAGTAAAATATTTTCCATAGGGGTTAGCCATATTATCGAACTTTTGAAGAGCGACGGGCATAAAGGGCTGGACAGCAAGGAGGTACAAAATAGAATTGCCCGCTTTGGCAAAAACCAAATCCCGGAGAAAGGCCCAAAAAAGAAGCTATTTGTCCTGGCAGATCAATTCGTGGATCCTATCATCTATATCCTGTTGGTAGCCTTCTTATTAGCGCTACTCCTGGGCGATTGGCCCGAAGCCGTGGCCATCTTAGTGGTTATTTTGATTACTGTTGGTATCGGTTTTTTTATGGAGCTGCAGGCAGTGCGTGCCCTGGAAAAGCTCCGTAAAATTGGGCAGGTACTCACCCGTGTTATCCGGGATGGCCAATTGCAGGTAGTGAAGGCTTCCGGACTGGTTCCGGGAGATCTCCTGGTTCTGCATGCAGGTGACATCATCTCCGCAGATGCCCGTTTAATTGAGGTAAAACGTTTGAAGGTAAAAGAAGCTGCCCTGACAGGTGAAAGCCAGGATATTGAAAAGAATACCGTAGCACTCCCCCAGGACACCTTACTTCATGAGCGTACTAATATGGTCTACAAAGGCACATTTGTGGTCAGTGGATCCGCCAAGGCAATAGTAGTTGCAACCGGTGCGAATACAGAACTCGGCCAAATTCAGTTGTTAAGCCAGAAGGCAGAGAAAGGGCTAACTCCCATAGAAAAAAAACTCGGCCAACTGAGCAGATGGCTTATAGGATTCACCATCTTATTGACCTTCCTGGTCATAGTCTCCGGAATTCTCAGCGGGATGGACCTGATGTTCATGATACAAACCGGACTCGCCCTGGCTGTTGCGGCCATTCCCGAAGGTTTACCCATTGTTGCTACTATTGCCCTTGCCAGAGGCATGCTACAACTCTCCAAAAAACAAGTGGTTATCAAAAAGCTGGAGGCAGTTCATACCCTGGGGGCCACCAATATTATCTGTACCGACAAAACCGGAACGCTCACTGAAGACAAACTGGCCGTTCATACCCTCGCCTTTGCCGGGAAACAGGAATACGAAGTCGGTAAACAACAGGATGCCTTAAGACTACTGGCTTCAAGGCGACGGGATTTAAAGCAGATGATTACCACAAGTATCCTGTGTAATGAAAGTCCTGCTAAGTTGGAAGATCGCTTTGGAGAAAGTATTGATGTTGCCTTGCTCGATTTTGCAGACAAGATGCAATACGATCCGGTAGCGGTACGAAGGGAACGGCCCCAGGTTCTGTCTATGCCTTTCGATACAGAGCGTAAATACATGGCCTCTATCAACCGCAATCCTAAAAATGGCCATACCCTTTATGTAAAAGGGGCTTTTGAGGAGGTGGTAGCCTATTGTGACAAAATAATTACCAATGGTCATGTGTCTGCATTTGAGGATAAAGCAGGCTGGTATCAATTGGTAGACGAAATGGCCTCACAGGGATTCCGTACCCTGGCGATGGCCTATAGGGACCATGACAAAATACCTGAAATGGACGCCCTCCTGGAAGGATTGACCTTCATAGGGGTTATCGGCTTTATTGATCCGGCACGTACCGATGTCAAAGATACCATCTCCGTATACAAAAATGCGGGTATCAAGGTAGTGATGATGACGGGGGATCATCCGGGTACTGCATGGAAAATTGCTCAGGAAATTGGCTTAATGGAAGAAGGAGACGGAAAGGATCAGCTGATTCACAGCAGTGAAATTAATCGGCTGTTGAAAGGAGATCAACGCCAACGGAAACGCTTATTGCATACCAAGGTTTTTGCGAGGGTTACCCCAAAGGAAAAACTGCAGTTGGTCAAGTTCTTCCAACAAAACAATAACACAATTGGGATGTTAGGCGACGGGGTAAATGATGTTCCGGCCTTGCGGAAGGCAGATATCGGTATCGCAATGGGCATACGGGGAACAGAAGTAGCCCGGGAAGCCGCCGATATCATCCTGAAAAATGACCGATTCACAGCCATGGAACTGGCAATAAGACAGGGCAGGTTGATTTTTGAGCATATTCGTCAATTTGTAGTCTATCTCTTATCCTGTAATTTAGCCGAGATTGTCTCTGTGGGTGTAGCCGCTATTGTGGTGCTCCCGGCTCCGTTACTTCCGTTACAGATTCTATTTCTCAATCTGGTGACTGATGTTTTTCCCGCATTGGCCCTGGGCTTTGGTAAAGGAGAAGAGGACCTGATGAATCAACCCCCCAGGAAGCCTACAGAACCTATTATGACCCGGGAATTGTGGATTACCACGGTAATTTGCGGGATGAGTATCACCCTCGCTGTGTTGGGGATAACAGCATATGCCCACCTTTGGTTGCAATTGTCTCCCATGGAGATTAACAACATGGCCTTTTACACCCTGGTTGTGGGTCAATTACTAAACATATTTAATATGCCGTTGAGGAAATCGTCCTTCTTTTCTAATGAAGTAACCAAAAATCCCTGGGTATGGGCAGCCTTAATCTTATGCACCCTGATAGTATTAATATCGAACCTCATCCCTATTGTGGCGGAAATCCTTTCCCTTGTGCAATTAACACTTCAGCAGTGGGGTATTATTGCCGTTTTTGGGTTTGGCTCGCTGCTACTAACACAACTTGTAAAACGCCTGGGGGGTACCGTTTGAATTTGATTTAATATGCGAATTAAGGGGTATAAAATACTTCTTATCAAAGATCTCAAACCCGATATATCAAGGATTATTTAAGGTTTTCCTTTGCAAGCCCTTGATGAATTCAAAGAAAGGTTCAATCTTAAAACAAAAAGACCAAACAGGTATAATAAGATCATTGCAAAAAGCAAAAACTCTAATTACTGTTATCTGCGGTTATTTTAGTTGGCATTATGATAACGATCAACTAATTATCACTGACCGGGGTTGTTGCATTTTCCTAGCCTGATTCATTCAAAAAAAAACATTAAAGAACAGGAAAGATGTTTCTTTTTTTAATCAACATTCTCTTTTTCAAGAGGAATTACTTTCGGTTTTGAAACATTTGTTTTTCTACGTTTAAAACCCACATACGAATCCCTTCCTTTTTTGAGTGAGCGCGCCCTTGAAACGATAAACCAAGTCAAAGGAATAACCCCGCCGAACAGAAAAATACTGGCCCCAATCCCGCGCATCCACGTTAGGGATTCAAATGCTGAACTGGTGATAAAATCGTTGGATCGTGCATACCATAGACCATGATCCAATACAGATTTAAATTGAATAGCCCCTGCTGGGAATAAGTCCAATACTACCATAAGCATTAATCCCGCATTTATAGACCAAAAGGATGTTCTAACAATATTTCTATTCCACCTACCAGGCCTTAATAAAATTTTCGACGCGAATAGCATTGCCGCCAATGAAATATTGCCGTAAACCCCCATTAATGCGGCATGTGCGTGATTTATGGTGAGGTAAGTGCCATGTTCAAAAAAGTTCATGATGGGTAGGTTCACAATAATCCCTAAAACACCAGCTCCGAAAAAGTTCCAGAAATTCATAGCTATCAGAAATAAGAATACCTCGGGAAATGCGAAATCCGCAATATCCTGCTTATCTCCATTTTTTCCGTTCAATCCATTGATCGACATCCGGGGCATATTTTTAAATCGCCAAGCTTCCACAGTCAATAAAATCAAGGGGACAAACTGTAGGGTTGAAAATACACTTCCTAAAGCCATGGTCGCAACAGGTTTCGCATTCCAATAAAAGTTATGCGAGATACCCAAAAGACCTGTACCAAGGAATAACAAGGTTGCAATATAAACCACCCGTATGGCGGCCTGGCGACTTACCAATCCCATTAAAACCATTAAATAACTGACAATAACCGTAACAAAAACCTCAAAAAATGCTTCTACCCACATATGTATCACCATCCATCTCCAGAAATCGGCAATCACGAAATTTGTTTCTGGCTGGGCGACGAATCCTGAAAGAAAAAGTACTGGAATGCCCAGGACCGAATACATGATCCAGTTGGGTAGATTCCATGGTTGCTTTTTAATGAAGGCCGGCCGTACTCCTCTGTAAACAACAACGGCCCATAGCACAAAAATAACCATTAGCAAGCCTTGATATATTTTGCCAAAATCAACAAATTCCCAGCCTTGATGGCCCAACAAATACCACCAATCCCCCAATAACCCTAATGGACCCAATACCATTCCCAACAAAGAGCCACCCACTAATATGAAAAGTAAGACAAACAACAAATTGATCAAGGGCAACTGACTTTTCATCTCTTTTTTCGTCATTATTGGAATAATAAATATGGATGAAGCTATCCAACAGGTCGAAATCCAATAAAGCGAAAGCATTAAGTGCCAACTACGGGTAATCGTTATAGGTACCTCGGCAGAAATATTGATTCCTGCAAACCCTAAAAAATCAACAAACTCGTTTAGGGTAACAACGCCACTTAAAACCTGGATTAGAAAAAGAATAATTGCCACGAAAAAGAATTTGAATGACGCCCTTTGGGTCTTTGTAGGTGTAAAATTATTAATCTGTTTAAATGTCAAAAACCCGGAGGTACCCTGTTTGAAAAACTTATTGGGCAATTGATTATATTGACCTATAAAATAAAGCACAACTCCACAGGCCAAAACAAATGCTAAAAGACCAAGAACGCTCCATAGAATTACCGGAGAAGTGGGATTGTTTCCTGCATCGGGATCAAAAGGCCAATTATGCGTATAACTAAATTCCGACCCTGGTCGTTTTACACCACAGACCCATGCCCCCCAAAAGAAAAAATCGCTTAAGGCTTTAACCTCATCCCTATCGGTAATATACCCGGGTGGCGGAAAAGAATCTTCCGTATTCGAATCTATAAAAACATTGGTGTAATATTCCCTTAATCCTTTTAAAGCAAACGTTTGGGCATCCGACAATATTACTATATTCTTTTCTTCATCATATTTGTTGTCTTTTATTTCATCCTTTACATTTTCTTTTATGATTTTCAACTCCATGTCCGAGGGTGTACGACCATTTTCACGTTCAAATTCATTCACTCGGAATTCTGCCATAAATAACACGACTTGATGCAATGCCTCTGCCGTATAATCGGGTCCACGTTGCGCACCATCCCCAAAGTAGGACCCGTATTCCATTAAGGCATATTTATGAAATACAATTTGGCCATCTTCAAGAGTTGTCCGGGTTATTAAATTTTCACCCGAACTCGTCTGAAAACCTGTCATTGGAGGTGCGTCATTATACGTTTGAAACCCGATCATTCCCACTCCTGCAAGACTGATGATAAGGATAAACAATAAAGGGGCCCACCAGTTTTTGGTCTGCATAAAATAATTCAGACTTCTTTTAGTATTGTTTTGGAAAAGATTTTCTTCCTTCATGGGATTGATTTGACATATTAAACATAACAAGCGAGCTCAAAGGAAGAAATAGGCCAAGTACCAAACAATGTTCTATAACATATCAAAACATGTTATAGAACAGCCGTGACACCATAACCAATCACATTAAGGTACCCGTCGATACGTTACCGAGAGAATTATAGAAATGAAGAAATATCTTGAAGTGAATATCGAGGCGGCCTTGATTTAAGAATATTCCACTCTACCAATTTGGGTCGGACCACACTTATCGCCCGAAGACACTGATGTCATTCAGTGCTTTTAAGTTTTTGATTTTTATGTCCCGTTGATCTATTTCTACAATATTTTCTTGGGAAAATGAAGAAAGAACCCTTATGGCATTCGAAGTGGTCATATTGGAAAGAGCCGCCAGATCCGACCTTTTTAATGGAACGTTCAAAGTCTCATTGTCTGGGAGCATGCCATAAATTTCATTCACCAAAAGGAGCGCATCCGCCAAACGGGCACGGATGTGTTTGTGGGATAAATTGACCATTCGGTTATCCGTTTCGTTCAGTTCACGTGCCAGTAATCGAATGATCTTAAAAGCCAAATGCTTATTGTCCCCGACTATTTTAAAAAAGTCGTTTTTATCGATTATGCAGACCGAAACATCTTCCAGGGCAATGGCAGAGTCCAAAAAAACGTTTTCCTGCATCAGAGCCCTAAAGCCAATAAAATCTACAGGCTTTCTTAATGACAAGATTTGTTCCCTTCCATTCGTACCCGTTCTTGTGATTTTTATCTTTCCTTCATTCAAGCAAATCAAGCCTGGGGATTTAGTACCTTCTTTACAAATATTTTCTCCAGCCTTATAGGAAACCCTGTACCTGTTCTTGTTTAATGCCTCTAGTTCTTCATAGCTTAATTCGTCAATAAGGGAATGTTTGCGCATGCTACAATTCATACAGGAGTTATTTCCGGTATCAGGTGATATACAGGGATGGGTTTTGACTGGCATAAGCAACTCGAAATAATTTAGACTAATATACGAATTGCCATAAAACAATTATTGGGATTATCTAATAATGTTAGAGGAATACTTCACGAGATAAAATTTGTAGTAATTGAAAATAATGACAGAGATAACCTTACTGGGGCATAATTTTAGATACCAATTATGCTAATACTGATACTCTTTTAATAGTTAATATTACTGGTGAAATATCCGAGATTTAACTCAAGACAACCGACGAGCTTGCTAATAAAATGGATTTAGAAATAGTAGTCAATCTTACGAAGAGCTAACCACAGATGTAAATGATTTTATTGCTAAACTGGTTGAACTTGATGATAATGATTCACTATGGGATTATATCAGTGAACTACCTGCCATTTCCATTTTTTGTACTTTTAATGGACCTTCTGCTTTAAGTGATCGCGACAGATTACCTTTGGTTTTCCTTTGCAACCCCATGTGAAAATAGGACCGAGCGTTAAGAAAATGTCCGGTGGACATTTTTAGTGAAGGGGCCAGGCGGCGCGTTGGCCTTTTGCTCTAATTTATTAACAGGATTACCTTCGGTTTTCCTTGACTCTCAATGTTGCAAATAAGAAACCATGGGCTATCGCCTTAATTCTTTGTTTTATTCTGAAAGTTTGAGCCAGCTCAATTTCTCCATAAAACAAAGAACCATACTCGTAGAGTATGGTTTCTTAAGTGTCGTGATCGCGACAGGATTACCTCATTACATTCGGTTTTCCTTTGCAACCCCATGTGAAAATGTAAAGTCCAACCGCTGGCGCTGCTGTTTTATTTTATTCCAGGACTGAAAAGCTACGCGCTTTCCATCCTTTCACAAAACAAAAATCCATCACTTGGGTGATGGACTTTACGCTTTAAGTGATCGCGACAGGATTACCTTTGGTTTTCCTTGACTCTCAATGTTGCAAATAAAAAACCATAGGCTATCGCCCTAATTCTTTGTTTTATTCTGAAAGTTTGAGCCAGCTCAATTTCTCCATAAAACAAAGAACCATACTCTTAGAGTATGGTTTCTTAAGTGTCGTGATCGCGACAGGATTACCTCATTACATTCGGTTTTCCTTTGCAACCCCATCTGAAAATAGAAAGGCCAACTGCTGGTGCAGTTGTTTTTTCATTTCAATACATTTACAAAACCCTGCGGCTTTTGACATTTCTTAAAATAAAAAAATCCATTACTCGCGTAATGGACTTTCTGCTTTAAGTGATCGCGACAGGATTCGAACCTGTGACCGTCTGCTTAGAAGGCAGATGCTCTATCCAGCTGAGCTACGCGACCCTACAAAATACTCGATTATTTTGCGGGGCAAATATACTAATGTATTGTTTAGAATAAAACTTATTACAAGCAATATTTAACGAACACAAAAAGTCATATATATCTGGTTATAACCAATAAAATTGCAAAAAGATATTGAACAAAGATATTATGAGCCACAAAATTCATTACTCAGAGTATGTATTTATAGATATAAGTAACTTGAATATCATTTTGACTTTAAATTGAGTTCAGATATCCAGCACATTTGGAATCTGCGCCAAGAATATATTTGTGACATAGTAATGCACTATTTTAGAGTTTTTCTTTTAGAAATAAATTACATTTATAACCGAGATTCAGAACTTTTTTTGCACAATTTCCATCTAGCGCTAAAGTGTAGGGTTTAGACTTTTATATGGGTTTGAATAAATACCTGTTTTATTAATGAAAATGCAAGATAAAATTATTAAGTACCGCTTGTTAATTGTAATAACCGCTATAGTTATTACCCTACTTTCTTTGCTGCTAATTCCAAGACTTCAGGTAAATTCTAATGTAGACGATTATGTCCCCGATACTATAAAAAATAAGGTACACCTCAAAGAGCTGGATAGCATTTTTGGTGGAAGTGAGATGATATTGCTGATGTTGCATTCAGAAGATGTTGTTAATGCAGCTACCTTGAAAAGACTTGAATCACTTGCTACCGATTTGAGTGAACTGGAAGGCTTAGATCGAATTATTTCTCCTTTTAGTGCACAGGAAATTTCAATTGAGGATGGATTCATGTCTATGACACCTTTCTTTGAAGAAATTCCGGATAATCAGGCCGATTTTGAATCTTTAAAGAAAAGAATTGCGGGTAACAGCATGACCAACAGATTTTTTTCTGAAGATTTTAGCCTTGTTTCCTTAGTGCTCATAAAAAACACCAGGACTCCCGATAATATTATAGATGATATAAAAGAAATTATAGCTGATCATCCGGGATCAGAAGAAGTCCTTTTAGGTGGTTTACCCTTTATCCGATATTCTATTGAGGGAAATATACTTGCTGATTTGATTGTATTACTTCCCATTGCCATGTTCCTTATGGTATTTATGCTATATTTTTCATTTAAAGAATGGAAAGGGGTGTTTATGCCCTTTCTGATTGTTCTTATGAGCATTATTCTCTCCTTTGGATTGATGGCCTTTTTAGGCTGGAAGATTTCGCTATTCAGTATTCTAATGCCCATCATGATTATCGCGATAGCCAATGATTATGGTATTCATCTAATTGCACACTACCAGGAATTGGCGAGAGCTGAGGAAAAGCTTTCGATGAAACAAATTTGTAAGCAAATTTACGTTGACCTTAAAAAACCAATTTTTATTACGGGTATAACCACTATTGGCGGAATACTGGGGTTGCTTAGCCATACCATGATGCCTGCTGCCGAATTAGGTGTGCTTACTGCAATTGGTATAGGTTTCGCCCTAATATTGAGTCTTTGGTTTTTACCCGCAATGCTATCATTTTTTAGGCCAAAGCGACGGGAATCTGGATTGGAACCAAAAAAAGCCCCCATTCTTGAGCGGTCGCTCGTGAGCATGGGCAATTGGGTGACCTTACATCCAAAACGGATTATTGCTATTTCCATAATCGTAACCGTGATTGGAGTGGCTGGAGTATTTTTATTAAAAGTTGACACCAATGTTGAAAGTTATTTTTCTGCTAAGTCAGAAGTTGGTCGATCTACAAAATTGATAAATGAAAAATTTGGAGGCTCACAGTTTATCTCTGTACTTTTTTCAGGTGATGTTCTCTCTACTGAGGTGATGAAAAGGATGGAGGTCTACGAAAAGGAAATAATAAAAGACCCGGCAGTAGGGCTTGTAAGTTCTCCTGTTTCGCTTGTAAAAGAATTAAGCAAAGGTTTTTATGAGCCTGAAGAAGAGGGGTATAATGAAATCCCGGAATCTTCGGATGAAATATACCAGTTGATTGAAGTCTTTTCAATGGGTGGGAATGAAGATGATATTTCTCAATTTCTGGATTATAACTATGAAAATGCACGAATATTAATAAGCCTTAAAGACGGCAGTAATAGTGCCAACAAAAGGGTACTGAAAAAAATTAATACACTTATAAAAGATGATCCGAATGCCCGCTATGCCGCCGGAGCCGGACTTACGGAAATTGAATTGGCAGATATGGTTGTAAAGGGTCAAATCAAGTCATTGATTTTTGCCCTGGCCGTGGTTTTTATCATTTTAAGTTTTGTTTTTCATTCCCCTAAGGCAGGATTGCTCTCCACATTACCAATTACCATTGCCATATTAGTATTATTTGGGTTAATGGGTATATTTGGCATAGCTCTGGATATAGCTACTGCCTTATTATCATCAATTATGATTGGTGTAGGAGTAGACTATACCATTCACTTTTTGTGGCGCTTTAAAACAGAACGATCCAAGGGGCATGATCATAAAGAGGCTGTTCGTATAACCCTCAACACATCGGGTAGGGGAATTATAATCAATGCACTTTCAGTTATAGTGGGCTTTATGCCGCTTATTTTATCCAATTTCACCCCTTTAAAGTTTTTTGGAGCACTGATTGTCATTTCAATTACTGCCTGTCTGATTAGTTCTCTATTTTTGGTTCCGGCCATCGTAATTATAACCAAGCCAAAATTTCTTGAATAATAATGAATCCATAAATCTTAAGGAAAGAACAGTAAATAATTAAGTCATAAATAATATTTGGAACGGTACTTGAATTGTATAATAGTTCAGTATGAACTTATTTCGAATATTATATAAGGAAGAGTAATTATTTTTTCTAAATAAATGTGCTAATTTTGCCCTTTATGATAAAGCTTAAATTATTTGTATTTTTCCTGTCATTTTGTTTGCCTGTTATGGGCCAGAATAGTGCTGAGGAAATTTTTGAAAAGGCCGCGGATCAGCTCCTGACTCAAAATTTGGAACTGTCTCTCGAGATAAAGGAGATAGCAAGTAATGGAAAGTCAAAAGACAAGCAATACGATGTTCTTATTGCCAAATTTGGAGGTATGGAAAAGACTAAAACAGTAGTTCAGCAGCCAGTCAAATTAAAAGGGATTACCATTGTTATAACAAATTATCCTGATGAACCAGGATTGATAGAAATATTTACTCCTGCCAATGGGAAAATCAGAAAGATGAAGGCTACCTCTAAAAATATGGATTTAGTTAATTCCGGGGTGTCTATTTCTAATTACACCTCAAAAGATCGCGATCAATTGAGTTTCGCTTTTAATGGGAATGAGGAATTTGAGGGCAAATCCTGTTATAAATTGCAGGTCAATGATGTTTTGGACCTTGAAAATGGCAAAACTGAATATTTAATTGAAGAAAATACGTATCATATTTTAAAAATTATAGCCTTTAATAAAGACGGAACAAAAAAAAGTATTACAACCTATTCCGATTTTCAGGCAATTGGGCAACTCAAAGGAAAAATCCAACCTATGTTTATGGTTAATAAGGAACTTAAAAAAGCTAAGCACAACGAAATAAAAGTTTTGAAAATTAATGCCAGGCCCGATTTAAAGGAAGAAAATTTTATTATTGAAACAGCTATCAACTAAATAGAAATAGGCTTAACTCATGCAAAACAACCTATCATGTCTATAAAGAAATCTATTTTAAAGCCAGATGAGATGGCCGCCCTTTTAAAACTAAAATTTGGGGGTAAGAACATCAATAGTCATCATAAAAATAGCAATATAAAAAAGGATTATAACCTGGCTTATTGCTATGATACTCTTGATAAAGTGTCAAGATCATTTGCCGCGGTTATTCGTCAATTACCGGAGGAGATAAGTGACGTTGTTTGTCTTTTTTATCTTATACTCAGAGGGCTGGACTCCGTAGAAGATGATATGGATTTATCCTATGAAGATAAGATTCTTTTGCTTAGGGAGTTTTACACAAAAAACTTTGAAAGGGGCTGGAAACTTGAAAATGTAGGAGACAAAGCAGAATATCGCGAACTGCTCGCCAATTATGATAAGGTGATTGAGGCGTTTTTAGCACTTGATGTTAAATACCAAAATATTATTACAGATATCTGTCAAAAAATGGGGTCTGGAATGGCAGATTTTGTAGAATCCAAAATAACTACTTTAGAGGATTACAATCTTTATTGCCATTATGTTGCCGGATTGGTTGGAATTGGATTATCTGAACTTTTTGCAGCCTCCGAAATAGAGAGCAAGGAATTGGAATCTAAAGACAAATTGGCAAATTCCATGGGCCTCTTTTTGCAGAAAACCAATATAGTCAGGGATTATAAGGAAGACATGGACGAAAACAGAATTTTTTGGCCGGAAGAGGTATGGACCTTATACAGTCCCACATTTGAAGGTTTTTCCTTAAACCCAAATAAATCGGAATCTCTTTCGTGTCTCAATCATATGGTAAATGATGCGCTTTCCCATGCCACAGACTGCCTGGATTATTTAAAAATATTAACAAACGAACGCGCATTCAGATTTTGTGCTATCCCCCAGGTGATGGCAATTGCGACATTGGCCGAAGTTTATAATAATCAGAAGGTTTTTACGGAAAATGTAAAAATCAGAAAAGGACTTGCGGCAAAACTGATACTAAGTGCCGGTTCTATTCAGGAGGTAGTAAAGATTTACAAAGAGATGGCCTCTGCGATCGCCAAAAAAATTCCACATGGATTTCCAAATTCTGAGGAGACTTTGGAGCTGGTGGAGAAAATTAACGCTTATTGTGAGTTGGCCCTGGCTGAAACCTATAAATCCCCTGAAATTGCTTAGGGCTTTATGAAGTACATTATGGAGATTTAAACTAAATTCTAAATATTAAACACTAAAATTTATCGGCGGATATATTGCTGATAGTAAACCACAAATTAAAATTTACATTTTATGAAAACTATTAAAATTTATGCCATTGCTTTGTTCTTTTGTACATTTTTAACTTACCCTTTATTAGGGCAGGAACTCGATAGTACCATAGAGCCAAGAGAAAGATTAAGTCTTGTAACCATGCAGGGAATGGTTACGGATATTGTTAAAGAAACCCGCGATATAACGCTAAAAGGAGCTGATGGTGAACTGGTTACAGTTACAGCCGGCTCTGAGGTTAAAAGGTTCGATGAAATTGCAGTTGGAGATATAATCACTTTTGACTATTATACGTATTTAAAGGCCGAGTTCAGAACGCCCACATCTGAAGAAAAAGCAGAACCATTTGTTGTTTTAGAAGGGGAAGACAAAGCTCCGGAAGGGGAAGCTCCTGCCGGGGCAGTCGGACAAATGGTTAAAGCTGTTGTGACTATTGAAATACTTAATAGACCGAAGATGTTGGCCACTGTAGAAGGCCCTAACGGAAACTATTTAACTATTCCTATGCAAGATGCTGCTTTTATGGAACAGCTGCACATTGGACAAGTCGTGATATTGACTTATGCTGAGGCCATTGCCGTTTCTTTGACAAAAGTTGAATAATCGAATTCACTTTTAACAGTCCTGAAAATAGCGAAGGGGAAATGTTTTGCATTTCCCCTTTTTTGAACTTTCACATATAATGTAATTAAGATCCTTAATAGAAAATTGGGTTTAAATTATCCCAGTTCATGGTTTAATTTTTGCCAATAGTATCAGGAACTCGTATCTTAGAATTTGCTGATATACATTTTTATAAGGATGTTTATTCTTGCAACGGAGTATTTAAGTATTAATCCGTTACTCAATATCTTTGAAGTTTATTGTTAACCAAGCAACTAAGAAGGAAAATGAGCTTTAAAATCCTGGTTATTTTATTAGTTATTTCCCCTGCAATATTTAATTACGGATATTCTCAGGAGCTTGAGCCACGAGCCCTTACCAATTTACCTAAAGAGCTTAATTTTGTCGGACTAGCTTATGCCCGTGCTTCAGGGAATACCCTTCTGGATCCCTCTTTGCCATTGGAAGACTTTAATGGAAGGATCAATAGCTTAATTTTGGCCTATGTGAGAGCTATTAATTTTTTTGGTAAATCAGGAAAGGTAGATGTTATACTACCCTTTGCAGGAGGAGATTTTACAGGTACTTTTGAAAACACTTCTTTTGAAGATTCGTATACGGGATTTGGAGATTTAAGGATAAGGACATCTGTTAATCTCACTGGCGCCCCCTCTATTAACGCTAAAGACTTTTCGGAGTACAAGCAAAAAACCATTACAGGATTGTCGCTTCAGCTAATAATTCCAACTGGTAATTATAAAAAGGAACAACTTCCTAATTTGGGTTCTAACCGATGGAGCCTTAGGGCCGTTTATGGTCTCTCTCGCAATTTAGATAATTGGGTTTTAGAGGCCTATGTAGGTGCCTGGCTATTTTCAGATAACAAGGAGTTTCTGGGAGATAATACCCTGTCTCAATCTGCCCTATGGATTGCCAAGGGAAATGTTATAAGATCCTTTAGAAAAAAAGGCATGTGGCTTGCCTTCTCTTTAGGCTATGGCTATGGTGCTGATACTTCTATCAACAATATAAAAAGAGATGTCACTATTTCTCAACTTAGGTTGGGTTTAACCTATTCCTTGCCCTTAAACCCTAGAAATTCCTTAAAATTTACGGTGGCATCAGGAATCCGATTTCAGGAAGGCAGTGATTTTGATGTGTTCGGCGTATCTTATTTGTACTCATGGTTGGATAAGTCATCTAAAAAGATGAAAGATAAGTAAGTATTAAAATTGCCTTTTTCAGTGACTTATATCATGTCGCGGCCTTTTCCAATTTATTAAATTTATAATATGTTCCCAGTATAATTAATTGTGCATTAATGTTCACAAAATCATTTCTAATTAAAACTGTCAAAAGAGTATTGATGGTGCTGGGCATGCTTATAGTCCTGTGCATTTTTTTAGGAATCCTGTTCTATGAGGATGGAAAGAATTGGATTTTAGAAGAAATTGATCAATATATTACAGAAGTCCAATCGGGTGATTTAGAGATTGAAGAAATAGAACTGGCCCTTTTTGAACATCTCCCAAATATCACAGTTCAACTTAAAAATGTAGAATATTACGAGCAAAAAGACTCCATCAGAGCAACAGACCAATCACCCATATTATATGCTGAGAAAATTTATCTGGCTTTTGAACCCCGGGAACTTATCAAAAACAGAAATTTAATAGTTAATAACATAAGTATAAAAAATGGGGTAGCAGATGTATTGACCTACGAGGACAATAAAACGAATCTGGAAAAAGCGTTGACCAATCCAAATGAAATGGTTAAAGCACCTAAGTTGGATACCCTGGTAATCAAAGAAAAAAAACAGAACACAAGCGGAATATCAAAATCTACAGTAGCAGATAAAAAGAAATCCATAGCACAGAAGAAAAAACTTGCTGTACAGCTTAAGGAATTGCATCTTGAAAATATTACACTGAAATATAGCAATCCCAGTGAGCATTATTCTTCCCAGGTTGAATTGGCTTCCTTAGATGGTATGATATTATTAAATTCTAAAGGAATTTCCTGTGATCTTGAAACTTCCTTTGAAATAACAAAAAGCGCAAAATTTCCTTCCATTGCAGAACAAGGACCAGCATCACTTTCATTTAATTTAGATTTTATCGAGGCTTCGAAGCGCATCTTAATAAATAAGGGAAATTTGAGCTTTGAAAATATTTTAGTTGATATAAAAGGAGTTTACGATCACAATAATGGCAATTATATTGATATGGAATTTGATGCATCATCTAATGATATTGCTTTCCTGTCGAAATTAGTACAGGAAGAAATTCTGACCAGGAACAAAGCCTTGATCAACAAAGCCGATATCCTTTTACAAGGTCGTGTTAAAGGCCAAATGGAAGATAATATACCCGAAATAGATGTGAATTTTGGTGTAAAGGACTTGAGCATGGAAGGCCCGGCAGGAAAGGGGAAATTTAATAAAGTAGGTTTCGACGGGGAATTGCATACTGGCAAAGCTGCTAATTTTTCCGGAGCAATGCTCTCATTACGAAATTTAAGAGGTGAGATTCCCGGAGGTTCTGTTTCTGGTAATTTCTATATAAAGAATTTCCAGCAGCCATATTTAAAAAGTAATGTAAATGTGTCACTGGCTTTGGATGGTTATGACAACATCTTTAAACTTTCAAATATCGACTCCCTGCACGGTAAGATTAATTTAACCTCAGACTTTGATGGCCTGCTCAATCTTGAGAATGAACATAAGATGGACAGTATCGGAAGCTGGTCCCTGGAAATGGAAGATATAGGTTTTAAAGTACTTTCTACCCAGAAAGCCGTTAGCGGTTTTAATGGTAAAATAGAAGAAGTGGGAAATAAGTTATTTGTAAAAGGCCTTGGTCTCGATTACGATGGCAGCAATGTAATACTGAATGGGGAAATTTCTAACTTTTATCATTTTATATTTAATGAGGAGATGGATATTGAAGTTAATATGGATATAAGTTCCTCTCAATTCTTTACCAGGCACTTTGTTTTGAATCCTGAGTTGGGCTCTTTAATTGATGAAAGAGTAAGTGATTTAGTTCTGAAAGTTACGGCTTATGGCAGGGAAAATGACAGTATAAATAGCAATTTGCCATGGTTTACTGTAGATATGGAACAGTTATCTTTTAATCTCGATACCTTGGTAGACCTTCCTGAACTTCAGGCCAGTTTAGACTTATATGATACCCATAGAGGACTGCGAATGGATCTTAATCATATGCATGCTAAAATGCCAAATGGATCTATTGATTTGTCCGGTAATGTTGTAGTTATGGATAGTGCCCGATTATTGGATGCCCATGCTGATATGGTCCTGAATAATATTCCGGAGTCATATTTATTAGACCTTATATATGAAATGAAAGACCTCTCAATGATGAGCGAGAAGGAAAGAAACCGTAGTGAAAATACCACATATGATGGAAACCTGCATATGTCCGGTATCATAGAGACTATTCCATTTGCCATGCAAAAGGCACAAATAAAAGAAAGCACACTTACTATGCGTCCCCCGGACTCTTTGTTATATGAATTTAAAAAGATAAATCTCAACTTAGATAGTCTTTACTTTTTGCATGAGGAAGGTTCTAATAAAATTGTGGGCATAAGGTCAGTTAATGGTGATCTTGGTATTGATGAATTAAATACGCCTATTATGGCCAAAGTGCCATTAGATGCTAATTTTACGGCGGACAATGATCAGTTTCAGGTAAGTTTTTTAGCACTTAGAAATAATAGAAAAATGGAAGATTCCGGGTCTCTTACTTTAGACATTTCTAAAGAAACACCATTATTTGAGATCTCGTATGATTTAAGAGATGTTCCTGTAGAATCTGCGGTTGAAATATTTTCACAGGAAAAATTAGCTAAAGGAATGTTGGATGTTTCATTTCAATTAAACGGAAGTGGGTTAGCTTTAGAAGAAATAACCAAAAATGCAAAGGGCTCATTAAAGATTAAGGGAGACTCAATAACCCTTTACGGTATAGATATTGATAAATTACTCAAGAAATATAAACGAAGTCAGAACTTCAATTTGGTAGACATCGGTGCCTTTGTGGTAGCCGGTCCGGTAGGAGCTGTTGTGACGAAAGGAAGTGATTTTGTCAGTCTGATTGGCATGAATCTTAATGCAGAGGATACTACCTATGTCTCCCAGGCACTTTCTAATTGGAAGTTTCAGAATGGGATTATCGAAACTACAGATGTAGCCTTTAGCACCTCATTAAACCGCTTTGCCTTTGACGGAAAATTCGATATAGTGAATGATTCAATCCCGGGGTTTACTGCTTATGTATTGGATAAAAACGGATGTAGCCTAATGGAGCAGAAAGTTAGCGGAAAATTAGACAATCTTCAGGTAGGTAAATTAAAAATTGCCGAAACCCTTCTGGGGTCAGTTATAAATTTTGTCAATGCCATTGTAGGAAAAAAATGCAAACCAGTTTACCAAGGAGCAATTGAGCACCCTGATTTATAAAATATTTTTAGTAATTTCCTTTTGGATTAATAGTGTAATCATTAAAAAAATCATATATGAAAATTGTTTTATGCACTTTTATCCTATCTCTATTATGTGTTACTCCATTTCAGGCCCAGGAAACTGTTGAGGAAAAGGAACTAAAACACGGTGTTGCCCTGGTAGTTGGATTTACCCATGTACCCAGAACTATTGAAGAAGGGGAAACATTAAATTCTCAAAATTTGACCACCATTGGGGCAGATTATTACTATCATTTTAATCAAAAATGGAAACTTGGCGTAGTTGTGGATATTGAATTAGGTAAATACGCAGTAGAATTTGAAGGGGAAGAGCTTAAAAGGGAAAATGCCTTTATTACTGGTCTGGTTGTTGGATATCATATATTAAAACGCTGGAGTGTTTATACTGGTCCCGGAGTTGAGTTTGAAAGGAATAAGAATATATTCATTTTAAGGGCAAGTACCGGTTATGAATTTGAAATTGGCAAAAATTGGGCTATAGCACCGGTTTTAAGTTATGATTTTAAAAAGGAATATGGTTCATATTCCTTTGGTATTGGTGTAGACAAGAAATTCTAAGTTTGCCCGAACAAATATATATATAGGGCCATATTCAACAATCGCATATAAATGATTTAGCGGAAGAATAAAATTTAATAAACGCCCCGGAATAACTTAAGATTTGGCACAAAATTAAATGATTTGTACTAAATAAATTTGGTATATTAGTATGCCATTAACCACTTAGAAATATTAGAATACACTGATATTTATCATATTCTACCTTAGAAAATACCTGGAAATTCGTTGGTATCTCTTTTATCTATAAATCTCAAAAATGTTAAAATGAAAAAAGACCTAAAGAACCAGATTTAATAAAGGCTCTGGAATAAGGTATAGTATAAAGAATTTCAATCATTTATTTACACTAATTTAATAATAATAATAGGAACTATTAATTTAAAATCAAGTACACTATGAAAAAAATGAGTTTAATTACAGCAATGCTGTTGCTGATTAGCGCAGGTGTTTTTGCCCAAAAAAAGCCCAATATCCTGGTGATATGGGGTGATGACATTGGCCAGTTCAATGTCTCTGCCTACAATATGGGTATGATGGGATATAAAACACCCAATATAGATCGTATTGGAAAGGAAGGTGCCGTTTTTACGGATTGGTATGGGCAGCAGAGTTGTACCGCTGGCCGTGCGGCCTTTGTTACAGGACAATCCCCGATGAGAACGGGTCTGACCAAAGTTGGACTTCCTGGTGCTCCTGAGGGGATGAAAAAAGAAGATCCAACGATTGCTACACTTCTAAAGGCACAGGGCTATACCACTGGGCAGTTTGGAAAAAATCATTTGGGAGATCTCGATGAAATGCTTCCAAGCAATCATGGTTTCGATGAATTTTTTGGAAACCTATATCACCTCAATGCTGAAGAGGAACCCGAACATCCTGATTACCCGGGTGACTTTGTATTCCCCGATGGAAAAACCCTAAAAGAAAAATTTGGGCCACGTGGTGTGATTCATAGCTATGCCGATGGCAGAATTGAAGATACAGGTCCATTGACAAAGAAACGCATGGAAACTGTTGATATGGAAGTCACAGATGCAGCTCTGGGATTTATCGATAAGGCTGTTGAGGATGATAAACCGTTTTTTGTTTGGTGGAATAGCACTCGCATGCACGTCAATACTCATCTTAAAGAGGAGTCTGCAGGGAAAACTGGTCTTGGAGTCTATGCAGATGGGATGGTAGAACATGACGGCATGGTAGGGCAACTACTCGACAAGCTTGATGAATTGGGCATTGCAGACAATACCATTGTTATGTATTCTACAGATAATGGTGCCGAAGTTTTTACATGGCCCGATGGAGGAACTACTATGTTTGCTAGTGAAAAAGCGACACAATGGGAAGGTGGTTTCAGAGTACCAACCGTTATTCGCTGGCCCGGACTCATTGAGCCTGGAACGGTTATTAATGAAATTGCTGCACACGAAGATATGCTTGCTACTTTAGTTGCCGCTGCTGGTAATACAACTGCAAAGGAAGATTTATTAAAAGGAAAGAAAATAGGTGACAGGACCTATAAGGTGCATCTTGATGGTTATAATCTTATACCAGCACTTAAAGGGGAAGCCGAATGGCCGCGTCATGAGTTTCTGTACTGGACCGACGATGGTAGTGTTGCTGCCTTGAGATATAATAACTGGAAGATCACCTTTCTGCAACAAGAGGCGATAGGAATCGATGTTTGGAGTAACCCATATACCCAGCTTCGTGCACCAATGATGACGAATTTAAGAATGGATCCTTTTGAAAAAGCTCATGAAGAATCTATAGGGTACGGACAGTGGTGGATTGACCATATGTTTATGATGGCACCTGCAGCTGCCTATGTGGGACAGTGGCTTCAGAGCTTCAGGGAATTTCCCCCAAGACAAAAACCCGGAAGCTTTAGCCTCGACAGGGTGATGGAAGCTGTTCAAAAAGGCGCCGGAGATAAATAAGTTCTTTGTTAATTATTTAAAGTAAGCTCTCTTGTAATTTTTTGGAACATTTCAAAAATTGAGTTACAAGACATAATTCAGGGAAGATTTTCAAAAAGAACATGGATATCTTCCCTGAATACCTATAAGGGAGTTCCTCACAATAGACAAAGATTACAGTTGTTGCTAAAATAATTCAGAAGTTCTGTTGCAGGCCACAAAATTCAAAGTGTGGCTTCAAAAGACCACTTTTATAGGGATATTATTAACCACTTAAAAACACGGAAAGATTAAAAAACGCTGATTTAAATCATATTTTGTGTAGGTAAATATTTAGAAATTTGCTCGTATTCCCCATTATTATTAATCTAAAAATTTAAAAGATCAAAATAAGGCTATATGGCGGATAAGCATATTCTGGAACCAATAGTGCCTCAAAAATCAAAAACAAAACTCATTCTCGGGTCTGTGATTTTGGTGGTGGGATTCCTGAGCCCATTATTGATTCCGCTGGTAGTTGCCTCCAAATGGTCTGCTGCCACAAAAAGTATTCTCTCGGGTTTATTGGCATTTGGAATTCCAGAGCTATTTATGCTTCTTGCTATTATAGTAATGGGAAAGCCAGGTTATGAATATATAAAAGGCAAAGCCTATAAATACCTTAAAAGGTTTGCACCTCCGGATACCGTTAGCCTGGCTCGCTACCGCTTAGGTTTGATTATGTTCAGTGTTCCGATACTAGTGGGTATTTTAGAACCTTATCTCGCCCATTTAGCTCCTTTTTTTAGGGACCTGCCCTTGTTGTTTTATATCGGGCTGGATATGATATTTATAGTAGGTTTATTGGTGTTGGGAGGTGATTTTTGGGACAAATTAAGCAGTTTGTTTAAACATAATATGAAAGTTACTAAAATGCCTAAATAATGATCATCAAAGCCTGTTTTAAACATTTTATAATCATGAAAAAGTTTATTTTATTCTTACTATTTGTTTTCTGTTTTGCAATTGGGTATTCTCAGGAAGAAGTCGAAAAAACAACTGAAGTACAGGAAGAAGAAAATGGGGGGGGGCAAAGTGCGGCGTCTAAAGCAATGGACGCAACGGCTACCCAATGGAGTTTTCAATTGGCTTATCAGGATATGCCCAGTTATTACGATGATCTTGTAAATGGAAGCCCACGCAGACCTGGTCTGGACAATTATCTCCAATTAAGGGTAGTTGCCCCGGTTCCATTAAAAGGACTAACCATTTTGCCAAGAGTCACAATCAGACATTACGAAGATTTGTCCAATGGTAAAACCGGATTCGGAAATACAGAAATTTTTGCACTCCTCATTCCCAAAGCTACAGATTGGGGATCAGGAAGAGCAGGGATAGGTCCGTTAATGACAACCCCGGGTAGTAAAGATATATCCAAAGATGAATGGGGTTTTGGTTTTTCGGCAGCTATCGTAAATAATAGCGGGCAGTGGTTTTATGGGCTACTGTTCACGCAATCATGGAGATCAGTTGATCCACGTGTGCTGCAACCTTCAGAGGATCCTAATGAGGAAGGACCCGTTGATAGTAATGCAAATCCCCTGGGTATTTCACCCTTTTTAAATTATCGTTTCGGCAGCTCCGGTTTTTACCTTGGTACTGCAGATATAGTAGCAACTTATGACTGGAATACCAAAGGATTTTATTTGCCATTAGGATTAAGGTTTGGAAAAGTATGGGTCTTAGAGAAAGGATCTATAAACGCCTATGTGGAATACAGAACTAGTGCTATTTACAAAAGCTGGCAGGGACCGGCAGTAAAAAACTCTTTTCGGGTGAATTTCACTTATACTATGCCTGTGGGTGGCGGTAAAAAATGAGGAAAATAAACCAATATTAACCAAAGAATATAAAGGTATATGCTGAAAATCAATAGAATTATATGGCTGATGGTCTTGGGGTGCTCTTGTATATTCAGTGGTTTTGCCCAAGATGAACACCAGAAGGAGGGTGAAGAGCAGCAGGATACCAACCAACCGTTCTACAGACTGGGATCTCAACGTACCTGGCCGTTTTTTAGTTTTTTAAATGATCCCGGTGATGATGCCAGTACCTTAGGGATAGAATTTGAGAGTTACCTGAATATCGGTAAATATGAAGTTAAAAACATCTCCTATTTTGAAGTTAATCAGTATCCCAGGGTAATTCCCGGGCAGCCCAACGGTAATCCTGACGGGACAACAGATGAAATTGTTCCTGCAGACGGCATTAATGATTTACTAACTGCCTTTTGGTTTGCCAGAAAAGGCAAACACCATGGCAAACATCATATCACAGGTGGTTTTGCCGCTATGTTTCCAACAGCATCTGATGAAACCCTTGGAAGTGGAAAGTTTTCTCTGGGACCCAGTTTTGATTATGAATTTGAAAGTGGACGCTGGTTTGCCGGGGCAATTGCCTTGCAGGTGTGGTCAGTAGCTGGCCCATCTGATTTAAAAGCGGTAAATATGTTAATGATCAAACCTTTTGTGGTTTTTAATGTAGTAGAACGCTTCGACCTCATTTATATGCCCTATGGTGTTTCGGTCTACTGGGACAAACCCGCCGGGGAAAAAGTATATTTGCCTTTAGGCGGAGGAGCCCAATATCAAATCCCGCTTGGAAAAAAAACAACACTGAATCTTGGTGCACAGTTTTTTAAGAACGTTATAAGACCTACCAAGGGAACGGTTTATGATTTGCGTTTCTTAGTCGAGTTTGTGCTGTAATTATAGAGGATACGATTATAAAAATTTACTTTATGTAACTTTGAAAATAAATAAACCAATCAAAATGAGCATATTAATAAATAAGCCCGAAAACATATATCTTAGAAGGCTAAGCAACTTTATAGACGTAGTCTATGCTCTGATCTTCTTTCATATTATGAGTCAATACTTACCTCATTTTGAGGGAGGGGCCTGGATGGAAAAACCTTATGGGCTTTTGAGCCATTTTTATGACAGCCGTATGGAGCTGTTAAGGGTCATTATAGGGAGTGGGCTGGCCCTCTTATACTGGAACCAGAGCGTTGGGATCTTTAAACATTTGGTGCGGACCAACTACACCCATGCAGCCCTTTCTATGTTGCAGTTATTCTTTGTGGTTCTCTTTGTTTATTTTGCCATCGCCGATCCTAATCTGGAGTCCAAATCCTCGCCTGCCTTACAGGCAGCGAGTTTGGCCATTGCCGGATTTATGAGTGTTGGCCTTTGGAAATATGCAGCAAAAAAAGGCCTTATCCGGGAGGGTATGACCGAAGAGGAGGTCAATCAAGTCACTAAAAGCAATTTGATGGAACCACTAACTGCCGTAATTAATGTAGGGTTGGCCTTTGTAGGACCAATGGTATGGACATTAGCGTGGTTTGTTCTTCCAGCGGTATTTACTTGGGTATTAAAAAGAAAAAATAATTAGACTGTGAAGGATAAAAACGTTGCTCCGGTATTGTTACTGGTATCTTGCTTTATTTTTATATTTATTTTACCTGTTTTTGAGATTTCTACAGAAGTAGTTTCCGTAATCCTTATTTCTATTATCATTTTTTTGGCTTCTTATCCTATCTCCAGGAAAGTAATGTTTATTGGATTTGGTGCCATCCTTATTGAGCTGATAACCAAGACTACAGATATAAAATACATACATTATTTAGCTGAATTAACCACAAATCTTTTTATCATTTTTCTTGTGGGTTCTGTTGTCAGGCATATGATGAATCAAAAAAACGTCACAATTTATACATTGGTAAATGCTTTAAACGGGTATTTATTACTTGGAATTATGTTCATGAGCATGGTAGCTTTTTGTGATCTGTACCTTCCGGGCTCATTCAATGCCAGCGGTAAGACAGATATGGAATTAGTTTATTATACTCTTATAACTTTAACCACCGCAGGCTATGGAGATATAACGCCTCAACTCCCATTGGCTCAGTCTTTGGCAATGTTAATCGCAGTAATGGGTCAATTCTATGTGGCGGTTGTGGTAGCCATTTTGGTGGGTAAATATGCCAGCAAGAATTAGATTAATTTGTGTAAATTTAGTTCACCTTTGTATTCAATTAATACTATAAATGAATGAATAGTAAGAACAAATCAACCTCAAAATTTCCTTTCATAGTTAGTCTGGCTGCCTTTATTATTGTAATTACAGGATTAATTTACGGGGCTGCCCTAATCACCCCAATTTTGATGGCATTATTTATTTCTATTATTTGTACCCAGCCTATTGCATTTCTAATGAGGAAGAAGGTGCCACAGAGCCTGGCTGTATTAATTGTGTTTATGATACTTATTGCAATCTTCATTGGACTTGGAGATATTATAGCACGTTCCCTTTCTGCGTTTAGTGAAAATGCCGGTATATATGAAAAAAATCTGGACAAAATTGGCACCTCTTTTCTGGACTTCTTTAATAACAGGGGTTTTAATATCTCCTTTGATAACATAGAAGATTTATTGGAACCTTCTAAGATCATGGGTTTTACTGCAAACTTACTTAGTGAACTTGGAGGGGTTATGGGCAATTTATTAACGATTCTCTTCTTAGTCCTTTTTCTTTTATTGGAATTAGATGATATTGCAGTAAAGGTAGATGCGATCCTTAAAGACTATTCGGTAAATTATTCATTTTTTAATGTTATTGGGAATAGTATTCGTCATTATCTTTCAATTAAAACACTAACGAGCCTTATAACCGGAATTCTAATTTGGATTTCATTGACAATTATTGGTGTTGATTATGCCATTTTATGGGGTTTAATAGCTTTTCTATTAAATTACATACCAACTATAGGGTCTTTTATTGCAGCTGCTCCTGCGGTTTTATTTGCTCTGGTTCAACTGGGATTTGAGGGTGCTTTGCCCACTCTAATTGTATTTGTTGCGGTGAATGTGATTATAGGGAGTATTCTGGAACCCAAACTAATGGGGCGGGGGATGGGATTATCTACCGCTATAGTCTTCTTATCTCTTATCTTCTGGGGATTTGTTTTAGGCACGGTAGGTATGTTTTTGTCCGTTCCTATGACGATGACTTTAAAGATCATGCTGGAACAAAACCCAAAGACGAAATGGATCGCCATTGTTCTTGGAACAAAAAAAGACGCACAAGCTTTAATTGATGAAAATGAATCCGCATAACTGTTCAGGATCAAAAAAGCGATAAAACAAATGGACAAAAAAGACACAGAGCCACACCTAATCGCAATAATCAGGCTATTTGCTTTATGCTACTTTTGTCCATTTAAACACAATCTGGCACAGTTTATTATATAACTTTTAATCTGGAGCTTCAAAAGAACATTAGTATTTCTCCAATTCCTCAGCATATAGTTACTGCTAAGCTTAATAGTAGTTTAATTTTCCATTTCCTGTAGTTTGGTTAGCGCTTCAGATTTGGAGTTCACATCCAGTTTTAGGTATATGTTCTGAATATGAAAATTTACCGTACTGGGCGTAACAAAAAGCTTGTCGGCTATTAGCTTGTACGTCGCACCCTGGCACAGATAATCAATTATTTGATTTTCCCGTTCAGAAAAAGCGTTATATGATTTTCTGTGAAACATCGAAATCACCGCTTTAACAATGTCATTGCTCATGGTAGCACCTTCATATTTGATAGAATTTAGGGCATTGTACAATCTTTTCTTGGTCACGGGTTTGGTCAGGTAACCATTTGCACGATTTTTAAAAGCCCTTTTGATAAGCTCAAAATCATTCTGGGCACTTATCATAATAATTTTTACTTCGGAGTCCTTTTTTCTAAACATTCCGATTCCTTGAATGCCACATATTTCGGGCATAGATACTTCAGAAACAATTATATCGGGCAATACATTTTCATAATCTTCCAAGGCGTCATCTACGGAAACATAAATGCCTTGAAGTGAATAATCCTGGTAGGTTTCAAAATAGTACCTGTATGCCGCATGAAATAAGCGGTCATTATCTATAACAATTATTTTAAGGATATTTGATTTCATATCTATTAGTATTTTGGGGTTAAAAAATATTAAAGAAATAGGAAACTAAAAGTTTGAAAATGAGCAAGTTAATACGGATAAATCATTGCTCAATTAGCAATTTTTAAACCATAGTAAATAGGGATGTATACTAGCAAAGATACTAGCCATCAATCTCATAAAATGAAATCAAATTTGATGTTAATGCCTTAAAACAAGAATTATCTGTTTTAAGAATTAGGGCACCATTGAATAGAAATACATCCAATCTTGTTAACCTTATTAGGAACTGAATAATTCCAGTAGCTGATAAGATAAACAAGAATAAAAACTGTATTTACTATACTTTAAATGGGAGCCTCTTTTAAGAAGATTACTGGATGAGCTCTTGTTTTTGGCCTGCATTGCGGGCTGCTTTTGGGGTAATTTTGGGTTTGCATATTATGGGGTTTTGGGGGTTGAGCGATCGTTATTCTGTTACTTTTATATTTTAAATATATATAAAAAATAGAAAAGCAATGATATAACGTAAGTATTTTCGTTCAAATGCAAACCAACTAGTCTGTAATTTTGTCAATTTCACCCATTATTTATACCCCAAAAAACTATGGGAAGTGTTATGTTTATGGCTAAACCCTCTTTAAAAGCACAAAACTAAACCCATATATTGCTATTATAATTGAATAACTACGAAATAACTAGTTCAAATAGAAAGTAAGCCTAATCGCTAATGACTCCTAATTTATTACACTTGTTAGAATTCCATAAGTAGGACACACAATTATTTATGGATAAATAATATACAAGTATAACAGACAACTTATTTTATTGTTCTTATTGTCCTTGGAAAAATCATTAATCTTCATACATAAGATCAGCAGTTGCCGGGGGATTGTCAACCTGCATAATCCACTTTTCATCATTATATCTTCCATTTAGATCGGAGACATAGGCGATTTCGGCTTCTTCCTTAACTTTAAAATCAGCCAAATAAACATAATACAAACCATTTTTCTTGTTGTAAAATTGTTTCGCATTCAACCCCTGTTCATTCAGCTGATTCATAAAAGCATTTAAATATTTCTTGTTTTTATATACATTGGCAATAACATAATAGCCAGATTGCACACCAACATCTGTTAGATTACTAATTTTTATTGGAAGCTTAATATATTCCTTACGCTCCGCATCAGTTAGGCTATTTTTAGAGTTTTTGATTTCCAAACTTTTGGTTGTATTAAACTCCCTGTCATTTGTAACCATTACTGTATTTTCCGGATTGTTGAAATCCTGTAAATTGGATTTAACGCTATTTTCAACATCACTTCGCAAAATTCTTACGATCATTTCAAACTTTTTTTCGAATTGGGCGTTACGCGCATTCTCTATAGAGTCCTGTCTTAAGATTAGCTCGTCCAAAATTAAACGGTTTTGGTAGGCAAGAGTATTAGGATCTTCCTCTTGTTGAATTGTATATGCCACAAGTGTTGTCTGAGGCGTATTTTTTACATTTTTATTTTTACTTGTTGCTGATTTATTTTTACCAGCCGTTGATTTATTTTGAGCACTGGTTAATTTTGCTATTTGCGCTTCATACTTTCTGGTAAGTTCGTCAATCTGATTCTTCTTGTCTTTATTTTGATTCTCCTTTAATTGCGCCAGTTGCTCTTCATAATTTTGAACAATTTCATCAATTCTGTTTTCTTCGGATTTTACTACGTATCCACCTAGTGCGGAAGGTTGGTTTTTAAAAGTATATGCCAATGACAATTCATGATTCCAGCCAAATGCCGCATCCTGATCAAGGAAATTCTTTTCTACCAAATACCCAAGAGATAGCTTTTTACTAAGATTAAAACCTATACCCATAGATATGCCATAAGTATCATCCAGAGTACTTTGAAACCAGCCATATTTAGGTAATTCAAGCAGAACAGAACCCACATATGCAAGACTTCCGTCTTCATTTTGGCCTAATTGTACAAGCGGCATAAACCTGGCGTTTGCAAATAAACCTGATTTAGTCATAAATGCATGCGTATATTGTAGAGATGTTTTAACAGTTTTGGTATTAAAGCTTGTTAAAAATTCATTAGTGGTCTGACTGTATCTGATAAGATCCTCTGCGTAGATACCTACATCAAAATTTCCATAGGAGAATGTAATTCCCGGTTGAATAGCAATCTTATTTTCTAACTTTGCTTCAAGAATTTGAGGGTCGTTTTCAGTAGCAACCACACGATTTTTATCCAAGCCTACGCTGTAATAGGTAACGTTAGTACCAAATGATAATTTGCTTTTCGAACCCAATTGTACAGAAGTGGCATAATTTGCATTAAAACCAAACTCCTGGATAACACCTATTCGTTGGCTGTAAACACCTATACCCAATGCCGTATGATCATTAAATTTATTGCTAAATCCCAGATAGTAGTTTTGATTATTGTCTTCAAAAGCAGCATACTGATTTCGATGCAGAATATTCAGATAAGATTTGTTTTCCCGAACCAATGAAAATGTAGGGTTTATTAAGAACCTATTAAAAAACAACTGATTGTGATAGGCAGTGTTTGTGTTTAGATCAGAGATTGCTTCCTGACCGTAAGCAGCTTGAATACAGAGAATCAGGCAAAACACTTTAAGTACGAATACTTTCTTAATTATGGAGGTGTTACAGTTCATCTGATTGAAATTTAAAGTTTATTCTGAATATTTATAATCCGATTTATACTTTTTTTAAACTAGCGCTGATCGGGTTGGATAATTCGAAAAATTTCTTTTGAACTATGCGTATTTTTTACTGAATAGTTGTTTTGAAATCATCGATCCTGTGCTACCAAATAGATCATTTATAAGTACCCGTTTGGTTTAAGTTATAGCTCTGCTAAACCTTTAATCATCGTCATAAACAGAGCTTGCGAAATTTACTTTTATATCATTGCTAAAAACTTCTGCAAAGTTATATCCGCCATTTTCCTCTTGTTTGTCTTTTTCAGGATTCGAAAAAGAGAATGCCACTTGCTGAGTGGTATCTTCAGCATTCCCGCGATTAGACATCACATAGCCCATTCCATTTCCGGTAAGGGAAATTGCAAAATCATCTTTATCGCTATTAATAGGGCTACCTAAGTTGACAGACCAGCCCACTTTTTTATTAAATACCTGTACCATAAATACATCCAGTCCACCGTGGCCTTTATGACCATCTGATGCAAAAAATAGGGTAGTACCTCCTGCGAGATTAGGATATAGGTCGTTCTTTTTTGTATTTACCTTTTCACCTAAATTTTTTGCAACACCCATGCTTCCATCCTTATTTATTGCAGATACATAGATATCGTATTTTCCAAAAGTACCTGGCATGTCTGAGGCAAAAAATAATCGTTTGCCGTCATGTGTAACCGTAGGGTGCATGCTGGAGTAATATTTAGGAGATAATGCAACTTCTTTAATATTTTCCCATTGTCCATTAATCTTTTCTGCCCTATAGATTTTGTGAACTAATTGTTTTTTAGAGAAAACGCCATACTTGGGTTGTATATAACTGGCTTTACTAAAATAAGCCGTGTTCCCATCGGCAGTAACCGTAATTGGAGTTTTATAGGCATTTTTATAATTAAATGTTTTATCCTTTAAAACCACCAAATCATTTTCCCCTTTCAATACCTGTTGGGCCAGGTCGGCTGGTGATTCATTGATAGTGTTTGATAAACCCTCTGCTGAGTTGTCTTGATCGGCTAATGGCCTATTCATGTGGTATTCGGCTCTAATTTGTGCCAACCAGTTTTTGTTATCATTGGTGCCGGCTATATCCGATCCAGACGACTTTTTCAATGCATATTGATAGCGTTCAGAGTAACCGGAACTAAGAATTCCATCTTCACTGATAGCTATCAGTTTTTTATACCAAAATACAGCCGTCTCGTAATTTTGACTTAAAAAATTGGCATTGCCTAAATCTTCGTAAATTTCTCTGTCGGCATACCCTAAGTTTAATAACTCCTGATAATTACTCGCTCGTTTATTGGCTTCATAAATATCCGGATTCACAGATTTGGAAAGCTTAGGGTTTTGCGCATACGATGAATAGCAAAAAAACGTTATGATACATCCTAAAGCTACTTTGTAGGTTAAAGCATTCTTCATAGGTCAAGATATTGGGTTATTAATAATCCAAAGATCACAAAATGTTTGGAGCTATGACCTAGCAAAAATTCATAGGTTTTCGATAAATAGAGTTATTTATCGGATGAATGGAATAATAATAGGGACTGTATTTCTACTTTAAAGTGTTTCTTAAGCCTTGCTATGATTGAATTTAAGTGCAATATTGGTTTAAAAAAATGTTACAGTACAATTTTTGGAAAGAAACTTCCTGAAATCTGTTGTTTTTTGAAGAATTGAGAGAAAAATCAATTTTTTTAACATAAAGTGTGGGTCTTTTAAGCTGTAACCTATAGGAGATTTTTAAGTAGTTATTTAAATTGGAGCAGGCTATTTTATGGTTTGATAAAGGTTAACATCGCTTACTTTTGCTACTAACATTAAAGACAGAAAATAAACAAACTTGCCTATCTTTAATAAAATACATCTCATGAGAATAACTTCATTTATGGGATATTATTGTCAACAACTATCTACTTAAAGTACTTTTATCACTACTCAGGCACCTGATGAATAATCCTTATCACTACTAATATTAAAGACATTCTACTATACATTATTGGTAGCGGGAATGGGTATTAGGTTTTTATCTAAAAACTGATGAAGCTCAGGGTATTCGGTCTCCATCATTTTGGTAAGCTCAGTAATTTCATCAAAAAAAGCCTGTTGTGTTATCATAACCTAAAGTTTGGCAAATCTGTTTGGTTCCTAAATTATAGGGAATGATCTATATCAGATAAATAATAGCATATGGGAATGACCATAATCATTGCCCGTTTTATTTGTATTTAATTACTTTGAAATACGGAATTATACTCATAATAAGCAATAACAAATTAAAAATGATTGAATAATGTTATTAGAAGAGAAGCATAAAACAATTGAGATCCCTTTAAGACAAGTCGTTTTAAACGGGATTCTCTCTGTGCCTGATAAAGCAAAGACTTTGGTACTTTTCTCACACGGAAGCGGTAGTAGCAGGTTGAGTCCCCGAAATAACTATGTGGCAAGTGTGCTGCAGCAAGAGGGTCTGGCCACTCTATTGTTCGATCTGCTAACTGAAGAAGAAGATCGGCAATACAAAACTCGCTTCAATATTGATCTGTTGACTCAAAGATTAATAGCCGTAACGGAATGGATACAAGTGCAAAAGGAAACCAAAGGGTTACAATTGGCTTATTTTGGTGCCAGTACAGGAGCGGCCTCAGCATTAAGTGCCGCCGCATACTTTGGTGATGAAATTGGTGCCGTAGTCTCCAGGGGGGGCAGACCAGATCTTGCCATGTCCGAGTTGCATAAGGTAACCGCACCCACACTCCTAATCGTTGGTGGATGGGACAAAGTGGTTATAATACTGAATCAAAAAGCCTATGCCAAATTGAGATGTGAACGCAAATTGGAAATCATCCCCGAGGCCACACATCTTTTTGAAGAACGCGGCAAATTAGAGGATGTGGCGATATTATCAGCAAAATGGTTTACTGAACATCCATAACCAAAAAAGGCCAAAAATGTTTAAGGATAGAATTGATGCGGGAATTCAGCTGGCAAACAAATTGCTACCGTTTAAAGATAAAGAAGTAGTAGTTCTGGCCATACCCAGAGGCGGATTACCCATAGGCGTAATTGTTGCAAAAACCCTTCAAGCTCCTTTGGATGTTGCTCTTTCCAAAAAAATTGGACATCCATTCAATCGGGAATATGCAATAGGAGCAGTAAGCCTGGAAAATAGTATTCTTAATGATATCTCAGGGGTCCATAAAAACTATATTGCCGAAGAAACAGCGCGAATTAGGGAAAAACTAAAAAAACGACACCAACAATACTACAAAAACAGACAACCAGAAAATTTGAAGGATAAGGTTGTAATTATTATAGATGATGGTATCGCGACGGGAAACACTATTCGTGTAACCGCAGAATTGGTTCGTGCCCAAAAACCCAAAAAAGTAATTGTTGCAATTCCTGTGGCACCTGGTATGGCTATTAAAAGCCTGGAAGACTCACCCCATATTGACAAGGTAATCTGTTTACAGACTCCATATGATTTTATGGCAGTAGGGCAGTTTTATGAATTTTTTAACCAGGTCTCTGATGAAGAAGCCATAGAGTTGTTGGAAGAAAGCAATCAGGCTTCATAACTATAAAACAACACTAAAATTAGCTTTGGTGTTTGATATTAACCTGGATCATTCCAGGGATTACTTCATTTTTGCTTACATCACTATATATTAAGGATAGGAACTTAATAGTGTTAAGTATAATCTATTTATTCAACTGATCTGAATCATTCCAAAAGTGTTTTCTTAATTCTAAATTTAATTCATTAAAGGGAGAACTATCGCTAAGAATAACAGGGATTCGATTAAAAATGTTGTCATGATAGAAAATTTAGAGACCAGGGAATGCACCGAGCTGTTGAACAACAATTATATAGGGCATTTGGCATTCATATCACACAAAGAACCTTTTGTTATGCCAATAACCTATTATTATGATCAGGTAACTAATACAATTATTGCCTATTCTGCGGAAGGCCATAAGATAGATGCTATGCGTCAAAATGATGCGGTATCACTTGAAGTCGAAGAGATAAAATCTGTTAATAAATGGCGATCTGTACATGTACATGGTACGTTTGAAGAACTGCAAGGAATTGATGCTAAGTACCTTCTACATAAGTTTACCCAAAATGTAAAAAAGATAATTACCCGAAAGGAAGGAGCACATCCCAAATTTATCAGTGAATTTTCTAGTAAATTATCTGAACAAGGTATACCAATAGTGTATCGGATCAATATAAATGAGATTACAGGTAAATACAGAAATCATTGAAATAGTATGGAAAAGCTATTCGCGGATAAATGATCTTGTCTGGATTTATTGTTACATATTCATTATATTAAGGTACTATTATACCTATTGTTTGCAATTTGACAGTCTAATACAACAAGTTTCTAATGCCAGCCAAAAGAAAACTCGCTGCAATAATGTTTACCGACATTGTCGGTTATACAGCTTTGATGGGATCAGATGAGGATAAGGCATTTGAAGTGTTGGAAAAAAGCCGGGATATTCATATCAAGAGCATCAATCAATTCAATGGCAAACTTATCAAAGAAATGGGCGATGGTATGCTAGCTCAATTTGATAGTGCAATTGATTCGGTGTTGTGCGCTATCGAAATACAAAAACAGGCAGGACAGCAAATCAAAGAGAAAATTCGGATCGGATTACATCTTGGTGATATCACTTATGATCACGAAGATATTTTTGGAGATGGGGTAAATATTGCCTCTCGATTACAATCGGTCGCAGACCCGGGAGGTATTTATATATCGGAATCTATCCAAAAATCTATTCGGGCCAAAAGCGCTGTTAACACGAAATATCTGGGTCAGGTCAAATTAAAAAATGTTGATTATCCGGTAAACACCTATTCTATAGTTGAAGAAGGGCTTCCAATCCCGTCTCCTGCTAAAATAGAGCAACTTAAAGGAAGATCTCTGTTTCATAAGCTTAGCAGGTCCGCTTATACTTATATTATTCTATTATTGTTGATTTTTGCAAATGGACCCTGGATACGAAATGCCTTCAAAACTGAGGCCGCTCCAATATCATCATTGCTTATTCTGCCATTTGACAATTTTACCGGTGATGAATCACTGGAATATGTTGTTGCAGGAATACATGATGCTTTAATTGGTGATGTGGGAAAAATAAGTGCATTGAGAGTACCTTCTAAACGAACGGCCAATGCCTATCGCAACGTAGAAAAATCGATCCCTCAAATAGCCACTGAGCTCAATATCGATGCTGCTGTAGAAACTTCCGTAACCTGCTATGGTGAAAATATTTGTATTCAGGTAAAATTGGTAAGTGCTTTTCCTGAAGAGAAGCAGTTGTGGGTACACGATTTTAACATTGAGAAAGGACAGCTTTCTAATCTTACCAAAAGAATCTCAAGAGAGATATCCCAGCAAATTAATTTAAATCTGACCCCTCAGGAAGAAAAATTGCTATCTGAAACTAAACCTATAGACCCTGATGCTTACGAAGCTTACCTAAGGGGTATGGGCCACTGGGAGCTAGGCACAAAACCAGACCTTGACCGTGCCATGGATTATTTTCAATTGTCTAGAGAAATTGATCCGAATTATGCCCTTGCCTACCTGGGAATTTCCAGAACTTGGGGAGCTTATGTGCAACATGGGTTTTTACCCTATAATGAAGTCTCCGAGAAAGAAGAAGCTGCACGAAATAAGGCCCTGATGTTAGACAGTTCGCTGGTAGAAATTCATGCCAGAATGGCCGTCTATAATACCTGGGGGGATTGGAATTGGAAAAAAGCTGAACAAGAGTTTTTAAAGGCCATTGAATTAAATCCAAATTACGCCTTTTCACAGGCATATTACTCACACTTTTTAGCAATAATGGGCAATCCCGAAAAAGGGCTTCCACATAGTGAACTCGCTATGGAGTTAGATCCATTTAATACATTATATATTTCAATTCACGGGCAGGCACTCAAAAATGCCGGTAGGTTCGATGAAGCCCTTGAATTGTTGCTAAAGCTATATGAAATAGAACCGGATCAGGGTATTGCACTCCCGGCACTATGGGCAGTCTATCATGAATTGGGTGATAAGAAAAAGGCACTCGATATTGCAAAAAAAATATATAAATTAAGGGAAAATGAGTCGGCTCTGAAAGCTATTGATCAGGGCTTTGAAGAAGGCGGCTATAATTTGGCCATGCAGCGTACTGCAGAGATGATGATATCTAAGAGCGATTCAGTATATTATCCTTTAGGGCAAATAGTTACACTATATTGCCGAGCAGGTATGAAAGAAGAGGCCTTGGAATGGCTAGAAAAAGCATATGAAGAACATGACAGCAACATGCCTTATATCAGTGTAGATCCTCTTTTTGACTTTTTACGCAATGAACCTCGATTTCATAACCTCCTGAAAAAAATGGACTTACCTGTATTAAAAAAATAGTTCCATAAGGGGCATCTACAAATCACCGTACAAATTAGATATATATGAGGAGCATTTTTCTATTATTAGCTGTGTGCCATGGCCGATGATCTTTTGGTTATTAAGGAGATAATTGACTTCAAATGAGTGGTTAATTTATTTGAAATTGTTCTTGCACTAATTTTTTCCTTATTTTCAAGTTGAAGTTTCAATAACTTAAAATACAATCTTTATTTATGTTGTTAAAAAAAATATTACTTGTTCTTTTATTATCGTACCATAGTTTAGGTGCACAAGATACCTTAAGCCTTCAGCAAGCTGACCAAATACTTAATAAAGCTCCGGTTGTTTTAAATAATGATACGCTATTTTACTTTAAAAATGGCACCGAAACCTATCCAGTTCAAGTTAGAGCCAACGAGGCTTCATTAAGGTTAAAAAGGCTAACTGCAACTTATAATCCTTTACTTGATAGTTTATGGCTTCAGCAAAATAATGAATTTGTTGAAATAATGTTAAACAATGATTTGGCGTTGGTTACCACATTACAGGATGCAGTGAGCGATAGTACAACCACATTCAATCTGGCTGAGGTCAGGCTTGCGAAAATAAAGAATAGTTTGCGAGGTACCGAAGGTTTAACAACAAAAGAATGGGCAATTCGAATTGGATATTTTGCCCTTTTGCTGGTAATCTTAATTCTATATATTAAACTGATTAATTGGCTATTTAGGAAGATAAATTTAAGATTGTCTAAAGTAGAGCGTAAATTTTTAAGAAAAAAGACCAATATTTTAAAATATTTTATACCCAAAGACACGGTCAATATATTCGTGTTTATTTCCAATATCCTGCGTATTGGTGTGATTGTAATTACCTTTTTTATTTATGCACCATTTATGTTTAGTTTTTTTCCTTGGGCAGAAAATGTAGTAAACTTGTTTTATGGCTATATTGCAACTCCTATTAAATATATCTTTTTTGGTTTTATAGATTTTATTCCATCCCTATTTTTCATTTTAATTATTGCCTTTTTTGCTCGTTATTTTGTCAGAGTTATCAATGAAATTGCTAATGATGTTGAAATCGAAAGATTTAAACTTAAAAACTTTCATAGAGATTGGGCTAAGCCAACAGGGAAGATATTTTCAATACTGATCTATGCCCTGGCACTAATATTAATTTTCCCATATTTACCAGGCTCTGGTTCCTCTGCATTTCAGGGGATTTCTATATTTATTGGAGCTCTTATTTCATTTGGTTCCACCTCTGCCATTGCCAATATTATAGCAGGAATTGTTATAACGTACATGCGTCCTTTTCAAGTTGGTCACCGAATAAAGATCGACAATATTGTAGGAGATGTAATTGAAAAAACAATTCTTGTTACCCGAATCAGGACTACAAAAAAAGAGGAGGTTACTATTCCAAATGCAAAAATTTTAACTGGGACTATTGTCAATTATTCAAATGAAGACCATAAACCAATAATACTGCATACTACTGTAACTTTGGGCTATGATTTACCATGGGAAACAGCAGAGGAATTGTTATTGGAGGCTGCCTCTAAAACGGAATTTATTTTAAAGGAACCCAGGCCTTTTGTGCTACAAAACAGTTTAGACGATTACTATGTGTCTTATGAACTAAATGCATACACGCTCAAACCTAAAAAGATGCCACTAATTTATTCTGAAATACACAAGAATATTTTAATTGCCTTCAATAAGGCTGGCGTTGAAATACTTTCACCTAGCTATGTTGCTGCGCGCGATGGAAGTTTAACTACAGTGCCTGGCAAGTTAACCACCGAAGACAAATCACCACTACACAAAATTGTGGACCACTTAACGGGTCAAAACCAAAAAATGACAATAACAAAGCCAGATGACAATATGAAAAGTTAGATGGATATTATTTTCAGCAATTGAAGATATCCTTAAAACAAAAAATCCAACCACTTTCGTGAATGGATTCTCTTGGTCGGGCATGCCCAGCAAAGTTCATCTTTGATGAATGTAGTTGGTGCGGCAGGATTAACTGAGTTGATCCCGTATAGGGGTTCTTGCTCAAATTAATCCAATACAGGTTGTCGCCTCACTTTCCTTTTTGTTTATGTACTTCATTTGTTTGATATTTGACAACGGTCTTGTATAATCAAAGTAGCGGGTTTTACATGCTGGTTTTTCGGTCGCATACTGACTTTTATTTTATAAATCCCATTTTGTTTTTAGCTCTTAAGCTACTATTTTTTATTTACAATGTTACCCACTGTTTTTCTTCCAAATTTTATTTTATTCGTGCCCATTATTAATAGCCACAAACAAATTCCGATTTCTCCAAGAGTTGCAGGTTTTCCTACAATATCCGATATAATTGTGTTATTAAAATCTGAATATAGGAAACCTCCAAAAAATGTTATCAAATAACCAAAACAACCAGCCATTAATAGTATTCCTAAAAGTTTTGGTAAGAAACCTGATTTATAAACCAGATATCCAAAAGGGAATAGCCAAAGTCCCCAGAATATTTGAGAGATTTCAATTCCGTTGTAATATTTATCTATATGAAACATTACCTGGGTTTGAAGTTCGCTTAACCCAAGTTTTTCTAAATATTCAGCCTTATTGATTAGCGTTAAAATTGAAAATTTGTTTAACATATTTACAAAAGAAATTGGCACACTTACCAATACAAAAATTACCATTAGCTTGGCATAAACTTCATTTACTTCGTGTAAGAGTTTGTAAAGAGCCAACGGTAAAGCTATATAAATCAGAAAAGTAATAATGTTAATGACAATTCCTAATCTAAACAAGAATTCAGAATTTGATATGTTCTCAAATGTTTTTGATGCACTTTCCCAAACTATTAACTGGGAAGGAATATATGCAAGGCTAATTATTCCGCCTATTATTAGTATTAAATATAGTATTCCGGCTACTCTAGCTGTCTTATTCCTTGATGTCATAATTATATATTTAAATTTGCACTTCTTTAGGCCATTTCCAGGCGTACCAAACAATTAAAGCAGTTATAATACTTTCTAAGAATGCTAAAAAAACGTAGAATAAGTACCACTCGTTAGTTGAAATGATTCCTATAAACACCATCATTAAAGTAAATAATGTTCCAAATAAGATATTAAGAATTCGGTTTATTTTTGGTTTAAGGAAAATTGAAGCTGCCACCATTACAGATGGAATCGCCAAAATTATAGACGCTAATAATAATATGGTGGGACTATTCAAATTATTATCGCCTGAAATTAAACTGTTTACTTTATCAGGTGTGTATAGTTCAAAATAATCTCCATATAAATAGCAGAAGGTTACTGAAGCCCACAATGCAGCAAGTTTAATTTTGATGTTTACTTTTGGATTTTCTAACATTTGGAATGCTGTTTTTTAATTTTCAATTTTACTTTGGCTCTGAATGAAGACGTTTCACCCCAAGTTTTGTTACAAGCAATATCGTGCTAATAATTGATAACGAAGGAATATAATCAATGATCATATATCTTTTATGCATACAGTAACACAATCAAATTTATACTTTTATTGTACTTTGAATTCAACAGGAAATAAAAACAAATTATTTTTTCTCCCCCAACCAATCTTCTCGATTCTTTTTGGTTTTTTTATCCAGTTCTATATCGTCTTTTTCAAATAAGGATAAATTATAGTCTGGGCTTTTTGCCAACGTTAGGGATGATTCCTTAGTTTCTCCGTATCGTTCATAAATAATTTTGACGGTATCCCCTGGTTTGTATGCACTAAGAATCTCGTCCCATTTTGAATCCCCGTTTAGTTTTACAGTACCTAGCTGTAAAATTTTATCGGCCTTTGTGAGTCCGGCATTATAGGCCGGAGTATCGAAGGGAGGATATTCGCCCAATTTGTGTTCTTCATCGAGGTAGGTTCCAAAAAATACCTTGTCATCGTTTGTTGTTAAGGTTACCCCAACATTTTTAAGCAAAGTCTCATAATCGGGCATACCACTTTTATAAATGTAATTATTGAAAAAAGCATCACCAAATTCCTTTCCTGCATAGGTGTTCAAGGTTTTGTGTAAATCATCGTTAGTATAAAATTTGGAGGTTTTGCCATAAGTAGTCCAAACCAGTTTCATATAATCGTCCAGATTTAGTTTTTGCCCGCGCAGCGCCAGATCCAGTGCAAGTCCGAGCTTATGTCCGTAGTTGTAGTAGGAAATAAAGGTATTTCTACTATTGGTTTCATCTACAGACTCGGCAGCATCCTCGAAGGGTGCCTGATAGCTCATTTCGACGGGGTTGTAAAACCGCCGGCCAGTTGAGTTCCAAACATAACTAAATGAACCGGACAGCCAATTAAGATATCCTGCTTGCTCTATTAATCCTGCCCTGCATAAAATCAAACCTGCATAATAGCTAGTGAACCCTTCAGCGAACCACAGCTCACCGCTCATGTTGGCCTTTTTGAAATCAAAAGGTTCCAGGGATTTAGGTCTGAGGCGTTCTACGTTCCAGGCATGGAAGAATTCATGGGTTACCGTTCCGATGTTTCTGTCGAATCCCGGATCGCTTAGGTTTCTTGTAGAAGTGCAAACGGTAGAATTTCGATGCTCCATGCCGTCGCCGTCTACTTGGGGCATGTAACAGGCTAAAAAGGTGTACTCCCCGAAATCAAAAGTGGGAAGCTCCCCATAAACGGCTACCTCTTGTAATACTACTTTCTTTACCTTTTCAAAATAGGAATCGAACTCGCCTTCAGTTCCCTTATGATGTAATACAAAATTTATGGTTTGCCCATCGATATCAAATGAACGTCGGCTATGATTACTAATTTCCACTGGACTGTCCATAAAATATTGAAGGTCCTTGGCATAGAAGGTATTCCCATTTAGGTGCTTGAGTTGTGTGGCAATCTTCCAGCCCAGATCTTCGCGAACATTAAAAATTACTTCAATCTCATTTTTTGATAAAACGGGTACATACATAAAAGTCGCCGGAATATTCAAATGTGCATGTGTTTCATCTACCTGTGCGTAGGTTCCGTCCCCATGATTGGCGAATAGGGTATAGGTAACATGAATAGTTCCATCATGCCCCTTTGTTAACCAGGAATAGGGGTCGGGTCTGGTAGTACCCAACACTTTCCCCTTGCTATCGGTCACTTTTACGTTGTAGACGTTTTTTGCAAACTCGTGTAAGGCGTAGCGCCCGGGAGAGGACCTACTCATTCTAAATTCGACTTCATCGGTCTTTAAATTTTTGAAGGTGGCATGAACCTTAGCTTCATGGTGTACGGCATTGTCAAAGGAGATATCATACAGGGTGGATATTTGGGCATTACTAATTTGAATACCTGTGCATACGATGAGGGCAAAAAGAAATTTTTTCATTGGATTTTGATTGATTTTTTTAGTTCCTATTAGGGACTTCGGTTTTCTTAGATCGTTACAGTTGTTTTTCAAAATTGCATTATTCCCAAAAATAATTTATTTCTAAAATTTGACCTCAGAAGTAAATAAGTATTTCGTGCTCCGCGCAGTACCTTAACTTAATTGCCTGGACCTTTTCTTGCTCCATTACCAATCATCCATTCACCATCTTCTTAATGCTCCCCTTTGTCAGATTCCTTAAAGCTCATGGCGTTTTCCAATGAAACCATATTGGCTTCTCCTTAAACAATGTGTTTTTATGCGATATCAGCTGAAACTAAATTCAAAACTAGTACATCATCAGCATTATATTTGAATAAAAAAGGCCGGTAGCATAATTCTAACTACCGACCTTTTACTATCCTTTTATATTCGTTTATTGATAAACTCTTATATAATCCACTTCCATGGTGTCTTGGGTAAACCCACTATCAATAGCTCCTCCAAGTGTACCGCCCATGGCGATGTTCATTATGAAAAAGAAATCGGCGTTAAACGGAGTTGTAGAAGAATTCACAAAACTGGTATGGATAAATTCATCATCGACTACGAACTTGATGCTGTCTGGAGTCCATTCCACCGTGTAATTATGAAATTCAGTTGTTGCTGTAGATATGGGGATAGAACCAGTTACCGCAGTTCCACCAAAGTTACCTGGATAATGTAAAGCACTTGAAACAATATTGACACTGTTTCCAACATGTTCCATAATATCTATTTCGCCACAATCTGGCCATCCAACTGTATCGAAATTAGCGCCCAGGGCCCATAGTGCAGGCCATGTGCCTCCACCAGCGGGAAGTTTAGCCCTAATCTCCACACGACCATAAGTAAACTCATATAAGTTCTCGGATTTGATTCGTGCAGAAGTAAAGGCACCTACAGGACTCACTCCAAAATCGAAGAATACAACAATACGATCAAAGTTAAATGCCGGAGCCGCGCTAAAATCAAAAGTCAGAGTTTCCCAACTTTCAGACACAGTGGTATTCATGTCAACTTCAAAATTTTCATCAGCATTGGCAGAATTTTCAAGTTTTAGTTTTACAACCGCGCCCACCGTTGGGGACCAGGTTTTCATACTTATACTTGAATAGGTTGTCAGATCCAATGGAGCTGACACATCAAAGAATGATCCGGCAAAAGTTTCAGCACCTAAAGGTTTGGTCGACTCTCCTACCAATGCAGATGTATTTTCACCAGTGGCATCCGGATTGGCCACAACCTGTGTAGATGCCCCTCCAAAACCTGTAAAAGTTGGTGCGGTTCCTTCGAAATCATCAACTGTCGAAGTGGCTCCTCCAGTGGCAACCAAAGTAATATCATCAAAATAGTGTACCACGGCTTCTCCGCCTTCAGACTTTGCTGTAATCTTTAGCATTCCCCCTTCGACGACAACATTTTCAGGATCATCAGTATAGGTCTGTACCTCGTTATTTCCCCATCCTCCTGCACCAAGATCGTAGGTCCAATTGGAAGGATTAGGTGCACCGTCTACATCAAATTCATCTGACCATACCAAATCAGTATAAATGCTTTCAAGCTTTTCATCTCCGCCTCCTGTTGCGGGTTCTGAGGAAAATCTATGATACCACGCCAAATCTGGATTGAGGGCGTCATATGTGCGCACATATAATAAATCTTCGCTTATGGATAGAATTTCATAGGTCGAAGACCCAACGTAATATCCCATAAACCCGTCATCGGAATAATCTATTTGTGTTCCTGTCGTTTCTGCCTCGGGTACATTGCCCTCAACGGATGATAGGGTAACCGTTTTGGTACCCGAAGTATCAAAATCATAACAAAAATCGTCGACCTCGGTACCTCCCACCACATCTTTATACGCGGAATTGAAAAATGTCTGTCCCTTGTTATCGAGGGAATAGGATATTACATCGCCATCGACTGAAAAGGTCAGTTCATCATCACATAGGCAATCCGAATCAGGGCTGCCACATTTTTCGAAAGCTTGGGCTGAATACCATTTGGGATACCACCAATCTCCGTCTATTCCTTCACGTGCAGGACCTACCCCGAGGTGTCCCGGTTCTGCCGCCGCCAAATACCAGGTTTTTGACCCACCGTTGGTCAGATATGAAATTATCTCGGCAAACTCAGACGGTTCCCCGTCAACATTTACTTCTATTTGAATTGTCTCCGAAACATTTAAGCCCCCAGCTCCATTTGCTGTTACAGTAACACTATAGGTATTCTGTCCTCCCATTTCATAGAACTTTACCACATTGCCGGTTAATGATTCTTGAGATGTACCGTCACCAAAAGCAAATGTATATGAAGAGGCATTTGTTGCCTTTGCCTCGAACGTAACCTTTCCGGAACCATCATTACTAATTTCTGATGTAACTACAAGATTAGATGGGGTCAACATCGCGGGGGTTTCCTCTGAACAACTCAATAAAATCACAAAGAATGTCGAAATAATGTAATTGATATTTTTCATATTTTTCTTTTTTAAACTCGTTACGGCTTTGTTTTAGAAATTAGTTCTGGTCTTGAATCAAACACTGGAATATTTTCCGCTGTTAAAATAATTTGCAATATAATAGTTTTGTAAGGAGAATCCATATTAATTACACTTAACACATTATCCAGAGCCAGCCACAAATTGTGTTCGACATCCTCATAGATAGACAGTACCGTATTGTTATTCAGGTCTTTTTCTTGTCTGTCTTCTTTGTTTTCACCGCTTTAGTGCCTGGCAGCACTACGCTCTAAAAACAAAAAATCCAACCACTTTCGTGATTGGATTCTCTTGGTCGGGGTGGCAGGATTCGAACCTGCGACCTCCTGCTCCCAAAGCAGGCGCGATAACCGGGCTACGCTACACCCCGAGTGGTGTAATTTTCAGTTTTGAATTCCAACCGGAATCATTTAATGAACTTTTGCGGAAATGTCCGCTAAAGCCCGCCGGTTCCGCACCTTGGCGGAAAAAGGCTGGCGAAAGCGGAGAGACTGGGACTCGAACCCAGGCGACACTTGCGCGTCGACAGATTAGCAATCTGCTCCGTTACCACTCCGGCACCTCTCCTGTATTTTTTAAATGAACGTGCATTGTAAAATGCGGATGCAAATGTAATTCTTCATATCCTGGAACGCAACTTTTTTATTGAATTTTTAAACGATAACATTCACATTTCAAACTTTCTTAGATTATTAAAATTCCTAAAGGATAAACCCCCAGTTTTTTATACGCTTCAAACAAATTAATTTAACTAAATTCAGGATCTAATACTATTTCAATTGACCATTTAATCGTTTAGCTATTTTTTAAAATGAAACCTTGAATTGAATAACAATACTATAAATGAAAAGAATCTCTTCTTTTATCAAACAAGCAACAATTATACTTTATCTGCTTTCTATTCAGTCCTGTTCTGCACAGTCCCAATTGATCGCCGATGAAAAGGAAACTGTTTCAGTAGAAAATTTGCAATATTACCTGTATTTTCCAAAGGGATATGAAGAGACTGAAAGCGAAAAATTCCCACTACTTTTATTTTTACATGGGGGAGGAGAAGCTGGCGGCACCCTGGAAGATCTTAAAACTAATGGTCCTCCTAAACTTTTGGCAGAAGGAAAGGAATTCCCTTTCCTAATACTGGCCCCTCAAAATCCATATAAAAGAAAATGGTGGAATACCAGGGCAGTGATGCAATTATTGGATACCATAATAGAGACAAATAGGGTAGATATAGACAGAATTTATCTTAGTGGTTTAAGCAGGGGTGGTAGTGCTGCCTGGGAACTTGCTGTACAATACCCCGATAAGTTTGCAGCTCTGGCTGTAGTATGCGGAATGACCCCGGTGCCCTATGCAGCCTGGATTAATAAAAAGCTGCCCATATGGGTATTTCATGGAACTGAAGATAAATCCATACCTATTTCGGAATCTGAGGACATGGTTACAAAGCTTAAGGAAATGGGCTATGATGTTACATTTACCAGATATGAAGGGGTAGGGCATAACGCATGGGTCCGGGCTTACAATACTGAAGAATTGTATGAGTGGTTAATGAAACAAAAAATGACAAAAGAATAGCTCCTCACAACAATATTAATCTTTAAAATTTTAGATATTTTGTACAGGTTTCCCGATGAATACATAGTATATTTAATGCGGAAAAACAAGAGGCTTGATGTATAGAAAAATAATATGGGGATTAGCCATCAGCTCTGGAATACTGGCACTTGTATTATTGATTTTGGGGGATTTTAATAAACTGGGCCCTGTTTTGATACTTTTTTTTCTATCACTGGCTCTGGCGATAAGAAACGTTGATTCCTTGAAAGGGTTTTCCTTTACCATTTTAATATTTGCAGCAGTGACTGCTTCAATGTTCTATCCTGAATTTTTTTCCAAAGCAGGGAACTTCGACCTTAAAAAACTAATAGTACCTCTTCTAATGCTAATTATGTTTGGAATGGGGACAGCGATGAGTCTTCAGGATTTCAAAGGAGTTGTAAAAATGCCTAAGGGTGTTTTAGTGGGTATTGTGTGTCAGTTTACGATTATGCCATTTGTGGGCTATGGATTAGCTACGGTATTTGGATTTCCCCCTGAAATTGCCGCCGGAATTATTTTAGTAGGTAGCTCTCCCAGCGGTCTGGCTTCTAATGTCATGGCCTATATTTCTGGAGCAAACCTGGCACTTTCGCTCACTTTAACTGCGGTAGCTACCCTGTTGGCACCACTTTTTACGCCTTTGCTGATGAAGATTTTAGCGAATCAACTGGTGCCTATAGATTTTTTGGGAATGCTTTGGAGTATTGTAAAAATCGTTATTTTACCAATCATTGCCGGACTGGTATTTAATAGATTTGCCCATGGGAGATTTAAATGGCTCGATAAAGCAATGCCGATAGTCTCTATGGCAGGAATTGCAATTATCATTACAATAATAACTGCTGCAGGAAGGGATTCGCTCCTAACACTTGGATTACTTTTGATAGTCGCCGTTATTTTACATAATTTAATTGGCTATTTATTTGGTTATTGGGGAAGCAGAGTATTTGGCCTTGACAGGAAGTCGGCTCGTACTGTAGCATTTGAAGTTGGTATGCAAAACGCCGGACTAGCCTCAGGCATTGCACTGGAAATGGGGCGCGTGGCCACAATGGGTCTGGCCCCAGCTGTCTTCGGGCCCATGATGAATATTACCGGATCGAGTTTAGCAACCTGGTGGCGTGGAAAACCTATTGAGGAATTGGCTAAAGAGGCAGATTTGTTGTAATATTATTTAATTGGAAACAGGCTAGGGGATAATCATAAAATTTGAATATTATGAGTAGGTTATTTTGTCTTTATGGAACTTTGATTCTTTTTGTTACTGCAGGTTGTAAAGAAGCTGTCCCTGCCATTGCTGATACATTTAGCACTCAAATTAGACTAAACCAAATAGGTTATTATCCCGACGCAGTTAAAAAAGCGGTTGTTACTGCTGAATTGGAAAATGGAAAATTCAGTATAATTGATAGTGAATCTGGTGAACCTGTTTTTTCCGGCGAACTCTCAGAAACATTAGACTGGAGAATGGCGGGAGAGCAAGTACGTATTGCTAATTTCAGTGAACTTACAATGGCGGGATCTTATCATATTTATATTAAAGACGTTGGATATTCTTTTCCTTTTGAAATAAAAGAAAATGTTTTACTTCCTGTTTTCCAGGGATCTATAAAGGCTTTGTATTTTCAAAGAGCCGGGATGGCCCTGGATGAAAAACACGCCTCCCAATGGAATAGAGCCTCAGGGCATCCGGATGATTCTGTTTTGTATCATCCTTCCAGTGGTAAACAAACCGGGAGTTTAAATTCCCCCAAGGGCTGGTATGATGCCGGAGACTATAATAAGTATGTGGTTAATGCCTCCTTTCCGTTAGGCCAGTTCTTTTTGCTTGAAGAACAATATCCGAATAGTGTTGCTGATGGGGATTTAAATATACCTGAAAGTGGTAATACCATTAGTGATTATTTGGATGAGCTGAAATATGAAATGGACTGGGTTTTGACTATGCAGGATGATGACGGGGGAATGTTTCACAAACTGACCACTAAAAGTTTTGAAGGGATGGTAATGCCTAATAAGGCAACAAATCAAAGATATATTGTGGGTAAAGGTACCGCTGCCAGTCTCGATTTTGCGGGCGCTGCAGCTCAAGCTGCTCGAGTTTTTATGCCTTATGATTCTATATATGCCCGGAAATGCCTGCAGGCAGCTAAAAGGGCGTACAACTGGTCTGTATCTAATCCGCAAGTTGCATTTGTTAATCCTGAGGGTATTAGCACAGGGCAATATGGGGATACTAATTTTGATGATGAATTCTTCTGGGCCCGCGCACAATTATATGTAACTACTTCTGACACAACGTACCTTAGACAACTTAATAAAGATCAGATCGATTTTGCTTATAGCCCCGGAGATGGTTGGACAAAATTTATGAGGTTTATGGGGATATTCACACTTTTAGAAAACAAATCACTCGTTCCTGATGAGCTCTATAATGAATTAAGTGAAGGAATATTGAATACTGCAGACGCCCTTACTGCAAAAACAAAAACAAATGATTATTTTCAATGTGTCGATGATTTTCAATGGGGATCAAATAGTGATGTCCTTAATACAGCAATGATAATAGCCCAGGCTTACCGGTTACAAAATAAACCGGAATATTTAACAGCGGTAAGACAGGCTGCAGATTATGTACTTGGAACCAATGCTTTAGGATATAGTTTTGTGACTGGTTTTGGAGATAATCCCCCTATGTTTATACATCACAGGCAAAGTGCCGCTGACGGCGTAGTAGACCCCGTACCCGGACTGCTCTCCGGAGGACCAAATGATGACAAACAGGATATAGCTGCGGGTGTAATATATCCAGAAAATGCGACCCCTATGAAAAGTTGGGTGGATCATGAGGATAGTTATGCAAGCAATGAAATATGTTTAAACTGGAATTCGCCTTTGACTTATATCCTGGGCTTTCTGGAACAAGAATCAAAATAACCAAAATTATGAGAATACTAAAAACTTTTATCGCTTTAATAGGTGTTTGGGCCCTTACTGGAAGTACGGAAACCGCTTTTGCAAATACAACAACAGAAAATGACTCAAGTGCAGTACAAAAACCAAAACCTAGAAACGTCATTTTTATTCTTACAGATGACCATAGATATGACTATATGGGATTTACAGGGAAAGTTCCATGGTTGCAAACCCCAAATATGGATAAGCTGGCTGCAGAAGGGGCATACTTACCCAATACCTTCGTCACTACATCTCTGTGCTCTCCAAGCAGGGCATCTATTTTAACCGGCCAGTTCTCACATAGCCATACTATTGTGGATAACCAGGCTCCGGATCCTGGTAACCTGACTTATTTTCCGGAGTATTTACAGAAAGCGGGATATCAAACAGGCTTTTTTGGAAAATGGCATATGGGTGACCACGGCGATGCGCCACAACCTGGTTTTACGCATTGGGAAAGTTTCCCCGGACAAGGGGTCTATTATAATCCTACGTTAAATATTAACGGAGAGCGAGTAGCCTATAAAGATTCTACCTATATCACAGATCTTTTAACTGAACACGCAGTAGATTGGATGGATAAAAGAGATAAGAATAAACCATTCTTTCTTTATCTATCTCATAAAGCCGTACATGCAGGATTTCAACCTGCTAAAAGACATAAAGGCATTTATAAAGGGAAAAAGATAAAACTCCCTGCTACCTATGAACAGACCAAAACGGGAAAATACCGCGATTTAAAATGGCCACAATGGGTCGCTGACCAACGAATTAGTTGGCATGGGGTGGATTATATGTATCATTCTAACCGGGATTTATATGAAATGGTTGTAGATTACTGCGAAACCCTGCTGGGCGTTGACGAGAGTATAGGGACTGTCATGGAATATCTGAAAAAGGAAGGACTGGATGAGTCTACATTAATCATTTACATGGGGGATAACGGCTTTAGTTGGGGTGAACACGGATTAATAGACAAAAGGCATTTTTATGAAGAGTCTGTTAAAGTTCCTTTACTGGTTCGTTGTCCGGAATTGTTTGAAGGGGGTATAGTTCCCCAGCAGATGGTACAGAATATTGATATAGGACCTACAGTAATGGCTGAAGCGGGTGTTAAACAACCTGAGAATATGCCGGGGGTTTCATTTATTCCAATTTTAACCGGAAATAAAGATGTTGCTTCCCGAAAAGAGATATTTTATGAATATTACTGGGAGTATGATTTTCCTATGACTCCAACGGTTTTTGGCATGCGAACAGATCAATATAAGTACATAAAGTATCAGGGAATATGGGATAGAAATGAACTCTATGATTTACAGAATGATCCTGAGGAGATGTACAATTTAATTGCAGATCCTGATAAACAGGAAATAGCAAAATCTATGTCTTCGGCCATATATGACTGGCTTGAAGAAACCAATGGGATGAATATTCCATTAAAACGAACGGTTAAATATCGCTTTGGGGATTTTAAACACAAACAAGAACACTAAAAGTTTAGCGTTCTTGTTTCTTTGCCGGTATTATCAAAAAACTTGATTTGTTTTACGTTTGGATTCACTTCAACATGTCTACTGGACTGAGATTGAAATGAGGAGCCCCAATAATATTCCTGAATCTGACTGCTGTTATTCTTAAAATATAAGGCACATTTAACTTCATTAGCTCTTATTGGAACTAACTGAGGAGCCGGATTTAAATTTGTTTCGTAAACTTTTAGGAAATCATTGTTTTGTGAAGCAACCAGAATAGATTTTTCGTCGGCCACGCTTATTCTCACAAGACTTTTAGCATCGCCCGGTACGAAGAAATGACTCTCCTCCAGGGATACGGTTTCAAAACTTCCATTGCCTTTATTCTTCAATAACAAACCTATAAAAGCATCGGCAGGGCCTTGCTGTACTTCCATACCAAAATCATTCCCAACCAATGCAATATCCAATAGGTTATCATTATTAAAATCGGTTGTGATAATCCCATAAACCGGGGCTAGTTGAGCTCCAATAGGCAAGGGATGACTTTCAAAATGGCCATCTCCGAGATTTTCAATCCAGGATGTCTGCATATAGTTAAAAGTAAGCTTAGTGGCATCATCCAGAAGTCCATCAGGGAAAACTTCCGGCAAAGTGGCTTCACCAAATTCACCAAAGGAGTTAAAACTTTTCCGTATTCCTACATATTGCTTTACAACATCCTGCCACGGATGATACAGGTATTCTTTCTTTGTTCCAACACTATCCCTTAGATAATAGGAGATAAGTGGATCTATCATACCATTATCATCCAGATCCTTGGCATATAAGCGTACAGGGGTATCCTTATCGGCTTTAAAGTATATGTTTTTGCCAAAATTGCCGGCTACATAGTCTGTATCTCCATCGTTATCAAGATCTGCAGCGGCCAGGCTGTTCCACCAGCCAAAATTGTCCTGAACTCCACTGGATTCTGTTATTTCATGAAGTGTTCCACTTCTATTTTCAAAGAAACGAATGGGTTTCCATTCTTCTGCCAGAATTAGATCGGGCCAGTAATCCCCGTTGAAATCGGTCCATAAGGCATCACTTATAAGTCCCGGATATTGTAATTCGGGTGATACCTCCTCTGTCACATCAACAAAACGAACATTTCCCTGCGAACTTTCATTCCTGAGAATATAGGAACGATCTGCTTTTGGGTAAGCCATTGGAAGCACTCTGCTTCCAACAAAAAGATCAAGGTCTCCATCCCTGTCATAATCAGAAGCTCTGACTGTTGATGAATTGCTTCTCATATCCGGGATGCCTTCTGCGGATTCAGAAAACCTGCCGTTCCCGTCATTTAATAAAAGAATATCCTTGTATAATATATCCCCGGGCGGATACTGAGCGCATCCCCTGGCTATATATAAATCTAAATCCTGATCCCCGTCAGCATCAAAGAGCAGGGTGCCGGCATCTTCTTCTTCCAATTCGGCTCCTTGCTTGTAATTAACTTCCTTTTGAATAAAACTTCCGTCAATTTGCTGTATAAACCAGGCTTCGGCAAATTTTCTGCTGGCACCAAGAAACATGTCATCCAGGCCATCATTGTTTATATCGCCTACAGCAAGTGATGGACCATATTGAGAGAACTTATGGGGCAGTGTACGTTGAAAATTAAAATCAATGAAGTCAAGATCCCGACTTTCATATACCAGATTATACTTTTCAGCTGCTTCTTTAAACATAGGGATAAATAAGGAATCCTTGTTTAAGCCGGGTTCCAGCAAATCCGGATTATATGCTATATTGAGAACTCTGTTTGTTTCCTGAGTTTGTAACTTTTGAACACCACCCCCGGGCCAGATGATTTTTATAGAATCTACTGAGGATTTAGTGCCAAGTCCAAAGTGTAACACACTTTCAGGTTTGGAGAGATAACCTCGCCCCGAAATTAAAGACTTCTTCTGACGAATACCATCCGAATATATTTCAACCATACTGCCAAATGCAGCCGGATTTTTATCAGATCCTTTTAATTTAACCCTTAAATAATGGCTTTCAGGATTTATTTGAGACAGCTTGTTTTCCATTAGCAGGACAGGGTCATTTATATTGTTGATTACCAAATCCAAATCCCCATCATTATCAAGATCTCCATATGCCGCTCCATTGGAGTAGGTGCCAAAATTAAGGCCCCAGGAGTCCGTAACATCCTCAAAATTTAAGTCTCCTGTATTTCTGAACATAAAATTTGGAATTTTTATCTCAGGAATCGCTGCTATTAATTTTTCTTTACTAACCAATCTGCTGGCCGTGACCCGGAAATCTCCAAAATCTCTGTCGGTTACATCTTTTGGAAATCCATTCGTAATAAACAGATCCTGCCAACCGTCATTGTCGTAATCGGCAAAAAGTGGTGCCCAACTCCAATCTGTTTCCTGGACTCCGGCAAACAAACCAGTATCTCCAAATATGGGAAGTCCTGTTTCCGGATTAACACCCAGATTAAGTTGTAACGTGTTTCTGGTATACTGGGATTCGTAATTGTATTTTTTGGTAAAAATTTCTTTTTGATAGCTACTGGGCCCCTGAAATAATTTCTTTCGTTTGTTGTAATAGGGCTGCATTTCTGAAGTAAAAATATCCATATGCCCATTATTATTGACATCAGCAATGTCGCTACCCATGGAAGAAAGGCTAAAATGCTTAAAGATATCTCCGGCACGATTGGTAAACGTCCCATCCTGATTATTGATATAAATCAGATCATTACTCAGGAAATCATTGGCTACATAGATGTCCATCCAGCCATCTTCATTAAAATCATGAATTAGAGTACTATGACTATATCCGTGAAACCGAATTCCGGCTTCTTCTGATACATCCTTAAAGACAGGGTGGCCCATATTGTCACCCCATTCATTTTTATACAGCCTGTCCCGGCTAAGAGAAGTTCCATCGTCATCCAACGGACTAAACTGGCTTGGGTTTATTCCTTCAATCCTGTTTACGCCAATAAAAAGATCCAGATCACCATCGTTATCATAGTCAAAAAATTGGGCATGAGAAGAATAGCTGGTGTCTGCAATTCCATATTCCCTGGCCATTTCTTCAAATAGGGGAGTACCGCTATCATTATTACCCTGATTGATGTATAAGAGGTTCCTTCTTCTGTCCGGATTTTTGTAAAATGTGTTACAAATGTAAATATCCTGTTTCCCATCAAGATTAATATCAATTATAGACACCCCTGAGGACCATAACAGAGAATCTGGTTTATTTATCCCGGCATCTGAGGAGACATCAATAAATTTTAATTGTCCTTTATTGAGGAAGAAGCTATTATCTACCTGGTTGCCTGTGAGGAAAATATCGTCCAGACCATCACCATCCAGGTCTCCCAGCGCCACGCCAGAACCATTATAGACAAATTCATTGTCAAGGATATTAATAGAATCATTTTCGGTCAATGCATTGGTGAAATCCAGTCCAGAATTTTGGGGAGTAACACTTTGGAAAAGAACCGTGTTTTTTTCCGTGTTATCGCAGCTGGTTATTAGCATTAAGAGTAAGCAGATTGCCACTATAACAATTTTTATTTTCATTGGATCTGTATTTGATATCAACATACAAAAGTGCAAGAACCTCGTCACATGAACAAATAAAAAGGCCGCTTTTCAGCGGCCTTTTAAAAATTATATTTACAATAGTATTAGTACCCAGCATTCTGAGATAAAACATCAGAACCTTGAATATCTATTTGTGCTTGTGGAATAGGCATTAATTCGTTTTTACCGGCAGTAAAACTCGCACCACCAAATTTGGTAACAAGGAACTGTCCTTCATAAGCTAAATACGCATTTAAGGTTTCGGCTGCGATACCCCAGCGTACCAAATCAAAGAAACGGTGACCTTCACCAGAAAGTTCAAGCTTTCTTTCAAAACGAACTGCGGTTCTTGCAGCGTCCTGAGAAGCAAAGTCCGCTGCTGTGTACTCAGAGATATTGTAGTTCGCAGCATCTGTATCATCTGGATTTTTAACCCAATGCTCAGAAAGCGCTGCTCTTGCCCGTACCCGGTTTACATAATCCAATGCATTAGTCAATGATCCTGCTTCCACTTCAGCTTCAGCGGCCATAAGAAGCACATCAGCAAAACGAATTATTGTATAATTCATTATTGCATAACCACGAGTCCATGAACTACCATCTGTAAAACTGTTCTCTTGTGTTTTGTAATAGATGTATTTCTTAGGAGAAAAAGGACCCGCATAAGGGAAACTTCTAATCCATGCAGAACCAGGATGAGCTATCCAATCTAAGTAAGGGATGGTCTTTCTTCCAATCGAATGATCAATTCTTGGATCTAATGGGCCTGAATCAGGCACAAAAGTAGATTCATCATTTCCGTTTACAATTACGTGGAAAAATGAATTATTTACAGCATTCGCCGGGTCATTATAAGATTCATCTAACAAGGGTAAACCATTTGCTTGCGTTCTAAACGAATTAGCCAATGATATACTTGGTTGAAAGAATCCACAGCAATTACCCGGGCCATCAGGACCTGTGTTATAAGGATAGTTCAAATCATCAAAGTAATTTGCATTTTGAGTACTTCCCGTATTATTTGCAGCTTCAACATCCATAACAGATTCGGCATGGTTGTCATTTTCTGCATTGTATATTTGAGAATAATCATCTAATAATGCATATGCTAAACCATTTGAAGTAACCCCATTGGCAATAACATCGTTAAACCAGGTTATAGCTTCACCATACTTTCCCTGAAATAATTTAGCTTTACCCATATAAGCTGCGGCTGCCCATTTATTTACACGACCGGCATCTGTAACCTCAGGTAAATTATCATAAGCATACTGGAAATCTGCTTCTATTTGAGCCCAGGCAGTCCCGCTATTTGGAACAAGAATAACCTCCTCTGCCAGCAAAGTTTCATCAAAAACCGGGATGCTACCGAAATGTTTTTGAAGATCAAAATAAAAATGACCACGTAACATCCGTGCTTCACCAGTAATTCTGTCACGATCCGCTGCTACTAAAGCATCCGGGTTAGCAGTAACAGTTGCAAGAACCCTATTAGCCCTTGCGACTCCCTCAAAACGTCCACGCCATAGGTTATTCAAGTCACCACTGGTGGGATCAGTTTCATAACGTTGTATAGGGTTAATAGTTGAATAATCCCCGGCATCTGTTCCTTTATTGGCTTCACCACCCAGAATGGAACCGGTAATCCAATGGTTAGGACCTTCAAATCGATTGCCAAATACGCCATTCAAGGCAGCATAGGTTCCTATTAGAAGGGCTTCAATACCATCTGCTGTTCCTAACTGGGCATCACCCAAAGAACCAGCTGGTGGTACTTCTAAAAACTCATCGCTACATGAAACCCCTAAAACCAGGGCGCACATGACGATAATACCAAATTGTTTAATCTTTTTAATTGTCATCATAACTTTTTTTTTCAAATATAATTAAAAATTTATCATAATCTTTCATAATCAAGGTCTTAGAGTCCAATATTAACATTTATCATATACGATGGTGTTACCGGATAGTTACCCACATCAACACCAAATGCCGTATCAACATCTCCACCAACAACAGGGTCTAATCCACTGTAACCAGTTATGGTCCAGATGTTATTCGCAGAAAGGCCTAGTTCAAATTTGCTAAGTGTATTGGAATTGTCAACCAGTTGGCTAAAAGAGTAAGTAAAAGCAAGTCTTTGAAGTCTTGCATAACTACCGTCTTCTACATACCAGGAATTAGAAGCTCCACTTGTACTAAGATTTGAAGCACTTTCCCAGATAGGAGCAGCTGCGCTGTTACCCAATTCAGGGGTCCATGATTTAAATGCAGCAACACCTTTTGCAGAACCTTCAAAAGTACCAAAGAAATCTCTAAACCATTTTGATTGATTAAATATTTCCAAACCAGTAGACCAGTTCCAGAACATCTCCATCCTTAAATCCTTATATTTCAAATCTATGGTTGCACCACCGCTGTAATTTGCTACAGGATCGCCAAGATAGGTCCTGTCATCCGGGGTAATTGCACCATCTCCGTCAACATCTCTATATTTAAATCTACCAACACCGGCTCCATCCTGTGAAGGAGAAGAAGCAACATCTGCTGCACTTTCAAAGTATCCAATTACATCATAACCAAAAAAGGAAGATAACGGCTTTCCAATTTGGTTCCTTGTTGGAGCTATTCCTCTAAAAGAACCTCCGTCTAAAAAGTCGATACCTGGTGCAAATTCCACCACTTCGTTTTTAAGGAAGGTATTATTAACTGCAAATTCAAAAGTAAAATCTTCTGAGAAATTTCCTCTCCAAACCACTCTTAAATCAATACCTCGGTTTAACATTTCCCCAACATTTCTAGAAGGTGCACTCGCATAATTTCCTGTTACACCGGCCAAAGGCACTGTGAATAAAAGATCTTCGGTATCGCGTTTCCACCAGTCGAATTCAATGTCCAAATGGTTGTCAATAATAGTAGCATCAAAACCAATGTTGGTTGTTGTACTGGTTTCCCATTTAGCATCCGGATTTCCTATACGGCTGGTAGCAAAACCTTCATCGGCACCACTGTTTTGACCTCCTATTGGGTAAAAAGTATTCCCTAAATCAGAAGCAGCCAAAGAAAACTGGTTAGCAGGGTCTACATTATTAGAGTTACCCATTTGCCCCCAACCAGCACGGATTTTTAAATCCTGAAAAATGTTTTGGTTATCCATAAATGATTCACCAACTATTCTCCAGGCACCTGAGAATGCAGGAAAGGTACCATACCTGTTGTTAGCGCCAAAGACAGAAGAACCATCTCGACGAACAACCGCGGATACATAATATCTTTCGTCATAGTTGTACTGTACCTGACCAAACAAAGAACTAAAATTAACACCTTGTCTTATAAAACTTTGAACCACAGGGCTCTGCACAGCAGAAAGGGTTACAAAATCTAAATCTGTAGAGAACGGGTTAATACCAGAACCTTGAATTCTCCTTCCACGAGGAGCAGCTACTGGGGTATTTGTCCCTTCAATTGCCTCCTGACCTACTAATACTTTTAATTTGTGTTTGTCAGCAAATAATTTCTCGTAGGTAATGGTGTTCGTAAATGTCCATGAGAAACCATATTCTGAACCTTCACTAAAACTAAAACTTGCCTGTGGTTCAGAATCTCCTAAATACCTGTAATTGTAATCTCTGTTGGTAAAATTGTAATAAAAACCACCTATACTACTTCTAAAAGTAAAACCCTCAAAAGGTTTGATAAGTGCATAAAAATTACCAATGGCATTCACGTTAAACGCCTGATCATCACCTCTGTCTTGTGCTAATCTCCTTACCGGGTTACGCGGGTTGTTAAAACCTGCGGCTCTGGTACTGGCATAGCTGCCATACTCATCAAATACAGGGATAATAGTTGGCATACGATAGGCCGAAAGAATTTCAGATTCATCATTTGCAATACCTTGTCCTCCGTTACCACCTGTTTGGCCTACAATTGAATTATAGGTTACCTGCAGATTTTCACCAATACTTAACCAAGGTGCCAGATCAAATTCTGAATTAACACGTGCAGTATACCTGTCTTGTTTGTTGGCTAAAAGTATACCAGTTATGGACTGCATATTTAATCCTATATAAAAACGCCCATTCTCATTTCCTCCATCAAAACCAAGACTTAATCTAGTTTGCGGCGCAATCCTGGTAATTTCTCTATACCAGTTGGTTCCCTGAAGGTTTGGTGCGAATAAAAATACATTTTCAGGATCTGCTGCATAATTTGCATCAATAGTCGCACGATCAATGGCGCCATATACACCATTCTGTCCATCAGCATGCAGCCAATCAGGGAAAGTTGGTGTTGCATTTGAACCGTATTGCGGATGTGTATATTGCGGAGCAGTACCATTAGCTGCCGCATTGTTCCTATAACCAATATGTGTATAATTTGCCATATCCTGAGGGTTCAACATTTCCGGTGACCCTGCTACATTCGGATCTGTTACCCCACTTTGAATATTGATGGAAATTTTAGTTTTTCTATCTCCGCGGGAACCTTGTTTGGTAGTATATACAATTACACCGTTGGCAGCTCTGGCTCCATAAATGGATGCGGCCGCAGCGTCTTTAAGCACCGTGGTGGTAGCAATATCGTCCGGGCTTAAGAAATCTATAGATTGAATAGGTACCCCATCTACGACATAAAGTGGCTGGTTACCGCCAAAACCACCATAACCACGAACCCTTACCTGGCTGGTAGTTCCCGGCTGACCGTTGGTAATAACAGTAACACCAGCAACCCTACCGGCTAACTGTTGTTCCACATTACCTGAAGGAATTGCTGCCAATTCCTCAGCCTTAACGATAGATACGGCTGCCGTGGTTTCTCTTTTTGATTCAGTGGTATACCCTGTTACCACAACTTCGTCTAAGGCAAGTCCTTCTTCAAGAGTTGCATTTATAACATTAGAAGTTCCCACAGTTAGTTCTGCCGAATTATAACCGGTATAAGAAAATACAAGGACATCTCCGGCACTGGCCTGGATGGAATAATTTCCATCAAAATCAGCTGCGGCACCAGTCGAGGTTCCTTTAATTACCACATTGGCTCCAGGAAGCGGAACCCCACTTGCATCTGTAATAGTTCCTGTGATAGTGGATTGAAATGCTTCAATCGTAATTACTGTTTCGAGACTCGTTGTCGATGCTGCGAGAGCAAACGAACAAACAAGCCCCATAAGTAATGAAAAAATCTTGATACTGAACTTGCTGATTTTGCCAGCACAAGATTTTAACGAGTGATAATCACTTTTTAGAATCATAATCGTTTGTTGTTTAGTTAGCTTTAATTAATTGATTTTCACGGTTTTAAATAGCACTTAAAGCGAAAACGTTTGCGGTAAATGTTAAAATAAACCCTAAATTTTGGATAATATTAGTAAAATTATATGAATAATATAAAGAACGGTGACAATATTTTATCAATTAGTTGTCAAATAATGAAATATTAAGAATTTGTTATATATATAAATTTAACATTTTGTTATATTAGAAATGATAATGAGCTGGTACTACTTTTTTAATAAAACAACACCTTTTGGGGTTAACCAAAAGGCATTGCTTTCTACGCTACTGATACTACCTTATAATATAAAGAGTATCAAAATTGCAATCGTTCCCCTTTGATTTGCCTGTCAGAAACGGGAAACGCCGCGCTAATTCAAAAAAACCAAGCGCAGGTTGGGGAAACTATTTTTAATTCTGTAATTCATTCATTTCAATTAAGTTTAATATGCTTTTTACGGATTCATTGGTTGACAATCTATCTACGGGGCTATTTTTACAATAGTCGATCAAAATATTTATAGATGTCGTGGCTACATGTGTTCTTGTATCTGAAGACCCGTAATAGATAAAAATGGTTCCGTCATTATCCGCTATCCAACCATTAGAAAAAAGTACATTTCCCACATCTCCTACTATCTCTTTATCATTCGGAGCCATAAAATTACCCCCGGGCTGATAAATGACTTTAGATATATCTTGCAGATCTGTCATAAAAAGATATAATACATATCTTAAACCGGCAGCCGTATTGCGAACTCCATGCGCCAGGTGAAGCCAGCCTTCCTTCGTTTTAATTGGTGAAGGTCCCAATCCGTTTTTCAATTCATATATAGTATGGTATACTTTTTCGTTGATAATTGTCTCATCAACAATCTCAGGGTAGTTCATGTCCTCTATAAATCCAAGCCCAATGCCTCCTCCGGAACCAGTCTCAATAAATCCGTCCTGAGGTCTGGTGTAAAGGGCATATTTACCTTGAACAAATTCCGGGTGCAAGGTCACATTTCTTTGCTGGTTAGAGCCTGAAATTAAATCAGGTAAACGCGCCCAGTTTTTAAGATCTCTTGATCTGATGATGCCGGCATTTGCAATGGCAGAGGAAGTGTCCCCGTTTGGAGCATCCGGATTTTTTCTTTCGGTACAAAAAATACCATAAACAAATCCATCTTCATGAGCAATCAGGCGCATATCATATACATTAATATCGGGATCGTTTAATTGTGGAAGTAGTAAAGGTCTTTCCCAGAATTTAAATTTATTTATTCCATCCGGGCTATCTGCAAAAGCAAAATAAGATTTCCTGTCGCTGCCTTCAACTCTTACCACAAGGGTGTATTTATCTTTCCATTTAATAGCCCCCGCATTAAATGCAGCATTAACGCCTATTCGTTCTAAGCCAAATGGATTGGACTCTGCGTTTAAATCGTACCGCCAGTTTATTGGAATATGCTCGGCAGTAATCACCGGATACTTACATCTGGAAATTATCCCACTATTTTCCGGTATTGAATGATTAGGCATATTTATAAGTTGCTGATGATTTCTCATAAGCTGCTCATAATTCCAAATCCGATTTTGGTTTCTTAGCCTGGGTGTTTCCATCACATTACATTTGTTGATCTAACTTATCCCACCAGAACTTTTTAAGCAGAAAACCACAAATAGCAAAAATTCCTAACGATATCCACAAGGATGCATATTCTCTAAGGATTAAATATAAAGGTATAATTACCAAAAGTGTCTGAGCAGTGGTTCCAATAAAAATATTGAACATGTCCATTTTGAACATTTTGTTTTTCCTGAAATCCGGATCCCCGGCAAGTACTTTATCTTTTATGGGTTTCCAAAAACCCCAAGGCCTTGTCTTTTTATAAAAATCAATTAATGTGACTTCATTAGTAGGTGGTCCCATATAAGTTCCAATTATACAGCCAAGGGTGGTAATTATAAGAAACAGAGGGAAAAGATAAAGTTCCAGCGTTTCCTTAAAGACAAGCGGAAAAATAATGGCGGGTATTAGCCCTGATAACATTCCCCAAAAATAACCATAGCCGTTAAATCGCCACCAGTGCCATTTTAAAGTATTAGAAACTACATAGCCTCCCCATAGGGCAGAAACTATCCATTGCAAAACAGAATTCACATCTTCTACGAAAAATCCCAGAACAATACTCACTACTACAACCAGTATACCACTGCCGTAATTCATCCATTTTACCTGTTTTGGTTTTGCATCTTTCTTATATCTTAAGTAGATATCGTTTACAATATAGGCCTGAGCCGCGTTTAAGGTTCCTGCAAAAGTGGACATAAATGCAGCCAATAAGCCAGCCAATAAAAGGCCCATTAAACCAACAGGCACAAATTTATTTATGGCTGAAGGAAGAATATTTTCAAAGTCGATAATTCCGGCACGTTGCAGATCTAACTGATCATAAAAAAGAATGCCCAATACTGCAAAACCACCAATCATAAGATATCTGGTAGGCATAAGTACAATTGATACAAATCCACTCATTTTAGCTGCTTCTTTTGGAGATTTGGTAGATAGTATTTTCTGCATATCATAATTTGGCGCAGGACCGGCAATACTGGCCAGAATGCCTTTAAAGACAACCAGCATAAAAAACAATCCAAATAATGTATATCCGTCTGAAGCAATTTTGTCGTTCACTTCTGCAATAAGGCCTGTCCAGTCAATATCCAGGGTCCAACCAAAAAAGGGATCCATCCAGCCCTCGGGAACGTTCAGTGTATTTGAGCCCATAGCCTGCCATGCTATAAATGCTATTGCAAAAGAGGAGATGGTCATTATCGTAAATTGTAAAAGATCTGCCCATACAATACCAGACATACCACCAAGAACCGAGTAAAATACAGCGAACATGGTAAAAACAGTTCCATAGAAATGAGGGATATATTCCAGCGGGACATCGAAAGGAACATAGGCGCTTACTACTTCCCAGGGAATGAATATTTCCACAAATTTTCCAAGGCCAATAAAGCCATAAGCAAGAAAACCAAGGCAACTAATAATGGCAAAAGCCACAACAACGGTATGTGATAATCTGCCGCCTCTACCTTCGCCAAATCTGAATAAAATCCATTCGGCACCTGTTGTGACGTTGGAGCGACGCAGCCATGCACTTAGATAGACCATTAGAAATATCTGGTTAAACACCGGCCATAGCCATGGTATCCAAATACTTTTTAAACCGTAAACAAATGTTAAGGTAACCAGCCACATGGTGCCAGAAATATCAAACATCCCTGAGGCATTAGAAAGACCGAGCATATACCAGGGCAAGGATTTTCCACCGAGTAAATAATCATCTTTGCTTCTTTGTGCCCTTTTACGGAGAATAAGACCAATGAGCACAGTGGCTAAAAGATATAATAGTATTATTGCAATATCTATTCCCTTTAGCATATTTTGGTAGTTCCTATAAAATAAAGAATAATCAAACAAGTTGGAATTAGCGAAAATAAAGGCACTTTTTTGAATATTTCTAAAAATACACAGCCTTCATTTGCTAAATTCTGGTTCAAATCTAAAATATTTGTTAATATTGTTTTGGTATTATTTTATCATATCAATGAATTATAACGACAGATCTACCATTGAATAATGGAATTATTAAAAAGAATTCATCGTGAGATCACACCTCTTTCCAATGAAGACAGTTTTCTGGTTTTTGACAGGGTGAAGGATTTTTTTGATTATCCCTTGCACTTTCATCCGGAATTAGAACTTAACTATATATCCAATGGAAAAGGAGTCCGCAGAATTGTTGGTGACAGCATAGAAGAAATTGAAGATCTTGAATTAGTTTTGGTTGGCTCTAATCTTTTTCATGGATGGGAGCAACATCAGTGTACAAAAAAAAACATACATGAAATAACGATTCAATTTCATAGTGATCTCTTCAATTCCGTTTTTCTTGGCCGTAGAATTATGAAGCCATTAAAAGACTTGTTTGATAAATCAGCTCATGGAATTCTCTTTTCTGAAGAAGTAACTCGTAATATGTCACCGAGATTATTAAAAGTATCAAAACTCGGTGGGATAGATTACTTTATGGAACTTTTCTCAATTTTATATGACCTGGCTACTTCAAGAAATCAACGGTTGCTGTCTACGACAACAATTCAACTGGAAAACTTTGAGCATAACAATAAACTCAAAACTTTATATGAACATGTTCAGGATAATTATTCGTCAAAAATGACTCTTCAGGAAGTTGCTGATATAATGAATATGAGTAGTGTTTCATTTAATAGATTTATTAAGAAGCGAACGGGTAAGACATTTGTGGAATATGTTAATGATATTCGTATCGGTTATGCTTCTAAATGGTTAATAGAAAGAGATTTGAGCATTTCGGAAATAGCTTTTATGTGTGGTTTCAATAGTATTGCAAATTTTAACCGTGTTTTTAGGAAGAGCAAAGGCAGTACGCCTACTCAATACAGGCAGGATTTTTCCGGTATTCGCAGAGTATTATAACTTCTGAATATATTTGGCACTACTGAAGGTTGTCTTGGGTTCTATTCTTACACTAAATTGTCAATTTCTTGTACATTTCTACCAAACAGCCCTGTCTGAAAAATATTTGTAATAAATAATGTAATTTAAGCTTGATATTAATGGATAGAAAGGTTCTTAATTAATTAAATTTTACCTATGCAAATAAAAGAATCACCAAATACATATGATGCTATAATTGTTGGTTCTGGTGCCGGTGGAGGCATGTCTGCCAAGGTATTAGCCGATGCTGGTCTGAAAATTGCCGTTGTTGAAGCTGGACCTTTTTTTGATCCTGCAGATCCCGAACAAATGACACAGTTAAAGTGGCCATACGAATCACCAAGAAGAGGCGCTGGTACTACCAGAGTTTTTGGTGAATTTGACATGGCGTACGGTGGTTGGGAAATTGAGGGCGAACCTTATACGCGTGAAGAAGGTACTAAGTTTGACTGGTACAGGTCGCATATGCTGGGAGGCAGAACCAATCACTGGGGACGAATTTCACTTAGATTTGGTCCAAATGATTTTAAGCATAAAGATATTGATGGTCTTGGAGACAATTGGCCCATTGGCTATGAAGATGTAAAACCATATTATGATAAAGTAGACAAACTTATTGGGGTCTTCGGCACCAATGAAGGACTTCCTAATGATCCGGATGGATTTTTTCTACCACCGCCAAAACCAAGACTACATGAGCTTATGTACATTAAAGGTGCGCGTAAATCCAATATTCCGGTAATTCCATCCAGAATGTCCATGCTTACGAAAAAAATAAACAACGATCGTGGAGTTTGTTTTTATTGTGGCCAATGTTCTCGTTCTTGCCAGGTATATGCCGATTTTTCTGCAGGTTCCTGTTTAATTTTTCCTGCTCAAAAAAGTGGAGGCCAGGTAGACCTCTATGTGAATTCTGTGGTTCGGGAAGTAACTACTAATGATGAAGGAAAAGCTACCGGGGTCTCATATATTAGTAAGGACGACCGCAAAGAGTACCAACTAAAAGGAAAGGTTGTAGTATTAGCTGCTTCTGCTTGTAGTTCTGCTCGGATTCTCCTGAATTCCAAAAGCAAACAACATCCTAATGGACTTGGAAACAGCAGTAATGTTGTAGGGAAATATCTTCATGACTCTACCGGAAGCAGCCGGGCCGGATTTATTCCGGGTCTGATGAATCGTAAAGTTTACAATGAAGACGGTGTAGGCGGAATGCATGTTTATACGCCCTGGTGGCTTGATAACAAAAATTTGGATTTCCCCCGGGGTTATCATATTGAAGTCTGGGGAGGAATGCGCATGCCTAATTATGGCTTTGGATTTAATCCAAATGAGTTTAATAAATTTTTTAACTTACCAACCGGAGGTTATGGCGAAGGTCTGCGCAAGGACGTTAAAAAATATTATGGCTCTGTCCTGGGTTTTGGAGGCCGGGGAGAGGCAGTTGCGAGAGAAGATAATTATTGTGAAATAGACCCGACTACTGTCGATCAATTCGGTATCCCGGTACTTCGTTTTAATTATAAATGGTCAGATTTTGAAAGAAATCAGGCAAAGCATATGCAATCTACATTTGAAGAACTAATACATAATATGGGAGGAGAAGTTTTAGGTGATACACCTTCAAAAGAAGAGGATTATGGCCTTCTGCCTCCAGGTGCAATTATTCATGAAGTAGGAACTACCAGAATGGGTGATGACCCAAAAAAGTCGGTGGTAAATAAATTTCAACAGTTGCACGATGTCAATAATGTTTTTATAACCGATGCCGGTCCTTTTGTTTCGCAGGGAGATAAAAACTGCACTTGGACCATCCTGGCCTTGTCATGGCGTGCATCGGATTATATTGTAGAACAGTTAAAACAGCAAAATATCTAAAAAATGGATAGAAGGAAGAGTATTAAATCAATCTTACTTGGAACCGTTGCGGGTGGGCTGGTTGTTCATGGCTGTAAACCCGAAGCAGCAAGTACTGAGGAGCTAGCTGCAGTTAAATCAGACGAAAATCACTTTGGGAGGACTCCGGAAGAGAAGGAACTAATTGAGAAATTAAACTCGGAACAGTTTTTTAATGAACATGAATTAGGTACCATTGCCGTACTATGTAATCTAATAATGCCTCCGAATGATAAATTTGGGGGTGCTACAGACGCCGGTGTACCAGATTTTATTGAATTTATGGCTAAAGATGTCCCTAAACTACAAACAGATTTACGGGGAGGCCTTATGTGGCTCGATCATAAAAGTAATACTGATTTTGGCACAGAATTTAAGTCGGCTTCTGAAGAGCAACAAAAACAAATTATGGATTCAATTGCGTTTTATGATTCCGAAATTCCAATGGATAAGCAACCACTGGAAATACAATTTTTCTCTTTAATGCGGAATCTTACGCTCACCGGATACTATACCTCTAAAATTGGTATTGAAGAACTGGGATATAAAGGGAATATGCCTAATGTTTGGGATGGAGTACCGGAAGATGTTCTTGAACAGCATGGCTTGGCTTATGACGAAGAGTGGCTGGCTAAATGTGTAGATCAAAGTAAGCGCGGTATAATTGCAGAATGGGATAATGAAGGAAATTTACTAACATAAATAAAATTTAATAAGATGAAGAAAAAAAATAATTTTTCAATTCTGGGTGTGGCACTTTTATGTTGTCTGTTTGGTACTTATCAGATTGTTGCCCAGGAAGTAGGTTTACAATTGTACAGCCTAAGAAATCAGTTTAAAACTGATGTTCAAGGAACCCTTAAACTAATTAATGACTGGGGTATTACTAAAATAGAAGGTGGTGGAAGTTATGGACTTCCAATGGACGAATATAAAAAATTACTCAAGGATAATAGTCTCGAAATGGTTAGTGTAGGTGCGGGCTATGAGGACCTGCAAAATGATATCGAGAAGGTCGTTCAAAACGCTAAAACCTTTGGTGCCAAATACGTAATGTGCGCATGGATTTCACATGAGGGAAATACTTTCGATATTGCTAAAACAAAGGAGGCTACCGAGGTTTTTAATAAAGCAGGGAAACGGTTAAAAGAAGAAGGGATTACGCTGGCCTATCACGCTCATGGATATGAATTCCGGCCCTATGAGAATGGCACTCTATTTGATTATATGGCAAAAAATGCAACTCATTTTGCTTTTGAAATGGATGTGTATTGGGTACATCATGGGGGAGGAGATCCTCTTGCACTTTTGAATCGCTATCCTGATAAAATTGTATTACTGCATCTTAAGGATTTGGAACACGGGGTAAAGGGCAACAATACAGGGCACGAAGATGTTGAGACCAACGTAGTACTGGGATCAGGACAAGTAGATATTGCAGGCGTGGTTAAACGTGCCAAAGAACTTGGGATTGTTGAATATATGTTTATTGAAGATGAGTGCTCAAGGGTTGTAGAACAGGTGCCTCATAGTCTTAAATATCTTGAAAGCCTTTGAGAATAGTTATTAGATCATTCTACTGGTGTTTTTTGTTCTTTGCATTTGGAACAGGATGTAAGAATAATGAATTACAAAGTGAGGCCCAGATTAGGCCAAACATAATCTGGTTGGTGGCAGAGGATCAATCTCCCGACTTTTTTCCGATGTATGGTGATAGTACAATCTCTCTGCCAAATATTGAGTCGCTTTCTTCGGATGGTGTTGTTTTTACCAATGCCTATACTCCTGTACCGGTTTGTGCCCCTACCAGGAGTGCAATTATTACCGGGATGTACCCAACCACATTAGGTACCCATAATATGCGTACTTATAACGCGTATTCAACTGAAAATCAGCCGGAGATAGGAATTCCAAGTTATTCACCCATCGTACCGGATGGAGTAAAAATGTTTACAGAATACTTACGTAAGGAAGGTTATTACTGCACTAATAACGCTAAAGAGGATTACAATTTTAGGGCACCGGAATCTGGTTGGGATGAAAGCAGTACGAGTGCGCATTGGAGGAACAGACCAAAAGACGCTCCTTTTTTTTCCGTTTTTAATTTTAATATTTGTCATGAATCAGGCATCTGGAAACAAGGTGAAGAAGATTTATACATCTCACCAGATTCCATAACTGTCCCTCCTTATTTCCCTGATAATGATGTAATTCGCCACGATTTAGCAGTTAATTACTCTAACTTAAAACGCCTGGATGATCAACTGGGAAAAATTATTAAGCAATTAAAGGAAGACGGGCTGTACGAAAACAGTATTATCTTCTTTTATGGAGATCATGGTGGTCCTTTCCCAAGGCACAAAAGAGCATTGTATGACACAGGAATAAAACTTCCCCTGGTTATTAAATTTCAGGATAATATAAAAGAGAATAATTACGATGACCAACTTTTAAGCTTCATCGATTTTGCCCCAACACTTCTTTCCTGGGCGGGAATTGCTCCCCCCAAAGTCATGCAGGGCAAGGCACGTTTTGGAGTTTATAAAGACAGTGCAGAAAACAACTATATTTTTGCCACGTCAGACAGGTTTGATGAAATGTATGATAAATTACGCGCCGTTCGTACTAAGAGATTTAAGTATATTAGGAATTACAATCCCGAAATATCAAATGCGTTAGCGGTTAAATACCGTGAACAAATGCCCATGATGCAAAATATGATGACATTACAGACATTGGGAAAATTAGATTCCATACCTTCTTTGTGGTTCAGGACACCTAAACCAGAGGAAGAATTATATGATATGGAAAATGACCCATTTGAATTAGTTAATCTTTCAAACCAGGTACAATTTCAGGATACTTTAGTTCACTTAAGAAAGGTCCTAAACAGTTGGGTCAAAGAAACCAATGACCTGGGCAGAACTCCCGAAAAAGATTTGATAACAATGTGGTTTCCAGATGGCGAACAACCTAAATTAAAACCACTTCAATTGGTTGAAAAAGGAGATAAAATCAATCTGATTTCAGATAAATCTGATGCTACCATTATATGGAAAGAACCCGGAGATGTTAGCTGGCATATTTTTTCCGAACCTTTGAACAAGAATATTTCATTTACTGCAAAAGCTGTTCGGATTGGTTATACAGACAGCGATGATTTACTTTGTAGTATAGATTAACTTCTAATTCAATTTATTAAAAAGCAATAATCTAAAATCTATAACCTCTTCTCCAGTTATTTCCGATGCCCGAAGGGTAAGTTGACCTTTGCCTTGTTTTAATTTCATTATCCCCATTGAAATGGGTTTAAAATCCTTTATATAGGATTCAATACGTGGAATCCTGTCATTTTCCTTTCCTTCTAAAGGTGGATCATGAGACTCAGTAATTTTTTTACTGAGATTGCTGGAATCAAATTCAAGCAGCAGGGTAGATCCCACATTTTTCTCAGGACAACTATAATACAGAATAACCTCATAGTCGCCATCTGACAAAACCTCGGCATCCCAGGTAATGGAATCTTCAATACTTTTCCAATTTGTATAAAAGGAACAATTTGGATATTTGTTACTGCGTTTAATTCCGCCATGTGCTATACCGTCCCTGGCGGGGAGTTGTGTAGTCTCTATGTTTGGGTGGCCTATAGTAAATGGCCTAATTTGAGTTGAAGGTTTAGGGACTTCTTGTTGCCAGCTCTCTTTTGCATTTAAAAGAGAAGTATAAACTTCAGGATAATTTTTCGATACATCCTTGGTTTGTCCCAGGTCTGAAGGAATATGATAAAGTCGGTTTTCATTATCCAATCGAAATTCCTGTGATCTAACACTGGTTTTTTCATTCCAATGATTGTATATAAACCGGGAATCCCAAGAAGGATTTTCTTCAAAAATCAGCGGCTCCATATTGAGCCCATCCAGGGGTTTTAGCGTTTTCGCTTCAATTCCTGCCAAACCGGCCAAAGTGGGCAGGACGTCAATGGCGCTTGCTATTTGAGTTATGTTTTTTGAAGCCGGGATGGCGTTTTTCCAATAAATGAACAAAGGACTACGTACTCCTCCTTCGTCAATAGAACCTTTTTTACCTCGCATTCCGGCATTCCACCGCCATCCGTTAGGGCCATTATCTGAGAGGTATACGACAATTGTATTTTCCTCTAAATTTAATTCCTGAAGTTTATTTAATATCCTGCCAACATTATCATCAATATTCTCCACCATGGCAAGCGCGACTCTGGTAAAATTCGGATCCTCAATAGTTGTATCCCGGTGTTTATCAGTTAATACCTTATCCTTGAATTTGTTCCAATATTTGTCTGGAACCTGCATTGGGCTGTGAGGCGTATTATAGGGTAAATAAAGTAAAAAGGGCTTTTCCTTATTCTTGGTGATAAATTCCAAGGCTTTATTGGTGAGATCATCTACTAAAAACCCTTTTCCTTTTACCAGTTTGCCGTTATGCTCTATTAGTGGATCAAAATAATTACCCCAATGCCCGGAGGCAAAACCATAAAAATCATCAAACCCTCGAGTATTAGGATGATAAGGTGGTTGCATGCCGCTGTGCCATTTACCATAGGCTGCTGTTTGGTAACCTGCCTTTTTAAAAACCTCAGCAATTGTGGTTTCGTCCAGGTTCAGCCTTTCACCGCCAGCAGAAGTGGCATAAACTCCGAGCCGTTGAAATTGCCTCCCGCATAATAATTCTGCCCTGGTTGGGGAGCATACAGCTTGTACATAGAAATTTTCAAAAGAAACACCATTTTGTGCCAGTGCATCTATATTTGGGGTGCTGAGGTTGCTGTTGCCACTTATACTTAGGTCGCCCCATCCCTGGTCATCAGCCATGATTAAAACAATGTTTGGCCGTTTTACTGTTGTTGCGTCATCTTTTTTAGTATTACATCCAAGGAGTAATAAAAGCAGTAGCAAACTTATATTTAATCTCATTTTAATCCGATTTCACAGCCAATCCTACCATACTGTCGGCTGTTCCATAATAAAGAAACCATTTGTTTTTATAATAGACCAAACCTTCAATAAAAGTGGTCCCGGCTTTGTACTGTCCACTTGTTTCATGCGGAAGGCTTGGGCATATAAACGGCTCCTGAAGTCTTTTAATAAGCCTGGATGGGTCTTGGGCATCAAACAATACCTGACCTCCACAATAGGTGCCCTCAGCTACTTTTGAACTGGCGCCTTCTCCACTTAGGTTTTTGCCATTGTAAAGTAAGAGTATTCCATTCTCTGTGTAAAGGGCAGGAGGTCCGGGTTCGGTTAAATGACTATCAAATTCACCAATAGAAGGTGTGAATACATGCAAAAGCTCACCTTTTTCGTCCAAATAAGGCTCCCAATCTAAGCCGTCCTCTGATTGCGCTAAATTGACAAATAACTCTCCCCAATACATTAAAAATTTGCCATTTACTTTTTTAGCTATTAACCGTCCATTTTTCAACTCTGTAACTACTGATCCGGATTTACTCCAGATATTATTAAATTTCCCTTCCTGAAAACTTTCAAAAACCGGCCCATGCTTGGTCCAATTCTTAAGGTCTTTTGATGTAGCACTTGATAACCTGGCCACATCTTTATTCCAGCTTGTATACATCATTAAATAAGTGCCGTCGGGCATTTCTACTACTCTTGGATCTTCAATGCCTCCGGGGTAATCCCATTTTTGAAATTCATCTTCTTTTGGATATAAAACGGGTTCCGGGTATTTGCTGAAATTTATTCCGTCTGTACTGTATGCAAGACCAATACGGGAAGTTCTTCCGCCCAAAATGGCTTCAGGGTTATCTTCGGCCCTAAAGAGCATAAAAACGGTGTCATTTCGTACGACTGCACCAGGATTAAATACATCGGCTTTTTGCCATTGTATATCCTCTTTTGTCACCGGATCCTTGAAAACATAACTGGAATCTGCGGTCATAATTGGATTTTTATCCGTTTTTTCGAAGCCAAGAAGCCACAGTTCTGGCCCACCATCCTTTGCCTCAGGAGTTTTTTTATTATCCTCCTTGCAGGAGATAGCTGTTAAAGAGCAAAAAATCACCAATAATAAGATTCTCGTTTTCATTTGGTTTAAATTATTTGTTGTTTTTAGTTCAATCCAGGCTGTTTCAAGAGCCTTAGAATTTCCATGCAAGCCCTGCTGTTGTGGTAAGGACATTTCCATGGACCAACCTTATTTTCATCTTCATAAGGTACACCATCTTTACTTACTCTAAAAAACCATTCCCCATTTATATTGTATATAAAGGTCCTTAAAAATTAATAGAATGACTAACTAAATGGAATCATAATTCGATCTGATTATAATCGTCTTGAAAGTCAATCATACATGATAATTTAAATTTGAGAGTGTTTTGAAATAGAAGGACTCGCGAATAGAAAAGAGTTACTAGAAGTGCATGTGTTTTTAATTTTCTCTAACTTCGTCATTAAACTATTCAATTGCCAGAATCACTTTTGAAAACCATCGTATTTTTTTGTTTTATCATCCTTTTTAGCGCCTGTAGAGAAAAACCGAAAAAAGAGGAAGTAATAGATGTCAAATCAGATTCAGTTATTGTTTTGGACACACTTTCAAAATCTAGAATTTCTCCCAGGGAAGAAGTTTTAAAATCTTTAGATGGATTGACCGATACTACATTCGTTCGTTTAGCTGACTACAGCGGAGATTTTAAATATGATCTTAGGTATGCGACAGAAAACAATTTTTTAAAAGCCAAAGTATACAACTGTGCGGAATGTTATACGCGTGTAAAGACAGCAAAAGCCTTAATTAAGGCGAACAATGATTTTATGGCGCAGGGGTATAAAATTAAGTTTTATGATTGCTATAGACCTAATTCTGTACAATATAAAATGTGGGAGATTGTGCCGAATCCGCAGTATGTGGCAAATCCTGTTAAAGGTTCCATCCATAATAAGGGAGGTGCAGTAGACATTACCCTCGTAACACTTAGAGGAGATGAATTGGATATGGGCACCGACTTTGATTTCTTTGGTAAAAAGGCATATCACGATAATATGGATTTACCACAAGAAATTTTACACAATAGGAAAGTTTTAAAAGAAACTATGGAAAAATACGGATTTTGGTCAGTAAGGACGGAGTGGTGGCATTATAACCTCTCCAGCGCATCTAATGACCGCATTGCAGATTTTAAATGGGAATGTAATTAGATAAATTTGAGAGATGGTTAAACCAATGAAAAATAGACAACAGATTAGGATAATATATACTTCTTTATTTGCATTTTTTCTTGTGGTTTGTACTTATCCCCAGGACACTATTTTGCCACTTTGGCCGGCAGATGCTGTTCCGAACCGAATTGAATCTAATGAACAGGAGATACTGGAGAAGGGCGCTATTCAAAAAATAAGTTATGTTCAAAACCCTCAAATAGAGGTGTATTTACCGTCTGAAGCCAATAGTACGGGCAAAGCAATGTTAATTTTCCCGGGAGGAGGGTACCATATTCTTGCTTATGACTGGGAAGGGAGTGATATTGCCAAATTTTTGAATTCAAAAGGAATTGCAGGGATAGTCGTAAAGTACAGATTACCGGTCTCAAAATCTTTAGTAAATAATCAGTTTGTTCCTTTGCAGGATGCACAAAGGGCCATGAGGCTTGTACGGTATATGGCAAAAACCTGGAATATTGATGATAAAAAAATAGGAATTATTGGATTTTCTGCTGGTGGGCATCTTGCGTCCACGCTTGGAACCCATTTTGAGGATGAGGTATATAATTATGTAGACGGGGCCGATTTATTAAGTGCCCGTCCCGATTTCATGGCATTGGTTTATCCCGTTATTTCCTTTTCTGATTCTTCAGTACATATTGGATCTAAGAAGGCCCTTTTGGGTGATGAACCGGATAGTGAGAGTATTATATACTTTTCAAATGAACTTCAGGTTTCAGAGAATACACCTCCAACAATTCTGTTCCATGCAGCAGACGACAAGGCTGTGCCGCCGGAGAACAGTCTTTTATTTTTTCAGGCTCTAAATCAAAAAGGAGTACCGGCTGAACTTCATATTTATCCGGAAGGCGGGCATGGCTTCTCATTAGCTACGAAGAACCCGGGTCTTAGTAAGTGGACCCAGCATCTGCATGAATGGTCGCTACAATTTTAGTATAACTGAATTTTATCAAATAAACTGGTTAGGATGGGGATGTTCGTATGGACTGCGATAAGGTCTTTGCAACAGTTTTGTCGCCTCTAAATCATCTACAATTACCAGATTTTTCCGATCATAAATCAAAGGTCTTTTAACTTCCATAGACAAATTTGCAAGAATACAACTGGCTGTCGAAATGTGACCATCCAAAATGTCCGAACGGAGTTTTGTGCCTTTATCTATAGCTGACAGAAAATCGAGCATATGCAACCTCGTGGCCGGTGCGGCATTAAGTTCTATGTTCTTTTCCGTTAAATCTTCGGGATATTGCTCTTTTTCGTACACCACATCCATGTGCAGGGGTTTACCATCTCCGTATGGAACAAAATCATATTGCATTGTACTCCCTGAAAGTGTTCCTTTTTCCCCAAATAGTTTAAATGACCAGGGGTATTCAGGATCATCCGGAGTGCCCCAGCTTCTATGTTGCCAGATGCAATTGAGATTATCATATTCGAAAATAGCGGACTGTGTATCTGCAATATTGGATTTACCGTCCTTTTGAACATAAATACCTCCCGTAGAACTTATGCGGTTAGGCCAATCCAGAGCCAGCATCCATCTAACGGTATCCAGCATATGAACACACATATCACCCATGATACCATTGCCATATTCCATAAATGTACGCCACCATCTTTTATGAGGGATCCCATCATAGGGCCTCAGAGGTGCAGGCCCGGTCCACATTTCGTAGTCTAGAAAATCAGGAACTTTCTCAAGAGGAGGATTGCCATTTGCGCGCATATGGAAATAACAACACATCTCAACATGAGATATTTTACCAAGCATCCCGGTGTCAACTATATTCTTTTTGGCATGGATTAAGTGAGGAGTACTTTTACGCTGTGTTCCAACCTGTACAACTCTATTATATTTTCTTGCGGCTGCTACCATAGCCTCTCCTTCAATAACATCAACGCTGATCGGCTTTTGAACATAAACATGAGCCCCCGCCTTTAACGCATCAATGCATTGGAGCGCATGCCAATGGTCCGGTGAACCAATTAACACAATTTCCAAACCTTCTTTTGCGAGCATTTCCCGGTAATCCGAGTATGTTTTGGGCATTTTACCGGATTTTTGTCGTTGTGATACCAGCTTAGCCGTATCTGCTGTAAAATTACTGTCAACATCACAGATTGAGATAACTTCAACATTTGCAACCTGAATAAGTTTATAGAGATCGCTGCTTCCATACCATCCTGCCCCAATAAGTCCCACGCGCCATGGCTTATCCCTGTACATAAGTTCAAACCCATAGGTTCCAAAAGATGATAATACGGCCGCTGCTGTAGCGCCTTTAAGAAAGTTTCTCCGGTTGATGTAGAATGTTTTGGATTCCATTTGTTTATTGTCAATAGTTATATTTAGTTGGTAAGATTATCTAAATATACCGAAAAATATTTTTCCTATATTTTTGAACATTTAAGAATCTGGAGTTTATTATCGAGATCCTTTACAAAAAATAAATAGAGCTCCCCGCCTTCCTTTATTTTATATTTCTTTCTAATATCAGCAACCGATATAGGGAAGTTGCGAATAGTAATATTAGCCTTTGGAACATTCAGAGCGGCTATTGATTTTTTACTGTAGGGATAAGTAGTAAGTATTCTAAAAACTCTCCCTGGAAATTTCACTTCTTTTTCAGAGGTGTACAAATGGGTATGCTCGTGTAGCTTTTTTAAATGGAATTTGTTTCCAAGGATCTTAAATGCTCCAGCCTTCAGAATGGCAGTATTAGGTTCATACAGGAAGTCTAGGGGCTTGGCGTAATCAGATTTAGTTGTATTTTCAATTGAGCGTTTAAAAACAAAAACCTCATCCTGTGTATTTTTAATATTGATAGTTTTTATTAAAGGATCTTGTGTATTGTCGTCCTTAATGATCCATAGTAATTCCTTAACATCATTATTCACTGCAACTACATGGATCTCCTCAACATTTTTTAATTCTTTGATTCCAACAGTTATGTCCAAGAGGGGAGAGGTCTTAAGGAGGATGGATTTTGATTTTTCCAGAAGCAGATCCAGATGTTTTGTGATATCCGGAGAACAATCTGATAATTTAAATACTTTACCCTTGGTTTTATCTCTTCTGGATGGATCTGCATAAATCCAATCGAAACTTTTATCAGACTTTTTTAAATATTCAATTCCATCAACATTTATAACATTAATATTGAGTGCTCGAAGAATGTTTAAATTATGAGCGGCAATTTCTGATAATTCCCGACTAATTTCACATAGAATAACCCGGGGTATCTTTTGACTAAAAAAATAACTGTCCACACCAAAGCCACCAGTAAGATCCAGGAGAGATTTTCCATTGACAAAACCAGCTTTATACAAGGCTGTTTTTTCTGAGGAGGTTTGCTCAATATTTAACTTTGGAGGGTAGTATATATTTTCTGAATTGTACCAGGTCGGGAGTTTATCAGCACACTTTTTTTTGCTTTCTATCTGTTGTGCTAGATCTTTTGAAGAAACATTATCAAAATTTGTCTTTTTCAACAATACTGACATGATGTCAGTATTTAAATTATTATTTATATAACTCTGTACACCAGTTTTTAAGATATCTTTATTCAAAGTATAACTATAAATTTTTGGTCAAGGACTTTACGATCTTATTATCGGCAAAAAACTCCTTTAAAATCACCTTTATTACGGTATATCCGGGTACTGCGATGACCATTCCCGTGATACCAAAAAGAAGCCCGCCAATAATAATAACAAGAAATATTTCAAGCGGGTGCGATTTTACACTATTGGAAAAAATAAACGGTTGAGAGAAAAAGTTATCCACCAGTTGTCCTATTGCAAAACCTATCATTACAAAAATGGTTTTAGGCAGAATTACGGTGCTGAAGTCTGCACCTAAGTTACTCGTCATAGTTAACAAGGCCATTAAAAATCCGCTAATAATAGGTCCGATGTATGGGATGAGATTTAAAAGTGCGCATAGAAATGCTATAACTACCGGATTTTCAATTCCGAAAATTAAAAGAACCGCAGTATAGATTACAAAAAGTATCGAAATTTGAAGAACCAATCCCCCAAAGTAACGCGATAAAAGAAGTTTTATAGTATAAATTGATTTTTTAAGCTTGGCCTCTTTTTCATCTGGAACCAATGCCATTAAATTATCCTGAAGTAGTTTGCTGTCTTTTAGGTAGAAAAAAGCAATAAAGATAACCGAAAATAGCCCAATACTTATGCTTCCCAACAGACCAACGACAGAGTTTAAAAACTCTGGAATTACTCCAAAATTAATCCTGGAAAATAGTTTGGATTCGCGAAGTTGCACTTTAAGGTCAACTGTGGTAATTCCAAAATATGTAGTAACCTCATTGTAAAGATTTTCAAGATTTTGCTGTAAGGCCTCAATATTTAGCAAAGAAAGATTCTGCCCCTGCTTTATTAACAAGGGGATGAACAATAAAATAATCCCAATTATTAGACCTAAAAATGTTACCATAGTTAATATTACCGCAAGGGTATTATTCATTTTTAATCTATTTCTTAGGAATACAACTATAGGTCTTCCTAAGAGTGATATAACAAGCGCTATGGTAATGTAAATCAGTACTATATTAATTTTAAAAAGGAAATAGCAAACAAGTAGAATTGCCGTAATAATTCCTACAGCCCTAAGTATTCCATCAGAAATCATCTTTGAATTCATAGTTTAATTTTTGAATGCATAATGTATAATATTAGCGCCCATCTGTAAGGCTTTAAGCCGTATTTGTTCTGAATCGTTGTGCACTTCGGGATCTTCCCATCCATCACCCAGGTCCGACTCATAGGTAAACAATAATACCAATCTATTTTCATGAAAAATACCCAAAGCCTGTGGTCTTTTGCCATCATGTTCATGAATCTTTGGTAAGCCCTTAGGAAATTCATACTGCGTTGTAAAAATTGCATGGTCTGCACCAATCTCGACGAGTTCTTGATCAGGAAAAACTTTGTTTAGTTCTTTTCTCAAATAGGGCTCCATTCCGTAATTATCGTCAATATGAACAAATCCCCCGGAAAGAAGATAGGTTCTTAAATTATCAGCTTCATCCTGAGAAAAGAAAACGTTGCCATGACCTGTCATATGTAAAAAAGGATACTGAAAAATTTCTGGGTTGCCCACTTCCACGGTTTGAGGTCTTTGCTCAATTTCTGTATCTATATTTTCGTTGCAAAACCTGATAAGGTTCGGCAATGCCGTTGGATTAGCATACCAGTCACCACCGCCATTGTATTTTAGAATTGCGATTTCCTGTGAATTAACATTGAGTATCCACAAAATTGTCAAAAACAGGGGAAGTATTTTCATAGAAAAGATTCGGATCTAATAGGCCTAAAGATAATTAAATAGCGATTAAAAAGTTGCTTTCCAAAATTTTATTACATCTTAATCAATTGAATAATTAGACTGCAAATTCCCGGAAAAGTCTAATCGCGGTATTTTTTAATCAAAGACTTTTTGAAGTTTATGACCCACTATTTATTAATGCTACCGCGGTACAAGCTACTATGGCAGCTGTTTCAGTTCTTAAACGGGCTTCACCTAAGGAAATTGACAAAAAATTGTTTTCATAGGCTTCTTTTATCTCCTTCTGAGAAAAATCCCCTTCGGGTCCAATCAATATAGTTACATCCTTATCAGCAAGGATGCAGCGTTTAAGGTCCAGTTTCTCTTCTTCTTCGCAATGTGCAATAAATAGCAGTTCCTTATGATCCTGAGAGAGAAATTCTGAGTATGAAACCGGATTATTTATTTTAGGCAGGTAGGTTCGAAGTGATTGTTTCATAGCGGACTGAACTACTTTTTGAAGTCTCTCCATTTTAAGTATTTTGCGTTCAGAATGATGGCACAGGATTGGTGTAATTTCATGAACCCCAATTTCTGTCGCTTTTTCAAGAAACCATTCATATCGTTCAGCGCTTTTTGTAGGAGCAACGGCCAGGTGGAGCCGGAACATTTTAGGGTTTCTCTTTTGTGTTGAAATAATGGCTGCTTTGCACATATTCATATCTGCAGCTAGAATTTTTGCGGTAAATAATACCCCTCTGCCATTGGTAATATAAAGTTCGTCTCCTTCTTTTTTTCGCAAGACTTTTACAATATGTTTGCTTTCTTCTTTATTAAAAGAAAACTGATTGGCGCTATTATCAAGTGAGGGATTATAGAAAAGTTGCATAATAAAATTGAAAAATTAGTTATTTGCCAGTTAATTCATTTTTGACGAATTCTTTTCATTGCCAAATCCGTTTCGCCTCTTCAAAAAAACTAAACCTAATTGAGTTATATTTAAATAACATATCTGGCCTTTGCAGCAATACGTTCATCGCTAAAGACCCCGTCAATATACTTTAAATAGCCAACAATACCAATCATTGCCGCATTATCCGTGCAGTATTCAAATTTTGGAATGTATGTACTCCATCCGTATTTAACCTCACTTTCTCGTAACGCCTTTCTTATTCCAGAATTAGCAGAAACACCACCTGCTATCGCTATTTCTTTTATCCCGGTTTGCGTTGAAGCCTTCTTTAGTTTGTCCATCAAAATACGAATAATTGTACTTTGAATCGAGGCACATATGTCATTCAAATTCTGTTCAACAAAATTTGGATTTTTACGAGTTTCTCTTTGAATAAAGTATAAGATGCTGGTTTTTAAACCACTAAAGCTAAAGTTTAAGTCTTTTACTTTTGGTTTTGGAAAAGGAAAAGCCGAAGGATCTCCTTTTGCGGCGTACTTGTCAATTAATGGCCCTCCGGGATAAGGTAAGCCTAGAATTTTTGCACTCTTATCAAATGCCTCTCCAACCGCATCATCAAGGGTTTCTCCAAGGATTTCCATATCAAAATAATTATTGACCAAAACTATCTGAGTGTGTCCACCACTGATGGTTAAAGCTAAAAATGGAAAGGGGGGCACTTTTTTATCTTCTTCTTTTATAAAATGCGCTAAAATGTGTGCCTGCATATGATTAACCTCTATTAATGGTACCTTGAGACCCAATGAAAGTGATTTGGCAAATGAAGTCCCCACCAGTAAAGAACCTAATAGTCCAGGTCCGCGCGTAAATGCTATGGCCGATACTAGTTTTTTGTCGATATTTGCTTTGGCTAACGCTTGGTGTACTACCGGAACAATATTTTGCTGGTGTGCTCTTGATGCAAGTTCCGGAACAACACCTCCGTATGCCTCATGAATTTTTTGCGTGGCTACCACGTTACTAAGCGTCTTGTCATTGTGCATAACAGCGGCCGATGTATCATCACAGGATGATTCTATAGCCAGAATATATATATTTTGTTTATGACTCATGCTTTGGAACAAAAATTGGTAGTACAAAGGTAAAACATAATCGCCCTATCAAAAAACTGAGAAAAATACTCGTTAGAACGCTTCTAGTCTTCCTGATGACTTGCGTTTTGGGCACTATAATTCTTTCTCTGCCAGGCGTACAGACCAGGCTTGCGCGTTACGCTACTGAGACTTTAAACAATGAATTTGGCACCAATATTAATGTTGACCGACTTAGAATTTCTCTAATTTCATGGGACACTGCCTTAAAGGATGTTTATGTGGAAGACTACAAGCAGGACACTCTAATTTACATTCGGGAGCTATCCACGTCCATATTAAGCGTACGAAATCTCATAAATGGGAAATTACAATTTGGTGATATAGATATAGAAGGACTGCTTTTTAATCTTAAAACTTATAAAGGAGAAAACGACAATAATCTCGGTGTTTTTGTTGACAAGTTAGACGACAAAAAACCCCGTGACCCGAACACGCCTCCTTTTTATTTTTCTTCATCAGATGTTCAAATAGAAAATAGTACATTCCGGTTAACAGATATGAATAAGGAAAAAGTTGAGGTATTAAACTTCAGGAACCTTGACATAGATGCCCGTGATTTTCAAATTTTAGGACCCGAAGTTAGTATCGTTATTGAAAACTTATCACTAAAAAGTAATTTGGGTATCGATGTTAAAAAGCTGGCTACAAGTTTTAAATACACCAAGCAACAAATGACATTTGATTCCCTGCAAATTCAAACTCCCAAATCTAATATAGTTGGCAATCTGGTATTTAATTATAAAAGGGAAGACCTCGCACAATTTATAGACAAGGTAAATTTAAATGCAGATTTCATCGATTCCTCAGTTGCCTTAGATGAGATTAATATGTTGTATGACCAATTCGGTTCAGAAAAATTAGTGAATTTTTCAGCGAATGTGAATGGGGTATTAAATGATTTGAATGTAGAAAGCTTATTTCTACAATCAGATAATACAGGGATTAGAGGGGATTTTAATTTTAAAAATATAATCTCAAAAGAAGGGCCTTTTGAGCTCAATGCACAGATAAAGAACATTACTACCAGCTATTATGAGCTAAGGTCCTTATTACCTAAAATATTGGGTAAATCTCTTCCTTCTATTTTTCAGAGGTTAGGACAGTTTACGGTAAGGGGTGAAACATTCATTACAACCAAATCAATAGAAACCCGGGCAAATCTGAACACAGCCATAGGAAGAAGTTATGTAGATCTTACCCTTTCAGAAATCAACAATATAGACAATGCCAGTTATAAAGGATTCGTATCCTTAATTGATTTTGATTTGGGACGTTTTACCGAAAATAAAAGTTTAGGAAAAACAACTATAGACGTTAATGTTGAAGGTAAAGGTTTTGTAAGCAAGAATCTGAATACTGAAGTTTTTGGGCAGGTGTATAATGTTAATTTCAACAGCTATGATTATAAAGACATCAAGATTTCCGGGATCCTAAAAGATCAGTTGTTCGATGGGTCTTTAATCAGTAATGATGAGAACTTAAAGTTTAGATTTAAAGGGCTGGCAGATTTCAGCGCAGATAAAAGTAGTTTCAATTTTAATGCTTTGGTGGATTATGCAGATCTGAAAATATTAAATTTTATAGATGATAGTGTGTCTGTATTTAAGGGTAATGTAACTATGGACATCACAGGAAGTTCCTTTCAAAGTATTGAGGGAGATATAAAGTTTTCCCAAACAAATTATCAGAATAAAAATAGCACTTATTACTTTGAAGACTTCAAAATTGAATCCACATTTTCTGAAGATTCTACAAGGGTTATAGAAATAAATTCTCCTGATATAATTACAGGATATATGAGGGGTAAATTTAAAGTAAGGGAGCTTGGTCGACTGGTGCGAAATTCAATAGGGAGTATTTATACAAACTACAAACCATATGAAATTTCAGGAGGGCAGGAAATGGCCTTTAATTTTAAGATTTATAATAAAATCGTTGAAGTTTTTTTTCCAGAGGTTGCCTTTGGCCCAAATACTTTTATCAAAGGTAATATTATCGCAGATGAGGGGGATTTTAAACTAAATTTCAAATCGCCTTATATTTCTGCCTATGGTAATGAATTAGATAGTATTGATTTTAGGATTGATAATAAAAACCCACTTTTTAATACCTATCTGGCTGTTCAGGATCTTTCAACTCGATATTATGATGTTAAAGATTTTAACCTGATTAATACCACATTGAATGATACGCTGTTCTTTAGAACGGAATTTAAAGGAGGTAGTGAGTATAACGATAGTTACAACTTAAATTTTTACCACACTTTCAATCAGGATAATAAATCAGTAATTGGTTTAAAAAAATCTGACGTAAGTTTTAAGGGTAATACATGGGTTCTGAATCGTGAAAGCAATAGCAAAAACAAGGTAATTTTAAATAGTACCCTGGATAGTATTACTATTGAAGAAATAGTAATGAACAACGATAACAGGGAACAAATTAGGCTAAGAGGGCAACTTGCAGACTCTACGTTCAAAGATTTGGAACTTCAGTTTAAAATTGTTTCCCTAAATAAAATTACCCCGGCTATAGATAGCTTAAAGCTCAAAGGTGAGATAAATGGTACCTTAAACGTACTTCAAAAAGACAATATTTACTTGCCGGTTTGCAATTTGGATATATCTGAATTTGGAATAAACGAAATAGATCTCGGGAATCTTTCCATTGGTGTTGTTGGTAATCGTGACCTTACCGAATTTTCCGTAAATTCTCAAATTAAGGAAAACGGGCTTGAAAAATTTGGGGTATTTGGCAAGGTTACCAGAGATCAGGAAATACCTCAGGCAGATCTGGTGGCTACATTCAGTAATTTTAATATGGAACCTTTTAGTCCTTTGGGAAAGGATATTATTTCCAATATTCGAGGAATGCTTAATGGCAATGCTCAAATAAAGGGAGATATTAGGAATCCTGATATTGACGGACTTTTAACTATGAATAATGCAGGGATATCTGTGCCCTATCTCAACGTAGATTATGATTTTGGAGCTAACTCTGTGGTTAAATTAAATGATCAGACTTTCAATTTTCAGAATATCACGCTTACGGATGTTGCTTTGAATACCGAGGCGATTCTGGATGGTACAATAGAGCATAATTTCTTTAAGAAATGGAATTTTGATTTAGACATAAATACCAGTGGGGATAGATTTTTAATACTAAATACAGAATTTGAAGAAGAAATACTCTACTATGGAACCGGATTTGTTAGTGGCAGGGGACGAATATTTGGACCGTCCAATGCCCTGAACATTAATTTTGAAGGTTCAACAGCCAGGGGAACATCTTTAAAAATTCCCATAAGTGATGTCACTTCCGTAGGGGATTACTCTTTTATCACATTTATTAATAAAAATGAAGATGAAACTATTGACCTCGAGCGTCAAATCAAAGAATACTATGGTTTAGAATTAAAATTTGATTTGGATGTAACCCCTGATGCGGAGGTAGAGATCGTAGTTGATCCCAAAACCGGAAGTTCTTTAAAAGGAACAGGAGCAGGCCTGGTTTATATTGAGATTAATACCAACGGCAAGTTTAATATGTGGGGTGATTTTGTAGTCGTTACAGGAGAGTATAATTACAAGTTTGGAGGAATTATTGATCGTGCTTTTAATGTTAAACCTGGGGGTAGTATTGTTTGGGATGGTTCGCCCCTGGAGGCAACTTTAGACATGGAAGCAGTTTATTCCTTGAATGCAAACCCGGCTCCCTTGCTTGATAATGCAGGATATAGCAGGCGAATCCCTACTGATGTGGTTATTAGGCTTACGGATCAGTTAGAGCGACCAACTATTGATTTAAATATTGAATTTCCAGGGACGAGTTCTACCGTAAAATCTGAATTGGAATACAGGCTCCAGGATCCGACTATAGAAGAACGAAATGCATTTTTTCTGTTAGCCCAGGGGACCTTCGTTAGTGAAGGATCAGGAATAAACCAGCAAGCAGTTACAGGCAATTTAATTCAAACGGCCTCCGGCTTATTAAATCAGGTTCTTGATGATGGTGATGATAAGTTTGATTTTGGGGTTACTTACGAGCAAGGTTATTTGGATCCCAATGATATTTCTACCGAAGACAGAATAGGTGTCACAGTATCTACTCAGATAAGTGACAAAGTTTTATTTAATGGTAGGTTCGGGGTTCCTGTGGGAGGGGTAAGTGAAACTGTGGTTGCCGGTGATGTGGAAATACAGGTTTTATTAAATGAAGAAGGGACTCTGCGAGCCAAGATCTTTAATCGCGAAAACGAAATACAACAGTTTTTGTCAGAACAGCAAGGATATACACAAGGGGTTGGTATTTCTTACGAGGTAGATTTCAATAGTTTTAAGGAACTTATGCAAAAGATCTTTAAAAAGAAGAATGTTGAAACAGAGGAGCCACAGGTGTCGGCAACTCCTGATGCGGTTATGGGGAAGGATAGTTTAATAAAATTTTATCCGAAGACGAATGTTCCAAAATGATGATTGGTCCATTTTAGCGAAATATATAAAACATACTAAAAAGAAGCACCCCGGTTTTCCGGGGTGCTTCTTAATAGTTATATTTAATGCTATAATTAAATATAAGTAGACAAATTTAAAATATTAAAAATCAAGCAATTGTAATTTTATCATCTAAATACACATTTTGGATTGCATTTAAAAGTTCTACACCGTCTGCCATTGGTTTTTGGAAAGCTTTTCGCCCTGATATTAACCCCATACCTCCTGCACGTTTGTTAATCACTGCGGTTTTAACGGCCTGAGCCAAATCATTATCGCCGGAAGATCCACCGGAATTTATTAATCCCGCCCTGCCCATAAGACAATTCATTACCTGGTATCGGGTAAGATCAATTGGGTGATCTGTGGTTAATTCAGAATATACTTTCTCGTGCGTTTTGGCAAAATTTATTGCTTTAAAACCTCCGTTATTTTCAGCCTGTTTTTGTTTTACTATATCAGCCTGGATTGTGGAAGCCAAATGATTGGCCTGACCGGTTACGTCCGCAGAAACGTGATAATCTTTATCGTCTTTTTTAAAACCAGGATTACGAAGGTATGCCCATAAGACTGTTACCATACCTAGTTCATGAGCATATTCAAAAGCTTCGGTAACTTCCTGAATTTGTCTGGTACTCTCTTCAGAGCCGTAATATATTGTTGCTCCAACGGCAACGCAACCCATTTCAAAAGCCTGATTCACACTTGCAAACATTATCTGATCAAACTTATTGGGATAGGTAAGTAATTCATTATGGTTCAATTTAAGGAGAAATGGAATCTTATGTGCGTACTTTCTTGAAACGGAACCAAGGACACCAAGAGTAGAAGCAACAGCATTACAACCGCCTTCTATAGCAAGTTCAACAATCTTCTCAGGATCAAAATAAATGGGATTTGGTGCAAACGACGCACCCGCTGTGTGTTCAATACCTTGATCCACGGGAAGAATAGATACATATCCTGTACCACCCATTCGTCCGTTATTAAAAAGAGTTTGCATATTGCGAAGTACGACAGGATTTCTGTCTGAAGTTGTCATAACACGATCCACGAAATCAGGACCGGGTAGATGTAGATGTTCTTTTTTTACCGTGTTACACTTGTGATCTAACAGGTAACCAGCTTCTTTGCCTAAAATATTTTCAATGTTAAATGACATAATAATACTGTTTTCAATCGTCATATAAAGATACGCTGATAAAGGCGTTTTTAAGGTCGATTTCAGAGATTTTTTTTGAAAATGTTAATAAGATTATCACCATAATTTAGTACTTTAACCATCCTAGTTTTTTAGTGATTTTGAAATGAAAATTTAATAAAAAAATATTATGGCAAAAATTAAGAAGACCAAAGGCACTATCGGCATCTTAACCGGGGGTGGAGATGTACCCGGCCTTAACCCGGCAATCAGAGCCGTTACTTTCAGAGCAATACGTGAAGGATATAGAGTGATTGGTTTTAGAAGAGGGTGGGGAGGATTAATAGATATTGTAAGAGACGGTAAGCACGACAACAGCAATAACTTTATGGAGCTTTCCCAGATAGTAGTGAACAAAGCAGCAAGAACCGGTGGAACTTTTCTTCATACTTCCAGGACAAGGGCAAGCCATGTATCCAACCTAATAGTTCCAGCTCATTTAAGAGATACCTATAATAAGGAGATCAATGATCTTACACCAGAAGTGATCAAAAATCTCGATTGGTTAGGTGTAGACTATCTGATTGCTATTGGAGGAGACGATACGCTCAGCTATGCCGTTCATTTGTTCAAACAAGGAGTTAAGGTAATGGCCATTCCTAAAACCATGGATAATGATGTTCCGGGAACAGATTATTGTATTGGTTTCAGCACATGTGTTACGAGAACTATTAGTCTTACAAATAGTCTTCGGACGGCAGCAGGATCTCATGAACGTTTTCTGGTACTGGAAGTATTTGGACGTTATGCCGGATTTACCGCTATGTTGCCTACTTTGGCAGGAGCAGCTAATAGATGTCTGATACCCGAAGTACCTTTTGATATAGAACTACTGGCAGAGTTACTTACAGAGGACAGGAATAGAAATCCGAGTAACTATTCCATTGTACTTATTTCCGAAGGGGCCACTTTTAAAGGTGGTGAAATGAAGTTTGAGGGTATGGAAAAAGATGCCTTTGGCCATGCGAAGTTGGGTGGTATTGGTGATGAAGTCTCTCTTGCGTTAAAAAAAATATCCCCTAAATATAATAAGGGAAATCGCGTAAATGTAATCAATCAGAAACTCGGATACATGGTACGTTGCGGCGACCCTGATTTTATTGATTCTGTAGTGCCCACAGCCTATGGAAATCTTGCGCTCGATTTAATACTTAAAGGGATTGATGGCCGAATGGTGGTATTGAAAAATGGACGATATGATCATGTGCCAATTGAGGTTGTTACAGAAACTAAAAAGTTCGTTAACGTGGATAAATTCTATAACCGCCCAAAACTCCATCCATTTTATAAAAACTTTGAAATGCTGCCCTTATTTATCATGACTAATGACTAATTACAAGCAATCACTTAAATAAAAATAGATCCTTAATTAGTTGATTGAACATAACTTTTTTGAGATGATTTGTTATTTTATTTGCAAATGACATTTGTCTGGTTTAATATGTCTATTTTTTTACAGCTTTTAATGGGCTAAAGACATCCGTAAATAGGTTTTTTTTGCCTTAGAAATAAAGAAATTTATTACTATAACGATTTAGGTGCTGTCAAGTGTTAAATAAAGGGTTTGTCTAATTCTTTTTCTGCAATAAGTTTAGTAATTTTGCAATTCTAAATTTTTTAATGAATTCACAAATCAAAAAAATTGCGGTCTTTACTTCTGGGGGTGATTCTCCAGGGATGAACGCAGCTATAAGATCCGTAGTACGTACATGTGCATATTTTAAGAAAGATTGTATTGGGATCTATCGAGGGTATGAAGGGATGATAGAAGGCGATTTTCTTCCAATGAATGCCCGCAGTGTAAATAATATTATTAATAAAGGAGGTACTGTCCTTAAATCTGCCAGATGTGATGAGTTTAGGACGCCTGAAGGGCGTAAAAAAGCGTATGATCAACTGGTTGCAAATAATATTGATGCATTTGTGGTTATTGGTGGGGACGGAAGCTTTACAGGTGCACTTGCTTTTTATGAAGAGTACAAAATGCCTTTTATTGGTATTCCCGGAACTATAGATAATGATATTTTTGGAACAACATACACCCTTGGTTATGATACTGCACTGAATACTGTTGTAGAAGCAATTGATAAGATCAGGGATACGGCTAGTTCGCATCACCGACTTTTCTTTGTTGAGGTTATGGGTAGAGATGTAGGCCACATAGCCCTCAATTCCGGAGTAGGTGCCGGTGCAGAAGAGATACTTATTCCTGAAGAGAATTTGGGTTTAGAGAGGCTGTTAGATTCCTTAACTCGGAGTAAAGCCAGGGGAAAATCATCTAGTATTGTAGTAGTTGCAGAAGGTGATAGAACAACCGGAAAAAATGTTTACGAACTAAAAGAATTCGTGGAAAAAAACCTTCCTGTTTACGATGTTCGGGTTTGTGTTCTTGGCCATATGCAACGAGGCGGTGCACCTTCTTGTTTTGATAGGGTACTTGCCAGTAGAATGGGAGTAAAATCTGTTGAAGCCCTGTTAGAAGGAAAAACAAATTTAATGGCCGGCATTGTTGATAATAAAATTACATTTACCCCTGTAAGTGAGGCCATAAAGGGAAAATCAAAAATTGATAAGGAACTCATAAGGGTTTCTGATATAATGACTATATAGTTTTAATCTTAAACAATAAAAAATGTCAACACTAAAAATTGGAATAAACGGATTTGGGAGAATTGGTAGACTTGTTTTCAGAGAATCAGTAAAAAGAGATAATATAGAGGTTGTTGCTATCAACGATTTGTTAGCTGTGGAGCACCTTGCATATCTGTTGGAATATGATTCGGTGCATGGCCGTTTTGATGGTTCTGTTGCAGTAAAAGATGGCAACTTGATCGTTAATGGCAAAACCATTAGAATTACAGGTGAAAAGGATCCAAAAATTTTAAAATGGGACGAAGTAGGAGCAGAATATGTTGCTGAATGCACCGGTATTTTTACAACTCTGGAAACTGCGCAATACCATATTGACGGTGGAGCTAAAAAAGTAGTTATCTCTGCACCATCAAAAGACGCCCCCATGTTTGTAATGGGCGTGAATCATAAAGATCTAAAAGCTTCAGACAAAATAGTATCTAATGCTTCCTGTACTACTAATTGTCTGGCTCCAATAGCCAAAGTGTTAAATGATAATTATGGGATAGCAGAGGCTTTAATGACTACCGTACATGCCACTACAGCAACTCAGTTTACCGTAGACGGTCCTTCACGAAAAGATTTCAGAGGTGGTAGAAGTGCCTTGTTAAATATTATTCCTGCGTCCACCGGAGCTGCAAAAGCAGTAACTAAAGTTATTCCTTCTTTAGAGGGTAAACTTACCGGGATGGCTTTAAGGGTGCCAACGGCAGATGTTTCTGTTGTTGATTTAACTGTACGCCTGGAAAAGGAAACTTCTTATGAGGATATTAAAAAGACATTTAAAGCGGCATCTGAAGGTGAACTTAAGGGTATTTTAGGTTATACAGATGAAGCCGTGGTCTCACAAGATTTTATTGGTGACGCCCGTACAAGTATTTTTGATGCAGGTGCCGGAATTGAGTTAAATTCTAAATTTTTTAAAGTAATCTCCTGGTATGACAATGAAGCAGGCTATTCAAACAAACTATTAGATCTGGCTGAATATTTGCATACATTGTAATAAATTGAATTTTATTAATAAGAATCCTCGAAAAAAGCAAATCTTTGCTTATTTTGAGGATTCTTTATTAATGCCTGTTTTATGATTTTAATTGTTGATAGTGGAGCTACTAAGTCTGATTGGATTGCCTTGGACGATAAAGGGAAGGAGTTATTTTTTACTCAAACTTTGGGACTTAGTCCTGAAGTCTTAACTCGGGAGGTCATTGAAGACAGGCTGGCCAATAATTTTGAGCTGTCTAAAAACAAAGATAAAGTTAAGCGACTTTATTTTTATGGTGCCGGTTGTGGTACAGCTAGAATGAAGAAATTTCTCAAGACTATTTTCAAATCATATTTCCCAAATGCCAAGGCAGAAGTTAAGGAAGATACTTTTGCCGCTATCTATTCCACAACAAAAATTGGCCATCAGGGAATTGTTTGCATTTTAGGTACGGGTTCTAATTGTAGCTATTATGACGGTCACCAATTGTTTCAAAAAGTCACCTCTCTGGGCTATATTCCAATGGATGACGGGAGTGGAAATTTCTTTGGGAGGAAATTAATTCGGGATTACTATTTTCATAAAATGCCACAGGACCTGGGAATTAAATTTGATAAAGAGTATGACCTTGATGCCGATGTAATTAAGGAAAATCTTTACAAGCAGCCAAATCCGAATACCTACCTCGCTACATTCGCCAGATTCCTGATTGAGAATAAGCAGCATCCCTATTGCAAGGGGGTTATAGACAAAGGCATTCAGCAATTTGTAAATAATTACATAATGCAATTTGAATTAGCTACCAAAGTGCCAGTTAATTTTGTGGGGAGTATTGCCCATTTCCTTAAAGATGAATTAACAGCCGTACTAGAAAGAAATGATTTGATTGTGGGTGTTATTCGTCAAAGACCAATTGAAGGGCTGGTAGAATTTCACAAAGAGACTATCTGACGGCGATCATTGAAATCTCCACATTTACAAATTTTGGAAGATTTGAGACTTCAACGGTCTCTCTGGCAGGCGCTGATTCAGTGCTAAAAAATGTGCCATAAACTTCATTAATCTGCGAAAAGCAATTCATATCCTTAACAAAGATCGTGGCTTTAACCACCTGTTCAAAAGACATATCGGCAGCTTCCAGTATCGCACTTAGATTTTCCATACATTGAAGCGTTTCCTTCTTTATATTACCTTCAACGAGTTTGGCGCTTGACGGATCCAGAGGAATTTGTCCGGAAATATATAGGGTATTACCGATCAAAACAGCCTGGTTATAAGGACCAATAGGGGCAGGGGCATTAGGAGTATTTATGATTTTTTTCATGCTTTTGAATTTACCTTTAGACAGTTAAGCTAATTAAAAAATAGATCAGTATAAACCGGAATGCTGTTTTTTTCTTTTTGATATTACCTGGGAGGAGGCTGACTTCTATTTTCAAATTTAAGATCCTTAAGAATAGAGCTTTTAATTCCAATAAAAAAGTACCATCTTTCAAAATCACCAAACGGGGTCCAGTCAAAATTCAATTTAAAACTTTTTAAGTCGCGCCTAAAGCGCAGCTGGGTAACTGTAAACCCTTTTCTCACAAAATCATAACCCGATGACACCCCTACGTCCCATCCGGGGGAAAGTGTAATATTTCCTGAAAACATGAGAGAATTGTTCGAAATTTCATTTTGTCTGTTACTATTACTATAGGTAACAGCATATTGCAGGCGAAGATCCCATTCTATTTTATTCTCATATATCGGATTTTCCACTTTGCTTTCGTCTCGATCGTCAAATCTGCTTTCGTCAAAATTATTTGCCTTCCCGAAAAGATCATCAGTCCTACCACCACTGGCTGCAACGTAGGCATCACCTTCTGTCGGATATTCCTCCCGGTCTTTGCTTGGTTGAAAATCTTTACTGTTTAAAGAATAACTTATATTGGCCCTCGCAGAGGTAAGTCTTAGCAAACTTCCTCCATTATTAATATTAAACGTATTTATACGTCTGCCATTATTGTCAATTGCATAAGGATCCAGATTGGCACCAAAGTTAATAGACATTTTGTTATCAAGAATATTGGTGCCTCCTGTTAGAGCCAATGGACTTAAATTAAGAGAATCTGCCTGAAAATTATAACCTGTAGATAAATTAAAACTATTTAGCCACATCACCTTTTTTGGTTCTAGAGCTGTGGAATCTTTATCACGAACTTTAGCTTCAAGTGTATTGGCAAGAGAAAAACTCAAAGCACTGGACTTACCATTCCGGGGTGTCCCATACAGGGTGTTTTGAAAACGGGTATACTCAATAGTGTCTCCGGTAATTCCATTTATATACTCGTCATAATATTGATCAAACGAAGGTGCCCAACCGTAACTTACCGAAGGTCTCATTATATGACGGATAGCTTGTATCTTTTTATCTTCACCTCGGCTAAATGTACCATATACCGTTGTTCCAATGCTGCTGTTAAGACTGTATTGATTGAACCGATCAAATCCCTTTATTGTATCGGTGACAACTTCCTGAGTTTCTGAATCAAAACGTTGATTAAATGTTTGCAAAGTCCAAACGTCTTCATAAGTACCCCCTACACTCATACTTAAATATTTGGCGACTTTAAAGTTTGTACTTATAGGTATCCGATTTCTGGCACCAACCTGGGCGTCATCAAACATTTTTGAGGATCCAAAATCTTCACTGGTGGTTGTTATGCTGTTACGGGCATTAAGATCATATTGAAAATTAATATTCTGTAATGCCCCCTTTTTTATACCACCCTCTTTAGCAAACGGAAAAATTCGTTCCAAACTGGCCTGCAATGTTGGAAGCGTAAGATTTACTGCATCTGTATTTGTATTTTGATTGTGTGTAGCTGTTAAACTCAGATTTACTGAGGGATAGGCCGGGAAAGTCCTGGAATAGGAAACAGATGATGACAGATTATTGATTTGTGTATTAGGTAGATTTTGCTGCAGTAGAGAGTTTCTGTAGTACTGGCTACTACCCAGGTTAACAGATGCCGACAATCTGGAGTTAGGATTAGCTTTTGAATCCTGGGAATGTGCTATCTGAATATTGTAAATGGTACCACGACTGTAATCATCAAATCCTTTTTGACTTGTCACCTGATTTTCATATCTAAAATTAAAATTACCCCTGTACTTATAACGCTTGGAATAAACAGATTGTGCTCTGAAACCCCAACTCCCGTTGGTATACAGGTCACCGGTAAGTGTGAGGTCTACATAATCATTAATAGGGACATAGTAACCCAGGTTTTGCAAAAAATACCCCCTGTCCGGATCATTTCCAAAAGTAGGCATCATGACTCCGGCAGTTCTTCCAGAAGTCAATGGAAAATATGCAAAAGGCAATGCAATAGGGGTAGGTACATCTGAAATATATAAATTACTGAATCCTGCTATAACCTTCTTTTTAGGAACAAATTTTGCCTTTCTAACACGAATATAATAATCAGGATTTACACTGTCTTTAGCTGTGGTAAGTTTCCCTTCACTTAAAAAGTATACTGAATCATTTTCCTTTTTAGTAATCGACGCATAAACCTTCATGGCGTCCGAACCAAGTTGCCCTAAACCTGCCTGTTGTTCTGTTCTGGAATTCCAAATCAGGGCTTTTTGTGTGTCAAAATTAAATCGAATTGAATCTGGAATTACCACATTTTCTCCTTGTTTAAAATAAGGGATTTGGGAATAATTACCCAGTGAATCTTTAATACGTCCGGCATATACTTCATTTTTTATGTAATCCATGATTATTATGCCGGCTTTTAATTCTGTATCCTGATAATAAATTTCAGCTTCATTATACAGGTAAATTTTTTGATCTTTTTGACTTAATTTAACATAATCCTTTGCCTTATACTTAATTTTATCCGATAGTATTCCTTGTTTGCCCGCAATTGAATCGGTCTGGGTAGAATCTGTCAAAACCGTGTCTAAAACTACAGGAGCAGGCATTAAAGGTGCAGAAATGGTATCTCCCACAGCTTTAATGGGTAAAGGCCTTATCAGATCTTCCTGCGCAGAGAGCTGAATAACGCCAATGATAAGCAGTAATAAGAAAAGTAGAGAATGTTTGTTTGATTGCAAAGCGATAAATCCTATTTTTGTAACGGTAAGGCTTCGTTTTTGGTAGTCAAACTTACATATATTTTTTGGTCTGCTTGTAGGACATTACAATAAATTTAACCATAGTAAATGCTTGTAAAATCCTTTTAGCAGATGAAATATGATAATTGTATTTTTGATTTGTAATAGAAATAAATCCTAAAGATTTTTACCTTAGGAAAAAAATATAAGGCCATTACAATTGTTTCATTTTCTTTAAAATATAATTCTAAAATAAATGAAGTTTAATAAATTTTTTTTCATTCCCCTGGCAATAACGTTTTTCTTGCTATGCTCATCATATGATAAAAGAGATTCAGATCCTCCAGCGGATCAATTTACTGTAGTATTAGACGCAGGTCATGGTGGTCATGATCCGGGCAATTTGGGCAATGGCTATATGGAAAAGAATATTGCCTTAAGCATCGTATTAAATGTTGGCAGGAAATTAGAATCTATACCAGACATAAAGGTTATATATACAAGAAAGGATGATTCGTTTGTAGATCTATTTGTTAGAGGAGAAATTGCAAATAAGGCAAATGCAGACCTTTTCGTATCTGTACATTGTGATTCACACACTTCTGACGCCAATGGAGCCGGGACATTTGTACTGGGATTACATGCAAACAAGCAGAATTTTGAAATTGCAAAAAAGGAAAATTCCGTGATTTATCTTGAAGATAATTACGAATCTCGCTATGCTGCTTATGATATTAACTCTCCTGAATCTGTAATTGGCTTAACTATTATGCAGGAAGAATTTCTGGATCAAAGCGTTATGCTTGGCAAGATGATGCAGGACAATTTTTCTAAAAATTTGAGTCGAAATGACAGAAAAGTTAAGCAGGCCGGTTTTATTGTTCTTCATCAAACTTTTATGCCCAGTGTTCTTATCGAAACAGGTTTTCTTACTAATAAGTCGGAAGGAGTATACCTAAACTCTAAAAAAGGGCAGGAAGAAATGGGCAATGCCATCGCGGATGCTATTATTAATTATAAAAATAACACCAGGATTAATCTGGAGGATGCTACATCTCCTGAGGAAATCACGACCATAAAAAATGTGGAGGAGACACCTGTAAATGAGGTAATTGTAGCTGCGGAACCAGAAATATTACCTGCCACTGATATAAAAAACGAGGCTATAAAGAAGGAAATCATGGAACCAATTGTTGTAGTTTCTTCTGATTTACCTCCAGCCGAAACTGCTGTAACTAACCAAAATAAAACCGAGGAAGTTTTAACAAAAGAAGAGGATAAACCATTGCCAAAAAAAGAAGTACCCGAGGAAGAGGTTAGAGAAATACCCTTAACTATTACTGAAGAACCCATTCCTGAACCAATAGTTGAGAAGAAAAAAGAAGAAGAGGTTAGAGAAATACCCTTGACTATTACTGAAGAACCCATTCCTGAACCAATAGTTGAGAAGAAAAAAGAAGAAGAGGTTAGAGAAATACCCTTGACTATTGCTGAAGAACCCATTCCTGAACCAATAGTTGAGAAGAAAAAAGAAGAAGAGGTTAAAAAGGAAGAAGTTGTCTCAGAGGCTAAAATAGTCTTCAAAGTACAGTTGTTGGCCAGTTCAAAGGTTTTACCGTTGCTTTCCGAGGAATTTAACGGATTGAGTACACTTTCAACAGAGCGTTATAAGAACCTTGTGAGATATATGTATGGAAAAACCAATTCTTATTCTCAGGCAAAATTATATAAGGCGAATGCCGATGCCAAAGGATATCCTACTTCCTTTATAGTGGCCTACAAGGATGGGAAAAGAATACCCGTTCCAGAGGCTTTAAAATACGTCTCTGAATAATGACAGGTCTTGTAAAATTTATTTCTAATTTTGTTTGTAATTTAAATCGAATAGATTGAAGCTATCCAGGGAAGTTAAAACAGGAATAATAGTTATTGGAGGTATTTTGCTGTTTGTCATGGGCTTCAGTTTTCTTAAAGCAACCCCGATTTTTAACAATAGTAAAACCTTTTACGCCGTTTACAGTCACGTAGGTGGTTTGCAACCCGGAACACAGGTATCTATTAATGGATTCAATGTGGGGAATGTGAATAAAATTAGTTTTAAAAATGGTAGTGGTAACCTTCTTGTTACTTTTTCTGTCGACAGTGATTTTGAATTTTCTAAAAATAGCATTGCAGAGCTCTATGATACTGGGATTATAGGAGGTAAAGGAATACAAGTAAATCCGGTATTTGACGGTGCGCCAATTGCACAATCCGGGGATACTTTATCATCTAATATAAAGCCTGGACTAACAGATTTGCTACAGCAAAAATTGGCACCATTGCAGTCGAAAATAGAAGGGGCTGTCTCCAATGCGGATTCTTTGTTATTAAATTTCAATGACGTATTGGATGAAGAGACAAAGAGAAACTTAAGAGAAAGTATCAAGGGGCTTAATGCTACCGTTCAAAGTTTTCAATCGAGTGCTGCCACTCTAAATTCATTATTGGCGGATAATAAAAATAGCCTGGACAGTTCAATTACGAACATTAACACAATTACCACTAACTTTTCAGTACTCTCGGATTCTATCGCACAGGTGGGACTGGCCAATACTATAAGAAGTTTGGAGTCTACAATAAGTAATTTGGATAAAATGTTAGCCAAAATTGAAAAAGGCGAAGGTACACTTGGTAAATTGGTAAATAATGAGGAGCTGTACAACAATCTGTCTGAGGCTTCCAAAGAGTTAGACCTCCTTCTTCAGGATTTTCGTTTAAATCCTAAGCGCTATGTAAATGTTTCAGTTTTTGGGAAAAAGCAAAAAGAATATGAGATTCCCGAAGATGATCCTGCAACAAATAAACCTAATGAATAGATGCAGTATCTGCCAAATGTAATTTTCCTTATTATATTATTAGCCGGGATTGGTTATTTCGCCATGAACGTAAAGAAGCTTAGCAGGAATATTAACCTGGGTAGAGGTGGAATGCCTTCAGATAATAAGCCACAGCGTTTTAAGAATATGGCCCGTATAGCTTTAGGGCAAACTAAAATGGTTGTAAGACCAATAGCAGGTTTTTTGCATGTTATTGTTTATCTCGGTTTCATTATAATAAATATTGAGGTTCTGGAGATTATTATTGATGGTATTTTTGGAACCCATAGAGTTTTTGCACCCCTTGGTAAACTTTACAACATCCTTATAGCTTCTTTTGAAGTGCTTGCTTTTTTGGTAATACTAGCGGTAATTATCTTCTGGTTAAGAAGGAATTTCATTAGGATAAAACGCTTTATTAAGCCTGAAATGAAAGGCTGGCCAAAAATGGATGCCGATCTTATTTTGTATATAGAATTGGTTTTAATGGCTTTGTTCCTAACTATGAACGCTGCTGATTATCAATTACAGTTCCTGGATACTCCTCATTATACAAAAGCAGGACTTTTCCCTGTCAGCCAATTTATTATGCCTGCATTTGATGGATTATCTATTAGCACTTTAATTTTCATAGAACGTACTGCCTGGTGGATGCATATCGTTGGAATATTGGCCTTTCTGAATTATTTGTATTATTCGAAGCATTTACACATATTACTTGCCTTTCCAAATACTTATTATGGAAAACTTACTGCTCAGGGTCAGTTTGATAATCTTGAAGCAGTAACCAAAGAAGTGAAATTGATGATGGATCCTAATGTTGATCCGTTTGCGACACCAGTGGAAGATGCCCCTCCTCCGGATAAATTTGGAGCTTCTGATGTTATGGATCTTAGTAAGGTGCAGCTGTTGAACGCGTATACATGTACAGAATGCGGAAGGTGTACCAGTGAATGTCCGGCAAACCTTACTGGAAAGAAACTATCACCAAGGAAAATAATGATGGATACTCGTGATAGGTTGGAGGATGTTGGCAGTAATATGGATGCGAATAAAGGAAAATTCGTTGAAGATGGCCGTCAATTATTGGGGGATTTTATTTCACCTGAAGAATTATGGGCTTGTACCTCCTGCAATGCATGCGTAGAAGCATGCCCTGTAAGCATTGACCCATTATCTATAATAATTAGTATGCGTCAGTATCTGGTTATGGAACAATCGGCTGCGCCAAGTGAACTCAATGTTATGATGGGAAATATTGAAAATAATGGAGCACCCTGGCCATTTAATCAAATGGACAGGCTTAATTGGGCCGATGAATCTTAAAAAGCATAATAAACAAGATTATGAATGAGGAGTTGAAAGTACCGACTATGGCAGAGCTTTTTGCTGCAGGTAAACAGCCTGAAGTTTTATTTTGGGTGGGTTGCGCTGGTAGTTTTGATGACCGGGCTAAAAGAATCACCAAGGCTTTTGTGAAAATACTTCAGAAGGCTGATGTGAGTTTTGCGGTTCTTGGAACTGAAGAAAGTTGTTCTGGGGATCCTGCAAAACGGGCAGGAAATGAGTTTTTGTTCCAAATGCAGGCGGTAACCAATATTGAAGTGATGAATGCCTACGGAATAAAAAGTATTGTAACTGCTTGTCCCCACTGTTTTAATACTTTAAAAAATGAATATCCGGGATTAGGAGGTAATTACAAGGTTATGCACCATACCCAGTTCATAAATATGTTATTGGAAGATGGTAGAATTACCCTGGAAGGTGGCAGCTATAGAGGTAAACGTATTACCTTTCATGACCCTTGTTACCTTGGAAGGGCCAACAACGTATATGAGACACCAAGAAATATCATAAAAAAACTTGATGCCCAACTGGTTGAAATGAAGAATTGCAGGAAAAAGGGTTTATGTTGTGGAGCCGGGGGGGCACAAATGTTTAAAGAATCAGAGCCAGGAGATAAGGATGTAAACATTGAACGTACTGAACAAGCCTTGGAAATTCAGCCAGAAATTATTGCTGCGGCCTGTCCGTTTTGCAATACAATGATGACCGATGGAGTAAAGAATAAAGAAAAAGATGCCTCCATAAAAGTTATGGATATCGCTGAACTGATAGCTAATGCCGGGGATATTTAATCAGATTAAAAGAATTGTTTCTGACAATATAAATTCAATTAAAACGAAAAAGAACAAATGTTGGTAGATTTTGAATCATTAACCGAAACAGCAAGAGTTTGGATATACCAGGCTAACAGAAGTTTTTCGAAAGAAGAGCTTGTTGAAATAACAGCCGCCCTGGACAGATTTATTTCTGAATGGACTGCCCATGGAAGCGACCTTAAGGCAGGGTATGAAATTAAGTATAAACGTTTCATTATAATTGCTTTGGATCAGAATTTTGCCTCTGCTTCAGGTTGTTCAATTGATGCATCTGTACATTTCATCCAACAACTCGAAAAGGAATATGATGTAGATTTATTGGATAAGATGAATGTTTCCTATAAACAAGGCATACATATTGCATATAAGCCTTTAGGAGATTTTAAGAAAATGGCTAAGGATAGGGCTGTTTCTAAAAACACTATAGTTTTTAATAATTTGGTTACCAATAAATATGAATATTTAAATCATTGGGAAGTACCAGCGTCTGATAGTTGGCATAGCCGTTTTTTATAAAATTGTGTTTATAGCCTGATTAGACGCTTTTGCCACTCTAATTAACCCACCATGGCTACATTAATGAACAAAAAAACAATATTTAATTTTGTTTTAAGTTAGTACCTAGAATATAATATTTATGGGGAAATACCTACTTTCTTTTCTATTCTTTGCTTTATTACTGGTTGCCCGAGGTCAATATTCACCGCTGGTGACAGCTGATACTTTGTCCCAGAAAGAGTGGGTCAATGACAAGTATAGTGCCATGTCTCTGGAAGAAAAGATTGGGCAACTGTTTATGGTAATAGCATCTTCTGAAGAAGGTGAAGCTGCGGCACAAAGAATTAAGGGATTAATAAGGGATCACGCAATAGGAGGATTGATTTTCTCAAAAGGAGGCCCTATGCGGCAGGCTAAACTCACTAATGAATACCAGTCCTTATCAAAAATTCCTCTTCTCATTGGAATGGATGCTGAATGGGGCCTGGCAATGAGACTCGATTCAACTTACGCATTCCCATGGAACATGACTCTGGGCGCAATAGCAGATACTGCAATTGTTTCAAAAGTGGGGTATCAAATAGGCCGGCATGCAAATCGACTTGGGGTTCATATAAATTTTGCACCTGATATAGACATAAATATAGATCCGAGAAACCCCATTATAGGGAATCGATCTTTTGGTGAGGACAGAGAGAATGTTGCGCTAAAAGGGATTGCTTTTATGAAAGGCATGGAAAGTGCCGGAGTACTATCAAGTGGGAAGCATTTTCCTGGTCATGGGGATACTTTTGTTGATTCACATAAATCCCTGCCTACTTTAGATTTTACAAGGCAACGATTAGACAGTATTGAATTGTATCCCTATAAAAAGCTTATAAAAGAGGGACTTAGCAGCGTTATGGTTGCCCATTTAAATGTACCGGAATTGGAGCCTGAAAATAAGCGGCCTTCATCTTTATCCAAAAAGATTATCACCAACTTGCTTAAAAATGAATTGGAATTTGAAGGGCTGATATTAACTGATGCACTTAATATGAAAGGGGTCTCGGACTTTGCAAGTAATGGGATAACTGAATTAGAAGCATTTTTATCGGGTAATGATATTTTGCTAATGCCTAAGGATTTCAAAAAAAGCAAGGATACCTTTTTAAAGGCCTATAGGAAAGGACTGATATCTGAACGGCGCCTGGCATACTCCGTAAAAAAAATATTAATGGCCAAATTCAAAGCGGGGTTACATGACTACAGTCCAATAGAAACAAAGTACCTCCTTGAAGACCTGAATAGTCCTGAAAATGATGTTATCTATGAAGAGGCAATAGAGAATGCTATTACTGTAATTAGCGATAAACTAAACATTATTGGCATCAAAAAACTTGAAAACAAGAAAATTGCCTATGTAAAATTTGGGGATGGAGTAAATACGCCATTTTTGGAAACCTTAAATAAGTATGCTAAAGTAACGCAGGTAAATGGTAAAGATATTTCTACCCTTAAAAAGAAACTTTTTGATTTTAACCTCATAATAATAGGGCTTCATAAGAGTAATGAAAGTCCCTGGAAACCATATAAATTTTCTCAAAAAGAACTTTTTTGGCTTCAGGAAATTTCCAGGCAAAGGACTTCTAATGTTGTACTTACCGTATTTGCCAAGCCTTATGCGTTGTTGGATATTGTCTCATTTACGGGTATAGACGGTGTAATTATGGCCTATCAGAATAGCAAACTTGCTCAGCAGAAAGCAGCGGAAGTGCTCTTTGGTGCAATTCCCGGGAAGGGAGTATTGCCAGTTACTGTAAGTCCGGAGTTTCCCGTGAATACTTCGGTTAAAACCCAATCTTTAAGGCGTTTGGGGTACAGTACGCCCGAAAGAGTAGGAATGAGTTCTTTAAAACTTGCTGAGGTTGATCAGTTGGTACAAAATGGGTTAGATTCCTTAATGTACCCCGGAGCCCAGGTCCTAATTGCAAGAAGGGGCAAAGTAATTTATAATAAAGCTTTTGGTAAACCTACTTATGAATCTAAAGCCGAATTAACCACTAATAACCTCTATGACCTTGCGTCGCTTACGAAAATACTCTCCACCCTTCCGGCCATTATGAAGATGGAAGAAGATGGCAAAATAGCCCTAAATGATACTTTTCAGGATTTAATACCGGAATATGCAGACACAGAGCTTAAAGATGTAACGGTGCTGAAATCTTTAAGTCATTATGGCAGACTACCCTCCTGGATTGCATTCTATTTGAAGACGCTAAATGATAAGAGGAGGCCTTCTCCGGAATTCTATAGAAATAGTCCCTCAGATGGATTTTCCATAAAGGTTACCGAGAATATGTATCTGCAAGACGCTTATAAAGATTCTATTTATGATCGAATAGGAAGACAAAACCTTAAGTCTAACAGATACCGATATAGTGATGTTCCTTACTACATATTTAAAAAATATATTGAAGACAACTATAATTCCGGCTTGGATAATTTGATGGATAATTTTCTTTTCAAGCCTATGGGAGCTAACTACACCACGTATAATCCACTGGAAAAATTCCCGGTCAATATGATCGTTCCATCCGAGGTGGATACTTATTACAGATACCAGCTTGTTCAGGGTTATGTGCACGATATGGGGGCAGCAATGCAAGGTGGAGTAGGAGGTCATGCAGGCCTGTTTAGCAATGCCAACGATGTGGCAAAAATTATGCAAATGTACATTCAGGGAGGCTATTACGGAGGTGATCGTTTTCTAGATTCCCGAACCATAGAAAAATTCAATAAGTGCTATTTCTGTGATAAAAATGTGCGACGAGGTGTGGGATTCGATAAACCGCAACTTGTAGAAAAAGGTCCGACTTGCGGTTGTGTGTCCAGAAAAAGTTTTGGACATAGCGGTTTTACAGGCACTTTTACCTGGGCCGATCCTGAAGAAGAGATAGTATATGTTTTTCTATCCAACAGGACCTACCCATCTGCTACAAACAGGCTTTTGGTGAAATCAGAGCTAAGGACAAGGATTCAGAAGGCAATTTATGATTCTCTTATCAATGAGGGAGGAAATTAAATATTAGATTTGTATTAAAGCAGCGTTGTTTCTTTTTCAAAACTTTTAAGAAGTTGATGTACAGCGTTAAAACCGTTAATTAAATGAAAATAGCTATAGTTTGCTACCCGACTTTTGGTGGGAGTGGTGTTGTTGCTACAGAATTGGGGATAGCCTTGGCCAATAGGGGACACGAAATACATTTTGTCACATACAGGCAACCCGTTAGGCTTGAATTATTAAGTAATAGAATTCATTTTCATGAGGTACATGTGCCAGAATACCCTCTTTTTCACTACCAACCATATGAACTTGCGCTTTCGAGTAAACTGGTTGATACAATAAAGCTCTACGGCATAGAATTACTTCATGTTCACTATGCAATACCACACGCCTATGCAGGATATATGGCAAAGAAAATTCTGGAAGAAGATGGAATTTATATTCCCATGATTACAACCTTGCATGGTACAGATATTACACTGGTGGGGAACCATCCGTTTTACAAACCTGCAGTAAACTTTAGCATTAATAAAAGTGATGTAGTAACCTCAGTATCAGATGATTTAAAACAAAAAACATTAGATTTTTTCGATGTTAAAAAAGAAATTGAGGTTATTCCAAATTTCATTGATAAAACAAAATACAGTTTAGATTTTACGGACTGCCAGCGATCATTAATGGCAGAGGATAATGAGAAAATAGTTACTCATATTAGCAACTTTAGAAAAGTAAAACACATACCGGATGTTATTCATGTTTTTAATGGCATTCAAAAGCAATTAGAAGCTAAATTAATTATGGTTGGTGAGGGCCCGGAAAAGGAGCATGCCGAGCTATTATGTGAACAATTGGGAATTACAGATAAGGTGGTGTTTTTAGGCAATAGTAATGAGATTGATAGAGTCCTGTGCTTTTCGGATTTGTTTTTGTTACCTTCTAAATCGGAAAGTTTTGGTTTAGCGGCTCTGGAGGCAATGATTAACAGGACTCCTGTAATATCCAGTAATACGGGTGGTATTCCGGAAGTAAATATTCATGGGGTAACCGGCTATTTGAGTGATGTTAGCGACGTGGATGATATGGTTAAAAATGCATTAAAAATACTAAGTGATGATGCCGTTCTTGCGGAATTTAAGGAGAATGCCCATCAGGTAGCCCTAAATTTTGATATAAAGAATGTAATGCCCCTTTACGAAGCTTTATATGAAAAAGCTTATAAGGCCCACTATAATAGTACCTATTAATGTAATTTCTCATGAAAACTCTTATTTTAGGATTATTGATATTGGCGGGGACCTGTGGAAGTCAAAAGGATAAGGATAAAAACACAAATTACCAGGAGTTGGACGATAATCCATTAACACTAATTTTAAGTGATAATTATGGGGGCTCAGAAACTGAGCAATTATTGGTCCTACGAGATAAGAAGGCCTTAAAAAATTTCTTTACCGAAGTAAATATGACCAGAAAACCTGGACTTAAAATTCCTGAAATAGATTTTAGTACGGAAATGGTTGTTATCTATTGCAACGGAAAAACATCTGATACACCTACATCACGGATTAGAGGAGTCCTGGTAGAGGATAATCGGATGATTTTAGACATAGAAAACACGAAAGATAATAAGTCACCATCCACCGCCATCCTAATGCCCTTTCATCTATATAAAATGCCACTTACCGAGAAGGAAATTGTCCTTGATAATAATAAGTAATTATCAATAGTAATAAATAGGTTTCATATCGAATAAAATTGCACCTCAACTTACTTTGCAGGAATTGTATTTAATGGGAAGTAATTTTGTAATGTAATACTCCTAAATCATTACATTATGAAATCCTACTTAACAAGCGCTATCGCTATTCTTTTCTTAGGGACAACTTCATTTTACGCACAGGAAGAAATTCAATCGACACAACAGGAATTACTACCGTTGGATCAACAGGAAGAACTACAGCTGACCGCTAAAGACAGTATGGTGGTAAGCTCATGGATGGTGGGTTTGGGCTGGAATTTTGTCAATGATTCGGGGGAACGAACGAATAATATTACCACAATTAAAGATCGGTGGAATGGTGTAGCTTTTCCTTCCAGAATTAATATTGGCCGTTATTTTAGAAGTGGCATAGGTTTGGAAGCTATTGCCACCTATAACAAATACAAAGAAGGTAATATCATAGACGGCGTAGTTAATCCTGAGGATAAGGACTATTTTGGTTTTGATACCAGGCTTAGCTATGATTTAAACAAACTATTTGGGCAGACGGGTTGGTTTGACCCTTATGTGGGTGTAGGAGTTGGTTATACCTATGCCAATGACCTATCCAGAGGTACTTATAATGGAGTTATAGGCTTTAGAACGTGGTTTTCGGATAGATGGGGACTGGATTTTAGTTCTTCAGGGAAATGGTCCTTTGGAAATGAAGCTTCCAACCATGTACAGCACGCTGTAGGCGTTGTTTATCAATTTAATATTGAAAAAGATCTTACCAAAAAGGGTCGCGAAAAATTAGCTTTAATTAAAGCAATGGAAGAGGAGGCTAAACGTGTTTCAGATTCTATTGATGAGGCTTTAAAAGCCGAAGCTGCAGCTGCGGCACTTGCAGAAAGATTGGCAAGGGAAAAGGAGGAGGCAAGGCTAGCAATGGAAGAGAAGTCCAGATTGGATGCAGAAAAGAACAAGCTGCTCAATCTGCAAAATGAGATAGACGCATTGGGCTATGTATATTATAATTTTGATTCCTCTTATCTAAATGAGAAGTCAAAAAACACCCTCGACAAAGTAGCTGTTTTAATGCAGGACAACCCAACGTATTCCTTCTTGGTGGAAGCGCATGCAGATTCAAGAGGTCCAAAAAAATATAATTTATGGCTATCCGATAAAAGAGCTGAACGTGCAGTAGCGTATTTGGAGAGTAAGGGAGTTGCAAGTAGCAGGCTAAAGGCAATTGGTCATGGTGAAGAACAACCTGTAAATAATTGCGTTGACGGAGTATATTGCCCTGAAGAGCAGCATAGGCTGAATAGGAGATCATCAGTTATTATTAAGCTCTTGACAAATCAATATACCACAGACTCCGGTAATAGGAAATAGAAAAAATCCAGTCAAAGAGTTCGTAGCAAATCCTTTAATGGAAGGATATTTTTTAACTCTAAATCTTTTATCATTATAAAATTGTATGCTTAAATATTTTGGTACAATTTTAATTGCGTATAAACTATTTTCTAGCCTTTTTATATTGGTATCTTTTTTTGAAACCCAAATTAGTTCTCCCGAGTCTATTACTTTTATTTGATCGCAACTTTCATTTAAGAATTCATATTATAAATATATCTTAATTAATGATTTCGTTATTTTTCCAATTATAGTTCTTAAGTTTTTTCATTTTTGTGTAATAGTAAAGACTATCCAATTGGAGTATACCGCCAATAATACCTTTGTAACGTAAAAATTGTTTAAAAGTTAACTTTCTAGTCACTAGAAAGTTAACTTTTAAACAATTTAATAGTAATTTTGGTGGAAATTCCGACTTTGAATTTAAAAGTGGAATCTTTTTCAGACTCCCATGGTATTAAGGAGTATAATTTATGGCTATCCAAGCGAAGTGCAGAAAGTACTGTGAATTATTTAATTGCTAAAGGAATCGATGTCAGTAGATTGTCTTATGAGGCTTATGGTGAAAAACAATTAGCAAACCATTGTGACAACCACACCTATTGCTCTGAGGAAAAGCACAAGATGAATAGAAGGTCCGAGTTTACTGTGATAGAATTTTAAAAAAAATCACCAATATGCCTAATGATTTTAAGATTAAGAACCTTTCACCCCCTTTTATCATCTGGAAAATGGAAACCGGTTATTAACGAAATGTAGTTTAGTATGCTTTTTGAGATATTGAAAAAAAACGAATGGGTCGAAATTTTGTCAGAAATAGAAAATTATGATTGTTATCATACTTATGACTATCATGCCATAAATAGAAAACCTGATGAAAAAGGAGTATTATTGGTATACCGGTCAAGTGATATCTTGATTGCACTTCCTTTGTTGATTAGACCTATTGAGGGTACTTCATATTTTGATGCCACCTCGGTTTATGGATATTCTGGCCCCATATTTAAAAGTTTTAGTACCGCAATGGATCTTTCTGATTTTCAACAATCACTCTATAATTACTTTAAAGACCAAAAAATTATAAGCGTTTTCTCAAGACTCAATCCTTTTATAGAAAATCAAATTAGTATTTTAAAAAATATAGGTAATGTTGAAGCGTTAAGTGATGTTGTAAATATCGATTTAACAAAAGACATTGACATTCAAAGACAATTATTTTCTAAAACAACAAAAAGGTATCTTAATAAGGTAAGGAAACTATGTTATACGAAAAAAAGTACTAGTCAAGAAGACATTCTAACGTTTGTAGATCTTTATTACGAAAACATGAATAGAGTGCAAGCAAAGGATTCCTACTACTTTGAGAAAGACTACTTTTTTAACATGATTGATTCCAAAGACTTCACTACGGAGGTCATTTTTGCTATTATGAACGAGACCGATGAAATTATATCAGCGGCAATGATAATGAGAACCAATGATATTATTCAGTACCATATATCAGGCACCAAAAACGACTATCTTCATCTCACTCCTATAAGACTATTATTAGATGAAACAAGAATATCGGGAACAAAGGAAAATTATAAATATTTTAATTTGGGAGGAGGCTTAGGGAGTGAATCAGATTCCCTGTTATATTTTAAATCTTCCTTCTCCAAAGATTTTAAGAAATTCAACGTTTGGAAATACATTGTTGATCACGATATTTATGACAGTTTAACGCTTAAGAATAATCAACAAAAAATTGATAATAATTTTTTCCCGTTATATAGATATAAAGGGTAGGTATTGTTGTATAATTGCAAGTTAAAATGCATAAATTTTTGCTACTTCTATTTTTGGAAATCTAATTATTGATGGGATAAAACTTAAAATTATTAATGTAAAAATTGATAATAAACAAAATTTTTTAAGAAGGATTTTTACTTTTTTGGTCTATAGTTTCTTCTCTATATATTATGCACTAACTTTAAAATGTGATTTGGTTATTTCGAGTTCCGGACACATAACGGCGGGTATCCGCAACCCTTCTTTTCGATCCAAATTTAAAACTAAAGATGACCTCAATATGACTGACGAAAAAAACCATAGTAAAGAAAAACTAAAAACTGTTTTTTATATTGATCCTATGAGCTATAGTAATTTGGCTCTGTATGATTACTCCTTGCTCTCAAATATGAAAAATATTGACTTGCATTATTTTTGTAATACAAAGTACGATTCAAATCGATTGTTAATCAAGTTTTATAAAATCTATAATTATAGTGACATGACAGGTTTTTTTAAATTCATTAGTTACTTAAAGTCACAATTTATCCTTTTCAAGTCTATAAAATTTAAATCACCATTAATTGTTCATTTTCAGTGGCTAAAAGTTCCTCAAATTGATTACTATTTATTGAAATTAATAAAGCTAAATGGCGTTAAAATCATTATAACTGCCCATAATGTATTACCGCATGATACAGGGGATAGATATGAAGATATTTATAAAAAAATATATTCTTTAGTGGATGCGATAATTGTACATTCGAATAACACTGAAATAGAAATAATAGAAAAATTCAAAGTCTCCTCCAAAAAAATACATGTAATACCCCATGGGATACTTGATATAGGGCAAAATATTGATTCGAAAAAGATTGATTATTATGTTGAAAAGTTTAGGTCAGACTATGATCTGGATAAAAGAATTGTTTTTTCCGCGTTGGGTAAAATTAATGATTATAAGGGGTACGACTTGATAGTAGATGCATGGAATAAGGATAATGTTTCTAATAACGAACAATTAATGCTATTTATAGCAGGTAAAGGAAAGCATAGAAAATTGGATGAATTAAAAGGTAAAAAGAACGTTACAATATTAAATAGATTTCTTTTAGTTGAGGAATTTTTGGCTATTTTGAAACTTACCGACTTTGTTCTTCTCCCTTATACACGAATATCACAAAGCGGAATACTTTTAACAGCTATAAATGAGAAAAAAAGAGTTGTGGTGTCCAATATAGGTGGATTAGCGGATTCTTTTAAGTTTGGTGAAATTGGATATATCCTTCCGGAACTGAATTATATTGAATTGAACAAAGCAATAATGCATATGGCATTAAATGTAGATGCATATCCTAAGGAGGAAACATGGAATAAGATATTTGAATATTTTGACTGGGAAAATATTGGATTAAAAACACAGAATTTATACTCCACCTTATAATAAAGATCCTTCTTAGTAATGGCGGCCATTGATAGATAAATAAAACAAAAACATTGATAACAAAATATTTTCTTCATAACCTGGGTTCGATTAATATTCATTAAAGAAGAGGTAGGAAAAAAGGCAGATTTTCACCACAGCAGATCGCTAAGAACTTAAAGGAGTTCGATAATGGTAAGGGTGAGATATTAAGCTTGTGCATCAAATGGGCCATTGTGGAGGACAGGGAACCGTTAAGAAACAAGAACTTTATGAAGAAAATATGCTGTAGGCTATTTGCCGACAAGGGTTATATAGGCCAAGAGCTTTGGAAACTTCTTGGTCAATATCATCACCGGACTCATCACATATAGTTTCCTGCCCAAAAAACCAGCAATCAAATACTCCAAAATCAATACGGAAAAACGGACAGAGTTTAATTTACAGACCCATTCCAGATTTAAAATAAAACGAATATTAGAGCTCAATTTACTTTAGGAATTGCCATAACTCTTTCTTTAAAGCGATAGAAGACGGTAGTATCATCTTTCACATTTTTGTCAACAATCATACCGGCCTGGATAACATTATTGTTACCAACTTCAACATGTGGAATTACAAGTGATCTAAGTCCGAAATAGTTGTTATTCCCTACTTTGACGGATCCGGCAACGCCTGCCACGGAAAAAAAGTTATTGTCACCCACTACGCAATCATGGCTGATAAAGCAATACGAAGTAAGGAGGTTGTAACTGCCAATGGTTGCATATTCTTCAAGAATACAAAATGGGAAAACAATATTGCCCTCGCCAATATTAAGGTTTTCCGGCATTATAACACTATGATGGATAAAACTACCAAATTTGGCATTTTTTTCTTTGAGCGCTTTTATCATTTTCTGTTTAAATTCAATATCCATTACTGCAATTAAAACCTCTTCATCCGGTTTTGGTTCGTATACATCAATATCACATAGAACGGGCGCCTTGAAATTATATTTTTCATAATAGGGCTTTATATTTTCTTCATAATCGATATACCCTAAAATGTTAATTCTTTCCCCTTCGGATACTTTGGAATTATGGTCCTCAATATAAAATGTTACCTCTGCGGCACACCCACCGGTACCTAAAATTATTATGTTTTTCATGATATTGATATGTTTTAGCTGTTGTACTTAACCCAAATCTACTTTTTATTACTGGAAATAGCAATTCAATTTTTAAAGAACAGATTATAACTTACTTGAATTAGCGAAATGATCTATGGTTTTCGATTCAAGAACTTTTAAGAGGCATACTCTACATTATCAAGTGCCTTATTGATGGCATGGTCTATTGGGTCGTGGATATTACGGTTTATTCACCATTTATAAGCCAGTTGAATATTAAACTATGCTTCGATATACCGTTGTCAGGTAGTTCTTTGTTTATTTAGCTTTATCAATGGTTAGGACATACTACATTTTACTTTCAATCAGCTCCCTTAATCCTAATATGGTTCCTGAGTTCTCAATTTCCTCTGCTGAGAGGGGTACATTATATTCTGAGTCGCAAATTGCGATAATCGACAAAATGGTCAATGAATCCCAGGCATCGAATGATTCAAGCTCATCACTAAGCTCAACTGTTTCTTCTTCAAAGATTTCAGAAATTGATTCTATAAAATTTTCCATGGTTTAATTATCGTAATCAATAGTTTCACAAAAATCTAAATTACCCATTTCCATCAGTAATGAGGCCCAACTCAAACCTGCTCCAAACCCGGCTATACAAATTAAAAAAGAATCCGTCATTAGTTTTTCGCCTACATTGTAAGTAATACAGGTAGGAATGGAAACACCACTGGAATTGCCAAAATTCTCAACAACATTGTTTGGCATTTTACTATAAGGAATCCCCATTTTATCAGCAAGTTTTTTTAGCATAAATTTATTGGGCTGATGAAACATATAATAATCTACTTCGTCCTTGTTGCTACCTGCCTTATCCAGTAAGTTCTCAATCATGGGAGGAACTTCTTTTTGAACAAAATTAAAAACAACGTCCCCCTTCATGACCAAATGGTCCAACGCTCTAGAATTACCACTACTATCTGTTTCCAATTCTGCAGTTTTTGGTGTAGATGGCATCTTAAAACCACCTGCCGGAATTATCAGCGCATCAGCACCATTTCCATCTACGTTTACGGTGCCATATATAATATTATCAGACGGATTTTTTTCAACAATTGTGATGGCGGCGGCATCACCGGTTATTGGTCTGCTACCTCTATCTTTTACTGAAACCTTACGGCTCATGATATCGGCATTCAATACCACCACTTTATTCACCTCATCCTGTTCCAATAACATAAAAGCCTGATTTAGACCTATGGGATAGCCAGAACAAGCTTGATTGATGTCTAACAAGATCATATCCTGTTTTAGATTGAGCTTACCTTGAATGATATGGCTGGTTGCGGGCACAAAATAATCTGGGGATTGCGTCACTAATATTAGAGCATCTATGTCATCCTTTTTTAAAAGATTGTTATCAAAAAGATAATTCATGCCAAATACGCACAGATCCGACACCGTTGTCCCTTCTTTGACCACTCTGCGCTTTCCATAGCCCATAATCAACTTGAGCTTCATAGATTGACCTCTTGAGAAGTCATAATTATCGATCTCGTCGTCAAAATTGACTTCATTTTCGGGTAAAACTGTAAGGATGCCCGTAATTTTTTTATTATGAAATTTTAGGTTCATTCTGTAACACCATTTTTAATTAGCAATTGAAAAATACTATCGACATTTGAGAAATTTTCCGGTATAATTTCTGTTCCGTCAATGGAAATTCCAAATTCTTCATCTAGTGAAGCAACTAAACTTACAATATCAAATGAGTCCAACATACCCTCTTCAATAAAATTACTAGATGCTGCGAAGTCGAACTCCGGTCTAATTTCAGTTAGAAAGTCTAATATTTTTTTCTTCAAAATAAATTAAATATAATTAATTAATAAAGCTTCCATTTATTTGATAAAATTATGTATTATTTATTTTTTTATTTAATAAAGCTCTATCTATTTTTCCAGTTGTTGATTTAGGTAAAACGTCCATTTTAATATACCTTGTTGGAATCATGTGTTTTGACAAAACTTGTGCCAGTTTTAATCTAAAATCCTTAATGGATATTTCATTTTCAGACTCGTATATTAAAACAATTTCATTTTTGGCTCTGTCAAAAAATACTCCTGCATTTATAGTGTCAAAAACACTTAAAATATAATGTTCTATTTCCCCTAAATCAATTCTGTACCCCGATAGTTTTATTTGAAAATCTTTTCTACCTATATAAATATATTCACTTTTTTCATTTAAAAAAGCAATATCACCAGTTCTATATATCTTTTCAGGTACCGATTTATTCAATGGGTTTTGAACAAAAACAGCGTTCGTTTTTTCAAAATTGTTCCAATAACCAAGGGCAAGTGAAGACCCTCTAACACATAATTCACCTTTCTCTCCAACTTTACAAAGTTCATCCTTTTCATTTAGTATTAATATATCAGTATTTCTACATGGCTTACCAATAGGTAAAGACTCATTTTCATTGAATGACTCATCAACAATATGACAAATACATGTACCTGTTATCTCAGTGGGGCCATACATGTTTCCATAAACAATATTTTCATCTAAATTCTTAATCCAATAACCCAAGTGCTTAGGTGGCATAACCTCACCACCAAATAATACCTTTTTTACTGTTGGAATACTAATAGAACCAAGAAGTTTGAGATTAGCGATATTGACCAAAACCGATGGAACCCAAAAAATAAAATTTATCTTATTTTCTTTTATATAATCCAACAGAGTAGCGGGAAACATAAACTTCTGTTCAGGAATTATAAAGAGTGTTGCACCTTTAAAAATCATTAGATAGATGTCTAACGTAGACATATCAAATATGAATGGGGTTTGATTACCAATTTTTTCTTTTTCCGTTATGTCAAAAGTATCAACTACCCAATTTATATAATCAATAATGGACAAATGTGAAATAACAACTCCTTTTGGTACCCCTGTAGAACCTGAGGTATGCAATATATATGCGGGATCCGTATCTATACATTTTTGATAATTAAAACTTTCGTCAATATTGTTATTTTGTTCTAATTCATCAAGGTTGATAACATCAATATCTAAATTACATTTTTTTATGTTCGATATAAACCTATCATTTGTTATAATACATGATGGATTTAATGCTTTTAAAATGGCTTCAATTCTTGGGATAGGATTTTTCGTATCCAATGGAGTATAGCAATTGCCACTGTATAAAGTGCCTAAAAATGAAGCAATTGCATCATTGGTTTTGGGTAAATAAATAGCAACAGGGCTATTAATTGAATTTTTCTTTTTAGATATTTGAGTTGCAACAAGTTTCGCTTTTTGCTTGAGCTCCTTAAAAGTTAATTGAGAGGTACTGTCGACAAGTGCTAATTTATCAGGAAATAAATCAACAGTATTTTCAAAATATTCAATTAAATTAATCTTTATCATATTAGAGCATTAATACAAATAAAGCGACAATAGTAGCTACTGGTTATGAATAATTTCATTATAACGCCAAAGTGTTTAAATTGAAAATTTAGTTTACTTATAATATTATTCAAATTTTCACTCTATTATTCAATAAGTCAGTACCTAATGTTGAAGAATATGTTTTGAAGTTATTAATTATACAGAAACATTACATTGTAATGTTTCTGTATAATTTAATTAATAATATTAAGATCAGTCACATGATTAGCTAATAGCCCAAATACTTTTCTGGGAGAGGAAAATCTGGTGTAACACGTTGCCAATACATATTAAGAATCCACCATCTTTCTTTATGATAAGCTAATTGAATACTGTGAACATTTCTCACATAAGGCGTGTTGGCTTCCATCTCTTCTAAACTATGAAAAGACTCGCAAGTACTTATGACATGCGCTATGTTACCATAAGTTTCTTCGACCCTGCCTATTTCTCTTTCATAAAAGCCCGTTGTCCGCTTAGTCTCCATCCATTTTCCAATGCCATTAATATATTCGTCAGGAGATAAAAACTGAGGCCTTAATACGCCTTCCATATCATTTTCATATCGGATTAATTTTCCTTCAGGATGAAATAAAAACCTATAGAAATCCCAATCTCTGGGTTCATATGCTTTTCCCCCTATACAAGCATAAGAAGTTTTTATAATATCATCCATGGTTTGAACACTCTTTAAATACTCTTCTTTCATAATTGTTTTATTGTTTTAGGTTATAAATTTATTCAGGAATTAATGTTATTAAAAAACAGAACAGGCATCCTGTAAGTTTTTTACTATTTATAGTTTTTCAAAAATATAGACTTGATTATCTATTCTCTAAAGCTATATTTTAGAAGTATTTAGTTTTGAAAATTGAAAGTATTATTCCAGAAATTCTTTTGGAATAGGAAATTCGTCTGTTTCTCTGGACCAATACATACTAAGAACCCACCATCTTTCTTTATAATATGCTAATTGTACACTATGTACATTTCTTACATAGGGCTTGTTTTCTTTCATATCATTTTTACTATGAAAAGATTCACAGGTACTCCAAACATGTGCTGTATTACCATAGACTTTAGTAATTCTATGAATTTCTCTTTCATAAAAACCTGTTTTTCGCACAGTTGCAATCCACTTACCAATTGAATTTATAAAGTCATCTGGAGACATATATTGAGGCCTTAATTCTCCGTCTACAAAATCGTTTTCATAGCGAATCATCTGACCATTAGGATGATACAAAAACCGGTACAAATCCCAATCCCTGGCTTCTCCTGGTTCGCCGCCCATAGAATCATAAGTTGCTTTTATAATGCTATCGATGGTTTGTACTTTATCTAAATAATCTTTTTTCATTTGAATAAATATAAATTGCTTAACTCTTGATTTTGAAGTGCTACTATCTTATCCTTAAAATGAAATAATAGTCCATTTATTGTGTAAAGAAAACGATTTCATTTTCTTAATGATAATATTTAGGTTAAAAACCTTTAAACCTCGATAATGGACCAAAATAATATAACCAAATTGTAAATTGGAATTCACAAATCAATAAAATAAAAATCTACTTGTAGATGCCGCAAAAATCCAGCATCACCTTGTCCTTACTTTTGGGTAACATCTTAAACTCTTTATGGGCAACAAGGAATACGATGATATCGGCCTTTTCAAAAGCCGGTTTATAGTCTGTAAGTTTAAATACGTTATGCTCATTTATATTAGGTTCTACAATATAATATTCCTCATTATTCGCATTTTGTAAAACCCGTTGTACAATGTATTTTGCAGGGGACTCCCTTAGATCATCAATATCCGGTTTAAAAGCCAGACCCATTAACGCAATTGTAGGCTTCCTTCCATGCTGCAATTCAAATTGTAATTTAACATTTTGAACTTTTTCAGCGCACCAGAAAGATTTGTAATTGTTTACTTCTCTTGCAGTTCCAATAATTTTCGATTCCATGGGATAATCAGAAACGATAAAGTAGGGGTCGACCGCGATACAATGCCCTCCAACACCACATCCGGGCTGCAAAATGTCTACCCTGGGGTGCTTGTTCGCTAAATTAATGAGTTCCCATACATTAATATCTGCTTTATCACAAATCAACGACAATTCGTTGGCAAAGGCTATTTGAACATCTCTGGACGAGTTTTCCACCAATTTACACATTTCGGCTGTCCGTGCATTTGTTCTATGCAATTTTCCTTTTACATATTTGGCATAAAAAGCAACGGCTTTTTCCGTTGAGACCTTATCAATCCCTCCGATAACACGGTCGTTGTGCACCAATTCATACATCACATTGCCGGGTAATACGCGTTCAGGACAATATGCAATATGTAATTTTCCAGTGAGCTCAGGACGTTCTTCATATATATAGGTCATCATCTTTTCCGTAGTACCTATGGGAGAAGTAGATTCGATTATATATAAATCACCTTCTTTTAGCAATGGAAGTATTGCTGTGGTGGCAGAATGGACAAAAGAAATATCAGGCTCATTTTTGTCTTTAAAAGGTGTAGGAACAACAATTAAGTATGCATTTGCCTCAACAGGTGTTGTGGCAGCTTTCAAAAATCCTTTATTTACTGCGTTAGATACAGAAGTATCTAAAGATGGCTCCACTATATGGATTTCACCCCTATTGATTGTATCCACTACTTGTTGGTTGATGTCAACCCCATGTACATAGGTTCCTCCTTCTGCTATTAAAGCTGCTGTTGGCAGGCCAATATAGCCAAGACCAATCATTACTACTTCTGGTTTATTCATTACCCCAAATTTTTGATAAATTCAACAATTCGATTACTGGCTTTTCCATCTCCATAAGGGTTATGGAGCTTGCTCATTTTTTTATAACGTTCTGAATTCTGCATCAAATCCAAAGTTTCTGCAACAATTTTATTTTTATCAGTACCAACTAGAATTACGGTGCCAGCATCCACTGCTTCTGGTCTCTCTGTTGTGTCTCTCATAACAAGTACGGGTTTACCCAAACTAGGAGCTTCTTCCTGTACACCACCACTATCAGTGATTACGAGCTCGCAATTTTTCATTAGCCAAACAAAGGCTGGATACGCAAGTGGGGAAATTAGTTTAACGTTGTCTTGGTCGCCTAAAATATCATATACAGGTTTCTGCACTTTTGGATTTAAATGAACGGGATAAATGATCTGTACATTATCTACTGTTTTCCCAATTTCTTTTAAGGCTTCACAAATATTAATAAAGCCCTGCCCATGATTTTCCCTTCTATGACCAGTAACCAAAACGATTCGTTTAGTGAAATCGAGCTCGTTCTTTAGCTGCGTTATTTCAGGATCTTCAATGTTATCCACTCTGGAAACACTCTCGAATAGGGCATCTATAACCGTGTTACCGGTAATTAAAATGTTATTCTTTGAAATTCCTTCGTTCCGTAAATTATCAAAAGAAGTCTGTGTAGGGGCAAAATGATAGTCGGCAATATGCCCTGTAATGGTTCGGTTTATTTCTTCGGGAAAAGGAGCAAGTTTATTAAAGGTCCGTAATCCTGCTTCAACATGACATACCTTTGCGCCTGAATAGAATCCCGCGATACTGGATCCCATTGTGGTGGTTGTATCCCCATGGACATAAACATAATCCGGTTGAAATTCTTCAAGAACAGGCTGTAACCCTGTAATGATAGCAGCTGTCAGGCCATACAGGTTTTGACCCGGTTTCATAAGGTTCAGGTCAAAATCCGGTGTAATTTCAAAAAAATCCAGGACCTGATCGAGCATTTCACGGTGCTGTGCAGTTACACATACCTTTGTTTCAAAAGTTGGATTTTTTAAAAACTCTTTTACCAACGGAGCCATTTTTATCGCTTCAGGACGTGTTCCGAATATGATTAGATTTTTCTTTTTCATTCGTGTTGGGAATACATTTACAGTTTCTTATTAAATTAATAGCATGAGTTTTAAGGTATTACTACCTCGAAATTGCTATAATAATGTCAAAAGTAACTAATATGGCAAATCTTAATCCAATTAATTAGTTACGATACCAATATAAAAGACTAAAAGAAATAAAGTTAGAAACAATCGTTTTAATGATGATTTATTTTTTTAAAATCAAGAAATATTTATTTAAAGTCTACCGTCGACTCTCTCATTTGAGAATCCTTTTACGTCATATAAAACCCCAATTGGTTTAAGCATTTCCCTAAGATTCATTTGAAGAAACTCCTCATGGGCCACCGTAAGTACGATTGCATCATATTTACCATTAGGCATTACCTTCGAAGTATCCATATTATATTCATGCTTTACTTCTACAGGTGAGGCCCAAGGATCATATATGGACACATCTGTACCATAACTCCTTAGGTTATTTATGACATCAACAGCCTTAGTGTTTCTAACATCCGGACAATTTTCTTTAAACGTAATACCCAGAACCAATATTTTTGATCCTTTTACCTTGATATCATTTTGAACCATTAATTTTACAACTTCAGAAGCAACATACTTCCCCATACCATCATTCATTCTTCTCCCGGTTAATATAATCTCCGGGTGGTATCCAAATTGCTGGGCCTTTTGTGCCAAATAATAGGGATCAACCCCAATACAATGCCCGCCAACGAGGCCTGGTTTAAATGGTATAAAATTCCATTTGGTGCCTGCAGCCTCTAAAACGGCATGCGTATCAATAGCCATTAAATTGAATATTTTTGCCAACTCATTAACAAAAGCAATATTAATATCCCGCTGAGAATTTTCAATAACCTTGGCGGCTTCGGCGACTTTAATGCTAGGAGCCAGGTGGGTACCGGCCATAATAACTGAAGCATACAACTGATCAACTTTTTTTCCTATTTCAGGAGTAGAACCCGAAGTTACCTTTAATATTTTTTCAACAGTGTGTTCCTTATCACCCGGGTTGATACGTTCTGGGGAATAACCCACGAAAAAATCTTTATTGAATTTTAAACCACTACTATTTTCTAAAATAGGAACGCATTCTTCTTCTGTAACCCCCGGATAAACGGTTGATTCGTAAATGACTGTATCTCCTTGTTTTAAAACCTTACCCACAGTTTCACTCGACTTGTATAGGGGGGTCAGAATAGGCCTGTTAGTGCTGTCAACCGGAGTTGGAACGGTTACTATATAATAATCACAATCTTTTATTGCTTCCATTTCACAACTACAGTATAAGCCAGTTTCCATATTGGGATCTTCTTTTAACACTGCACGAAGAATGTTATCCTCTACTTCAAGAGTACTATCTTTGCCAGATTGCAGCTCTGCTACTCGATCGGAATTAATATCAAAACCAATTACGGGATATTTTGTAGCGAAAAGACGTGCCAAGGGTAGGCCTACATATCCCAACCCAATTACTGCTATTTTGGTCTTGCCCATGTTTAAGGAATAATTAAAATTTTAAATCTGTTTTTTCCCAATCTGATAGTATTCAAAGCCTTGTTTTTTAAGACTTGAATCGTTGTATTGATTGCGACCATCAAATATAACGGGTTCGTTTAATTGACTTTTCAATTCTTCAAAATCCGGAGATCTGAATTCCTTCCATTCTGTCAATAAAATCATGGCATCTGCATTTATTATTGTGTCATATTTAGAATGGTGATAACTAATATTTGGTACACCTTTTAGATAAAAGTGCTCTGCTTCTTCCATGGCTTTTGGATCATAGGCCTTAATTACAGCGCCCCTTTTAGTAAGTTCTTTTATTATATAAATGGCTGGTGCTTCTCGCATATCATCAGTTTGTGGCTTAAATGCCAATCCCCAAACTGCAAACGTTTTTCCTGTTAAGTCTTCTCCAAAGCGAGAAATTATTTTTTTTGCAATTACTAATTTTTGCCGATCATTTACGGTTTCTACCGCATTTATAAGTTCGGCTTTGTAACCGTGTTCTGCGGCCGTCCTGTGAAGTGCTTTCACATCTTTCGGGAAACAAGAGCCGCCGTAACCACTTCCCGGATAGATAAAGCTGTATCCAATTCTACTGTCAGAGCCGATCCCAATCCGAACTTTATTCACGTCCGCTCCAACCAACTCACAGATATTGGCAATTTCATTCATAAAAGAAATTTTTGTTGCTAACATTGCATTGGCCACATATTTGGTCATTTCCGCTGATCGGACATCCATAGTTATCAATCGATCCATACTACTCCTAAAGAAAGGAGCGTATAATGCGCGCATTTTTTCAGTAGTGGCTTTGTCATCCGAACCAATTACAACACGGTCGGGCTTCATAAAATCGTTTATGGCATCACCTTCCTTTAAAAATTCCGGATTAGACACTACATGAAATTCAATTTCTTTATTTCGCTTTTTTAGTTCATTTTCAATGGCAGCAATTACCTTATCAGCCGTACCTACCGGTACGGTGGACTTGTCAACTATTATTAGAGGGTGATGCATATGCTTGCCTATTTCCGAAGCCACCTGTAATACATACTGCAAATCCGCAGACCCATCTTCACCCATTGGAGTACCAACAGCAATAAAGGCTATATCGCACTTGTCTAAATTCAATTTCAGATCTGTACTAAAATGTAAGGTGTTATTGTCCACATTTCTTTTGACCATGGCCTCTAATCCGGGCTCATAAATAGGTATGATCCCTTTCTTCAGGTCAGCTATTTTCCTGGCATCAATATCAATACAAGTAACATTGTTACCCATTTCGGCAAAGCAGGTGCCACTAACTAAGCCTACATAACCTGTTCCTATTACAGTTAGGTTCATCATAATTTTATTTTAAATTTTGCCAGTACCAGGTAACGGCTTCTTTTAATCCTTTTTTTAGGTCAAATTGAGGGGTATACCCCAGGAGTTTTTTTGCCTTTTCTATTGAGGCCAGGGAATGGGGAACATCGCCTTGCCTGTTGGGACCATACACAGCATTCAAATTGGTTATTTCTGCATCAAATTTACTTAAATAGTCTTTTAAGAGCCCCACTAGTTCATTTAAATCGGTTCGTTTGCCATAGGCGACATTATAGACAGTATTAACTGATTCAGGATTTTCGGATACCATGGCCCTAATGTTCATTTCCAGTACATTATCTATATAGGTAAAATCCCTCGAAAAGCTGCCGTCTCCGTTAATAACCGGGGATTCGTGCTGCATTAATTGCATTACAAATTTAGGGATTACAGCTGCATAGGCCCCATTTGGGTCCTGCTTACGACCAAATACATTGAAATACCTAAGGCCAATAGTCTCCATTCCATAGGTTTTGGAAAAAATATCTGCATACAATTCATTAACGTATTTAGTGATGGCATAGGGGGAAAGAGGCTTCCCAATTATATCTTCAATTTTCGGCATATTTTCAGAATCACCGTAAGTAGAAGAACTCGCTGCATAGACAAAACGTTTTACCTTTGCATCACGGGCTGCTACCAGCATATTAAGAAATCCGGATACATTTACCTCATTACTGGTAATAGGGTCTTTTATGGAACGAGGTACTGAACCTAGAGCGGCCTGGTGTAAGACATAATCTATCCCCTCACATGCTTTTCTACACTCACTAAGGTTTCGTATATCCCCTTCCAGCATTGAAAATTTTGGATTATATAAGAGGGGATCAATGTTTTCTCTTTTCCCGGTCGCAAAATTATCCAGACAACGGACGGTATTTCCATTTTCAAGTAGAGATTCACATAAATTAGAGCCTATAAAACCTGCACCGCCGGTAACCAGAATTTTATACCTGGAATTAAGGTTAAGTTCTTTAATGTTCATTATTGGAATTTACAGGTGCAAAGATCAACAAAACCTTGGAATTTAATGTTGTTTTTTATATCAACTATCCCTAATAATCGCTATAGGCTTGGTATAATTGATTTTCCAATTACCATATACTACTTTTCGAAGGTAGTGATATTCGGTTTTCATTAAAGTTATTTTTTACGTAATCATACCTGCCGCAACGGTCTCATTGGTGTTTTCATCAATTAAAATGATACTACCGGTAGATCTATTTTCACGATATGGATCGATCATTAGAGGTTTGGTAGTTCTAATTCTGACCTTACATATATCATTCATGTTCAAATCTTTGTCTTCAGTATTTCGCCCCAGGGTATTAATATCAATCTTATATACTATTTCTTTTATCATTGCCTTTTGTTCGTTGGAAGTATGTCTGATGGCATATTTGGCCCTGGGTTTGGCTGAATTATTGTGTAACCAACATAACCAAACTTCAATATCCTGTGATGATTCCGGAATATTGGTGGTTCTTACTATCATATCTCCTCTTGCAATATCAATATCGTCTTGTAATGTAATAGAAACAGACATGGGAGCAAAAGCTTCCTCAAGCATTCCCGAAGCTCCCTGGATAGAATCAATGACCGATGTAAATCCGGAAGGCATTACCGTTACTTTATCACCTTTTCTTAAGACGCCACTTGCAACTCGACCAGCATATCCCCGATAATCTATGAATCCCTCGCGTTGAGGCCGAAGGATAGTTTGCACCGGAAAACGGGCGTCTACCTTATTATAATCACTGCTAACATGTATGGTTTCCAGGGTATGTAATAATGCTCCTCCCCGATACCAGGGCATATTCTCCGATCTGTTCACTACATTATCACCCAATAGAGCACTAATAGGGATAAAACGAATATCCCTCACAATGAATTTTGAAGAAAATGCTTCAAATTGTTTAATGATATCATTATACACTTCTTCTTTAAAGTCTATCAGATCCATTTTGTTGATGCACACTATAACGTGCGGGATATTTAGAAGGGAAGCAATAAAAGCATGTCGTTTGGTCTGCTCAATCACCCCGTGCCGGGCATCAATCAAAATAATTGCGGCATTTGCGGTAGATGCACCGGTTACCATATTCCGGGTATATTGAATATGCCCAGGCGTATCTGCGATAATAAATTTTCTTTTGGGAGTTGTGAAATAGCGATAGGCAACATCTATAGTGATTCCCTGCTCGCGCTCATCTCTTAATCCATCCGTAAATAAGGCAAGATCAACCCCATCGTGACCTCTTTGCTTGCTTGTGTTTTCGATGGCCTCCAATTGATCTTCAAAAATAGATTTGGAATCGTATAACAAGCGACCAATTAATGTACTTTTTCCATCATCAACACTTCCTGCGGTGGTAAATCGCAATAACTGGTTATTATTAATTTTCATAAAAATTTTCTATTTTTTTAAAAATATCCTTGTTTTTTTCTATCCTCCATGGCATTTTCAGATCGTTTGTCATCTGTTCTGTTACCACGTTCTGTCTGTCGCATAGCCGAAACTTCATTCACAATTTTTTCCAGGGAATCAGCTTCAGATTCAATACCACCGGTAATCGTTATATCGCCCAGCGTACGGAACCTGATCTTTTTGGTTTCTATTTTTTCATTGTCATGCAAAGTCAGGAATTCAGAATTTGGAATCCAGGAATCGTTTCTCCAGACAACTTCCCTCTCATGTGCAATATAGAGCGATGGTATTTCTATTTGTTCCCTTTTAATATAATTCCAAACATCCATTTCCGTCCAATTACTAATAGGGAACACCCTAAAGTGTTCTCCTTCAAAATGTTTACCATTAAATATATTCCACAATTCCGGCCGTTGGTTTTTGGGATCCCATTGCCCAAAATCATCCCGGTGCGAAAAGAATCTTTCTTTTGCGCGTGCTTTCTCTTCGTCTCTTCTACCTCCACCGATAGCACAGTCTATTTTATTTGATTCAATAGTATCCAATAAAGTTGTTATTTGCAGCGCATTTCTAGTGGCGTGCTTACCCTTTTCTTCTGCAACGCGTCCCTGGTTAATAGACTCCTGAACAGAGCCTACAATTAACCGAACATCAAGCAAACCCACAAGATCATCCCTGAACTTTATGGTTTCGGGAAAATTATGCCCCGTATCCACATGCATTAATGCAAACGGTATCTTACTCGGATAAAAAGCTTTTTTTGCAAGATGGGTAATTAAAATAGAGTCTTTTCCACCTGAAAAAAGAATTACAGGATTTTGAAATTGTGCCCAGACTTCTCTTAAGACATAAATGGCCTCCGACTCTAATTCGTCTAAATAGTTTAAAAAATATTTACTCATTCTCCTGGAGTCTTAATTTATTTTTGATTTTGTCATAAATGATTGCAACAGATTCCTCAATGGTATTTTCTTGGGTAATGGTAGCAATAGGATTTTTTGGTAATTCATAAGGCGCCGAAATACCGGTCATATTTTTTATAGATCCCTTTCTAGCCTTTTTATATAAGCCTTTAACGTCCCTGGCTTCACAGACTTCCAAACTCGTATTAACAAATACCTCAACATAGTTTTTACTTCCAACGGTCTTTTTTATATGCTGTCTGTCTTTTTCATAAGGTGCAACAAATGCTGCCAATATAACTATTCCTGCATCTATAAACAATTTAGATATTTCTCCAATTCTTCTAATATTTTCCGATCTGTCTTCCGGGCTGAAGCTTAGTCCCTGATTGATTCCCCTGCGCACATTATCTCCATCCAATACATAGGTTTTTATTCCATCAGAAAATAATTTTTGTTCAAGTGCATTAGCAATTGTAGACTTGCCAGAACCGGATAAACCAGTAAAGAAAATCAAAAAAGAGTTATGTCCATTTGATTTTCTTCTGCTTTCCTTGTTTATCTTATAAGTATGTGCTACAATATTTTTTTCCATCTTTTTTTCCTTTCCGATTTTTCCAAACCAAAGTTAATGCGATACCAGGCACGTTCATGGAAATAATACAAAATCATTTTAGTAATCACTTCTGCCAATCCAATTTTTATACCAGTAAATGGATTTCCTGTGATAAACCAGGATAACAAAATAGTGTCTAAAGTACCAATTATTCTCCAGGTTATCGTTTTTATTATATGTCTTTTCCGGCTATTACGAATGCCAATATTAAACCATATTCGTTCATGCAAGTAATACAAAAGCATTTTAGTAACAACTTCCGAAAATCCAATTTTAAGTCCGATTAATGGATTACCTGATATTAACCAGGACAATACAAAGGTATCTATGGTACCCACTATACGCCAGGTAATAGTCTTGGCAAGATGTCTTTTATGGGAAATATTAGGCATTAAATGCTTACTATAAAATGAGGATTCAATAAATTTTCTTTATTGTATTCCAACTCTTCATTTGTTTTCCTGGAGATTACCTTAAGTCCGGCTGCCTTACAAATTGCCTGTCCTGCTGCCGTGTCCCATTCCATCGTAGGTGCAAAGCGGGGATATACATCGGCTTTACCTTCGGCAACTAAACAGAATTTTAAAGAACTTCCTTTGGATACAATTTCCACTTTTTCATAATTTTTCTCTACTTCATTAATAAAATCAAGAGTAGTGTCATTCATATGTGAACGACTTCCCACTACACGTATCAATGAATTATTTGGTTTTGAGGGAAATATACGATCATCTTCATTTAAAATTTCAGAATTAAGCTCATGGTTTTCATCAAGAATGGTTTTATATGCGCTATGTGATGTTACATCAGCATAGTATAATTCTCTGGATACCGGGACATAAATAACTCCTATTGCTGGAGCACCATTATTACATAGTGCAATATTCACAGTAAACTCGCCATTTCTTTTTATAAATTCTTTTGTTCCGTCCAACGGGTCAACAATCCAGCAGGTTTCCCACATTTTACGCTCGGCATAGTCCTTATTCTTAATTTCTTCATTGATAATGGGATAAGGGGTATCTACCAAGTAATTATTGATAATCTTACTCGCTGCCAAATCTGCTTCAGTTAAGGGAGAGTTATCATTTTTTAATTCGGATACAAAGTCCGGTTTGTAATAAATGTCAAGTATTGCCTTACCTGCATTAATAGATGCAGCAATTGCAAGTTGTAAAAGATTATTAGGTTGAGTCATCTTAATTTTTTAATAGGCAAAAGTCGATATTTGAATTGTATTAATCAATTAAAGTTTACTATTTACTGTAGAAGTTAAGATACCAATTTACAAAATTTTGTACTCCTTTTTCAATTGGGGTACTTGGGCTATAATTATAATCCTCTATTAAATCATCCACATTGGCCCATGTTCTGGTTACATCACCGGGTTGCATAGGCAGCATTTCTTTTAACGCAACCTTGCCCAGACTTTTTTCAATAGCAGCAATAAAATCGAGCAGTTTTACGGCACTATTATTTCCAATGTTGTACACCTTGTACAGTTTATTTAATGCAATTCTGTTTTCAATTGAACCCTCAATCACCCTTACAACTCCCTCGGTTATATCATCTATAAAAGTAAAATCCCGCTCCATCTTCCCTTGATTAAATACTTTTATAGCTTCTCCTTTAACAATGGCATCGGTAAAAAGAAACATAGCCATATCTGGCCTTCCCCATGGGCCATATACGGTAAAAAATCGAAGTCCGGTGGTAGGGAATTTATGCAAATGACTGTAGGTATGGGCCATTAATTCGTTGCTTTTCTTGGTAGCGGCGTACAAACTTATTGGGTGGTCTACATTATCGGTAGTTTCAAAAGGAATTTTTGTGTTTAGTCCATAAACACTGGAACTACTGGCATAAACCAAATGTTTTATTTTATAGTGTCGGCAGCATTCCAAAATGTTGAGAAACCCCACTATGTTGCTATCTATATAGGCTTCCGGATTTTCCAGGCTGTAGCGAACTCCCGCCTGAGCTGCCAGATTACAAACCACATCAAATTTTTCAGATTTAAAGAGGCTGGGTAGAGCTTCCCGGTCTTCCAAATTCAGTCGTATAAACGAAAATTCAGGTTCTGAAGAACTATTTGCTCCTGAATTGTAGGCTTCTGCCTTATTTCGATCAATTCCCAGTTGAGCCAGTCGGTCGTATTTGAGTTGCACATCATAGTAGTCGTTGATGTTGTCAATGCCAACTACAGTATGCCCTTTATCCAATAGCTTTTTGGACACAAAAAACCCGATAAATCCGGCTGCCCCGGTGACTAGAATTTTCATTATCTAAATATATGATCAATTAAGGATCATAAAAGCGAATTTCAATTATTGAATTCGAAATTACCACAAAATTATGTGAGATAAACAATTATAACGATCATCAACTGTATACATGCTATGAAATTTAATGTTTTTAAGCGATATCCTGTGAAAATTATTGATTACCTTGTAAACTTCCCCCAATAAAACGAACGTGCAAGATATAATGTGCGTTCCAAACAATTGTTCTTTTTTTAGGATGAGCCCCTAAGATATAATTAATTAGGTAAGAACAATAAATTAGATTATACGTTGAAATTTAAGTGTTTATAGTTTTGTTCATAAAAAACTGAATATAATGAAATTGGATTTTTGGATATGAATCAAAAGTATAAACTTTGTACTTAATCGAATTAAATTTAGACTTTGGCGAATAGTTGAATCAATATTATTTTCTGATTTAAATTCATTTTAATTTTAAATTTGCAATTAGATATATCACAACCAGAACTTTATACTTAAAAATCGATTTGGAAACTGCAATAAAAACTAAGATATGGCTTTCATCTCCCCACATGGGTGAGATGGAACAGGTGTATGTTAAAGAGGCTTTTGACTCTAACTGGGTTGCTCCTTTAGGGCCAAATGTCAACCAATTTGAACTGGCCATTGAGGATTATATTCAAAACGATGTTCATGTTGCGGCACTTAGTTCCGGAACAGGAGCCATTCATTTGGCTTTGGAACTTTTAGGAGTTTCACATGGGGATGAAGTAATTTGCCAGAGCTTTACATTTTCTGCATCAGCCAACCCTATTCTTTATCTTGGTGCGACACCTGTATTTGTTGATAGCGAAAGAGATACCTGGAATATTTCCCCATCTTTATTGGAGAAAGCAATCATTAACAGAATGGCATTAGGTAAAAAGCCAAAGGCTATTGTTGCTGTTCATCTATATGGAATGCCTTATAAGGTTGATGAGATAAAAGAAATTTCTGAAAAATACGATATTCCTATTGTGGAAGATAGTGCAGAAGCATTGGGAAGCTCCTATAAAGATAATAAATGTGGCAGTTTTGGCAATATTGGGATACTTTCATTTAATGGAAATAAAATAATAACCACATCGGGTGGGGGTGCCTTGGTGACTAAAGAAGAAGATATAAAAAATAAAGCCGTTTTCCTGGCCACCCAGGCAAGGGATGAAGCTCCACATTATCAACATTCTCATGTTGGATATAATTATAGAATGAGTAATGTGCTTGCAGGTATTGGCAGAGGACAAATGCAAGTTTTGGATGACAGGGTTAGAGCGAGAAGATCTAATTTTGAATATTATAAGAGTAATTTAAATAACAGTCCGGAAATAGAGTTTTTAATGGAACCTGTAGGTTATTATAGTAACAGATGGCTGACGTGCATCCTTACACCTTCCTTTGAAACCAGGGAAAAAATACGCCTTGCACTATTGGAAGAGGACATTGAGTCCAGACCTTTATGGAAACCTATGCACTTACAACCGGTTTTTAAAAAGTATCGCAGGTTTACTGACGGAACCGCAGAAGATTTATTTGAGCGTGGCCTATGTCTGCCCAGTGGTTCAAATCTTAGTAAGGAAGATTTGGAAAGAATAGTTACCCTAATTCTTAAAGTAGTATTATGATTAAAAATTATCTCTTAAACAATGCCCATAGATATGCCTCTAAATGGCTGGTTTTGGGTATTGACATATTTTTAATTTGCATTTCTTTTGTTTTATCTTATTTCATCAGGTTTAATTTAACCCTGAATTTTGATACGGAACGACTATTATTTCAATTGCCCCTGGTTGCTATTATCGCCGGGGCCGCCTTTATTGTTACGGGTTCCTATAAAGGTGTTATACGGCATACAGGTGTGCAGGATGTCTATAACATATTTAATGCCATCTGCCTTTCCAGTATTCTAACCATATTTTTGGTTATAGTAAACAGACAGGTGAATTTTATGGAGGATTTCACCATCCCTTTGTCTATTATCATAATTCATAGTTTAATTAGTTTTATTGCACTTACAACTTCCAGATATATATTTAAGTCCTTGTATTATAATCTGATTCGTGGATTTAAAGTATCAAAGAATGTGCTGATATATGGTGCAGGTGAGGCAGGTGTTTTGACTTATAATGCACTTACAAGCCATACTGCAAGCAACTCCAAGGTAATAGGTTATATAGATGATGATCGCAAAAAACTAGGAAAAAATTTAAATGGAGTACGAGTCTATGGGAGAGAAGAGTTAACAGCATTCTTTATAGATAAGAGGAATATTGCCGAAATTATTGTTTCCATTCATAATATAGACAATACTTTCTTAAAAGAACTAGTAGAAAGTTTAGTTGAATTTCAGGTACAGGTTAAAATTGTACCTCCGGTTGACCACTGGATAAACGGAGAATTAAAATTATCTCAGATAAAACAGGTACAGATCGAGGACTTATTAAATAGAGTGCCCATTAACATTAGGAATTCAAAAATTTCACGACATCTAAAGGATCAGGTAATATTTGTCACAGGAGGTGCAGGATCAATTGGGAGCGAGATTGTTAGACAAATTGTTAATTATGAATATAAATCACTGATCATTATTGACCAGGCAGAGTCGCCTCTTTATGATTTGCAGCAGGAATTAAGACAAAACGGGATTCACAACTTTTTCCCTATTGTTTCCGATATCAGGGACAAAAACAGAATGAATACCCTCTTTCAGGAATATAAGCCCAATATAGTGTTTCATGCCGCGGCCTATAAACATGTTCCATTGATGGAATATAACGCCTATGAGGCCATAAAAATTAATATTGCAGGCACCAAAGTGTTGGTAGATCTGTCCTCTAACTATAATGTAGATAGATTTGTTTTTATTTCTACTGACAAAGCGGTTAATCCTACCAATGTAATGGGAGCAACTAAAAGAATAGCAGAGATGTATATAACCTGTAAGCACCAGAAAAGTGAGACCAAGTATATAACTACCAGGTTTGGAAATGTACTAGGCTCTAATGGCTCTGTTATTCCATTATTTAAAAAACAAATTGAAAAAGGTGGCCCTTTGACCGTTACTCATAGGGATATTACGAGGTATTTCATGACCATACCTGAGGCATCACAACTGGTGCTCGAAGCAGGAGCTATGGGTAGAGGAGGAGAGATCTTTATCTTTGACATGGGCAAATCTGTTAAAATCTTTGATTTGGCCAAGAATATGATCAAGCTATCGGGGCTGAAATATCCTGAGGATATAGACATCAAAGTTACCGGATTACGACCGGGTGAAAAATTGTATGAAGAGCTTTTAGCTTCAGGTGAAAATACCTTGCCGACTTACCATAAAAAAATAATGATAAGTAAGGTAAGGGATTTGGACTATACAGATGTTCAATCAAGAATTGATGAGTTGTGTGTCTCCAATATGTTCTTCAACGCTGATACAGTGGTCCTTATGAAAAAAATTGTACCAGAATTTGTATCCAACAATTCTAACTTTTGCTATCTTGATAAAAAGGAAGTTGGGGATAAAAACTACGACAAAGATTCTCATGTTGGGAATAAAGAAGAAAAGAAAATAGTCCAATCGTAATTTTTCTGTATAATTGCAATCTAATATATATAAGATGTTAAGAGTATTCAACCGTATCTTTTTATTTTTTCTTGGAGCAACAATTCTATTATCTTGTGGAGCAACTAGAGAAGAGGTCGTTTATTTTCAAGATATAGGCAATTTTGAAACCCAAGTTAACACGAATATCCTCATTACAAAATTCAAAGTTGATGATCTTATTGGGATATATGTTTCTTCTTTAAATCCCGAAACAAGTGCTCCCTTTAATTTATTCAGAGGAGACCCAAATAGCAGTGGTCAAGCGGCGCAAGTAGATTACTTAGTAGATCAAGCCGGTGAAATTGATTTCCCGGTAATCGGAAAAGTGAAAGTTGTGGGACTATCTCCCGATGAATTGCGAATTCTTCTAAGAGACCGATTGTCAGAATATTTAAAAGAACCTATAATAAATATAGAACTAAGGAATTTTACTGTTACAGTTTTGGGAAATGTCAATGGACCAGGAACTTACCCTGTTATCGGGGAACAAATAACTATTTTAGAGGCAATAGGTTTAGCAGGAGATTTAAGTATCACCGGGGTTCGTGATAATGTCTTGGTTATTCGGGATTATGCGGGAACAAAAGTATATAATCGTATCGATTTGACTTCCAAAAATATGACAAAATCTCCCGTTTATTATCTCACTCAGAATGATGTTGTTTATGTAGAACCTAACAAAAGGGGTATTTCTGCTTCCGCTTTGGATACTAGTCAAAAAACGTCCATTGCGGTTACAATATTTTCGGTATTGCTCACATCAGCTGTTATTCTTGTGACAAGAAATTAATTATGTTCCTTTTTATAAAATAACATTAAATGAACACGGAGCCCACAAATCCTTCAGATGAGAATCTGGATTACAGAGAACTTTTGAAACCCTATTTAAAAAATTGGAAATGGTTTGTTGTTTCAGTTTTGTGTACCGTAATATTGGGAATATTATATATGAGGTATACCGTCCCAAAATTTGCCGTGCAAGCTAAAATTCAAATATTGGAGGATGCTAAGGGATCCTCCCAGCTTAATGTTTTTGAAGATTTGGGTATTTTAGGTGAAGGAGGTGTCCAGGTAGAGGACGAAATGGCGCTATTAACATCAAGATCTAATCTAATTGACTTGGTTAAGGAATTAGAGCTTAATATAAGAATTACAGCATTAGGTAATATTAGAAATTCCAGTATTTATCGCAACCCAAGCCCTCCATTCAAAATAAATTTTCTTGCCCCAGATTCCCTTATTCATAATTCGAGACAAAGTTTTTTTATTACATTATCATCAAAAACATCTTTTGAATTTGCTAAAGACAAGAGTGGGCCTACTAAAATGTATTCATATGGAAAAACTATTTCCTCACCAGTAGGTGATATAATTATTACCCCAAATAATTTGGATCCAACCAGTAGTGGAACAAATAGATTTGTAGTTTCTGTTAACCCATTATCTTCAGTTGCGGAATATTATCAGAGAGCCCTGGAAATCTCGGTTGATAATCCAAAATCTAAGATTATTACCATTTTGTTAGAAGATGCTTTAATTTCAAGGGCGCAAGACGTTATAAATACATTAATATCAATTTATAATCAAAATGCCGTTGAGGACAAAAGGGCAATGGCCTTTAAAACCTCAGATTTTATTAATGAGAGATTAGAACGTATTTCTACTAATTTAACTAACGTGGATCAATCTGCAGTGAATTTTAAATCGGATAGAGGCTTGTCGGACCTTGTTGCACAGAACAGTCTCAATCTAGATATTGGAGCTCAAACCCAACAGCAATTGCAGGACGCATCTATACAATTGGATATTGCCTCATCCATGAAGGATATTATTGATAACGAAGACGGTTACGGCGAGTTACTCCCGTCAAATATTGGATTACAGGACCCTTCAATAGTCGCCACAACCCAAAAGTACAATGAACTGGCTTTGGAGCGGAAGCGATTGTTGGAAAGTTCCAATGACAAAAACCCAATTATAGTAAACCTGGATCAGCAACTTGCCGGATTAAAGCGTAGTATGCGTTCAAGTTTAAATGGGACGACCAATAATCTGATACTTCAGGTTAACGATCTTAGTAGTCGATTATCAAGAATTAACTCCCGGATTTATTCGGCTCCAAAAAATGAACGCACCTTAAGGGATATATCAAGACAGCAAGAAACGACAGAGTCTCTTTATTTATATTTGTTGCAAAAACGTGAGGAAGCTCAAATTGCATTTGCATCTTCTTCCCCAAAGTCGAACGTTGTGGACAGTGCCTATGCCGTTAGTGATTTTCCGGCTTCCCCGAAATTAAAATTGGTGCTATTTGTTTCTTTGTTTCTTGGATTATTAGTTCCATTTTCCTTTGTATATGTGAATTATTTATTGGATAATAAAGTTCATAATAAGATTGGTTTGGAAAAATTAATCGGAAATATACCGGTTTTAGCCGAGCTCCCTAAAATTTCCAAAAAGGAGAATAGCCTGGTTAAACCGGGCGAGCGAACTGTATTGGCAGAATCCTTACGCATTCTTCGGACCAATCTGGATTATATTATCAAATCAAAAAAGAATTCTTCAAAAGGGAATATTATTTTTATTACTTCTACTGTACCAAGGGAAGGTAAGACATTTATATCTTCCAATCTGGCAATGGTTTTTGCAAATACCAATAAAAAAGTGCTGCTGATTGGAGCAGATATTCGTAATCCAAAAATCTATCAATTCTATTCAGGTAAACATATTGATAAGATGGGCAGGCCGTATAGAAATAAGGAAAATAAAGGACTCACAGAATATTTGGTGGATTCTAGGTTAGGCCATAAAGATATTATTTCTTCAATGTTAGCGTATGACCATATAATTGATATTATTTACTCAGGCAAAATACCACCCAATCCTTCGGATCTTTTGATGAGTGATCGCATTTCCGAATTATTGGAAAATGTGAAACTTGATTATGACTACGTTATAGTAGATACTGCCCCTCTAATGGTAGTTTCAGATACTTTACTATTAAGTGAATACGCAGATCAAATTCTTTATGTAACAAGAGCAGGGGTAACGGAATCAAAGGTATTGGATTTTCCATTGAAGTTATACAAGGAAGGAAAACTTAAAGGGCTTTCATTTGTTGTAAACGATGTTAAACCCTCAAACCTGGGCTATGGCAGAAAATACGGCTACGGCTACGGTAAAACCACTAAAAAATGGTGGAAGTTCTAATGGTAATGAAATATCCTCGAAAACCATGAGGCGTTAAAATTACAATAAGACAAATATTCAAATTCCAAAAAAAGGACGAGGTAAATCTCTGCACATAAAACCATCTTACATTATATGAATACTATGTGCTGCTCTTTTTTTATTATAGTAACTGCTTCAGGATAACCAATACAATTGGTGTGTTGTCTATGGTTAGGATTTTACCCTATGTTGGGGTGATACCAGGTTTCAACTAAGTATTTTGGAAATTTTCAAAACTTTACTTCTTTTACTTCTTTAGAATATTGACGTAGGGCTATTACTTTACCACCAACTAAAAAATAAAAGCCATTATTGAAAGTCTTAGAGTTGAGCTGATATATTATTTTTTTTGCTCCACTTCTGCATGGGTTATCTCTTAATAATCAGTAATCACCCCTTATCCCACTAAAATTGATATTAGAATCTTACCGAACTATTCCATTAAAACTATGGCAATTTTGCAATTTAAAAGATTACTGACAAATTTATTTCCAAGAAATGCATTTGTATGGCTAAAGAAGTTAATTCTATTTCGGCTTTGAGTTTAAAAAGTTTAATACAGAAAGGAAATAAATTATAGGAGTCGATAATTCAGATACTACAAATCAAAAAAGTGGGGCCATTAAAAAAAGCTATTAAATGCATAAGCAAACAAAACGCTTGGATTAACTAATTGATTTGCAAAGATAATGTTAAAAAAGCATGTAGTTCATCGAATAAAAAAAAGCCTTACATCCAAACTAAAATTTGAAACGTATAAAATTCAGTACCAAACAGGTAATTCATCGAAAAATTGATGGTTTTTATCGATAATTCAACAAATATATATATTTTTATAATACCCAAATTTGATTATCATACTTACTTAATTTATCTTACACATGAAATTTAACCCCAAAAGTCCCCTAGTTTTGTTGTGCCTTATTTTAGCAATTATCACCCTTTTTTCCTGCAGTAAGGACTCGGATTTGATGGCAGACTACATTGCAGTAGATCCCGAAGTTCTCGTTGGAACGTATGCTAAGGGTGATACTTATCAAATATCTATAATCAGTAATTCGGAGAATGAAACTACTGAAATCACGGTAAATAGCGGAAGTGGTGACACCAATGTAAATAACGGAAACAGTGGGACCACTGTAAATGATAATTATCAAACATCCTCGAACGGCAGCATCGTACTTGATGTTTTGGCTAATGACACTTTTGAAAAACCTGAAGAGGTTTCAATAATTGAAACCTCTCAGCCTAATAACGGAACCGTTGTAATCAATGACGACAATACTCTGACCTATACCCCAGAAGAAATTTTAGCGGCAGAGCCTGTAACCGATACCTTTACCTATACCGCGGAAATGCAGAATAAGGACGGTACATTACTATCAGGTGAGGCTGTTGTTTATATAATTATAGAGTCCAACTCTTCCAGGGAAATTGATAATATATCCCCTTTTTCATACTGTCAGGATGGTAATCCAATTGGAGGAGGGGCTGACTATGATGCTATATTGACAACTGGAACGCATATCGTATCAACTAACTTATCCGCATCCGCTTTTGAGTCCTTGGTTGAAGCTAGGACAAGTGGTGATATTGTTTTTATAAATAGCGGTGTTACCATAGATTTAACGGCTTTAGGTGATGGTTATATAGCTGTAGCAGCAGGAGTTACCATAGCAAGCGATAGAGGTATTGGTGTAGGTGCGTTTTTAAAAACTGACCAAATGCGTTATCTAGGTTCTGGGTCTGAAAGACCAGTATTTATAACTACAGGTCCTGGAGTAAGATTTACAGGTTTTAGATTTCAAGGGCCTTATGGTGAACCAGGAATTTATACATCAGACCCTGATCTAAGGAGAAGAAAATATGGCATTGCTTCTAATTGGAGTAATACGGAAGTTGATAATCTGGAAATATACAATTGGCCTTCTGGGGCTATTACTTTTAATCAATATTCTGGAAGTGACTTTTTTGGTCCTAATCAACCAAGTACAGGTCAATTGGCCCATCATAATTACATACATAATGTTAACGGGAATAATTTTGGTTATGGTGTTTCTACACAAAGGGGAGAGACCAAAATATATGCAAATATATTTTACTACAATAGACATGATATAGCAGTTGGCAGTGGTGACCCTGACTATGCTATTTACGAAGCGTATTGCAATACGGTATTACAGGGGGGAACCCATCATAATTTTGATGTGCATTCGCAATACGGAAGTAATACCGATAAATGTAATGATTGTTATGCAGGAAACACTTTCCATATACATCATAACGATTTTCAAGATGATGCGGGTAACCGTTTTGACAATAGTGGATTTGATGATGTAAATATTATGATAGGTGGTATTCCGAAAAATGGTATTACCGTTGAGTATAATCGTTTTGCAGTTCCAAGTTTTTACGGTTTTGCTTTCAAACAACAGTATGTTAGTAATCCACCTCAAGGTGTAATTTGGAACAATAACACTTATAATGGGGACTAACATTTCATTTCTGGAGTTAAGACCTCCCGGTAGGAGAAGCGCGAAATGTTGTTAAATAGAAAGCTATTCAATAATTAACTATAACACCGCAAGACGTTCTTTAAAAAATAAAAAATCAAGCTCTACTTACTTTTTGCTGGCCAATTTTTTTTAAAAGATGGTCTTCTTTTTACTCGGACTCACTTTTTCTAGAATTGAAACCTTTAAAAATACAGATTTTGCTTGGGCTGGAAATTCGAGTTTTCATAAATTCACCTGCCGGGGTAATATCTCAAACCTTTGTGTTGATTCTTTGGCAGTTTCAGGAGTCTTAAGAGTTTTCAAAACTACTTTTGTCTTGAATTTTGAGGTAAACTTTCTTCGTCCATATTGGTAAGTTTAAGTTTCTTTTTGGGAACTTAACTTACTGTCCTATTTTCGGGGGGATGCTCAGACATCATGCATTTATATATGTTGCCAAAATAGGTTTATCCATAGGGCGTAATAAGTTGCTTAATTTTTTACTTAAAAGATTAGTTTGCGATAACATAAATCAAATCTATTATCCTCTGTAATTGGCATGTTTAGCCAATAATTGACAGATATGCCCGCTCAATGTTAGCGCTGTTTATTATTGCTTATTTAGATCTAAGGAAGCAACAACATCAGTAAATTCTTTACACAGAATTGATTTGTCATATTTCGTTTCGGCCAATCTTCTCGCATTCAACCCCATTTCTTTGCAAGTTTTCGGATCCTCTTTAAGTGATAAAATATTTTTTGCCAAATCTTTTGGGTTTTTAGGGTCTACAAACACTCCACATTTATTGTTTTCAATCATATCTTTGGTCCATCCAGGAGAATTTACGATAATGGGTTTTCCGGCGGATAAAGAATCAAATAATTTGTTGGGGGAGTTTGTAGCCAAAATGGGAAAATCTGCAAATGTAACCAAAGAAACATCACATAAATTAACAATTTCCGAGAGTTTTTCTAGATCAAAACCGCCAAGAAAATGGGCAGTTTTTATACCAAGGCTTTCACACGTATCCTTTAAAATGGGTTCAGTGGCCCCACTTCCCATAAATACAAACTCAATTTCCTGATTGTCTTTTAAATATTTAATGGCTTCGATTATATAATCCATACCATTGGCCAAGCCCATGGCCCCAAAATAAACTACTTTAAAAGAATCACGTTTAAGTCCCAGGTTGTCAACAAGTACCAAATCTTTGTCACGGGACCAGAATATATCTATTTTAGACATATTGGGTATCATCGAAACTTTTTCAGGAGGGATATTTCTTTTTACAACACCGTCATACATTCCGGGAGATAAAGCAACGACATGCATGGCATTTTTATAAATGGTTTTTTCAAACCAAACTGCCAACTTAATTAGAAGTTTATTATTTAGGCCACCCATTTGTATAGGAACTTCGGGCCATAGATCCCTTACTTCGAATAAAAAGGGTGTTTTTTTGAGTTTTTTGACCACCAAGGCAGGGAAGCCAATTGTAAGTGGGGTAGAAGTGGCGATTACCAGGTCAACGTCCTTTTCTTTTAAGGCTATACGGGCCGATTTAAGCATAAAATTTACAAAGGACATTAGGCGCTTAAAAATACTCATATATTGACTATATGGCACTTTTAAATAGATGACATCTATCCCATTTATGTCGATTCTTTTGACCTTTGAATCAATTTCACTAGAGGATGTTAGCATGATCACCTCATGTCCATTTTTAATAAGTTCCTGGCTTATCCAATATGATCTGGTGCCACCTGCCTCGCTGGATGTATGAAAGTATTGGTGTATATATAGGATTTTCATTACTTATTTATATCTAGATTATTTAGAATTTGTTTTGCCTGTTTTTCTTCTTTATTCCAATACTCGGAATTCTTTATCTTTTCGAATGTATCATCATCTAGTCTTTTTTTATAAAATTTTGCAGGATTTCCAAAGTAGATGATGTTTTCTGGAATATCGGAATTAACGAAAGACTTACGTATATCCAGTTTGTTATCTTTGGATAAGATAATGTTAAATGCCTTAAGGATTTTAGTGACCATAAGATCGCATCGGTTATGCTTTTGACCATTCAAAAATAGTCTTTTTTATCCTTTCTTTATCTGAAGTTGTCAAATTAGAACCTGAGGGAAGGACCAATCCTTTTTCAAATAGAACTTCTGCCACCCTTCCTCCATAATAGAGGGAATCCTTAAAAACTGGCTGCAGGTGCATCGGTTTCCATAGCGGCCGACTTTCTATATTGCATTTTTCCAAATGTAACTGCAAGGATTCCCTACCCTTGTTTTATTTTTCAGGGGTTACAAGAACAGTGCTTAACCAATGGTTACTTATAAAATCGGCATTGGGTTCTTCCAATAACATTATACCGGGCATTTCTTGAAACAGCTTTTTATAAAAGCGGTTCATATCCTGTCTTAACCCATCTTGTCTTTACCCAACGCGTTTATCCAGAACTTCCATTTGCCCACGGCCTATCCCTGCACTTATATTGCTCATACGATAATTATAGCCTATGACGCTATGTTGGTAATGGGGGGCATTATCCCTTGCTTGGGTTGACAAAAACAACGTTTTCTCCCTGGCTTGATGGTTGGGACATACCAAAGCCCCACCGCCGCTTGTCGTTATGATCTTATTATCGTTAAAGGAGAGCACCCCATATTCGCCAAAAGTGCCGCACTTTTTACCTTCATAGCTTGATCCCAGAGCCTCTGCGCTATCTTCAACAACGGGTATTCGATATTTGGAAGCCACTTTATAAACGGCATCCACCTCATACGGCATCCCATATAAATGTACGGCAATAATGGCTTTTGGCTTTTTCCCTTGGTTGATCCTATCCTTGATCGCTTCCTCTAAATATTGGGGCAAATATTCCAGGTTTTGGGTTCATTATCCACAAAAACCGGTTTGGCCTCAAGATAGGTAATAGGGTTTGCACTTCCGCAAAAAGTAAACGTTTGGCAGATCACCTCATCCCCTTGTGCTACGCCACAATGAATCAACGCCAGATGAATAGCGGCAGTACCTGTACTAAGTGCAGCAACTTCAACACCATCTTCTAAATATGTTTTTAAATCCCCTTCAAACCCATTTACATTAGGGCCCAAGGGTGCCACCCAATTGGTATCAAAGGCTTCTTTTACATATTTTTGCTCTTCCCCGGTCAAGTGGGGCGACGAAAGCCATATTTTTTTATTCATTATATTTATTTCTCCTGCTGAATATTTATTTGAATCCTATATTTTTTCCATCCTTTTTAAAAACAAGCTTCCGATATATCATTTGTTGTTAATGCTCTGAGCCCATCAAATAAAGGATTTAATAAATATTTTTGGTTTAAATCCAATTTACAAATGTCAATTGATTTTAAATCTTTCATTCTGTGGGTTGTCCCCTCAGTGGGTTTCTGAGAAATAGAGGATACTTCTTTTTTTAAAAGAGAATGGAATGCCTCCTTAAACACATCAAATTATAGTAATTTAATTTTCTTATACAAACTAGCTGCTGTATCAGATAAATCGATTTTAACTTCTTTTCTCAAAATAATATTACCCATATCAAGTTCTTTCGACATATAATGGAGTGAAGCGCCTGCAGGTGTATTTTTCAATATGGCCCAGGAAGGAGTATGCCATCCTTTATTATAAGGCAAATAAGAAGGGTGCAAATTTAAAAATTGGGAAGACGGGATTTTTATCAATTCTTCTGAAATTATATAAGGAAAATGAATGCCAAAAATATAATCTAGTTTTAACTTTTTAAGTAATTTAATAACCCCATTCTTTTTTGGAGATCCTTTAAAAACTTTTGAAGAAGGTAACTTGCTAATCTTAATTAATTCATTTATTTCCTGAGATTCTTCATTAGTAACCATCAATAATTCGGGATAATACCCCTTTGTTACAATAAATTCTAAAACCTTGACGCCTATATCCCTGTTTCCGGCAAATGCAAATTTAATAGATTATGAGTTATTATTATTTTCTATTAAATTATCAATTATTTTTTTTCGGATAAGGTAATTCTTGTTCAACTCTTTTATAAACAAATCTATCAGAAATAGAACATAACTTTTTTTCTTTTTCTTCAAATTGAATTAACCAAATTTCAAAGTGGTTTAAAACGATATTAATGTCCATATCAAAGTTAAAAAAATGTCCTTTCTTTAGTAAAAAATTTATTATTTTTTTATTCACGCTTGTAATTAACAAAGCATTTAAGTAGATTGGATCTTCTTTATAAGAATGATATAAAAAATTACTTCTATTAACTAAGAATTTTAATTTATTTTTCATTCATTACCCGTAAATTTTTTTACTGTACCTTGGTTGATATCATTTATACCTTCAGATTTAATAACCTTGAAAATTGTATAAAAAAGAATTTTAATATCTAATTTAAACGAAATATTATCAATATACCAAACATCATATTCGAATTTCTGTTTCCAACTAATGGCGTTCCTGCCATTTACCTGTGCCCAACCGGTAATACCGGGCCGTACTTCATTACGTCTAGCCTGATTTTTAGTATAAAGGGACAAATACTCCGGCAGCAAAGGTCTAGGACCTACGATGCTCATATCGCCTTTTAACACATTGAGTAATTGCGGGAGTTCGTCTACTGAAGATTTGCGCAGCAATTTTCCTAAACTTGTCAACCTCTCGGAATCAGGCAAAAGTTTTCCCTGGGCATCTCGTTTGTCTGTCATCGTTTTAAACTTAATAACCCTAAAAAGCTTTTCGTTTTGTCCTGGACGAAGTTGGAAAAAAAATGGGGCTCCATCGTTGACAAAATACAACCCGATAGTTGAAATAATCAAGATAGGACTTAATAAAGATATGAGCAGAAATGCTGCTAAAAAGTCTATTAATACTTTTATATGTTTTGTATAAGAAATCATAAGCTGTCAATAATATCAAGATATTCTTTTGCTAGCGTTTCGTAATATAAGTTATTAATTAGATACTCTTTTCCATTCATACCCATCTCATTTAATCTCATTTTGTCCATATTACTAAATTCTTCAAGAGATCCCGCTAATAATTCTATATTGTCCGAATCTATAAATTTTCCACAATTAGCTGTGTGCAGTTGACCAATTTTATTACCCGGCTTTAGGTACTTTATCAATTATACTAGAATAAAAATCAATTATTTTATTTTTTTCCATAGCCAACAGCCTTTCTTTTGCTGAATCGTCGATTATAAGATTATTCAATTGGTTAAAAAATTCAACACTTGAATTCTCGGTAAAGTCTTCTATAAACGCTCCTGCCTTATAACTATCGATAAAATCAAATAATACCGGGTTATTCTTATTAACAATAATCGGCAGACCCAAAAAATAGGATAAATACAACCTATTAGGTGCACAAAGCCTATTGTTAGTATAAGTAGGTAAATACATAACGATACTGGCACATCCCTTTTCCCAAAACAAAGGCAACACTTCATAATTAACATTACCTATAAAAAGGAATTTATCATCATGTAGCCCATTCTCCTTCTTAAATTTAATAAAGTCAGCTTCCGTACCTCCCAATAAAAGGATTACATAAGGATTGGGCAGTTCTTTGCTAATTTCGGCGAGTTTCTGCCTTCCTCTTTCTATCTCTAAACGTCCCTGATGAATTATAAATTTAGTTCCCTTTTTCTTTCGTTGTTCTAATTCATCCAATTTTGATTCAATCAACGCTGACGGGACCGTACTTGGATTAACATCAAAATATGGCAAGTTTAAAAAGTAAAATAGTTTATTCTTTAAGTGCAATTTTTTTTTCAAGTAAAGCATTCTCTCTTTATTTGCCATTATTACGGCATCAGAATTTTTTATAAAAAAATTCTCCAAAGCCCCCAGGATTTTATTTAAGAAAGAACCATTTTTATTTGGCACTTCATGATCATCATATATCAACCAAAATTTATTAGGATGCAGTAATCTGAATAATAGTACCGGTAGAATTATTGAAGAATCTTGCGCATGAATAATACGCGGCTTTAATTTATTCAATAATTTAAAAGCTTTAAAAGTAAATTCAAGTACAGTAAAAACTCTTAAAAACTTATTATGTCTAAATGTGCCATGAATTTGGTGTAATTTAACTGAATCATCAAAAGAAATGGTAACCTTTTTATCAGGAAATAAAATGAGATCAACTTCTAGATCCTTATTCCATTCTTTTAAAATCCTTAATTCATTTAAAATCCTTCCGTCTGTATTAATATCGGTCTTTACTATGAATACTATTTTGTTCATGAATTTTAGCTTTTGTTATCATAAAAATGATTGCGATAAATAAAATTGAATTCATACGCAATATAACATCAATGTTTAATGATGCAATTAGATATAAGATCAGAATAGTTTTGAAGAATAGATCATTTGAAAACGAATATAACAGCCTTAAAATCAGCATAGTCAATACAAGAGGTATGATGCCATATCTTAGTAGGAGTGTTAGCACAGATGTATCGGTGACTCTCATATCCCGCTCCTCTTCAAATGAATAACGTGGGGCCCAGGTAAATATTGGAATTTTGAAGGGCAATCCAATAACATAATATCCGGAAGCCAGTTTATCTTGCACGGCCGTGTATATTACCTCTCGGTTACCTTCGATGGTATTTTCAGCAATAGTTACTTCTCCTGTTAGTACTGAAAAGATTCTACTATCCATTTGACGTCTCATAGTGTCATTATTAAAATAGGCCCCAAAAAAAATCAGCAATACCAGAATGCCATAAAATGAAATTTTCAGAAACTTTTTTAAGTTGATTTTATTCCACAATAAATAGATGGTCTCCAGAAATAATAATGCTAATAAGGTTCTGTTAAAACTTAGAATAAGCGCAAATACACTCAAAATGGCAGTGATTTTAACCAACTTTCCCCTACTATACCAATTATTATTATCTTGAATTAATAGATACATTCCTATTAAACCGAATTGAAAGTTAGAATTGCCTAATCTTCCACTTCTTTCTTTCAATATATCAGCACCACTTTCCAAATTATAGTAAATTGGCAGATCAAAAACCAAAGACAGCACAGATATTATTACGGAAGCACTAATTGCAACTAATAACGTATTCCATACAATTCTAATATCGGCCCTTATCCCTTGGGCAATTAGAATTAAAGATGAAAATAAGGGCAATCCAATTCTTATGGTTTTAAATGCCTCTATAATTGATTGACCGTAAAAAAGATTTTTAACAACAACTTCAGTAAAAACAACTATTATAATCAATAAAAATATGTGTATTTTTAACCTATTGTTTTTGATTAATACTTTGTTCTTAGAATAACAGAATAGATTGATAATGGGCAATAAAATAAAGGCGAAATGATTAATACTTAATAACACCCCAGGCAATGGCAAATAGAAATTGCTATTCGTAGGTAAAAAAAAACCAATAAATAGAATTATATAAAATAGGCGATTGAAGAGTGAATGCATCTAAAAATTAAGTTTTATTTCAGAAATAGGAATTAGAATTTACTTTTTTGTATAGAATTAAACTATGCATAAAGATATTACCTATCAGATTTCAAATCCAAATTATTTAAAGGATGAATATTTTTTTAACTATAGAAGTAACGCCTAAAGTCTAATTGATCATCCCCTCCCTAAATTCATTATATAATTATATGTTGATTATAAAAACGAGTTCATAACCTTTTAATTACTTCCTGGATATTATTTTTTGTTTAATAATTGCAATATCTGTAAATGGAAGTCAGTCCTGGGGTATAATTCTTTTAGATTTCTCATGCACTTTAAATTATGCTCTATTTCACTTTTTGTCAAGTGAATCTTACCGGTTTCCAAATCATTTTTTAGGTCCTCTATCTCATATATATAAAGCCCCTCATTTTTAAACCACGTATAGGTAGTGTTTTTTTTATTTAGATAAATCTTAGCCCCTCTATGCAATGCACTCATTATATTACCAAGCGCGAATTGTCTATAGGTGTTATTGACAAAGGCAGCTACTAGTCCGTAAAAATCATTAAATTCATGCGGGGGCATAAAAGAATCTATTAAAGTAGCCTGTTCAATACCCCTCGCCTTTTCCCGTACTTTATCAGTATAGGCATTTTCCGCACCATAATTAAACAAAATTTTGATGTCTATCTTCTTATTCAGGTTACATGATTCTGCCAATTCCATAATATCCAAATGATTGTTGTAATTTGACCTGCTATTACCAAAAACCACTGTATTCTTTTTGGGATATTCCAATTCAAAATCAATCTCTTTGGTGAACTGTAATTTGTCTAAAGAAAGGGGGATTAACTTCGGCAGATGATTCCAATGTCTTATCAAATATTCGTACTCTTCTTTAAAAACACAGATAATTGCATCCGAACGCTTTATGGCCCTGTAAAACAACGTTTCATTTTGAAAAAGGAATGGAAAAATCCTTTTTACCTGGTCTTTAATTAATCTGGGTTTAAAAAAAGACCTGGATTTTGTACTGAGATATAAATGTAGTTTACGAGAATATAACTCAGTCCCAAAAAACCGCCAGACAATCTTAACTCTTTTATCAGCATGATTCACAATTAGGCTTTTGAAAACGTCTAAATTGTAAATGACAAGTATATCCGCCGTATTAACTATTGCTAAAATTTTGTTTAAATTCTCTGGATTAGGCTCAAAAAATAGGGCTTTGTTATGATATTCTTTATTTAATGAATTTTTGGCATCTAAAATTACCAATTCGTTAATAAAAAATTCACTCTCAAACCTTTCCGAATCATGTATGAATTTGTGGTCTGAATGAACATGAATAAGTTTTTTCATAGGACGTAATATTGTGCAACTTGCTATTTATCTATATAAAATATTAAACCTTAATTTAAAAATTTAGCTTTATTGCAGAGAGAAGGGTTAATACTTGATTCTTTTCAATGGCATTACCTAAATCATAAAGATTTTGACAATCAGATCTCAAACCTAAATTAGTTATGCGATCAATATTTTCCTTAAAGTAATTATCCTGAAAAGTCTTAAGGTCATTATTTGTGTTGTACCAATATTCCAAAGGATTCATATGATTTTTAGTTGATCCAGGGGGTAATTTCAAACCCAATTTTTGCAGTATGAGCGAAGGGAGTTTTTTTAATAGAATCGGTCTACCTTTGTAATTAATTGAAAAATTATTAGCAGAGGGTTTAGCATTAATTTTTTCCCATTTATAGTTTGCAGCTTCTGGATATTTTGATAAAATCCATTTAAAATAAATACGATGATTCATCCTATTTTTTAGAGGTATTGACATACAATATTCCATAAAATCCACATTATAAAAAGGTGACATGGTTTCAGTATTGATTTGTCCAATTTTTAGCCCTTCATTAATACCATTAAATCCTCTTTGATATATTATGGCCGATTCTAAATCCTCAAAAGTTTCGAAAGATGTGCTTGAGGAGTTTTTATTTTCCAGTGTCCTGGAAAATTTTCCTCCTAATGTTTTCAAATCATCTTTGTATAAACGTTTAATATAACTACCTATTATAGCACCTCCCAATTGCCCTGAATGGGATATTCCTAAGGTATCATAATTTAAATACTTAAAAATACTATTGCTATGGGCAAGTCCATAATACAAAGCATTACCTCCTGAGATCTTACTGATTTCATCAATGTCCATTAAAAAAGTACCATTATCCAGTGCCTTAAAAATCCACTCATGTTTTAAATCGGCGGCAATTTTTTTTGCAATTGTCTCATCCAAATAATCGCTTTGTGAAAAGGTTAGATTAAGTTGATCTACATACCCCATTTGATGTGCGACCCAGGAGACCATTCTAGATTCCATCCCTCCACTTAATGTGACTAAATGCTTGTATGAATATTCCCTATCCTTTTCAAATTGCAGACGAATAGCTTCCTTAAATTTTATATCCAGCGTTTCAATTATTTCATCTTCATCTACATTCCCTTCAAGTTTCGACTTAGGTAGTTTATAATAATTTATCGCTTCAACGCTGCCCTTTCGAATACAGAGATAATTTCCAGGCATAATTTTATGAATATCATCACACAATGTTTCATCCCCTAACATATAACCATAACTCAACAAATTATATGCAGATTCAATACTGAGACTATATGAAAGATTATTGTCCTTTAAAAAAGCGTATATTTCATTTATTACACTGGAAATAAAAAAGACTTTCCCTTTTTTATAATAATAAAGGGCTCTTGAACCAATGTGATCGGTAAAAACAATCCATTTATCCTCCTTTTTATCATAAAATGCACCGCAAAAACTTCCCCTGAACTTTTTGAAAAATTCATTTCCTTCTTTCAAATATAATTCTGTAATTGTCTCTTCCCAATTTAAGGATGGCTTTAATAGGGCTTTTTTATTTAAAATAACTCCTTTTAAAACAATTATATAATCATTTGTTTCTAAAAATAAATTATCATTTTCAAATTTATTATTAGTAAAATTGTTAAGTCTAATATCCTTATATTCTATGAAGTCAGGCTTATTGGTTTGAGTTTCTCTTGATTTACTAATTTTACCAATTGAACCTATTGAAATATTGAATCCTCTCATAAATTAAATTTAAAAATTATCTAAAATTCTTCTAGAAGAACGCTAAAGTATACTCTTTCAAGCTTACTTGACCATTTTCTTGATTAACAACTGATAATGCCGTACATATAACGCCAAATTTACAAATGTTGTCATAATAATTGCTATTGTAAATTTAAAAAACCTTCCTATCAAGTAAAAGTGAAACTAAAGAGTCCAAGATGTTCCATTTAAAATCTAAATCTGTGCTACCCTGTTGCGACTTCCAGATTACCTGCGCTTTCAACTATCATTTAAAGTAGGTTGCGAAATAATATAATTGTTATTTAACCATTTATATCTAAACACAATGACTACATAAAATAAAGGTTGAAATTCGACCTGAAGCTGTATCTATGTCATAAATAATATAATCAGAATAATTCCAAAGGTTTTAGCCCAAATATTTGCGCCTGCAATCATATTATAAGTCTGTACTTATTAAGAAGCTTATTAACATCTTCTATAGAATTAAACATCATAACATCGATTATGGAAAGGTCTGGGATAAAATTGCCATTAAACTGAGGATATGTTATTGCCTCAGATACTAAAAACTCTAATTTAATGCCTTGGTTTTCAAAACATTCTTTGTTGTATATCTTAGTTCCTCCAATAGGATTCAAATAAGTGTGACCGCCTAATTCCTTCGTTATATTTATCAGTCGAATTGATTTTTCCTGACCTTTTGTATGATTAAATGACACAGAAGAATATTTAAAATCCACGTTTAATTCCAAATACCTTGATACCGATTCTACTGAAGATGCCGCTAATCTATATAGGCTATCGATATCCGAATGGAATATCGATTCAATTATTGGAAAAACATCTGTATAAAAGGGTGCTTTTGCATAGGCTTGTTTAATAGTAAGAAGTATGCTATCGGGATATCCCTTGGTTTTCGTTGAAAGTCGTACTTCATTAATCAACTTATTTTGACTTTTTTTTTCGCATGGTACAATAATGTAATACTCCTCATTTTGAAGTAGAATTTTATTTCGATGGATAAAACCTCCCTTAATAAAATTTACGTCATCAGCAAAAATAAATACGTCAACCGCTTTCAATAATTGAAAATATCCCAAGTATGGGAATAGATACGGTTGCATCATAGCTACGCTCATTTCTTAATTGTTTTGTGCTCTTAATAACAGTCTACATATCATATCTACTTCTTCCAACGTAAGATTAAAGTATAGTGGCAAACAAAATACACGCTTAGAAATATCATCTGCCCATTTGAGTTGTTTTGATTCCAAATAAGGCAAGGAGGATGGTAAAGTCGGGTAAAAATAGCGTCTCCCGAATATTTCATTCAATTTAAGTAAATCAATACACTTTAGTAGTAACTCTTCATTATCAAAAACAATCGGATAATAGGCATAATTAGCCTTAGAATCTTTATGCCATAATGGCTTAATTGCTTTGAAAGTCTTTAATTTTTTGTTATAACGATCCGTCAACAATTTACGTTTATCATGTATGGCTTGAATATAATTAAAATTAGCCAAACCCATTGCAGCATGAAATTCTGAATTCTTACCATTAATTCCCAAATTATGAAACGTTTCGGGTCCGGAGTGCCCAAAATTACGCATATGAGCAATTTCTTTTAACAACTTTGCTTCCTTGGTTATCACCAAGCCACCCTCACCCGAGTGAAATAACTTGGTTGCATGTAAACTACATGTTGAAATATCACCAAAATTAAAAATAGAAGTACCGTTGACTTGAACCCCAAAGGCATGGGCAGCATCATATATTACTTTAAGCTTATATTTTTTCGCTATCTTTTCAATGGCCACCACATCGCATGGATTACCATATACATGAGTTGCCACAATGGCAGAAGTTTTCGCTGTGATAGCAGCTTCTATTTTAGTAGGATCTATGTTTAAGCTATTTGAATCTATATCTACAAAAACAGGCTTGCAATTTTCCCAAACAATACTGCTCGTAGTAGCCACATACGTAAACGGAGTGGTAATAATTTCACCTTTCAAATCCAAAGCTTTAATGGCCATTTGCAACGCTACCGTGCCATTGGTGACGAATAATAAATGATTAACATTAAGATACTCTTTCAGGCTCATTTCCAACTCACTCGCCAATGGCCCCATATTGGTTAGCCATCGACGTTTCCAAATACCATGCAATAAAATATCATAGTCTTCCTTGGGCGGTAAAAAGGGTAAGGTTACGGGTATCATAACTTGCGATTTTTTATAATTGTTAATAGATTATATAAAGGGCTTGCTTTAAAAAAGGAATTAATCAATAGATAAAAAGTAATTCCTATTAGTGAAGCAAAAGCTATTTGAACGATATTGCTATAGTCGATAAATAAATAAACTGAATAGTACATCAATAAAAAAGTAAGAATGGCTAATAGTAAAATTGGTAACATATCCAATAATTGGCGCTTCGTAGTATAATGTATTAATTTACTGCTGTAATATGTATTAATAAGCAAACTGATAAGGGAAACAACTACGCTACTCCAAACCAGGCCAATAACCCCAAATTGTAAACCAATTATTATACCAATAGCAAGGAATGATTTTTTAAATACTTCCAATTTTAAAAACAAGTCGCTTCTTCCATATACTTTTAACACGTTAACATTAAAAGCATGGATAGGGAATAACATGGCCGCCAAGCTTAATATTTGGAAATAGGGAACTGCAGCTAGCCATTCACTCCCTAGTATCAGGTCAAATAATGGTTCTGCTATAGCAGCTAACCCCAACATTAATGGAGCAATAACAAAAAAAGCTATACGTAGTAAACTCCTGAAAATTATTGACAATTTTGGCGTATCATCTTGCAATTGCGCTAACATTGGGTACGTAACTTTACCTACGATTTCAGTAATTGTTTGTGAAGGATATTGAGTAAATCGTTTCGCCCGTTCATAATAACCTAGTGTCTGCACTGGAAAAAATTTCCCTATAATAATATTATAGCTGTTTGCAAAAACTACACCCAGTAATCCCGATAGCATCAATTTGTAACCAAAATTATAATGGTATATTAGCTTTTCTTTCGAAAAGTTTAAGCCAGGTTTCCATGATCCCGTTATCCAAAGTAATAAAGATAGTATTATTTGTGTGGTCATATACATAGATACAATACTCCAAACACCATAATTATTATAGCCTAAGAAAAGGCCCACACTAACTCCAATAATTGTGCTCGGGGCATTTAACAGCATCATCCTTTTAAAACGCATTTCCTTATTTAATATCGCCAATTGTACTGCGGAAAAAGCTGATATAATAAATATTAAACAATAAATTCTAATTATATCTATAAGTACTACTTGTCCATAAAAAGAAGAAATATATGGTGCTGTAATAAACATGAGGGCGTACACCAGCAGACTAATGGCCATATTCATGTAAAATACCGTAGAAAAATCGGAATCATCTGCATTTTTTGTCCTAATAATTGAAGCAGACATTCCGCTATCGACTAAAGACGTACCAATTCCGATAAATACCGCGATCATTCCCATGAGACCAAAATCTATAGGCCCTAGCCAACGAGCTAAAAAGACCATCGTTACAAAGGAAAGTCCTTTTAAAAATAAAGCCTCAGCAAAACTCCATGCGACACCGGATATTGTTTTTTGTTTTAAGGACATTAATCCAACAAATTTTGAAGATAAGTGTAATATTCACCTTTTAATTTAAAAATCCTCTGTTTTAATTGTTTTTTATCTATCCATTTATAATTTAAAGCAATCTCCTCCAAACAGGCAATTTTTAGCCCTGTTCTTTTTTCAACAGCTTTCACAAACTCAGTTGCTTCGGTTAATGCCTCATGGGTGCCTGTATCTAACCAAGCGAAGCCCCGACTTAAAATTTCTAATTTTAATTGTTTCCGATCTAAATATTCCTGATTTATTGAAGTAATCTCCAACTCACCCCTATCACTGGGTTTTACATTCTTTGCAATCTTCACTACACTATTAGGGTAAAAATATAATCCAACAACAGCGTACTTTGACTTGGGAATTTCTGGCTTTTCCGCAATACTTAAAACGTCTTTATTTCGATTAAACTCCACCACGCCATAGCGTTCTGGGTCCGTAACATAATTACCGTAAATAACAGCTTTGTTTTCTTGTTTAACAATTTTAATCGCGTTTTTCAATAATTTTTGCAATCCAGACCCATAAAATACATTATCTCCAAGGATCAAAGAAACGTCATCATTACCAATAAAGTCCTCACCAATTATAAAAGCCTGTGCCAAACCATCCGGTGATGGTTGCTCAGCATACGATAATTGTATGCCAAATTGTTTACCAGACCCCAATAATTTTTTAAAATTTGGTAAATCCTGTGGAGTTGAAATTATTAATATCTCCTTAATCTCTGCAAGCATCAGGACCGATAATGGATAATAGATCATTGGCTTGTCGTAGATGGGCAGCAATTGCTTACTAACACTTAATGTTAATGGGTGTAATCGTGTCCCTGAACCTCCTGCTAATATTATCCCTTTCATGTTTTATTGGTATTGTAATTCATAATATTGTTGGTAGGCACCACTGGTCACGTTGTTTAACCAATCTTCATTCGCTAAGTACCAATCTATGGTCTTTGAGAGACCTTCTTCAAAGGTCACGGTCGGACTCCAACCTAAGTCCCTGTTAATTTTGGAGGCGTCAATGGCATAGCGTAGATCATGTCCGGGCCTGTCTTTAACATAGGTAATCAGTTGCTCACTGCCTCCTTTTTCACGACCCAGTTTTTCATCCATATGCTGGCAAAGCAACTTCACCAGATCAATATTTTTCCACTCGTTGAAGCCACCGATATTATATGTTTCCTTATTTATTCCTTTATGAAAAACAAGGTCGATCGCTATGGCATGATCAATCACATATAGCCAGTCTCGCGTATAATTTCCATCTCCGTAAACAGGCAATGGTCTATTATGAATAATATTATTTATAAACAAAGGTATTAGCTTTTCAGGAAATTGGTTTGCTCCGTAATTATTGGAGCAATTGGAAATAACATAAGGTATATTATAAGTTTCTCCATAAGCCCTTACAAAATGATCTGAACTGGCTTTAGAAGCAGAGTATGGTGAATTAGGATCATAAGGAGTTGTTTCCTCAAAGAAGCCCGTTTTCCCCAAGGATCCATAGACCTCATCTGTACTAATATGATAAAAACGCTTTCCTTTCCAGTTATCCTTCCATAATGCCCTAAATGCATTTAACAGCAACATTGTGCCTAAAATATTGGTTTTTGCGAAAGCCAAAGGATCGGTTATGGATCTGTCTACATGAGACTCCGCAGCTAAGTGAATTACTCCTTCAAAACGGTATTCTTTGAAAATAGTACTGACATAATCTTCATCTGTTATACTACCCCTAAGAAACGTATAATTTTCTTTTCCCTCAATGTCTATTAAATTTTCCAAATTTCCTGCATAGGTCAATGCATCCAAATTATAGATATGATATTCAGGATACTTATTGACCAATCTTCGAATAACATGGGAGCCAATAAAACCTGCACCTCCGGTTACTAATAAATTTTTACTTCGAATACTTTTATTAAACATTTACTGAGCAATTTAGAATAATAATATATCACTTTGGTGCTACGTTTAATTCTATATTTTCCTTTAAAATATGTGCCATATTATTGATTTAATACGCAGTTCCTATATTATGAGTCCTATTTTACATTCAACCTAAATTCCAGTTTTTAACCAAGAAGTTTCATGTTGAACAGCAATAATTAGAGTGGCTCATTACCAAAAAGTAGAAATGCCCCCTTTTATTATTAAGTGTTATAAGCAAGTTATTTTTACACTGCCATTTTTCTACAAAACTAATTTTATTTATAAAAAGTGGATTTCACAATTGTACTTTGACTGAAATTTACTACGAAGATATTGCTCTTAAAATAAACTATATTGTAAAATTCGATTAAATACACAAAAACAATATTATCTGCTTTTTTTTTGAAATTTATGCATTTTCGTATTAGGAATACACAACCTTTACTTGTAAAATCATCTAACCTGGGCTATGGCGGTAGTTATGGTTATGGCTATGGCAAATCAAGAAAAAAGTGGTGACGTCTCTAGTGTAATCAGTAAAAATTAGTGATAGTATTGTTTATTATTGGGATAATACTTTCCAATAAATTCGCTTTAATTTTTATTTCCTTCAAAGCTTCTAGTTGTTCCAGACGGTGAATGTCTGAGGCAATATAATCACATAGTCCATGATCTAATAGATATAGGGCCATCTTCTGTACTTCTGCCCCATAATAATCACTTAAGGATAGCAGGTTTAGTTGATATTGAACTCCTTTTTTTTTATACTGTGAATAGTTAGCTTTATTGGAATGCCAATATCCATAGCGCTCGGGATGTGCCAGAACAGGAAATAAGCCTTTTTTCATAACGCTTTGTATAGCATCATCAAAATTAATCGAAGCTTGCAAAAAAGACATTTCAACCAATAAATACTGCTTTCTCATAGGCATTACTTCGCCTCTTTCCAATATATCTTCAAAATTGTCGTCGATCATATGTTCGGCAGCGGCCTCAATGGAGATGTCTTTAAGATAGTTTGCTATCAATTCATTGGTCAACAGGTCCATAGAAGCCTCAATTGTTTCTTTGGTATTTGGGTATAAATTACTCATGATGTGAGGAGTGGCAACCAAGTTGGTTATCCCAAGCTCCTTAAAGCCGCGAATCAGGTCTATCGATTCCTGCACATTTTTAGCCCCATCATCTATTCCCGGAAGAATATGGTTGTGGATATCCACAAAATTCTGTAAATAATCCACGAGGAATTTTTTCTTACTAAAAATATGAAACATATAATACCATTATCAACACAAAAATAGTGTTTAATGCTTTAAATAGTACTATTCACTTCTACACTAATTAGGCCTACATATGTATACTATGCCAATTCTGTTGCCTAAGAAATCGCCGCCTGAGCCGCAGCTACGCGAGCAATAGGCACTCTAAATGGTGAACAGCTAACATAATTCATACCTGTCCGGTAGCAAAATTCAACTGAACTTGGTTCGCCACCATGTTCTCCACAAATACCTACCTTTAAATTAGGTTTTGTTATTCTACCCCTTTCTGTTCCCATTTTTACTAATTGTCCCACTCCTTCCTGATCCAGTACCTCAAAAGGGTCGGAGGTTAGTATTCCTTTTTTCAAATATATCCCAAGAAATGAACCTGCATCATCTCTGGAGTAACCATATGTCATTTGAGTAAGGTCATTCGTGCCAAAAGAAAAGAAATCAGCATTTTCGGCAATGCGATCTGCCATAAGTGCCGCCCGTGGAATTTCAATCATCGTTCCTACCAGGTATTCCACGCTATCTTCGCGCTCTTTGAATACCCTTTGAGCTGTTGATCTGATAACATGTTCCTGGGCAACAAACTCATTAACAGCACCTATAAGGGGAACCATTATTTCAGGAATTACCTCGATCCCCTTGGCTTTTAAATTTAACGCAGCTTCGATGATGGCCCGGGTCTGCATTTCCGTTATTTCCGGATAGGTATTACCCAATCTGCAACCTCTGTGACCAAGCATTGGGTTAAATTCATGAAGTTCCGACACTTTATTTTTTACAGCGGCAAGCGAAATATGAAGATCCTCTGCCAGTTCTTTTTGTGTGGCCAGTTGGTGCGGAACGAATTCATGTAATGGTGGATCGAGTAATCGTATGGTAACTGGTAACCCGTTCATAGCTTCAAAAATTCCTTCAAAATCTGATCGCTGCATTGGCAAGAGTTCCTTTAATGCCAGTTTTCTGCCCTTTACAGTATCAGCCAGAATCATTTCCCTCATAGCCCTGATCCTGTCTGCCTGAAAGAACATATGCTCGGTCCTTGTAAGACCAATACCCTCTGCTCCAAAACTACGAGCTGCTTTAGCGTCTTTGGGAGTGTCTGCATTGGTACGAACCTTCATGGTTCGGTACTTATCAGATAAGTCCATGATCTCGGCAAATTCCCCACTCAACTCGGGTTGCATGGTTGGCACTTTTCCTTCAATAATATTACCTGTAGTACCATTAATGGAGATCCAATCCCCCTCTTGATATTCCTTATCTTCAACTCGTAATATTCTTTTTTTATAATCAATTTTAAGCGCACCTGCGCCTGAAACACAACATTTACCCATGCCACGGGCTACAACCGCTGCGTGGGAAGTCATCCCACCCCTGGCGGTAAGGATACCTCTTGCAATGTTCATTCCTTCCAGATCCTCAGGGGAAGTTTCTATTCGGGTAAGTATGGTAAACTTATATTTATCTGCTTCGTCGGCGAAAAACACGATCTGACCGGTTGCTGCACCTGGAGAGGCAGGTAAACCTTGAGCAATAATATCATCTTTATTCAAGCGACTATGGTCAAATACAGGGTGGAGCAACTCATCCAGTTTGTTGGGTTCTATGCGCATTAAAGCCTCTTTTTCATCAATCTGGCCTTCTTTAATAAGATCAACGGCGATTTTTACCATGGCAGCCCCCGTTCTTTTACCATTTCTGGTTTGTAGAATCCAAAGTTTACCTTCCTGAATGGTAAATTCCATATCCTGCATATCACGATAATGTTTTTCCAGTTTTTCCTGGTAGCCATTCAGTTCCGAATAAATAGAGGGCATAAGTTCTTCTAGAGAAGGATAATCAGCAGCCCTATCAGCTTCTTTTACCTGTGCAAGTACTGCCCAGCGTTCTGAGCCTAATTTGGTTATTTGCTGAGGTGTTCTAACACCTGCTACTACATCTTCTCCCTGTGCATTTATCAGATATTCCCCATTAAAAACATTTTCACCTGTTCCTGCATCTCTTGTAAAACAAACCCCGGTTCCGGAATTCTCTCCCATGTTTCCATAAACCATGGCCTGAACATTTACGGCTGTTCCCCAGTCTGCCGGGTAACCATGCATTTTCCTGTAATAAATGGCTCTATTCCCGTTCCAACTATTAAATACAGCCATAATTGCACCCCATAGCTGATCCCATGGATCTAAAGGAAAATCGTGACCTGTTTGTTTTTTTACAGCATCTTTGAAGTCGTATACCAAATCCTGTAAATCCTGTACTGTAAATTGGGTATCTAATTCTATATCGCGTTTATCTTTAAGATGTTCCATGATTTCCTCAAAAGGATCAATGTCTTCCTTGGTTTCCGGTTTCATCCCAAGGACAACCCCACCATACATTTGTATAAAACGGCGATAAGAATCCCATGCAAAGCGTTCGTTTTTTGTTTTTTGGACCAAGCCGGGTATCACATCGTCATTTATCCCAAGATTTAAAACCGTATCCATCATACCTGGCATAGAAACACGAGCCCCGGAACGAACAGAAATTAGTAGGGGATTTTCAGGATCACCAAATTTGGCGCCCATAATTCCCTCAATATTTTTGATAGCCTGCTTAACTTCTTCCTTTATGTTTTGTATAACTTGATCCTTACCAAGTTCGTTATATTCTGTACAAACTTCTGTGGTAATAGTAAAACCGGGAGGTACGGGAATACCAATGGCGCTCATTTCAGCAAGATTGGCCCCTTTACCACCCAACAGGTTTTTCATTTTACTGTTTCCATCTGCTGTTTTATTTCCAAACCTGTAGACTCTTGTTTTTACTTCGGACATCGTTTCCATGGGAATATTCTTTTTAAATAGATTTCAACACCGAAAATAGGTCCATTTCAGCTTTGATTTTATGACATATATCATGTATATGGAAATAGCATCACTTATGTAATTAATGTTACAGAGTGGGGGAGGAAATTATAGAGCTAAAGGTCGTTTATCCGAATTAATGATTATTGAACGGAAATGTTTATACTGAGCATAGGGTTTGCTTATCTTGATTAAAACGTAAACAACATCTGAATTGAGTTCCAGGTTACATATTACCAATAGCGACCACCTTACCAATAGGCTAAAATCATTAGAACTTAAAGGCGATATTATCACATGGCGTGAAATGCTCTGTGAAGGAAAAACATTGACTAATGTAGGGAGTGAAACTTTTTGGAGGACCCGTTTCGAATTTCTGAATAAAAATTATAAAATTTCTAAAAAGTGGTTTATTGAGAAAACCTTAAAAGAATTCAAATCGCTTTGTAATCATAAACAAAAAGATAGGATAGTTCTCTGGTTTGATTACGATTTGTATAGCCAAATAAACATGCTGGCCGTAATAAGTTGGTTAAAGACACATCGCCCATATGCGCAAATTTCATTGGTAAGTAGTGGTGATGAAGATAAAACTAACAAAATATATCTGAATGAGTTAGCTAGCGAACAATTACTCGAGCACTTTGAAAACAGGACAGTACTTGAGCAAGATGATATTGTATACGCGGATTATATATGGCAACTCTATTGTAGTGACAATCCCATTAGATTAGAAACTCTCACGGATTATGAAAATTATCAATTTGATTATCTCTCAGAAGCAATAAAAATACATTTAAAACGCTTCCCTAGCATAAAAAACGGACTAAACGAACTCGAGAATCATATTCTAGAGCTTTCCTTGTCTAAAAAACCAAAATCAAAACGCGAATTATTACTTACAGTGCTCTCTGATAAAGGTATTTATGGTTTTGGTGATACACAATACGAGCGTATCATTTCATCTTTAAAACCCTTATACAGCACTTTTAATCCGGTAAGACTTTCTAAAAAAGGCAAGGAAATATTGGATGGTACAACAAGCTACTATTCCAAAATCCGGAACAATGAGGCCTATTTAGGGGGTGCATTAAAGTACAATTATCTTTTCAACACAGAATCGAGCAGAATTCTAAAATTATAGCTTGCAATTAAAGCCGTCTGGACTTTTTATTTGCCGATAATAGTATTTATCACTTTAGCTTATTAACTGATGATATTTCCTATATCATAATTTTTAGTTGAAGATCTTTAATGGATTGCACTGTGAGTCGATAATAACAGAGGACATCAAGCACGTTAAACGCAATTAGATCATTTACTTACAGTATTTTAAGGTCTTATTCCTATATTACATGATAAATAATCAAAATATAGAAGGTAAATTTATCAATAAATTATAAATGAGCACAGATAATAAAGTATTTCAGTTGCTAGGATTTGAACAAGATTGGGTATGTGTTCTAAACGACATTATTAGGTATAATTATAAAAAACCATTAAAAATAGAAGTCTTCCCCAATATTGTTATGGAAATTAAAGCCGCCGACAGATTGCAACCCATTTCCTTCGAGATTAAAAAGATGCAGGATATTAAAGTTACCTCACCAATATTATTTGGAGTGGGTGGTGCACGAAACAAATATAGAATACACAAAGATTTTTTACCCTATGTAAAGAATGAGGAATATTCCAACTTAATTGCTAAATCCTCTATTGTCAGCACAAGTAATATTTTAAGTAAGGCTGTATTTATAGATCATCTTTGCGTATTAAGTGCACAAACCTCCGTTGGATTTGGAGTACATATAAAGCGAGGTTCTCAAATCGGGCACCATAATACCATTGGAGACTTCACTGGTATTAATCCAGGGGTTGTAACTTCTGGAAATGTCAAAATAGGACGTGGCTGCGAAATAGGAGCGGGTGCTATTATAAACAATAATGTTACCGTTGGTGATAATACCTTTATTGGTATGGGAAGCGTTGTTACCAAAGATATTCCCGCAAATAGTATAGCCTATGGAAGTCCTTGTAAGGTAATAAGGCCAAATAATTTATGGAAAATATAATTATCTATATGCAAATAAATGAACTTCCATTAATTGTTACACTTTGTCGATATAATCCAATCAATCAAATTCCCTAGGTTTCCATACTCATCTTACCATTACTTTTTTGAATATAAATCCTACGATGGCGAAGATTCAATAATGGTTACCTACTTATCTAGTATTTTCTAAATTGTCCTTAGAATTAAAGATATTTTTTAAATCATCTAATCCTTCCCGCTCCGCCTTATTCGATATTTTATATCAGTTATCTTAAGTATTTGAGTAACAATACCAAAATTAAGGTTGCTGTCCGAAAAATGCAGTTTTATCGTTTTTTTTATCAGTCTATCGAGATGTCTGCAATAATTTGGATAATCGGAATACCTTTATTTTAATATTTAAAAGAACTGATTTTTAATTCAAGTTTTATTGATTATGATAGAATCAAAAGTGATATGTCCCGCGTGTAAAGAAAATAGTATTAATGAACGTTATCAAACCTACTGGAAGTGTAGTGCATGTGGTGAGAAATATTCTTGTGTAAGTGGCATCCCAAAGCTTTATGTAGAAGATTCTCTGGGTAAGTCAGATAAGGGACTTAGAGATAAAGTTTATCAATATATGGCATGGTTTTATAATTTTTGGAACCCTTTCTTCATGCTTCCAGCTAGACCAATAAAAATTTCTCTTAAATACTGGATCGTATATTTTTTATTAGTGTTTTCCTTTATTTTCCTAGCCTATAATTTGATAGATTTGATTGCTTATCGTGGCATTGATGATGTAAAGATCTATGATTTTATATTATTTGCGGCTTTGGCAATTTTCGTTTTTGTGTTTTCAAAACAACAGCGATATGCGTATTTGCTTTTGCTTGCTATTCCCATAAGAATAATACTTGCGATTCGGAAATTTGTGCCTAAAAAAAGCGTCTCTTCTGTTCACGATGAGTTTCTAAAAGAATATTTGGAGTCAGATAAAAGAATAAAAATGCTTGATATTGCCAGTGGTACTGGCAATGCACTATATAGACGTGGTTATATGAATCTGAATGCAGATTACACGGCAGTTGACCTTTCTGCGGGTATGATTGTACAAGGAAGGGATTTAATGAGTAAACAGAAGGCTCCTGTAGATTTCATTCTAGCTGATGCCACCAATCTTCCTTTTAAATCCGGGACATTTGATATTTGCACAAATTATGGGGCATTTAATGGATTTGCTGACACAAAAAGTGCTCTGAAGGAAATGATTAGAGTGACCAAAGAAGGTGGAAAAATCCTTATTTTTGATGAACAAGAGTATCCAGAGTCTACATGGTTAGAACATTTGTATTATAAAAAAGTGTTTGCCTGTTACAATACTCTTGCAGGAAGCCCTGTTGACTTGCTTCCGGAAGGACTTGAAGATATGCAGGTACATCAGCTGTATGAGTTTGTTTATGTTTTTACTGCCAGAAAGAGTTCGGAAGTCCGGAAAGAAAAAGAAAGAATTTTGAAGTATAGAAGGAAAGTGATATCAAAACAGGTTCATTCAAATTAATAATGGCAGTCTAAACCTAAATTGTTAGATAGTTTTTAACTACAAAAAAATTTCTAAATAATAATAAATCTATCGAAATTTGATTTGCTTTAAAATACAAAATATAACTATTATTGATAAGCAAGTAGTTATGATTTTGGGGTGCGATTAGAGTACATATCGACCTCAAAAGCCTAATTATCGTTGTAAAGGTTGTAAAATGGATTGAAGAATTTATAAGGAATATTTTAATCTCCCTTTATATCCAATATTCCACAAAGTAAGGCTGTCTCTATCCCTTTTTTATTGTTTCCGAAAATTTACGGGTCTGCTTCTGTTCGCACGTTTAGTTGTAAAGTTCCGGATGTCTTTTTGCCAAAGCCTAGCCCTGAAAAATTGTTGTTTGTGGATATTTGTTGTGGATAAATCCAAGCAGAAATAGAAATGGTGTCTTGTGAGGAAAGGTCTAAAATAGAACCACAGTTTATAAAATCATGGATTCCATCAAAAAAATAGGCTGAATTACTATTTCCAAATCTGTTAGCAGTTAAGGCAGCACCGTTGACTTGTCCATCGAAATTATTTGTAGAATTATCATTTGCATTGCCATTATAATGAATAATAGGCAATTAAGCTATCAGTTAAGGTAGATTGATTGATCTATGCTATTAATTGCTTGTTTTTTGTTTGGTTCTGCTTCGGTAACTTTATTTCTTTACTCCAATACTTGTGGTCAATACTTAATCCAGTCCTTTTTTCAAAACGATTTGTTCTATCTACCGTAAGTTGTAGATAAATAGATTCATTTTCAATCTTTCCTCTAAGTCGGTAATGTACCTTTCCAATAGGAATAACCTTATTATTATTACAAATTTATTGTATTTGTTTATCATTTTCAAAATAGTCCACACATTATTTCTATATTAATCCATAACTATCAATATCATTCAATTACTAAATATTATAAATAATAAGCTTATATATTGAGGTTATAGATGTTGTGGCATATTTAGAATAGGTTTTATGCAGTTGCGTATTGTAAAGGTCCGAGCCCCACCTCAACAAAGTGTAGATTTTCAGATAAAAGTGGACTGATTTAGCCTTTAAGTTAAGTGACAGTTTTGTTATCTTCAAGGCTAGCCTTGAAGATGGATTATTAACTTTAAAAGTTCACTTAAAATGGCAAAAAAGAAATCAACGGAATCAATTGTAAAAGACATTAAACGACAAACCCGCAGGAAATTCTCTTCGGAAGAAAAAATCAGGATTGTACTGGAAGGATTAAAAGGTGAATCTTCTGTGGCCACCATTTGTCGTCGGGAGGGTATTGCCCCTGCTTTGTATTACCGATGGAGCAAGGATTTTCTAGAAGCTGGCAAAAAGCGTCTTACGGGGGATACCATGCGAGAGGCAAATACGGATGAGGTAAAAGAGCTCAAGGGTGAGAACTCTGAGTTAAAGGAAGCAGTAGCTGAGCTATTGCTCCAGAACCGTGTACTTAAAAAAAGTACGACTGGCTTCGAGTAAAATGGAGAAAGTATATGCGTTTTACCCAACAAGAAAAGTACGAGATCATTAGACTTGTGGAAACTTCTGAAATTGGTGTTAACAGGACTTTGAAAGAAATAGGACTACATAAGAGCACTTTTTATAATTGGTATGGCAAATACCGAGAAGAAGGTTTTGATGGCCTGGCCCCTAGGCCCAGGGCCAGGAACACATATTGGAACAAGATTCCTGACAAGGTACATGCAGAGGTTATTGATATGGCACTGGAGTATCCAGAAGAATCCTCCAGAGGGGTTGCTTGTAAAATGATTGATGAGAAACGATATTACATCTCCGAGAGTAGTGTATACCGTATTTTAAAGGCAAATGGGCTTGTTACACAGCCTGCTTTCAATCTAATGGCGGCATCTAATGAGTTTAAGGATAAAACCACTAGGATACATCAAATGTGGCAGACAGATTTTACATATTTGAAGATTACGGGCTGGGGATGGTACTACCTCTCCACTATATTGGATGATTACAGCCGCTATATTGTGCATTGGGAGCTTTGCTCGACCATGCATGCCAAAGATGTCACCCGTACCATAGTGACCGCTCTACTCAAAGCAGGGCTGTCAAAAAAGCAACGACCAAAACTATTGTCAGATAATGGTCCTTGCTATATCAGTCAAGAATTAAAACAATTTATAAATGACAAAAACATGAAGCATATTAGGGGAAGACCATTGCACCCACAAACACAGGGAAAGATCGAACGGTATCACAGGTCGATGAAAAACATCATTAAACTGGAACATTATTATTTGCCACAAGAACTTGAACAAAGACTGGCAGAGTTTGTAAACTATTATAATAACCGAAGATATCATGAGTCACTTCGAAATGTGACACCATCGGATGTATATTTTGGAAGAGCAGATTCAATACTTGAACAAAGACAAATAACAAAAGAAAAAACAATGAAAAAACGAAGAAACACCCACGTAAAACAAATGTTAAATTTATAACTTAACTTTAAGCCAAGCTAGTCCACTTTCGTTTGACGACGTACACAACAAAGAACTTATCAATTGCGTAAAGGCTGAACGATTTATCTATCAATTTTAGGTTGGTCAGAAACTCTCCTTTATCCCATAGTGTGTCCCATTGTTCATCCTCTGGTAGTATATTATATCCATAGATGCCCATTAACTAAATATTTAGAGGCATCCCCTTATAAGAATCAATCTACATCTCGCATTTATGAAGTTCGTTCTTTGTGCTATCGACCTTAATTTGCAATTACTCGTTTTCTTTTTTTAATACTTCTAATTTTGGGTTGCTCTGACAGGAACTAAGGAGTATTATTATTATCAAATAACGCATTTTGAAAGTAAAGTTTTATGAAGTAGTAAATGTTAGAATTAAAAGGCTTATGTTCTAAATGACAATATAAGAAAAAGGTTATTAAAAGTGTAGTAGCCGATTGTGGACTTCAAAACTATCAAATTACAAAAAAATTGAAACGGGCAACAACCCTTGAATTTACTACTGTCTCGGCTATTATTTTTATCCATGTTATGGGCTGTAATTTGTTATTCATCAATATGTTCTGATTTAAGAATAGACATTATAATCTTATTTAAATAATGCCCATTCTTGTAAATACATTCTCTTAAAATTCCTTCTTTTTTAAATTTGCATTTTTCATACAGTTTTATTGCATTAGTATTGTCTTCTTGAACTTTTAGGAAAACTCTATTGAGATTTAGATTGTTAAAAGCGAACTCTATTGTTTTTATTGTTGCTTCTTTTGCATATCCTTTACCCTTGGCATTTTCTTCACCAATAAAAACAGCAAACTCAGCATTTCTATGGATTAAATTTATATCCTTCAGGAATGACATTCCAATTAAAGAATTGGTTTCTACTTCTTCTATTCCAAATGAAGTTAATGGCATATCAGAAGCAGATATTCTTGTTATCCATGTTTCTTCTTTTTCTTGGTTTATGAAAAAAGGATGACCAGAATAAAAATATCGCATATTTTCATTATTACGCCATGTCCAAGAGATTTTCGCATCTTCTTTTGTTAATGCTCTTAATTTGATTTTTTCTTTGTCAATTTTGCTCATGTAAGTTTCCTTTTTCAATTTTATATTATAGCCCATAACAATTGGATAAAGTTATTACCTATATCCCACTTATAAGAACTAAGATAATAATTCTTTGATTTTAACATAGTTTCAGCATGTCAGATACGTGTTTTTCTTGGCTGTTTTGGTAGATTTCATAAGACTGGTTTACTAAACAATCAAATATTCGTTTTAAGTTAAATCGCATACAGAAAAGGTGTAATCATATAAACCCTAAATCACCTGAATACTTATCCATACAATGCCCATGTTTAAAAACTCTCTTGCTTAAAATGTTGCTGGTACCAGGGGCAAGTTCGACCTCAACAAAGAATATATCTATGGCGTACAAGAATTACTTTGAATTACCTCATTGACTACTATATTACAAAATAAAAAATATATTAGAAGATTGAAATAATCGTTGAATCTAGCGATAAATAACCACTTTTAGTATGTTTCCTATGGCCTTTTTATAGTGGTTACTTTCCGATACAAAAATTGGCAAAAATATTCCCTAAAAGGTCATCGGTGGTGTTCTCTCCGGTAATCTCTCCAAAATGATAAAGCGCCTGCCGGATATCAATGGCCAATAGATCGCCAGATAAACCTTCCTGCAGCCCCAGCTGCACTTTTTTAATCTCCTCCAAGGCTTTTATTAATGCATCATAATGCCTGCTATTAGTCACAATAGTCTCATTATTTCTTAAAACCCCTGCATTGACATCATCCAAGAGCTTCGATTTGAGCTCTTCTATTCAAAGACCGGTTTTGGCAGAGAGTAGTTGGTATTCAACTTTCGTCCCCTATTTACTTTGATTTTGGTATCTTTTTCTTCGCTTCCATACCTGCAATTATTATACTTTAATCGATTTTTCCAACATCCTGACAGACAAATCTTTACCTCTTCATGATTTTGGCGTAATATTAACTATAGCGTTCTTTAAATGAAACATAAAGTAAGCTTCCAAAAGAGGTAGCCCCTAAAAAGAAACATTTAAAGAGTGTTTTTTTTACAACATTTCGGTATGCCTGAAAGTAAGGGCCTTGTATGACTTAACTTTTTGTCTGTAATCTATAGTCAGGCATTATATGATTAATTAGTCCTTTTACTTTAAGGATGACAAGATCTGAGTATTTTAAAAATAATGACCCATTAAACCTAATTAAAAAAAGCAAATTCTAATTCTTATTTCTGAAATAAAACTTAATTTTTAGATGCATTCACTCTTCAATCGTATATTTTATATAATTCTATTTATTGGGTTTTTTTTACCTACGAATGAAAAATCCTATTTGCCATTACCTGGGGTGCTATTAAGTATTAATGAGTTCGCGTTTCTTTTATTGCCCATTATCAATTTATTTTGTTATTCTCCGAATAATGTAATAATCAAAAACACTCGGTTAAAAAGAAACATTGTTTTATTGTTTATAGTACTTGTA